>CAVTYA010000022.1:0-384486 GCA_963738765.1 uncultured Alphaproteobacteria bacterium | reverse complement strand
GCAGGATGCGCTTCAGATGTGCGAACAGCATCTCGATCTTCTTCCGTTCGCGGCGCGAGGTCATGTAGGCGTCGGTCTTGGCGATGTCGCGTGCCATATCCCGTGCGCCCTCGTGGATTGAGCGCGGGACCTTTCGGGCCGGCGCTTCGGACAGCAGCGGGGCTTAAGCTCGCAGGCGTCGCAGTCGTACTTGCTGGCACGATAAAGCAGCGTCGCGCCGTCGTTCACCAGCGTGCCCTTGCAGGTCAGCATCTTGCCGGCCGGGCAGACGTAGACATCGCCATCGTGGTCGTAGTTGAAGTCCTCGCGCGAGAACGTCCCGTCGGTTCGCGCGGCCGACTTGTCGACGACAGGAATGTGCGGCTCGATCCCGCGCTCGTGAACGAGCCAACCGAGCATATCGGACGATCCGTACGCGCTGTCGGCGGCAAGCCGCTCGGGGTAGAGCCCGAAGCGCTCCTCAACCCGTTCGATCATCGTCCGCGCCGCGCCCACTTCCGCCGTCCGGATGGCCCGCGTCGGCTCGACATCGACGATGATCGCAGCCTTCAGATCGATGAGGTAGTTGTCGGAGTACGCGAAGAAGGCGTGCCCCTTGAGCGCGCCTGTCCATTGCGCAGCTGGGTCAGATCTGGAGATGAACTTGGGCTTGGTCTCGCTGGCCGCGCCCCAGGCCGCCTCATCAAGTGTGTCGAGATACTCCCGCACCGACCGGCGCGTGGTCGCCATCGCTTCCCAGTCCACGTCTTCCGAACTCGCCGCCGAGCGCTGCTTGTTGGCATCGGCCTTGATCAGGCTTGCGTCGACCGCGAACCCGTCCCCACCGACCAGCCCTTCCGCAATACAGCGCCGGACAACCGCCTCGAACACCTTCCGCAGCAGGTCGCTCTCCCGAAAGCGGCCATGACGGTTCTTGGAGAAGGTCGAGTGGTCCGGCACACCGCCATCAAGGCCGAGCCGGCAGAACCAGCGGTAGGCGAGGTTCAGGTGAACCTCCTCACACAGCCTGCGCTCGGAGCGCACCCCGTAGCAGTACCCCACGATCAGCATCCGGATCATCAACTCCGGATCGACCGAGGGGCGGCCCATCGAACTGTAGAACGGGGTCAGGTCGCGCCGAACCTCTGACAGGTCCACGAACCGATCGATCGACCTCAGGAGATTGTCCGCCGGCACATGCCGGTCGAGTGAGAAGTCGTAAAACAGCGACCCCTGCTCGACTTGTCGCCCCATCATCGATTCAAGTCTCCATCACTAAGGGGAAATGAATCAGCGATCTCCTTCGGCTTCAACAGTAGAGTTTTTCAACAAAATCCGCCAGAAGCGGTCCTTCGGCTTCCTAAGCACGACGGGCCACTTCGATCAGCCAGTCCCGGAAGGCCACCCGAAATCAGCTTTTGACCCGGAGCGCGCATCGGCTGCGCCGCTCCGGCGATAGCTTTGGGTTGGAGCGACCGAGGCCAATTCAGCGGGAATGATGGTTCGATGAATCAGAATTCGCAGTCGGCTGAACCCAAAGCCTTAAGCAAGCCACCAAACGCGCTTAGCCGGCAAGGTTCGGTGTTGCCGGCAGCCTTTCGCCGTTCGGAAGTTGCGGTTCGCTTGACATCGGTTTTCTTTGGCTTCGACTTCGGAGCGGCGGCGGAGGTGACCTTCTTCGACCTGGGATCGTGCCGATGGCGGTTGATCACCCTCGGCGGCTCCGATGGACCGACACTGGCGCCTTCCGGCGGAGACTTGCGTTCGTCGATGAGAGCAGGCTGCACTGGTGTCTCGATGCTCGCAGCGGCCACTTCAAGTCGATCAGCCTTTTCAAGTCGATCAGCCTTGGCGAACGCACCGCGTCGCTCGGAAATGCCCGCGGCTATCTCGGCAACGGGCCGGACGGGCACTACTGCACTCCGCGCTGGAGTTTTGAATTCCATTGCCGCAAGCACTCCCACACCCAATGGGATGAGGAGGCCCAACAACATCATTCTCAGCATGATGTTCCTCCGGCTTGAATTGGCGTCGGTTGGAATTCTCCGATCTAATGAGGCAACTTGGCGGCGGCCGACCTGACAACACGAGCGTTTGCGGACAGGGTTAACAGGACCGGCAGTGCTGTGCCGCAGCGGATGCCCGGTGGCCCTGCGGATGACTGAATGCCGCACCTGGCTGAAATCAGCCTTCGGGCGAATGGCCGCTTCGCGCCAGAGGACTAAACCGCTCGCGCGGTAGGGTACTGCGACGGGCGCTGGGGCCAACACGATAGCGCGACGGGGCGTCCTGTCTTGAGATGAGGGGTTCGCAACCTCCATCAAGACAGGAGCATCCCTCATGACCGATAAGGCCATAAGCCCGCTGCGGCAGCGCATGATCGAAGACATGACGATCCGCAAGTTAACGCCGAAGACTCAGCATGACTACGTGCAGAGGGTCAAGAACTTCGCTGCCTTCCTCGGCCGCTCGCCCGACACGGCGAGCTTCGAAGACGTACGCCGCTATCAGCTCCATCTGGCGACGAGCGGCGCCGGCGTTCCGACCCTCAACCAAAGCGTCTCGACACTGCGGTTCTTTTTCAAGATCACGCTCGGGCGCGCCGATATCGTGAACCACACCCAGTTCATCCACGTGCCCCGCAAGCTGCCGGTGGTCCTGAGCCCGGAAGAAGTCGTCCGTTTTCTCGATGCGGCACCGGGGCTCAAATACAAGGCGGCATTGAGTGTAGCGTATGGAGCCGGATTGCGCGTGTCCGAGGTGGTCGCGCTGAAGGTATCCGACATCGACAGCAAGCGCATGGTGATCCGGATCGAACAAGGCAAGGGCCACAAAGACCGCTACGTGATGCTTTCGCCGCATCTGCTCGAGCTGTTGCGCGCCTGGTACAACGCGGCACGTCCACAGGGGTGGCTGTTTCCCGGAATGAACCCGGTCAACCCGATGTCGGCGCGCCAGCTCAGGCGCGCCTGCGATACCGCAGCCCAGATGGCCGAGATCGGCAAGCAGGTCTCCCCGCACACCCTGCGACACAGCTTTGCGACGCATCTTCTGGAGCAGAACACCGATATCAGGGTCATCCAGGTCTTGTTGGGACATGCCAAGCTCGACACTACCGCGCTCTATACGCGGGTCGCCACCAAGACCATCCGGGAGATCGTGAGCCCGCTCGATCGCATTACAGCCAAGCTCAGGGAGGGCGCCGAACCGCCCGCCTGACGCGCGGCTTATCGTGTCGCGTCCATCGCTGGAGGTCGCGGACATCTTCCGCGGCCACGGCCCGGCATGGCGCCGGGCCAATGCCGGCCATGTCAGCCTCGGCCAATTGAAGGTGATGTCGGCGATCGAGAGCTGCCGCACGGCGGCGCTCGGCGGGCATGTCGCGCGCTGCGAGAAGTGCGCGCACAGCCAGATCTCGTACAACTCTTGCCGCAACCGACATTGCCCGAAGTGCCAGGGCGCGGCGGCAAAGGACTGGCTGGCCGCGCGCGAAGCCGATCTGCTGCCGGTGCCGTACTATCACGTCGTGTTCACGCTGCCGGCGGCCATCGCCGACATCGCCTACCAGAACAAGGCCGTGATCTACGATCTCCTGTTCAAAGTCTCGGCTGAGACGATGTTGACGATCGCCGCCGATCCGAAGCATTTGGGCGCCAGGATCGGCATCACCTCCGTGCTACACACCTGGGGTTCGGCCATGACCCATCATCCGCACGTCCACATGATCGTACCGGGCGGCGGCATCTCGCTCGACGGCGAGCGTTGGGTGGCGTGCCGACCTGGCTTCTTCCTGCCAGTGCGTGTGCTCTCGCGCCTGTTTCGTCGGCTGTTCCTGGAGAGGCTGATCGCGACCCACAAAGCCAACCGCCTGAAGTTCTTCGGCGGTCATGTCGCTCTCGCCGACACGAAGGCGTTCGCGGCGTATCTGGCACCGCTGCGCCGAACCGAATGGGTCGTCTATGCCAAGCGCCCGTTCGGCGGCCCACAGGCCGTGCTGGCCTATCTGTCGCGCTATACCCACCGTGTCGCCATCGCCAACAGCCGGCTAATCGCCTGCGACCGCTCCAGCGTGACCTTCCGATGGAAGGACTATCGTGCCGAGGGCCGCGACCGCCAGAAGGTCATGACCCTATCAACCGGCGAGTTCATCCGCCGCTTCCTGATTCACGTCCTGCCGCAAGGCCTCCACCGCATCCGTCACTACGGCCTGCTCGCCAGCGGCACGCGCGCCGACAACATCACCCGGGCGCGCCGCTTGCTCGACGTACCTGCGGAACAGCACGAGGCCGGCGGTGACAGTCACGCCGAGGAAGCCAAACTCTCGTGCCCGTGCTGCGGCGGCCGCATGATCGTCATCGAGATATTCCAGCGCGGCGCCTCGCCGCGCTATCGGCCGGCGGCATCAACCGCCGCAATCAGGATCGATACATCATGATCGAAGTCAATTCGCGGCGACACCCCAGCGCGGCCCTTCTGTATCGCTGCCTCCTGACCGGCAATGATCCGCCTCGCCCTCGCGCAGCCCGGAACAGCCGTCCTGTCGTTCGATCTCTGCTGCGCCACGCCGGTTCTGCCTGTCGCGGTGGGCCGACACTGCTTGCCGCCCCGTCGACTGCTTCCCAGACAGGCGATCAACGCACCTCGGCAACAAGCCGCCAGCGTCCAAATCCCCATAGCGTCTGACGCGCAGCTTCGTCACACCTCCCGCGGTTTCCTCCTTTGGAGGTTTGCGTACGCCGGCCCCTCGTGTCTGCCGCCCCACCACCATGGGGCCGACATCCGCAAACCTTCACAGAAGCGGCCAGTCTAGGAGTCCGCGAATACCTGCTACTGGCGACCCATGACAACCATTTCTATTCAAATTTCGTCCCCAGCCGAGAAACACCAAACGCGAGACGAAGAGCCGCGTCGGCAGGCGATCAAGCCGCCTTGATGTTGCTGAGGAACGTCTCGACGTGATTTCGCATCGTCTCGGACTGTTTCGACAACTCGCTGGAGGCCTGCAGCACCTGATGGGCGGCCGCACCGGTGTCGCCGGCGGCCTGCTGCACGCCGGAAACGTTCGACGAGATTTCGCCGGTACCGAGTGCTGCCTGCTGCACGTTGCGGGCGATCTCCTGAGTCGCCGAGCCCTGCTCTTCCACGGCGCCGGCAATCGCGGACGCGATCTCGCTCATTTCATTGATCGTCGCCGAGATGCCTTTGATGGCGCTGACAGCTTCGCTGGACGAATTCTGGATCGAGGAAACCTGCGCGCCGATCTGGTCGGTGGCCTTGGCGGTTTGCTCGGCCAGACTCTTGACCTCGGAGGCCACCACGGCAAAGCCGCGGCCGGCCTCGCCCGCGCGCGCCGCTTCAATCGTCGCGTTGAGCGCCAGCAGATTGGTCTGGCTGGCGATCTCGCTGATCAATTTGACGACGTCGCCGATGGCGGCGGCGTCCTTGAACAGGCCCTGGACCGTCGCATTGGTGCGATCTGCCTCACCCACGGCCTTTTGCGCGATCGCTGCCGATTGCGCCACCTGACGGCTGATCTCGGTGACGGAACTCGCCAGTTCCTCCGACGCGGCCGCGACGGTCTGCACGTTGGTCGAGGCTTCCTCGGTGGCGGCGGCGACGGCCGTTGCCTGGTTGCTGGTCTCCTCGGCGGTCGCCGTCATCGACGACGCGGTTGCCTGCAACTCGGTGGAGGCGGACGCCACCGAACGCAACACCGTCGAGATGTTGCAATCGAACGTCTCGGTCAGTTCGTTGACCCGCGCCGCCCGCGCCACCCGCGCGCTGATGGCTTCGGCCTCCTTCTCGGCAAGCTCCTTGGCCTTGATCATGTTTTCCTTGAAGATCAGCACCGCCCGCGCCATCAGACCGATTTCGTCCTTCTTGTCAGTTGCGGGTATCGCGACGGAGTGGTCACCGCCGGCGAGCTGACCCATGGCACCGACCATGTTGAGGATCGGCGGCACGATCGAACGATTGGTCAGATACACCACGGTCGCGGCGACCCCGATGCCGACACCGAGCAGCACCCAGAGCAGCGTCATCAGGAAACCGGTTTCAGCCAGAGTCGCGGCGCCATCCTTCTTGAGGTTTTCCTGCTGCCGCGAAACCATGCCGCCCGAGCGCGAGCCGGCGGCATCTTTCGATCCAGCCAAAATGTCGAGCAGCTTGTTGGCGCGGGGCGCCGCCTCGTTGCTCAGGAACCATTGCGCCATGTTCCAGCGGTCCGAGGCGCGGATCTCGAACATTTTCTGCGGCAGCGGCGAGAATTTGGCCCGGGCAGCGACCAGCGCATCGAAGGCTTTCTGTTGATCGCCCGTCATTTCGGCACGGCGTTTCGACAGCGCATCGAACTTTTGCTGATTGAGCGCCCAGAGATCCTCGAACTCCTTCTTGAAGGCCAGGTCCGCGGTCAACAGATAGGCGCGGATGGCGCCGATCGCCATCGCCATACTGCCGCGCATGTCGGCAAATCCAATCAACAGGCTCTTGCGCGCATCGGTCGAGGCAATGCCCCCCTCCTCGTCGATGATCGCGGTCGCCTTTTGCAGCATAGTTTTGGCCAGCGGCGCGGCTTCGGTTGCTAGGATCTTTGCTGCGGGCTGCTCGTCGATGGTGTGTGCAATCGCTTCGGCTTTGTCCTGGGCGCCGCGCAACTCGTCGAGCAACGGCTTGGCATTCTTCCAGTCCACCTTGTTTTGCTCAACGGTCCATTGGCCCGAAAGACCATCCATCTGGGCGCCATGGCGCTGAATGTCTTTCCAGAGCGTCGCACGTTCGACCTTGAATGCATCATTGCCGGTGATTAACCAGCCGCGCAGCGAAGCGAGCGAGGCGTAGACGCCCGCCACCACATCACTGGCCGTCATCGCAGTCGGAACCCGAAGGTTGACGTTGCGCTCGGTAGACACGTTGACCGCACTCACCTTGACGAGGGTGACGCCAACCACGCAAGCCAGAAGCGCGCAGAGCACGCTAAAACCAAGAATCAAACGTCCACGAATATTCAAATGCAGAAATGCCATGGCGAGGCCTCTTCAATCCAGGCGGAAAGCTACCGGCAGCACATCAGGTTGGACATTAACCATGAAGAATTGAACAAAATATGGTTCGTACAATTACGGATACTGCCGCGGAAACGCAATTTCGCCGCCCAATTTCGACAGTCTGGTGTCAGTCGCGATTCTCAGCGGGGCGGGCCTGCTGGAAGCTCAGGGAGGCGTCGCCTCCTCCGCTCGCTCAAGGCGCTGGACGGCGTAACCACATCGAATCCGGACCAGAAGGCAGGCGTCGACATCGTGCGTCGGACCATCCAGGTGCAGCCCGTCAGATCGTCCCGAATTTTGAATTCGGTCATGCTGTCGGGTAAGCCGCTGCTGATTCTTGCGGAGGACGTGGAGGGCAAATCGCTGGGGACACCGGTCGTCAACAAGCTACGCGGCGGCTTGATGTTCGTTCGTCCGTATTGGGCGCGCTCGGAGCAGCCGCAGTTTGCGAGCGGCAGCTTTGCGCCAGGAGCCGCCCTCCCCGTGTGGTCCTTGATGACGAGCGGCCACCTCGGCAGCTTCGACCGCCGCGCGTGCGAGGGCCCGCTGAACGGGCCGACCGCCACCGGCAGTCATTGCCAGGCCAGCCGCGACCCGATCGTTGGTCGAAATCTCCGCTCGCCGACACCCAATCGCTTCGAAAAATCCCGCGCGCGCGGCGCGATGACGCGGAGAAAACGGCCAATCCCGCTCAAGCGACGATCATTCGACATCAGCCGCAGGACAGCATGGGGTGTGGTGGCGTTAGAACCCATTGCCCTACCGACCTTCCTAACGCGGTGCGGCGTGACATTCGGGCCAGAGAGCGCAAAATGGGTCGGTTGTCATAATCATTTTATGGAGGCGCATAATGATTGATCAACGTACTGCACCATATGCAGTGTTCCTGCTGCGCTTATCGCTCGGCAGTTTGTTCATTGCACATCTCTACTGGAAGTTTGCCATTCTTAATGGCGGCCTGAATACGTGGTGGGCTAATTTCGCAACCAACGGCTATCCATCGATTGTGCCCTGGTACTGCATATCCGCCGAATTCATTGGAGCGATCTGTCTAATACCTGGAATCTATACCCGATGGGTATGCCTCTACACGTTGCCACTGATCGCCGGCGCGGCACAATTCTGGGCCGTGCGAAAAGGATTCTTCTTTACTGCCGGAGGCTGCGAACTTCCAATTGTTTGGTCAGTCATGCTCGTTACGCTAGCGTTGTTAGGTGACGGCCCATTCGCGGCAGTGGCATCGCTCCCGCAACGACTCGGCCAAAAGGAATTCTCTCCGGTCTAGCTCGTCGGGCGTGTTCCGGGAATCAATCGGCCTGCGGCACGAGAATTTTCGCCGAAGAATGCCGTGCGCGTAAAAACTAATTTATCGAACCGGATCAACGTGATTTGCCCTGTCCAGATCTCCTTGAAAAAATATTTCTCTTAACCCGTCGGGCAAATCAGCGGTACCAGCTCGCCCCGTCCTTTCCCGGCAAGAGGGGCGGTCGCGCGTCGTCACGAACGTGGGAAAGGATGCGGTGGACGCGGCAGCGTCGGCGCGTGTGTGTCCGCAGGGCGGTTTTCCGTGAGCGGGCAACAGCGCGCAGGACGAACGACGCCAAAGCGTACGGCAAAACCGTGTGGTTCCGGCACCCGTTGCTGGTGTCAAGCTGCCGGTGGCGCGTTCGATCCAACCGGATCGAAGAGCCATCAAGCCGGCAGCGACGGTGACAAGACGAATTCGTCGCCGAGGAGAGCACGGCATAAGCCGTAAAGCCATTGCGCGGGGGATGCCGGAGTGTTTCCGCTGAACCTGTATGCTCGTGTGCGTGTTTTCGCACAATTTTGCACACGAGACCGCGGGTGCAGCGCGCACCCGGCATTCCCCGCGCCCTCTTCTGTTTGGGGGCGAAGACTTCCAGCGACGACCCGGGCGCATTGCGCCGCGGGATCGCGAAGCCGCATCTTGCAGCCACTCAACGCAAGACAGTATCCAAATAGGGCCGCTCCATCCTGGGGAGATGGCATTAAGATGAAGCTGGGATCAGGCGGCGCCAGACCGCCAAAACCTTCGGAGGAGAATTTGCCGGTTCGCCATTACGACTGGATCGCCCATTTCGGCCGGCGGACGCCGGACAAGATCGCGGCCGTCGATCTCGCCAGCGAGCGCCGCCTCTCCTATGCGCAATTCGATGCGCGGATTTCGCGGCTCGCGACGCATCTGCGCGACCAGCTCGAGGTCGCGCGCGGCGACCGGGTCGCGGTGCTGGCGCTGAACACCACCGATACGCTGGAAGTGCAGTTCGCCTGCGGCCGGATCGGCGCGGTATTCCTGCCGCTCAACACCCGCCTCACCGTGCCCGAGCTGCAGTTCATCGTCGGCGATGCCTCGCCGAAGGTGATGATCCACGACATCGATCTGGCCGAGATCGCGCTGACGGTCGCAAAGCTCTGCCATGTGTCGTCGGCGATGCTGCTGGGACCCGGCGGCTCCTATGAGGCGGCGATCGCGTCCGCAAAGCCGCTCGATCGGATTGAGGCCGTCACGCTCGATGACATCTCGACCATCATGTACACCTCGGGCACGACAGGCCAGCCGAAGGGCGCGATCATCACCCACGGCATGACGTTCTGGAATTGCGTCAATCTCGGCGGGCCCGCCTACATCTCGCCATCGTCGGTGTTGCTCACCGTGCTGCCGCTGTTTCATACCGGCGGGCTGAATTGCTACACCAATCCGGTGCTGCACGCCGGCGGCACCGTGCTGATCATGCGCGCGTTCGATCCCGGACTGGCGCTGCAACTGATCAGCGATCCCGCGCAGGGCATCAACGTGTTCTTCGGCGTGCCCGCGATCTACCAGTTCATGGCGCAGCATCCGGCGTTCGCGACTTCCGACTTCAGCCGGCTCGTGATCGGCGGCGTCGGCGGCGCGCCGATGCCGGTGCCGCTCTTGAAGACCTGGGAAGAACGCGGCGTCGCGCTGCAGCAGGGCTACGGCATGACCGAGACCTCGCCCGCGGTGCTGACGCTCGACCGCGAGGACGCCGTGCGCAAGGCCGGCTCCTCCGGCAAGCCGGTGCTGCACACGGAAGTGCGGATCGTTCGTCCCGACGGGACCGACGCTGCGGTCGGCGAACTCGGCGAACTCTGGGTCAAGGGACCGAACGTCACGCCGGGCTACTGGAACCGGCCGGACGCCAACGCGTCCTCCTTCACCGACGGCTGGCTGCACACCGGCGACGCCACGCGCATCGACGAGGAAGGTTTCTACTACATCGTCGACCGCTGGAAGGACATGTACATTTCCGGCGGCGAGAACGTCTATCCGGCCGAGGTCGAGAGCGTGCTGCATCAACTGCAGGCCGTCGCCGAAGCCGCCGTGATCGGCATTCCCAACGAGCAATGGGGCGAAGTCGGCATGGCGATCGTGGCCGTGAAGCCCGGCCATACGCTTGCTGCGGAGGAAATTCATGCCCATTGTGCCGCCAATCTGGCGCGGTTCAAATGCCCGCGCCTGATTCGAATTCGTCGACGCCCTGCCGCGCAACGCGACAGGCAAGATCCACAAACCGACCTTGCGAAAGAAGTTCAGCACGCCGAAGGCCACCGATACCAACGCCGCTGCCTCGTAACCGTCTGCCGGGACCGGTTGCGATTTTTTAAAACTGTCCCCAACCAAAAGAAACCGAGGAATACGCTTTCATGAAGAACAACAAAAAATTGTCGCTGCTCGCAGCCGCCGCAGCTCTCTCCCTGCTCTCCACCCAGGGCGCTTTGGCCCAGAAGAAATACGACACCGGCGCCTCCGACACCGAAATCAAGATCGGCAATGTCGAGGCCTATTGCGGACCTGCTTCCGCCTACGGCGTCATCGGCAAGACCGAGGAAGCCTATTTCAAGATGATCAACGACGACGGCGGCATCAACGGCCGCAAGATCAACTGGATCTCCTATGACGACGGCTACAGCCCGCCGAAGACGGTGGAGCAGATCCGCAAGCTGATCGAGAGCGACGAGGTGTTCCTGGTGTTCAACGCGCTGGGCACGCCGACCCAGACCGCGGTCCAGAAATATCACAATGCCAAGAAAGTGCCGCAGCTGTTCCTCGCCACCGGCGCCAGCAAGTGGAACGATCCGAAGGACTTTCCCTGGACCATGGGCTTTCAGCCGAGCTACCGCGTCGAGGCCCGGATCTTCGCGAAATACATCCTGAAGAACAAGCCCGACGCCAAGGTCGCGGTGTTCTATGCCAATGACGATTTCGGCAAGGACTACGTCGCCGGCCTGAAGGACATGTTCGGCGACAAGGCCTCCAGCATCATCGTTGCGGAAGAAAGCTACGAGACCACCGAGCCCTCGATCGATTCCCACATCGTCAAGCTGAAGGGCACCGGCGCCGACGTGTTCGTCAACATCTCGACGCCGAAATTTGCGGCGCAAGCGATCAAGAAGATGGCCGAGCTGGAATGGAAGCCGATGCACGTCATGACCGACGTCTCGATTTCGATCGGCGCGGTGATGAAGCCTGCCGGTCTTGACGCTTCCGAGGGCGTGCTGTCGGCCACCTACCTCAAGGACGCGTCCGATCCGCAGTGGAAGGACGACGAAGGCATGAAGAAGTTCATGGCGTTCATCGACAAGTACATGCCGGGCGCCAACGTATCCGACACCAACCTCGTCTATGGCTACGCCGCGGCGCAGACCATGGTGCAGGTGCTGAAACAGTCCGGCGACAATCTGACCCGGGAGAACGTCATGAAGCAGGCTGCCAGCCTGAAGGACTTTGCGGCGGATACGCTGATCCCCGGCGTCAAGATCAACACCGGGCCCACCGACTTCGCCCCGATCGAACAGCTCAAGATGATGCGGTTCAAGAACGGCCAGTGGGAGCTGTTCGGCGACATCATCAGCGCCGAGACGGGCGGCTAGGAAGAATGGCGCCGATGTCGAACGTTAGATATCGGCGCCTGTTCTACGCGGGCCGCACTCAACCAGCCGCCTGGTCGCCCTTGATCGCCCGGTCGATCGCGTCGATCAACGTTTGCGTCTCGACGAATTTGTTGCGCGCGCGCTCCGACTTGTCGCGATCGAACGGCGCGGCAAGCACCTTGGCGTGCGCATCGCGCTCTTCCACCATCCGGTCCCGCGCCTTTTTCAGGGTGTCCAGCCGTTCGCTCATGGTCGGCCTCCTTTGGGCTGATGATCTCAGATGCACGGTAAACAAAAAGCCCGCTGGTTCATCACCAGCGGGCCTTGATATTCAACAGCCGATCAGAGGATCCCAGTACATCCGTGGAAATCCCAAATCGACGATTTTAGCTCACGCGAAGGTTCTCGGCGCTGGTCTTGCCGCGCATAGAATCGGTCTTCGCTTCGAACGAGAGCTTCTGGCCCTCGTTGAGCGAGCTCAGACCAGCGCGTTCAACGGCGCTGATGTGAACGAAAACGTCATTTCCGCCGTCGTCGGGCTGAATGAAGCCGAAGCCTTTGGTCGCGTTGAACCACTTAACTGTTCCGGTAGCCATGTAACTATCTCCAAGATGCGCAAATGCGCTTTGCCCACACGACCTCCGTGCGGGTTTGATCCGATTTTTAACGATGTCTTGGGGAAAGGAGCCGGTTTCGGCGCGGTCAACAAGGCAGAGCGGTAATTCGAATGGGGCTCATATAGACCCTTTCACGGGAAATGCAAGCCCTGCAGCGGCGATCGCTGCTAGCCCGGCAAGAACAGCGCAAACGGCTCGTCGATGGTGCGGCGCAGATGCTGGCGATAAAGGGCGTAATTGGCATCGTCTGGTGAAATCCGGCCGAGCGTCGGGCTCGGAACAGTCTTGATCGGCAGATACGCGATCGGTGCGGCGATCGGCGTCAACTGCGAGCCGCGGCCCGGCCAGCAGCGTCGTGATGATGCCGTACATCTCGCCCGAGATGGTCGGGCGCGACACCGTGATCAGGCGATGCTGGCCGTGCCGGTTGGTGACGAGATAGATGTGGCCCGACTGGTTCGGCACCGCCACCTCGCCGTACTGGGTGTAGGCCGCATCCTGCCGCTCGCCCTCGCGAAACACGCAGCGACGACGCGCGTTGCATCCCAGGCAATCTCGGTGCGATAGGCGATAGATCGCCTCCTTGTCGCCGAACGACGGCCGCAGCGTGACATAGGTGCCCTCGATCCACGCTGACCGCGCGGCGCGAATAGGAGCCGAGGCCATCCGGCGCGACGTCGCCGTTGGCGGGAAGCGACCGGCGCCGCAGCGTCCGGCGTCTTGCGCAAGGAGACGCCGAGCGCCTGCTCGAGCCGCACCGTGGTCGCCAGCGTGAACGGGCGGCGGCCGCCGAGCACCTTTTCCAGCGTCGACAGGCTGAGCTTGGCCTGTTCGGCCAGCGCTTGCCGGGAGATGCGGCGGCGCGCGATTTCCTCGCGAATGGTCTCCGCCACCTGCCGGCTTTGCTCGGCGGAAAGCTGCTTGTCCGGCGTCGGCATCGTTACCCCTGCTCCATCCCGCCCAGTCTAGCAGACGCACAATTCCAGCACAAAACCGCACAAGGCCGTCCCGGCGGCGGCGTCCGCCGCCGGAGGGCGGCTGAACAATGCCGATCATTCTGCTCGCGCCAAAACGCGCGTTCCCGCAACACTTGCCGGCGGCGAAACCCTCGCTCGGGAGTGCTGAAAATGACGATTTGCGGTGAAATCCAGACCGGCCGGCGTGCGCGCCTGTCGCGCAGATGCGAACTGGTGCTGTTCTTCGTGGTGCAAAGCGTCGCCGTGCTCGCTGGTCGGGTTTGCGGCACTATTCTTGAGCTTCGAGCCCGTGCTGGTCGGCCGAAGCCCCGCAGGCCGCCTGCTCCGGCCGGGCGACGCGCGCTCCGGCTCGCTGCTGCTGAAGACCGAGGACGGCTACTGCCGACGCGACCGGCTCGGCATCGATGTCGACCTCACCGTGTCGGGCCCGACGATCCGCGCCCGCGTCACCCAGATTTTCCGCAATCCGACCCAGAACTGGGTCGAGGCGACCTATGTCTATCCGCTGCCGGCGGGCGGCGCGGTCGACACGCTGAAGATGGTGGTCGGCGACCGCGTCGTGGTCGGCGACATCAAGGAGCGGCAAGCAGGCCCGCATCATCTACGAGCAGGCCGCGCGCGAACGGCCAGAAGGCGGCGCTGACCGAACAGGAGCGGCCGAACATCTTCACCAACTCGGTCGCCAATATCGGCCCCGGCGAAACCGTGCTGGTGCAGATCGAATATCAGGAGCCGGTCCAGCAATCCGGCAACGAATTCTCGCTGCGGGTGCCGATGGTGGTCGGCCCGCGCTACAATCCGGCGCCGATGGTGCAGAGCGTCGACCTCCGGCGCCGATGGCGGCGGCTGGGGCGCGACCACATCCGATCCGGTGCCGGACCGCGACCGCATCTCGCCGCCGGTGCTCGATCCCGCGCAACAACGCGCCGGTCAATCCGACCACGCATCACCGTGCACCTGCAGGCCGGCTTTCCGCTCGGCGAGGTCAAGAGCCATCACCACGCCGTCAAGATCGAAAGCCCGGACAGCACCACGCGCATCATCAGGCTCGCCGAAGGCCCGGTGCCGGCGGACCGCGACTTCGAGCTGACCTGGAAGCCGGCGGCCGAAAAGGCGCCGTCGGTCGGGCTGTTCCGCGAGCATGTCGGCGACGCCGACTATCTGCTGGCCTTCGTGACGCCGCCGTCGGTCGAGCAGGCCGAGCAGAAGCCGCTGCCGCGCGAAGTGATCTTCGTGATCGACAATTCCGGCTCGATGGGCGGCACCTCGATCGCGCAGGCCAAGGCCAGCCTGATCTACGCGCTCGGCCGCCTGCAGCCGAGCGACCGCTTCAACGTGATCCGCTTCGATCGACACCATGGACGTGCTGTTCCCGACATCGGTGCCGGCCGATGCCGCAGCATCTCGGCAGGCGCAACCGTCGTTCGTCAGCGCGCTGCAGGCCGATGGCGGCACCGAAATGGTGCCGGCGATGCGCGCGGCGCTGACCGACAATGCCGACGACGACGCCAACACCGTCCGCCAGGTCGTGTTCCTGACCGACGGCGCGATCGGCAACGAGCAGCAATTGTTCGAGACCATCACGGCGATGCGCGGCCGCTCGCGCGTGTTCATGGTCGGCATCGGCTCGGCGCCGAACACCTATCTGATGACGCGCGCCGCCGAACTCGGCCGCGGCGCCTTCACCCATATCGGCTCGGTCGAGCAGGTCGAGGAGCGCATGCGCGGCCTGTTCGCCAAGCTGGAGAATCCCGCGGTGACCGGTCTCACCGCGAAATTCTCCGAGCGCCACGGCCGACATCACGCCGGCGGTCGATCCCCGATCTCTATCGCGACGAACCGCTGGTGCTGGCCGCCAAGCTCGACAAGCTCGCGGGCTCGGTCGAGATCAAGGGCCGCATCGGCGACCGTCCCTGGGTCGTGACGCTGCCGCTCGCGAATGCCGCCGAAGGCAAGGGCCTGTCGAAAGCTGTGGGCGCGCCGCAAGATCAGCGACGCCGAGGTGGCGCGCACCACTGCGGCAGGTCACGCCCGGAGGACGCCGACAAGACCATCCTGGCGCTGGCGCTCGAGCATCAACTGGTGACGCCGGCTGACCAGCCTGGTCGCGGTCGACAAGACGCCGAGCCGTCCCGAGGGCGAACCGCTCAAGCTCAGCGAGTTGCCGATCAACCTGCCGGCGGGCTGGGACTTCGCCAAAGCTGTTCGGCGAGCGCCCGCAACTGCCGGTCGCCGCCGACGGAGCGGCGTGCCGATGCCGGCGACGCGCAAGGTTCAGGTCGCGGCGCTGAAACGCGCCGCTGCCGTGGCTGTCGCGATCGCCCGACACGATCAAGCTGCCGAAGACGGCGACCGATGCCGAACTGAAGATGATCGCCGGCTCGATCCTGCTCGCGCTCAGCCTGATCCTGTTCGTGTTCAACCGGCGTCGGACGTTCGCGCGCTGACGCCGCCATGAACGGAGGAGGCGCCCCAACCTCCTCCTGCAAAGCGCGCGCGGCCTTCCCGTCCCCCAGGGCCGCGCGCGCGACTTTCTCCAACCGTCATTGCGAGCGAAGATGCAATGCCCCGCTTCGTCGCCCCTCTCCTGCTCGCGCTCGCCGGCCTCATCCTGTTCGGCCAGGGCGCCTACATCCACGCCAAGGCGCTGCTGGCGCAGGTGCTGCTGGAGCGCGCCTTCACCGAGACCATCGCCACCGGCCGCGCGACAAAGCCGTGGTCATGGGCCGATACCTGGCCGGTCGCGCGCATCGAGGTGAAGCGGATCCACGCCAGCGCCATCGTGCTGGCCGGAAGCAGCGGCCAGGCGCTGGCCTTCGGTCCCGGCCACGTCGAACGGACGCCCGATGCCGGCGAGCGCGGCGTCGCGGTCTATGCCGCGCACCGCGACACGCATTTCCGCTTTCTGCAGAGATGTCGCGATCGGCGACGAGATCGATGTCACGCGAAGCGACGGCAAGACGTTCCGCTATCGGGCCGATGCCACCTCGGTCGTGCGCTTCGACGCGTCGGGCATCGATCCCCTGACGCGACGGATATCGAACTGGTGCTATCGACCTGCTGGCCGTTCGATGCGCTGACGCCGGGGCCGGATCGCTATCTGCTGCATGCCACCATGATCGACCCGGGCTCCTGACTTTGCGAGTCGTCAACCAGCGCATTGTTGTCCCGCGCCCTCGAATTGCCGACCCGTGCAACCAACTCGAAGCCGACAACAGGTAAGCCAAGATGGCGCGGATCCGCCTTGGCCTCGAAGCGCCGGCAAATCCAGCCCAGTGTATAGGTCCCCGATTGCGACAAATCGATCCGGATTTCACAACCGTCGATATCTGTCGCGATGGCGCCGTCGGGAATGCGCCTGCCGTCGAGGTAGAAGCGCAAATCGACTCCATGGGCGAGATCGCGGACCGGCGCGCATTTGATGCGAATGGACGTATCGCCATCGTTGACGCGAAGGCGGACCGCAGCCGCAGTCTCGCTCCAGCGAAACGAACGACCTTCGAATTGCTCCAGCGGATAAAAGCCCGTTTGATCCAGAATGGCGGCGTCGGCGCCCGATTCGGTCATGGCGTCCCCGCCACTGCTGCTCAGGCGCTCGGCCCGGATACACCTTAACCTCTCAGACCGAATCAACGCCGCGATGAAGCGCTTGAACGCGACCCCGAGCCGTTGGCGCGAACCGATCGCCGCAGCCAACGTCACATCAAGATGTGCATAGACCGCGACTGCGGCGGCTTCGGCCCGTACCAGGCCGTCGCCAAAGATCGCTGGAGAAGCCCAGCGCCCCAGCGCCCATATCGCCTGCTTCGATCTGCCGTTCGCGGCAGGTGAGGCGAGCATGTCCCGCCCTACCATGCGCAGGATTGCTCGCGCCATGTCGCGGCTGAAATTGTCCTGGCAGATCAGTTCGAGCGGAATCTCCAGCAGGGAATTGTCACTCTTGCGCCGGTCCTCGCTGAGATACCGGATTTCACCCTGCACGAAATCCAGCGTGAAGGCCTTCAGCTCAGCGAGCGAGCCGATATAGTAATGATGTACGCGCGCCTCCGGCAGATAGCCGATGCCGAAACCCATTTCGAAATAGCGCGCGGCCAAAGCCCATTCGGCGAAATGTCCGAGTTCGGGCCTGAAACCGCCGCATGCTTCGTAGGCCTCACGGCGCGTCGCGAAGCACACATCGAGAATCTTTCGCCAGGGATGCTCCGTCATGCCGTATTCGGTATCGGCCTCATACATGTCTGCTTCGACTTCAGACAATCTGTTGTGGCTGACGCGTAGCGACTTGCACGAAATTCCAGTCCAGTCCGAATGGTCGTGGAACGCCTGCATGCAGAGTTCCAGAACGTCAGGCTCGGGCCAGCAATGTGACTCGGTGAAAAACAGAAATTGGCCGCGCGCCCTTGCCGCGCCGGCCGCGCAAAGGCCGATGTCATGCGAATGATGCGAATATTCGAGACGGGCAAGGTCTCCGAGCTCCGCCAATTTATCCTTATCCGGGAAATCCGGCGGCACGACCAGAATGGTTTCAAACCTGGCCCGGTCGAGGGTCTGGGATTGCCAGCCCTGCCATGCGCGATCCCACTGGCCGCGGTGATATTCCAGGGGAATGATGACCGAAAACAGCGGCGCGTTCGTCGGGGGCAATGTTTCATCGTCCGGCATCCCGCCACTATAGACCGCAAAAGCGGAAATGCCTCGCCAACATTATTCCACGTCACGGCAGGTTCCTGGACCGCGAGACCGGCAAATCAAGATAGCGGCGGGCACCCATACCGAAACAGCGACTGGAGCCCTGCGGGCATTGCGCAGCTTCGCGAGTTGCCACCCCGCTCAAGTCTCAATAAAAAGAATGAAAAATCATGGCGGGTGGCGATGACGCTCGATCGTCGCGGCCAAAGGAAACAACGGGTAAGGGTCAACTCCATGGAAGCTCCGGCACGCACCGCGTCTCATTCGGCCGAAAAATGGTCGCCTTCGTCCGACGCCAGCGACATCGTCAAACGCATCCATGCGATGCTGCACCCGCGCAACATCGTGCTGGTCGGTGCAACCGACAAGCCCGGCAACTATGCCGAGCGCATCTGGAACAATCTGATCAAGTACCAATACGAAGGCGGCCTCTATCCCGTTAACGCCAAGCGCGAAACGATCTGGGGCGTGCCCTGCTACAAGGATTTCGCCAGCCTGCCGGACAAGCCGGACCACGTGCTGGTGCTGGTGCCGGCGCGATTCGCGGTGCAGGTGATCCGCGACGCCGCGGCTGCGGGCGCCCGCTCGGCCACCATCGTCACCTCCGGTTTCAGCGAATTGCAGGATGAGGAGAGCCAGCGGCTCGCGGTCGAGCTGCAGCGCGCGGTGCGCGAGACCGGCCTGGCCGTGACCGGTCCGAACTGCCTCGGCAATTTGAGCGCCGGCGAGAAGCTGTTCACCAATATCGACGACCGCATCGTCACCATGGAAGCCGGACCGGTGGCGATCGCCGGACAATCCGGCGCCATCGTGATGGCGATCCGCCAGGCGCTGGAAGATCGCGGCATCGGCGTCGGCTATATGGTGACGACCGGCAACGAGACCGGGCTGGAGACGCCGGATTTGATGGCCTATTTCGCGGCCGATCCGTCCGTTCGGGTCATCGTGGTTTATCTCGAGGGCGTGCGGAATACCAAAGTCTTCCGCGAGGCCTGCAAAGCTGCGCGGGCGGCCGGCAAACCCGTCATTGCGCTGAAACTCGGCGCCTCGGAGGGCGGCCGCGCCGCAGCGATGGCGCATACCGGCGCGCTCGCCGGCTCGATCGAGACTTTTGATGCGATCTCGACCCGCGAAGGCGTAGTCCGGGTCCGCGGCCTCGATGAACTGATCGAGACCACCGAATGTTTCGTTCACGCCGATCCGCCGAAGAGCAACCGTCTCGCCGCGGTGTCGCTGTCGGGCGGCAAGCGCGGCCTTCTGATCGACGCGTTTTATTCGGCCGGCCTGAACTTTGCACCGCTGAGCGCCAGCGCCACCGACAAACTCGCAAAGATGCTCGGCCCCGGCAGCATCGTCGGCAATCCGCTCGATGCCGGCTTTGCCGCCGTCGTCGATCCCTCCGTTTATATGCAGTCGATCAAGACCATGATCGACGATCCCGACACCGACATCGTCATCATCGATGCGGAACTGCCGAAGGCGCCGCACGAACTGCGCGAGCGCAATCTGCGCATCGTCAACGACATGGCCGCCGCGGCCTCCAAGCCGGTGGTTTACATCAGCACCATGTCGATCGGCTTCACCGAATTCACCAAGGGCTTGCGCAAGTCGCTGCCGAACATCGCTGTCATGCAGGGGCTCGATCGTGCGGTAGGCGCAATCAAGTCGCTGATCGACTATGCTTCACTGCGCAAGGTGGTGCCGGAGATCGCATCGAGTTCGAAGGCGCCTGCGCGGGCGATGCTGGAGAAGATGCTCAAGAACGCCAACGGCGCCGCAGCGCTCGACGAGGTGGCGTCGAAAAAGCTGCTGAAGGCTTATGGCATTCCCGTCTCAAAGGAAGAGATCGCCCAGACTGCCGCTGATGCCGTGAAGATCGCGAGGAAGATTGGCTATCCGGTGGTCGCAAAAGTGGTAAGCGCCGAGATCCTGCACAAGTCGGACATCGGCGGCGTGGTGCTCAATATTAACAGTGCGGCTGAAGTGAAGAAGACGTTCAACGACATCACTGCGCGGGTGAAAAAGCTCAAGAACAAGCCGAAACTCGAAGGCATCCTGATCGCGCAGCAGGTCAAGGCCGATCTAGAACTGGTGGTCGGCGCCTCGCTCGACGCCGAAATGGGCCCGGTGGTGCTGTTCGGCACCGGCGGCGTCGATATCGAACTGATGAAGGATGTCGCACTCGCCGGCGCACCGCTCGACGCCGACGAAGCCAGGCAATTGATCCACAAGACCAAGGCCGGCGTGAAGATCAAGGGTTATCGCGGCAAGCCGGCGCTGCACGAGGCGTCCGCCGTCAAGGCGCTGGTCGGCCTGTCCAATTTGATGGCGGATGCGGGAAGCCGGATCGCGTCGATCGACGTCAATCCGTTCCTGATCAACAGCAAGCTCGGCGTCGCCGTCGATGGGTTGATCGTATTGAACAATGCTGCGGCGAACAAGGCGGCGGAGCATTAGTCATAGCTCGTCATGCGCGGGCTTGACCCGCGCATCCATCTACCAAAAGAGTCTCTCGAAACAGATGGATTGCCGGTATCGCAGACAAGTTTACGCAGTCTGCGCAAAAGCAGACTGCTATGCCCGGCAATGACGGTCGGTGGACTCTCACAACCCCGCGCCCCACTGCCGCGCGGTTTGCAAAATCCAGTCGCGGTAGAGCGTCAGCGGCGTGACCCCCGTGATTCCGCCGCAACCGGCTGAGCCGTTCGGCCCGGTCGACCAGCTGATGACGCCGATGATGGCGGGACCGGTCGGCTTGTCCTCGACCACCGGTCCGCCGGAGTCGCCCGTGCACGCACCCATCCCGTCGCGCAGGCCGTGTCCGACCGGATCGACCAGGCGAATCTGCAGCGTTCCCGGCTTGCCGGTCGCGACAAGTCCCGCCACGCGGATGATACCGCCGCTCTTGCCATCGCCGCGAACGGTCACGCCGATGCCGGCGATCGTAAAGCGGCCGCCGACCATGATGGGAATGTTGGGCGTGCCGACCACCAATGGAATCTTACGCTGGGCGGGTTCGGCCAGTTGCAGCAACGCGACATCGGCGGTAGCGCGATGGGCCAGCATCGCCTGCATGTTGAAGCCGGGATGAACGGCGACCGTCCTGACGTCCTGCAACTGCGGCGGCTTGTCCGCGCCGTATTCGACGATCTTGTAATCGGCGCCGGGCTGCACGCAATGCGCCGCCGTCAGCACCAGCTTTGGCGCGATGAGCGCGCCGGTGCAGAAATTGCCGCGTGAGCCGACGATGGTGACGACGGAGCGGCCGACGCCATTGGTCGATGGCACGCCGCCACCGACAATGGCGTCGGCAGGTGCGGCGACCAGCAGCAGGCCTGCGATCATTGAAATCGAGAATTTCATCCCGCAGAAATAGCCGTTGCAACGGGTCTCGCCAAGCCGCGGTTCGGACTGGTCCCGATCGGCATTCCGTGTTAGCCGCTGCCGGGCGCGCACAGGCCTTGGGTGGGTAAGCATGATCGAAGCAGTAATCTGGGATTTCGGCGGCGTATTGACGACCTCGCCATTCGAGGCGTTCGCGCGGTTCGAGACCGAGCGCGGGCTGCCCGCCGACATCATTCGGCGCACCAACGCCGCCAATCATCTGGAAAACGCCTGGGCCAAGTTCGAACGCGCCGAGGTGGATATCGAAGCCTTCGACGCCTTGTTCGCAACCGAATCGCTGGCGCTCGGCGCGGAAGTCCGCGGCAAGGACGTGTTGCCGCTGCTGTCAGGAGATCTGCGGCCCGAAATGGTCGAAGCGCTCACGCGCGTCAAGGCCAAATTCAAGACCGGCTGCATCACCAATAATCTTCCCGCCAACGCCATCGGCAGCCGGAGCGGCCGCTCGCTCTATGTCGCCGAGGTCATGGTGCTGTTCGATCATGTGATCGAATCCGCCAAAATCGGACTGCGAAAGCCTGATCCGCGCATCTATCGGATGATGGTCGAGACGCTGAACGTGGACCCGAAAAATTGCGTCTATCTCGACGATCTCGGTGTCAACCTGAAGCCGGCACGCGATATCGGCATGACCACGATCAAGGTGCTCAACGCCGCGCAGGCGATCGGCGAGCTCGAAGCCGCGACCGGGCTCGTGCTGCGATAGGCGCTGGCTCTTGCAACGCCCACCAAGACCATAGGTCTTTCCATCAACAACCAGTGGATGTATAGTCCGAACCGTTATATTTCGAAATCATACTAGCCTGAAGCCAGGACTTAACGAGAGGCTGTGATCATGACAGTTCCTCAAGACGACAAGCCGATAGATCCACGCGAGGAAGAAACGCCCATTTCGGCATTTTATCCCGCCGACAACGCCGCCGTCATTGCCCATCTGAACTACCTGCAGGCGATCATCACCCGCCTCGCCGGCAACAGCGCGCAGTGCAAGACATGGTGCCTGGCGATCGTCAGCGCGTTGTTCGGCTTCGCCAACGCCGCAAAGAACGACAAGATTGTCGCGGTGGCCATCATACCCATCGTCATCTTCTATCTCGTCGATGCGGCGTATCTCGGGCGCGAAAAGGCCTTCCGGTCGCTCTATGATTCCGTCGCCGCGCGCATCCGCGCCGGGCTTTACAGCCGCTCCGACTGCTTCGCTCTGAGCCCACCGAAAGGAGGAGGTCACTTTGTCAAAGCGCTCCGCTCCTGGTCGACCTGGCCGATCTATCTCGGCCTCGTGGTCGGCTACGGCCTGACACGGGCTAGCGGTCTGCTGAGGTGACGGCGCCTATAAGCCATTTGGACATTTCCACGCTTGTCTTCTAGAGGCTTCCTTTCATGACGGATTTTGTTGCAATCGTGATCGGCACGCAGGGCGACCCCAGACGCGTCGAGCTTGAAAAAGGTCTACGCGACCGAACGACGGGCTTGAACGAATCGAATGAGCGCCTGGACCTGATCGATCAGAGCAACGCCGGTTCGATTCCGGCCGGAGCGCACGCGGTTGCCGTGGTATTTTGCCGTAAAGGCACATATGACAGCAGCGAGATTGGTGCGATCACGGAATGCAAGAGACGCGACATTCCGATTATCCCCGTGGTCGAGAACCTGCGCGACTTCACCACCGTCGCCCCGAAGGAAGTGGCGGACTTCAACGGCTTCGAGCTTGACGATATCGCCGATGTCGGCGAACTCGCCGGCCTCGTGCTGGAATCGCTCGGCCTGCAGCGGTCCAGGCGCAAGATCTTCCTGAGCTATGCCCGCATGGATTCCGGCGCGGTCGCGCATCAATTGCGCGAAGCCTTCAACGCGCGCTGGTATTCGGTTTTCCTCGACACGATCTCGATCCGCCCGGGGGCAATGTTCCAAGCGGAGCTGTTGCAGGAACTCGCGGACAGTGACGCCGTTGTCCTGTTAAACAGTCCGAACGTCAAGGATCGCCCCTACGTGCAGGAGGAGATCGCATTTGCGGATCGAGCCGGTGTCAGCGGCGTGCAGGTCATTTGGCCCGGCATGCCACGGATGCGCCAGGGCACGTTTCTCTTTCCGCTTCCTCTCGACGACCGGCTTGCCGAGATCGAGAATGGCACCACCGTCAAATCCTTGACGCCCGACGGCATCAAGGACGTTCTTCGCAAGGTCGCCGACATGCGTACCGACATGCAGATGCTCCGTGAAGAGCAGCTTATGAGTCCGATCAGAGCCTATGCGCGAAAGAAGGGCTGGAAGATCGTGCCCTACCTTGGTCGTCATATCGAGTTGCACGATGGCCATCGGCGCATCCTGCTCGATATGGCGCTCGGGGTGCCCACAAGTCTCGATCTCGAACGGGCATTCCGATCCGGTACGGAACCGATCAAGGGCCGCCTGGTGTATGATCCGCTCGGCATCACCAACCGGCACGCCGACCACCTGGACTTTCTCGGTTCACGCCTAGCCCTCGAGTTCCTCGACCCCGGCGCCGCCCTGCAATGGACCCTCATCCCATGATACCGCCCATCTTTCTTTCAGCCAGTGAGCCGAACCCGGACCGGGATCGGAAGTATTGGCAGGGCCGGAATCTGCTGAATGTCCGCGAAGCGGTGAGGAGATTTTGCGCGCACATCCTGACGCAC
Source organism: uncultured Alphaproteobacteria bacterium (assembly GCA_963738765.1). Lineage (GTDB taxonomy): Bacteria > Pseudomonadota > Alphaproteobacteria > Rhizobiales > Xanthobacteraceae > Bradyrhizobium. The sequence goes on along the minus strand of CAVTYA010000022.1, from coordinate 360,208 downwards.
TATCCACTCGTCTATGGTGGTCATCCGGCGATTACGCCACTGGTGAATCAGGTGGCGGAGCGGGTCACGCACCAATCCGCGGCGCTCGCAGGCCGGCAGGAGGGGGCGGCGCCGCCTCCGCCGAAAATCTTGACGTTTCAATCGAGCCTTTATCTCGATCCGTCTCTTACCAGGGAAGAGGTTGTCGTTACCGCTAATGGGGTCGCGATTACGCCTGCGCACGAACAGAACGGGTCGCTTGCAAATGCGACTGGCGGCTGGCGGAATGCGAGCCTGTTGCGCATGCGATACGAGATGCTGGGCACACCCGGCGCCCGGCCCGTGTATCTGCTCGAGAATTATGCACCGACATTTGGCGTCGCGCGCAAAGCCTTTTTGCAGACCGATGAATTTTCCGCGGCCGTTTTCATCGGCGGCATGGAGGGCGTCGAACGCGAGTTTCGCATTTTCCGCAGCTTTCATCCAAATACGCCGGCCTATCCGATCAGTAGTACCGGCTCCGTCTGCGCCGATCTGCTCGGCGAGGTCGAGCCTTATGTCCACCCGGCGCTGTTCGAGGCCCTGCGGGACCAGATCGCCTATAATCTGCTGATGCAGGAGTTGTTTCCGATACCCGTGCCGCCCGCACGTCGCGTCGCTGCGCAAATCCTGGCACCCGGATCGGCGTAGCAGACGACGCCAGCTCTCACATCGATCCGGAAAAACTCGATCGCCCGCGCCCGCCCCGCTGAATGAACGACTGGAAGGATTTGTCCGCATGGCCGACTCTTCAGTTGCCCCGCTCAAAGGCGCCCGAATCTGGCTGTCCGGATCCATTCCCGATGCGGCGGCGGGCGGTCCCGATCCCGACAGCATCCGATCTTTTGTCGCGCAACTGAGCGAGAAGATTTTCCGTGACGGCGGGTCCATCATCCATGGCAGCCATCCCTCGATTTGGCCGACACTGCTGATGCAGGCGGAGGAGTTCCAGAAGGCCGATGGTACGCGCGAGCGCCTGACGCTGGCGGTCTCCCGGCAATTTTCGAGCGCGCCGGAAAAGAACGGCATCGATATGAAGCAGTGGCAATCATGCGCCGTGGTGCACGAGGTGCCGGCTGAGGGTGAGGACAAGAAACCTCAGAATCTGCAACGACTGCGCGATTGGATCGCGGATCGATGCGACGCCGTGGTCATCGTCGGTGGCAAGGGATGGGAGAAGAATCCGGGGGGCGCCGGGATTCCGATCGAATTCGAAATGGCGCGCGAACGAGGACTGCCGTGCTTCCTGATCGCGAGCCTCGGAGGCGCCGCGGAGGGTTACTTCCGCGAGCGTCCCGAAATCGTCCGGAACCTCAGGAATGGCCTCGATCAAGCCGAAACTCTCGAACTCGCCACCGAACCAGAGGTAGCCACGGTCGCAGACCGTATCGTCCGACAGCTTCGCCGTCTGCCGCTGGTGCGCGGCGAGACCAAGAACGGCGACGCCTTCAGAATATTGTCCCTGGACGGCGGTGGTATCAAAGGCACGTTCACCGCGGCCGTGCTGGCGGAGTGGGAACGGGTCACGAAGTGCAAACTTACCGATCATTTCGACCTGATCGCGGGAACGTCGACTGGCGGCATTCTGGCGCTCGGGCTGGGCATGGGCCTGTCTGCCCAGCAGATGCTGGAATTCTACGAACGACGGGGGCCAACCGTTTTTCCGATGACGAGCCGGACAGCGAGAATCCTGCGCTTGATAGGCGCGATTTTCCGGCCGAAATTTTCGCAGCAGACGCTACAGACCGAGCTGACATCCGCCTTTGAGACAGCCGCGGGAAAAGTTCTGCGCGATTCACTGTGCCGGCTTGTCATTCCCTCGTCCCATGCGCGCAGCGGCGAGGTTCATATTTTCCGAACCAATCATCATCGGGAATTGAACATTTGCGCAGACTTCACTGCGATAAAAGTCGCGCTGGCGACCGCCGCGGCTCCGACCTATTTCGCAGCCGCCGAAGTCAACAACAGCGCTTATGTCGATGGCGGGGTCTGGGCCAACAATCCTACCATGGCGGCCTTGGTCGAAGCGGCCGGCTGGCTTCGCGTGCCCTTGAACGCGATCGAGATCCTGAGCATCGGCACGACATCTGCGCCATATGCCGGGGGCAAGACGCTCAACTCGGGCTTCACTGGCTGGTTGTGGAAGGGGCGTATCGCCGAACTCCTGATGGATTCGCAGGCTCAGGGGACTGCAGAGTTGGCGAACAGCCTGATCGGCCGCGCCCGCATCTTGCGCATCGATCAGACCCTCGTCCCCGGCGAAGCGAGCCTCGATAACGTCAATCAGATCCCCGCCCTCAAGGATTATGGAACAAGGGTGGCGGAGCGGCCGGACACACTCGCCGACGTCAAGGAACGCTTCCTCAATGGTGTCCCGGTCGAGCCGTGGATACGGTGTTGATAATCCGCCGCACGAAATTCGGTCGTGCTCCAACTCTGTCGGAACCGGTCCCGACATCTGCGTTCCCTCAAAATGGTCGCTGACTTCGTGCGCCGACATGCCAAATCCGGGACTTGGCATGGCCAAACGAGGCTTGTTCTTTGCCGGGAACGCGGGCAGAACATTGCTTAAATTCTGCAACATCCGGAGTGGAAACCCGTGGCTGAACATCGGCCTTCGGCCTCGATCGAGGCAGTCGAAAGCGGCCTCGCGGCGCAAGGCTATATTGCGAGCCGGCAGATCGCGACCGCGGTCTATCTCGCGCAGCAGATCGAAAAGCCGATCCTGGTCGAAGGCCCCGCCGGCGTCGGCAAGACCGAGCTTGCGAAGGCGATCGCCGCATGGCGCGGGCTGAAGATGATCCGCCTGCAATGCTATGAGGGGCTCGACGAGGCCAAGGCGCTGTACGAGTGGAAATACGCCAAGCAGCTTCTGTACACGCAGATCCTGAAGGACAAGCTCGGCGAAGTGCTCGGCGGCGCCGCGACGCTGGATGCCGCGCTGGATCAGTTGCACGATTTCGGCGACGTGTTCTTCTCCAAGGAATTCGTCGAGCCGCGGCCGCTGCTGCAGGCGCTGGAACAGCCCGCCGGCTGCGTGCTCCTGATCGACGAAATCGACAAGTCGGATGCCGAGTTCGAATCGCTGCTGCTGGAAATCCTCAGCGATTTCCAGGTCACCATTCCCGAGCTCGGCACGGTGGTCGCCGTGGCGCCGCCGACCGTGATCCTGACCTCGAACAGCGAGCGCGATCTCGGCGATGCGCTGAAGCGGCGCTGCCTGCATCTTCACATCGGCTTCCCCGAGCAGAGGCTCGAGGAGCGCATCGTCGAAAGCCGCGTGCCCGGCATTTCGCAGACGCTGCGCAGGCAGATGGTCGGCTTCATCCACGAGATCCGCACGCTGGATCTGAAGAAGCTGCCGTCGGTGAGCGAGACCATCGACTGGGCGCGCGTGCTGGTGCTGCTGCAGGCGACCGAACTCGGCCACGAGATGGTCAAGGACACGCTCAACGTGCTGCTGAAATACGAGGCCGACATCGAGGCCGCGCATGCCTCAGATCTCGCACCTTCATCGCCAAGGCCTCGCGGCAGAACGTCTTCGGGTAGCGTGATGAGGGAGAACCTGCATCGCTTCTTTCGTGCGGCGCGGGGGGCGGGCGTCCGGCTCTCGCCGGCCGAAAGCATCGATGCGATGCGCGCGGTGGCAAAAGTCGGCTTTTCCGACCGGACGATCCTGCGCGACACCTTTCTGCTGACGCTCGCCAAGAGCCAGGACGAGAAGAAGGCGCTCGGCGATTGCTTCGACCTGTTCTTCGATCAGCCGGAGCCCGCGCAGGCCGCGCCCGACGACAGCGATGCGGACGAATTCGGAATCCGGTTCTGAAACGACCGAATCAGTCCGGACGATGGCGCCGGCGGTGGCGGCGATGCCGCACAGGATCTCGGCCCGCTCGCGCAGATGCTGCTGTCCCAGGACCGCAACGAGATTGCCGCCGCGATCGCCAACGCATCGAGCGCGGCCTCCCTGTCCGACATCCGCTACTTCACCCAGCGCGGCATCTTCTCGGGCCGCATCCTCGATGCAATGGGCATCCAGCGGCTGCGCGACGATCTCGACGATCTGACCGCAACAAATCCCGCGCTGGCCGAGCGGCTTGCGGCGCGCCTTGGACGCGCTGCGCGAAACCGTTCGCGACACCGTCTCGCAGGCGTTGCTGCTGTACGGGCGCGAGGAAGCCGAAAATCTGCGCAACGAGATCCTGCGCAATGCGCCGCTGTCCCGGATCGAGCCGCGCCAGGTCGAGCAGATGCGGCATCTGATCCGCCAGATCGCGCGCCGGCTGCGCGAGCGCTACAGCAAGCCGCGCAAGCGCCAGCGCCGCGGCCATCTCGACGTGCGCCGCACCATCCGCCGCAACGCCGCGTGGGGCGGCGTTCCCTTCCTCACCGCCTGGAAGCGCAAGCATCGCGACAAGCCGAAGATCGTCGCGATCTGCGACGTCTCGGGCTCGGTGGCGCGGGTCTCGGATTTCTTCCTGCTCCTGATCCACAGCCTGCACGAAGTCGTGTCCGACGTCCGCTCGTTCGCTTTTTCCGGGCATCTGATCGAGGTCAGCGACATCCTGGAGGCCAAATCGCCGGAAGAGGCGATGGCCGAGATCATGTCGAAGGTCGGATTCGGCTCGTCCGACTACGGCAACTCGTTTGCCGATTTCGAAAAACAATGGATGAGCGCGGTGACGCCGCAGACCACCGTGATCGTGCTCGGCGACGCCCGCAGCAACAATCTCGATCCGCGCGCCGACATCCTGCGCCGCATCGCCGAGCGCTCGAAGCGGCTGGTCTGGCTCAATCCGGAAGGCCGCATGGCCTGGGGCTTGGGCGATTCCGAAATGCCGCGCTACTCGACCTTCTGCACCGTGGTGCGCCAATGCGCCACCGCGCAGCAGCTCGAGCGCGCGGTATCCGACATCGTCGCGACGTATCAGTAGCCGGGCACGTCACAACAGTTTAACGTCGTCCCTGCGAAAGCAGGGACCCATAACCACAAATGTTCGTGGTTGCACAAAGCGTGGAGCTCCAGCCTTTCTCAACGAACAGCAGCGGTGGTTATGGGTCCCGGCGTTCGGCCGGGACGACGACATTCTCGCCTCATGCGTCGATCGCGTCCTTGATGCGCTTTCGCGTCAGCGGCAGGTCGCGCAGCCGTTTTCCCGTGGCATTGGCGATGGCGTTGGCGATCGATGCCGCGGCCGGGCCCTGCCCGGTCTCGCCGCTGCCGAGGAACGGCTGGCCGGGCCGGTTGATGATGTGGACGTCGATGCTGCTCGGGCACCGCGTCGAAGCGCAGGATCGGATAGGTCTGCCAGTCGATGCTGGTGATCCTGGTGTCGTCGAAGGTGACGCTCTCATACAGCGTCCAGCTCATCGACTGCACGATCGCGCCTTCGATCTGGTTGGTCAGGCCGTCCGGATTGACCACCTGGCCGCTGTCGACCGCGGCCACCGCGCGCACCAGCCGCGGACGGCCGGTCTCGCGGTTGACCTCGACCTCGCGTGGCGATGGCGCAATAGGCCGCGAGATTCTTGTAGCGCGCAAAGGCAAAGCCGTAGCCGCGATCCGGCGGCGGCTTTTGGCCGCCTCTGCCAGCCGAATCCCTGCGCGGCCTTCTCGATCACGTCGCGGCCGCGCGGATCGTCGAGATGCTTCAGCCTGAACTCGACCGGATCGGCGCCGGCGAGACCTGCGAGTTCGTCCATGAAGCTCTCGATCGAAAACACGTTGTGATAGGCGCCGAGCGCGCGCATCGCCGAAATCCGCAGCGGCATCGCCGGGATGAAGTGATGCACCACATGCGCATTCGGGAAATTGTAGAACGGGATCGCGTTGCGATCGCCGCCGCCTTCCGGCAACGGGAGCGGTTTCGGCGCCGGCAGCGCGAAAGGCTGCGCCATGTGCTGCGCCGCCAGCATCGATCCGGCGCCGCCCGGCCGCATCGAATGGGTGTTGCTCCAGACCTCGAAATTCCAGTCGGCGATCGTGCCATTGCCGTCGAGCGAGGCCTTCAGTTTCGTCACCATCGCCGGGCCGAACGGCTCCCAGCCATGCTCCTGCTCGCGCATCCATTGCACGCGCACCGGGCGGCCGGGCAGCGCGCGCGCGATCAGCGCCGCGTCGGCCGCGGCATCGTCGGCGCCGTTGTGGCCGTAGCAGCCGGAGCCCTCGACATGGATCAGGCGGACGCTCGCCGGCGGCATGCGCAGCATTTCGGCGATGCCCTGCGCGATCGGGATAGACGCCCTGGGTGTGCGTCCAGACCGTCATCGCGCCGTCGACGAATTGCGCAACCGCGCAGGACGGCCCGATCGACCCGTGCGACTGATAAGGCCGCGTATAGGTGGCTTCGATCGTCTTCTGGCCGGTGACGGCGGGATTGCTGCGCTCGAAGATGGTCAATATCCTGCGACGGCAGGCTGGTCAGAACGTTCGAGCAGATCGTCCTGCTTCGGCAGGCTCGCGGTCTCCTTCCATTTCGCCGCAGCCGACGAGCGCCGCATCGCCTTGATCGCCTGGAATTCCTTTTCCGCGACGACGGCGAGGAAATTGCCGTCGCGCACGACCTTGACGACGCCGGGCATTTTTTCGACCGCCGCCGTATCGCACTCCGTCAGTTGCGCGCCATAGCTCGGCGGCCGCACGACGCGGGCGTGCACCATGCCCGGCAGCCGCATGTCCTGGACATAGGCCGCGCCGCCGGTGACCTTGGCCGGAATATCGACGCGCGGGATGGGTTGGCCCATCACCTTGAACGTCGCGGGATCCTTCAGCCGTCGATTTCGGCTGCGCCTGCACATGCAGCATGTCGGCTGCGACCAGATCGCCATAGCCGAGCCGCTGGCCATCCGGCGCGATCACCGCGCCGTTCTCGGTCCGCAAATCTTCGGCCGGCAGGTCGAGGCGCCTGCGCGGCTTCGGCGATCAGAAGCTCGCGCACCTGCGCGGCGGCGTTCTGGATCGCGGTGCCGCTGTCCTGCATGGAATGGCTGCCGGCCGTGTAGCCTTCATTGGCGGTGCGGCGTGTATCGGCGGTGACGACCTTCAAGCGATTCGAACGGGAACGTCGAGTTCTTCGGCGGCGATCTGCTGGAACGCGGTCTTGAAGCCCTGGCCGAGTTCGGCCTTGCCGGTGAACACCGTGATGCTGCCGTCGGCGTCGATCCGGATCCAGGAATCGAGAAATGGCGTCGTTGCAAGGCTGCCGGGAGGTTTTGGCGCCGGCGCCGCCGCGGCGGGCCTGATCCTGCGCAAAGGCGTCGCGACAGCGAGAAGCTGACGATCAGCGCGCCGCCGCCGGCGAGCACGCGGCGGCGATCGAGAATCACGGGCGCGTTCATTGCGCGCTCCTCTCGGCTGGCGAAGCATCGGCCGTCTCCATCAGCCGGGCGGCACGATGCACCGCGCGCAGGATGCGCATATGGGTGCCGCAGCGGCACAGATGCGGCTCCAGTTCGGCGCGGATCTGCGTCATCGGTCGGCTTCGGATTCCGTCTGCAGCAGCGCCTGCGCCCGCATCATCATGCCGGCGATGCAGTAGCCGCATTGCGCCGCCTGCTCTTCCATGAAGGCGCGCTGGATCGGCGCCGGCGCGTCGATGCGTGCCGAGCCCCTCCAGCGTCGTCACCTGCTTGCCGTCCAGCAGAAGCAGCGGCGTCACGCAGGACAACACCGCCTTGCCGTCGACGATCACCGTGCAGGCGCCGCACTGGCCGAGCCCGCAGCCGAATTTGGCGGCGTTGAGCTTGAGGTCGTCGCGCAGCACGTAGAGCAGCGGCGTATCCGGATCGGCATCGACCTGATGATCGTGACCGTTGACCTTCAATGTCATCATGGCTTGTCTCGCTGCGTGGAATCGGCGGGAGCGGTGCGCGGTCCTGCCGAGGTCTGGAGAAGGACGGTCTGCGGTGCGGCGTGCGTCGGCAACGGTCTTTTCAACGCCGGTCCATGCCGGTTGGTTGCTGAAGCGCGCCCGCAGATAGTTCAGCAAGGCCGCGATCTGTGCGTCGGTCATGCTGGCGGCAAAGCCCGGCATGATCGGGCTGCGTTCGCCCTCGACGGGGCGAACGCCCGACAGCACGATATTGACGAGCGTTGCGCGGATCGGGGCCGGAGATCGCCGTCGAGAGCGCGAGATTGACCCCGCCATAGGGCAGCGGCCTGCCGTTCTCGTGGCAGGGTCGCGCAGGTCGCCGCGTAGATCGACGCACCGGCGGCGTTGGCCTGCGAAGCTTGCGCGGCTGACGACTTGGCCTGCGCCAGCGCAGCCTCGCCTTGACGTTTTCGTTCCGGCGTCGGCGCGCCGAACATGTCGGCCATATAGGTCGCGATGGCGCGGACATCGCTGTCCGGTACCGAGGACAGATTGCTCGACCACTTCCGCCATCGGCCCGCGCGCCGTCGCCGTGATCGGGATGCCAGCCGTTGCGCAGATAGGCATACAGAGCATCGGCGTTCCACGGCACCGGCGCACGGCGACTGTGCGTTGATCGCATAGGCATGCCAATTGTCGACGTCGCCGCCGGCAAACTGCGCGCTCGCCCGTTCCGCGCCGAGCGCATTGCGCGGCGTGTGGCAGGCGCCGCAATGTGCCAGCCCCTCGACCAGATAGGCGCCGCGATTCCATTCCGCGCTCTTGCGTGCTGTCCGGCTGATAGGTGCCGCGGCGCAGAAACAGCAACTTCCAGCCCGGCGATGACGAGCCGCTGGTCGAGCGGAAAGGAAAGCTGGTTGGCGCGCGGCGGCGCATGAACCGGCTGCCGCGTCATCAGGAAGGCGTAGAGCGCGTGGTCGTCCTCGTCGGAGACATTCGTGAAATGGTCATAGGGAAAGGTCGGATAGAGATGCTGGCCGTCGCGATCGACGCCGGAGCGCATGGCGCGGCGGAACGCGGCCTCCGACCATCGTCCGATCCCGGTCTCGGGATCCGGCGTGATGTTGGAGGAGATAGATGGTGCCGAACGGCGTCGGCACCGGCAGCCCGCCGGCGAAATTCTTGGCCGCCGCGCACCGTGTGGCAATCGTTGCAATTGCCGATCGCGGCCAGGTCGCGGCCCCGCTTGACGAGGGCCGCGTCGAACGACTGCGGCGCAGGCGGATCGATCGCCGCAATCGCCGGCCGCCACGCGATCGCAAAGGCCGCCGCCGCGCCGACGGCCAGCACGATCCCGACGACGCTTGCAATGATCCGCGACGACCCCGTCATGCGGCTCCCACTTGTCCTTGTTGTCGTTGGGCGATGCTTTAACACAAATCTCCCGCCGGCGTTCGCCCGCGAAACGCAGATCACCCGCTGTTGACGTTCAGCGCCGTTGCGGAGCCTGATTCCCTGCAGGCTAGGGGGTGGGGCTTTAGGCGGCAGCGGCAGGAAAAGCACATTTGCGGGAGCCCTTTTGGCCGTCAATATGGCCACGGCCCGAATCAGAAACAGACCTGCTATCGTCCTTTGCTGGCCCGCTGTGATATCCCTTTGATCCGGGCAGCGGCCGCGAGGTCTGCCCTTCCAAACACCTAGTCGGACGACCCAATTCGCATGTCTGTTCCCGCCAATGCCTCCGCCTCCAGACGTCCGTCCGAAGGTGCCCCCGACGCGCTGTCCGTGCTGAATTCCGTGTTCGGCCTGCCGGCCTTTCGTGGCTCACAGGAACAGATCGTCCGGCATGTTACCGATGGTGGCAATTGCCTGGTGCTGATGCCGACCGGCGGCGGCAAGTCGCTGTGCTACCAACTGCCGGCGCTGCTCCGCGAGGGCTGCGGCATCGTGGTCTCGCCGCTGATCGCGCTGATGCGCGACCAGGTCGCGGGCCTGCTCGAGGCCGGCGTCAACGCGGCGGTGCTGAACTCCACCTTGTCGTTCGCGGAGGCTTCCGAGGTCGAGCGGCGGTTGCTCGCGGGCGACCTCGACCTGCTCTATGTCGCGCCGGAACGTTTGCTGACGCCGCGCTGTCTTGCCCTGCTCGGCCAGGCTAAAATTTCACTGTTTGCGATCGACGAGGCGCATTGCGTATCGCAATGGGGGCACGATTTCCGCCCGGAATATATCGGCCTGTCCGTCATCGCCGAGCGCTTTCCCGACGTGCCGCGCATCGCGCTGACGGCGACCGCCGACGACCTGACGCGCCAGGAGATCGCCGACCGGCTCGGGCTCGCGGACGCGCCACGGTTCGTCGCGAGCTTCGACCGCCCGAATATCCGCTATGAAATCGTCGACAAGCAGAACGCGCAAACGCAGCTCAAGAGCTTCATCAGCGAGCGCCACGCCGGCGATGCCGGCATCGTCTACTGCCTGTCGCGCGCCAAGGTCGAGGATACCGCCACCGCGCTGACCAGGGCCGGCGTGCCGGCGCTGCCCTATCATGCCGGCCTCGACGCCGGCCAGCGCGCCCGCAACCAGGATCGGTTCATCAACGAGGACGGCGTCGTGATCGTTGCCACCATCGCGTTCGGCATGGGTATCGACAAGCCCGACGTGCGCTTTGTCGCGCATCTCGATTTGCCGAAGAGCATCGAAGCCTATTACCAGGAGACCGGCCGCGCCGGGCGCGACGGCAAGCCGTCCAGCGCCTGGATGGCGTATGGCCTGTCCGATATCGTGCAGCAGCGGCGCATGATCGACGAATCCACCGGCTCGGATGCGTTCAAGCGCGTGTCGATCGGCAAGCTCGATGCGCTGGTCGGGCTCGCGGAAACCGCCGGCTGCCGGCGCAGCCGCCTGCTCGGCTATTTCGGCGAAGCCGTCAGCGGCACCAATTGCGGCAATTGCGACAACTGCCTGTCGCCGCCGGTGGTGCGCGACGGCAAGGTGGTCGCGCAAAAACTGTTGTCCTGCGCCTACCGCACCGGGCAGCGCTTCGGCGCCATGCACCTGATCGACGTTTTGGTCGGCCGTATGACTGAACGCGTCACGCAGTTCGGGCATGACAAATTGTCCGTGTTCGGCATCGGCCGCGAACTCAATGAAAAACAGTGGCGCGGCGTGATGCGGCAACTGGTGGCGATCGGTCATCTGCGCGCCGACAGCGAAGCCTTTGGCGCGCTGAAGCTGACGGAAACCGCGCGCGGCGTGCTGAAGGGCGAGACCGAGGTGATGCTGCGCGAGCAGGCCGCGGGATCGCGCAACCGCGCCATCCGGGACAAATCAAGACGCGGCGATCTGGCGCCGGCCTCCGCCGGTCAGGGCAACGCCACCGATCCGGGCCTCCAAGCCGCCCTCAAGGCATGGCGCTCTGAAATCGCGCGCAAGCGTGGCGTGCCGGCCTATGTCGTGCTGCACGACTCCACGATCGACGGCATCGCGGCGGTGCGTCCGAAGACGCTCACCGAACTTCGTGGCATCGCCGGAATCGGCGACAAGAAACTGGAGCATTACGGCGATGAATTGATCGCGCTGGTGAAGACTAGTCGCGATTGACTTGAGGCGGGGTGCGTCTCAGCTCACACGAACACGATATTTCAGAATTCGCTTCTCCGCCGGCGCGACATGCATAAGTCCGGGTTTGTCGGCGAATTCGCCGTCGAAATCTGCCGGGCTCGGCATCCCGTGCCAGGGTTCGATGCAGACGAACGGCGCACCACCGGGCTTTGACCAGATCCCGAGTTCACGCAGGCCTTCCCAGGACATCTCGATCGACGGTCCGCGGTCGGCGGCGTAGCGCACCGATTTGCTGGCAAGGCGATCCAGAATGATTGCATCGGCGTCGAACAGCCGCTCTGACAGAGCGAGTGTCTTGCGGTGCACCGGCGTTGGTTCCGGCGCGGATCGTAGCAGGCCGTCCTTCAACCGCCGGACCGGCGCCGGCTCCTCGTTGGAGAAAGCGAGCGAGTAAGCTTCCTTCGCCAATCCCGATAGCAGCGGCCAATTGAACGCCGGGTGCGCGCCGATCGATGCCGGCAAGATCTCCTCGCCGGTGTTGGCGATTTCGAGCGTCGTGTCCAGGTCGGCGTCCTGTAGCGCGTAGGTGATCGAAAGCTGGAACGCGAAAGGGTAACGCTGGCGCGTTACGGCGTTGTCCGTCAGCACCAGCGTGCAATGATCCGGCCCGCGCGCGACCCATTCAAACCGGTGATCGCGCGCAAAGCCGTGCTGCGTCATCGGATAGGTCTTGCCCCGATGGCGCAATTCGTCGTTCTTCAGCTTACCGACGATCGGAAACAGCATCGGCGCGTGGCGCCGCCATTCCGAGCCGGCCTGCCAAAGCAGTTCGTGCCCGTGCATGTCCTTCAGCGAGCACAGTTCGGCACCATGCGCGAGAATGGTTGCGGCGGCTCCGTCGCTGCGCAGCGTGTGGCTATCGTTGCTCATGCTGCGCCTCGCCGTGATACACCTGCTACTTGAACGGAATCGCGTACATCAGGCCGCCTTTGGTCCAGGTCGCGTTGAGGCCGCGCTCGAGCTTGAGCGGGCTTGCCTTGCCGACATTGCGCTCAAAGATCTCGCCGTAGTTGCCGACCACCTTGATGGCCTGCAGCATCCATTTGTTGTCGAGGCCGAGGCGCGAGCCGAGATCGCCGGCAGTGCCGAGCAGGCGCTGAACCGCCGGCGTCGTGGATTTTGCCATGTCGTCGGCATTGGCTGCGGTGACACCGAGCTCCTCGGCTTCGATCAGGCCGTAGTGCAGCCAGGTGATGATATCGCTCCACACCTCGTCGCCGTTGCGCGTGAACGGCCCGAGCGGCTCCTTGCTGATGGTCTGCGGCAGAACGGTGTAATCGGCCGGATTCGGCGCCGCCGTCGTGACCGAGCCGGCCAGTGCCGAGGCGTCCTGGGTCATGGCATCGCAGCGGCCGCCGAAGAAAGTCTGCATCATGGTGTCGGTGCGATCGAATACCAGCGGTTTCCACTCGATCCCGTTGGCGCGTCCGTAGTCGCCGAGCGTGACTTCATGGGTGGTGCCCTGCGCAACGCAGACGGTCGCGCCGTTGAGGCCCTTCAAATCCTTCACGCCGGAGTTGCTTTTGACGACAAAGCCCTGCCCGTCATAAAAATTGACTGGCCCCTGCCGCAGGCCCAGCGTCACACCACGCAGATAAGTCTCCGTCGAATTACGATAAAGCACGTCGATCTCGCCGGATTGCAGGGCCGTAAAGCGGTTCTGCGCCGTGAGCGCGACGTAGCGCACCTTGTTGGGATCGCCGAGCACTCCTGCCGCCAGCGCACGGCAATAGTCGACGTCGAGCCCCTTGTAATTGCCCTGGGAGTCCGGCGCGGAGAAGCCGGCAAAGCCGGCGCTGACGCCGCACACCAGCGTGCCGCGCTGCTTGACGGTATCGAGCGTTCCGGCGGTTGCGGCCGAAAACGATGCGGCGAGCAAACCTGTAGCAACGAGTACTCTCTTCATCCTGCTCCTCCTCTAGTGACCAATAGTTTTCAACGCACTGTCTACGGCAGAGCCGAGCCGGTCGACGATCATATCGATATCGTCCGATGTCGCGATATAGGGCGGCGCCAGCATCACGTGGTCGCCGCGGCGGCCATCGGCGGTACCGCCGCTCGGGTAGCAGCCAAGTCCGCTCTCGAACGCCGCCGCCTTGATCTTCTGGTTCAGCTTGAGGCCGGGATCGAAGGGTTCGCGGCTGCTCCGATCGGCAACCAGTTCGATCGCCCAAAACAGCCCGCGTCCGCGGATATCGCCGACATGCCGGTGGTTGCCGAAACGTTCGGTCAGGCGCCGCTCAAGATGACCGCCGAGTTGCTTCACCCTGTCGAGCAAATGCTCTTCCGAAATGATCCGCTGCACTTCCAGCGCCGCCGCGCAGGCGAGCGGGTGCGCGAGATAGGTATGCCCGTGCTGGAAGGCGCCCGAGCCATCCCGAACCGCATCGATAATGCGCGTACTTGCGAGCATCGCACCGACCGGCTGGTAGCCGCCGCCAAGTCCCTTGGCGATGGACTGGATGTCCGGGGCGATGCCCTCCTGCTCCCACGCATGCAGCGTGCCAGTGCGTCCCATGCCGCACATGACTTCGTCGAGGATCAGCAGCGCGCCATGGCGATTGCAGATGTCACGCACGGCGCGGAAATAGCCTTCCGGCGCGGTTACGCATCCGGCGGTGGCGCCTACTACCGGCTCGGCGATGAACGCCGCCACGGTGTCGGGGCCGAGGCGCTGGAATTCAGCCTCCAGCTCCGCGGCCAGCCGCGCCACAAAATCCGCCTCGGATTCATCGCCGCGTTGTTCATGATAGGCGAAGGCCGGCGTCACATGGCTGAACGCCTGCGATAACAATGGCGCATAGGGCTCGCGGCGCCAGGCGTTGCCGCCGGCCGACAACGCGCCCAGCGTGTTGCCGTGATAGCTCTGGCGGCGCGCGATGAAATGTTGGCGCTGCGGCTGACCGATTTCGTTGAAATACTGCCGGGCCAGCTTGATGCTGGCCTCGACCGCTTCCGATCCGCCGCTGACAAAGTATGCATAGCCGAGGCCGCCGGCTTCATGGCCGACGAGTTGTTCGGCCAGCGCTTCGGCAGGTTCCGAGGAGAAGAAGCCGGTATGGGCGTAAGCGAGTTTTGACGCTTGCCGCGAGATCGCCTCGAGCACGCGCGGATGCTGGTGTCCGAGGCAGGAAACCGCCGCGCCGCCGGAGGCGTCGAGAACGCGGCGGCCATCCTCGGCAATCAGCCACACGCCATCGCCGCCGACGGCTATGGGAGGTGTTTCGCGCAAACTCCGGTGCAGCACGCGGCTGGTTCGAATAGCCATGTCAGTCTCTCTCGGCAACATATTGTGAGCTGGCGGCCAGGCGCGCTTCGGTCTCTTCCAGCCGCCTTTTGGCAGCCGGACCGCCCAGCATGAAGGTCGCCGCCGCCAGCGATTGCGCGATTGCGATCGCGCCGGTCAGGCTCGGGAAGAACCCCGGCGACGAGGCCGACTCGAACAGCAGCACGTGCTCGGCGCCCTCGGCCATTGGTGCGGCAACCCCGTCCGCAATCGCGATCAGCGTAGCGCCGGAATGGTGCGCGGCGCGCGCCGACAGCACGCTCGCCGTGGAGTAAGGCTCAAAGCCGATGACCACGACCGCATCGCCGCGCCGGAACGCGCCAAGGTCGAGGTCTTCAGGACCCGAGCCGCCGACCAGTTGCACCGCCTCGGGCCGGAACAGGCGCAGTTGGTAGTTGAGCAGTTCGGCCACGCCGCGGCAGCTTCGAAAGCCGGCGATCCAGATCCGCCTTGTCGCGTGTAAAGCCTTTGCAGCGCCGGCCACCGAACCGGGCGAGATACGGCCCAGACCTGCAGCTTCGGCGTCGAGCTTGTCGGCGACCAGGGATATTTCGGGGTTGGGGCCCTGGCGGCGGCCCTTGGCCCGGCCCGAGAACGGCGAGGCTTGCGCGGGTCGGCGCGCCTCGGTCAGGGCCGCGCGCAACTCGTCCCAGCCGGAATAACCCAGGGCTTTCGCCAGCCGCGTGAACGCGGCAGGATCGGCTCCGGCGACGGTGGCGAGGTCACGCATCGAGCGCGTGGTGGCGTCATAATCATTGGCGGCGACGAAGCGGCCGACTTCCCGCAGCCGCAGCGGCAAGGACGGCAGCGCGCTGCAGAGTTCGTTCAGGGGTGAGGGTTTTGCCGGGCGCCCGCTCATGAAACATATGTTTCACATATTGCGATGAATTGCAACATATGGAATACTATGCGCAGCCGGTCATCGCCGCCATGAGGATTCTTGTGCCGTGACGACATCGAACCCCGCTCCCCCTCCGTCCCGGCGGATACGAATCTCGCCGACGCACCGGCAGCTGTCCGGACTGTTCTGGCAGATCCTGGTGGTCGGGATCGCGGTCGCCATCGTCGCATGGCTGTGGTCGAACACGGTGCATAATCTTTCGGTGCGCCGCATCTCGACCGGCTTTGCCTTTCTCGGTCGCGAGGCGGGGATGCCGATCACCGACACCTGGATTCCGTACAGTCCGAAAGATCCTTATTTGCGCGCCTTCATTATCGGGCTCGCCAACACGCTTCGCGTCGCCGTGATCGGCATTGTGCTGGCGACCGTGGTCGGGACCCTCATCGGCATCGCGCGGCTGTCGTCCAACTGGCTGTTGTCCCGGCTCGCCGCCGTCTACGTGGAAGTGCTGCGCGACATCCCCCTGCTGCTGCAATTATTGTTCTGGTACGTGCTGATGCAGGGGCTTCCGGCGGCGAAGCTCGCGTGGAAGCCGATCGAGGGCGTCTTCCTTTCCAACCGAGGCCTGATACTGCCGTCCGTCCCGATCGAGGCGCGCCAGCTCTGGGTGAGCGGGGTAGCAGCGATCGGGCTGATCGCACTCTATCTGCTGCGCAGGCGGCTTGTGGCGCGGCAGCTGCTGGATGGCCGACCGCGGCGCATCTGGCCCTACGCACTCGCGCTCGTCATCGGCCTGCCGATGCTGACGTCGCTGGTGCTGGGCGTGTCCTGGACCATTACCAAACCCGAACTGCGCGGCTTCAATTTCGTCGGCGGGCTGACGCTGGCGCCGGAATATTTCGCGCTGCTGATCGCGCTCGTGACCTATACATCGGCGTTCATCGCCGAAATCGTTCGCAGCGGCATCCAGTCCGTTCACAGGGGCCAGTGGGATGCCGCGATGGCGCTCGGGCTGCGCCGAAGTTTTGTGCTGCAGCACATCGTGATGCCGCAGGCGCTCCGCGTCATCATTCCGCCGATGACCAGCCAGTATCTGAACTTGACCAAGAACTCCTCGCTGGCGGTGGCGGTCGGCTACCAGGACATCGTGTCGATTGCCAACACCACGCTGAACCAGACCGGCCAGGCCATCGAGGCGATCGCGCTCATCATGCTGGTGTTCCTGACCATCAGCCTCGGCATCAGTTTGTTCATGAACTGGTACAATGCGCGGATCGCGCTGGTGGAGCACTGAACCATGACCTCGGTGACGGACGCTCCGGGAAATCCGCTCCCCTTCAGCCGGTCTCGGTCGGGCAGGACTATCGCCGGCCGCGCCGTCGGCTGGCTGCGCGCCAATCTGTTTGCGTCGATTTCCCAAGCAATCGTGACGCTGCTGTTGTTCGCCGTGCTGGCAAAGGCGTTCGTGAGCCTCGCGCAGTGGGGTTTCCTCAATGCCATCTGGACCGTTCCTGGCAGCGACACCAGCGCCTGCCGGGCGGTTCGCGGCCTCGGCGCCTGCTGGGCCGTCATCCCCGAAAAACTTCGTTTCATTCTGTTCGGCACCTATCCATTCGACCAGCAATGGCGGCCGGCGCTGGCGACGCTCACCTTCATTGCCCTGTTCTATGTGTCGAGCCGGCGGCAATGGTGGCGCAAGGAGCTGGTGCTGGTGTGGGCCGCGGCGCTCACCTTGATCGGCCTGTTGATGTGGGGCGGCATTCCCGGAATGCCCTTCGTTTCCCAGGATCGCTGGGGCGGGCTGCCGGTGACGCTTATTCTGGCGACCTTCGGGCTCGCCTTCGGCTTCCCGCTCGGGATTGTCGTGGCCCTTGGCCGGCGCTCAAAACTGCCCGCGATCAGATCGTTGTCGGTGCTCTATGTCGAACTTATCCGCGGCGTCCCGCTGATCAGTCTCCTGTTCATGGCGAGCGTGATGTTTCCGCTGTTCATGCCTGATGGCGTCAACGTCGACAAACTGCTGCGGGCGCAGGTCGCGTTCGTGCTGTTCGCCGGCGCCTATCTCGCAGAGGTCATTCGCGGCGGCTTGCAGGCCGTTCCGCGGGGACAGCATGACGCCGCCGATGCGCTCGGCCTGTCCTACTGGAAGAAGAACGGCCTGATCATTCTGCCGCAGGCGATCCGCCACGTGATCCCGCCGCTGGTGAACACCTTCATCGCGTTCTTCAAGGATACCAGCCTGGTTCTGATCATCGGTATCTTCGATCTTTTGACGACCGCCAAGACCGCGATCGTCGATCCGGCCTGGCAATCGTTCAGTGTCGAAGTCTATCTCTTCGTCGCACTGATCTATTTTGCGTTTTGCTTCGCGATGTCGCGCTACAGCGCGAGCCTCGAGGCGCGGGGCGGGCCGAAGGCGCGATAGGCGGTGACGTCAGCAGCGTCAAGCCGCTGACATCGCCTTAGCCGTTACGGAACGCGTAGGCATAGCCGTTGAGCGCCGGCGCACCGCCGAGATGGGCGTAGAGCACCTTCGACCCCTTGGGGAAATAGCCCTTCTTCACGAGATCGATCATGCCCTGCATGGATTTCCCCTCATAGACCGGATCGGTGATCATGCCTTCGAGCCGCGCGCAGAGCCGGATCGCCTCCTTGGTCTCCTCGGACGGAACGCCGTAGGCCGGATAGGCATAGTCCTCGACCAGCACGACGTCGTCTGCAACGATCTCCTTGCCCAGTTCGACGAGCTTGGCGGTGTTTTGCGCGATCTCGAGCACCTGCGCCTTGGTCTGCGCCGGCGTGAACGAGCCGTCGATGCCGATCACTTTTCGCGCACGGCCATCGGCGGCGAAGCCGACCAGCATGCCGGCGTGAGTGGAGCCGGTGACGGTGCAGACCACGATGTAATCGAAGGCGAAGCCGAGTTCCTTCTCCTGTGCCCTCACCTCTTCGGCGAAGCCGACATAGCCGAGCCCGCCATATTTGTGCACGGAGGCGCCGGCCGGGATCGCATAGGGCTTGCCGCCCTTGGCCTTCACGTCGGCGATCGCTTCTTCCCAGCTCTGGCGAATGCCGATGTCAAAACCTTCATCCACCATCTGGACATCGGCACCCATGACGCGGCTGAGCAGGATGTTGCCGACGCGGTCATAGACGGCGTCCTCATGCGGCACCCAGCTTTCCTGCACCAGGCGGCACTTCATGCCGATCTTGGCCGCGACTGCGGCGACCATGCGGGTGTGATTGGACTGCACGCCGCCGATCGAGACCAGCGTATCGGCGTTGGAGGCGATCGCATCGGGAATGATGTATTCGAGCTTGCGCAGCTTGTTGCCGCCGAAGGCGAGGCCCGAATTGCAGTCTTCGCGCTTGGCGTAGAGGTCGACCTGGCCGCCGAGATGCTGCGTCAGCCGCTCCAGCTTCTCGATATGGGTCGGTCCGAATGTGAGCGGATAGCGCTCGAACTTTTCCAACATGCCGTCATCCCCGCTGATGTCTGATTTCGGGGAAACGCGTATCATCAGACGCGGGAAAGGTGCTCTCTAATTTGCTCTGGAATTTTTGCCATATTGTTGCAAACTGGCAAAAAAATGTTAGCTTTCATCCATCCTTACGCCAAATAGTGAAAGAATCTTCCATGAGCGGCCGGCTCGATCGTGTCGACCTTAAGATGTTGCGTTTGCTGCAAAATAGCGGCCGGCTCAGCAACGCCGAGCTGGCCGAAATGGTCGGAGTCAGCCCCGCCACCTGCCATCGCCGCACCCAGCGCCTGTTCGACGAGGGCTTCGTCGGCCCGGTCCGCGCCATGGTGGCGCCGCGCAAGGTCGGCAAGGGCACGCTGGTGATGGTCGGCGTCGTGCTCGACCGATCGACGCCGGAGAGCTTTGCCTCATTCGAGCAGGCGGTCGCGAAACTGAAATGCGTGCTCGACTGCCATCTGGTGGCCGGCGATTTCGATTATTTTCTAAAAATCCGCGCCGGCGACGTCGACGACTTCAAGCGCATCCATGGCGATCAGCTGATCGCGCTGCCCGGCGTGCGCCAGACCCGGACTTTCTTCGTCATGAAGGAAGTCGTCGACAACGCGCCGCTGGAATTTTGAGCCGCCGCCTTCCTTATAGGTACTTGCAAATTCCTTATGCGTAGATCGCGTCCAGCTTGAAGCCGCGCTGAAAAGGCTCCAATATTCAGATCAGCTGGGAGCTGTTTGAAAAGACTGGCTCACCTGTTAGTTGCGTCAACTTCAAGGAGGGAATGCCATGCTCTATTCCGCCTTTCGAATGACTGTCCACCTCGCCCTCTCGACCTTTGCCGCGATGCTGATCGTGACCGCCGCTACGCCGGCCCTGGCCATCGACGGACGAACCGCGGTCGGCGTCTGCATCGATAGCACCGCGAGCGGAGCGCGGTGCGCGTGGTCCGTGAACGACAACGGTGAAATCGACATTTGCAACAAGAGCGGCTGCGTGTACTGCAAGTCCGCGACGGACCAATGCACGGCGGCGGCCAAGGGCCGGCCCCATCCGACCAGGCCACTACCTGTTGGCGCGACTGTAAAAACTTCGGTCCTCGATGTCGAAATAACCGGAAAGCCTTTTGTGGGCCCGATCCTGGGGTTTCGTTGTCCCGAGGGGCTTTTGCCGTGTCCCGGCCATGGTTGCCAGCCCAAAGACAATAAGTGCACGCCTGTGCAATAGCTGACTGAATTTCGAATAGCCCACACGGCTCATCTAGAAGCTGCGCAACTCTCCCGGTACCGTTGCCGGGAGGTTGCGACAGCAATTTCCATGACCCTAATTCCTCGCGCTCTCGGCCGGCATTTTTGCCTTGCAGGAAATCAGGAAGGTAAATGCCCGCGCATTGTGCGCGATCTCTGTCGTCTTCAGCTCCGTTTTGGAATCGGAGGTCTGGTACGACACCACGCTGTTGTCCAGAAAATCCCTGAGCGCGCCGGTCTTGATGGCGAAATTGATGTTCTCGGGAATGTTGCCGGTCGCCTTGACGAACTTCAACGCGTTCAATTTTGCGGCCACCACACCGACGACTTCGCCGCTGGAGGAAAGCAGCGGCCCGCCGCTGTTGCCGGGTTGAACGGCCGCGCTGATCTGCAAATAGCGCGTGTCGTTCATCAGGCCGCTGAGCGAACTTACGATGCCAGTCGTCACCGTGAAGTCGGATGTCAGCAGCCCGTGAAAGGGATAGCCGATCGCTACCACGCTGGCTCGGGACTGGATGGCCTTGTCCTTGATGACGGCAACGTCCTTGAACGAACCGGGGGCCTGGAGCAGTGCAAGGTCATTGGTCTCATCGGCTGGAACCAGACGCAGCGTGACCGGCGCCTCGCCGGTCAGATTACCCGAGATGTCCCCAACGCACCCTTCGACGACGTGCTGATTGGTGACGACATGGCCGTTGGTACTGACGACAAAGCCGGTGCCGGATTGACTGCCCATTCTTTCAGGCTTGGCGGCACCGGGCGGCGCGGTCGCGGCCGCAACCACCGGCTTTGGCAGCGCAACGGAAAAATCACCGGCAGCAGCAACACCAAATTGCCTGGTCTTGGCCACGCAGTTCGCCAATGTCGGCAACAACTGCGCGGTCTGGTCGAGCTTGAACTCGAAAAGCTGGCCTTACGTATAGGCGGTCATGCCCCTCGCTTTTCGGAATTGGGTGATCAGCGAGGAATTATCCGGCATCGGCACGCGGACCAATTTATCGGCGACCGGGATACCGTGAACGTTAAATGGCGCCTGACCATCGAAGGTCAGCGCTATCGGGAATGCCTGCCCGACCGTAAGCGTCCATTTCTCGTGGGCAAATCCCAGGCTCCAGCCGCCTTTGTCGTCGATCATGACCACAAAATAGATGCCGCTGAGATATTGCGTGCCCGCCGAACAATGCGAAAACGCGCCGGTCTGATCGTTGGTGTACGCCCAGCCCTTCCAGTTTCCGACATTGACGGATCCGTACGGCCCGCGCGCCTCGGCATTCGAACCGGCTAAAATCACACCCAGCAAAATTACGATTGCGGTAACGCAGTATTTCATGACCACCCCCTACACCGGAGCGAACATATTGAGACTTGCAACCGGAGTCTAAGGGTTCGTTGAATTTGTAAAGCGCCGCCAGCGCGATATCGCCGATCGTGGCCGAGAACCGGCTTCGAGCGCATGCTCAATCAGCGCGAATCAGGACTACAGAACACCACGTTCGATTGCGGCTGTTGTTTTTCCGTGGTATGCTACTTTAAGCTTAGAGCATCGCTCCCGCGTGGACCTTCATCCTTGGGAGGCGCGTAGCTTATGCAGACCGTTGACGCCACCTCGCTCGTCGATCTGTCAGCACAGGTGACCCGTCTGCGCGCCGCGCTTCCGGCGCCGCTGCCAATACCCACGCTGCCGATCCCGCCGATTCCCATTCATCTCTCCGTCATCACCACGGTGTTGCGAGGGACGACGACGATCGGTTACGTGATCACGTCCTTCGGCGCTCCGGCGCCGACCGCAGCGAATGTAACACTGGCAAGCGGAACGCTGTGGTTCGAAGCGGCCCTGCTCGGCGCGCCCTTTGCATCGACCGCTGGCTTCGCCGGTATACCGTTCGCCAGCGCGACGATGACCGTCTCCGGTTCGGTAACATTCGGCGGCGGCAACATCGTGCTCGATGCTGCCGCGACACTGACCTTCTCCGTTGCCTCGTCGATCGCGCCGGCAACCGGCCCGGCCGGCGATCCCATCGGTCCGGATTTCCTCGCCGCCAAGCTGACGCCGTTTACCCACGCCAGCATCGCGCTCGCGCCGGCCGGCGCCGCCATCGTGCTGTCCGGAACCAGCGCCGCGACGCTTTATGGCCAATCGCTCTCGCTGACGCCGGCCGCGAGCCCGACGCTGGCCGAACTCAACTTCCCCACGGCGCACGTCGCCATCTCCTGCAACTGCGCACAAACGACGTTCACCGTCGCGCAGTCGACCTCGCCCGAAGTCGTGATGGCGGGCAAGGCGCCGATTGTCGGCAGCGGCGTTGTCTTTCCTATCTTCCCGGCCGCGACGCCGAACGCGCTTCCGGCACCTAGCGACGCCTGGGGCATCGTCGTCGTCGCCGGCGCTGGCCTGTCGGCGACCATCGCCCCGCTAACGACACAGCTTGCGCTCGCTGGCGCCTCGTTCGCGCTCACCCCGGCGCGGCTGGTCGGATTGGTCGCAAACGGCGCGCGCCGCGTGCAGGAATCGTATCTGTTGTGGGCCCCGCCTCCGCCGCCGTCGCCCGTGCCGCCGACGCAGCCCCCGCTGGCCCGGCCGCCGTCGCAGATCACGCTCGATCTCGGCCCGGGCGCACTGATCTCCTTCAGTGCGGCGCCCGATCAGGAGATATCGATCGCCGCCGGAACCCTCAACGCGGTGCTCGATCGTCCGGTGGACTCCGGCGGCCAAAAGATCACGCTGCAGGGACCGGCGACGTTCATCCGGGTGCACACCGCGACCTCGATCACGGTCGACGTCGGATCGGTGCTGACGCCGGGCGCGAAGACGTCGCTGGCGCTGATCGCCGAGAACGCGCTCATCCCCGTCGGTACGCCCAACGGATTCCTGCTCAGCGGCACGCTGTCCCAGGGACGTATCTCCGGCGGTCTCTCGATCGGCTTTCCCGCCGCCGTGATCGTTCCGACCTTTCCCGATCCCTACGCCGCCGCGTATTCCGCCAGCGCGGGCCGCGAGTTACTCACCGGCGTCGCCGCGCTGGTGACATGGACAGCCGCGGCTCCGCCAGTCCTCACCATCAATCCAATCAAGGCTTCGTTCGCGCCGGCCGCTCCATCGGCCAGCAACGCGGCAGCCCCGCTCTCGTCCGAAGGCAGCGCCGCCGTGATCGCCGGCGCCGGCTTCCAGTTGCTCGATGTTTCGAGCAACGCGGACCAATGGGGTATCACCATCGGTACACTCGGCGGCACCCAATTCAGTTTTGCGGGCTTGCAATTGCAAGCGCCCGCGGCCGCCACCGCCGTGTACACGGTCCCCGGAATCTCCTGGGAGCCGGTGGTTGACGCGTCTGGCGTGCCGAATTGGCTCTCTGCGTTCTCACCCGACGACGGGACCCCGACCACGTTCCTGGTCGCCGTGACCGCGCCCACGCCGATCGTCCCCGTGCTGGCCCTTGAGCAATACCAGGCTGCCGCCGGAACGCTGGCGACGCGGGCGGCCTTTACGCTGCCGTTCGGCATCACCGCTAATCTTTCCGAGCCGACGCCCGCATCCCCCGGACCGAGCTACACCATCCCGGCGGTGCAATTCCCCGACGCGGATCTGACCGGCGCGCGCGTGCTGTCGATCACCGGGTCGCAGGATACGCTCCCGGGCACCGCCATCACCGGCTTCTACGCCAGCCCGCCCGCTTACGGCGCGCAGGTGCTCGGCACTGCGCTGCCGAGCGTGGCAAAGTTCTGGGATGATGATTTCGGCCCGAGCGGCCGGGGGTTCATGCCGATCGGGCGTATCGATCTCTCGGGCTACGGGACGACGCTGTTCTCGGACTGGCTCGATCCAGTGCCAACCGATCCCGGCATCATCCGCGCCCTGTTCAACGTCCTTCTCGGTAGAACCGCGCACGAGATCATCACGGCGCAGACCTGGATCCTGCCGTGGTGCATTCGCCTCCAGCGCACCATCACGTTTGACCGCTCCGACGCCGGCGAGGTGGTCAAGCACGACACCGGATGGCAGGCGGTCGGCCCCGGATTCTTCGAGTTGCTCGCCCCCAATGGTCTGCTCCTGGGAGCGGTCGAGTCCGTAAAAAACGTGCGCAACATCCAGTTCTCGACCTCAATCGTCACCGTCGGATCGATCCAATACACGCCATGCACGTTCGACGCCGATGTCGGGATCTATCCGGCGATCCAGTATCGCCGCCGACGGCCAGACCGGTATCCACACTTCGGTCGGCACCGCGATCCAGGGCTACGCCCAGGACACGATCACCAGCAGCGATCCGGCCAAGCTCAGCCCCGCGCCTCCGACGGCGGCCGACATTATTGCGCTGATGCAGCAACAGGGCCGCGTCAGCGGCAAGACCCATTGCATCGCCAGCCTCGGCGGCAGCGGTCCGCAACAATTTACCATGAACGTTTCCTCGTTCGGCGCAGCCCTTGCCGCAGGCGCAACGGCCAAGCTGCAAACCGCGCTGTTCGGAACGCCTCGCCTGCCGAAGGACGGCCAGTGGAGCGTCGCCAAGCGTGCCAGCAGCGCCAACACGCCGCAGCCGGTCGATTCGCAGACGCCGGTGCCGCTGACGCGCGGCACCTCGGCAGGCAGCAGCGTGCCGACCGGCGTCGGGACCTTCGCCGCCGATTGCTTCCGCCTGCTCGATCCCGAGGACGCGCAGCAAGTCGACACGCCGAACAATTTTTACTCGATCATGCAGGGGACCGGGACCTCGAAGACACTCTACGAGCACCCGCTGATCAACAACACGGGAGACGGCATCGGCTTCAACAAGCTGCCCGGGCTCGCCGATGTCGGCGCGCTGCTCGGGGTTGCGAGCATCTTCCCCGATATCGGCAGTGCGCTGCAAATTCCGTCGACCGACGGTCTGCCGATCAAGAGCGACGGCTTCACCCGGACCTACACCTGGGGGCCGGGCGCCGTCCCGCCGACGCCAGCGCCACCCGATCGCGCGGTTCTCGACCTTGCCATCGTGCACCTGGTTCTCTCCTACAGCAAATTCAAAGGCACGCTGACGCTCGACGCGAGTTCCACCCCGACGAGCTGGTCGCTCAAGCTGGAGGACCTCGCCTTCATCGCCAACGTCGACGGTTTTGGCACGCTTCTGACGATCACCGGCGGCTTCCAGGCCGGCTCGACGATATCGCCCGGCTTTACCAATTTGAACGTCGTCTACGGCCCCTCCCTGGATCCCGTGCAGGCAATCCTCACCGGGCTCAGCAGCATCGCCAAGAGTCTCGGGGGAGATGCCGAACTCGATGTCGGCTTCTCCGGCAATACGCTCACGGTGCAGCAGGGATTCACGCTGCCGACAATTCCGCTCGGGTTCGGCGAGATCACCGATCTCGGTCTCGATCTCGGATTCAGCGCGACCATCCCGAGCGACCTCTCGTTCAGCGTCGGGATCGGCAGCAAACAGGACCCGTTCCAATGGGTGGTCTCGCCGCTGGCCGGAACCGGCGCCATCGTCCTCGGCGTGCAGGGCGGCGGTCTTGATCTCTATCTCGAGGCCGGCCTCGGCCTCGGACTCTCGATCAGCGTTGCAGTCGCATCGGGAAGCGCGTCGATCGTCGTCAGCCTGAGCCTCGACATCGGAACCACGCAGATTCAGATCGCGGCGGCGTTGACCGGCAACGCGCAAGTGGATGTGCTTGGCGGCGTCGCCAGCGCGTCGCTTACGCTCACCGCGGCAATCATGATCACCCTGCCAACTCCGCTTCCGCCCAGCGAGGCCGACTTGTCGGCGCAGGTCTCGGTCGGAATCCACATCAGCATCTGCTGGGTCATCAACGTCTCGTTCGACGGGTCGTGGGGATTCAGCGAAACCATTTCGCTTTAGGGGACGCGTCGATGGCCGACCCGCTTCGCCTCGCGCTTACCACCTTCCCGCAGCATTGGGACGGCAACGGCACGCTCACGCTCAACGTCGTAGTGATTCCGGCCGTCGACCCGCTGCCCGGCCCGCTGATCGGACCGTCATCGCCGTCGTTCGCGACCGGCGCGCCGGTCTTCACCGTGATCGTCAACAAGGGGCTCGCCGGCTTACCGGTCTCGACCGGCGCGAACGCGATCGCGCTCACCCCGACGATCCTGTCAGCGCCGGCATCCCCGGCAGCAACCTTTGCGCTGCTGCAGAGCTCGGTGACGGCCAGCGGCGCCACGATCGGCACACCGCCCGCCCTTACCATTCCGCGCATTCGCAAGCCGCTCCCGCCGTCCTATCTGGCGGTCGGAGGCGGACCGCCCGACGGCAATTACACCACCACCGAGGACGAGTTCGGCTGCGCGGTGCGCGGAAGCCCGGCGGTGCCGATTCCGAAGACGCCGCTGAAAACGCTGAGCTGGGGCCAGGTCATCTCGTACGCGCTGCGCCAGCCGATCCTGGCGCTCAAGCTCGGCCTGATCTACCAGCTTTCGATCAAGCTGCCGGCGAGCGACGCCGACGCATTCGCGGCCGGCGGATACGTCTTCGTCGCACTCGCCGCGAGTGACCCATGGGCGGTGGCCGGCAAGACGGTTACCGGCTCGATCCGCACCCATGCCGCCCGCATACCGCCGCTCACCGCCGCCGCCCGCGCGCTGTTTGCTCCGGTAGAATTCCCTGTTGATGGCGGGGGCGGCGCACCGTCCGATTCTGCGTTCCATGTGGCCGACGTGTATGCCGACGGTTTTGCCAAGCTTGTCCACTGCACGCAGCCGGCGAACTCTGCGGCGGCCGTGGGTGACGGCCAGCTTGCGCCCGGCAGCGATCTTGGCATCGAGCTCGGCTGGGACGACGAGCAGGTCGTGCAATGGCACAATGATCAGATCGCGCTGCTCAACGCGCGCACCGGCGGGACGCTCGGGAGCGCCACCCAGACACCGCTCGGCGTTCAGGGCTATCGCGTCGACACCGCTGATGTCACGCCCGCCACGCCGGGCGGACCGTTCAAGACGCCGGTGTGGCAATCGCTCTGCAAGGTCACGACGAAGCTTCCCTCCGCGCTAGGAACCTTCACGGGCGAGCTGTGCGTCGAGCCGGTTCCGAGCCCAACCCTATTCCACCACGGCGGCCGCCGATGCGTGGCTGCCGCGCTATTTTGCGAACTGGCGCGGCGGTTCGCTGTGCGAGCCGGACCCGATTCCGCAAGCGCTCACCACCCGCACGGCGCCCCCGCTTCCAACGCGGACCGCAGTCGACCTGACGACGCTGTTGTCCTACGGGCACGTCTACGCATTCCGCGTTCGGCTCGGCGATCTGAGCAGTGGCGGGCCGGGTGTCGGCGATGTGCCGATCGATCCCGGTCCGGCGTCGATCGCAACGCAACTCTTCCAACGTCTCGTCCCTCCCAAGGGGCCGGTCGTTCAACAACTGGACAAGAACGGCAAGCCGATCGTCGCGCAACCGGGCACAGCCAGCGCGCCGGCGGCGCTGTTCGTCAAGCGGCCGAACATCGTCTATCCGGAGGTGCTCTTCACCCACCTTGGCGATCAGCCGGCATGGCGCGACACCATCCGTGCGACCCTCGTCACCAACGCGAAAACCACGAAAGGCATCGCCGGGCTGCCGGATCCCGACGTGACGGCGGCGTCCATCGAGGTGGCGGTGCGCCATCCGCTGCACGACACCGGCACCGAGGACGGCACCTATGTCACGCTGTATACGACATCGCGGACGCTCACTCCCACCACCGGTTCGCGGCCGCTCGTCACCGACCCCGGAACGAAAATTTCCGTTGTCTTCATCGACGAACCGTCGATCGTGAACTGGTCGCCGACCGGCCAGCCGGTCACCGGACCGCTGCTGATTCCGCGCGGGCGCGACGTGCAGATCACGCTGCGCGCGGTGCTGCGTGCCGACGAGCCCGGCTATTTCGGCCCGCAGGCCTCGCAGGCGATGGCGACGACGATCCAGGTGCGCGTCGATCCTGCCGGCGAGTCCGTCCTGCTGGGCCAGGCGGACGCGGCCGAACCGATCACCGGCTACCTGTTTCGGCGGCCCGCTGACGTGTCCGCGCCCTCACTGGTTTCGCAGTTGGCCGAGCAGCTCGGCGTGGTCGCCAACGGTAACGCGCTTTCTACGCCGCCCGGAATGCGCGTCGTGTTCGGTGCTTCGCGCGCCCTGCGAGCGCTCATCTCCGCCGACGCCGAGACACTGACGTTCGGCTCCACCAGCGAACTGTTGCGCTTCTGGATCGTCGCCATCGTCCTCGATCTCGAACGCGACTGGACCTGGGACGGTCTCACCGATGCGGGCCTGACGATCCTGCGCGGCGGACCGACCGACGGCGAAGCCGCCGCGGTCGCAGTCGGCGCCATAGCGGTGCCACGCGTGGTTGGAGCTGCGGCGACGATGCAGCCGAGCCATCTGGCGCGCGCGCGAACCCGGCTGATCTTCTTCGACGCGATCGATCCGCATGAGCCGGTGTCGGGCGGGTTCCCGCAATCGCTGCAGCATCGCTGGTTCGTCAAGCCGAACCGGACGCCTGCCGGACCGCCGCTCGGGGCGTCGCCGCCCACGCCGGTATATACGACACCGCCGCAGCCGCCACCGACCACCGAATACGCCGATGCGCCGCTCGATCTGCGTCTGCCGATCGCCATTCCGCCCAAACAGGTTCCCGCGATCGCGTCGGTCGGGCTCGCGCTCTCGCCTTACGTGGCCGGGCCACTCTATGCGTCGACCGCGGCGCGGCGTCGATCGCTGTGGATCGAGCTGACCGCGCCGATCGCCAACGCCGACGGCGATGCGCTGTTTGCACGCGCGCTCAATCACGGCGCCGATCCGCTGCTCTACAATGCCGTGCCGCAAGTGGTGCCGGACAACAATCCGCCGCTGCCGCTCGATCCCGAACTGGTCCGCGCGATCATCCCCAACGATACCGACGACCGCGCCGGGCTCACCGCCATGACGCAGCTCGAGGCGGCGCCAGGCTCGAACGTCCACTTCCTGCTTCCGCTCCCGCCCGGCATGGACCCGGACGATCCCGAACTATTCGGCTTCTGGACCTACGAGCTGCGGATCGGCCACGCCGGAACGCCCGGCGATCTGCATTGGTGGTCGACCGCGAATGCGCGCTTCGGCTCGGCGCTGCGCGTGGTCGGCGTGCAGCATCCGCCGCCAACCCTTGTCTGTCACACCGGGCGCATCAATGTTCCGGCCGGCACCGCTGCCGCCGTGCTCGCCGCCATGACCGCGGCCGCCAGCCCGTTCCAGCTCGACCAGACCATGCCGCCGCTGGTGCCGCCGGTCACGGCGAGCAGCGGAACGCCGAGCCTGATCGTCGCGACCGCGCCCTACGCGACGCCGGTGCTCAACGGAAATGTTCTCGTCAGGCCGGCGCAGCAGCCGCGCACCTCGATCTGGTTCCTGCTCTACGCACAGGTCGTACAGGCCGACGGCGCTTCCATGCGCAATGTGCTGATCGCGTCGGAAGCGGGCGTGTTCGTCAACAAGGCGCTCGACACCATCGACCCTGCACTCAAGCCGTACTTCACGACGTTAGTGGCAAGCGCGCAGAAAGCGCCGAATCGGACTGCCGTGGCGGCGTTCCACCAGGCCCAGGTCGAAGCCATCCTGGCGTCGATCCACCTGCCCGCCAGTTCGTCGCTGAGCGTCATCGCGGTGGAGATGCTTCCGGGAGGCACCGGCAGGGTGTTCCGGGGCAACGCCGAAATGGCAGCGGCAGCAGCGGCGCCCGTCCCGCCCCAGGGCGACGTGAGCTTCCCGTTCGGCCGCATTCTGCGCGCCTCGCCGCTCGCGCCAATCGCGCCGTTCTGCTGAAGTCGCTGATGTTTTGATTGGAAGAGCGTGCGCCGCTGGCGCCGGGCCCCGAGCGGTTTCCCGGCCCGGAGTCGCCCCCTGAATTGGAAATGGCTAAAGCGGCTTGGGCGAATTACTGTCAGAGAGCGGCGAACCTCAGGTCAGGCGGCCCGCTCCGGTTTGAACTGACCGATGATCATCCGCTCCAGGGCGCTGACCGACTGGAAGTTATCGGGCGTGATCTCGGATTGGGGAATGGTCAGATCAAACTCGGCTTCCACTCCGAGCATCAGATTGACCATATCCATCGACGTCAGTCCGACATCTACCAGTCGCGAATCTGGAAGAACTTTGGCGACAATGGAGTTCTGCCTGAGGATCCCGTCGACTAGAGCAAGGATCCGGCCGTGAACATCGGGGTCAAGGGCTTGCATTCGTTCAACTCTCCAATTGCCGCCGTGTTGATGGTCATTGCGGGATCGGACGACACCGACATCGACGACCAACGCACCCTTATAGATTCACCGCTTTTGCAAAGACAATGAATCTCGTTTGCCGCAAGTCATCATTCCTTTCTTAACGCTAACGGCGCCGCCGAAAATCCGGACGTGTCGGAACACAGCTAATTAACCGTTAAAATTGAAATGAAGGCCGTTTACCCTGATTTGCGTCGACGCATTTGAATTAAATTCTTAACCTCATCACTCGATTGGAACTATGAGGCGATCGATGCGCCAAGGGCGCGCTGTTCGTGCAGAAGTTCCAAGCCAACAAATCCTGGAGCTCGGTCATGAACATGCAAGAAGCCCGGTTCCGCGACCTCGCCGCGAGTGAAACCAGCGAGCACCTTTTTCTCGAAACTGGTCCCTCCCTGATACAACGGACTGCGAGTGTGGCCGCTGCGGCTGCGGCCGAGGCCGATGATGTTGATCGCGCGGCCCGCTTTCCAAAGGCGGCGATCGATGCAGCGCGTCAGCAAAAACTTCTTGGAGTTCAAATTCCGCGCAAGTTCGGCGGTCATGGAGCGTCGATCTCCGACGTCGCCGATATGTGCTACACGCTTGGTCGCGCCTGCGCTTCGACGGCCATGATCTTTGCGATGCATCAGACGAAGGTCGCCTGCCTTGTGCGTCACGGCACAGGCAGCCCTTGGCACGAAGGGCTGATGAGCCGCGTCGCTGCAGAACAATTGCTCCTGGCCTCCTCGACAACCGAGGGGCAGGGAGGCGGTAACGTTCGCTCCAGTGCGGCTCGCCGTTGAACGAACCGCGAACCGGCATTTCGCTCGTGCGCAGCGCTACGGTGATCTCCTATGGAGCGGAAGCGGACGGAATCGTCACCTTGGCCCGCCGGTCGAGCGATGCTGCCGCGTCGGATCAGGTGCTGGTGGCTTTGACCAAAGATGACTACACGCTCGATCGCAGTCTCGAATGGGAGACGCTCGGCATGCGCGGCACTTGCAGCGCAGGATTTGAGCTGAGGGCGACTGGCTCCGCCGAACAGATCTTTCCGGAACCGTATGAAAGAATACACACGCAGACGATGACGCCTGTTGCGCATCTTTGTTGGTCTTCGGTCTGGGCCGGCATTGCCGCGGCGGCCGTCGAGCGCGCCCAGCTCTTCGTGCGCAAGGCAGCTCGTGGTGCCGGTGGCCAGATGCCGCCAGGCGCGCCGCACTTTACTTCGGCGAAGAATGTCGCTGACGAAACTCCGCGCCATGATCACGTCGACCTTGGATGCCTATGCAATCCGTCGAGCACGACGAGGCTGCACTCGGTTCGCTCGAATTCCAATCGTCCATCAACCTGCTCAAGGTGGAAGCCTCCGAACTGGCGGTAGCGACCGTTCTGAGCGCGATGCGCGCCTGCGGATTGTCCGGATATCGCAACGACGGCGACTTCAAGCGTCGGCCGGCATCTGCGGGATGTTCTTTCCGCGCCGTTGATGATCAACAACGACCGGATTCTTTCCAATATCGCTGCGGCAACCCTCATGAGCGGCGTGCCTACAAGTCTGCGTGATTGAATGGCGCGTCCCTCGATAATCGCAAGGCAACAGCATGAATGTAGCTGTCCGAACGCAACCTCAGAAATCGCGTCACAGCACCGATCGATCCGCTGGACCCCCTCGGGAAGGTGCTGTTCCACAAAATGGGAAGCGACGGCGTTTACGCTCGAACCGCGCTCTATGAGGATGTGATGGAACGGCTGGCCGCCCTGATTACGCGGCACCGTGAACCGAACACGGAAGTGATGCGCTTTCCGCCGGTAATGAACCGTGGACAGCTCGAGAAATTGGGCTATCTGAAAAGTTTCCCGAATCTGCTTGGCTGTGTGTGCGGCCTTCATGGAACCGAACGTGAAATTCATTCCGCGGTCAGCCGCTTCGATGCCGGTGGAGACTGGACGACATCGCTCTCTGCTGCAGACCTCGTGCTTTCTCCGGCGGCCTGTTATCCAGTCTATCCGATTGCAGCGACGCGAGGCCCGCTGCCCCCAGGGCGGCCTGCGTTTTGACGTTGCGGCCGACTGCTTTCGCCGCGAGCCATCCCGCATCTCGACAGGCTTCAGTCATTCCGGATGCGCGAATATGTGTGCATTGGCAGCCCGGACGACGTGTTGGACTTTCGCGAACGCTGGATGGATGCG
Organism: uncultured Alphaproteobacteria bacterium; assembly: GCA_963738765.1. GTDB lineage: Bacteria > Pseudomonadota > Alphaproteobacteria > Rhizobiales > Xanthobacteraceae > Bradyrhizobium. The sequence continues at coordinate 327,529 of CAVTYA010000022.1, read as the reverse complement.
CGCGAAGGCCATCGCGCGCGATCTCGGTCTCTCGTTCAAGGTCGAACCTGCCAGCGATCCTTTTTTCGGACGTGTCGGCCAGATGATGGCAGTCAGCCAGGTCGAGCAGTCGCTGAAATTCGAACTTTTGGTCCCGCTGCGTTCCGAAGCGCAGCCGACCGCCTGCATGAGCTTCAACTATCATCGTGATCATTTCGGCACGACGTGGAACATCATCGACGCAACGGGTGAACCGGCTCATACCGGCGTGCGTCGCCTTTGGAATGGATCGCCTCGCGGTGGCGATGTTCCATACGCACGGCACGGATATCGCAAAATGGCCGGCCAAGGTGCGGGAGATGCTGGCGCTTTGATGCCATGCGGCGATTCGAGAACGTGAGGCAACAGACCGCGTCGATTGCGACATCGACGGGTCCGGTCACAGCAAACTGAAAAGACCCTTCATGCACAAGCCCACACCGAGCCGAACCGCCGCCGCAGCGCTCGTCGAGCAGCTCCTGATCAACGGCGTCAAGCATGTCTTCTGCGTTCCCGGTGAAAGCTTTCTTCCGGTTCTGGATGCGCTTCGCGACAGCGGCATTACGGTTACCGTCTGTCGTCACGAAGGTGGCGCCGCCATGATGGCGGAAGCCGTGGGTAAGGTCACCGGCCGGCCGGGCATTTGCTTTGTCACGCGCGGGCCCGGTGCGACCAATGCTTCGGCGGGCATCCATGTTGCCCAGCAGGATTCGACGCCAATGATCATGTTCGTTGGCCAGGTGGACAGCTCGGTGAAGGAGCGCGAAGCGTTTCAGGAGCTCGATTATCGCGCGGTTTTCGGCAGCATGACCAAGTGGACCGTCGAAGTCGACGATCCGGACCGCATCACCGAATTCGTCTCGCGCGCTTTCTATACCGCGAGCAGTGGCCGGCCCGGGCCGGTGGTCGTGGCGCTGCCGAAGGACGCCCTGAACGAGCGCGTAACAGTCGCCGCTGCGCCGCCGTTCGAGCCCGTCGAAACTTCGCCCGGCGAAGAGGAAATGGCGAGACTTGGCGAACTTTTGGCAGAATCGAAACGTCCGCTATTCGTGCTCGGGGGAAGCCGCTGGACCGATGCCGCGCGCCGTCAAATTCACGAATTCGCCGACACCACCGGATTGCCGATGGCAACAAGTTATCGCCGCTCGACGCTGTTCGATCCCCTCCATCCCCTGTACGCCGGCGATCTCGGTCTCGGCCCGAACCCGAAGCTGGTCGAGCGCGCCAAGGCCGCCGATCTGCTCGTGCTCGTCGGCGGTCGCCTCGGCGAGATCCCGTCGCAGGGCTATTCCCTTATTTCCAGCCCGGCACCGCAGACAAAACTCGTCCACATCCACCCCGGCGCCGAAGAGATTGGCCGCGTCTATCGGCCTCATCTTGCGATCCATGCCTCGCCCAATCGCTTTGTCGCAGCGCTCAATCGCATGGACATTGCGGCGAACCCCACATGGCGCGAGCACGCGAATGCCGCTCACGCTGATTTTCTTGCCTGGACCGAGACCGCCACGCCACAGCCCGGCGATGTCAACCTTGGCGAGATCATGATCTGGCTTCGCGACCACGTACCGACCGACACGATCCTGTGCAACGGTGCCGGCAACTATGCGTCGTGGATTCACCGCTTCTATCGGTTCCGCGAGTTCATGACTCACCTTGCGCCGACCTCGGCCTCGATGGGTTATGGCATGCCCGCCGCGATCGCGATGCAACGCCTCCACCCCGAACGGCTGGTTCTCTCGGTCAATGGCGATGGCGACTTTCTGATGAGCGGCCAGGAGTTCGCCATTGCGGTCCAGTATCGCCTGCCGATCATCGTCGTGGTCTGCGACAACGGGATGTACGGGACGATCCGGATGCATCAGGAGCGCGAATTTCCCGGCCGCGTAAGCGCAACCGAACTGCACAATCCGGATTTTGACGCCTACGCGCGCGCCTTCGGCGGCTTCGGCGCCGTGGTGACGAAGACTTCCGATTTTGCGGCGGCTTTCCATGCGGCGAGGGCAAGTGGCCTGCCCTCGATCATTCATCTCAAGATCGACCCCGACGCGATCCTGCCGGCGGCTACATTGTCGGGCATCCGCGAGCGCGCGTTGCGGGAGGCGTAAGCGTTGCAACTTGCCGGTCAGGCGTGGGCAAACTCCCAATACAGCCTCCGCGCCCGGCGATAGAACGGGCCCGGCTGCAGCGACCGATCGTCGATCCGGACGATCGGAGCCACCTTGGCGAAATTGCCGCTCGAGAAGATTTCGTCCGCGCCCTGAAAATCACCATACTTCAGGGTCGCCTCGACGACGGTCACGCCATCGGTACGCAGCAGATCGATCACCCGCTGCCGCGTAATGCCGTTAAGGAACGTGCCGTTCGGCGCCGGTGTATAAACGACGCCGCCCTTTGCCATGAACACGTTCGAGTTGCCGAACTCCGCAACGTTGCCGAGCATATCGAGCAGCAGGCAGTTGTTGAAGCCCCGCGCCTGCGCTTCCATCAGCGCGCGCGAGTTGTTTGGGTAAAGACAGGCCGCCTTGCAATCCACCGGAGCGGTCTCCATCGTCGGCCGGCGGAACGGTGACAAGGTGATCGCCGAGCCCGATGTCGGCGGCATCGGCGCCACATAAATGCAAAGACACCAGTTCGTCGTCTCGGGATCGAACAGCACGCCGCCGCCGCTGCCGTTCTGCGGCCAATACATCGGCCGGATATAGAGTTCAGCGTTGGTATCGAAGCGGGCAATTCCCTCGCGGGCGAGTCCCAGCCAGGTTTCGGCGTCGACAACCGGCTTCAGCTTGAAATTGATGGCGGACTGATTGACCCGGGCGCAGTGCCGGTCGAGATCGGGCGCCACACCCTCGAATGCGCGCGCGCCATCGAATATGGTCGAGCCCAGCCAGGCTGCATGGGTGCGGGGCCCCATGATCGGCACATTGCCTTCGTGCCAATCGCCCTCGAAAAAGGTCCAGGTCTGCGAAAAGCCAACTGGTGCAATCGTCGGTGTCATCATTGTCATCCACGCTGCGGCCCGGTCGCGCGCAATGATGCTACTATTGCCGGAATAATCTAAGGATTTCCTTTCGAGACCCGCCCCGCGATAGCGATGGATTTACGATTGATAGACCACAATGCCATGGTGGAACCGGAGCCCATATGCCTCTCGATCCCCAGGCAAAGCGCTTTCTCGCGATGATGGCGGCAGCCTCGCCGAGGGACCGATCGCGCCCAACTCCGAATGACCGCCGCCAGGCACTTGCGAAACTCATGCAGCTTGCGCGCGCCGACGCGACGGCGGTGGTTGGGGTCGACGGCGTGTTGCCGGGTCCGGCGGGGGATATTTCTTACCGTCTTTACGGGCCCTCAGATGACCTCGAACAATTGCCTGGCTTCGTCTTCTTCCATGGCGGCGGCATGGTTGCCGGCAGCATCGACACCCATGACCGCGTGTGCACGACGCTCGCACAAATGACGGGCTGTCGCCTCATATCCGTGGGCTACCGCCTCGCTCCCGAGCACAAATTTCCGGCGGCCGTTGAGGATGCAATCGCCGCAACCAGATGGGTATCCAGGCACGCCTCATCGCTTGGCATCGATGCGACCAGACTGGTGATTGGTGGAGATTCCGCCGGGGCAACGCTCAGCGCAGTCGTTTGCCAGCACGCGGTACAAAATGCCGGACCGCCGATCGTTCTGCAATGCCTGATATGCCCGGTACTTGATTTTGGCGGAACATCACCGTCGCGTCACGCGTTCGCCGAAAATTATCTCCTCGACAAAGTCACGCTCGACGCGGACCTCGCCGATTATCTGCCCTATGGGGCAGATCCCGCCGACCCCCGAATTTCACCCCTTCGGGCCGCGAATCTGGCTGGACTTCCAGCCGCGATCATCCATACCGCCGAATTCGACCCGATGCGCGACGAAGGCAATGCCTACGCAAGAAAGCTCATGGAAGCCGGCGTTGCCGTCGACCATTTCTGTCACGACGGCATGATTCATAACTTCCACGCGATGGGTGCCATTCTTCCCCAGGCCCGGCTGGTCCTCCACCAGATCGGAGAACAGGTCAGGCGTGCGGTCGGTTGACCGGCAATGTCCGATCCGGATTACGCCTTCGCAAGAGTTACATGCCGGAAATAAATTGATTCAAATTTTAGTCAATTCGTGGTTCCCCGTTAGGGTTATTTCATCGATCTTTGTGCGAATTATTGCGGGATTGAATGCTCCCCTCTAACACTGACACTGGCGGATAAGACCAAAAATGTGCTCCGCGAACGTGGAGGTGAATAATGCGCAACGAGACAATTGCAATCCACGCCGGCTACGATCCCGATCCGACAACCAAGTCCGTCGCCGTTCCGATCTATCAGACGGTGGCTTACGCGTTCGACAGCGCCGATCACGGCGCCGCATTGTTCAACCTCGAGGCGGAAGGTTATCGCTACAGCCGGATCGCCAATCCGACCACGGCGGTTCTCGAAAAGCGCATCACTGAACTCGAAGGCGGCGTCGGCACGCTCGCGGTCGCCACCGGGCAGGCGGCGCTGCATTTCGCCCTCGTCAATCTCGCCGACACCGGCGGCAACATCGTCTCCGTGCCGCAGCTCTACGGCACCACGCACACCCTGCTGTCTTATGTCCTGCCGCGGCAAGGCATCACTACCCGCTTTGCCGAAAGCGACAAGGCTGACGCCGTCGAGAAGCTGATCGACGAGAACACCAAGGCGATCTTTTCCGAAACCATCGGCAACCCCGCCGGCAATGTCTGCGACATCGAGGCGCTGGCAAAAGTCGCGCATCGCCATGGCGTGCCGCTGGTCGTCGACAATACCGTCGCCACCCCGATCCTGCTGAAGCCGTTCGACTACGGGGCCGACATCGCCGTCCATTCGCTGACGAAGTTTCTCGGCGGCCACGGCACCACGCTCGGCGGCGCCATCGTCGACAGCGGACGCTTTCCATGGAGCGAGCACGCGCGCCGCTTTCCCACCTTCAACGAGCCCGACGAATCCTATCACGGCCTCGTCTACACCAGGCAATTCGGCACCAGCGCCTACATCCAGCGCGCGCGCAGCGTCTATCAGCGCACCATGGGCTCGGTGCTCTCGCCGTTCAATGCGTTCCTGCTGCTGCAGGGAATCGAAACCGTGGCGCTGCGCGTCGAACGGCATGTCGAGAACGCCCGCAAGGTCGCGGACTTTCTGCGCAACGATCCGCGCGTCGACTGGGTCAACTATGCCGGCTTTCCCGATAGTCCCTATTATGCGCTGGTCCAGAAATATCTCGATGGCAACGCGTCGTCGCTGTTCACCTTCGGCATCAAGGGCGGCATGGAGGCCGGCAAGACCTTCTATGATGCGCTGAAGCTGATCACGCGGCTGGTCAACATCGGCGACGCGAAATCGCTCGCCTGCCATCCCGCCTCGACCACCCATCGCCAGATGTCCGCCGAGCAGCAGCGCATGGCCGGTGTGCTGCCGGAAACCATCCGGCTGTCGATCGGCATCGAACACGCTTCAGACATCATTGAGGATATCGACCAGGCGCTCGCGCAAGCCTGCAGAGCGCGTCCGCGGCTTGAGGCCGCGGAATAATCGGTTAGGCCCGGCCATGACCGAGCTGTTGGAAAGACGGCGACTGATCGTCAGTCCCGGTCTCGCGCCGACGCAGCTGCGGCGCGAGGATGTACTTGGTCATCCGCAACATGCCGACGTGGATCTCACGATCGGGCTCATCAACAACATGCCGGATACGGCGCTGCAGGCGACCGAGCGCCAGTTCATGCGGCTGCTGCGACAAGCCGCCGGGAACGTTCGCATCGATCTCCACTGCTTCTCGCTGCCGTCGGTGCATCGATCCCAGACGGCGCAATGGCGTGTCGACCGGCAATACACCGACATCGCCGATCTCGGCCGGCTGAAGTTCGACGGCTTGATCGTCACCGGCGCCGAGCCGAACGCTGCGACGCTTCCGGAGGAACCATTCTGGCGAGATCTCACCGACATCATCGACTGGGCGGAAGCCAACACGCGCTCGACGATCTGGTCGTGTCTCGCCGCCCATGCCGCGGTGCTGCATCTCGACCGCATCGAGCGGCATCGGCTTGACGGAAAATGCTCCGGAATCTACGACTGCGCCAGGGTGACCGACAATTGGCTGACCGCGGATCTGCCCTCGCCGCTCAAGATTTCGCATTCTCGCCTCAATGAACTGCGCGCGAGCGACCTGACGGCAAAGGGCTACCAGGTGTTAACGCAGTCACACGAGGCCGGCGTCGATATCTTTGTGAAGGAGCTGCGTAGCCAATTCGTGTTTTTTCAGGGCCATCCCGAATACGACCCGCTGTCGCTGGAGCGGGAATATTTGCGTGACATCTCCCGTTATCTCGCGGGCGAACGGGATGGCTATCCGGCCGTTCCTGCCGGCTATTTCGACACCGAGACCGAGGACAGGCTGGCGCGCTTTGCAAGACGGGCTGGCGTCGAACGTCGGCCTGCGCTGAGCGCCGAATTGCCCGATCGCACGCTTCGGCAGGACATCGCGGCGAGCAACGCGGCGGCGGGGATTTTCAGGAACTGGCTGAGATATCTTTCTGACGGCGCGAGCGAGATGTTGCCGTCCGCGGCGCACCCAGGCCGCCCGTAGGCGGGCCTTTCCCGCGAATGTCGGGCCATTTCATCTATCGGCCGCGAGTTGAGATCAGATGCCCCAACGCAGGGCTGGAGTTTGCACCGGGGCATCCCACAATTTCTTCGCCTGGCTGTCGAGCACGGATACGGTGATAGAGACACCGGCCATGTCGAGGGATGTCACGTAGGAACCGGTCAGGAAGCGTGTCACTGCGATCCCCGCGCCGTCCAGAATCCGCTTTGCGCTATTGACCATCAAATAAAGTTCGATCAGAGGCGTTGCGCCGAACCCGTTGACCAGAAGCAGAACTTCACTCCCATTGGCAGGTGCCAGATCCTTCAGGATCGCGTCGACCAGTTCGGCGGCGATTGCATCGGCGGAAGCCAGCGGTACCCGGCGTCGGCCAGGCTCGCCATGAATGCCGACGCCCATTTCCATTTCATTGTCCGCCAACGTGAAATTTGGCCGCCCCGCCGCCGGAACGGTGCATGGCAACAGCGCCACCCCCATCGAGCGGGTGCGCCGGTTGACCTCTTCACCGAGCGCCTGGAGCGCGGCAAGCGGCATTCCGGTCTCGGCCGCGGCGCCGACCATCTTTTCCACAATCAACGTCCCCGCGACGCCGCGACGGCCGGTCGTGTAGGTCGACTTCTCGACCGCCACGTCGTCGTTGGTCACCACGCTCGCAACTTGCCGCCCGGCCATCTCGGCTGCCATGGTGAAATTCATCACATCGCCTTCGTAGTTCTTGACGATGAAAAGCACACCTGCGCCGGTGTCGACGGCCTCCGCGGCCTCGATCATCTGGTCTGGAGTCGGCGAGGTAAAGACCTGACCGGGGCAAGCGGCATCGAGCATGCCGAGGCCGACAAAGCCTGCATGCAACGGCTCATGTCCCGAGCCACCACCCGAAATCAACGCGACCTTGCCCGGTTTCAACGTGCGGCGACGGACGAATTTGCGCTCGGCGCCGAGCAGCAGGATATCCGCGTGCGCTGCCGCGAGGCCGTCAAGACTTTCTTCGAGTACCGTATCGGCGCTGTTGATCAGCTTTTTCATGAACGTCCTCCCAATCTTTTATCTCGCAGTCCGACTCCGTCAGCCGACGCTCTCGGCGTAGCGCGCGAGTTGCGCCGCAAAATCCACGATGAGCTGTTCGAGCGCGCGGTTCTTCTTGTCGTCGCCGAGGTCGGGCACCGTCACCGCGATTGTGCGCGTGCGCGCTTCACGGTGGGGTGAGCGCAATCGTCCGGGGTGCGCGCGTCCATAGGCTTCGAGGAATGCCGCGCGCTCGGCGCCCGACAAATGGCAGACTTCGAAGATGATTGCGACATGCTTTGCCGGGATCGGCACCAAATACGCCGGATTGGTGATCTGGGTCACGAAGGAGCGGTTTTTGCCGAGCGCTGCCGCAAGCTTCAACCGCGTGCCCGAGGGCCGATTGTCGAGTACCCGCCGCAGGATGACCTTGTATTCCGCGACATTGCTGTCGCCTGGCCCGCTTGTGCCCTCGCCTGCATCGTCCGTCATCAACGCACCTTTGCGATTGCGGCCTTAAGCCGTGCGACGGCAATCGGCGACACCGAGAGCGTTGTCAACCCGGTCGCGAGCAACACCGTCGTCAAGCGGGTATCGGCCGCGGCGTCACCGCAGAGCGAGACCTCGACGCCGCGCTTTCGTCCAGCCTCGACGGTCCGGGCGATCAGCGCCAGCACCGCCGGATTGCCGGTATCGTTGAGGTCTGCGACGGCACCGAGGTCGCGCGACGCAGCCATCGTGTACTGGGTCAAGTCGTTCGAACCGATGGAATAGAACGCCGCGCCGAAATCTTCGGCACAGAGCGCGGCGGCGGGAACCTCGACCATGATACCGAGCGGCGGGCGGGCGCAGGCTACCCCTTCCGACCTGAGCGCCGTGAACTCCGCATCAAGCATGGCACTTGCGCGATCGAGTTCCCCGGGGATCGCGATCATCGGCAGCATCACTTTCAGTGCCCCGTGCACAGCCGCACGGCACAGTGCCCGCAATTGCACGCGAAACACCTCCGGCCGCGCCAGCGAGAGCCGGATGCCCCGAAGGCCGAGAAATGGATTGCGCTCGCCGTCCACCGTCAAACCGGCGATCGGCTTGTCGCCGCCGGCATCGAGGGCGCGGATCGTCACCGGCCTCCCCTTGGCCCAGACGAGAATGCGCCGATAGACCTCATATTGCGTGTCCTCGTCCGGCAGCCCATGCGACGCTTCGAACAGGAATTCCGTGCGCACGAGACCGATGCCGTCGCAGATCGCGGGATCGAGGCCCGCGAGGTCTTCGGGCGCGGCGATGTTGAGAAGGACTGCGATCGGCCGGCCATCGGCCGTATACGCGGGTTCGGTGCGGCCGGCATCGGCGGCGGCTTGCGCGACATTCGCAGCCGTCATGCGATGCTCGAACAGCCGTAGCGTTTCCGGTTCGGGGTCGAAGATGACGGTGCCGGCATCGCCATCGACGAGCGCCAGTGAAGGTGGCCGCCCGTTCCACGACAACGGGCCGAGCCCGACCACCATCGGAGCCCCGCACGCGCGCGCCAGCATCGCGACATGCGAGGAAGGTGAGCCGGCGGCCAGGGCGACGGCGCCACCGCCGCTCCAGTCAGCGGCAAGAAAGGTGGAAGGCGAGATGTCGTCACCGGCGAAGATCGAACCACCGGCAATCTTCACGGCGGCGTCGGCGCCGCTCAGACGCGCGAGCACGCGGTCGCGAATATCGACCAGGTCCGCCGCACGGGCACGGAAATATTCATCTTCTGCGGAGCGATAGCCTGATATCTCCGCGTCGAGTGCCGAACGCCAGGCATGGTCGGCGGCAACACCAGCCGAGATCGCGTCGTAGGCTCCCTCCGCCAGTGCATCGTCTTCCAGCATCGCTACCTGGAATTCCAGAATGTCCGCCACCTCGCCTTCAAGCGTGCCGACCAGTTTGACAATCTCCGCCGTCGCACCTTCGATTGCCGCCTTCAATGCGGCCGTCTCCTGTGCGGGATCGCCGCTCGCTATCCGTCTCGCAACGGTGGCCGTCAGCACGGTGACCGGTCCGATGGCGAGGCCCGGCGAGGCGGCACGGCCGGTGAGATGGATCTCGGCCACCGTCAGGCCTCACCGAATCCATCATGTACCAGCGCCAGCATCGCCGCGAGCGCCGCCTTGCCATCGGCGCCGGTAACGCGGAAATGCAGCGTCGCACCCTGCGGGGCCTTCACGCGCATCACCTTCACGGGACTTTTGGCATCCGTCCACGGTCCGTCTGCAGCGAGGGCGAGTTCGATCTTCGCGACAAAGCCCTTCGCGCACTGCGTGAGCTTGACCGACGGCCGCGCATGAAGACCGACTTTGTTGACGAGAACCGCCGAGGCCGTCAACGGCATCGACGTTTCGCCCGCCCGGCTGGCATGGGCATCATGCATAGAATTCCTCCGCACTACGCTTGACGGCGGCAAGCGGCGAACCACCCGAAGAACTCGGTCGCTGCAATCACGGCACCCTCGACCACCGGGGCATTGCAGACGACAACGCGCGTCCGCCGATCTTCCGGCAGCATTTCCACCGCCATTTCGGAATTTGTCTCCGCTCCACCAAGATCAACCAGCACCGCCACACCTGCCGGCGACCACGCCGTCTCGATCGCCTCCAGGATTCCGGCAACATTGGTGCCGAGCCCGCCATCGACGTCGCCGCCTGTCCAGGCGAGCGGCACGGCGTTGCCGACCATCTGGCGCACCATATCCGCCGCGCCTTCCGCGATCTTGGGGGAATGAGAAACGATGACGATCCCGACATTGCGGGAATTTGAACTGTTCATGAACCTGCCTCGAATTCCAGTACCTTGACTGCCGCGCCGATCAAGAGGGATGCCGAGCGCGAACCCGGGTCCATGTGACCAATGGAACGTTCGCCGAGAAAGGAAGCCCGGCCGCGAATAGCGAGCATCGGCGTCGTGCGATCGGCCGCTTGCGCCGCCTCCGCCGCAATCGCCCCGGCATCCCCGCCCCCCGCCAATACGGCATGCACCGGCACCAGGACATCCAGCAAGGTTTTCTGCCCCGCTTCCGAGCGTCCGCGTGCCTTGACGGCATTGATCGCCTTGTCCGTCGCCATGACGAGATCGGTACGCGCCGGCTGCTCCGGAAGCGCCTTGCCCAATTCCATGAAGAATGTGCCGACCAGCGGCCCGGAGGCACCGCCGACCTTCATGACCAGCGTCATTCCGATCGCCTTCAGCATTTCCGGCAGCGATTTGTCCGCAAGACCGGGCAGCGTTGCGAGCACGGCCTGGAAGCCGCGCTTCATGTTCAGCCCGTGATCGCCGTCCCCGATCGCCTGATCGAGGCTGGTCAGTTCGTCGGCATGCTGGATCACCGATTCCGCAAGCGCCCGCACCAGCTTTTCCCTGGCGGCCCGATCGAGACTCATGCCGCAACCCTCCCGCCGGTCGCATCGAAGAACAGCGGCTTGTTGAGGCGGAGCGACACGACGTCTCCGGCGCCCAACCTCGCCTCGGGGTCGGCCAGCGTCACGACCGGTTGGCCGCCGAGGTCGAGGTGGAGATGGCTCTGGTCGCCGAGATGTTCGACCCGCGTGACGGTTGCCGACACGTCTCCGCCGCTGCGTGCGATCGTCAGGTGCTCGGTGCGCGCGCCGATGGTCCTGGCGCCGGCTGGAACGCCGGCAAACAAAGCCGCCGGCAGCAAATTGATCATCGGCTGGCCAAGCCGCGCGGCGACATGGGAGTTGACCGGATTCTCGTAGATCTCGCGCGGTGTACCGATCTGCATCAGCCGGCCGGCCTCGATCACGCCGATGCGCGAAGCCATGGTCATCGCTTCGGTCTGATCGTGGGTGACATAGAGGATCGTGGCGCCGAGATCGGTCTGGATGCGCTTGAGTTCGAGCCGCATTTCGCCGCGCAACTTGGCGTCCAGCGAGGAGAGTGGCTCGTCCATCAGGTAGATCGATGGCGAGCGCACCAGCGCGCGGCCAATCGCCACGCGCTGCATCTGCCCGCCCGACAACTGCGTCGCCTTGTTGTCCAGCTTGGTTTCGATGTGGAGAAGACGCGCGACCTCCTGCACCTTCGCGCGAATGTCGAATTCGGGTACGCGGCGAATCGGCGCACGTAACGCAAAGGCCATGTTCTCGAACACAGTAAGATGCGGATACAGCGAATATTGCTGGAAGACGAAGGCGACGTCGCGATCGGCCGGCGCGTCGCCGGTCACGTCACGCCCGCCGATCAGGATCGAACCGCTGTCTGGCGTCTCCAGTCCGGCGACAAGACGCAGCGTCGTGGTCTTGCCGGCGCCTGTCGGCCCCAGCAACGCAACGAATTCGCCGTCGCCAACGGAAAGGGACAGGTCGACGACCGCGCGCGTCTTGCCGAACGCCTTGGAGACCGCCCGGATCTCGACTTCAGCCATGCGCGCCTCCTTCATACAATGCAGTCCGGATCGCCCGGCCCGACTCCTGGTCGAAGATCGACAACGTATCGGGGCGAAAGTCGAGCCCGACATGCTCTCCGGTCCGAAACGACATGCTGGCAGGCGAACGGGCCTTGAGTGCGCCATAGCGCGTCGTCACCGTCACGATCTGCGTGGTGCCGAGATATTCCGACCCGTAAACCTCGCCCCGCACCATGCCGCGATCGGTAAATCGCACATGCTCGGGCCTGACCCCGAGGACGAGATCGCGCTCTGCCAAGGCTTCGCGGGCGCAGGGTATCGCCACTTCGCGTTCGCCGAGCCGGATTGCCTGCGCGCCGGTCTGCAGGCTGCCGCGAAACGGCAGGAAATTCATCGGCGGCGAACCAATGAAGTCTGCGACGAAGAGCGAAGCAGGCCGGTCGTAGATGTCGCGCGGACTCGCAACCTGCTCGACTACGCCGTCGTTCATGACGGCAATCATGTCCGCCATCGCCATGGCTTCCAGTTGGTCATGCGTAACATAGACCGTCGTCGCGCCAAGCCGGTCATGCAGCGCGCGCAATTCGCGGATCATCGCCTCACGCATCTCGGTATCGAGGGCGCCGAGCGGCTCGTCCATCAGAAAGCATTTTGGCTGCCGCACGATGGCCCGCCCGAGCGCGACGCGCTGCCGGTCGCCTCCGGCGAGGCCGGACACGGACCGGTCGAGGAGATGGGAGATACGCAGGATACGCGCAGCCTCCTCCACCCGCCGGTCGCGCTCCGCCGCGCCGATGCCCTCGCATTTCAGCGGAAAGCCGATGTTGCGTCGGACATTCATGTGCGGATAGAGCGCAAACAGCTGGAACACGAAGGCGATATCGCGCGCCGAGGCGCGATTCATCGTCACGTCCTCGCCACCGAGTCTGATGGTGCCGGCCGTCGGCAATTCCAGTCCGGCAATCATCCGTAGCGTGGTCGTCTTGCCACAGCCGGAAGGCCCCAGCAGGCAGAGGAACTGACCGTCCTCCACTGTGAAGCTGGCGGCCTTCACCGCGTGAAACGTCCCGAAGGATTTGTCGAGCGCATCGACCCTGATCTGTGCCATCGCGCCTTACTCCCTGACCTTCGAGACGATGGTGAACATCACCGTCCCGAACAGCGTGGTCGCGAACGACCAGGAATAGAGCGTCAGGAAAAACGGCTGCATCAGCATGACGACACCTGCGGCAATGATCGTCGTCGCGACGGCTTCCAGCGGACCGCGCCGCAAAATCCCGTTCGCGAAGCTGCGGCGCGCCATGGATGTGTTCGCATCGAGACTCATTTGCGGACGGCTCCAAAGGTGATGCCGCGCAGAAGATGCTTCCGCAACAGCACCGTGAACACGACGATCGGCACCAGGAAGAACGTCGTACCGGCGGCCACCGCCGGCCAGTCCTGCCCGCCCTCGCCGATGATGATCGGAATGAAGGGCGGCGCGGTCTGCGCGTTGCCGGAGGTCAGAAGCACTGCGAAGGCGTATTCGTTCCAGGCGAAAATCAGGCAGAAGATCGCGGTCGCCGCGATCCCCGTCGTCGCCTGCGGCAGCACCACCTTCACGAAAGCCTGAAAGCGCGTATAGCCGTCGATCATCGCGGCTTCCTCGTACTCGCGCGGGATTTCGTCGATGAAGCCCTTGAGCAGCCAGACCGCGAGCGAGACGTTGACCGAGGTGTAGAGCAGGATCATCCCGAGCCGGGTATCCGACAGCCCGACGGTGCGGTACATCAGGTAGATCGGGATCGCGACCGCGATCGGCGGCATCATCCTGGTCGACAGGATGAAGAACAGCAGGTCGTCCTTCAGGGGCACGCGAAATCGCGAGAAGCCATAGGCCGACAGCGTGCCGAGGGCGACGGCGAGCACCGTCGAACCAAAGGCGATAATCAGCGAATTGATGAAACGCGGCACATAGTTCGAGGGTCCGGCGACGACCATGTTGCGGCTGCGCGCGATGCCGTCGCAAAGCCCCTGCGGTGGCCCCAGTGTCTGGATGAATTCCGGCGTCTGGCGCGAACGCGTCGTGAAGAGATTGCAATAGCCTTCGAGCGACGGCTTGAACAGGATTTTCGGCGGATAGGAGATCGCATCGTCCGGCGACTTGAACGAGGTGAGCACGATCCATAGCAGCGGAACCATCGTGATGATGGCGTAGAGCACCACGAGCGCGCCGGCGAACCGGCGCGTGCCTGCCGACGGTTCGACGACCGAATGGGCTGCGTTTGCGATACTCATCGGCTTTTCACCCGGTTCAGGGCCTTCACGTAGATGTTGGCGAGGCCGAACACCGTCACGAACAGAATGATTGCGAAGGCCGAGGAATAACCGGTGCGCCAACTCTCGAACGCCGCGCGCTTGAGCGTGATCGAGGCGACTTCCGTGGTCGAACCCGGCCCGCCGCCGGTGAGCAAATTGACCATGTCGAACATCTTGAAGTTCTCGATGCCGCGGAACAGCACCGCGAGCATGATGAACGGCAGCGCCATCGGCAGCGTGATCGACCAGAACTGCCGCCATTTCGACGCGCGGTCGACCTCCGCCGCCTCATAGATGTAGTCCGGAATCGAGCGCAGGCCGGCCAGGCAAATCAGCATCACATAGGGCGTCCACATCCAGGCATCGACGATGACGATGGCCCAGGGGCTGAGCGTCACGTCTCCGAGCATCTGGAACGACGAAGCGTCGCGGCCCGTGAAGAAGGCGACCACGTAATTGAACAGTCCGATCTGCGGCTGATAGAGAAAGGTCCAGAAATTGCCGACAACAGCCGGTGAAAGCATCATCGGCAGCAGAATGATCGTGGTCCACATGCCATGGCCGCGGAATTTCTTGTCGATGAGGAAGGCAAGACCGAATCCCAGCACGGTCTCGATCAGCACGGTCCAGATCACGAAATGCGCGGTCACCTGCATCGCCGCCCAGATATCCGGATCGGTCAGGATCGACTGGTACCAGTCGGTCCCGAGCCATATCGTCGGCGCGTTGGCCCGGTTGGCGCGATAGTTGGTGAACGACAGATAGATCGTCCACACCAGCGGGAAGATGTTGATCGCCAGCAGCAGAACGATCGTCGGCGTGATGAAGAGCCAGGCGAGCGCCTGGTCCGACAGGCCCCGGATACGACGCGTCACGCCCGGCCGGACCGGGACGGCCCGATAGGTGATCTGCGATGAGGTGCTCAAATCGTTCATGGCCCTGGTCGATCCTGGCGCCGCGACCGTCAGCGATGCGACGGCGGCCGGTGTTGCCGAAGAGAACCTGGAGCGTGCTCACGCGCGCTCCAGGCGATTGCCTTAGAACTTCTTGCCTTCTTCCTTGAAGACGGCCTTCCAGTCCTTCACCAGACCGTCGAGCGCTTCCTGCGCAGTGCCCTTGTCCGCCACCACGTAGTCATGCACGCGTTTCTGTTCGGCCTGCAACAGCTGCGCATAGGAGGGTTCGGCCCAGAAGTCGACGACCATTCCCATCGACTTCAAAAACTCCCCGGCGAACGGCGCGCTGCCTGGGAAGCTCGGGTCGTTCAGCACGGACTTGGCGCAGGAATAGCCGCCCAGCGCCCACCACTTCTTCTGCACGTCCCCGCCGGAGAACCATTTGATGTATTGCAGCGCCTCGCCCTGGTTCTTGGAATAGGAAACGACCGAGA
The DNA here is from genome assembly GCA_963738765.1 of uncultured Alphaproteobacteria bacterium. Lineage (GTDB taxonomy): Bacteria > Pseudomonadota > Alphaproteobacteria > Rhizobiales > Xanthobacteraceae > Bradyrhizobium. The sequence continues at coordinate 311,771 of CAVTYA010000022.1, read as the reverse complement.
TCCCCTGTCCGCCGAGCTGCGTCGCCTGCGTCGCGGGGCCGGCGGGATTGCTGAAGAAGCCGATCTTGTCGCCGCCGACATTCGGATCCTTGTAGAGGCCCGGGAAGAAGGCGAAGAAGTTCATCTGCAGCGCGACCTGGCCCGACTTGAACGCATCGAGGCCTTCCGACATGTAGGAGTTGGAGGCGCCGGGTGGCGTGCAGCACTTGTAGAGCTCCTTGTAGGCCTCGAGCCCCTTGACGGCGCCGGGCGAGTTGACGAACCCGTCCATCGCATAGGGCTTCTTGGGGTCCTGGTACTGGAAGCCGTAGTCGTAGAGATAGTTCGAAACTCCCATGGTGATGCCTTCCGAGCCGCGCTCGGTATAGATCGAAGCGCCATAGACCTTCTTGCCGTCGATCTCGCGGCCCTGGAAGAATTTTGCGATGTCGCGCAGTTCATCGAGCGTCTTCGGCACCGCGAGATCGCGGCCGTACTTGGCCTTGAAGTCCTTCTGGATCTCCGGCCGCGCAAACCAGTCCTTGCGATAGGTCCAGCCCACCGCGTCACCCATGGCAGGCAGCGCCCAATAGTTCGGCGTGTTCTTCGGCCACTCCGAATAGCCGACCACTGTCGCCGGCATGTAGTCGTCCATGCTGATTCCTTCCTTCTTGAAGAAATCGTTGAGCTTGACGTACTGACCGTTTTCCGCGGCGCCGCCGATCCATTGCGAATCGCCGATGATGAGATCGCACAACGAGCCGTGCGAATTGAGTTCGTTCAGGAAACGATCGGCATAGTTGGTCCACGGCACGAATTCGAACTTCATACCGATCCCGGTCTTGGCGGTGAAGTCCTTCGACAGCTCGACCAGCGCGTTGGCAGGGTCCCATGCGGCCCAGCACAGCGTGATGGTCTTGCCCTGCGCCTGCGCGGGCGTAGTCCCCGCTCCGACGCCGAGCGCGGAGGCAAGAACTCCGCATGCAACAACAAGTGCCTTCATTGTCTGTTTCATTACGCGATCCCTCCCAGTGGGGCCGGCCATCGACATGGCGCAGCTTTCCTACCCGCTCGAATGCTTCGAGCAGAGCGACACAGTCCTTGACGGGCTGAATGACTAAACGGACGTTTCCTCGCGCCTGCCGGGATTCTTAGGGATTCAGGCAGGCTCGATTTGTTTAGTGGATCACGATTTACTAAACATTGCAAGCGAGCTGTTGCCGGGTCTTGTTTCGGGTCTTGTTTCGAGCCCGCATGACGCTTCAAACCAGGCGACCGTTTGGCGGTTTCCCACAAGCGCGTTGCGGGCGAACAGAACTCACGAAGCGATCAGGTCGGACGCTGAAACCGCGCGATGGATTGCGCGCGCTTCCAGCCGCGATTGCAATTTCCTGCGTCAATTCAATTTCGGGATGGCGTCGCTGGATCGCGTTGTCCAGCCAAAACTCGGCATCAAGGAAGTCGACGACGGCATTTGGCTCGCCAGCTTCATGCATTATGATCTTGGATACTTCGACCTGGAGCAGAAAACCCTGCAACCCCTCGACAACCCGTTCGGCTCGCGGTTGTCACCCATGTCTTAGGTACGACCTGTTATCTATGTCGCCGGGCTGGACACATGATTGGTCTGGCGGAGAGAGTGTCAGTCAATCCCTATTGAAAGATAAGGCATTTCCGACTTTCCTAGACCAAAACCCACCGTTTGAGCAACGGCCTGAGAATGGGGTTTCGTCCCCTGCAAAGCCGGCAATGCGGTGTTGGCAGCCTGGAGAACGTCCGTGCTGCCGATGATCCTGACGGTCTGGTCGTCGACCTCTTCCGCGTCGATGATGGAGCGGAAATAGCCTTTGCGAGTGTTGGCGTCCCCGGCACCCAGCTTGGCATTCATCAACCGCGCAAACGCGTCGATCTTCTGGGCGTCGGTGGCGGCGGCCGTGCCGCACTGGGAGCGGGCGTGGTTGAGGGCGGCCTTAGCCCGCTCCCGTTGGGCTTTCAGGGCCAGCGTACGCTCCCGCAGGATGTCATCCAACTCGACGATGCCATCCTCTATGGAGCGGCAAAGCCGCTTCAATCGATCATCGACATCGCTCAGTTCCTTCTGCAGGGCCAACAGCCGGTGATCGGCCGGCTCGCTCTTCGCGGCCTGACGCTCGATGAGCGACTTCAGGAGATCGGGCGCCAATCCGTCGATCTTTCTACTCACAGTCCTGTTGATCGCGACTGTCGTCGCCGGCTCGCTTTGGGTCATGCACAACGCTAACGTCAACATGATGCCGACCCAGTCGCCTGATGATCAATTGGAGATGCCGCCTAGCGCTATTGCTGAGCAAACCGACGGAGGCAATTTCTGAGGATCGAAGCACAAGCGGCTCGAAAACCATCCAAGCCGTGTTGGATGACGCGAAGCTGCTGCCGGCCACCGTTCACTGGAAAGGGCCGCCAGCAACTCATAACCGGCATTCCTGTCTCGGGATTGCGCCCTCGTTCTTTTCGCGCATGGCGCTGCCGCGCCTGAAGCGGATCGTCGAGCAGGACTGTCGAGGACCGAATCGTCCAACCCAAGGATGACGTCAATACGTGTCCGCGAGCAACGGCCGCGCAGCTTCGGCCTGTACGCCGTGCGCCCGTCTGGTGTTGTCGAGGAACTGGCGCACGCTCTCGCGCCAGGTGAAGGTCAAGGCGTAGGCCCGGCATTCTTCACGCCGCACCTGTAATGCAGCCAGCGCCGCACGGCGTAGATCGGGATCGAGACAGCCGCAGCCCGACTTGCCGATGACGTCGAGCGGTCCCATCACCGGAAATGCCGCGACCGGCAGACCGCACGCCAATGCCTCGAGGATCACCATCCCGAACGTATCGGTCCGGCTCGGAAAGACGAAGACATCGGCCGAGGCGTAGACATCGGCAAGCGCTTTCCCGGTCCGCGTGCCGAGAAAGTATGCTTGCGGAAATCGCGATTGCAGGTTGGCGCGCAACGGCCCGTCCCCGACCACGACCTTCGAGCCCGGCAAGTCGAGGTTGAGGAAGGCTTCGAGGTTCTTCTCGACTGCGATCCGGCCGACATACAGGAACACTGGCGCCGGGAAGGCAAGCGGCCGCTCGGTGAGGGGACGGAACAGCTCGGCATCGACGCCGCGCGGCCACAGCATCAGGTTACGGAAACCATGCGCCTTGAGCGACTGCTCCAGCGTCGGTGAGCCAACCATGGTGCCGTCACCGCTGTTGTGGAAGCGGCGTAACACCGCATAGCTCCACTTCGGCGGCACCGGTAACCGCGCCGCCAGATATTCGGGAAAGCGGGTGTGATAGCTAGTCGTGAACGGATAGCCCCGCGTCTGGCAGACATACCGCGTGATCCACCCGATCGGCCCTTCGGTCGCAATGTGCACCGAGTCCGGGCGCATCCTGGTGATCGCGCGCTCTATCCGCCCTGTCGAGGCGAGCGCAAGGCGGATCTCCCGGTAGCCGGGCAGCGGCACGGTGCGAAAATCGCTCGGCGTGAGGAAGTCGATAGCAGCGCCGAACGAGGGTGCTTCGCTGGCGAGATATTCCAGCGAGCGAACCACGCCGTTGACCTGCGGACGCCAGGCATCGGTTGCCACCAGCACGCGCATCAGGCGACCGCCTTCGCGAATGGCACCACGGTCGCCTCGCCGGACACCCGGTGTGGCCGCGCCTCGGTCCACCTGATGATCTCGAACCGGCCGTCATGATGCTCGACGACGGCCGTGCAGGATTCCACCCAGTCTCCGGTGTTGATGTAGCGAATGCCGAAATCGTCATGCATCGTTGCGTGGTGGATGTGGCCGCAAATCACGCCCTGGGCATCGTGGCCCCTTGCTTCCGACGACAGCACCTCCTCGAAGCGGCCGATGTGGTTGACCGCATTCTTGACCCGCAACTTCGCCCAGGACGAGAACGACCAATAGGCAAGCCCGAACCGGCTCCGGATTCGGTTGAGCCAAACGTTGGAAGCGAGCGCTGTGCGGTAGCCAAAGTCGCCGAGAAGGGCGAGCCATCGGGCGTGACGCACGACGAGATCGAAATGATCGCCGTGGACGACGAGGTAGTCGCGGCCATCGACCCCCCGGTGGATCGCGTGCTCGACGACTTCGACACCGCCAAAGGTCGAGCCGACATAGTCGCGCACGAACTCGTCGTGATTGCCGGCAATGTAGACGAGCCGCTTGCCGCGGCGCGCGAGCTCCACCAACTCCTGCACGACCGCATTGTGCGCCTGCGGCCAGTACCAGCTCGACCTCAGGTACCAGCCATCGACGATATCGCCGACGAGGAACAGCGTCTCGGCGTCATGGTGGCGAAGAAAGTCGATCAGCTTGTCGGCCTGACATCCCTTGGTCCCAAGATGGACGTCGGAAACAAACAGGCTCCTGACCTTGATGACATCGTGCGGCGAAGCGCGGGCCTCGTCCATGCGATGGTCGGTGCCCGGCCCGCGCTTCGGCTGGGCCAACCGGTCGCCGCCGGACTCCTCGCGCCGAAACGCCATCGCTGCGGCCCCCGCCAAACCCGCGACGGCTTTCGCCACGTCGCGGTTGGCGCGTCGCCTGAAGATCGAGTGGTGCCAATAGACGCCGACGACAAACGCAAGCAGCGCAAGTTCGGCGCTCCGATGCCGACCGTCGGACGCTGCGACACCGAACTGATAGCTCGCGAGCAAGGTCAGCAGCGTTGCAATGACACGCTCGAGGGCATGCGAGCCGGGTCTGAGGCGGGACAACAGGACTCTCATGCAACCTCCTCGGCCGGCACAGGGGCAGCGATCGCGCGTGACGGCGCCTCGCGAAGCGGCGCGATCGACCGCTTGTAGACGCGAAATCCCAGGATGATCGCGACCTCCACGGCGATGAGGATGGCCACCACCCAGAAGCCGATGCCGACGGGATCGTGGCTGCTGCCGCGCAGCGCGTAGCCAAGGCTGAGGAACGGCATGTTCCAGATCACGGTGCCGATTGCCGTGGCGGCGACGAATGCCCGCGGCTCCAACCGCAGCACGCCGGCCGGCAAGGCCAGATAGATCCGCACGGTCGGCAGGGTTTGGCCGATCAGCGTCACCCAGAAATGGTTGCCGCGATAGGCGTCGGTCAGCTGTCGATACAGCGAGGGCCGCAGCAGCACGTATTTTCCGTAAGCCGTCACCAGCCCCTCGATGCGCTGCGAGCCGAGCGCCCGGCCAAGCCCGTACCAGCCGATCGCCCCGATCACGGATCCAACGCTTGTCGCCATGATGGTCATGGCGAGCATCGTGCCGTCGGGAACCGTCAGGCCGAGGAGCATCAGCAGGACGTAGGACGGAAACAGCGGAACGAACTTCTCGGCGACCGCCAGGCAGCCAATGCCCAGCAGGCCGAAGTTCAGAAACAGTGTAATTGTACTCGACGTGTCCATGATGCCTCAATCAAGCGTGGGGATGGCGGCGGCTGATCCGGTACACCGAGGCCGGCGGCAGGTTGCGAAAGGTCTGCCCGATGTGGCTTGCCTGCAGGCCGAGACGATCCAGGATCACGTCGGCGACGGGACAGCGCGGGCCATAGGTGATCTGGTAGAACGCGCCGCCCTGACGGAGATAGCCGAACGCGCCACCGAGGATGGCCAGGACTTTCTCCGGCGGCATCGTGAGCAGCCCGAGCCCGCTGACGACGGCACCGACCGGCGCCCCCTCGAACAGCTTTTCCTTCAGCAGCCAGGCCGCATCCATCCACAGCACCCGTGCTCCGGGGAAGCGTTGTTGAAGCAGCGGGATGAAATCGGAGCCGTATTCGACCAGCGTCAGATCCTGTTGCCTGACGCCGCGCCCGAGCAGCGCGCGGGTGAACACGCCGGTGCCGGGGCCGAGCTCGATGATGGGACTGGTCTCGGCCGTGATCTCTTGCACCATCAGCGACGAGGCGGCAGGCCCCGACGGCGCAACCGCGGCGACGCGCAGTGGATTGCGAATCCACGCGCGAAAGAACGGCAGGATGTCAGCAGCCGACATGCTGAATCTCCCGAACGATGAAAGCGCGGGCGGATCCGCGGCGATGATTGGGAAACGAGGTCATTCACTTGTCTTTCCGTTTGCGGGTTTCCGCCGTCGAAAGCGGACGGCCCGCCGGTTGAGCAGTGTCCGGCGCGGCAGGATGATCAAGCCAGGCCCGACAGGTGGCCTTCAGTCTCACGCGAATATTGCGCAAGTCTGTCGCGGATGCGTGTTCTGGAAAAATCGCCCGCGACGTTTTTGCCTGACGGCCGCAAGGTTTCCGCAATGAATTAGACATAAAGTCGGCAGACGCGATGATGAGCGGATACGAGGAAAAGGCTGCAAATGCGAGTTTTGTTGGTGGAGGACCAGCCGGAAATGGTCGCGGCGTTGCGTGCAGCGCTCGCGCGCCATGACATGCTCGTCGATCATGCGCCGAATCTGTCCGAAGCCGAGGTGATCGCCGCGGAGGGCAATTACGACGCGATCGTGCTCGATCGCCGACTGCCGGACGGCGACGGGCTGTCACTGATTCTCCGAAGTTGCGCGAGAGCGGCAATGCGGTGCCGGTGCTGGTGCTCACCGCCCGCGGCGAGCTTGCAGATCGGGTGTCCGGCCTCGACAGCGGCGCGGACGATTATCTCGGCAAGCCATTTGCGTTCGAGGAGTTGCTGGCACGGTTGCGGGCGCTGTTGCGCCGTCCTGCCAATGTGCAGAACGATGTCGCGCGGATCGGCCGCATGTTGTTCGACTTCAGCCATCGCGAGGCGAGTGTCGACGGACGCCCGCTCGATATACCCCGTCGCGAATTGCTGCTGCTTGAGGCGCTCGCCCATCGCATGGGGCGCATGGTGCAGCGCTCTGCACTGATGGAGGCAGTTTACGGTCTCGACGACGAGGTCCAACCCAACGCGCTCGATACGCATGTGTCGCGCTTGCGCCGCAGGCTCGCAGAGTCCGACGGCGGCGTAACGATCAACGGCGTTCGCGGCCTCGGCTATGTGTTGCGGGAGACCCCGTGAGCACGCTGCGACCGCGCTCCCTCACCTGGCGCCTGGTTGGGCGTCTCGCGAGTTTGCAGGCGATCATGCTGACGCTGCTGATCCTGCTGATCGGGCTCGCCGCGATCGTGTTGTTGCGCGCCGGGCTGCTGCTCGACGACTATGAAGGCAGCACCCTCGATGCGCTGCGCGATGCGGTCGCGCGCGACGCGTCCGGCGGACTGACCCTGCGTCAAACCGCCGATCTGTCGGCGCTTCGATCCGCGCATGCCGACCTCTGGTTCGTGATCCGCGACACGGAAGGACAGAGGATCTCGGAAGGCGCGGTGCCGCCGGAATTCGCGCCGATCGCCGCCGCGCTCGATCATGTGAGCGATGCCCGGCTTCGATGGAATGCGGCGGAAGCCTCGCCGCCGTCGGGGCTCGTCAAATGGGTCGATAGCGTCGCGGGGCGGGTCCAGATACTGACCGGAACATACGGCCAGCTCTCGATCCGGCGAGCACTGGCAAGCACGCCGTTGTTGTTCCTGAACGTGATTCTGCCGATCATCTTGCTGATGACGCTGGCCACGCTGGTCGCAACGCCATTCGTGGTGCGCCGGGCCATGAAGGGATTGGAACAGGCTGCGGCGCAGGCCGAACGGATCGAAATCGACCAGCGCGGCGTGCAGTTGCCGCTCGACGAGGTTCCGATCGAGATTGTCCCGCTGGTCAAGGCCATCAACGACGCGCTCGGGCGTCTTGACAAGGGCTACGAGCGCCACCGTCGTTTCCTCGCCGATGCCGCGCATGAGCTGCGGACCCCGATCGCGATTCTCTCGACACGGGTGTCTTCGCTTGAGGCCAGCCCGGAGAAGACGCTCCTGCTCGAGGACGCCACCCGCCTCACCGTCATGGCCGGCCAGCTTCTGGATCTGCAGCGCCTCGACCAGGGAACAGACGTGTTCGTCGCAGTCGATCTCGTGGGCCTCGCCCGGCGGGTCGTCCTGGAGTTAGCACCGCTGGCCTTCGCGGCCGGCTATGAAATGTCCTTCGAACACGAGGATGAAACCGTTGTCGTGGAAGGCGACCAGACCTCGCTCGAACGTGCCCTCACCAATCTGGTGCAAAACGCCATCGACCACGGGCAGCGGCGCGGCACGATCCTCGTTCGGGTGACGAATGATCGCCGCATCGAAGTCAGCGACGACGGCGACGGGATCCCGCCCGAGGAGCGCGAGCAGATCTTCGAGCCGTTCCATCGGCTGCATCAGGGTGGACGCGGCGCGGGCCTCGGCCTCGACCTGGTGCAGAGCATCATGCGCCTGCACGGCGGTCGCGTCGAAGCCGATCGCGCGCCCTCCGGCGGCGCCTGCATGCGCATGGTGTTTCAGGCGGCTTGAGGTCCCTGTCACCCTTGCGACCTGGTACTGATCGTCAGTCTGCAATCTGCTTCGCCATGCGACCCAGCTTTTTCATGGTTCGAGCCATCAGGCGTCTCCTCCCGCCCGAGAATGCGCGTCAGCGTGACATTCTCATCGGCAAATTGGGCCTTGTGCCTGTCGGAAATCAAACACGCACATGCAGGTGATGGAGTCCGCCGAAGAAATGGCGTAGGCAAAATCCGACCAAGATGACATGTTGCCTGACGAGCGTAACAAGGCGCGATCGCGCGCAATCGTCTCAAAATCGTAGGTTGGCGAACGAAATCGCGCGATGGCGGAGGGAGAGGAACTGGGGTCGAACCGTCTCCGCGTAGCCCGGGGTAGTCAGGGATGCCCCAGCGGCATAGGTGCTAGACGGGTCGAAAGCCATTGCGGCAGCCCCCAGGACACCCTTACGAGACCCCGAGGACCTGTCTAGCTAGGTGGGGGCCGCGGGCCACGACGGTGCCGTGAACGCTGCCCCCCCCGCCTGGCCCGTCGCAAGGCCCCGATGAGGGGACCGCGCACGGCAACACGCCGCGCCCTCCGCTTGCGTGCGGCGACACGTCCGCCCCCCTCCGCTCCCGCCCGCCCCGAACGGTCCTCGTCTAGGGCAGAAGCTTCGCCGAAGACACATCCACCCGCTTCGTGATGGAGATGTCATGGACCGTGACTTTTCCCGAACCGGTCTCCGTGCCGCCGGTGGCCTTGTCGAGTTCAGCGTCGGTGATCTCATCACCGGTCTTGACAGACGGCGCAGGGCTTGGGTTCTTGCCTGGGTTCTTGGCGGTCATCTCTGTCTCCCTGTAAGAGTGAAGCAGCAGCCGGCGTGACTTTTTTGCCGGTCCGAAATCACTCAATCGTACTCGGGTGCTTGTCATCCATGCTCTCGCCCTTGACACCGTCGATGGTGGGGACAGGGGTCGGGATTGGCTTCGTCTTCCCACCACCACCGGTGACCTTCGCGAGGTCGGCGTCGGCAATCTCACCGTCGCCGGTGGCGATGGTGGTCGTGGGGCTCGCGTTCTTTGCGGTCATCTGCTGTCTCCGTTCGGAGTGAAGGGATCGCTTCGTCGATGCTCCATTCGCCCTTGTGCCCGGCATCGGTGCTTTCGCCCGCGATACCGGCAAGTTTGACGCAACCACCCGGGACCTTGGCTCACTGGCCTCGGTCAGCTACAGGAGCGGCGTGGCTTAGCTGCTGATGGTCACTTCCTGCAGCGTGATCTCGAGGTAGGGGGTGGTCGGATTGGTTGTCGGCTTGGTGGTCGTTTTGGTGGTCGTCGCCTTATCCCCGCCGGAGACGGTGTTAAGGTCGGCGTCCGCGATCTCGCCCTTGATCTCGTTCAGGGACGGTGCCCGGCTCTGGTTTTCGGTAGCCATCTTCTGTCTCCCTCTGGGTTCGAGCAGCTAAGCAGCGATGAGCATACCATGGACCGGATCGGCGCGGGGAAAAGTGAGCCAGGTCACAGAGCGACGGCGGTTGGTGCCCGACGGGCCGTGCTCAAGGAGGCTGAGCGTTTCTGCCGGTTCAACGCGCACGCGATTTGATCCGGCTTAGTGCGTCGCGGCACCGCTCGCATCCACGGCTGATCGCCTCCTTGTTACCGCCATCCAGGACCAGCGCCCGCGAATAGTCATTAGCGGCCTTTCGCCATTGCCGCCGCGCTTCGAATACCCTTCCGCGATTGTAGAGAATTGCAGCGTCTTCACGGAGCGCCAGGGCCTGTGTGAGATCGCGGAGAGCCGCACGGAAGTCGCCACGCCCGATAGCAATAATAGCGCGGTTCGCCCATGGATCGGCCAGATACGGATCCGCTTCGATGGACTGCGTGAATGCATCGGACGCAGCGTCGTGATGACCGGTCGCCATCTCGATCAGGCCGTGCAGGCAAAGCAGCCGAGCGTCGTTCGGCCGGCAGCGAAGGGCATCGGCGATATCGCGGCTTGCCAGCGCAAGATCGCCGCGTTCGCGCAACAGGATGGCGCGGTTAAGTCGCGCATCGACGAGGTCCGGCTGCAGAACAATTACCCGTCCGTAAGCAGTTATCGCTTCGTCATTCCGATGCAGGGCGGCAAGCGTCTGCGCGCGATTAAAATGCGCTTCGACATGGGCCGGCTCCCACCGAATCGCCGTATCGTAGTCGCTCAGCGCCGCCTCATGACGGCCTGCCCGCTGATGGATGAGACCCCGATCGAACCAGGCTGCGCTGTCGCTGGGCTGCTGGGACAGCAACGTACTCAACTGACCGATTGCAAGATCGGTACGACCGGTCGCGACGTGCAGACGCGCCATATTGTGCAACAGAATGACGCTCTCCGTCGCATATAATTCCGGTGCCGACCGCGCCATCAGCTCGACAGCTTCGACAAGTTTTTGCCGCGCAGCATCCGGCCGCCCCTTGCGCATCTCCACGAGCGCGAGGGTATTCATCAGGAATGCGGCGTTGACCGCGCGCATCGGCGACGCAGGCATGCTCTCGGTAAATCTTTGTGACCTTTCAATCCAGGACTTCGCCGCATCATAATCCTGACGCGACCGCTCGTAGAGGCGGGCATTCAGGATCGCCATCGCGTAAGTAGCGTGGGCCAGCAACGCAGGGTCTTCGCTCTGCGACAGCAGGTCCTGACACAAGGCTACGACGTCATCGTAGCGGCCGAGCAACAGCAGGGCGAACAGCATGTTCCTGGTAAGGTCGCCGTAAATCTTGCCCCGCGGCGCGTGCGATAATATCCGTCGTCCCCGGACGGACCAGTCCAGCGCCGCGTCGTAACAGGCCATGTCGAGGCAGGAGCGCGAGGCTGTCAGGAGCCTTTCGGCATCGTCGCCGGCCTGTTCATGGTGGAACGGGATTGCGCCGAGGGTGAGTGAAGGTTCGCCCAAATTGGCGAGCGAGGCCGCGCGGGCGAGATGCATGGCCTTGCGCTCCGATGCCGGCAATCGGTGATAAACATGCTTCGCAAGCACTCGATGTGATGTGCCGTCAGCGTTCACATGCCCCAGCGCCAGAGCGTCGCGGTCATTAGCAGACAGGCTTGTGACGATTTCATCGAGGAACGGTTCGAGCGAGCGCGGGGGCGCCGACGAGCCCCATGCATGACAGTAGACCGAAACGTCGCGCCAAAGACCGGCTGCCATCTCGTCGCTCAGTCCGTGGGCAGCTAACCACGCCGCCCAAACCATCGGCACTTCCAGGATTCCGGAACCGCTCTTCTTCCGCCGCCGTCGCCTGGCATATTGCCCGAGCGCGGCGGCGAGCGCCGGGTCCAGGCGATCGGATCCGGTACAGATGCAAAGGCGCAGGTTTTTCGGGTCGGCGCGGCGCAACAATACCGAAATAAATTCCTGGTCGGTGGGATCGGCGTCATCCACGTTCGTGAAGACCGCCACACGGCCGGAACGCTCCTCTTCGAAAGAGCCGAGGATGAAATCAGTAACCCCATTCGCAATACGGCGTGTCCAGGACGGCGGATTGCCTTCGCGCGAGACGATCAACGCCTGACGCACATCCGCAGGCACGTCGACGTGGCAGCCGATTTCGGGCGCCACCGACAGCAGTGTCAAAAGATGAGTTGCAACCAGTTCCGGCGTCGCACGGGTGGCGTCATCAATGATCGCCCGTACCAAACCGCCGGCCGCGGTAAACGGGCCTCGCCGGTTACGATGCGCATCAAGCCAAAACGGCACAGGAAAGGCTGCACCTTGCGTCTGCGCACCGGCGTAACACGTCGCTACCAACCACTCGTGGCAAGCGATCGGCCGTTTCATGTTACACCACGCAAAGCGCGATTGCAGCAGTTCGGCTCCGAATGCAAATCAGCGCGTTAGAGCTTGCTGATGCAGACGGGGTCCGCGGCCGCTGCGGGGTGGCCTGCCGCAAGCCCACCGGACACCTGCTGCAACTCGTCGTCCTGCAACTCGTGCGCAACGGGCTTCTTCGGACTCTGCTTGATCTCGGTTTCTTTGCCAGTGGATTTCTTGGTCATGCGATCCTCGTATGTCCGACCGAGCGCAATGCTCCCGGCTCTCAATTGGAGGTCCACTCTAAAGCGGCGCATTTTTCAGAGTCTGGACCCGATAAGTCAATAGAGCGCTTTGCGCCAACCCGTCGGCTGTTGCGCCCCTGCGAAAGCGCGGCCGGTGCGCCGACCGCGCGACAGTCTTCAAAGCTCAGTTGCCCCACACGCCGGGGCTGGGAAGATTGGCATTAACTTCCATGTCGGTGTCGATGGTGTCGCCCTGGCCGACCCGGCCTCCCTTGCGCAGGGTTGGTCCGTGATAGCCCGGATCGTTGGCGCGATTACGCATTCCGCCGCTGACGGCATCGAGTTCACCGAAGCTCAGTTCGCGAATTTCGTTGCGCATGTCTCTCTCCTGTCGGCTAGGAAGGGACCATCCCCTCAATTCGACGTTTCGGGGATACGCGGCCCAGTTCATTGCCGCTGTGACGGACATCACAATTCGGCAACTCCCCTGAAACTGGCAAAACCTGATGACCGCGGCCGGCGGTCATTTTTTGCTACAGGCGAACCTGAATCGAATTGAGAATATTGGTCGTGGTGTCGATGAATTGCAGCGCCTGCTGCGTTTTGCCGAACGACAAGGGAAAGCGCGTACACTGGTCCGAGAGCTGAGCCAGTCGTTTTCGTTCGCTGGCCAAAATGGTGTTGGACTTTTCGACCGCAAATTTGACGATATCCCGCATCGGGCTGTTGTCGCCAAAATCGGTCATCTCCTTCTCGATCGTGATCAGATATTCGTAGCTCGAAAGCTCCTCGGATATCTGAAGAAGCTCCCGGATCGTCGACTTGATGCAATCTGCATCGCCACCGGAAATGTCCGGCCGTTTGGAGGTCTGAACGAGATCACCCATCAAATTCTGAAACAGCGGCTTGATGTCCTCGACTTTCTTGAATTCGCTCTCGGTGAGGACACCGCTTTTGGATACATTCGGTGCGAGTAAAGTAATCGCCAACCCGAAGCCTAACGACATCATCCATCCACGCGCGCGGCTGGCAAACATGAGCGCTGAATTCCTGACGGCGGTCGCGGCCATTTCAGATCAACCTCGGAAAGATGCCGGATCAAGCATAGTCCTGACGGTTTTGTTTCGCTAGGGCAGATCGGGAAGCCGCGTCTTTTCGGCCAGCACGGACCTCAATCCCGGAGCGCCCCCTCCCCGATCGGGTTTCGATCAACCCTCCAGTTTGGTTGTCCGGCATTGGCTTTGGTGTATGATCCGGCACGGCAAGCGGGGGTAGGCTGTGGACATTCGGCTGAATCCAGCATTGGACACACCCGACATGCGGATCCCCGGATCGAGCCTGAACCGGAGGACGACGGCGTGACTGAGCAGTCGCAACGGGCATTCCGCGCCGTGGCGTTGCAGCGAGCCGCATCGCCCGAACAGCTTGACCATTTGGTCGGCATCACCAAACCATTCGACTGGATTCTGACGTTCGTGGTTTGCCTGGCTTTGGTGGCCGCGCTGACATGGGGCGTCGTCGGACGAATCCCGACCCGCGCGGCCGGTGAAGGGATTTTGATCAGCGGTGGCGGCCGCGTCGTCGATGCCGTCTCCGCTGCCGCCGGCCGGCTCTCGTCGATCAACGTTTCGGTCGGCGATCACGTCGAGCAAGGTCAGGCGATCGCTCAGATCGCCCAAACCGATATCCAGCAGCGCCACGTCAGCGCCATCGAGGTCTTTCGCGAGCGCGAGCATGAGCATGCAGACCTGACCTCGAAAATTGCGACCGAGCTCGCGTCAAAGAGCCAGAACTTTGCAAAACTCGAGGCGGCCTTCGATCAGGTCGTGAAGGCGACCGATCAGCGCATCGAATATCTGACGGTCGACCTCAAGAACCTCGAGGACTTGCTGGCCAAGGGATACACCACCCGACGCAATGTCGAGGACCGCCGTCGCGACCTGACCGATGCGCAGCAGCGAAAGGAAGATACACGGAACGAAATCCTGAAGTTGCGATCGCAAAAAACCGATCTGGAGACGCAGCGCGGCGCGTGAAATCCAGCAATCGGAATTCACCCTCAATGACGCGCGCCGGCAGATGGACGCGATCGCTGGAATGTTGAACCAGAATACCCAGGTCATCAGCCCGATCGAAGGGCGGGTCCTCGAAGTCAAGGTCTCGGCGGGCTCGGTGCTCGCCGTCGGCACACCGGTCGTCGCCATCGAAAGCGACGGTACCGAGCTCGAGGCGCTGGTCTACATTCCGGCGGAGCGCGGCAAGAACGTGAAACCGGGGATGCAGGTCAGCATCGAGCCGAGCACGGTGAAGCGCGAAGAATTCGGAACCATGGTCGGCACCATCGTGACGGTCTCCGATTTTCCCATAACGCCCCAGGGCATGGCTGCGGTACTCCACAACGACAGCCTCGTCAGCCGCTTTTCACACGATGGCGCGCCCTATGCGGCGAGGGTCAGCCTGGAACAGGACCCCGCAACCGCCAGCGGCTATCGCTGGGCGGTTGGCAAGGGGCCACCGGTTCGCCTCACCAGTGGAACGCTGACGCGTGCGGAAGTCACCACGCGAAATCAACGCCCGCTCGACCTGGTGCTACCTCTCATCAAGCGGCTGACCGGAATTGATGGATAACGCCCCTTTGCCCCAGCCAACAGCAGGCGAGGCGCAGCCGCTTCCACGGCGCGCCCGCAAACTGTTCTGGCGCAAAGCGGTGAAGCGGACGCCCACCATCCTGCAGATGGAAGCCGTCGAATGCGGGGCTGCGGCCCTGGCCATGGTACTCGCCCATCATGGCGCCTGGGTCCCGCTGGAGCAGCTCCGCGTCGCCTGCGGGGTCTCGCGCGACGGCAGCAAGGCGAGCAATATCGTCAGGGCGGCGCGCCGTTTCGGCCTCGCCGCCAAGGGTTTTCGCAAGGAGCCCTCGACACTGCACGAATTGCCGATGCCCTGCATCATTCACTGGAACTTCAATCATTTCGTGGTGCTGGAGGGCATCGTTGGCGACCGCGTCTACATCAACGATCCGGCGATCGGACGGCGGCGCATCGACATGGCGGAACTGGATCTTGCGTTCACCGGTGTCGTGCTCGCCATGGAGCGAACCGAGGCGTTCAGGAAGTTGGGCCACAAGCCGCAAGGCTTGCGCCTGCTGCTGCGCGAATTGCGCGGCTCGAAGGCGGCGGTCGGCCTGCTGGTGATCGTCAGCTTCGCGCTGGTCGTGCCCAGTATCGTGGCTGCTGGATTTTCGAAAATCTTCGTCGACGACATCCTGATCCGGCACAGCACCAGCTGGCTCGTCCCGCTGCTGATCGGCATGGCCGTGACCGCGGCGTTCCGCGCCATTCTGACCATGCTGCGCCAATCGCTGCTGCTGCGGCTGCAAACCAAGCTTGCGGTGGTCATGATCAGCCGTTTTCTCTGGCATGTCATGGCGCTACCGGTCGAGTTCTTCACCCAGCGCCATGCCGGTGATATTGCAAGCCGCGTCTCCGCCAACGAGCAGATTGCCCGCCTGCTTTCGAGCGGCGTCGCCGCCAACGCACTCAACCTGACATCGATCGTGTTCTTTGCCGCCGCGATGGCGATCTACGACGTTCCACTCGCGGCGATCGGCGTTAGCATGTCGCTTCTGAACGTGCTGGCACTGAGATTGATTGGCGAGCGCCGGCAGGATCTGAGCCGCAGTCTCGCGCTGGAACAGGGCAAGCTCATTGCAGCCACCGTGAGCACCGTGCGCACCATCGAAACCCTCAAGGCGAGCGGGCTGGAGGACGAGGCGTTCGGTCAATGGTCCGGGATTCAGGCAAAGGCCCTGAACGCGGAGCAGGAACTCGGGGTGTCCTCGATCTTTCTCGACATGCTGCCGACGCTGTTCACCGGACTGACGGTTGCGGCCATCCTTGGCATCGGCGGCTTGCGGGTGATCGAGGGCTCCCTCACCCTTGGAAGTCTGGTGGCTTTCCAGTCGCTGATGGCAAGCTTTTCGGCGCCCGTCACCGACCTCGTCAATTATGCCGGCAACTTCCAGACCATCAAGGGCGCGCTCGAGCGCCTCGAGGATGTCTACAATTACCCGCTTGACAACTCCGGCAAGAACGTCGTTGCGGCCGATCGCTTCGCGCCGAAGCTGGCGGGCAGGATCGAGCTCAGCAACATTCAATTCGGCTACTCGGTGCTGGAGCCGCCGTTGCTGGCCGATCTCTCCATCACCATCCAGCCCGGCGCGCGGGTGGCGCTGGTCGGCGCCTCCGGCAGTGGAAAATCCACCCTCGGCAAGCTGATTTGCGGACTTTACAAGCCGTGGGCCGGCGAAATCCGGATCGATGGATGGACCCTGGCGGAAATCCCACCGCAGGTGTTCGCCAACTCGATCGCCTATGTCGACCAGGACATCTTCCTGTTCGAGGGCACGGCGCGCGACAACCTGACCCTGTGGGACGCCACCGTCACCGAAGAGGACCTGTCACAGGCGTTGAAGGATGCGGTGATCCATGAGGACATCGCGACGCGAGCAGGAAACTACGACTGTTATATCAATGAAGGCGGTACGAATTTCAGCGGCGGCCAGCGCCAGCGCATCGAGATCGCGAGGGCGCTGGTTTCCAATCCAGCGGTGATCGTGCTCGACGAGGCGACCGGCGCCCTCGACCCGATCACCGAAAAAATCATTGACGACAATCTGCGACGCCGGGGCTGCACCTGCATCATAATCGCCCATCGCCTGAGCACAATCCGCGACTGTGACGAGATCATCGTGCTGCAGCAGGGCAAGATTGTCGAGCGGGGAACCCATGAGCAGCTGATCACGCTTCAGGGGGTGTACGGAAAACTCGTGGCTCAGGAATGACCGAACCTGTCCTCCAGCGGGCACAAGCAACGGCCGACCAAGCGGCGGCGGCTCGTCTGGCGACTCCTATCGTGCTCGATGGCCGTCACCCGAAACTTCTCGACCATCGCGAGCACGTGCTGCAGGTCCTGACAGGGTATGCCGATGTCTTCGCCGTCAGCATTGTCGAAGGCCGCACCGACGGCGCGCGGCACCATCTGTTTCGGGTCGAGAGCGGCGAGGTCATTCTCGATCTGCCGGAAGCCGTCGATAGCTCGGGCACACGCGTCCAGGTGATCGCCGTCGGCGGTCCCGGCACCGAAGCACTGATGGTGCCGCGTTCGGAATTTCAATCCGTCGATCCGATTACCGCCTGGATCACGCGGCTCGCCAGGATGATCGCAGGTCCAAACCCGAGCTGGGAGATGCGCGAGGTGCCGGTCGATGACGCCGCCGAGATTCCGCCCGGCGAGCGGCGTCGCGGTCCGGTACGCAACATCGTTTGGGTCGCCCTGGAAGCCGGCGCGGTGAAGCTTATGGGGCTGGATCCGGCCTTTTTCGGCGGGGGCCCGCCCTTGCCGCTGACGTCAGGGATGTGGATCGAGGCCGGCCCGTCCGCATGCGGCGTTGTCGGCAGCGCCGCTACGCCGGATGCAGATGTGCTGTGGCGCGCCGTCGATCAATTCCATCTTGGCGTCATGGCAAGTATTCGGGATCGGCTGGCGCGTGATGTAGGACGGGAGACGCAACGCCTCGTTCGTCGCAGCGATCTCACGACGGCGCAGACGTTCGAATCCTTCGACCGCCTCTCTGCGATCGTCGTACGGCGTTCCGACCGCGCAGAGATGGAAGCAGACCCGTCGGATCCCTTGCTCGCCGCCTGCCGGATGGTCGCAGAAGCCAATCGATCGCCGTTTATCGTCCCTGCCCGAGCTACCTCGGCCCGAAAGGAATTCGCCGACGTCGTCGAGATCGCACGAACCGTACGACTGCGCGTTCGCCAGACGCTGTTGCGCGGCGAATGGTGGCGGCGGGATGTTGGCCCGTTGGTGGCCTGGCATGGTGAGGAACGCCATCCGGTCGCGCTCATCCGTGGCGCGAGACATCGTTACAGCATGATCGAGCCGCGAACGGGAGCGCACCGTCCGGTCGACCGCTCGCTTGCGATGGAACTGGCCCCCGAAGCCGTGACGTTCTATCCCGCGTTGCCATCGCGCCCGGTTCGATTTCGGGATCTGCTCACATTCTCGGTTCGCCATTCCCGCGGCAATATCGCTCGCATCGCACTCGCCGTTATTGCGATCGGCCTGCTGTCATTGGTCGCCCCGCTCATTACCAATCTTCTGATCAGTTCCGTCATACCCCGCACCGAACTGGATCAGCTCGCGTTTTGTGCCCTCGCACTCGCGGTGACGGCGGTCGCGATGGCAGGTGTCCAGGCGATGGAAGGGCTCGCGATGCTCAGGCTTGAAGGCCTGATCGACTGGAAGCTGCAGGCGGCGGTGATCGACCGCCTGCTCAGACTACCCGCGTCGCTGTTTCGCGAATACACCGTTGGCGACTTTGTCGACCGCTCAATGGGAATCGATGCCGCGCGGCGGATATTCACCGGACGCGTCCTGCGCGGGATGATGGCCGGCTTGTTCTGCTGGTTCAGCATAGGTCTGATGTTTTATTACGATCTCAGATTGGGGCTGGTCGCGTTTGCGCTGACGATCGTCAGAGCGATCGCGATCATCGCCACCAGCGCGATACGTCTCTATCACGAGAACAACCACTTCAACCTGCAGGGCAAGATCGGTGGCTTCGTACTGCAGCTGATCTCCGGAATCAGCAAGCTTCGCGTTGCGGCCGCAACGTTTCGCGCGCTCGCGGTGTGGTCGAGACAGTTCGCGATCCAGAAACAGTATTTCATCGCCTCGCAGCGGACTGCAAACGCGCTTGGCATGTTCGAGACCTCGTTCCCGACGATCGCCACGCTGATCATTTTCGCGGCGGCGTCGTTTACGGAGAGCAAGCTTTTGCTCGACATCGGCGGCTTCTTCGCCTTCTTCACCGCATTCGGCCAATCGATGGGATCAATCGGCGCGTGGGCGTCGGGCGTGAGTGAATCGCTGATCGCAATCCCTCGCCTTACCCGCCTCCGGCCGCTGATCTCGGCTGCGGTCGAGGTTTCGGAGGATCGCAAGCCTCCGGGCGAACTGTCCGGAGCGGTCGAGTTTTCCCGGCTGACCTTCCGCTACGTGCCGGCTGGCCCGCCGGTCCTCGACAATGTCACGCTTCGGATCGCGCAAGGCGAATATGTCGCGATCGTGGGCCCGTCGGGCAGCGGCAAATCCTCGCTATTCCGATTGCTGCTGGGCTTCGAACGGCCGGAGTCCGGCGCTGTGTTCCTCGATGGAAAGGCGCTCGATACACTCGACATCAGCGCGGTGCGGCGGCAGCTTGGCGTGGTACTGCAGAACGGAAAACTGGCGACCGGCAGCCTCTACGACAATATTTGCGGTGGCGTCCAGCTGCCGCTCGAGCAGGCGTGGGAGGCCGCGCGGCTTGCCGGTCTTGATGCCGATATCGAGCGCATGCCGATGGGCATGCATACGGTGATCGCAGAAGGCGTGAACACGCTGTCCGGCGGCCAGCGACAGCGAATCATGATCGCCCGCGCGATCGCGCGCCGGCCCCGCATTCTGCTGTTCGACGAGGCGACGAGTTCGCTCGACAACCAGTCGCAGGCGATCGTCAGCGCGTCGCTCGGCAACCTCAACGTAACGCGGATCGTCATCGCGCACCGGCTGAGCACCGTGCGCCAGGCCGATCGCATCATCGTGCTGGTCGACGGCAAGGTCGTGCAAACCGGAAGCTTTGCCGAGCTCAGCAACGCGCCCGGAATGTTCGCCGCCTTCGCCCAGCGGCAGTTGCTTTAACGGAAGAGGACCGTCATGCGAAAAGTCCTGTACATCTTTGGCTTGCTCAGCGATGCCGACGTCGCGTGGATGGCGCAGACAGGAATTCAGCGGCGCTTGAGTGACGGCGAAATCATCATCCGAGAGGGCGCGAGCACCGATTCCCTGATCTTTATGCTCGAAGGGGAATTGCTGGTCACAACCCGGCGGTTGGGACAAATCGCACGGCTGGGCGTCGGCGAGGTCGTCGGCGAAATATCGCTGGTGGATTCGGCGCCGACATCGGCCACGATTACGGCCAGCGGAAACGGCCTGGCACTCTTCCTCGACAAGACGACGCTGATGCAGAAGCTCGACAAGGATCACGGCTTTGGCAGCCGGTTCTACCACGCCCTCGCGGTCTTTCTTGCCGACCGACTTCGAGAAGCGCGCGGAAGCGCGGCTGGAAACTCCAACATCTCGGACGAGATGGATATCTCGGCCGACGAACTCGACGTCGGCATTCTTGACCGTGTGACCGCGGCAGGCGAACGATTTAGCCGAATGTTGCGGACCTTGAGCGGAAGCCGGCTTTCGAACTAGGGGTTTTGTCCGCACCTCCAGATCGGGCTTGTCGTCGGATCGCCGCCATCCCTCAACTCGGGTAGACCGAGCCTCGGCGCGCCTTTCTGGTTCGCGCCGGCGGGCTTTCACTGTGTGACGCAACGCACGGTGGCTTTTCCAAACAACGGCTAGCTTGCTGTCATGACGGGCGATGGCCGCTCGTCCTCAGATCAAACGGAGAAGTGTCATGACCAACTTCAGTAGCGAACTGAGCTTCAACGACCTCGAAACCGTCAGCGGCGGAATGCGCAACCGCGCCAACGATCCGGGCTATCACGGGCCGACCATCAGCAAGGGTGGCGAAGTCGGTGGTGGCGACACGATCGATGGAATCCCGTGGGGCGGTACGTCTGGGGACGGATCGTGGGGCGTCGTGAATGGCAACCTTCCCGGCGCAGGAAATTGGGGCAACTGAGCCCTCAATATCAAGTACTTACACGGAACGCGCCGGTTCACGCCGGCGCGTTTTGCAATGTGCGAGGGAAGACGCACCCGCGCTGACCCGGGGCCGGATAGTGTGACATTGCGCACTTTCTGGGGATTGCTGAAAGTGATATCAATGCTGCTGTAAAGAGGAGAACGCACCAACGGGAGCACACACCATGGACAACCGAAAAGCCGGCTTTGACAAAAAACAAAAGCCCGCCGAAGCCTCCACCAATACTATCAAAATGGAACTGAGCGACGAGGAACTGTCGCAGGTGTCAGGCGGCAGCCCCGACCGCAGCAGCACTAAATTGTTTGAAGCGTGCGCAACGGGGACGCACATCAAGGAAGGCAAGATTATCTAAGCTCACCTCTTGAACTGCGACGCCACTACAGCCCGCTGGCGTTTCGTCGGTTCGACTAGATCTTGCACTCACCACGACCAGCACGATGGAGACTTTCATGAGCAAGCCCACGATGAAGCCCGACGCGGCAGAATCCGACACCGCGCTGACCGATGAGCAACTCCAGAACGTTACCGGCGGCAACTCCATCGACAAGATCCCAAACATCCGCACCCCGAAGTTTGGCCCTGCCGCGTCGATTTCGCAGGGCGAGGTCAACAGCGATCAGACCGACAACAACCTACCTTGAAACCCCTGGCGGCTCGCCCGGCCGCGCCAACCTTGCGTGAGCTAGGCCCGCGTCCGGCGCCGCCGTATCGTTCGCTGACCTCTGATGTAGAGGTACTGTTCCAGCGATTTGGTCGAGGACTTTCATCGGACAACACGTAAGTGCCGGAGATCTCTATTCGCCGATGAGATGTTACGGAACAATCAGGCCAGTGGCCGAGGCGCGATCCCTGGCCGGCATGTGTCAGCTGGGCTCTCTAGTACCCACTTTTGTTGGAACGCGAGTTTCGATTCAAGCGCCGAACCCTTCGTCTGGACCACAACGTAGGTTCTTCAAGGACGCGGTCGTATCACTCAGCTCTGATTCCGGGTACTAATTCACCATGCTGGCTGGGAGGGAGGCCAGCATGGATGGGCAAGCCTTACTCTCTGGATCTTCGCAAGCGTGTTGTGGCAGCGATTGAGGGCGGTATGTCCCGCAATCAGGCAGCCAAGCAGTTTGGGGTCGCGATCAGCACGGCAATTGGCTGGATGCAGCGGGTCGATGAGACCGGCAGCGTCGCTCCCGGCCAGATGGGCGGTCACAAACCGAAGGCGATTTCGGGCGAGCACGCGGCCTGGCTATCGCAGCGGATCAGAGCCGGCGATTTCACCTTGCGCGGGCTGGTTGCCGAGCTTGCCGGGCGTGGATTGAAGGTCGATTACCGCTCGGTGTGGGAGTTCGTCCATGCCGAGAAGCTCAGCTTCAAAAAAAAGCGTGGCGGCTGGCGAACGCGAGCCGTCCCGACGTGGCGCGGCGGCGCGCCCAGTGGACAAAGTATCAAGACCGCGTCGAACCTGAGCGGCTGGTCTTCATCGACGAGACCTGGACCAGGACCGATATGAGTAAAAATTGCAGCTATCACGGCGCGACCGCTGGCAACATGATCCTACGGTTCTTTATACTTGCGGTTACTGCGCCGGCCCACCATCATTGGTGCCAAGTCTCTATCGCGGCCAGGTGGTGATCATGCTGGGCACGAGTAGTTGGGAGCTTCGCGACGGTGAACAAATCATCGCCTGCAATAGAAACCTGTTGGGTCATAGGCACTTCTTGATCGGAATCACCCGCGTTAGAAATGAAGCACTTATTCTCCGAGACACATTGGACTACGTCGGCAGGCACGTAGATGCGATAGTCGCCTATGATGACGCGAGTACAGATCGAACGCTGGAGATTCTCTGGCGAACACCCAAAAGTCGCTCTAGTTGTGACAAATCGGTCGTGGGAAGCGGACATCGTGGCACGCCGGATTGCCGAAGGTCGACATCGCGGGCTCTTGCTGCAGACGGCGCGCGAACATCTGCAGTTCGACTGGATCTTTTGCTTCGATCCGGATGAGCGCATTACCGGAGATCTACGAGGATTCATACAAGGAACGCATTCCAGCGATTACGACGGCGTGCGGATTCAATTGTTCGACGCCTATATGACCCCTGGCGATCATGCACCCTATCAAGCCGATCGCGAACTCTTGGGCTTTCGTCGTTTCTTTGGCCCGGAACGGCGAGACATTCTGATGTTGTGGCGAAACCGGTTGGAGTTCATCTTCGCGAAGCGAGAACCGGGCGGCGTAGAACACGTGCGGACCGGTCTCTATTGCCAACACTATGGTAAGTCGTTGTCGGTCGACCATTGGGAAGAGACCTGCGACTACTACATGCGACACTTTCCGTTCGATACCTACGGACGAAAATGGCGCGATCGCAAAGGTCGAGCAATCCATACCCAATCTGACTTCATGCGACCCTTGTACGAATGGGGTGACACGCTCTTCGCGAATGCGGTCAAGATGTGACTTGCCCAAGAATCGAGGGTGCTTTTCACCCTGTGCCCGGCTAGCGGACAGCTTCACGCCGAGTTTCTCCCGCAGAGTGCCGCAATATCCCATCGAGAAACACGCACCAGCGCCGTCGGTTTCGCAAACTAACGCGTTATGGAATTTTGTCCTCATGCACTGTAGCCAGTCTGGCCTCCGATCCGCATGACCGGACGAAAAGCGTGATGCCTGCGATGATTGGCGGGACAACGAAACACCACATCCCGAACCGGGTAGGACGGGGCTCCCGGAGTGACGGTCACTTGATATGTCCGCTTTGCGCTTGAGAGCCCGAAGCGAGGTCACTCCGGTAGCCCTGCCATTCGCAGGCCGGTTGTGAATCGGGCGAGATGCTCCGGCCGCCGGATCGGAATCCAGCGTTCGAGACTGGAAGCACGGAACGTGGGATCCAGCTTCCGCAGATGTTCGATCGCCGTCCGCGCCTGCTCCATTCGACTAGCGAGCGCATGACTTGCGGCGATGACGGCAACGACAGCCAGGAAAGTCGGTGCCTCCCTGAACGATTGCTCGGCCCAGGAGGAGGCCATATCAAAGCGCCCCGCAAACAAATGCGACAGGGCCATCCCCGCCTGCATCCGGAACATCTCCGGATCGAGCGGGCTGAAACGCATCGCGCGCGTAAGAAATTCGATGGCGGCGTCGGGGTCACCGCGCACCGTTCTGAGATAGCCGCCCAGGAACCAGGCTGCCGCCAGATTCGGGTTGAGCACCAGCGCCCTGTCGATCAGCGCGATGCCGCCATCCAACTCGCCGGCGAGATGGGCAAGCGCATGTCCGCCCCGCGTGAGCGCAACGGCGTCGTCCTTGCCCAATTCCACCGCGAGGCGCGCCAATCGAACGCCTTCCACGATTTCCTGCGGCCGATCGGTCATCCAGCCATTGATCTTCCGCCAGAAATGACACCAGGCCGCCATTGCGTGGGCGGAAGCAAACTCCGGATCGAGCTGCATGGCCTCGTAGAACAGCGGCAGCGCCTCGTCGATCGCCTCCCGTGTTCCCCGATGAAGGCGAGGCATGGCGCGCAAATAGTTATCGTAGGCGCTGAGATTGCCGGTCGGCTTGCGCCTGGCCCGCTCGATCTCCGCCCGCTCGAGCTGGGAGGCGATCGCTCCGACGATGCTGGTCGCGATCTGATCCTGAAGCTCGAAGATATCGTCGAGCGTCCCTGCGAATCGATCGGCCCAAAGGTGGGTGCCGGTCGAAGCATCGACGAGCTGTCCCGTGATACGAATCCGGTTTTCGGATCGGCGTACACTGCCTTCGACGACATAGCGCACGCCAAGCTCGCGCCCCACCTGCTTCTCGTCCACCGTCCTGCCCTTGTAGGTGAAACTCGAGTTGTGCGCGATCACGAACAGCCAGCGAATACGCGACAAGGCCGTGATGATCTCCTCGACGATCCCGTCGGCAAAATAATCCTGCTCGATGTTGCCACTGAGATTCCGGAACGGCAGGACCGCGATCGACGGTGAATCCGGCAGGGCCAGAACGGACGCGAGCTTCTCACCCGCGATGTCCGGGGCCGTGACCGGGATGCTGGCGGGCAATTCCTGTTCTTCGATCTTACCGACAAACCGAAGGCCTCGGCGCGAGACCGTCCGGATCAGGCGCTGCTCCTTGCCGGTGTCTCCGATCGCCTTGCGCACCGCGTTGATGTGGCTGGTCAGCGTCGACTCGGAGACGATCCGCCCGCCCCACACGGAGTGCAGGAGATCGTCCCTCGACACAACCTGCTCCCGGTTCTGGACCAGAAAAAGCAGAAGATCGAACACCTTCGGTCCGGTCGCGATCAGTTCGGAGCCGCGCTTGAGCTCCCGCCGCTCGGCGTCCAGGCAATAATTCTCGAATAAGAACGGCACTTCCGACGCTCCGCTTGGACAAGAAGTCAAGAAAGATTCAACCACAATCCAGCGTGGCTGCAAGGCTTTCCGGCCAGCACTGGAGCATTCTCGTGGTGCTTTCAAGAGCAACGGCGCCAGGAAAATCGAGGGAGAGTCATGAAGATTGTCGTTATTGGTGGTACCGGCCTCATCGGAACCAAGCTCGCGAGCAAACTCCGTCAGCAAGGCCACGAAGTGGTTGCAGCGGCTCGCAGTACGGGCGTCGACGCGATCACGGGCGAAGGCCTCGACAAGGTGCTTTCGAGTGCCGAAATTGTCGTCGATGTCGCGAATTCGCCGTCGTTCGAGGACCGCGCGGTTCTGACATTCTTCGAAACGTCGGGCCGCAATCTTCTCGCCGCCGAGGCTGCCGCCAAAGTGCAACACCATGTCGCGCTGTCCGTTGTCGGGGCCGATCGGCTTCCGGAAAACGGATACTTCCGCGCCAAGCTGGCGCAGGAGAACCTGATCAAGGCCTCGAAGATTCCCTACACGATCCTGCGCGCCACCCAGTTCTTCGAGTTCGTCGGCGGGATCGTCGATTCATCTTCCGATGGAAAAATCGTCCGACTGTCGCCCGCCTTGTTTCAGCCCGTGGCTTCGGACGATGTCGCCGCCGCGCTCGCCGACGTCACGCTCGGCGCTCCCGTCAACGGCAGCGTCGAACTGGCCGGCCCCGAAAAATTCAGCCTCGATGAATTCGCCCGGAAATATCTGATCGCGACCAAGGACCCGCGCAAGGTCGTCGCCGATATCCATGCCCGCTATTTCGGAACGGAGCTCAACGATCGATCGCTCATGCCGGGCAAGAATCCCAGGCTCGGCTCGGTCCGTTTCGAGGACTGGCTGGCCGGGCTGGGCCATTCCGGATCATGACCACTGACGGGGAGCTTGCTCCCCATCGCGTACACAGCCCCCAACGCGAGGACAAGTCCATGAGCAAGCGGATCTTGCGCGATCCTTTGGAGAATCCGCCAAACGCGCCTGAGGCGCGCCAAAGTGATTTGCCGGCCGCCGACCGGCGTCATGCCGGTGTGGAGATGGCACGCGTGCTCGGGACCGTACCATTTCGCATGGCTTTGGACTCCTCCGGTGCCGGGATCGCCCACTGGAAACACGACCCATTGCACGACGTCGTCGAGCCCATGAGCCACCACGTCATCATGGCTTACAACGGCTCGGTGCAGCGCATGGAGCGGCGGTCAGGACGATCGGTTGCGATTGGAACGTTTCGTCCCGGGGTTGTGATCATCATTCCGGAAGGATCAAGCTCCCGATGGGATATTCCGAAACCCGTTGATGTCGTTCAGCTCTATCTCCCGCACGCAACGCTCAAGCGCGTTGCCGACCAAGCCGACACCGCCACACCGATCGATCTCCTGGAGCGAACCGCGCATCCCGACCCCGTTACATCCCGATTACTCCTGAGCGCGGCCGATGTCGCTGGAGGGCAATCGAGGCCCTGGATACGCTGTTCAGGCAGCAACTCACAGACCTCCTGGCCACGCGTCTGCTGGCTGCG
This sequence comes from uncultured Alphaproteobacteria bacterium, assembly GCA_963738765.1. Classification (GTDB taxonomy): domain Bacteria; phylum Pseudomonadota; class Alphaproteobacteria; order Rhizobiales; family Xanthobacteraceae; genus Bradyrhizobium. The sequence goes on along the minus strand of CAVTYA010000022.1, from coordinate 284,753 downwards.
CACAGCGGCTCGGCAGCCACGATCCAGCCGGTCAGGGGCGGGCTGGCGCCGAAGACGCTGCTTCGCGCGATCGAGCGCTTGCGCTCGGACAGCGATGCGGATGTCTCTCTCGCGGCGCTCGCTTCGGATGCCGGCCTGTCGCGCTTCCACTTCTGCCGTGCCTTCAAGGATAGCACCGGGCTTTCACCTCATGCCTGGCTGCGCCAGCACCGGCTCGAGCAGGCCATGAACATGCTGCGCGACACCGACGCTTCGGTCGTGTCGGTGGCGGCGGCGCTTGGCTATGCCTCGCAAACCGCCTTCGCCGCAGCGTTCAGGAAGCTGACCGGCGAAACCCCAGGCGATTGGCGGCGACGCGTGCGTTCGCAGCAATAGCTCTCCAAATGCCGCACCGCGAGCGCCTGCAACACGCGTATTAGCCTCTAAGGTCCGCCAACAGACGGTCGGCAGCTTTCAGATCCGCCGTCTCCAAGCCTTCAACGAATCGCTCGAATATGGGCTGTAACAGCCTGCAGGCTTCGTCAGGTCGTCCCTGACCAGCCAACAGCGAGCCTAGGTCGATTGTGGTACGCAACTCCCACGCTTGCGCCCCTTGGCGACGGCTCAATTCGAGCGACCGCATGAACCAGGTCTCCGCATCGTCAACTCGGGACTTCGGCATCAAGAGGAGGGCGCATCCCCTCACACGTAACGCCTCTGGCAAGAAAAAGAAGTCTCCGTTCTCCTCGACCTGGCTGATCGTGTCGTCGATCAATGCTATCGCTTTGTCGATCTGTCCCATCATCAGGAGGCCCTGCGCGAGGACAATCTTGAACTCCGTGTTGCGCACCTCGTAATGAAAAGCGTGACAGCGCTTCAGACAATCCTGGAGAGTTGCAACCCCGTCTTTTGCATTGCCGCGGCGGATGTCCAGTGTTCCCCTGTAGCCGTATCCGACGTGGAGATAGGGGCCCAGCGAATGCGATTGTGCGTGTGCCACCAGTCGATCTGCGTGCTCTTCAGCGCTTGCGAGATCGCCGGTCCAGAAGAATACATCCGGAGCCCAGGCCAGAGCGACGGCGAGCGATGCGGGATTATGAGCTGCGTTCGGCATCCGTGATGGTCTCACGCGCGCGGTCCACGGCCTGGGCCGGATGGCCCTGCACCCACAGGCCCCGGGCAAGTCCGAGGCCAACGAGGATGCGGTCATCGAGCCCAAGATACGTCCGCTGGGCGTGCGACCAATGCTGAAACGCAGCCTCAAGTTCTGAGCGGGCGTTGCTGTGATCACCGACGAAGTGGAGTGCCCTGCCCAGAGTCGATTGAGCTACGGCCGTGGCGTCAGGCTCCCCGGCAGTTCCAGCTACCGCTCTGGCGCGCCTGGCGTGGTCCAGCGAGAGCTTGAATTCTCCGTCGCGCGTGCAGAACATCGACAGCGTACCAAGCATTCCAACTTGGCTGAGGACGTCGCCGCGCGATTCGGCAATCGCCAGACTTCTGTTCAAGCCCGCACGCGCCGCGTCGCTTGGCCCATACATATGCATCGACGCAACTCCGAGGTTTGACTGAAGCTGCATTTCCTCCGATCCGCCACGGGCCGTGTCGCCGAGCGCAACGATTGCGTGTTGCGACCATCGATAACATTCGGGCAACAGCGACATCGCCAGAAAAATAGGCGCGGCTGCAGCCGCAAGCTTGATCCCGATTTCCGGATCACCGTCGTCACCAAAACACCATTCCAACGCCGCCCGAACGTTGTTGAGATTGGCAAAGTGCGATTCACGCTCCACCCCACTCGACAACGTCGCCCATTCTTTTCCGCTTTGCTCCAGCCACCGCCGGAAGTAAGTCGCGTGGCGGGCGGCCAAGTTTGCAATCTCGGAATCGTCACTGCTAACGCCAAGAATATATGCGCGAGTCGTGTCCAGGAGCCGGTAGCGCATCATGGCTCCGATGGGGCGAGTCGCGACCATCGATTTGGCAATGAGACTGTCGATCGCATTGAAGACAGCACCCTGATCGTCACTAGCGCTTGTCGCGACGGCGAGCGCCGCATCCAGCGAGAAGTGTCCAACGAACACGGCCAGCCGGCGGAGCACCCGCCGCTCGACGTCGGAAAGCAACCCGTAGCTCCAATCCAACGTAGCCTGCAGGGTCTTTTGCCGCGCCGGCGCGGTGCGCGGCCCCAGCCACAACAAGGTCAAGCGTTGGTCGAGCAGAGCTGCGGTCTGATGCAGCCCATAGGCCTCGACGCGCCTGGCTGCCAACTCGATCGCCAATGCCACTCCGTCCAGCTTCCGGCAGATGCCCACGACGATTGTGGCTTCTGCATCGTCGAAATCCAGACGGGCGCCGCTCGCCGCCGCTCGTTCAACGAACAGCCGCGTGGCTGGGAACGTTCGTGCCATTGCCGCGGTCAACACCGCGTCGTCCGGCGGGCAGGCTAGCGGCTCCAGCCGGTAGATTTGCTCACCGTCGACCTGCAGCGCTTCCCGGCTGGTTGCCAGGATGTGCACTCGCGGCGCCCCTGCGAAGATGCGTGATGCGAAAGCTGCTACCGCCTCGATCAAGTGCTCGCAGGTGTCGAGGATCAACAGGATGCGCTTGTCCCGCAGATAGGCGATCAGGTTTTGCGTGGCGTCGTCGGACCGCACCGACAATCCCAGCATGGAAGCGACGGTAGGCGTCACCAGAAAGGGATCGCTCAACATGCTGAGATCAACAAACAGCACGGCGCCGGCGAAGCCTTCGAGCAATTGGTGCCCGAGGGCAACCGCAAGCGTTGTCTTGCCGACGCCGCCGACGCCGACGACTGTGACAAAGCGCGCAACCTCCAGCCGGGCGATCACTTTTTGCAGATCATTCTCCCGGTCGATCAATCCGGCCGGGCGACCGGGCAGGTTGGTATGCCGAAAGTTCGCTGCGACGACTGCGCCCGCCTCAGACTGATCGCCCGACCTCGAAACCGGTGCAACGAAGCAGTAGCCGCGACCCGCCACGGTCGTAATGTATCGAGCGCCGTCCTTTCCGTCGCCGAGCGTCCTTCGCAGACTGACCATGTGAACGCGTAGGCTGCTGTCTTCGACCGTGACGTCGGGCCAGACGCGCGACAGCAGGTCTTGCTTGCTGATGACTTCGTTCGGGGTGGAGACAAGAGCAATCAGGACTTCGAGGGCGCGACCGCCCAATTCAACAGGAGCGCCGTCTCTCGTGAGCAGCCGTTCGCCCACCGTCAGGCGAAAGGGCCCAAACGACAGAACGTCCTTGCCTGGCCCCGCCAATGGAACCATTGCGATGTTCCCACGCCGCTCGCGCCCCGGGGCTGCATTCTAAGCCAAGAGCGTGCGCGATGCCATTGAATGGCCGGTCAATTATTATGCAGCCCTAGCGCCCAAGGTGCCAACGGCTTGGCAGCGTTGGAGAGCTCCTAACAACACTCTTAACAACACTTCACAAGGGTTAGCGGGCCATTCGCGATGGACGGGAGTACATCTGATGCCATCGGAAAGGAAGTGGGGCCGATCTCGGCATCACCGATTTCCGATCCACAGCGCAGGCCGGGTACCCCATGGAAGCCAAGCCCAAAGCCGGAAAAGTCATCTACACCGCCAGAACCTACACCACCGGCGGCCGCAACCACGGCGTGTCGCGCAGTTCCGACGGCTACCTCGACGTCAAGCTGGTAAACCCCGGCTCTGCCCTCATTGGCACCAACCCGGAACAGTTGTTCGCTGCCGGCTGGTCGGCTTGTTTCGAGAGCGCTATCGCACTTGCCGCACGCAAAAACAAAGTCGCCGTGGGCGAAGTCACGATCGACGCCGAAGTCGACTTGCACCTCGGCGAGGACGCCGACTACTTCCTGAGCGCACGCCTTACCGTCAGCATTCCCGGAGTCGACCACACGGTCGCACAGAACCTCGTGTGGGAGGCGGAGCACCTCTGCCCGTATTCCAAGGCAACGCGCGGCAATATCGACGTCTCGGTCAAACTGGTCTGAGCATCGATCAGGGTGCTCTGAGGAGCGTCGACGAAAGGGTCAGCCGGGAAAAGCAGCAGCGCGAGGGGTGGTCGAAGTCAGGAACGCGAGGACAGCTCCATGAACAAGCAGATATTGTGCGATCATTCGCAGGAAAATCAGCCAGACGCTTCCGGGGTGCACCCGGACGACCTGCCGGTTGCCGACCGCCGTCCTGCTGATGCCGAGATGGCGCGCGTCCTCAAGACCGCTCCGCTCCGCATGGCTTCAGACCCTTCCGGCGGCGCGATTGCCCATTGGCAACATGGAGCTCTGCACGACGTCGTCGAGCCCATGGTTGATCACGTCGTCATGACCTACCCCTCGGGCGTGCAGCGGCTGGAGCGGCGCGACGGGAAATCAGTTGCGATCGGAACGGCGCGTTCCGGCGTGGTGACGATCATTCCCGCCGGCTCAAGCGCCCGATGGGATATTCCCGGCCTTGTCAACGTCGTCCAACTCTATCTTCCACATGCAACGCTCGAACGGGTGGCAGCGGAAGCCGATCAGGTCGGACCGGGCAACCTGCTTGAGCGAACGGGACATCCCGACACGATTACGTCCCGGCTGCTCATGAGTGCGGCAGATGCCCTCGAGGGCAACGAGACTCTGGATGCCTTGTTCAGGCACCAGCTGACAGATCTCCTGGCCACGCGCCTGCTGGCCGCGCATGCCGGCGCGCCAACCACGTTTCCAGCCGATCATGGGCGGTCTGGCGCCGAAGACGCTGCTTCGCGCCATCGAGCGCCTGCGCTCGGACAGCGATGCAGACGTATCTCTGGCGGCTCTCGCTTCGGATGCAGGCCTGTCGCGCTTCCATTTCTGCCGCGCCTTCAAGGAAACCACGGGGCTTTCGCCGCATGCGTGGCTGCGCCAATACCGGCTCGAGCAGGCCATGAACATGCTGCGCGACACTAATGAATCGATTGTGTCGGTTGCGGCGGAGCTTGGCTACGCCTCGCAAACGGCGTTTGCCGCGGCGTTCAGGAAGCTCGACCGGCGAAACCCCGAGCGATTGGCGGCGGCGCACGCGTTGGCAGCAATAGCTCTGCAATGGCGGCAATCGCTCTGGCGCAGTCGCGGACCCGGTTCGCTAAACCATCACGGTAGCCACGGCAGCAACAGAGGAGACCAACGATGGTCTCGAACTTCGTCACCTCCTTCGCAATCGCACCACGACGCAGAACCGTCGCGACCGCAATCGTCTACGGACTTTCATTGGCCGTTCGCTTCACTTCAGCGACGGGCGAAGAAACAGAAATTCCGCCACAGGCCGTTCAACACAGCCATCTCATGACGTCCATCATGATCAACGATGGCGGCCAACTCTTCTACAAGAACTGGCCGATTGCCTTTCAGCGCGGCTGGCCGCTGGGTTCGAGAGGCTGCGGCGCAGCTTGTGAGAACCCCATGACGATGCGGAGTTGCTCCTCTCCATAGAGAGCCCGGCGCCTTCGTTTCAAGCCTTCGTGTCGTCGCCGAGCGCTGCCCCCAATCAGGAGCAGCAGCGGGAACGCGCGAAATTCCGAGGAAGTCAAACAACAGGAGTAGACCACATGCGACTAGTCATCATCGGCGCCGGCTTCGCCGGCATGTATGCTGCACTTTCATCTGCCCGCCTGCGCGACATCCAGGGCGTCTCGCCCGAAGAACTCGAGATATCGCTGGTCGCACCGGAGCCGACGCTGGTGGTCCGCCCGCGGCTCTATGAGCCGAAGCCGGAAACCCTGACAGCGCCGTTGCTGGATGTTCTCAAGGCGATCGATGTTGCCTATGTGCAAGGCAGCGCCGAGACGATCGACACCAAATCCCGCACCCTGGAAGTCGTTACTGCCAAGGGTGCACGGAAAACGCTCTCCTACGATCGGCTGGTCGTGGCGACCGGCAGCCGGCTGTTCCGCCCGAATATTCCTGGCCTTGCCGAACACGGTTTCAGCGTTGACCAGCTCGACGACGCGATTGCGCTCGACCGGCATCTGCATAGCTTGGCCGATCGGCCGGCATTGAACGGGCGCGACACGGTCGTCGTTGCCGGCGGCGGGTTCACTGGCATCGAGACGGCGACGGAGATGCCCGCGCGATTGCGCGCCATTCTCGGCAAGAATGCCAAGCCGCGCGTCGTGATTGTCGATCGGAATGGCGCGATCGCCCCCGATATGGGCGCAGGTCCTCGCCCCGTCATTGAGGATGCCCTGCGCAAGCTCGGCGTGGAAACCCGACTCGGAGCCGGCGTCGCCGCGCTGGACAAGTCCGGCGTCACGCTTTCCGACGGCGAACACATCGAAACCGAGACCGTGATCTGGGCTGCCGGCATGCGTGCCGCGCCGTTGACCGCACAGGTCCCCGCCGAGCGCGACAATTTCGGCCGGCTGCTTGTCGACCGGGACTTGCGCGTGCCGTCAGTGGCTGGCGTCTTTGCCACCGGAGATGCGGCAAGGGCAGCATGCGACGATGTCGGCAACTACGCGCTGATGTCGTGCCAGCACGCCTTACGGATGGGCGCCTTTGCCGGCAACAATGCCGCCGCGGAGCTGCTGGGAGTTCCAACCAAGCCATACCACCAGGAGGCATACGCCACCTGTCTCGACCTCGGAGAGGCCGGCGCGGTCTTCACGCTTGGTTGGGAGCGGCAATTGAAATTCGTCGGCGAGGAGGCAAAGACAGACCAAGCAGCAGATCAACACGGTGTGGATCTATCCGCCGCGCGCCGAGCGCGCCGCTGCGCTGGCCTCAGCCGATCCGGAGCACGTCGGCGAACTATAGGTGCCTGATGCGACATGGGCCGCACGTCTCGCGAAAGCGTGCGGCCCCTCATCCCCGATCAACCCGGAGCCGACCACGATGAAACACGAGACCGTGCGAACGACAGCGTTCGCCATGCCGCTGACAAACCCGGCTTTTCCACCCGGCCCCTACCGCTTCGTCAACCGCGAGTACTTTATCATCCAGTACCGGACGGATCCCGAGGCGCTGCGCCGGATCGTGCCGGAACCGCTCGAGCTTGCCGAGCCGGTGGTGAACTACGAGTTCATTCGCATGCCGGACTCGACCGGCTTCGGCGACTACACCGAAAGCGGCCAGGTCATCCCGGTGTCCTACCAGGGTCAGGCCGGCAGCTTCACCCATCAGATGTTTCTCAACGATCATCCGCCCATTGCCGGCGGGCGTGAGCTGTGGGGCTTTCCCAAGAAGCTGGCGCAACCGAAACTGGCGGTCGAAACCGACACGCTGGTCGGCACCCTGAACTACGGCTCGGTTCGCATCGCGACCGGCACCATGGGCTACAAGCACCGCGCCCTCGACGCCGCGGTCGAAGCGAGGAAGCTCGCCGCACCCAACTTCCTGCTCAAGATCATTCCGCATGTCGACGGCACGGCGCGCATCTGCGAACTGGTGCGCTTCCACCTCGAAGACATCACCGTGAAGGGCGCATGGACCGGGCCGGCGGCCCTTGACCTCTACTCGCATGCCTTGGCGCCCGTCGCCGAGCTGCCGGTGCTTCAAGTGCTGTCGGCCAAGCACGTCGTTGCCGACCTGACGCTTGGGCTCGGCACAGTGGTCCACGACTATCTGGCGCCTGGCGCGGCCGTACGTCGACGCGGGACCGGGTCCGAAATCTTGATCGAAGCGAATGCCGGCTGATCGGGTCAGCCGCAATATCGGGAGTTTTGGCAATGTTGAACGTGATACGCGAGCAAATCAGTCCTGTGGCGCAGCAAACCAGGCCGCTACCGTACGATGTCGTCGCCCTGGTGCTGCAGGGTGGCGGAGCGCTTGGAGCCTACCAGGCCGGAGTCTATGAGGGCCTGCACGAGGCTGGCATCCGGCCGAACTGGCTGGCCGGCATTTCGATCGGCGCACTCAACGCCGCCATCATCGCCGGCTCGCCCGAAGGCGAACGCGTGCAACGGCTGCGCGAATTCTGGGAGACCATCTGCGCCTTTTCGATCGAGTGGCCCGCCGGCGAAGGGCTGGCCAATGCCCTGCCCTTTGCTTTCGACATCAACTCGGTGCGCAACGCGATGGCCGCGACGAGGGCCCTGGTCCAGGGCCAGCCCGGCTTCTTCAAGCCGCGCTTCCCGTCGCCGCTCTGGTCGCCGTTCTCGGGCGATGCCGCGACCAGCTTCTACGACACGGCACCGTTGCAGCAGACGCTGGAGCGACTCGTCGACTTCGATCGGCTGAACTCGGGCGAAATGCGCGTCAGCGTCGGCGCCGTCAATGTCCGCACCGGCAACCTGACCTATTTCGACACCGCCGAACGCCGGCTGGGACCGAAGCATTTCATGGCTTCCGGTGCCCTGCCGCCGGGATTCCCCGCCGTCGAAATCGACGGCGAGCACTACTGGGATGGCGGCGTGGTCTCCAACACGCCCCTCTCCCGCGTGCTGTCCGGCGAGCCATGCGACACGCTGACATTCCAGATCGATCTCTGGTCGGCCAAGGGCCGTGTTCCCTACGACATGATGGAAGTGTCGAGCCGGCAGAAGGACATTCAATATTCGAGCCGGACGCGCGCCATTACAGATCACATGACGCGGATGCAGAAGATGCGTCAGGCATTGCAGCGAACGATGCGAGAAACTGCCGGAAAGCGCAAAGGCGAATCCGGAAATCCGTGCCATTGCCGATCTGGCCCGCCATCGCTCCTACAACATCATCCACCTGATCTACCAGTCCAAGATCTACGAGGGCCATTCCAGGGACTACGAGTTCGGCTTGAGCGCGATGCGCAAGCATTGGCAGAGCGGGCTGGAGGACATCCGCCGCACGCTGGCCGAGCCACGGCGTCTCGACCGGCCGGCTCCGGAGCTCGGCATGGTCACGCACGACGTCCATCGCCACGACTGAACTTTAGCGCCACCTGCAGATATTCGGAGGAATGCCATGTCGACCACTTTCCTATGCTCCCGATCAAAAAGCCAGAAGTCACCCTTCGTCCGTCGCGGCAGGCGATCAAGCGTGCCGCGATGGCGCTGGCCGCCGCGCTCGGCGTCGCCGCGGCCGCCGACTTCGGCCACTACTACCTCACCACCGGCCGCTACCTGGAAACGACCGACGACGCCTATGTCAAAGCCGACTCGACGATCATCGCGCCGAAGGTCTCCGGCTACATCGCGCAGGTGCTGGTCAACGACAACCAGCCGGTGACGGCCGGCCAGTTGCTGGCGAAGATCGACGACCGCGACTTTCGCGCGGCGCTCAGCCAGGCCCAGGCAGACGTCGCCGCGGCCGAAGCCGCGGTGCGCAATCTCGACGCGCAGATCGCCCTGCAACAGCCGATCATCGAGCAAGGCACGGCCGATATCGCCGCCGCCGAAGCCAATCTGAAGTTCGCGCGGGAGGAGCAGGCCCGCTACGACGGCCTGATGAAGACCGGATCCGGCACGGTGCAGCGCGCCCAGCAGACAGACGCGGCGCTGCGCGCCAGCAACGCGCAATTGCAGCACGCGACGTCCGGCCTGCTGGCGGCCGAGCGCAAGGTCGACGTGCTCACCACCCAGCGGGCGCAGGCGGTCGCGCAGCGCGATCGCGCCCGTGCGATGGAGCAGCAGGCAGCATTGAACCTCTCCTACACCGCCGTCACCGCGCCGGTCGACGGCACGGTCGGCGCGCGCTCGCTCCGAGTAGGCCAGTTCGTGCAGGCCGGCACGCAGTTGATGGCGGTGGTGCCGCTCGATGCAGTGTATGTCGTCGCCAATTTCAAGGAGACCCAGCTCACCCATGTGCGCAGCGGCCAGCCGGTCGAGCTGACCATCGACGGATTCCACGGCACCAGACTGCGCGGCCATGTCGACAGCCTGTCGCCGGCCAGCGGCCTCGAATTCGCGCTGCTGCCGCCCGACAACGCCACCGGCAACTTCACCAAGATCGTGCAGCGCGTGCCGGTCAAGATCGTGCTCGACGACCACAAATTGGCCGGCCTGCTCCGCCCCGGCATGTCGGCCGAGCCCACCGTCGACACCAAGTCGACTGTTGTCGCCGAACGCGAAGCCGAAAAGCGCCTCGCGTCGCGGGGCGGCGAGCCCCGCAGCTGAATGAATGCGCGTTCTGAAGGGCAACAACCATGACCACGCTGCAACCTGCCATTGATGCCGCTCCCGCCAGCGATCACGGGCAGCCCGCCGCGGCTCCGACGATACCCGCCGTCTCCGCGAAAACCTGGATCGCGGTGATCGGCGCCACCCTCGGCGCCTTCATGGCAGTGCTCAACATCCAGATCGTCAACGCCTCGCTGGCCGACATCCAGGGCGCGATCGGCGCCGGGATCGATGACGGCGGCTGGATCTCGACCTCCTACCTGATTGCCGAGATCGTGGTGATCCCCCTCAGCGGCTGGCTCGCCCAGGTGTTCTCGATTCGCATCTATCTCCTGACCAACGCCTGCATCTTCATGGTGTTCTCGGTGGCCTGCGCGCTCGCGCAAAACCTGCCGCAGATGATCGTGCTGCGCGCAGTGCAGGGTTTTTCCGGCGGCGTGCTGATCCCGATGGCCTTCACGCTGATCATCACGCTGCTGCCGAAGGCGAAGCAGCCGATCGGGCTTGCGATGTTTGCGATCTCCGCGACATTTGCCCCCGCGATCGGCCCGACTATCGGCGGCTATCTCACCGAGAACTGGGGCTGGGAGTACATCTTCTACGTCAACCTGGTGCCGGGCGCGCTGATGATCGGCATGCTCTGGGTCTCGCTGGAAGCAGAACCGATGAAGCTGTCGCTGCTGCGCGAGGGCGACTGGCTCGGCATCGTCACCATGGCCATCGGTCTCAGCGCGCTGCAGACCGTGCTGGAAGAAGGCAACAAGGACGACTGGTTCGGCTCGCCCTTCATTGTCAGGTTGTCGATCGTCGCCGCAATCGCGCTGTCGGCTTTCCTGTGGATCGAGCTGACCGCCAAGAAACCGCTGTTGAACCTGCGCCTCCTGGTTCGCCGCAATTTCGGCTTCGGCATTCTCGCCAACTTCCTGCTCGGCATCGCGCTGTATGGCTCGGTGTTCATCCTGCCGGTCTATCTGTCGCGGATCCAGGGCTACAACTCCGAACAGATCGGCATGGTGCTGGCATGGACCGGCTTTCCGCAACTGTTGCTGATCCCATTGGTGCCGCGTCTGATGCAGCGCTTCGACGCCCGGATCATCATCGGCATCGGCTTCGCGCTGTTCGCCGGTTCCAACTTCATGAACATCCACATGACCAACGATTACGCGACCGATCAACTGTTCTGGCCGAACGTCGTCCGCGCCTTCGGCCAGGCGCTGGTGTTCGCACCGCTCTCGGCGGTCGCGACCGCCGGCATCGAGGCGGAAAATGCCGGCTCCGCTTCCGGCCTGTTCAACATGATGCGCAACCTCGGCGGCGCCGTCGGCATCGCCCTGCTGCAGACTCTGCTGACCAAGCGCGAGCAATATCACTCCAACGTTCTGATGCAGTCCGTCTCCATGCTGGAACAGGCGACGCAAGCAAGGGTCGAGAAGCTGACGCAATACTTCATCAGCCACGGTGTCATCGATCGCATCGATGCTACCCGACGTGCCTATGTCGCGATCGGCAAGATCGTGCAGAAGCAGGCGTTCATCCTGGCTTTCAGCGACATGTTCTTCCTGCTGGGCGCCGCGCTGATCGTCGCACTGGCTGCGTCCATGATGCTGAAGAAGCCCGGCCAGACTCGATGCCGGCGGCGCCCACTAATCGTCTTTTCAACCCCCAAGGAGAACGACCATGAATCCCCGCATGAACTTCGACCAGGCATCGAACGGAATTCCCATGTTGAAGGACAAGGTAGCGATCGTCACCGGATCGACCAGCGGCATTGGGCTGGGAATCGCTCGGGAACTGGCCAAGCTCGGCGCCAACCTCGTGTTGAACGGCTTCGGCGACGCGCGCGAGATCGAGGCGATCCGTGAGGGAATCGAACGCGACCATGGCGTGCGCGCCGTCTATGACGGCGCCGACATGTCGAAAGGAGATGCCGTACGCGGATTGATCGCTGCGACGATCGAGAAATTCGGACGGCTCGACATCCTCGTGAACAATGCCGGCATCCAGTTCACCGCACCGGTGGAAGAATTCCCTCCCGCCAAGTGGGATGCAATCCTGGGGATCAATCTGTCGGCGGCGTTCCACGGCATCGCGATCGCAGTGCCCCAGATGAAAAAGCAGCGTTGGGGACGGATCGTCAACATCGCCTCCACCCACGGCCTCGTCGCGTCAACGCACAAGGCCGCCTACGTCGCGGCCAAGCACGGGCTGGTCGGCCTGACCAAGGTGGTCGGCCTGGAGACCGCCGGGAGCGGCGTCACCTGCAATGCGGTCTGTCCCGGCTGGGTGCGAACGCCTCTGGTCGAAAAGCAGATCAGCGACATCGCTGCGCAAAGAGGGATCAGCCAGAAGGAGGCCGACGAAGGAACTCCTCGCTGAGAAGCAGCCGTCTCTCGGATTTTGCCTCTCCTTCTCAGCTTGGCGGCACCGTTGCCTTCCTGTGTTCGCCTGCGGCAGACCAGATCACGGGCACGACGATCTCCGTCGATGGCGGCTGGACCGCGCAATAGCCGGCAGTGATCGAGCGGTCCACGCCAATTGGCAAGATCGGAGCAGCCAAAGATGTCTCTGCCCGCTGGAGACTCCCGCACGTTCCCAAGGATGCTGGATTCAGCGGATGACGCAGCGGAGCTGTCGCGCCTGGAGGCGCGGCTGCCGCTGTTGCTCAGCATGATCGCCGGAATGGTCGACTCCACCGGCTTCTTCACCCTGGGCCATGTCTTCACTGCCCACGTGACCGGCAATATCGTGCTTGCCGCCGGCGTGGCCGTTGAAGGCGGCTCGTTTCACTGGGCGCAATTGTTGGCTATTCCGGTCTTCATGCTGGCACTGGCGACCGTCTGGCTGGTCGCCCAAGTTTCGCGGCGGCACGGTCCGAGCCTGGCGCGGCTGTTGCTTCTGGTTCAATTTCTGCTTCTTGTCACGCTGTTGATCTTCAGCGTCATCACCAAGGCATCCGCCGATCCGGTTGGAGTACTGGCCGGCACGGCCGCAATGATCGCCGTGTCCGCCATGGCCTGCCAGTACGCCCTCCTCCGCCTTGCGGTGCCGGGCGCGATCTCGACAGCGGTGATGACCGGCAATTTGGCCAACGCGGTCTTGTCAGCGATGGATTTGCTCTCGGCCCGCCATCGTCTGCTGCCGCACGATTCAACGCCGCTGAATCGCTCGCTTGGTCGCTTGCTCGGGTTCCTCTTGGGGTGTGTCGTTGCCGCGGCAGCAGCTTCATCGGCAGGAGATTGGGCCTGGTCCCTTCCGGCAGCACTGGCAGCTGTTGCAATTGCGGTGCGGTAGCGGCCGCCGGAATTGCGCCGCTAGCCATCCCTTCAGCCTCGTATGTCCTTCAATCTTCAGCGCGAGGATATCTCCCTTAGTATTTACCTCACATCGCCAATTCGCCGAATGACGGCTTTGCGCGGGTCACCTGTTTGCGCTGACGAGGCGCTACCATTGAGCGCAAGGGATCGCGGAAGATCGAAGGAAGGCGAGCAAGATCGTAGAAATGGCGGAGAGAGTGGGATTCGAACCCACGGTACGGTTTCCCGCACACACGCTTTCCAAGCGTGCGCCTTAAGCCACTCGGCCATCTCTCCGGAGGCCCTCTCTTGAAGGGGCAGGACGGATTTTGCAAGGGAGCGCCGGGCGCGACGGCTTGAAATTTCCACAATCGATTGAATTTGCTAGGTAATTATGAACGGCTGCCGGCCGGGATCGGGGCACCCCGCACATCCTTGAACCGAAATCCGCTAAGCTCGACGACATAGCGGCAACCCCAGTCAATCAGGTGGAGGACGGCATGATCATCACGCGGACGCTCGTTGTTCGCGATTTGCCTGTCCGCGGCGCCGTCGGTGCGGCAGGGCCGGCAATGGCGCAGGCCTGCACCCGGCAGGGCGTCGATGTGAGCTGCGACGACGGCCGGCGCGGTGTCTTCACGGGCGATGCGATCGTCTGGGCCGACGGCACCCGCGTCGAGCCTCGCCTCGCCGCATCCGAGCGTCATCGTCGGCAACAAATAGTCGGTGGTGGTCGGACAGGGCGTGTTCGTCGGCCAGGGCAAGGGCGTGGTGCCGATGGAAAATCCGAGCGACCCGCGCCGGGCGCGCTGCCCGGTGCTCGATGGCGTGTCGTATTGTTATTAATGATACCGCGCGCCGGTGTTGACAGAGCGAAGCGGCCATAGCGCCGGCGGCTCCGCCATGATCGGCCCGATCTCGCTCCCGTCGGATTGCGTGTCCTGCAGCGCGTCGATGAAATCGGCGAACCATTGCTGGATCGTGCTGGCGCGCAGTTTCGTCATCATCGCTTCCCAGCGCATCCGCCGCTCGGTCAGCGGCATCGAGAGCGCGGTCGCAATGGTGCGCGCCATGCCGTCGATATCGTGCGGGATTGACCAGCAGCGCGGTGTCGAGTTCGTTGGCGGCGCCGGCGAATTTCGACAGCACCAGCACGCCGGGATCGGCGCGGATTTTGCGCGGCGACATATTCCTTGGCGACCAGATTCATGCCGTCCTGCAGCGGCGTCACCACGCCGACCTGCGCGGTGCGATAGAGACCCGCCAGCACGGCCTGGCCAAAGCCCTTGTTGAGATAGCGGATCGGCGTCCAGTCGACCTCGCCGTGGCGGCCGTTGACGTCGCTGACGAGTTTTGCGACTTCGCTCTGCAGATTGCCGTAGGCCTCGATCGCGCCGCGCGACGGCGTCGCGATCTGCAGCAGCGACGCCGCGCGCCTGAGCTGCGGCTGCAAGGTCCACATCCGGTCGAAGGCCTTGATGCGGTTGACCAGTCCCTTGGAATAATCCAGCCGGTCGACGCCGATCGCCAGCTTCTCGCCGTTCAGGCTGCGCCGCAGCCGCGACACGTCCGGATGGGTCACGGCCTTGGCCGCCTGCTGCGCGAATTTCTCCGGATCGATGCCGATCGGAAACACCGCGGCGCGCGTCTTGCCGTGGCGCGAGTACGACGACATCGTCGTGAACCGCAAGATCCAGATCGGACTGAACGTAAGTCAGGAAATTGTCGCAATCGTCCTCGGTCTGGAAGCCGATCAGATCGTAGGCCAGCATCGCCTCGATCAGTTCGCGATGATGCGGCACGCCGCCGATAACGGCGCGCGCGGGCCATGGCGTATGCAGGAAGAAGCCGATCGGCTGCGTGACGCCGAGATCGCGCAGCTCCGCGCCCAGCGCCAGGAAGTGATAATCCTGAATCCAGAACGCGGTGTCCGGCTTCCGGAATCGCAGCAGCGCGCGCGCCATGAAGGCGTTGACTTCGCGATAGGAGACATAATCGTCGTGCGAGGCGCGGATCAGATCGGCGCGCGAATGCAGCGCCGGCCACAACGCCGAATTGGCAAAGCCTTCGTAATAGCCGCCGTAATGCGCGGCCGGCAGATCCAGCATCGCCAGCGCGCCGGCGCCGAGTGCCTCGATTTCGGCGAACGGTTCCTTCTGGGTCCCGTCGCGGACCCGGCCGCTGGAACCGACCCAGATCGCACCGGATTTCTCGACCACCGGCAGCAAAGCGGCCGCCAGCCCCCCCGTCATGGGTTCATTGGCCTTGCCGCGCGAGACGCGATTTGAAACGACGACGAGGTTCACAGGTTCCCCTCCTGTTGGTGCGCTCGCGTGTTAACAACCATTCATCAATATGGTTCCTGGTCACCCTTTCAACGAATTGAAACCAAATTCGGGCTGCGCCGGCGGAACTCACCGGAACTCACGAAAAAGAACATTTTGCATGAGTTCGGGAGCAATTCGCAAAGAAACCGCATTCGATTCGAAATCGCGGCGACAACTCGGTTGCCGATTATGGCAGCGGTGCGTCCCTTTCATCGTCGAGCAGATGCGCGAGAAACTCCCGCACATCGCTCGGCTCATCGAAATGACCGGCGACGCCCTTGGCGCGCCGGCCGACGGAAAATGCGAGACCGTCGAGATCCGGCATGATCGCGAACACCGTTTCGTCGGTGACGTCGTCGCCGATGAAAATCGGACGGCGGCCCTTGAACGGTTCGTGCGTCATCAATTCGCGCACGCCGCGTCGCCTTGGTGAAACCGGAATGCTTGATCTCGCAACACGCATTTTCCGGGCAGCACCTCGATCGGCGCATTCGGCAGATCGGCCCGGATCAGCGACACCGCCTCATAGATCGCCTTCTCCGCATGCGGCGCCAGCCGATAATGCAGCGCCAGCGAATAGCCCTTGTCCTCCAGCAGAATTCCCGGGCTGAGTTTGGCGATCGCCGCCAGCCGCCGCTTCAATTCCTTGTCCATCGGCGGCGCGTGGGCGGCCACCGCTTCGCTGTCGGCGTCGAGATCGCATCTCCGCGCCATGGCCGCCGACCGCCGGAAACTGCTCCGGCGCAAAGATCAGATCGATATCGTTCAGCGAGCGTCCGCTGACCAGCGCCAGCGCGCCGGAGGTTCGCTGCAGCAGCCGGTTGAGCGTTTTCGCCAGGCCCGGCGGCACCCAGACCTCGCGCGGCGTCGGCGCGAGATCGAGCAGCGTGCCGTCGATGTCGAGCAGCACGCGCAGTCTCGCTCGAATGCGGCACCAGCGAGCGCGGCACCGGAACGGTTTCCGGCGATGCTTCGTCCTCGGGCGATAGTTCGTCTTCCAACGGCATTTCGGCCAAATCCTGTTCATCTCATCCTACTCCACAAATGCGAGCGGCCGTGCGACCGATTCCAGCGGCTTGCGCTCGGCCGCGATGGCGTAGCGCCACGCGATCGCGGCCGCCGCGATCATCAATGCCGAGCCGAACAGATAGCCGGCGAAAACGCTGTCGCGCGATCCGGTATCGATCAGCGCGCCGAACAGCGCCGGACCGGCGACGCCGCCAATTCCGGTCCCGATCGCATAGAACAGCGCAATCGCCAGCGCGCGCACCTCCAGCGGAAAGGTCTCGCTGACGGTGAGATAGGCCGCGCTCGCGGCCGGCGAGGCAAAGAAGAAGATCACCATCCAGGCGATGGTCTGGGTTTGCGCGCTCAGCGCACCGATCGCAGAACAGATAGCCCGACAGCGCCAGCAGCACGCCGGAGACGCCATAGGTGAACGCGATCATCGCACGGCGGCCCAGCGTGTCGAACAGCCGGCCGAGCAGCAGCGGTCCGAGGAAATTGCCGGCGGCGAAGGGCAGGATGTACCAGCCGACCTGGTTCGCCGGCGATGCCGAAGAAATCGGTCAGCACCAGCGCAAAGGTGAAGAAGATCGCGTTGTAGAAAAACGCCTGCGCGATCATCAGCGCCAGTCCGACCAGCGAGCGCTGGCGATAGGTCGAAGAACAGCGTGCGCGCCACCTCGCGCAGCGGCGTGTGATCGCGCATCCGCAATCTGATCTTCGGCCAGCGCCTGTGCTGCGGGTCCTGCACATGCCCGATCACCGATCGCTCGATATCGTCGACGATCGCCTGCGCCTGATCCGGATGGCCATGGATCATCAGCCAGCGCGGGCTTTCCGGAATCCACATCCGCATCACGAACACGACCAGGCCGAGAGCACGCGCCGGTGAGATAGGCGAGCCGCCAGCCGAGATCGGGGCCGATCACGGCGGGATCGAGCAGCACGATCGCGCTGGTCGCGCCGATCGCGGCGCCGATCCAGAAACTGCCGTTGATCACGAGATCGGTCCAGCCGCGATAGCGCGCCGGCACCAGTTCCTGGATCGTCGAATTGATCGCGGTATATTCGCCGCCGATGCCGGCACCGGTCAGAAACCGAAACAGCGCGTAGCTTGCCGACATTCCAGGACAGCGCGGTCGCGGCGGTGGCCGTGAGATAGAGCGCCAGCGTGATGAAGAACAGTTTCTTGCGGCCGATCCGGTCGGTCAGCCAGCCGAAGCCGAGCGCGCCGAGCACGGCGCCGGCGAGATACGCGCTGTTGGAAAATCCGACGTCGAAATTCGAGAAATGAAGCGTCGGACTTTCCTTCAGCGCGCCGGACAGAGCGCCCGCCAGCGTCACCTCCAGCCCATCCAGGATCCAGGTGATGCCGAGCGCCAGCACCACGCGGGTGTGAAAGCCGCTCCAGCGCAGGCCGATCGAGACGCGCGGGAATACTGGTCTCGACGACGCGATGTCGTTGTCCTGGCGCACCGGCGGCGAGAGCGCCAGCTGTCGTGGTGCCGAACTGCGCCGGATCAGCTGCAAATCCATCGGACCGAACCAATGAGAAACGCCCCGGGAGACGCGGCGTCCCAGAGGTTCTCATTCGCCAAATTTGCGGCAAACGAGATGCCCGCCACGGATCAGACAACGCGCCTGGACGGCGCGGAGGGTTCCGGCACTCGACGGGATAGGCGCAGCGGACTGAATGCGGTGAGTGCGGGCGGCAACGCCAACGCAGTATCGGACAGCGTCGTCCCGGCCTTGAGCCGGGACCCATACGTCCGCGTCGGCGCGCGGTCGTAAGCGCACGCGGGCAGTGGATATGCGTTCCGACAATAACGGGCACTCGGTGGCTAGTCGGGTCCTCGGCTCAAGGCCGGGACGACGCAATTCACGCCGCCCGGATATTCGCCATGAAGCGATCGAGCTCTTCGCGCAGCCGCGTGCTTTCGCTCGACAGCGTGCGCGCCGAGTTCAGCACTTCTTCCGAAGCCGAGCCGGTTTCGGTCGCGCCGCGATTGACCTGCATGACATTGGTGGCGGCTTCCTGGGTTCCCTGGGCGACGTTCTGGACGCTGCGCGCGATTTCCTGCGTCGCCGAGCTTTGCTGCTCGACCGCGCTGGCGATCGTCGAGGCGATATTCGAGATCTGGCCGATGGTGCCGCCGATCTCCTTGATCGCCGCGACCGATTCCTGCGTCGCGCCCTGCATGCCCGAAATGTGAGAGGAGATCTCGTCGGTCGCCTTCGCGGTCTGGCTCGCCAGCGACTTGACCTCGGAGGCGACCACGGCAAAACCGCGGCCGGCCTCGCCGGCGCGGGCGGCCTCGATGGTCGCGTTCAGCGCCAGCAGATTGGTCTGCTCGGCGATCGCCGTGATCAGCTTGACCACGTCGCCGATCTGCTGCGCCGCGCGCGACAATTTGCCGATGCGGCCGTCGGTCTGCTGCGCCTGAAGCACCGCGGCCTCCGCGATCCGGTTGGATTCGCGCACCCGCCTGCCGATTTCGTCGACCGACGCCGACAGCTCCTCGGTCGCGGTCGCGACCGATTGCATGTTGCTGGAGGCTTCTTCCGATGCGCCGGCGACCTGGCTGGACAGGCTCTGGGTGGTTTCCGCGGTCCGCGTCAGCGTTCCCGCCGCGGCCTCGAGCTGCACGGCGGACGCCGAAACGTTGGAGACGATGGCGCCGACCGCCGCCTCGAATTCGTCGGCGAAGCGAATGAGTTCGGTGCGGCGCGCGGCGCTGCTCGCCTTGTTCTGCGCATCCTGGGCGGCGGCATCGCGTTCGGCCTTGGCGATCGCCTGCAGCTTGAACTCTTCGACCGCGCCCGCCATCTCGCCGAGTTCGTCCTTGCGCCCGAGGCCGGGCAGCACGACGTCGAAATTGCCGCCGGCGAGTTCGCGCATCGCCTTGCACATCGCCGTCATCGGCCGGGAAATTCCCTTGCCCAGCAGAAGCGCCAGACGCCGCCGAGCAGGAAGCCGCCGGCCGCGAGCATCAGGATCAGCTGCTCGGTCTCGCCGATGATCGCATGCGACTCCGCCTCAAGCCGCTTCTGATCGGAAAGCAGATCGGCCTTCATCGCGCTCGAGCCCTGCATGATCGCGGCCGCGGATTCCGTCATTTCGATGGTCAAGTTCGTCGATCGTCTTTCGAATTCTCGATCAGCTTGGCGAGCGCCTGCCGATATTCGTCGAGCAGTGCGGCAGCCTCCTTGAGCCCCTGCAGGATCTTTTCATCGCTTCGACGATATCGCGTGCAGCGAGTTCTCGACGAATTTGAGCCGCGCCATCGCGCTGGCGGCGACCGTCTGGTCGGAATTGACGACGAAGGTATTGGCAAGCGCCGTCACCGCCTGAAACTGGTCGGTCACTTTCTTCGCGCCGAACTCGATCGCCTGAAGCTCCGCATCGTCGGCGTTGCTGGGGAGATCGTCGAGCTTGTAGCGCAGCGATGTTGCCGCTGCGCGCGAGCTGGTTCTGCGTGATCAGCGCGCTGTCGTGCTTGACCTTGAGGATGTCGGCAAAAATCTTGGTGAAGGTGCGGAATTCCCGCGCCAGTTTGCGTGATCTGGTCGAGCCGCGCCGGATTGGTGGTGCCCTTCATCGACTGGATCGATGGCGTCCTTCAGGCTGGCTTCGGCCGCCAGCGCCGCCTTGCCGTCGTCTTCCTTGCCGGTCACCACGTAATAGCGCGCCAGCGAGCGGTACGAGATCAGCTCGCGGTCGATATTGCGGGCCAGATCGGCTTCCGCCACGCTGCTGCGGTAGGACCCGACGCCGGACGAGACCTGCTCGAAGCCCAGATAGGCAATGCCCATGCTGGCGGCCGAAATCGCCAGCACGACGGCAAAGCCGAGCATGATCTTGGTGCGGAAACGAAGGGTTGGGAATTTGATCGATCGCGACCCGCTACGTCCTGACAATCCCACCGCAACCCCCCGTCTTCGTTCTGAAAACCCCGCGGATTCCGGAAGCTTCGCCCCAGACCCGACGCGCAAAACTAAGGCAGAATGAATAAAGGTGCGTAAATATACCGGCGGTTTCCGGGGTTGTGGGCGCCGGAAATGGCCGGGGAAGCCGGACCGAAGCTGCCTTTACCCTCAACCTTCCGCGGAAGGGCAGGACGGATGCGCTGGCGCGGCCAGCGCATCCCAATCACGGCATCACAATGACACGGCCGACCAAAATCCTAGTTGCAAGTTCCCTCGCCCCTGTTTCTAATTGGAATAATTACAAAACATCGGGAGGTATCACGCGTGTCTACGATCAAACTGACGGTGAACGGCAAGGCCGTTTCGGCCGATGTCGAGGACCGGACCCTTCTGGTCCATCTCCTGCGCGAAAACCTGAACCTGACCGGCACCCATGTCGGCTGCGATACCAGCCAGTGCGGCGCCTGTGTGGTCCATATCGACGGCAAAGCGGTCAAATCCTGCACCGTGCTGGCGGCACAGGCCGCCGGGTCCAACGTCACCACCATCGAGGGCATCGCCAAGGGCGACGAACTGCACCCGATGCAGGCCGCCTTCCGCGACAATCACGGCCTGCAATGCGGCTATTGCACCCCGGGCATGATCATGTCGGCGATCGACATCGTGCACCGCTACGGCGGCAAGCTCGACGAGGAAACCGTCCGGCACGAGCTGGAAGGCAACATCTGCCGCTGCACCGGGTACCACAATATCGTCAAATCGGTGCTCGACGCGGCCGGCCGCATGAAGGTCTCGCAGGCGGCGGAATAGCCACCGCAGGCAACCAATACCGAATTCAAGACCGCCGCGTTTCGATGGAAATGGCGGAAACAATAACTCCGGTTGGGAGGATAGAACATGGGCGTTGAAGGCATTGGCGCAAGCGTTGTGCGCAAGGAAGACCGACGTTTCACCACCGGCAAGGGCCGCTACGTCGACGACATCAAATTGCTGGGCATGACCCACGCGCATTTCGTCCGCAGTCCGCATGCGCACGCCAGGATCAAGAACATCGATACCTCGGCCGCCATGAAGATGCCCGGCGTGGTCGCCGTGCTCACCGGCCAGCAAATCGTCGACGACAAGGTCGGCAATCTGATTTGCGGCTGGGCGATTACCTCCAAGGACGGCACACCGATGAAGATGGGCGCATGGCCGGCGATGGCGCCGGAAATCGTGCGCTTCGTCGGGCAGGCGGTCGCGGTCGTCATCGCCGAAACCAAGAACCAGGCCAAGGACGCCGCCGAAGCCGTCGCGGTCGATTACGAGGAACTCCCGGCCGCCGCCAACATTCGCGCATCCATCAAGCCCGGTGCGCCGCAGCTTCACCCCGAAGCGCCCGGCAACGTGATCTACGACTGGACCATCGGCGACGAGGCGGCGACCGAAGAGGCCTTCAAATCGGCGGCCAACGTGGTCTCGCTCGACATCACCAATAACCGTCTGGTGCCGAATGCGATGGAGCCGCGCGCGGCAATCGGCGACTATAACGAGGCCGAAGAACACTTCACACTGTACACGACATCGCAAAATCCGCATGTCGCGCGTCTGGTGCTGTCGGCCTTCTACAATATCGCACCCGAGCACAAGCTGCGGGTGGTGGCGCCCGACGTCGGCGGCGGCTTCGGCTCGAAGATCTTCATCTATCCCGAGGAGATGGTAGCGTTATGGGCCTCCAAGAAGGTGCGGCGCCCGGTGAAATGGACCGGCGACCGGACCGAGGCTTTCCTGACCGACGCCCATGGCCGCGATCACCTGACCAAGGCCGAGCTGGCACTTGACGCCGACAACAAGATCACGGGGCTACGGGTCAAGACCTACGCCAATCTCGGCGCCTACATGTCGCTGTTCTCGTCCTCGGTGCCGACCTATCTCTACGCGACGCTGCTGTCCGGCCAGTACAACATCCCCAACATCTTCGCCGAGGTGATCAGCGTCTACACCAACACCACCCCGGTCGACGCCTACCGCGGCGCGGGCCGGCCCGAAGCCAGTTTCGTGGTGGAACGGCTGCTGGAGACCGCGGCGCGGCAATTGAAGGTCGATCCGGCGGAATTGCGCCGCAAGAATTTCATCACGACCTTCCCGCATCAGACGCCGGTGATCATGGCCTATGATATCGGCGATTTCGGCGCCTCGCTCGACGCCGCGATGAAGGCGATCGACTACGCCGGCTTCCCGGCGCGCAAGGCGAAGGCCAAGTCCGAAGGCAAGCTGCGCGGCATCGGCCTGTCCTGCTACATCGAGGCCTGCGGTATCGCGCCCTCGAAAGCGGTCGGCAGTCTCGGCGCCGGCGTTGGCCTTTGGGAATCCGCCGAGGTTCGCGTCAATCCGGTCGGCACCATCGAGATCCTGACCGGATCGCACAGCCACGGCCAGGGCCATGAAACGACCTTCTGCCAGCTGGTGGCCGAGCGGCTTGGTGTTCCCATCAGCCAGGTCCAGATTGTCCATGGCGACACCGACAAGGTGCAGTTCGGCATGGGCACCTACGGCTCGCGTTCGGCCGCCGTCGGTTTGACCGCGATCCTGAAAGCGATGGAGAAGGTCGAAGCCAAGGCCAAGAAGATCGCCGCGCATCAGCTCGAGGCGTCCGAGAACGACATCGTCATCGAGAACGGCAAGTTCAAGGTTGCCGGCACCGACAAGTCGATCGCGCTGCCGATGGTGGCGCTGGCCGCCTACACCGCGCACAATCTGCCCGACGGCATGGAGCCGGGCCTGAAGGAAGGCGCGTTCTACGACCCGACCAACTTCACCTTCCCGGCCGGAGCCTATATCTGCGAACTCGAAGTCGATTTCGGCGACCGGCAAGACCTCGTTCGTCAACTTTGTCGCAGCCGACGATTTCGGGCGGCTGATCAACCCGATGATCGTCGAAGGCCAGGTCCATGGTGGTCTCGCCCAGGGCATCGGCCAGGCGCTGCTCGAAGGCGCGGTCTATGACGATAGCGGACAGCTCGTGACCGCGTCGTTCATGGACTACACCATGCCGCGCGCCGACGATTTGCCGTCGTTCAAGCTGAACCACACCACGACGCTGTGCCCGGGCAATCCGCTTGGCGTCAAGGGCTGCGGCGAGGCCGGCGCGATCGGCGCGTCCGCTGCCGTGATCAACGCGATCACGGATGCGATCGGAAACAACAAACTGGAAATGCCGGCGACGCCCGATCGCGTCTGGCATGCCATTCACGGCTGAGAGGGAGCAAAACCATGTACGAGACCATTTATCATCGTCCCTCCTCCGTCGACGAAGCCGTTGCGCTGTTTGCCAAGGGTTCGGAGTCGAAATATCTCGCCGGCGGCCATACGCTGATCCCCGTGATGAAGCAGCGGCTGGCGGCGCCATCCGACGTCATCGATCTCGGCAAGATCAAGGAACTGATCGGCATCGACGTCTCATCCGGCGCCGTGACCATCAAGGCCGCGACCACCCATTACGACGTGGCCCAGAACGGCCCGGCGCAAAAGGCAATCCCGGCGCTTGCCTATCTCGCCTCGTTGATCGGCGATCCGGCCGTGCGCCATCGCGGCACCATCGGCGGCTCGATCGCCAACAACGATCCGGCGGCCGACTATCCGGCCGCGGTGCTGGCGCTCGGTGCGACCGTGAAGACCAACAAGCGCAGCATCGCGGCGGATGATTTCTTCAAGGGCCTGTTCACGACGGCGCTCGAGGACGGCGAGATCATCACCGCCGTGTCGTTCCCGGTTCCGGCCAAGGCGGGCTATTCGAAATTCCCGCATCCGGCCTCACGTTTTGCGCTGACCGGCGTGTTCGTCGCCAGGACCCCGGCCGGCGACGTCCGCGTCGCGGCCACCGGCGCTTCGCAGAACGGCGTGATGCGGGTGCCGGCGATCGAGGCCGCGCTGAAGGCCAACTGGTCGGCGGCAGCGCTCGACGGCGTCAAGATTTCCGCCGACGGATTGATGAGCGATATCCATGGCTCGTCGGACTATCGCGCCAATCTGATCAAGGTGATGGCGCAGCGCGCGGTGACCGCCGCCGGCTGATAGCGTCTAAACGCAAGATCCATGCAAACGGCGCGCAGCGATGCGCGCCGTTCTGCATTTGGTCGGATTCTCGGCAAAAGCCGCTTGCCACGCTCGCGTAAGGCGAGACAATTTAGCTAATCGGCTAATTAACAACAATCGGGTGAGAAACAACGTGCTCGATAAACCAGCCTCCCAATCCGCCAGCCGCGCCTCCGGCCCGCTCGCCGGTTTCCGCATCGTCGAATTCGCCGGCATCGGCCCCGGCCCGTTCGCCTGCATGATGCTGGCCGACATGGGCGCGGAGGTGGTGACGCTCGACCGCGTCGGCGCCAAGAAGAACCTGAAATCGGTGGCCGGCGCGCGGCCGCAAGGTCGTCGAACTCGACCTCAAGGACAAGGCCGCGATCGCGCAGGTGCTCGATCTGCTCGCCAACGCCGACGCGCTGATCGAGGGCTTTCGTCCCGGCGTGATGGAGCGGCTCGGGCTCGGCCCCGATGTGGTGCTGGCGCGCAATCCGCGCCTGGTCTATGGCCGCATGACCGGCTGGGGCCAGGAAGGCCCGCTGGCGCAGGCCGCCGGCCACGACATCAACTACATCTCGGTGACCGGCGCGCTGGCCGCGATCGGCACCAAGGAGAAGCCGGTGCCGCCGCTCAATCTGGTCGGCGATTTCGGCGGCGGCGCGCTCTATCTCGTGGTCGGCGTGCTCGCCGCCCTGCTGGAAGCGTCGAAATCCGGCAAGGGCCAGGTGGTCGATGCCGCGATGTGCGACGGCGCGGCATCGCTGATGTCGATGTTCTTCGACATGACGGCGATCGGCCGCTGGACCGAAGGCGCGCGAGCAGCAATTTCCTCGACGGCGGCGCGCATTTCTACGGCGTCTATGAATGCGCCTGCGGCCATTTCATCTCGATCGGCTCGATCGAGCCGCAATTCTACGCGCTGCTGCGCGAGCACGCCGGCCTCTCCGACGCCGACTTCGACGCCCAGATGGACCGCAAGGCCTGGCCGGCGCTGAAGGAGAAGCTGGCGAAGGTGTTCAAGAGCAAGACGCGCGACGACTGGTGCAAGATCATGGAAGGCACCGACATCTGCTTCGCGCCGGTCCTGACCATGGCGGAAGCGCCGAAGCATCCGCACATGGCGGCGCGAAAGATTTTCGTCGAGCGCCACGGCGTCACCCAGCCCGCGCCGGCGCCGCGCTTCTCGCGCACGCCGTCGGCGATCCGGGAGGCGGAGACGGCGGAGATCGGAGAATTGACGAACGAGTGGAAGGCGGGAAGGTAGTCCCTCGTCGTCCCGGCGAACGCCGGGACCGTGACCATACGCCGCGGCTCCTGGTCAAGAATGGCTGTTCGACGACTTATCGTCTCACGAACGGTGGTTATGGGTTCCGGCTCCCGATGCGCTATCGCGCATTCCGGACGACGGGGTGACGACAGCTACGCCGCGTCCCACCTTCAGCACGCCGCGGCGAATCTGGTCCTCCTCGATCGATTCGAACAGCGCCTTGAAATTGCCCTCGCCGAAACCGTCGTCGCCCTTGCGCTGGATGAACTCGAAGAAGATCGGCCCGATCGCATTGGCCGAGAAGATCTGCAGCAGCACCTTGGTCTGGCCGCCGTCGACCACGCCTTCGCCGTCGATCAGGATGCCGTCGCGCTGCAGCCGCGCGACGTCCTCGCCGTGTCTGCGGCAGCCGCGCGTCGATCTTCTCGAAATAGGTCTCCGGCGGCGACGGCATGAACGGCAGGCCGTCGGCGCGCAGCGTCTCGACCGTGCGATAGATATCCCGCGCGCCGCAGGCGATGTGCTGGATGCCCTCGCCGCGATAGACGTTGAGATATTCCTCGATCTGGCCGGAATCGCCGGCGTCCTCGTTGATCGGAATCCGGATCTTGCCGTCCGGGCTGGTCAGCGCCCGCGAGAACAGGCCGGAGGCGCGGCCCTCGATATCGAAGAAGCGGATCTGGCGGAAATTGAACAGTTTTTCGTAGAAGCCGGTCCAGACATCCATGCGGCCGCGATGGACGTTGTGGGTGAGGTGATCGAGATAGAACAGCCCGGCGCCGTCGGGCCGCGGATTGTTCGCGCCGAGCCATTCGAACTCGGCATCGTAGGCCGAGCCCTTGGCGCCGTAGCGATCGACGAAATACAGCAGGCTGCCGCCGATGCCCTTGATGGCGGGAACGTCGAGCGTCTTCTGCGCCGACGAAATGTCGGCGGGCTCCGCGCCGAGCGAGAGCGCGCGCTCATAGGCCTGCCTGGCATCGACCACGCGAAACGCCATCGACGGCGCGCACGGTCCGTGCGCGGCGACGAAGTCGAAGCCGTGGGTGCCGGGCTCCTCGTTGACGAGATAATTGATGTCGCCCTGGCGATAGACCGTGATCTTCTTGGTCCGGTGGCGCGCGACCGGCACATAGCCCATCAGCTTGAACAGCGCGTGCAGCTCTTCGGGCTTCGGATGCGCATATTCGACGAACTCGAAGCCGTCGGTGCCCATCGGATTGTCGGCGCTGATGGTGGCGGCCGGCGCGTCGTGCGGAAATGGACCCATGGCGGATCTCCCTGATTTGGCTCGGATGAGTTTCCGCCAGATCGGGCGCAAAGTGCATGCAAATGACCGCTATATTGGCTATAATGATGCACGATTCGTGCATCAAATGGACATTTACGCATGATTTCGGTAGACGCCTTCGACCTCAAAATCCTGGCCGCGCTGCAGGACGACGGCCGCCTGACCAACCAGCAACTGGCCGATCTCGTCGGCCTGTCGGCGTCGCAATGCTCGCGGCGGCGGATGCGGCTGGAGGAAGACAAGGTGATCGCGGGCTATCACGCCGATCTCGCCAGCGAGGCGCTCGGCTTCAACCTGATCGCCTTCATCCACATCACGCTGGCGACCCATTCGCCCGACAACGCCAAGAAATTTCGCGCGCTGGTCAATCGCGTCGACGACATCCAGGAAGCCTATTCGCTGACCGGCGACGCCGACTATCTGCTGAAGGCCGTGCTGCGCGACCTCAAGAGCCTGTCCGACATCGTCAACAACGTGCTGATGCCGCACCAGAGCGTGGCGCATGTGCGCTCGTCGATCGTGCTGGACCGGCTGAAGGAAAGCGCGAAGCTGCCGCTGAAGGCGTTGCAGCGGTGACGGGCTGGCGTCCGAAATCGAGGGATATTCGTCATTCGAATTCGCGACCTCGATTTGCGATGATCATCGCCTAGCCGACCTCACGAGACCGATCATGGCGCTGCAACTTCGACCGAACTGCGAAT
This sequence comes from uncultured Alphaproteobacteria bacterium, assembly GCA_963738765.1. GTDB lineage: Bacteria > Pseudomonadota > Alphaproteobacteria > Rhizobiales > Xanthobacteraceae > Bradyrhizobium. The sequence goes on along the minus strand of CAVTYA010000022.1, from coordinate 256,848 downwards.
ATTGCGACAAGGACCTGCCGCCGAATGCGACGGAGGCGCGGATCTGCAGCTACGAATGCACGTTCTGCGCGGACTGCGTCGAGACCAAGCTGCACAACGTCTGCCCGAACTGCGGCGGCGGCTTTGTGCCGCGGCCGATCCGGCCGGCAGAACAATGGCGGCCCGGCGTTTGCGTCGACCAAGCAGCCGCCGTCGGACAAGCGCGTGCATCTGAAGTACAGCCTCGAAGACGTCGCGGCGCATTCGGCGAGCTGCGGGATATTCCGCCGGAGGAGCGCTGAGCTGTCTCTCACATTGTCATTGCGAGAAGCGCAGCGACGAAGCAATCCACACTTTCTTCGCCGCTCGATGGATTGCTTCGCTTCGCTCGCAATGACGGCGTTATTCGGCCGGAACAATCGTGCCCTCGACCTCGCCAAAGCCGACGCGATAGCCGTCGCCCTGGCACCAGCCGCGCATGACCAGCGAATCGCCGTCTTCGAGAAAGGTCCGCTTGACGCCGCCGGGCAGTTCGAGCGGCTCGGTGCCGTTCCAGCTGATTTCCAGCAGGCTGCCGCGCTGGTTCTTCTCCGGGCCGGAGATGGTGCCGCACCCCAGGAGATCGCCGACATTCATGGCGCAGCCGGACGAGGCGTGATGCACCAGTTGCTGCACCGACGACCAGTACATGTATTTGAAATTGGTGCGGCAGATATTGGCGGCCTCGTTCATCGGCGCCGCGCGCAAGGCGACATCGAGCTGCAGGTCGTAATTGTTCGGCTGCGCCTGCCGCAGATAGGGCAGCGGCACCGGATCCTGCGCCGGGCCGTGCAGCCGGAACGGCTCCAGCGCCTCGCGCGTCACGATCCACGGGCTGATCGAGGTCGCGAACGCCTTGGCCTGGAACGGGCCGAGCGGCACATATTCCCATTGCTGGATATCGCGCGCGCTCCAGTCGTTCAGGATCACGAAGCCGAAGATCATCTCCTCGGCCTGCTTCTCGGTGAGCATCTCGCCGATCGGCGACGGCTGGCCGACCACCACGCCCATTTCGAGTTCGAAATCGAGCCGCTTGCAGGGCCCGAAACTCGGCACCTCCGCCGTCGGCGGTTTCAACTGCCCGCGCGGCCGGCGCACCTTGGTGCCGCTGACCACGACGGTCGAGGCGCGGCCGTTATAGCCGATCGGCATATGCAGCCAGTTCGGCTGCAGCGCATTGTCCTTGCCGCGGAACATGACGCCGACATTGGTGGCGTGCTCCTTCGACGAATAGAAATCGGTGTAGCCGGCGACCGCGATCGGCAGATGCAGTTTGACATCTGCCATCGGCACCAGCGCGCGCTGGCGCAGCTCGTTATTGTCGCGCAGTTCCGGATTGTCGTGACGCAGCAATTCGCTGATCCGCGCGCGGGTGCGCGACCAGACTTTTGGTCCCAGCGCCATGAACGGATTGAGCGAGGATGCCGAGAACACACCAAGCGGGCCGACATCGAGCCGGCCGTCCTGCTCCAGCTCCCAGAGATCGAGCACGTAATCGCCGATCGCGACGCCGACGCGCGGGGCGAGGCCGTCCTTGGCCGAGAACACGCCGTAAGGGAGATTCTGGATCGGGAAGTCGGAGGCGGGATCGACGGGGATGAAGGAGCGGAGGGTGGGATCGTTGGGATGGGGCATCGGTTTTCCCGATGTTATGACTACGTCATGGCCGGGCTTGTCCGAGCAGGACGACTTCTGCTGCGTCAGACGTGGACGCCCGGGACACCTCGCGAAGACGCCTCGCGCATCGCGCGGGCATGACGGTAGAGAAACGAAGCTCACGGCTTGTTCGGATCGAACCGCTTTTCCAGTCCCTTCCAGCAATCCGCGTAATCGTCCTGCAAGGTCGCCGACTTCGCCGCATGCGCGGTGACGCGCTGCGGATAGCGGGTCTCGAACATGAAGGCCATGGTGCCGGTCAGCTTGACCGGCTTCAGTTCGGAGTTGCTGGCGTGATCGAAGGCCTCGCGGTCCGGGCCGTGCGGCAGCATCATGTTGTGCAGGCTGATGCCGCCGGGCGTAAAGCCTTGCGGCTTGGCGTCGTAGACGCCGTAGATCAGCCCCATGAACTCCGACATGATGTTCATGTGATACCAGGGCGGACGGAAGGTGTTTTCCGCCACCATCCAGCGCTCCGGAAAGATCACGAAATCGATATTGGCGGTGCCCGGCGTTTCCGACGGCGAGGTCAGCACCGTGAAGATCGACGGATCGGGATGATCGAAGCCGATCGCGCCGACCGGCGAGAAGGTGCGCAGATCGTATTTGTACGGCGCGTAATTGCCGTGCCAGGCCACCACGTCGATCGGCGAATGCGGCAGCGTGGTCTTGAACAGCGCGCCGCCCCATTTCACGAACAGTTCGGTCGGCGTGTCCTTGTCCTCATAGGCCGCGACGGGCGTGAGGAAATCGCGCGCATTGGCGAGGCAATTGGCGCCGATCGGGCCGCGCTCCGGCAGCGTGAAGGCGCCGCCGTAATTTTCGCAGAGATAGCCGCGCGCCGGACCCGCTGTAATCTCGACGCGGAATTTGACGCCGCGCGGGATCACCGCGATCTCGCCGGGCTCGACATCGATGCGGCCGAACTCGGTGACGAAGCGCAGATTGCCCTGCTGCGGCACGAACATCATCTCGCCGTCGGCATTGTAGAAATGCTGATCGACCATCGATTTCGTGATCAGATAGACATGCGCGGCCATGCCGGCCTGGGTGTTGGCGTCGCCCGCCGTGGTCATGGTCTGCACGCCCTGCAGGAACGTCATGTCCTCCTTCGGGATCGGCGCCGGATCCCAGCGCAGCTGCGCGATCGGCAACTCGTGTTCGTGGCACGGCGCGGTGCGCCACAGCCCGGCGTCGACCTTGGCGAAGCGGCCGGAATGCCTCACCGACGGCCGGATGCGATAGAGCCAGGAGCGCTCGTTGCTGCCGCGCGGCGCGGTGAAGGGCGAGCCGGACAGCTGCTCGGCGTAGAGCCCGTAGGCGCAGCGCTGCGGCGAATTGCGCCCGATCGGCAGCGCGCCCGGCAGCGCCTCGGTCTCAAAGCTGTTGCCGAAGCCGGACATGTAGCCCGGCGTGATGCTGACGGTGCTGCGGCTGATCGGGTCAGGCGAGGTGTTGATATTCATGGTCATCCTCCTCTGCAGGGCGGCCCACATTTCCCGGTCGCGCTTGTCGGTCCAGATCACGGGATCGTCGATCCCCGAGGCCTCGTCGAACGCGCGCGAGACGTTGAACGGCAGGCAGTGTTCGTAGATCGCAAAGCTGGAAAATTTCGGGTCCATCACCTCGCGCGTCGCCGCCATCGTCTCCTTGAGATTGCGGCCCTTGGCGACCGAGGTTTCGGCCGCGCCATAGAGCGTGGTGACGAAATCGCGCGTCATCGCGATCGCGTCGCGCCCGGTCGCAAGGCCCTTCAGCGCATCGCCGCGCCCCGGCGCGATCGCCTTGGGATTGAAGGCGCGAATTTCGTTCAGCGTCGCCGGCCATTCGCGCAAATGCGCGTCGCCGCAATAGCAGGCCGAATGATATTCGATCAGGTCGCCGGAGAACATCACCTCGGCATCCGGCACCCAGGCGACGATATCGCCGGAGGTATGCCCGGCGCCGAGCTGCATCAGCCGCACCTCGCGTTTGCCGAGATAGATCGACATCTCGCCTTCGAAGGTCAGCGTCGGCCAGGTCAGGCCGGGAATGCTCTGGGCATCCTGGAACAGCCGCGGAAAGCGGCCATATTCGGAATCCCAGTCCTGCTGGCCGCGCTCCTCGACCAGCCGATGGGTTTCCTGCGAGGCGATCACGGCCTGCGCCTTGTAGGCGGAGGCGCCGAGCACGCGCACCGCATGATAATGCGACAGCACGACATATTTGATCGGCTTGTCGGTGACGGTGCGCACCCGCTCGATCACCTTGTTGGCCATCGCCGGCGTCGCCTGCGCGTCGAACACGATGCAGCCGTCGTCGCCGACGATGACCGCGGAATTGGGATCGCCCTCGGCGGTGAAGGCATAGAGATCGGTGCCGATCTCGGAGAAGGTGACCTTCTTCTCCGCCATGTCGGTGGTGGATGCGAAACCTTTGGCCATCAATTCAATTCCCTGTTCGTTCAAGTCCGTGACTTATTGTTGCTGCTGTTGCTGCTGTTGCTGGCTGGCATCGACCATCCGCCGCTTGGCGAGCGCGATCGCCTCGCGCAGCACATCGAGATCGCCGATGTGATTGGCGAGGATCAGCACCAGCGCCGCATCGAGATCGGCGCTCTGCTCGTCGCTCAGGCCGCGATGCGCCTCGACGATGGCGCGAAAGGCGTCGTCCGGTTTGGCGAAATTCGAACTGGTCGACAGCGCCATCGTCGAAACCTCAGTTCAGGCCGGAAGCGCGCGCCAGCGCCGCGTCGAGCGCGGCCGGGTCGGGTGCCGGAAGCGCGCGGCGACATAGCCGTCGGGCCGCAACAGATAGGCCGTGCCGGGCTCGGCATCGTAGCGCGCGCCGGCGAGGCCCGCCGCGTCGGCGAAGCCGTCATCGCCGCCGATACGGATCACGCCGACGCCCTCGGGCGCATCGATCGGCGGCGCCATTGCCGAACTCCAGCAGCGTGAACCGCGTTCCCTGCTTGATGAAGGCTTCGGTCAGGAACATCGAGCTCGCCGGATCGCGCCGCGATCGGCGCATCCGGCATCGACGCGCCGGGCCGCGGGCCGCCGCGCCAGCTTCGCTGGTCGGCGGTCGACAGCGGCGAGTCATAGATCGAGGGCACCGACAGCCGTCCGCCATTGACCATGCGCTTGCCGAATTCGGTTTCCTTGGCCAGCGACAGCACCGCCTTGCGCAGCCGCGCCTCCTGGTGCGAGTTGGGCGCCATGAAATCGGTCGAGCGGGTCGATTCGCGGATGTTCTCGTCGGCCGCCGCGCTGCGCTCGATGTGATAGCTCTCGAGCAGCGCTCTCCGGCGACAGTCCTGCGCAGCACGCGATCGAGTTTCCAGGCGAGGTTCTCGGCGTCTTCCAGGCCGGAATTGGCGCCGCGCGCGCCGAACGGCGAGACCTGATGCGCGGCATCGCCGGCAAAGATCACGCGGCCGTGGATGAACTTCTCCATCCGGCGGCACTGGAATTTGTAGAGCGAGATCCATTCGAAATCGAACTTGTCGTGGCCCGAGCATGCGCGCGATCCGCGGCCGCACATTCTCCGGCAGCTTCTCGACCGCGGGATCGGCATCCGGATGGAGCTGCAGATCGATCCGCCAGATGTCGTCGGGCTGCTTGTGCAACAGCGCCGAGCGGCCGGCATGAAACGGCGGATCGAACCAGAACCAGCGCTCGGTCGGAAATTCCGCCGTCATCTTGACGTCGGCGATCAGGAACTGATCCTCGAACACCTGGCCGGCGAATTCCGCGCCGACCATCTGCCGCAGCGACGAGCGCGCGCCGTCGCAGGCGACGACGAAATTGGCGTGCAGCCGGTACGGTCCGTCCGGCGTCTCGATCGTCAGCGCGACATGGTCGTTGCGCTGCTCGCAGCCCGATCACCTTGTTGCGCCAGCGCAGGTCGATTGCCGGCAAGCTCCTCGACGCGATCGACCAGATAGGCCTCGGCATAGAATTGCTGCAGGTTGATGAAGGCCGGCCGCTTGTGGCCCTGCTCCGGCAGCAGGTTGAACTGATAGAGCTGCGAGTCGCCGTGAAAGATCTTGCCGACGCTCCACACCACGCCCTTGTCGACCATGCGCTGGCCGACGCCGAGCCGGTCCCAGTATTCCAGCGAGCGCTTGGAAAAGCAGATCGCGCGCGAGCCCTCGCCGATCCGGTCGGCATCGTCGAGCAGCACGACGCGCTGGCCGCGCTGCGCCAGATCGATCGCGAGCGACAGCCCGACCGGGCCGGCGCCGACCACGACGACCGGATGCTCGGCGGCATTGCCGCCCGCCCGATCCTGATCGGGGTGACGGCGATAGCCGAACTGGGTCTTGGTCTGCTGCCATGATCACCTTGCGACTGGCCAAGGGCGTCCGAGCTTGCTAAATTAGTCGCATCTGCAACTATCTTAAACCCGCTGCGGGCCCCGGCGTCAACTCAAATTGGAGCGATTTTTGGCAAAGACGTCTTCAGGCGAAGGCATGCCCCGGACGCGATCCGCCGTGGATGCGGATTCCGCGAGAGGATACGCGCCGCTCGAAAGCGACGGCTCGATCTCTTCCGCTTCGTGCCGTTCCGCCTGAACCGGCTGGCGGCCGAGGTCAGCGCCGCGCTGTCGGGCGAATATCAGGAGCGCTACGGGCTCGACATTCCGGAATGGCGGGTGCTGGCGACGCTCGGCTTCCGCAACGATGCCTGCAGCGCGCAATACATCGCGCATTGCACCCGGACCCACAAATCGACCATCAGCCGCGCCGTCACCGCGCTGATGAAACGGCAGCTCGTCGAGCGTGTCGAGAACGAAGACGACCGCCGCGAATTCCGGCTGCGCCTGACGCCGCAAGGGCAAGACGCTGTACGAGGAACTGATCCCGCGCCTGTTGCGCAAGGAGCAGGAGATTCTGTCGTGCCTGTCCGCGCAGGAACGCAAGGATTTTGCGGCGCTGCTCGGCAAGATCGAGCAGAGCCTCGATCTGGTCCAGACCAGCGAGGAGGCGGACGAGAAGGAGGCGTATTGAGAATGGTCTCTCCATTCGTCATTCCGGGACGCGCCGCTTGGCGCAGGCCCGGAATCCATACTCACGATCGTGGTTATGGATTCTCAGATGTGCAATTGCACATCATAGCTCGCGCTTCGCGCCCCGGAATGACGAAAGTGGCTAAGACTTATTCAGATGTTTTGCGATCACCGGGAAATAAGTTTCCCGCGATCCCGCATCGATCGCTTCCTGCAACACCTCGCCGATCAGTTCCGCGCCGCGGATCCTCAATCCGGCGTCTGCGGCCAGTTCCAGCGCGTAGGACAGATCCTTCAACGCATATTCGGTCGAGAACGCGCGCTCCGGGAAATGGCCCGGCACGATCGCCTTCATGCCGTGATTGCGCAGCGCAAAGCTGTCGGCCGAACCCTTCGATAACGTATCGAGCAGCAGTTTCGGATCTACGCCATTGTGTTTGGCCACCGCGACCGCCTCGGACAGCGCGTTGACGGTCTCGAACAGCACCATGTTGTTGAGGATCTTTGTCACCTGCCCCGCGCCGACGTCGCCGCAATTGGTCACGTCGGTGGCGAAACAGCGGATCAGCGGCTCGATCGCAGCGTAGAGCGCCGGCGCCGCGCCGACCATGACGCTGAGCGTGCCGTCCTGCGCCGCCTGCCGGGTGCGCGCGATCGGCGCATCCGCCCACGACGCGCCCTTGGCCTGCAATTGCCTGGCGAAATCGCGGGTCTGGCTGACCGATGATGTGCCGAGATCGACCACGACCTGGCCGCTCCTGATGTTCTTCAAAATGCCGTCGCCTTCGAACACTGCGCGGACGTGCTTTGCACTCGGCAGGCAGAGAAACAGCAGATCGCTTTGTTTGATGACATCCGCAACCGAGCCGGCAATTTCAGCACCTTCCGCGCGCAGGCGCGCCAACGGCTCCGGCGCGAGATCGAACACGACCACGCGCTTGCCGCTCTTCTTCACCAGGTTGCGGCAGATCGGCTCGCCCATCACGCCGAGGCCGATGAAGCCGATGGTCTTGTACTCCGACATCTTTTTCTCGAGCCTATTTCTTGACGAACGAACGCGACGGCGACAGATGCAGGGCGAACGCATCGACCTTGTCGCTGGCGCGTGGATAGATCTCGCTCACGATCGGATCGTGGCCGGGGATGAAGCGGTCGGGATGGCCGGCGAGCCGCTCGACGATCTCCCAGCCCTGCACCATGTCGCCGACATTGTAGACGATCGGAAACGGACTGCGGCGCTGCAGATTGGCGTAGTAATGCGCGGCGTCGGACGCCAGCACCACCGGCCCGCGCGCGGTCTCGACCCGCACCACCTGCAGGCCGTCGGAATGGCCGCCGACCCGATGCACGGTCACGCCGGGCGCGACCTCGCCATCGCCGGAATGGAAGGTGACGCGCTCGCCATAGACATGGCGCACCATCGGCGTGACATGCTCGACCGAAAACGGATGCCGCAGCAGGCCGTTGCACATGCAGCGTCCGGTCGCGTAGCTCATCTCGCGATCCTGCAGATGGAACCGCGCGTTGGGAAAGCGATCGAGATTGCCGGCGTGGTCGTAATGCAGATGCGTCACGATGACGTCCCTGATGCTGTCGGCCCTGACGCCGAAGCGCGCCAGCGCATCGACCGGATTGAGCGTGAGCTTGCGGGAGCGCGCCTTTGCCTCTTCGGCATTGAAGCCGGTATCGACCAGGATCTCGCGGCCGTGGCCCCGGATCAGCCAGACGAAGTAATCGAGATCCTGCGCGGTGGTCTCGTGCGGATCGGGCACCAGGAAGTTCATGTGAGGCGTGCGCGGCGACATCGTCGCATAGCGCAAGGCATAGATTTCGTAGGCGTTTCCCATCGGTGTCACTTTTCTTCGGTGTCGCGGTTGGCCGATATCGGCACCAAGCCATTGTCATCGCGCAAAGGTCAAACCCGCGCAACGCGCATGACGGCCGCACGACAGCATGGCGCGTGCTATGTGAGACGAATCACATTACCGGTCGCTCCGTCGGCCGCGGGACGCGGAGCGCCGACGGCCGACGCGCAAACGCGATTTATTCCCTCGCATCCAGCCGCGCCTGTCGCGGTCAATTGTCGCGATTAACGGTGGTCTCGCAAGCCGTTGACGGCCAGCTGGCGCGGTTTGATAATGCGGTTTGCGTAGAGTAAGGTCGCCGAGGCGCAAGCTGGGATCGGCGCCTTTTTGGCTGACCGCTGCGACTGGACTGCCGTCATTATGAAAATCCGTCTTGCATTGCTTCTCACCTTGATTTTTTCGGTCGCTCGATCGCCCCGTCGTTTGCAGCGGGCGACCGCTTTGCGCTGGTCATCGGCAACGCGAAATATCCGGACGCCGAAGCGCCGCTGAAGGAGCCGATCAACGACGCCCGCGACGTCGCCGACGAACTCAAGCGCGACGGCTTCACCGTCGATATCGGCGAAAACCTGACCGGCGACGCGATGCGCCGCGCCTTCGACAAGCTCTACGGCAAGATCAAGCCCGGCTCGGTCGCGCTGATTTTCTTCTCGGGCTTCGGCGTCCAGTCGAACCGCCAGAGCTATATGATCCCGGTCGATGCGCAGATCTGGACCGAGCCGGATGTTCGCCGCGACGGCTTCAGCCTGGAGACGGTGCTGGGCGAGATCAACAGCCGCGGCGCCGGCGTCAAGATCGCCCTGATCGACGCCTCCAGGCGCAACCCGTTCGAGCGCCGGTTCCGCAGCTTTTCGGCCGGCCTTGCGCCGGTGATCGCGCCGAACGGTACGCTGGTGATGTATTCGGCGGCGCTCTCTTCCGTCATCTCCGACAATGGCAGCGATCACAGCCTGTTCGTGCAGGAGTTGCTCAAGGAAATCCGCGTCCCCGACCTGATGGCGGAGGAGACGCTCAACCGCACCCGCGTCGGCGTCACCCGCGCATCGCGCAGGAGCAGGTGCCGTGGATTTCATCGTCGCTGGCCGAGGATTTCTCGTTCATCCCCGGCGGCGCGGGCCCGCGGCCCGCCGCACCCCCACCCCCTCCAGCCGCCGCAAGTGCGCCGCTCCGCCGCGCCCGCGCCGGAACCGCCGCCGTTGCCACCGCCGCCCAAGCAGGTCGAAACCGTGATTGCCGCCGCCGGCCCCACCGGCGGTTCCGGCCAAGCCCGCGGAGACCCCGACCGTACTGGCGCTGGCAGACGATCCGACCATCAAGAGCCTGACCGCCAAGCTCAACGACAATCCCGACGACGCTGCGGCGCTGTACCGGCGCGGGCAGGTCTATGCCAGCAAGGGCGCCTACGACCTGGCGATCAAGGACTTCAACAATTCGCTGCGGCTCAATCCGAAGGACGTCGAAGCCTTCAACAACCGCTGCTGGGCCCGCACCGTGATCGGCGACCTGCAGGCCGCGCTGAAGGATTGCAACGAGGCGCTGCGGCTGCGCCCGAATTTCGTCGATGCGCTCGACAGCCGCGGCCTGGTCAACCTGAAGAGCGGGCAGACCAAGAATGCCATTGCCGATTTCGACGCCGCCCTCAAGATCAACCCGCGACTGACCTCGTCGCTGTACGGGCGGGGCCTGGCCAAGAAGCGCAACGGCTCGATTTCGGAAGGCGATCTGGATATAAACAACGCCAAGGCCATGGACCCGAATATTGCGAAGGAATTCGCCGATTACGGGGTACAGTGACGATAATTTGAAGGTGAAGGCCGGCGCCCCCTCGAACCCCTGGGCGGGCGTCATAGACTAAAAGTAAAGTAGTTAGCCCGCGACCGATGGTCCGGCAGCATATTTGCATCACGTTTGGAACCGCGCAGCACGCGCGCAGGAGGGACTGGCAATGTCGAAGATCTCTGCGACGAAAGGTCTTACCGCGATCCTTTCGATCATGACGATTGGCGCCGCGCTTTGCGTCGGCACGGGAACCGCCCGGGCCGGCGACAGCAATGTCACCGAGGACCAGATCGTCCGCGCGCTCGCGCCGGCTGAAAAGAAGCCGCTGACCCGCGGCCTGTCGGTCGGCCCGCAGACGCAGACCGATCCGGCCGCGACCGCCGCCGAGACCAAGTTCGTGCAGACCATCCGCGGTCGCAACACGCGATCGCTGTCGGTCACCGAGCGCGAAGAGATCGCGACCATCGTCAAGGACAAGCCGAAGATCGATCTGGAAATCAACTTCGACTACAACTCGGCCGATATCAGCGCCAAGTCGCTGCCCTCCGTGCAGGCGCTGGGGCGCGCATTGACCAATGCCGATCTGAAGGGCTCGACCTTCGTGGTCGCCGGTCACACCGACGCAGCCGGCGGCGAAGCCTATAATCAGGACCTGTCCGAGCGCCGCGCCGATTCGATCAAGCGCTACCTCGTCGACAAATACGGCATCCGCGGCAGCGATCTGGTCACCGTCGGATACGGCAAGAGCAAGCTCAAGGACCCGAGCCAGCCGATGGCGGAAGTGAACCGCCGCGTCCAGGTCGTGAACATGGAAAACAAGGCGACCGCGTCCAAGTAAGCGCATTCAAGTAAACGGCGTGGCGCTGACCAAGATTTTCCGGCTACAATGCGTCCCGCAACACCCTTGCGGGACGTATTCGTTTTGGGGTTCATTCCGAACTTCCCGGCCGAGCCGATGCGCTCCGCTTCTGTTTGACTTCAGGTCTGGATTGATCCGGCGATGAACCTCTCCGAATACCTCAAACCTGCGCTCGGAGTAGCGTTCTTTGCCGTCCTCGGCGGCGGATGGTACTGGTTCGAGCATCGCTCCCACCCGGAAGAAAAGGAAACGCCCGGCCAGGCACTGGTGATCGTGACCAAATCCACCAATGCCTGCTTCTCCGACATGGTGCGGGTCACCGGATTTATCGTGCCGCGCCGCGAGGCCCAGATCGGCGTCGACCAGGAAGGCTCCAAGGTCACCGATCTCTTCGTCCACGAAGGCGACATGGTCACCGACAATCAGGAACTGGCGCGCCTGACCCCGCCGCCGCAGCAACAGCAGGGCGGCGGCGCAAGACCGACGTCGATCTCGCTGCGCGCGCCCGGCCCTGGCCTCGTCACCGAGGTGCGAACCGCCGTCGGAGCACCTGCCTCGCCGCAGGCCGGACCGATGTTCCGGATTTCGGTCAACAACGAAATCGAGCTGGATGCCGAGGTGCCGAGCGTCCATCTGCTGAAACTCAATCCCGGCGCGACGGTGCGGATCAGCCGCGATGACGCGCCCGATCTGGTCGGCAAGGTCCGGCTGATCTCCCCGCAAATCGACCGCGCCACCCAGCTCGGCCATGTCCGGATATCGCTGACCAACAATCCCTCGCTCAAGGTCGGCATGTTCGCCCGCGCCAATATCGACGCCAAGCGCAGTTGCGGCGTCGCGGTGCCGCGCACCGCCATCGACCGTCTGACCCTGCAGGTGGTCAAGGGCAACGCTGTCGAAACCCGAAAGGTGCGGGTCGGACTGACCTCGGATACGTCCACGGAAATTCTTGAGGGCCTCGACGTCGGCGAAACCGTCGTGGCCGATGCTGGTTCCTCGTTGCATGACGGCGACCAGATCAAGACCATGTTCGCCGACGAACTCGATCGCACGCGGACACGCTAATGGCTTTGAACATCTCGGCATGGTCGATCCGGAACCCGCTGCCTTCGATCGTCTTTTCGATCATCCTTCTGGTGCTGGGCTGGGTCTCCTTCACCAAGCTCGCGGTGACGCGGCTGCCTTCGGCCGATATTCCCGTGATTTCGGTCGCGGTCTCGCAATTCGGCGCTGCGCCGTCGGAACTGGAATCGCAGGTCACCAAGACCATCGAAGACGGCATCTCCGGCGTCGAGGGCGTGCGGCATATCTCCTCATCGATCACCGACGGCCTGTCGGTGACGACGATTCAGTTTGCGCTTGAGACCAACACCGACCGCGCGCTGAACGACGTCAAGGACGCCGTCACCCGCGTTCGCGCCAACCTGCCGCAGAATGTCACCGAGCCGCTGATCCAGCGGGTCGACGTCATCGGGCTGCCGATCGTCACCTATGCCGCGATCTCGCCCGGCAAGACGCCGGAGCAACTGTCCTATTTCGTCGACGACGTCGTCAAACGCGCGCTGCAGGGCGTCCGCGGCGTCGCCCAGGTCGAGCGTATCGGCGGTGTCGAGCGCGAGATTCTGGTCTCGCTCGATCCCGACCGTTTGCAGGCCGCGGGGCTGACCGCGGTCAATGTCAGCCAGATCCTGCGCGGTACCAATGTCGATCTCGCCGGCGGCCGCGCCGAAATCGGCAAGAACGACCAGGCCATCCGCACCCTGGCCGGCGCCAAGACGCTCAACGAACTCGCGGGCACCATGATCCCGCTGTTCGGCGGCGGCGAAGTCCGGCTCGACGATCTCGGCACCGTCACCGACACCATTGCCGATCGTCGTACCTTTGCCCGCTTCAACGGCGAGCCGGTGGTGGCGCTCGGCATCAAGCGCTCCAAGGGCGCCAGCGACGTGGTGGTCGCAGCCGCGGTCCAGAAGCGCATCGATGCGCTGAAGGTTGCCTATCCCGATGTCGACCTGAAATTGATCGATACTTCGGTCGAATTCACCAAGGGCAACTATGAAGCCGCGATCTCGACCCTGTTCGAGGGCGCCATCCTCGCCGTCGTCGTGGTGCTGCTGTTCCTGCGCGATATCCGCGCCACCATCATCGCTGCGATTTCGCTGCCGCTGTCGATCTTCCCAGCGTTCTGGGCGATGGACATTTTGGGATTCTCGCTGAACCTGGTCAGCTTCCTCGCCATTACGCTGTCGACCGGTATTCTGGTCGACGACGCCATCGTCGAGATCGAAAATATCGTGCGCCACATGCGGATGGGCAAATCGCCCTATCGAGCAGCACTGGAGGCCGCCGACGAAATCGGTCTCGCCGTGATCGCGATCTCGCTGACCATCATCGCGATCTTCGCGCCGGCCAGCTTCATGTCGGGGATCGCCGGCCAGTTCTTCAAGCAGTTCGGCATCACCGTTTCGGTGCAGGTGTTCTTCTCGCTGCTCGCGGCGCGATTCGTCACCCCGGTGCTGGCCGCCTACTTCCTCAAGGACACCACACCACGACGACCCGCCGCCCGGTCGCGTGCTGCAGGGCTACACCAAGCTTGTGACATGGTCGGTCAAGCACCATTTCATCACCGTGCTGATCGGCTTCGGCATTTTTGCTGCCTCGATCTGGAGCATCACGCTGCTGCCGCAGGGCTTCCTGCCCGCGCAGGACACCGCACGCTCGCTGCTTGGCGATGGAGCTGCCACCGGGATCGCAACTCGCCTATCACCGAGAAGGTGACCGAGGAAATCGTCGCGCGGCTGCGCAAGCGGCCGGAGATCAAGAGCGTATTCGTCGATGGCGGCCGGGTGCCGCCGGGAACGCTCGAAGTGCGCCGCGCCGCGCTGATCATCAATTACACGCCGAAGAACGAACGCGACAGCGCTCATACCCAACGCGTGCTCGAACTCGAGATCGGCAAGGAACTCGAAAACGTTCCCGATATCCGGTTCTGGTTCCTCGACGAAAACGGCTTGCGCGCGATCTCGCTGGTGGTGACCGGCATCGACAGCAACATCGTCGGCAACGTCGCCAGCGAACTGGCGACCCAGATGAAGCGGATTCCGATGATCGCCAACGTGATTTCCGAAACCTCGCTCGACCGGCCGGAACTTCGCATCCGGCCGCGGGCGGATCTGGCGGCACGGCTCGGCGTCTCCACCGAAAGCCTGTCGCAGACCATCCGCGTCGCCACCATCGGCGACGTCGGTCCGGCGCTCGCCAAGTTCGACGCCGGCGACCGCCAGGTGCCGATCCGGGTCCAGCTCGAGGACGATGCCCGCGGCGACCTGCAGATGCTCGAGCAACTGCGGGTGCCGCTCGGCCAGCGCGGCGAACGCGGCGGCGTGCCGCTGTCCGTCGTCGCCGACATCAAGCTCGATCAGGGCCCGACCAGCATCAACCGCTACGACCGCGAGCGGCAGGCCACCGTCGCGGCCGACCTCGTCGGCACCGCCGCGCTCGGCGACGCCACCAAGAAGATCTACGAGCTGCCGGTCATGAAAAGCCTGCCGAAGGGCGTCAAGGTCAGCCCGTCCGGCGACGCCGAAAGCCTGAACGAATTGTCGGAAGGCTTTGCCACCGCGATCACCGCCGGCCTGATGATGGTCTATGCGGTGCTGGTGCTGCTGTTCGGCACCTTCCTGCAGCCGATCACCATCCTGTTCTCGCTGCCGCTCTCGATCGGCGGCGCCATCGCGGCGCTGCTGCTGACCGGCAAGCAGCTGACGACGCCGGTGTGGATCGGCATCCTGATGCTGATGGGCATCGTCACCAAGAACGCCATCATGCTGGTGGAATTCGCGGTCGAGGCGATCCGCGACGGCAAGCCGCGCGACGAAGCGATCATCGACGCCGGCATGAAGCGCGCCCGCCCGATCGTGATGACGACCATCGCGATGGCGGCCGGCATGATGCCGTCAGCGCTGGCGTTCGGCGCCGGCGGCGAATTCCGCTCGCCGATGGCGCTCGCCGTGATCGGCGGCCTGGTGTTCTCGACGGTGCTGTCGCTGGTGTTCGTGCCGGCGATGTTCATGATGATGGACGATATCGGCGCGTTCATCTGGCGCTTCGGCAAGATGCTGCTGGTGTCGCACGGCGAGACCGATCACACGCCGTCCGCCATCACACCGAGCCGCCCGCCAAGGACCCGCCCGCGCCACCGGTACCCCCGGCGATGGTGTCGCCCGCGGCCGAGTGAGGGAGCGAGGCGCGTGCGATGCCGCGCCGCGCGGAACTGTTGACCCAGCGCTACGTCCCGGCTTGAACGCCCGGACGCACTGGCAAGATTGGTCGCGGCAGGCTATCTTACCCGCATGGTCTTTACGCGCATAACCATCGATCCTGCAGTCTTCACCGGCAAGCCCTGTATCCGCGGGCTGCGGTTTCCGGTGGCACGTCTGCTTGGGCTCATGGCTGCCGGCGAAACGCGCGAGGCCATCCTGAAGGCCTATCCCTACATTGAATCAGACGACGTCGACGAAGCCTTGCGCTATGCGGCTTTCCTCGCCGAGGACCGCCAGCGACAGCGAGATCATTGATCGTGCGAAGCACGAGGGGCGAACAATTATCACTGCCGACCTTGACTATCCGCGTCTCCTCGCAGTGGCGCGTGTCAGCGAGCCGAGCTTGATCCTGTTCCGCAACGGTGATTGGACCGAAGCCGATGTGCGCAGGCGATTGGACGAGATTCTCGGTGGGCTGACCGAAATGGACATCGCTCGCAGTATCATTACCGTGGACCGGGATCGCGTGAGGCGACGAAGGCTGCCGATCGGATAAATCGCGATGCCGCGCCCTAGTCATTCCTCGCCACCGCCGTCAGCTTGGTCAAATTCTGCAGCAAAATCCTGCCGCGCTGCAGGTCGAGGATGCCGTCCTTGCGCCAGAGCTGCAGTTGACGGTTGACGCTTTCGCGCGCGGCGCCGACGAAGACGCCGAGCTGTTCCTGCGAAATGTGCACTTCGGAGCCGAAATCGGCCGCCAGCGCACAAAGCCGCCGCGCCAGCCGCACCGGCAGCGGCTGCAGCATCGATTCCTCCATCCGCTCGCTCTGCCAGCGGATGCGCTGGCACAGCAGCATGATGATCTTGATCGCGACCTTTGGCTCGCGTTCCAGATGCGACGAGAAAATCCTCCCGCCGCAGCACGAACAATTCGGTCGGCTCGCCGGCGGCGGCGTCCGCGGTGCGGCTCTGGCCGTCCAGCACCGCGACCTCGCCGAACAGGTCGCCCGGACCCATGAAATTCAGCGTCAACCGGCTGCCGTCGGAGGCGCCGGTCTCGATCCGGATCTGGCCGCGGCGAACCCCGTACAGGGCATCGCCGGGGTCCCCCTTCTGGAACAGCATTTCGCCGATCCCGAGCTGCTGGGTGTGGCAGAGGCTGGAAATCCGCTGCAGTTCGTCGGTCCCCAGGTCCGCGAACATCGGGTTCATTTTCAAGATGACCGCAAATTCGGCCTGTTTACTCATTGTATTGCCTTCCAGATCGACCCCGAACGCCCGAGAACGGCGGTAGCAAGATTCAGCACCTTGGAAGTGTGTCATAAGTCACATAACTTTGCAGTACCCTTGGATTATTTTTGGCCGCTTTGAACGATATCCCGTTTCCGGGATACGCTTGTGTGACCGGCCGCGCCCGCTTGCGGCGCCGCCGAACCCGATGCCGTTTGCCCGGTCTGGAATATCGAAATGAGAGCATTGAAAATCGCCGGGTCCGCCATCGGCGCCGTGATCGTCGTTCTGGCGCTGTTGCTGATGGTCGGCATCCCCTCGGGCTTCCTGACGTCACAAATCCAGGAGCGGGTCGAGCGCGAGACCGGATACAAGCTCGCCATCAACGGCGGCGCCAAGGTCGGGCTCTGGCCGTCGCTCAACATCAGCTTAAGCGACGTCGCGCTGCAGGATCCGAACGACCGCGACACCAACAACCGCATCACCGCCAGCAGCATCCAGGCGGATGTGACGCTGGCCAGCCTGTGGTCCGGCCATCCCGAGATCACCGAACTCGTGATCGTTCGCCCGATCCTGAACGTGCCGCTGCAGCGTGAGCGCCTGAAGGACGCCAAGCCCCTCTCCAAACCCGCAACGTCCGGCCCAGCCGACGCGTTTTCAATCGAGCATGTCAGCGTTACCGGCGGCACCATCGTGTTCTCCAATCTGCGCGACCGCGTCGAAAATCGCGTCGAGACCATCAACGCCGACGTCACCGTCGACAACGACCGCAAGGTCAGGATTTCAGGCAATGCGCGCGCCGCCGAGCACGCGCTCAAGTTCAACATCAAAGCCGCGCCGCCGGCCCCGCCGATCGAGCGGCAAAGCATCCCGACCGAACTCACGCTGGAAGCACCGGGCCTGTTGCAGGCGCCGCTGTCGGCCAAAGCGGAGGTGCGGCTCAACGGCGCGGTCGTCATGATCAACGGCCTGACCGGGGCGCTCGGCGACGGCGCGTTCAACGGATGGGCCTCGGTCGATCTTTCGAGCAAGCCGCTGGTGAAGCTCGATCTCGACTTCCAGCGGCTGGAGGTCGCGATGCCGCAGGGCGGCGCGGGCTCCGCGGCGCAGCCCTGGAGCAACGCATCGATCGATCTGAACGGCCTGAATTACGTCGATACGCAGGCGCGGATTTCCGCCGCCGAGCTCAATATCGGCGGCGGTCATTTCGCGCCGGCCGCGATCGACGCGACGCTCGCAAGCGGCGTGCTGAAAGCGCAAATCTCCAATCTCGGCGCGTATGACGGCAACGCCAATGGCGACGTCACCATCGACGCGTCCACCGGCAATCCTTCTTTCGCGTTGCGCGCCGATCTCACCGGCGTGCGCGCGCTTGCCGCTGCTGCGCAGCTTCGCGGATTTCGACAAGCTCGACGGCAAGATGCAGGCAAAGATCAGCGTGCACTCCACAGGCACAAGCCAGCGCGCGATCATGGCGAACCTCGCCGGCACCACCTTCGTCGTGTTTCAGGACGGCGCCATTCGCGGGCTCAACGTCGCCCAGATGGTGCGGTCGCTGACGTCGAGCACGCTGTCGGGATGGCAGGAAAACAAGGAACAGGCGACCGACCTGACGCAGCTTTCGGCCTCGTTCAAGATCGACAAGGGCCAGGCGCAAACCACCGACCTCAATCTGGTCGGCCCGCTGGTCAGGATGACCGGGGTCGGCACCATCGACCTCGGCACCAAGCAGATCGGATTTAGGGTCGAGCCGAAACTCGTGATGACGACCGAAGGCCAGGGCCGCGCCGGCGACCCGGTCGGGCTCGGCATTCCCGTCATGATTGACGGTCCGTGGGCCGAGCCGCGCATTTATCCGGACATGCAGGGTATTCTCGACAATCCCGACGCTGCCTACGCCAAGCTGAAGGAAATGGGCAAGGGCCTGTTCGGCGCGGGCGGCGCCGGGCTCGGTGGCCTTGGCGGGCTCGGCGGATTGATCCCCGGCGGACAAGGCACCGCCGGCGGGCAGAGCAGCGGCGGCCAGCTCGGCGAGACCATCGGCAATCTGCTGCAGCAGGGATTGAGCGGCGGGACGGGTCAGGGCGGATCGCGGCCCGGTGCCGTGAGCCAGGGCCGCAACATTGTCCCGGCCGCTCCCGCCCAAGCGGCCCCGTCGACGCCGGCGCCGAGCGATGCCGCGCCGCAGCCGGACAACCAGCCCATGAACGAGGTGCTGCGGCAGCTTTTCAACCGCTGATCTGGCCAAAATCGGCGCTAACCATTGTGGGCTAGGCCACGTCGAACTCCCATAATCCGTGCTAAACAGGCCCAAACGTGGCGCTCCCGTGACGGGATGCCGCCGCGATGACAGCGGATGCGCGCACCCTTAAAGGTGGCGCACGAGGGTCTGGATGAACGGGGTCAAGGACAAAATCTGGTTCCTGCGCGAAGGCCTGTTCGCCAAATACGTCATCGCGTTGGTCGGCCTCGTCGTGTTCGTGCTGGCCGTCAACGGCGCGCTGGAAACCTGGATCAGCTATCGCGCCATCAAGAGCACTTTGACCGACGCCATGTCGGAGAAGGCCGAGGCGACGGAACGGCGGATCGAGCAGTCGATGGCCGACCTCGAGCGGCAGATCAGCTGGGTGACGCGCGCCTCCTCCACCAAGATCGAAGATCGCCGCGCCGACTATCAGCAGCTGCTGAGCCAGGTGCCGTGGGTCAGCCAGCTCTCCCAGATCAGCGGCCAGGGCCGCGAAACGCTGCGGCTGTCACGGCAGGGGGGCGTCTCCTACGGCAGCAATCTGGATTTTTCCCGCGATGCCACGTTCACCGAAACGCGCGCGCAAGGCACCCGTTTTGCGCCGGCCTATTTCCGGGACCAGCAGCCGTTCATGTCGATTGCCGTGTCGCATTCCGGGTTCAACGCCGGGATCACGGTCGCCGAGATCGACCTTCGCTTCCTGTCGGACTTTTTGGGCGATGCGCAGGTCGGCAAGGCCGCCTTCGCCTATGTCATCGATCCCAAGGGCCAGGTGCTGGCAAGCTCGACCAAGGGCCCCGAGCTGGCCAAGGATCTCTCCGGCCTGCCGCAGGTCGCAGCGCTGCTGACGCCGGATGGCGCGCCGCTGGCGTCCGGCACCGATGCCGACGGCCATTCGGTTCTGACCACGGCAAGCGCGGTGCCAAAACTCGGCTGGTACGTGTTGTTCGAGCAGCCGACCGCGCAGGCGCTGTCGCCGATCCGCGATCAGCTGGTGCGAATCGCGCTGCTGATCGGGCTCGGCCTCGTGGTCGCGATCATCGCAGGCTCGGTATTGGCGCGGCGCATGCTGGTGCCGATCACGGCGCTGCGCACCGGCGCCAGGCGGCTCGGCGCCGGCGAATTCGGCCACCGCATCGACGTGCATACCGCCGACGAACTGGAAGAGCTCGCCACCCAGTTCAACAGCATGGCCGGGCAACTTGCCGAGACCTATTCCGGCCTCGAAGCCAAGGTGACGGAGCGAACGCGCGATCTGGCGCAGTCGATCAACGAGCTCAAGGTGCTGGAGGAGGTCGGCCGCGCGGTTTCCTCCTCGCTCGATCTCAACGCCGTGCTGCCGACGGTCGCCGCCCGCGCGCTCGAAATCACCCATGCCGATGCGGTGCTGATCTACGGCTATGACGCCGCCAACCATCAGTTCAACCTGACCGAATCGATCGGCATCGACAAATCGGCCGAAGGCGGCCACCTTGCGATCGACGAGGCCGGCAGCCCGCTCGGCGAGGCCGCCGCGCGCGCCGAGCCGATCGCGATCCCCAACCTCGACGCCACGGCCGATCATCCGCTCAACCATGCCGCGGTCGCAGCCGGCTTCCATTCGGTGCTGGTGGTGCCGCTGGTCGACCAGAAGGGCGTGCTGGGATCGCTGGTGGTGTTGCGCAAAAACGCCGGCGAGTTTTCCGACAATCTGATCGGGCTGATGAAGACCTTTGCGCATCAATCGGTGCTGGCGATGCGCAACGCGCGGCTGTTTTCCGAAGTCGACCACAAGAGCCGCGAGCTGGAGACCGCGAATTCCACCGTGCGCGAGCAGGCCGACAAGCTGCAGGAGCAGACCGACCAGCTCAAGGACTGGAACAAGTCGCTCGAAGAGCGGGTCGAGACGCAGCTCGGCGAAATCGAGCGCATCCGCAAACTCGAACGTTTCCTGGCTCCGCAGGTGGCGCAGCTGATCGCCTCCTCCGACGGCCATGAAGGGCTGCTCGACAGCCACCGCCGCGAGGTGACGGTGGTGTTTTGCGATCTGCGCGGCTTTACCGCGTTCACCGAATCGACCGAGCCGGAAGAGGCGATGAACGTGCTGCGCGAATATCACGCCGCGCTCGGCGAACTGATCTTCAAATACGAGGGCACGCTCGACAAATATGCCGGCGACGGCGTGATGATCCTGTTCAATGCGCCTATCCAGTTTGCCGACCACACCGCGCGCGCCGTGAAGATGGCGGTGGAGATGCGCGACACCGTGGGCCCTTTGACCGAGCGCTGGCGCAACCGCGGCCACAATCTCGGTTTTGGCATCGGCATCGCGCTCGGCTATGCCACGCTCGGCCAGATCGGCTTCGAGCACCGGCTCGAATACGCCGCGATCGGCAGCGTCACCAACCTCGCCTCACGGCTGTGCGACGAAGCCAAGGCCAACCAGATCGTGGTGAGCCGGCGGGTCTACGGCATGGTCGAGCAATGGGTCGAAGGCCGCGCGATCGACGATCTGAATTTGAAAGGGTTCAATCATCCGGTGTTGGCGGCGGAAATCCTGCGCTGGCGCGGGGAAGCGGACAATGTCGCCGCACTCCCCGCCCGGGAACGTCGCCGCAAACAGTAAGCGCGGCGCCATCGTCAACAGAGCCCCGCGCGCCGGAATCCGCTCAGGTAATGCTCGCGCTCTACCTCGCATTTGAACGGCATTTCGCTGGCGATCCAGGCCAGCGAAATCGTGGGCTGCGCCCGGCGCAACTCCTGCAACGCCGCTTTAGCGACATCGTCCTGGCCCGCCAACGCGGCCGCCGCGGTCAAGACGCGGTGCGCGCCGACAAAATCGCTGCGCTGTCGCAGCGCTTCGCGCGATAGTTTGATGGCTTCCGCGTAATGACGGCCCACGAACTGCGAATAGGCGGCGACGCCGCAATAGATCGCGGCAAACGGATCGCGCGGTGAGAACCGCAGCGCCTGCCGCGCCGCGCGATCGCCCTCTTCCCAGCGCCCGCAATAGGCCAGCGCCACGCCGTAAAGGCCCCGCGCGGGCGAGAAGTTGGGATGCAGCCGCAGCGCCAGCTCGAATTCGGCGAGCGAGTCGTCGAACCGGCGGCTGAACAGATAGACACTGGCCAGCGCGTAATGCGCCCAGGCATCCTCAGAATCGGCGTGGATCGCCGCCAATGCCGCGCGTTCGGCAGTCGGGATCGCCTTCGGCATCTCCTCCCAGCCCATATGCGCGCTGAAAATGTGGCTGGCAGCCAACAGGCCGAGCGCCTGGCCGTAGGCCGGATCGAATTCGATGGCCTTTTCCAGCAGCGCCTGCGCCACCAGATTATCCTGCCGCGTCACCCGCCAGTAGTGCGACAGCGCGCGCATCACGAGATCCCAGGCGTCCATATTGTCCGGCGTCTTGCGCCGGGCGCGAAAATTCTCAGCCGCGTAGAGTTGCGGCTCGACGCCGGCGACGACGGCCTGGGTGATTTCGTCCTGCACGGCGAACACATCGGCGAGATTGCGGTCGTAGCGGTCCGCCCAGATCTGGCTGCCGGTGACGACGTCGTTGAGCTGGGCCGTGATCCGCACCCGGTCGCCATCCTTGCGGACGCTGCCCTCCACGACATAGCCGACGCCGAGCTCTTCGCCGATTTGCTTCAAGTGGACGGATTTTCCCTTGTAGGCGAAGGAGGAATTCCGCGCGACCACATCGAACCAGCGCAGTTTTGACAGCGCGGTGATGAGGTCCTCGCTGATGCCTTCCGAAAAATAGTCCTGCTCCGGATCGTCGCTGAGATTTGCGAACGGCAACACCGCGATCGCCCTGCGATCGAGCGGCGGCGCCGGCTCGGCTGGTTGGTCCATTGCCGCGGGCGGATTGTCGCGCGCGTCAACGGTGCCGCGCAGCGCGCACACCTCGCCGACGAAGCGAAAGCCTTTGCGCGCGATGGTACGGATCACGCCCTGATCCTTGCCGGTATCGCCGACCGCCTTGCGCGCCGCGTTGATCCGCGACGTCAGCGTCGATTCGGACACGATCCGGCCGTGCCAGATTGTCGCAATCAGATCGTCCTTGCTGACGACGCGATCGCGATTTTCGACCAGATAGATCAGCAGGTCGAACACCTGCGGCTCGACGGCGACGCGCTCGCCGTCGCGGCTGAGCTCGCGGAGGTCGACATCCAGCAGGTGGTTGGCGAAGACAAATTGCACTTCAATATCCGATTAGAGCGTTTACCTCGCCCCGCTTGCGGGGAAAGGCAAGGGTAGAGCGCCGATCCGGCTTGGGGGCTGTCAAGCCGTTCACATCTCATTGAAAAATCAGGCTGCCCTCAAGGTAAAATCGGCCCGCGGTCAGAGTCTTTAGGTC
This sequence comes from uncultured Alphaproteobacteria bacterium, assembly GCA_963738765.1. GTDB lineage: Bacteria > Pseudomonadota > Alphaproteobacteria > Rhizobiales > Xanthobacteraceae > Bradyrhizobium. The sequence continues at coordinate 233,603 of CAVTYA010000022.1, read as the reverse complement.
TGCGCAGGAGCATGTTCGGTTCACTCGCAGCCATCCCTGTGGCCGCGTGATGAAATCCCGAAAGGACACAATCATGGCCAGCACGGCAGCTACCGCAACGAATCCAACCGCTTCGCCCGCACCCACCGCAGCGCCCGACCTTGCCGCACTCAAGACCAGGCAGCAGGCGGCCTGGTCGTCGGGCAACTACGCCATCGTCGGCACCACGCTGCAGATCGTCGGCGAGGAACTCTGCGAGGCGCTCGATCTCAGATCCGGTTCGAAAGTGCTCGACGTCGCCGCCGGCAACGGCATGGTGACGCCTGGCCGCCGCACGGCGCTGGTGCGACGTCACCTCGACCGACTACGTGCCCGCGCTGCTCGAACGCGGCCGCGCCCGCGCCGAAGCCGAGGGCCTCGCGATCGACTTCATGGAGGCCGACGCCGAGAACCTGCCGTTCGACGACGCCAGCTTCGACACCGTCGTTTCCACCTTCGGCGTGATGTTCACGCCGAACCAGGACAAGGCCGCCGCCGAGCTGCTGCGCGTCTGCAAGCCCGGCGGCCAGATCGGCCTCGCCAACTGGACGCCGGACGGCTTCATCGGCCAGGTGTTCAAGACGCTCGGCAAATATCTGCCGCCGCCCGCCGGCGCCAAATCGCCGGCGCTGTGGGGCACGCGCGCGCGGCTCAGCGAAATGTTCGGCGCCGGCGCGAGCTCGGTCAAGGCGCAACCGCGCCTGTTCAATTTCCGCTACCGCTCGCCAGATCATTTCCTCGACGTGTTCAAGACCTATTACGGCCCGGTGCTGAAGGCGTTCGCGGCGCTCGAGCCGGCGAAGCAGGACGAACTGCGGAACGACTTGAACGCCCTCTCGGTGCGGATGAACCGCGCCGGCGACGGCAGCCATGGTCGTGCCGAGCGAATATCTCGAGGTCGTCATCACCAAGCGCTGACGCATCTTTCAACCGCTTCGCATTGCAATCCGGGCTCGCCGAACGTGCGGGCCCGGATCGTTCCCACGACAAGAAGAGCCTCGTCATGTCGACCAACCCGACGCGCCGCTTTGGCGCGCTCCACCCGGCGCGGTGGGAAGCCCTGATGCAGAACGCGATGGATCTGTGGTTTCGCACCAGCCGCCGCCGGCTGCGGCGGGCGCTGCGCGACGGACGCCGCAGCCGCCTGCGTTGCGGCAACAGCGCGCGGCAATTGCACGACCTCGGATTGTCGCCGGCCCCCGCGCCGTCGCGCGGCAACGGCTTTGCCGACGCCGAAGCCCAATTAGGAATAATCCGATGACGACTGTGATTCAAATGCCTTCGGCCGGGCGCGCCAGTTCCGTGATCGCGCTGCATTGCTCGCTCGGTTCGGGGCGGCAGTGGAGCAGGCTCGCGATCGAACTCGTCAGCCGCGGCCAGATCATCACCCCCGATCTTTCGGGATACGGCGATAATCGTGGACCGGCCACGCTGCCGACCACGCTGGCGCAGGAAGTCGAACTGCTGGCCCCACGCCTCGACGAGGCCAGGGGCCCGATCCATCTGATCGGCCATTCCTTTGGCGGCGCGGTGGCGTTCAAGATCGCGACCTGCTCGCCCTATTCGCACCGCGTGCGCAGCCTGACCTTGTTCGAGCCGGTGCTGCCGACGCTGCTGCGCGACGCGCCTGCGGACCGGCGGCTGCACGACCGCTTCGCGCACATCGGCGGCGACGTCTATCAGGATTTGTTCAAGGGTCATGCGATGGAGGCGATCGATAAATTCACCGCGTTCTGGAACGGCTCGGCGCCGCCGGAGCCATTGTCCGACAAGGCGCGGCTGCGCCTGATCGCGCAGGCCGGCAAGCTCGCATTCGATTTCAACGCCATTCTGTCCGAAGCGAATGTCGCGGCCGCCGCCGCCGCGCTGCGCGTGCCCACGCTGTTGGTGTCGGGCGGCTTGTCGCCCTACCTGACCCAGCGCATCGTCGCGCGGCTGGCGACCATTATCGGCGGAGCGCAAATGAGGCATCTGACCGGCGCCGGCCACATGCTGCCGATGACGCATGCGGCGATCATCAATCCGGAGATTGTCAGGCATATTGCACGGGCGGATGAGATGGCGGAGGTGTCGCTGGCGGCGGGGTAACATTGAAGCGGCGCCGGGTTGAGGTCATCTCGCCCCGCTCTTCGCGGGGAGAGGGAGAAGCAAACACACCTTCGCATTCCCGCGGCGCATTTCGCGCGGGTCATGCCAGAAACGTCGCACCCTTCGAGTAAGAGGGCGCAGGGAAGACCGGGTGCGCGCTGCACCCGCGGTCTCGCGTGCAATTTGCACATAGAAAACGCACACGAGCATACAGGTTCAGCGGAGGCAATCCGGCCTTCCCTGCGCAGTGGTTTTACGGCTTACTTCGCGCTCTCCTCGGTGACCGGCTTTGTTGCCACCGTCGCTTCGCAGGCTAACCCGCAAAACTTGACGCCAGCATCGGGGCGCCGGAACCACACGACTTCGCCGTCCGCTCGGGTGCCGTTCGTCTGCGCGCTCGCGCGCGCCCGGCACCTTCGCGTCCACCGCATCCCCTGCCCTACGTCCGTGACGATCATGATACGCCCCTCTTCTCGGGCTGGGGATGGGGCGAGCTGGTAGCGCTGAGTTGCCCGACGCACCTAGCGGAATATTTTTTCGAACGGGACTGGACAGGGCAAATCACGTTGAAGTTGCAGCGGAAATTTAGGCTGCGCGCGCACGGGGTTTTGGGACGGACCCGGTCGGGCCGCGGCGACGGTGTGTGTCGAAAAACCCCTACCGCTCGTTCGCCTCGTCCCGATCGAATTTGTAATCGGGAGGGAGCGTCCAGTTGAGCGACGCCATACGTTCAAGCGCAGCCTTGCGCCGGTCTTCCTTCTGAACGACCAGCGCTCGATCGGCCACGTCGACGATGGTAAGTTCGTCGCCAGCACTCAGGCCCATCTTCTCGACCAGCGCCCTGGGTAGGCGCACGGCTAGGCTCTCGCCCCATTTCAAAACCTGCATGGCAGTCTCCAAGGCAATACTTCCAAAATGACACACCATCACCAGGATATCATTTTAAGGCCGGTTGATGTTCCGAAGGCGTCCGCGCCCAACGCTGCGGCGTCCACCTTATCCCAGCGCAAGAGCGAACGCGGCCCAAGACGTTGCTATCTGGGTTCCGATGGTCTGCGAACGCGCGGGCGCCAAGCTTCGCGCGGAGCCGGGATATGCATCGCTTTCAGGTTTATGGGTCCATCGAGCGTCGCTCGCTTACATTCCGTCGCCTAGCTCCCCCGCCACCCCTCTGCTATCGGTAGTCCAGTAACCGGGAACGAAACGCCGATGAGCAACCTCGCCTTGCGTGACCTTGTGTCGAAGCTGTCCACCCTCCTCCTCGCCGGCCTGCTAACCCTCGCCGCGCACCCCGCCCTTGCCGCCGACGACACCGAGGCCGCCCCCAAGGGCGCCGCGGTCACCGTGCTCAAGGTCGCAAAGTCCTGTTTTGCCAATATCGTCGAGGTGTCCGGCACCATCATTCCGCGCGAGGAGACCCAGGTGCGGCCCGAGCGGCATGGGGCTGAAGGTCGCCGAGGTGCTGGCGGATGCCGGCGACACCGTCACCGCCGGCCAGACGCTGGCGCGGCTGACGCTGCCGGAGGGCGGCTCGGTCGCGGTGCAGGCGCCGGTCGCCGGCACGATCTCGGCCACCACGGCTGCGATCGGCGCGGTGGCCTCCGCCAAGGGCGAGGCGCTGTTCTCGATCATCGCGCGCAGCGAATACGATCTGGTCGGCCTGGTGCCGACGCGCGATATCGCCAAGCTTCAGGTCAACCAGTCGGCGCAGATCAAGATCATCGGCGCCGGCGACGTCGACGGCAAGGTGCGGCGGCTGTCGACCACGGTGCAGCCCGACAGCCAGCTCGCCCAGGTGTTTATCGGCATCAGCACCAACCGGCGGCTTTTGGTGAATTCGTCCGGCCGGGCGCAGATCAAGACCGGGCAGAGCTGCGGCATCGCGGTGCCGCTCACCGCGATCCTCTACGGCTCGGCCGGCACCGTGGTCCAGGTGGTGCGGCGCGGGCGGGTCGAAACGCGGCGGGTGGAAACCGGATTGATGTCGGGCGGCCAGGTCGAGATCACCGGCGGCGTCACCGCCGGCATCCAGGAAGGCGACATCGTGGTGGCCCGCGCCGGCGCGCTGCTGCGCGAGGGCGATCCGGTGCGGCCGGTGACGGCGAGTGCGGAGGGGAAGTAATCTATCCTCCGTCGTCCCGGGCAAATGCGCAATTGCGCATCAGGACCCGGGACCCATAGCCGCCGATGTCAATTGTTGAGAACAGCTGGAGCACCAGCCCGGCGTAACCACGAAGGCCTGTGGTTGATGGGTCCCGGGTCAAGCCCGGGACGACGGGTTGATAGAGTTGGGCTCCGCCTCACCCGCCGAAGCGGATGTCTTCCAGCAGCGAGGACGACACCGACGGGACCTGCTCGCCTTCGCTGGCGCGGGAGATGGCGACGCGGGTTTTGTTGAAGGCGCTTTCGGCGCCGGCCTGGGCGGTCAGATTGTTCAGAAGCTCTGCGACCAGCACGCTGTACTGGCCCTTGGAATCGTCGGCCACCTTGCCCGGCGTCGCCGAAGTCAGCACGATGGTGTTTTCCGGCGGGCTGATCGGGGCGAGACCGTGGGAGTACGAACGGAAGCGGCGCTCATAGGGGTTGCGGCGCGAGGCGTCGAGCACGACCAGCTTTGCCTTCGCGCCCTGCTCCTTCATCGCGTCCAGCACATATTCGACGCTGACGCCGTCGCGGCGGACATCGGCTTCCTTCCAGATCGCGGCATCGACCGGGATCATATAGCTTTCGCGGCCGACCTGGACGCCGTAGCCGCCGAAGAACAGCATCACCACCGTGTCCGGCTTGATCTTGCTCTTGAGGCGGGCGATGGCGCGGGCCATGTCGTCGCGGGTGGCGTCTTCGACCACGTCGACGTCAAAGCCGTTGCCGCGCAGCGCCGCGCTCAGGCCATGGGCGTCGTTGATCGGCTGCGCCAGCGGTGCTGCGGCGTCCGGATAATGGCCGTTGCCGATCACCAGCGCGAGGCGGGTGGTCTTCTTGCCGAAATCGCTGTTCTGTTCGGTCGCGATCGCCTTGGCGGCGTCGAGCGAGCGCTTGTTCAGCGCGGCATGGGCGCCGATCGCCAGCGACACCATGCCGAACAGCGCGGTCGCAACGGCGACCGAGCGGCGGGAAATGCGGAGCTGCCTGACATTCATCGCGTTTCAATTCCCAATCGTTGTCTTGAGGCGCGCGCAAGTTAGTCGCGCCAGTCCCGTTTAGGTTTGAGGGGTTGCAAAGTGTGTGCCGTCGAATTGCGCGCAATTTGCGGCACCGCAACAAAGAAACCCTTAACCGCATCAGCCCCCGAGGGCAACACCGATCTGCATTCTCTGGGTAAGCAACTGGAATCGTTAGGAAAAATTTGCAGCTTGGGAACGCTGGAAGAGGCCACTACAGGGCAAAAACGCGGCCTTTTCTGTGACCTCGATCACATTTGTATTTCCCCGCTATTCGTATAGTTTTTCAAGCACTTGCAGGTTTCGAAAAGCCGGCGCTGGCCTGAAGTTTGGCCGGTTGCGGTTTGGCGGGGGGCGTGCGGAACGGCGGGTGCGGATCGGATTTCATGGGATTTCACTCCATCGCCGGCGCCGCCTATCGCGCGCTGACCGCGGCCAAGGACGGGCCCTCGCTGTACGACGTCTGCGATCCCGTGCTGCTGAGCTACAGCGGCGGCGACCCGCATCTCGGCAAATTCTATCGCACCGCACTGGGCAATCCGGCGCTGCGGCCGCTGCTGCGCCGCACCGGTTTGCCGCAATTGCGCGACGAAGGGCGCTTGCAGCGGCTGCGCGCGGCGCTCCTTCGCGCCCGCGACGACGACGCGCCGGACTGGGCGGCGATCGGTCAGCCTGTGGCCGAATTGATGGACAGTATCGATGTCCGGCATCCGCAGCCGAAGGCCGCCGCGCCCGGCCCGCGCGCCTGATGCTCGCCGAGATCGAGCGCACGATCCGCACCTGCGGCGCGCATCTATTACGCTCGTTTGCCAAAAACGGTTTCATCCCGACCTATGCCGCGTTCAACCTGATCGGCGATGCCGACATCGGCGGGCGCGAGATGGTGATGGCGCTGACGGGGCTGAATTCGCGCGGCTACAAGAACTCGACGCTGCTGTTCAATCTGGCGCGGATCTTCATCGCGCATTCGCCGGCCCGCGCTCTGATCAATCCGCCCTGGCGCGGCATTGCCGAGCCGATGTGGCAGCCGATGCAGATCCGGCATCGCTCGGCCTATTACGATGCCTTCTTCACCGAGGCGCTGCTGAGCTTTGTCGAGACCGGGCTCGCGTCCGCCGGCGAGACCAGCGCCGCGCGCCGCGCGATCGCGGACATGGTGGATTTCTGCCTCAAGACCAGCGCCGAGCAAGTGCCGTCGCATGACGGCTCGACCGTCAACGTCATCACGGCTCTGGCGCCGCTGCCGCATCCGCGGTTTTCAAAATTCTTCGCCCAGATCAAGCAGGATCTCGGTTTTGGCATCTACGTGCCGGATTGCGACACCACGGCGTGTTCGTTCTCGGCCGCCACCCAGGCCGGCTCCGACGATCCGATCCTCGAGCAGCCGCTGCTGGATTTCTACAGCGGGCTTCAAGTGCGCGAAGGCGCCAACGAACCGCGCGTCACCGTGCCGCTGAACGACAATGTCGATTACGAGGGCGGCGTCGTCACCTGGATCGACAATATCAGGGGCGACCGGCCCTATGGCAACGACCTCGATCCGACGCTCAACCTCGACATCCTCGAAGTCAGCTTTCGCAATTTTGTGCGCTGGAAAGTTCTGGAGACGCCGCTGCGATTGGCGACCGTCCACCGCATCATCGGCTTCCAGAGACGGCTGGTCGACAGCGGCGCGTTCAAGAATCCGCGCTCGCACATCTATTATCTGCCGGAACTGTACTCGGCCTATTTCGGCCGCTGCTATGCCGCCTTCATCGCGCTGCCTTTGGCCGCGCGGCAGGCGATCGATCCCGACGGCACCTTCGAGTTCATCCGCGTCCGGGTGCTGGCCTATGTCGAGGGCGAGCTGATCACCCACGAGATGAACGCGTTCGACGCCGCGCTGGCGCTGATGGCGCTGGCGCATCTCGGCGCCGATGTCGCAACCTTCACCGCCGCCGCTCGCCTGCATCGTCGCCCATCTCGGCGAAGGCGGCCGCCATGGGCCCTACAAGGCCTATGAATGGAACAAGATGAAGACGCCGACGCGGATTTTGGTCGGCGGGCCCGAGGTGACCTCGGCCTTCGTGCTGATGGGGCTTTCGCTGGCGCGGGGCGTGATGAAAAGGGGGCGAAGGGCGAATAGCGAGGGAGGCGAATAGCGAATGGCGAGTGGCGAATGGGAAAGCAAGAGCCAGCGGCCGTGCTCTATTCGCTACTCGCCATTCGCCATTCGCCCGCTTCGCCGCCGCAATGACGGGAAGTTGACAGCCTTGCCCCGGTCTGGCTCTGGCAAGGCCGCCACATTGTCCGCACAATTCGACCAACACTTGTGCATTATCCTTTGCCGGGATTGCCGATGAAACTGACGACGCTGCTCGCAGCCGTTCTGCTCATGCTGCCGCCCGCCATCGCGGGCGCGGCCGACATCACCGGGGTGCCAAAGATCCGCGACGGCGACCAGGTCCAGATCGGCAGCAGCCGCATCCGCCTCGGCGGCATCGACGCGCCGTCGACCGACCAGCTCTGCCTCAACACCAATGGCGAGCGCTGGACCTGCGGCGTCGGCGGCGCGCGACGAGCTGGTCAAGCATGTCGACAGCAAGACCTGGACCTGCCATGTGCGCCAGACCGACCGCCGCGGCCGCAGTGTCGCGCGCTGCGAGGTCGACGGCGAGGATATCCAGAAATGGCTGGTGAAGAACGGTTGGGCGCTGGCCTATGCGCGGTTTTCGCACGATTACGACGCCGACGAAAAGGCCGCGCGCGAGGCCAAGGCCGGGATGTGGCAGGGCGCGTTCATCGCGCCGTGGGACTGGCGCGTCCGCAACAAGAAGACGACGATTCTGGGCGCCGCCAAGCCGCCGCCGAATGCGCATGCGATCCTGCTGGCCTCGGCGTCCGGATCGGTCGCGCCCTCGCCCGACTGCACCATCAAGGGCAACGTCAACGGCTCGGGCGAATGCATCTACCACACAGCGGACCAGCCGCTGGTACGCCAAGATCGAGATGAAGATCAGTAAGGGCACGCGCTGGTTCTGCTCGGTCGACGAAGCCGAAGCCGCCGGCTGCCGCGAGACCAAACGGTAGTTGGAAAGTCGCCTCATCGTTCTCCCGGCGATGCGAAGCATTGTCCGGTCGCTGCACTCTAGGAAACGCGCCTGCACATATGAGCGATCCCTACGACGATCTGCTGTCCCCGATGCCGCCGGCGCATTCGCGGCTGGAGCGCTTTCTGCTGATCGCGCTCGGCGTCGTGCTGTCGTATACGCTGCTCGCCTATGTGGTGCTGCCGTTGATCTGGAGCCACTATGAACACCAGAAAGGCCTCGAGAACCTGCCGATGGTGACGCGGACCGGGCAAGGCATTCCCGGCGACCCGATCAATGTCGGCCTGGTCGGCGACCAAAAAGACGTGGTCTGCGCCATGCACGAAGCGGGCTGGTATCCGGCCGATCCGATCACGCTGAAATCGTCGATCGAGATCGTAGGCTCCGTGCTGCTCGATCGCCCCTACAAGGACGCGCCGGTCAGCAATCTGTATTATCTCGGCCGCCGCGAAGACCTCGCCTTCGAAAAGCCGATCGGCACAAACGCCGATCGCCGCAATCACGTGCGCTACTGGAAGGCGCTGGCTGAGGGCCAGGAGAAGCGCCCGGTATGGCTGGGCGCGGCGACGCAGGATCGCAGCGTCGGCGTCAGCGAATACACCGGCGCGGTGACGCATCATATCAGCCCCAACCTCGACGCCGAACGCGCGGTGCTCACGGCCGACCTGGAAAATGCCGGCATGGTGGACGCCAAATATCAGGTCACCGGCATCGGCCCGACCCTAACCGGGCGCAACGGCGGCGGTGACCTCTATTATACCGACGGCGAGATCTGGCTGCTGCGGCTGGTCGAGGCCTGCAAGAAGCGCGACGGCCCCGCGGTGACGATCCCAAGCCCGCCGGCGACCGAGATCAAGGATCAGATCTGGCATGCTGTAGCCAATGCCATAGGGAATTAGGCGGTGCTCTATCCCCGTCATTGCGAGGAGCGCAAGCGACGAAGCAATCCATAGCCCGTCATTTTGGCACAGATGGATTGCTTCGCTGCGCTCGCAATGACGGTCTCGATCCAATATGATGATGCTCTCAGTTGAACCCCCGCAATTACCTCCAACCACCTGGCTTCCGCCTTCCACAGACTAAGGAAAAGCAACAATGACCGTTCGCGCGGGCCGGGAATTTCTGGCCATCCCCGGACCCACCACCATGCCCGACGAAGTGCTGCAGGCGATGCATCGTCCGGCGCTGGACATCTATTCCAGGGAGATGGTGGAGCTGACCGATAGCCTGCTCGCCGATCTCAGCAAACTGTTCGCCACCAAGGGACAATCCTACATCTACATCGCCAACGGCCACGGCGCCTGGGAAGCGACGCTCTCCAACGTGCTGTCGCGCGGCGACAAGGTGCTGGTGCTGGAAAGCGGCCGCTTTGCGATCGGCTGGGGCAATGCTGCGGCCGCGATGGGCGCCGATGTCGAAGTTCTGAAGGGCGACTGGCGCCGCGCGATCCGCCCTGCGGAAGTCGAGGCGCGGCTGCAGGCAGGACAAGGATCACAAGATCAAGGCGATCCTTGCAGTGCAGGTCGACACCGCCTCGGGCGCCTATAACGACATCGAAGCGATCGGCAAGGCGATCAAGGCATGCGGCCATCCCGCGTTGTTCATGGTCGACACCGTGGCGTCACTGGGCTGCATGCCGTTCGAAATGGACAAATGGGGCATCGACGTCGCGATGTCCGGCTCGCAAAAAGGCCTGATGACGCCGCCAGGCCTCGGCTTCGTCGCCGCCAACGAGCGCGCGCGCGAGGTGCACAAGACCGCCAACATGCGCACGCCCTATTGGGACTGGACCGAACGCGAGGGCCCCGAGCACTATCGCAAATATGCCGGCACCGCGCCGGTGCATCTGCTGTTCGCGCTGCGCCAGGCCGATCAACATGCTGCTTGCGGAAGGGCTCGAAAACGCTTTTCTGCGCCATCGCCTGCTCGCCGAAGCGGTGCGGCGCGCGGTCGCGGTCTGGGCCGAGGGCCAGGTGCTCGGCTTCAACATCGCCGAAGCGCATGAGCGCTCGAACACGGTCACGACGGTGGTGATGAACGGCAACGATCCGGTGTCGCTGCATACATATTGCAAGGAAAAATGCGGCGTGGTGCTCGGCGTCGGGATCGGCGATCTTGCAGGGCCAGGCGTTCCGGATCGCCCACATGGGCCACGTCAACGCGCCGATGATCCTGGGCACGCTTGGCGTCATCGAAGTCGGCCTCAAGGCGCTCGACATTCCGCACGGCAAGGGCGGAACCGAGGCCGCGATCGAGTGGCTCGGCGAAAGTGTCCGTGCGTGAGTATTCCGTAGATGGGGTAACGGGCCCCTCACCCCAGCCGTCTCCCACAATGTGAGAGGAAACCCACCTCTCGCGCCGACGCTCAGACTTTAGCAGTGCAAGCCTTTTCGGCGTGTCACTTTTAGTGCTTATATTGATCCGGCGATAAATAAGCAGCCTGCAACGGCGCACGCGTATCCGTAAAAATGAATACGCGAATAAAGGGAGTGATGGGATTGGCGTCCGTTGATTTACGCGGCCTGACCAAGCGCTTTGGATCGCTTGCGGTGGTCGATAACGTCTCGCTGCGGATCGATCATGGGCAACTGGTCTGCCTGCTGGGACCCTCCGGCTGCGGCAAGACCACGACGCTGCGGCTGATCGCGGGTTTTCTGGAACCGTCCGACGGCGAGATCCAGGTCGGCGACCGGATCGTCTCCTCGAAAGCGCGCACGCTGCCGCCGGAACAGCGCAACATGTCGATGATCTTTCAGAGCTACGCGCTGTGGCCGCACATGACGGTCGCGGAGAACATCGTCTACGGGCTGCGGCTGCGAAAGATGGACCGCGACACGATTGCGAAAAAGCTCGCGGCGATCCTCGGCAACCACAAAACTCGAAGCGCTGGCGCAGCGCTATCCCGGCGAATTGTCCGGCGGCCAGCAGCAGCGCGTGGCGCTGGCGCGTGCGCTGATCGTCGAGCCGGAGACGCTGCTGCTCGACGAGCCGCTGTCCAATCTCGACGCCAATCTGCGCGAAGAGATGCGGTTCGAAATCCGCCGGCTGCACGACGAATATCGCTACACCACGGTCTACGTCACCCACGACCAATCGGAGGCGATGACCACGGCCGACCTGATCGCGGTGATGAACGCCGGCCGGATCGACCAGCTCGGCAGCCCTGAAGATATCTACGCCCGGCCGGAATCCGAATTCGTCGCGCGCTTCATCGGCGCCAGCAATGTGATCAAGGGCACCGCCCGCGACGAGAACCATGTTTCGTTTGCCGGCGCGACGCTGCAGGTGGTCGGCGCGAAGCTCACCGCCGGCCAGAGCGCGGCGGTCGCGATCCGCCAGCATGACATCCAGCTCTCGACCCAGGCGCCGGCCTCGCCGCAGAACGTGGTCAAGGCGATCGTGACCCGCCAGGTCTATCTCGGCGCCGCGCGCGACTACATGGTCGAAACGCCTGACGGCACCGCGTTGCGCGTCACCACGCCGACCGAAACCGCGGTCGCCAAAGGCAGCGAGGTCTGGCTGACCTTGCCGCCCGAACGCTGCCGGGCACTGAGCCGATAACAGGAAACGAAGCGAGGACGCGATGAAAAGAACAAAGCTTTCCAGACGCGACATCCTGAAGGGTTCGGCCGCGCTTGCGCTCGGAACCGTGTTCGCGTCACCGGTTTGCGCCGAGGCGCCGCCGCCGGTAGCGATCACGCCGCAACTGATCGAGGCCGCGAAGAAGGAAGCCAAGGTGATCCTGTATTCCTCGATGGACCTGCCGGTCGGCGAAAAGCTCGGCAAGGCCTTCGAGGCGGCATATCCCGGCATCTCCGTGCAGATCGAGCGCTCCGGCTCCGAGCGGCTGTTCCAGCGGGTCGCCCAGGAATTCGGCAGCAACATCCACGCCGCCGACGTCATCAACAGTTCGGACGCCTCGCACTTCATCACCTGGAAGAAGAACGGCTGGATGGCGCCGTTCGTGAGCGAAGACATCGCGCAGCATTTTCTCCCCGAGTTTCGCGATCCCGACGGCATGTCGGCGACGTCGCGAATCTATCTGTCGTCGATCGCCTACAACACCAACCTGGTGAAGCCCGACGACGCGCCGAAGAGCTTTGCCGATCTGCTCGACCCGAAATGGGCCGGCAAGATGGTGAAGGGTCATCCCGCCTATAGCGGCACCATCATGACCGCGACCTTCCAGATCGTGCGCGAACTCGGATGGGAATATCTGGAAAAACTGTCGAAGCAGCGCGTGATGCAGGTGCAGTCGTCGACCGATCCACCGAAAAAACTGTGCGCTCGGCGAGCGCGCCGTGATGGCCGACGGCAACGAATACGGCGTCGTGCTGCTGAAGGAAGCCGGCCAGCCGGTCGAGCCGGTCTATCCGAGCGAGGGCGCGCCGACGATCTCGGGACCGACCGGCATCTTTGCCAGCGCGCCGCATCCCAATGCCGCGCGGCTGTTCCAGGCCTGGCTGCACACCCGCGAAACCCAGCAATTCTTCAGCGACTACACCGCGCAATATTCGGCGCATGCGCAGGTGCAGTCGAAGCCGGGACGGCGCAAGCTCTCCGACATCAAGCTGATGAAGGAAGACGCGGCCGGCGTGGAGAGCATGACGGAAGAGATCAAGACGCGCTATGCGAAGCTGTTCCGGGTGTGAGATGCTGCTGGCCCCACTCACCATCGTCATTCCGGGATGCGCCTTCTTAGGCGCAGGCCACGATGTGCAATGCCATCGGAGATCTATAACCACGATCGTGAGTATGGATTCCGGGCTCGCGCTTCGCGCGCCCGGAATGACGGGGAAGTATTTGACATGACCCTCACCACCAGCATCGCCCCCAAACCGCGCATCGACTGGACCAGGCCGGTGCTGTGGCTGTTTGCGGCGTGCTGGTCGTGCTGATCGTGCTGCCGCTGTCGTGGCTGGCGGTCTACGCCTTCACCGACAGGCCCGGCATCCGACGCTGCAGAATTTCGTCACCCTGTTCACCGATCCGGATTTTCTCGATCCGCTGCTGACCACGGCGATCATCGCCACCACGTCCGCCCTGATCTGCTGCATCGTCGCCGCCCCGATCGGATGGCTGGTGTCGCGCACCGACATGCCCGGGCGGCAGTTCATCCGCGCGCTGGTCACCGCCTCGTTCGTGACGCCGCCGTTTCTCGGCGCGGTCGCCTGGGAATTGCTGGCGGCGCCCAACAGCGGGCTGCTCAACCAGCTGTATCGTTTCGTGACCGGCGCCGAATCCGACGAGCATCTGTTCGACATCTATTCGCTGACCGGAATCATTTTCGTGATTTCCTGCTACACCTTTCCGTTCGTGTTCGTGCTGGTCGCCAACGCGCTCGACAACATGCCGGGCGAACTCGAAGACGCTTCCGCCATCCTCGGCGGCAAGGCCTGGACCACGGCGCGGCGCGTCACGATTCCGCTGGCGCTGCCGGCGCTGGTCGCCGGCGCGCTGATCGCCTTCCTGCAGGCCATGACGCTGTTCGGCTCGCCCGCGATCCTGGCGCTGCCGGCCGGTTTCCACACCATGACCACGAAAATCTGGAGCCTGTTCCAGTATCCGCCAAAGCTGGAACTCGCCGCCGCCGCCGCGGTGCCGCTGTTGCTGCTGACGATACTGCTGCTGCAGGGGCAAAAATTCCTGCTCGGCCGCCGCGGCTATTCGGTGGTCGGCGGCAAATATGGCGCGCCGCGCCGGGTCGAACTGAAAGCCTGGCGCTGGGCGGCGCTGGCGTTCTGCCTCGTCGTGCTGCTCAATCCGGTGTTCCTGCCCTATTTCGCGCTGCTCAACGCGGCGTTTTCGCCGAACGCCACCACGCTGGTGACGCCGTCGACATTGACGCTGCACAACATCGTGTTCGTGTTCACCGAATTGTCGTCGACCCAGCTCGCGCTCAAGAACACGGTGATTCTGGGCGCCTCGACCGCGACCATCGGCACCATCCTCGCGCTCGTGATCGCCTATGTCACGACCCGCCGCGTCATCGCGCGGCTACCGCGTGCTCGGCTTTCTGGCGACCGCGCCGGTCGCGGTGCCCGGCATCGTGCTCGGCGTCGGGCTGTTCCTGAGCTACACGCGGCCGCCCTTCGTGCTGTACGGCACGCTGTGGATCCTCCTGATCGCGTTTCTCACCATCAACCTGCCGTCGGCCTATCAGCAATTGCAGGCCGCGTTCGCGACCATCCATCCCGAACTCGAAGACGCCAGCCGCATCCTCGGCGCGACCCGGCTGCAGTCGCTGCTGCCAGATCACCGCGCCCTTGCTGCGCACCGGCGTGATCGCGACCTGGTGTTTTATCTTCATCGGCGTGATGCGCGAACTGTCGGCGGCGATCGTGCTGTTCACCTCGCAGACCAAGGTGCTCAGCGTTTTGATCTACGACCTCAACGAAAGCGGCGATCTCGCCGCGATCTCGGTGCTGGGCATTGCGATGCTGGTCATCACCTTCGCGGTGGTGCTGGCCGTGAACCAGATCCCGATGTTCGGCGGCAACGCCACGGCGAGGTTGCGGAATGGTTGAGGCAGCACTTCACTGGCGCAACAGGCGAGCTGCGCCCCCTCTCCCCATGGGGAGAGGTGTTCCCACTTCCGCTACGGCTTCTCCATCCTGTACGCCTCGACCTGCGCCTTGAGTTGCTCCAGCGACGCCAGCGGCGCGGCGCGGTCGACGAGATATTTTCCGCTCCGCAAGCCATGACAGCACCTTCAGATCGATCGCCGGCGAATGGTGGATCACGTCGGCGTAATTGCCGAGATCATGGGTGATCTCCCTTGCCGCGCGGAAATCGTGCAGGCGGACATTGGGAAATTGCGCCAGCCGCTGGCTGGCATAGGCGGTGAAATCGTAGACGATCTTCAGCGTCGCCGGCGAGGCGTCCCGCATCGCCACGAACTGCAGGATCGAATAGGGCGGGAAGTAGATGTCGAACTTCACGTCCGGATTCTTCTGCGATCAGGCCGATCGCGTCACGCTCGAAATTCGCGGACCATGGCAGTCGTAGTCGTAGCCCTCCGCGAGGTAGTGGCTGCGGACGGGATCGATGATGCGCCGGAACGCGGCGAGCGCAGTTTTTGGCATTATAGGCACCCGGCGACGTCGAAGTCGGGCCGCCAGCACATTGATGTCATCGACGTCGGGCGATCGGAAACTTGAACGATCACGCCCGACGTCAGCCGCGCGACCGTCTTTTGCAAACAGCGGGATCGAACGCGCCAGCATCCACAGCGACTCACGCGCCATCGCGCCGCTGAACAGATATTCCGCAATACCCCTGGCATTTCGCCGGTAGAGATTGGCGGGAAGATAGGATGTCGGAATCGACGTCCGGGCGCATCGCGAAAAATCCAGTCGTCCATCTGCCAGATCACCCGCCTGGGATGGCGCGCCAGCGCCGCGTCAAGCACGAAACTCTGCTCGTGCGAAGTCGAACCGGTCATCGACAGCTTCAGCGAGCGGCCGCCGAGGGCCCGGTCGATGTCGCTCTGCCGGAAATGGATCGCCAGCGAGGTGCCCATGAAGACCGTGTCGAAAGTCCTGGCTGCGGATCAGCCCGGCGTCCTGCATGCGGCTGTCCTGCGAATACATCGCCGCTGAACAGAACCGCGCCGGCCGGAACAACTGCAGGGGATCGACCACGAAATTGAGCGCCGCCGCCAGCAGCATGACGGCAACGCTCGCGCAGAGAAACCGCAGCAGATTCTTGGATGCAGTGCTCATCAGAACCTGAAATAAATGAATTCGCTGTGCTGCTGGATTCCCAGAATCCCGAAGGCCAGCACCGCGGCGGTGGCATAGAGGAAGAGCGGACGCAGCCGCCAGGCGCCAAGCTCTTCGCCGACAGTGCGGTTCCTGTGATCGTATCCCATGATCGTCTTGCGTGTTCGGCGCGAACCAGGCCAGCGCGGCATAGACCACGATGAATCCGAAATTGGCGATTTCGCCGCGGCCAAAGGCGATGTGGGTCGGATCGGCCATCTCGACAGCACGTACAGCGCCGACGTCGATGGCTGTCGGCGCGGAAGAACACCCAGGCGACGACGACCGACAGGAAGGTCAGCAGCAGCGCGCCGATATTGGCCAGCGGCGCGAAGCCGCGGCGGCACCGCGGGCGCAAAATTGTTCCAGGCGTGATTGATGCAGAGATAGACGCCGTGCAGCGCGCCCCAGACGACGAAGGTCCAGGCCGCGCCGTGCCAGAGGCCGCCGAGCAGCATGGTGATCATCAGATTGACGTAGCGCAGCACGCGGCCGTGCCGGTTGCCGCCGAGCGGAATGTAGAGATAGTCGCGCAGGAACTGCGACAGCGTCATGTGCCAGCGCCGCCAGAAATCGATGATGTTGTCGGCCTTGTAGGGCGAGTTGAAATTCAGCGGCAGGAAGATGCCGAACATCAGCGATATTCCGATCGCCATGTCGGAATAGCCGGAGAAATCGAAATAGAGCTGGAACGTGTAGGCCAGCGCGCCGATCCAGGCCTGATCGAAGGTCGGCGACGCCCGGACCGAAGGCCAGCGCGACCAGGGGCTGGATGCCGTCGGCAAGGCAGGTCTTCTTGAACAGGCCGATCGCAAAGATGATCAGGCCGCACAGGATCAGATGCGGATCCGGGCGTTTTGTTTCCGCGCGCTCGAACTGCGGGATCATGTCCTTGTGATGGAGGATCGGTCCCGCGATCAGATGCGGAAAGTACGTGACGAACAGCGCGTAATGCGGCAGCGCGTAGCGCGCGACGTTGCCCCGGTAGGCGTCGACCAGAAACGCGATCTGCGTGAAAGTGTAGAAGGAAATGCCGACCGGCAGCAGGATGTGAGGGTGATCCCGGTCGAGAACATCGCGTTGAGGTTGGCGGCAAGGAAGCCGGCATATTTGAAGATGCCGAGCACCAGCAAGATCGCCGGCGACGCCGACCGTGAGCACCGCAAAGCGCGGCGCGGCGCGCAATTTCCTGGCGATCAGCAAATAGCCGACGCCGTAATTGAACGCGATCGAACCGGCCAGCAGCGCCACGAACTGCCAGTTGCTGAAGGCGTAGAAGGCGAGCGAGGCCAGCGCCAGCCAGACCACCGGGGCGAGATTGCCGAGCCGGCCCAGCGCGAAATAGCCAAGCAGAACGACCGGCAGGAACAGGAAAATGAAGGGGTAGGAATTGAAGAGCATCAGGCCTTTCTCTCGCGGTCCGAAAAGCCTAACCATACACCTAGGTCGCCAACAACCCCGCGGCTTCGGCGCCGTGCCGGCCTTCTGGAAATCGTCGCAATCGACCCGATATAAGGGCGACCAGACAACACGTCCGCAGACCGAACGAGGATTGAGTGACCCAGGCAGCAACCAAGAAACCTTCCAAGTCGGCGCCGGTGGCGCCGCGCCGCCCGCATTCCTTCACCACCCATGGCATCACGGTGACCGACGATTATGCCTGGCTGAAGGACGACAACTGGCAGGAGGTGCTGCGCGATCCCTCGATCCTGGATCCGGACATCCGCAACTATCTCGAAGCGGAGAACGACTACACCGAGAGCCTGCTCGGCCACACCGCCGCGCTGCAGAAGAAGCTGGTCAAGGAAATGCGCGGCCGGATCAAGGAGGACGATTCCAGCGTGCCGTCGCCGGACGGTCCCTACGCCTATCTGCGCAAATTCCGCGAGGGCGGCCAGCACGAACTGTTCGGCCGCTGCCCGCGCGACGGCGGCGAGGCCGACGATCGTGCTCGACGGCGACGCAGCTGGCGGCGGCCCACGACTATTTCAAGTTCGGCGGCGCGCGGCATTCGCCGGATCACAGGCTGCAGGCCTGGAGCGCCGACATCAAGGGCTCGGAATATTTTTCGATCCGGGTGCGCGACTGGGCCGATGGCAGCGACCGCGACGACCTCGTCGAGGAGACCGACGGCGGCGTGGTCTGGAGCACCGACTGCGAAGAGCTTCTTCTACGTCAAGCTCGACGACAATCATCGCCCGATGCAGGTCTGGCGGCATCGCCTGGGCACAACGCAGGCGGACGATGTGCTGGTCTACGAGGAGCAGGATTCCGGCTGGTTCACCCATATGCATGAAAGCTCCAGCGGCCGGTTTTGCGTGATCGCCGGCGGCGACCACGAAACCTCCGAGCAGCGGCTGATCGATCTCGCCGATCCCGAGGCGCCGCCGCGCCTGGTCGCGGCGCGCGAGGAAGGCGTGCAATATTCGGTCGCCGACCGCGGCGACGAACTGTTCATCCTCACCAATGCCGACGGCGCCATCGACTTCAAGATCGTCACCGCGCCGCTCGCCTCGCCCGAGCGCGCCAACTGGCGCGACCTGATCCCGTATCGCGAGGGCATCTACGTCATCGATGTCGAGCTCTACGCCGGCCATCTGGTGCGGCTGGAGCGCGCCAATGCGCTGCCCGCCATCATCATCCGCGATCTCAAGTCCGGCGAGGAGCACGCCATCGCCTTCGACGAGGCGGCCTATTCGCTGGACACCATGGGCGGCTACGAATTCGACACCACCAATCTGCGCTTTTCCTATTCGTCGATGACGACGCCGTCGGAAGTCTACGACTACGACATGGCGAAGCGCGACGCGCATCTTGCGCAAGCGCCAGGAGATTCCCTCCGGCCACAACCCGGCCGACTACGTCACCACCCGCATCATGGCGACATCGCATGACGGCGCGCAGGTGCCGGTCTCGATCCTGCACCGCAAGGACCTCGTGCGCGACGGCAAGGCGCCGCTGCTGCTGTACGGCTACGGCTCCTACGGCATGGCGATGCCGGCGTCGTTTTCCGCCAACCGGCTGTCGCTGGTCGATCGCGGCTTTGTCTACGCCATCGCGCATATCCGCGGCGGCGCCGACAAGGGCTGGGGCTGGTATCTCGACGGCAAGCGCGAGAAGAAGACCAACACGTTCGATGATTTCGCCGCCGCGGCCGCGCGCTGATCGAAGCCAAATACACCGGCGCAAAACGCATCGTCGGCCATGGCGGCAGCGCCGGCGGCATGCTGATGGGCGCGGTCGCCAACCGCGCCGGCGAATTGTTCGCCGGCATCGTCGCCGAAGTGCCGTTCGTCGACGTGCTCAACACCATGCTCGACGACACCCTGCCGCTGACGCCGCCGGAATGGCCGGAATGGGGCAACCCGATCGAGAGCGAAAAGGATTTCCGCACCATCCTGTCCTATTCGCCCTACGACAATGTCGCGGCAAAGGACTATCCGGCGATCCTGGCGATGGGCGGACTGACCGATCCGCGCGTCACCTATTGGGAGCCGGCGAAATGGATCGCGCGGCTGCGCGCGACCATGACCGGGGGCGGCCCGGTGCTGTTGCGCACCAACATGGGCGCCGGCCACGGCGGCGCCTCGGGCCGCTTCAACCGGCTCGACGAAGTCGCGATCGTCTATGCGTTCGCGCTGTGGGCGGTGGGGATGGCGGACGAGGGCGGGGTGTAAACTAGCTAATCCCCAGCACGCTGGTGCGCCCCCTCGCCCGCTTGCGGGGGAGGGTGGGGTGGGGGTGCCGCCGCGAGTCGCACTGCCCGCGTTGAGAGACTTCCCCCACCCGCCGCGCTTTGCGCGGCGACCTCCGCAAGCGGGGAGAGGTAAGAAAGCTACCGCCCGTTCTTCTTCCGCCACGCCGCGAAATCCACCAGCGTCTGCGCATCGGTCGCCGGATAGAGCCCGAAGATCGAGCGGCCGTTCCTGCACCTCCTCGGTGACGAAATCCTCGAACGCGGTCATCTCGAAGGCTTCGTCGGCGATCTCGTCGGCGAGATGCGCGGGGATCACGATGACGCCGTCGCTGTCGCCGAGGATGACGTCGCCGGGAAACACCGGCGCGTCGCCGCAGCCGATCGGGACGTTGATCTCGATCGCCTGATGCAGCGTCAGATTGGTCGGCGCGCTCGGGCGGTGGTGATAGGCGGGGAAGCCGAGCTTGGCGATCTCGGCCGAATCGCGAAAGCCGCCATCGGTGACGACGCCGGCGACGCCGCGCTTCATCAGCCGCGTCACCAGGATGGCGCCGGCGGAGGCGGCGCGGGCATCCTTGCGGCTGTCCATCACCAGCACCGCGCCGGGCGGGCAATCCTCGACCGCCTTGCGCTGCGGATGGGAGCGGTCGCGAAACACGTCGATCTTGTTGAGGTCCTCGCGCGCCGGCATGTAGCGCAGCGTGAAGGCCTCGCCGACCAGTGTCGGCTGGTCGGGCCGAGCGGATGCACGTCCTGGATCATCTGGATGCGAAAGCCGCGCTTGAACAGCGCGGTGGCGACGGTCGCGGTGGAGACGGTCTTCAGTTTGTTGCGGGTGGCGTCGCTGAGTTTTGACATTTGCTCTTTCCAGTTCCCCCGGAATGACGGGGGTCAATAAATCGACGGCTCGCCCACCGGCGCGCCGAAACCGGTTTCGAGGAAATCGAAATCGCAGCCTTCATTGGCCTGCTTGATGTGCTTGGTGAACATCCAGCCATAGCCGCGCTCGAAGCGGCGTTCCGGCTGCTTCCATGCGGCGCGGCGCTTGGCCAGCTCCGCCTCCGGCACATCGAGATTGATGGTGCGCGCGGCGACATCGAGCGTGATGCGGTCGCCGTTCCGCACCAGCGCCAGCGGGCCGCCGATATAGGATTCCGGCGAGACATGCAGGATGCAGGCGCCGTAGCTGGTGCCGCTCATGCGCGCGTCCGACAGCCGCACCATGTCGCGCACGCCCTGCTTCACCAGCTTGGTCGGGATCGGCAGCATGCCCCATTCCGGCATGCCCGGGCCGCCCTGCGGCCCGGCATTGCGCAGGATCAGCACGTGATCGGCGGTGACGTCGAGATCGGGATCGTCGATCGCCTTCTTCATCGAGGGATAGTCGTCGAACACCAGCGCCGGGCCGGTGTGCTTGAGGAAGCGCGGCTCGCAGGCGCTGGGCTTGATCACGCAGCCGTCGGGCGCGAGATTGCCCTTGAGCACCGCGAGCGCGCCCTCGGCATAGATCGGATTGTCGACGGTGCGGATGACGTCGTCATTGTAGACTTCGGCGCGCGCGATGTTCTCGCCGAGCGTCTTGCCGGTCACGGTCATGCCGTCGAGATGCAGATGCGGCTTGATCCGGCTCATCAGCGCCGGCAAGCCGCCGGCATAGAAGAAATCCTCCATCAGATATTTGTCGCCGCTCGGCCGGACATTGGCGATCACCGGCACCTTGCGGCTCGCGATCTCGAAATCGTCGAGCCCGATATCCTGGCCGGCGCGGCGCGCCTGCGCGATCAGATGGATGATCGCATTGGTCGAGCAGCCCATCGCCATCGCCACCGTGATCGCGTTCTCGAACGCCTTGCGGGTCTGGATCTTTTGCGGCGTCAGATCCTCCCACACCATCTCGACGATGCGGCGGCCGCATTCCGAAGCCATGCGGATGTGGCCGGCATCGGCCGCCGGGATCGAGGACGCGCCGGGCAGCGTCATGCCGATCGATTCGGCGATCGCGGTCATGGTCGAGGCGGTGCCCATGGTCATGCAGGTGCCGTAGCTGCGGGCGATGCCGGCCTCGACATCGACCCAGTCCTTGTCGGAGATCTTTCCGGCGCGGCGCTCGTCCCAGTATTTCCAGGCGTCCGAGCCCGAGCCCAGCGTCTTGCCCTTCCAGTTGCCGCGCAGCATCGGCCCGGCGGGCAGATAGATCGCCGGCAGGTTCATGCTGGTGGCGCCGAGCAGCAGGCCGGCGTGGTCTTGTCGCAGCCGCCCATCAGCACCACGCCGTCGACGGGATGGCCGCGCAGCAATTCCTCGGCGTCCATCGCCAGCAGATTGCGATAGAGCATGGTGGTCGGCTTCAGCAGCGATTCCGACAGCGACAGCGCCGGCAATTCCATCGGAAAGCCGCCGGCCATCAGGATGCCGCGCTTGACGTCGTCGACCCGGGACTTGAAGTGCATGTGGCAGGGCTGCGCGTCCGACCAGGTGTTGAGGATCGCGATGACCGGGCGGCCCTTCCACTCCTCCGGCGCGTAGCCCATCTGCATGGTGCGCGAGCGATGGCCGAAGGCGCGCAGATCGTCGGGCGCAAACCAGCGCGCGCTGCGGAGCTGCTCGGGGGTCTTCTTTCTGTCGCTCATGACTGGGTGCCCCATTTCTGGACGGTGTTGCGCTCGATGGTGCGGAAGATCAGGTTTTCGACGATCAGGCCGATCACGATCACGGTCAGCAAGCCCGCGAACACGGCGGGAATGTCGAGCAAATTGCGGTTTTCGAAGATGAACCAGCCGAGCCCGCCCTGCCCCGACGAGACGCCGAACACCAGCTCGGCCGCGATCAACGTGCGCCAGGCGAACGCCCAGCCGATCTTCAGGCCGGTGAGGATCGAGCCGAACGCGGCCGGGATCAGGATGCGCGCGACATAAGGCAAGCCGCGCAGGCCGTAATTGCGGCCGACCATGCGCAGCGTATTCGACACGCTCTTGAAGCCGGAATGGGTGTTGAGCGCCACCGGCCACAGCACCGAATGGATCAGCACGAACACCAGGCTGCCATTGCCGAGCCCGAACCAGATCAAGGCCAGCGGCAGCAGCGCGATCGCCGGCAACGGGTTGAACATCGCGGTGACGGTTTCGAGGAAGTCCGTGCCGATCCGGGTCGAGATAGCGAGGATCGTGAAGATGGCGGCAAGCACGATGCCGGCACCGTAGCCCATGAACAGCACTTTCAGCGACGCCCATGCCCGCAGCGGAATGGTGCCGTCGCGCACCTTGTCGAACATCGTGATGATGGTGTCATGGAAGGTCGGGAACAGCAGCGGATTGTCCAGGAACGTGCCGTAGGCTTCCCATATCGCGGCGAGAAAGACGATGATCACGGCCTTGCGGACGAAGCCGTCGTTCCACACCAGTTCCAGCACGGTCAGCTTGCGTTTGACCTCCGCCGGAACGGCTGTGGTCGCAGCATCGTCGCGCAGCAAAATTCTCGCCTCGCCCATCGCGTGCTCCCTAGTGTGCGGTCGCCGTATCTGCGAACAAGAGATCGTGGATCTGCTTTTCGAGCCGGGCAGCGCTCCCGTCCTCGCCCGAGACCTGGTCGACGTCGACGACCTCGGCCTTGACCCGGCCGGGATGCGGCGACAGCAGCAGAATCCGGTTGCCGATCTTGATCGCTTCCGCGATCGAATGGGTGACGAACAGGACCGTGAATTTGGTTTCGGCCCAGAGCTGCAGCAATTCGTCCTGGCAGGTCCGCCGCGTCAGCGCATCGAGCGCCGCGAACGGCTCGTCCATCAGCAAAATATCCGGCTCCATCGCCATGCCGCGCGCGATCGCGACGCGCTGCTTCATGCCGCCCGACAGCGTGTGCGGATAGCTGTCGACCACGCGGGTCAGGCTGACCTTCTCGATATAGGCGCGGGCGCGGGCCTCGGCTTCCTTGCGCGGCAGCCGCCGCGTCATCAGCAGCGGAAACATCACGTTTTCCAGCACCGATTTCCACGGCAGCAGCTGGTCGAACTCCTGGAAGATCATCATCCGGTCGGCGCCGGGCTCCGATATCTCGCGGCCCGAGATCCGCATCTTGCCTTCGCTCGGCGTCATGTAGCCGCCGACCGCCTTCAACAACGTCGACTTGCCGCAACCGGAGGGACCGAGCAGCACGAAACGATCGGATCGGTCGACCGAGAACGAGACCCGCTCGGTCGCGGTAACGACCGCGCTGGACGTCTTGTAGCGCAGCGTTACGTCACTGACGTCGAGAAGCGCGGCCATCTGCTTCAGCTGCCCTTCAGATCATGCGCGATCGGCAAATAATAATCGGTCCATGCCTTGGGCTGGGTCTTCAGCGTCCCGGTCTTGAACAGATGGGCCGCGAATTTCATCGTGCCCTGCGGCTCGCAGGTTCCATTCCATCATGCCGGGCTCCTTGAGCCACGCCAGCAGATCCTCGGCGCTGGTCTTGTCGCCGGTGATTTCCTTGTAGATATCGACCGCGGTCTTGGTGTCGCTGCGGATCAGGTCCTGCGCCTCCTTGGTGGCGTCGCGCACCGCCTGGATGATCTTCGGATTGGCGTCGGCGAATTTGGTCGTGGTGAAGAACTGGGCCTGGCTCAGCGGCCCGCCCATCACGTCGGGCGAATTGACAGCACCACATGCGCGCCGGGCACGTTCTTCATCTCCAGAAACGTGAACGGCGGGATCGAGAAATGGTTGTGGACCTCGTGCTTCGGGTTCGACAGCGCCGCGTAGGCGTCGGGATGGCCGAGCTGCACGGTGTTGGCATCCAGCTTCGACCATTGGTCGGCGCCGAACGCCTCGGAAGCCGCGATCTGCAGCACGATCGCCTGCGTCGAAATTTTCACGGTCGGCACCGCGATCTTGTCGCCCGGCCCGAAATCCTTGATCGAGTGGATGTTGGCGTCGCGGCTGATCAGCGTCATCGGCTGCGCCGACGTCGCGACGATGCCCTTGACGCCGCCACGGGTGCGGTCCCACAGCAGCAGCAGATTGCCGGTCCCGGTGTTGAGGATATCGACGCCGCCGGCCAGCAGCGCATCGGTCTGCGCGCCGCCGCCGGAGAAGGTGACCCATTTGGTGGTAATGCCGGGCAGGCCGAGCGCAGCGGCATGCTTCTCGATCAGCTTCTGCTTCTCCATGATGTGGCTCGGCATGTAGAAGATGCCGGGCTGCCGTGACAGCGAGATCTCGGTCTTCTGCTGCGCCGATGCCGGCAAAGCCTGCAGCACGAGTGCTGCGATGGCGCCTGCAAAGCTGCGCCACATCATCCTGTTCATTGCGTTTCCTCCGGCGGTGCAACCTGTTGACTTGAGGCTTCGGAAATGCACTAATGCATTAGTGCATTTGATGCAAGTCCCTTTCGCTCCGACGGCTGTTTGATGGAATCACCGCACGTCGCCTCCCGCCGCGCCGCCGCACGCTCCCCGGAGCGGCTTGATCGCGACCGTCAGGCCGCGCCGCAGGTATTCGAGCGTTTGCGCGGCATGATCATTTCGCTGGCTCTGCCGCCGGGGTCGGCGCTGTCGCGCGCCGCTTTGGCCGGACAGTTCGGGGTCAGCTCGACGCCGATCCGCGATGCGCTGATGCGGCTCGAGGAAGAGGGCCTGGTCGACGTTTTCCCGCAATACGCCAC
This sequence comes from uncultured Alphaproteobacteria bacterium, assembly GCA_963738765.1. GTDB lineage: Bacteria > Pseudomonadota > Alphaproteobacteria > Rhizobiales > Xanthobacteraceae > Bradyrhizobium. Next base: position 208,147 of record CAVTYA010000022.1, on the reverse strand, counting down.
GGTGGTCAGCCGGGTCGATGTGCGGCTGGCCCAGCAGGCGCACTTCCTGCGGCAGGCCGTCGAACTCGAAATCGTGCGCGGGCTCGCCATCAGCCATGATGCCGCCGTCGTCGCCGATCTCAACCGTACGATTGCGCTGCAACAACAATTCGCCAAGGCCGGCGACTTCGAAAAATTCATGACCGTCGACAATGAATTCCACGCCCAGCTCTATGCGGCCTCCGGCAAGCAGGACATCTGGACGCTGGTGAAGAGCCGCAGCGGACATATCGACCGCTTGCGCCGGCTGCATTTGCCCTCGCCCGGCAAGGCTCAGGACATCGTGCGGCATCACAAGCTGATCGCCAAAGCCATCGGCGCCGGCGAAGCGGACGAAGCGCAGAAGCATCTGCGGACCCATCTGTCGGGCACGCTCAGCGAACTCGCCGAGATACGCGCGCGTTATCCGGAATATCTGAGCGATTGAACGCGCCGCCGCGCGACGACCGCCCAGCATTCCTGTTGCCGGATATTCGCCGAATCGCGATTCACTGTTGTGCCGGCCACGATCATGTCTGCCCGCCACAATGCATATGACTTGGCTTCGACACGGCGTTTTGACCGCCCTAGCGGAACGTCTGCGGCAGGAACAGGTTGCACCTGAAGGCAGATTCAGGAAACCTGCAACCTGCGGATGACGTGATTCCAGGCTGGGAGAAGACCGAGTTGGCGAAGATCCTGATCGTGGACGATGACAGCGCCGTGCAACTGACCATCCGCCTGTTGCTCGAACGCGCCGGGCACAGTGTCGTCACTGCCAGCGATGGCCGCAACGGGCTGGCGCAATTCCAATCCGGCGATTTCGACCTGCTGTTTCTCGACATTTTCATGCCGGGAATGGACGGGTTCGAGACCATGCGGCTGGTGCATCAGCAAAAGCCGCTCACCCCGATCATCGTAATCTCCGGCCGGCCAATGTCCTCGGATTCCGGCCCGGACTTTCTGACCATGGCCATGAAGCTCGGGGCGGTCTCGCAATTGCAAAAGCCGTTCAAGCCGGCGGAACTGCTGGCGGCCGTTACCGGTTGCCTTGAAACGGCAAAGCGTCTGTCGGGGTTAGTTCGGCCTGCCAGTGGTGTTGCTTCCGGGCCCTAATGCGAAATAGCATTACCTCGTTCCGTTCGACGCATTGCCGGGAACGGAACGGGGGGCCGCCAACGCCAAAATGACGCTCACAACCAGGCTTGCCATCGCGATGATTGCGTTGGTCGCGGCCGCGGTATCCGCGGTCGGATGGCTGAGCTATCGCAGCCTGGAACAGGCGATCCTGCCCCGCGTGCTCGATCGGATCGAGACCCATTCGCGTTTCGTCGCTGCCGAACTTGAGTCCCATGTCCGCAGCGGACCTGGCGACATCGCGACCTTTCACGGCCTCGCGGCGGTCACTGGTCTGATGCGCGCGCATCTCAATGGCGGCGTGGATCCGGTCGATCGCACCACGGAGGCGGTCTGGCGCGAACGGCTGGAAGGCCGGCTGGCTGCCCAGATGGCGCTCAAACCGGACTATTCGCTCCGCTTCATCGGAGTAGCGGACGGTCACAGGGAAATCGTGCGCGTCGACCGCTCGGGACCGAATGGCGCGGTACGCATCGTCCCGGAAGCGGAACTGAAGCGGGTCGGCGACGCTGGATATTTCCGGGATGCGATAAACCTCGGTGCAGATGAAGTATACGTCTCGCCGATCAGTCTGAACGAAGAGAACGGCGCCATCGAGACCCCGCATGTGGCGACCATGCGGATCGCCGAGCCGGTGCTGGCGCCCGACGGCAAGCCGTTCGGGATCGTCATCATCAATGCCGACATGCGGCCCGCGCTCGACCGGGTCCGGTCATCGGTGCGGCCGGGCGAACAAGCGTATGTGGTCGACGGCAGGGGCGGCTACCTGGTTCACCCCGACCGGGCGCGCGAATTCGGCGCGCAACTGGGCACTCCGACCGACTGGCGGAACGACCTGCCAAGTCTGGCAGCCTCGCTTGGCACCGCGAAAGGTTTTGCGCGTATCGTCCCCGACCAGGCCGGGCCGCCGGGCGCCGTGGCGTTCGCACCTGCCGTGCTGGCCGGCAGCGAATGGGTCGCCGTCATCGAATTGGTGCCGACCGCCGTCTTCATGGCGCCGGCGGTTGCGGTCCGGAACACATCGATACTGGTCGGATTGATCGCGGTGCTCTGCGCGGCGGCACTGGCGCTGCTGATCGCGCGGTCGTTGACCCGGCCGATCGTTGAATTGACCAGCGCAGTCGAAGGCATCACCCGCGATGGGGTCGCCGTCATTCCGGTCGCCGCCGGCGGCGAGACCGGCGTGCTCGCCCGCGCCTTTGCACATGTGCTGGCGGAAGCGAATGCCAAGACCGTCGCACTCGAACGCGAAGTGCAGGAGCATCGCCGCACGGTCGCGGCACGCGACCACCATGCCGAGCGCGAGCGGCTTTTCAGCGCCGCGGTCGAATCATCCAACGACGCCATCATCACGATGTCGCTCGACGGCACGATCACCGGGTGGAATTCGGCCGCGGAACGGCTGTTCGGCTACACCGCGACGGAAGCAACGGGCAACAACATCACCCTCATCATCCCGGCCGATCGGCGAACGGAGGTGGAGGACACCTTGCGCCGGATCGGCTGGGGCGAAAGCATCGAGCACAACGAAACCGTGCGCTTGCGAAAGGATGGCAGTCTGGTCGAGGTCTCGCTCAGCATATCCCCTATCAAGGCCCCCTCCGGAGCGACCATCGGCATCTCGAAGGTCGCCCGTGACATTACCGACAGCAACAAGACCCGACTGGCGCTCCGGCAACAGGCCGAGGAGCGTCGCCGGATCTTCGAGACCTCGCAGGACCTGATCCTGGTGACGGATTCCAGGGGCATTCTGGTTCAGGTGAGCCCCAGTTCCGAATCGATCCTGGGATATTCGCCGCAGGAAATGGTCGGACGCAGCGCGCTCGAATTCACCTATGCCGGGGATATCGACCGGGCCAACGAGGAAGTCCGCGCGGAACGGCGCGGGGAACGAACGCGTAACTTCAGTTCGCGCTTTCCGCACAAGGATGGGAGAATCGTGACGCTGTCGTGGATGGGGGTATGGTCCGAGCCGGTCAGGCGATACTTCTACATCGGCCGCGACATGACCGAAAGCCAGCAGGCGCAGGAAACGTTGCGCGAGAGCGAACAACTGGCGCGCGGCATCATCAATAGCGCGATCGACGCCTTCGTCCAGGCCGATCAGCGCGGCGTCATCCGCGACTGGAATCCGCAAGCCGAGGTAATGTTCGCGCTATCGCGCGAGGAGGCGCTGGGCAAGAACGTATTCGAGTTGATGGAAATCCAGGACGGGCCGATGCCGCTCCAGGCGGTGCTTGGAGAATTTCTGCGTTCCGGACAGGAGCAGGTCCAGCGGCCCCGCCGCGAAATCCAGATCAAACGGCGGGACGGCAGGGAATTGACCGCGGAGTTGAGCATCACCGCGCTCAGGACACGCGACGCCTTGGTGTTCAACTGCTTCATTCGCGACATTACCGAACAAAACCGCACCCAGCAGACGCTGCGGCAGCAGGCCGAGGAACTGCGGCGCATTTTCGAAACATCGCAGGACCTGATCATGGTGATGGATTCAAGGGGATCCCTGGTTCAGATCAGCCCGAGCTGCGAAACCATATTGGGCTATCCGCCAAACGAAATGATCGGCCGCAGCGGCAACGACTTCGTCCACGCCGACCATCTGGAGAACTCGCGCCGGGAGATGCGCGCCCTGAAGCGCGGACTGCGGCCGAAGATTGCGGACACGCGGTGCGTCCACAAGGATGGACGGAAGGTATGGCTGTCCTGGCTCGGGGTATGGTCGGAACCGGTGAAGCGGTTCTTCTTCGTCGGCCGCGACATGACCGAGAGCCGCAAGGCCGAGGAAACCCTGCGCGAGAGCGAACAGATGGCGCGCGGCATTATCGACACCGCACTCGACGCCTTCATTCAGAGCGACGAGAGCAACAGCATCGTGGACTGGAATTCGCAAGCCGAGGCGATGTTCGGGTGGTCACGCGAGGAAGCCCTCGGGAAAGGCCTGACCGACTTGGTCATTGCGGGCCCCGACCGGGCCTATTTCAAGGCCGCCCTGCCGCGCTATCTGGAGTCCGGGCAGGATCAGATCCTCGGGCGCCGTCGCGAAACTCTGGCCAAACGACGCGACGGCAGCGAATTCAAGGCCGAGCTGAGCGTCACGTCGCTGAACCGCCGCGAAGGCATCCTGTTCAATACGTTCGTCCGCGACCTTACCGACAAGATCGCCGCGGAGGAACGGATCAGGCAATCCGAGAAGATGGAAGCCGTCGGCCAGCTCACCGGCGGCATCGCGCATGATTTCAACAATATCCTGACCGTCATCACCGGAACGATCGAAATCCTGGCCGATGCCGTCAAGGGCGAGCCGCAACTCGCCGCCATCGCCAAGATGATCGACGAGGCTGCGGCGCGCGGCGCCGATCTGACCCAGCATCTGCTGGCGTTCGCCCGCAAACAGCCGCTCGAGCCGAAGGAAACCGACGTCAACACGCTGATCATCGAGACCGCCAAGCTGTTGCAGCGAACGCTCGGCGAGCATGTCGAGATCGAATCGGTGTTCGAGGACGAAGCGTGCCTGGCGATCGTCGATCCCAATCAGTTCGCCACCGCGATCCTCAATCTCGCCCTCAACGCCCGCGACGCCATGCCCGGCGGCGGCAAGCTCATCATCGAGACCGGCTCGGTCGTGCTCGACGAGAACTACGCCAAGCTGCATGGCGACGTTCGGCCGGGGCCCTACGCCATGATCGCGGTCAGCGATACCGGGAGCGGCATTCCGGCAGCGATCCTCGACAAGGTGTTCAATCCGTTCTTCACGTCAAAGGGTCCCGGCAAGGGCACCGGCCTCGGCCTGAGCATGGTCTATGGCTTGATCAAGCAGTCGGCGGGCCACATCAAGATCTACAGCGAGGAGGGCCACGGAACCACGGTCAAGATGTACCTGCCGCCGGCCACCGGCGTACCTGTACCGATCGAGACGGCGCCGGCGCCGACTGTGGTGGGCGGACACGAAACGATCCTTGTCGTCGAAGACGACAAGCTGGTGCGCGACTACGTGCTGACGCAATTGCATTCGCTCGGCTATGTCACGCTCGACGCGGCCAATGCGGCGGAGGCCATGGCAATCGTCACCGCCGGCCGCGAATTCGATCTGCTGTTCACCGACGTGATCATGCCGGGCTTGAACGGCCGACAGCTTGCCGACGAGTTGCTGAAGGTGAAGCCCGCGTTGAAGGTATTATTTACCTCGGGCTATACGGAAAACGCCATCATCCATCACGGCCGGCTCGACGAGGGCGTGCTGCTGCTCGCCAAACCCTATCGGAAGTCGGATATGGCCTTCATGATCCGGAAGGCGCTCGCCGGCTGAACGCGCGGAGCCCGTATCAGGCCTGGCGCGAAGTGGTCATCACGATCCGGACCAGATCGGCGGCATTGCGTGCCCCGAGCTTTTTCATGATGTTGGCGCGGTGATCCTCGATCGTGCGCGGGCTGATCCCGAGCTGGCGTCCGGCTTCCTTGTTGGAAGCGCCGGCGGTGAACTGCTCCAGCACCTCGCGCTCGCGCCGCGTCAGCGGTTCGCGTCCGGGAAAATGCAGCGACGCGATCCGGGACGCGGAGTCTTGCGCCTGCCGCCGCGCATAGGCCTCGATCGCCTCGTTGAGCCGCGTGACGATTTCGCTGCCGCGGAACGGCTTTTCAATGAAGTCCAGCGCGCCGCTCTTGATGGCGCTGACCGCCATGGTGATGTCACCCTGGCCGGAGATCATGAAGATCGGCGCAGGATAATCCTCGCCGTGAAGCTCTTTGAGAATGTCGAGGCCGGACTTTCCGGGGATATGCACATCCAGCAGGATGCAGGACGGCGTTCGCGTTCTTGCCACTGCGAGCAATGCGGCGCCGTCGGCAAAGCAGATCACCTGATAGCCGCCGGCCGACAGCACCATCGACAGCGTGTCGCGAACGGCGGGATCGTCGTCGACTACAAAAATCTCCCCACGGGAGTCGGGCTTTTCAGCCATATGTCATCGTCCATGAGTGGTGAAACGTGACGCGCACTCGAATCAAGATACTTAAGCTCGATACCCGGATCAGAATGCACCCGTATTTGTACGGGACGGCGGCTTAACGCACAAGTAGCAACGCACACCTAAAAAGTAGAGTGAGGAGTGCACCTATGCAGAACGCAGCAGGCGACGGCATCGAAAATCGGCCAGACGATCTGGACTATGCGTACCGCTTGGTCGTGTCGGACCTCGTTTCCCTGCTCGGGCATGTCCAGGCGAGCCTGAAGCTGATCGAATCGGCGGTCGCCAGCGAAACCTCCCAAAGCAATCTCGACGCCGTCACCGACATGGTTGTGCTGGATGACGTGACGCCGCGTTACGCGAACGCGAGCGCGGCCTTGAAGGCCTGCGACGCCAGTCTTGGCATCACGCTTCATTTCCTGCTGGAATCCGGAACATCGATGCGTGCCGCCGAAGCGCTTGCGGCAAACCCGCCGGCGCTTTCGGTGGTCCGCGCATGAGCGGACAAATGTGCCCTGAGGGTGCCATGCTGCAGGAGCTTGCGAGGTCGATCCGCCACAAGGTTTCTCTCGCCCTTGCGCCGCTGCTGCGATCGCTGGCCGACGTCCTGACACCCCCGAGTCTGGCGCCTGCACCAGCGCGGCCGGACCAGGAATCTTCCACCATGATGGAGAAACTGGACGCCGCGCTCAATAATATGAGCCACGGGCTGTGCATGTTCGGGCCGGATGACCGCCTGCTGCTCTGGAACGACCGTTACGTAAAAATGTACAAGATCGCGCCCGGCCACCTGTTCGTCGGGTGCACGCTCGACGAAATGCTCGAGGCGCGCAAGGCGGCGGGAACCGCCTATCGCGACCTCGGACAGTATGGTTCGAAGCTGCAGACCGCGATCACGACCCGTCGACCGGACAGCCTGGTTGCGGAACTGGCCGACGGCCGGATCGTCAACGTTTCATATCGGCCGACCCGGAACGGCAGCTGGGTCTCGACCCATGAGGATATCACCGAGCGGACGCAAAACGAGGCACGAATCGTCCATCTGGCATTCCACGACCAACTCACCGGCTTGCCCAACCGCGCCGCGTTCAACGAACACATCGCAAAGACTTTCCAGAGCGCGGCGGCCGGCCACGGGGAATTTGCGGTGCTTTGCATCGACCTCGATCAATTCAAGGATATCAACGACGTCTACGGCCATTCCGCCGGCGACCGCTTTCTGGTTGAAGTCGGGCGGCGGCTGGCATCGGCTTGCGACGGGGCGTTCCTGGCGCGGCTGGGGGCCGACGAGTTCACCATCGTCTCGTCCGGGGGCGTACAGGCGGCCACGGTGACAGCGCTCGCCGCCCGGTTATCCACCGTCCTCGACCAACCCGTCTGCATCGACGGCTATGAGATGGAGGGAAGTTTTACGATCGGGGCAAGCGTCTATCCCCAGGACGGCACGGACGTGGACATCCTGGTCGCCAACGCCGAAGCCGCACTTTATCGCGCCAAGGAGGAACACCGCGGCAGCGTTCGCTTCTTCGATTCCGCGATGGGCCGCCAGATCCGGGAAAAGCGGGCGCTCCAGCACGATATCGGCGCGGCCCTGGAGAACAACGAACTGGAATTGCATTACCAGCCTCAGGCGACGGCCGACGGCGAGGTGTTCGGCTTCGAAGTCCTGCTGCGCTGGCGTCACCCGGTGCGGGGCCTGGTCGCCCCCGGTATCTTCATCCCCCTGGCGGAGGAGACCGGTGCGATCGGACCGATCGACGAATGGGTGTTGCGGGAAGCCTGCCGGGAAGCGGCTTCCTGGCCGAGGCCGCTTTCGATCGCGGTCAACCTGTCGCCGGTCGATTTCCGCCGTGGCGACGTGCCGGCGGTGATCCTTGCGATCCTGCTGGAGACCGGCCTCGATCCGCAACGGCTTGAAGTTGAAATCACCGAGGGCGTGCTGTTCGAGGATTTCGAGCGTGCGCTGTCGATCCTGCGCCGGATCAAAAACCTCGGCGTGCGCATCGCCATGGATGATTTCGGCACCGGCTATTCGTCGCTGAACTATCTTCAGGCGTTCCCGTTCGACAAGATCAAGATCGACCAGACTTTCATCGCCAAGATCGGCAACAATTTTCAGGCCGAAGCGATCATCCACGCCATTCTCGGGCTCGGCCGCGCGCTCACACTGCCGGTCATCGCCGAGGGCGTGGAGACCGAGGAGCAACGGGCCCTGCTTGCGAAAGAGGGATCCGAAATTCAGGGCTATCTGATCGGCCGGCCGCAGCCGATCGCGCACTACCGGCATCTGGTCGCACGCGTTACGGCTGCGCGCGAAACGACAGCGATCGCCGGATAAGAGGAAAACCCGTCGAGACGGCGGATCGGCGCGGGCGCGGCCTCAGGCCGTCAACTCGTCTTTCTTTGAGGCGCGCGGCTTCTTGCCGTTCTTGCCCTTGAGGAACGAAATGTCCATGTCGGTGCCATTGACGCGGACCAGCTCGCAGCGACGATAGGCCAGGCCCGTCGACGACAACAGGAGAAAGAACTCCTTGAGATTGAGGCCCTGGATCGAGCCTTCCACGGTCAGGGTCGCGTCGTTGTCCGAGATGGCGTTGAGCTGGCAATCCCGGCGCCAGGTCCCGTCGATGGCCATGATGCAGACGTCATAGCCCCGGCTGAACGTGACCCGCTCGGTTCCCTTGCTTTCCTCCGTCATTCCTCAACGTCCCGCCATCGCCGCGATCTTCGGCATCGCGGCGGCGGCAGCCCCGGATGCCGGCCGGACGCCGCTTGGCCGATAGAGACCGCGCTTGTCCGGAAACGGCTTGAACACGTCCGTCAAACCGACGACCGTTTCCGCCGCACCCAGCACCAGGAAGCCATCAGGCTCCATGATCCTGGCGAGACGGTTGAAGATGTTGATCTTGGTGTCCTGATCGAAATAGATCAGAACGTTGCGGCAGAAGATGACGTCGAAAACCCCGAGCCCCGAAAAGTCGTGCAGCAAATTCAGCTGCCGATGCTGAACCATGGCGCGGATGTCGGCGTTGATCTGCCAGAGCTCGCCATTTTGCTTGAAATATTTCACCAGCATTTGAATCGGCAGGCCGCGCTGCACCTCGAACTGACTGTAGATGCCCGCCTTGGATTTCTCGAGCACCTCCTGGGAGAGGTCGGTCGCAATGATCTCGATGCGCCAGCCGGCGGTTGCCGCGCTCATTTCCTTCAGGCACATGGCCAGCGAATACGGCTCCTGACCGGTCGAGCCGGCGGCGCACCAGATCCGCATGCTCTTGCGGCCCGCCCTGGCCTTCAGGATTTCGGGCATGATCGAATCGCGGAAATGTTCGAACGGCACCTTGTCGCGGAAAAAGAAGGTCTCGTTGGTGGTCATGGCTTCGACCACCTGGGCGATGATGGCGGCCGAGCCGCCTTTCATTTTTTGCACGAGTTCACCGATGCCTGGCAGGCCGCATTTGCGCGACAGCGGAAGCAGGCGGCTTTCGATGAGATATTGCTTGTCTGCGGACAGGTCGAGACCGGAATGATCCTTCAGGAGCTTACGCAGATACTCATAGTCGAGCGGGTTCACGGGAGGCCTCTCAAGGGCAAGCGGATAAGATTCTAGACGGACGTCGATAGCGCAAGCTCGATCAGGCCGACTTCCTGGAATTTCGCAGCGACGATGTCCTTGTCGAATGGCTTCATGATGTATTCGTTGGCGCCGGCATCCAGCGCACGCGAGATGTGATCCATGCCGTTTTCGGTGGTGCAGAATACCACCTTGGGCGCATCGCCGCCGGGCAGGCGGCGCAGATGGCCGAGGAACTCGTAGCCGTCCATGACCGGCATGTTCCAGTCGAGCAGGACCGCCTCGGGCATGGCGCGCTTGCAGGCTTCGAGCGCCTGCTCGCCGTCTTCGGCTTCGATGATCCGGAAGTCCATCGCTTCCAGGATACGGCGGGCGATTTTCCGTACGACGCTGGAGTCATCGACGACAAGACATGTTTTCATTTTCGGCCTGCTTTCTGAACGAACAGCGTTTACCAATTATGCTGCGAGCGCGGTCTTGGGCACGATTTCGAGGACGCGATCGACATCGAGGACGACCATGAGCTGGCCGTCGAGCCGGTGGACGCCGCCGGCGAGCTTGGCCATGCGGGGATCGAGGTTGACGGGGTTTTCCTCGCGGCTGTCGTCGGGGAGCCTGAGGACCTCTCCGATCTGGTCGATCAGGAGCCCGTAGGATTCGCCGCGCAGATCGACGCCGACCGCCATCGGCGGTTTGCCGTCGTCGTTTTTGGGCAGCCCCAGCCGCGCGCGCATGTCGACCACGGTGACGATGCGGCCGCGCAGATTGAGCACGCCGGCGATCTCGCTGGAGGCCAGCGGCACCCGCGTCAGCCGCTCCGGCATGAACACGTCCTGCACCCGCGAGATCGGCAGCCCGAACAGCTGCCCGCCGATCACGGCGGTGACGTATTCGGCAACACTGCCCTCGATGGTATCGGTCTTGGTTGTCATGGTCAGATTTCCTTAAGCCGCGCGCCGGGTCTCGGCGGTCTGTTCCTTCAGCGCCGCGATCAGCCCGGGACGGTCGAACTTGGCGACGTAATCGTGGAAGCCGGCCTGCCGGCCGCGCTCGATCGCCGCCGGCGACACCATCGAGGACAGCGCGATGATCGGCATCGTGCTCAAGTGCTGGTCGGCGCGGATAACTTCCGCGAACTCGAAGCCGTTCATGTCGGGCATCTCGATGTCGGTCAGTACGACGTCGAAGGCCTGGCCCGAACGCAGCGCACTAAGGCCCTCCTGCGCGTTGGGGGCGACCCGCACCCGGTAACCGGCGGCCTTGAGCACCGGCGCCAGCATGTTGCGGAAGAAGGCTAAGTCGTCGACCAGCAGCACCGATTGCGAGCTCGCGGCCGGGCGCATCTCCTTGCGCGAGAACCAGTCGGCAAACGCCATCGGCAGGAAGTGGCCGACGTCGATCACTTCGGTGGCCTGACCCTTGATCACGGCCGAACCCAGAATGCCCTCGCTGGAACCGGCGACCTCGATGTGCAGCCGCTCCTCGACGATGTCGATGATCTCGTCGACCACCAGCCCCATCGAGCGGCCGTCGTCGGCGAACACCAGGATCGGCTGCGAGCCCGAGGTCTGGACGTTGACCCCGAGCATCTGCACCAGCGGCATCAGCTGCTCGCGGTATTGCACCATGTAGCGGCCGTTACTGAGTTCGATCTTGTCGGTCGAGATCTCTTCCAGGCGGGTGACGAGCCCGAGCGGCACCGCCTTGGGCTGCGCGCTTCCGGCGCGGAACACCAATAGCGAGGTCAGCTGTTCGCCGGTGTTGGCGTGCGACGCGGCGTGCTCGTCGGCCATTCCCTGGGCGGTCGAGCCGGAGGCGCCGAGCGCCTTGGCGATGCCGTTGGGGTCGATGATCATGATCACGGCGCCATCGCCCAAAATGGTGTTGCCGGAGAACATGTCGATGTGCCGCAGCTTGGTCGACATCGGCTTGACCACGATTTCTTCGGTGTGGAACACGCCGTCGACCACGATGCCAAAGGTCTGGCTGCCGACTTGCGTCACCACGATAAAGCCGTTCTCGGGATCGGAGGAGGTGCCGTCGTCGATCTTCAGGAGCTTCTTCAGATGCATCAGCGGCAGCAGCTTGTTGCGCAGCCGCAAAACCGCGGTGTCCTTGATGCGCTCGATGCGGTGTTCGGAGTTGGCGCGGGCGCGCACCAGTTCGACCACCGACAATTGCGGGATCGCAAAGCGGTCGCCGGCGGCTTCCACGATCAGGGCCGAGACGATGGCGAGCGTCAGCGGGATCTTGATGGTGACGGAGGAGCCCTCGCCGGCCACCGACTTGACGTCGATGGTGCCGCCGATCTGGTCGATATTGGTCCGCACCACGTCCATGCCGACGCCGCGGCCGGACACCGAGGTGATGGCGGCCGCGGTGGAGAAGCCCGGCGCGAAGATGAACTTGTGGATCTGGGCTTCCGTCATCTTCTCGAGTTCAGCCTCGCTGACGAGACCGTTCTGGACCGCCTTGGCCTTGATCCGCTCGGTGTTGAGGCCGCGGCCGTTGTCGGCGATGCAGATGATGATGTGGCCGCCTTCGTGATAGGCGGACAGCCGAATCGTGCCCTGCTCGGGCTTGCCGGCCGCGAGCGCTCGGCCGGGGTCTCCAGGCCGTGGTCGGCGGAGTTGCGCACCATATGGGTGAGCGGATCCTTGATCAGGTCGAGCACCTGGCGGTCGAGTTCGGTGTCGGCGCCGTGCATCTCCAGTTCGATCTGCTTGCCGAGTTCGCCCGAGAGGTCGCGCACGATCCGGGGCAGCTTCTGCCAGGCATTGCCGATCGGCTGCATCCGCGTCTTCATGACGCCTTCCTGCAGCTCGGCGGTGACGTTGGAGAGCCGCTGCAACGGCACCTTGAACTCGGTGTCCTCGTTGCGGCGGGAGATCTCCAGCAGCTGGTTGCGGGTCAGCACCAGTTCGGAGACCATGGTCATCAGATGTTCCAGCGTATCCACGTTGACGCGGATCGACTGGTTGGCGATCTTGTCGGCTTCCTGGACATCGCCGTCGGCGGCGGCGGCCGCCTTCCTCACGGCCGGCTTTTTCTCTTTCGATGCGGCAGCGGACGGCTCGGCGGCAGCAGCGGGGGCGGCTTCCTGCTTTGCAACAGGTGCGGGCGCCGCCGGCTTTGCGGCGGCGGCTACTGGCGCGGGCGCGGCGACTTCGATCGCGGTCTCGCGGAAGGCGCGCTCGAGATCGTCGAGCGAGACTTCGCCGGGACGCAAGGGCCGTTCCAGCACCTGTTCCACCAGCGAGCCCTTGGTCGCCGCGGGCTGCACCGGGGGTGCTGCCACGACCGGCACGGGGGCTGCTTCAACGGATGCGGCTTCAACCTCGGCCGGCGCCGCATGCTTGGCGCCTTCGGCCATCTCGTGCAGCTTCTCGATCAGGTCCTCGTCGGTGCCTTCGGGCTCGTTCTCGGTGGCTTCGAGGCCGGCCAAAATCTCCTTGATGCGGTCGATCGAGGACAGGATCAGCGTCACGGCGCCGGCGGTGACCGGCATGCCGTCGCGGAATTTGCCCATCAGGGTCTCGCCGGCATGCGCCAGCGCTTCCAGCCGCGGCAGGCCCAGGAAGCCGCAGGTGCCTTTGATGGTGTGAACCAGGCGGAAAATATTATCCAGAATCTTGGCGTCAGTCGGATCCTGCTCGAACTTCACCAACTGATTGTCGACCGTATCCAGGCTTTCGCTGGTTTCCGTCAGAAATTCCCGCAGAAGATCATCCATCTGAGCACGCCTTCCAAGTCATGTGACGGTCGCCTTCCAGCCATAACCTTCAGGGCTTCACGACCTCGTTAATTTCACTGTCCGTGCTAATACGGAGAAGGAGAAAGTCTGCTGCCGAATAGCGTGCCCTCGCGGGGCGACGCTCGACGATCGCTCGCGTCGAGGCCCCGACAGAAGATGATGATCGCAGCAAGATCGCGTTATGCCGGCGTGCCAGCCGTTCGCAGGAAGCTCGAAAACAAAGGCTGATCGATCAGCCCGCGTCAGGCCGCTAGCGCGACCGTCCACGACGTCTTGAAAGCATCGTTCGTGCGGATGCGCGGCGAGCAAGCCGCCATCCGGTGTTCACGGATTTGGAATCGAGGGGGGCGGCGGAGTTTCCCCCGCCACCTGGATCGTTGCCTTCGAAGCCGGGCTCAGCGTAGCAGCTGCAGTACGCTCTGTTGCGACTGGTTGGACAGCGCCAGCGCGGACACCGCAATCGACTGCCGGGTGGACAGCGCCTGGCTGTTGGCCGCTTCCTCGTTGGTGTCGGCCAGGGTCAGGTTGGCCGAGCCGGTCTGCAGCACGTTGATCAAGTTCTTCGAGAAGTCCTGACGGATCTGCACGATCGACAGGTTGGAACCGAGCGCCGAGGCTTCCGACCGCAACTGGTCCGAAGCAGCGCTTACTTTTGCGATCACGGCGTTGGCCGAGCTGTTGTCCAGGAAGTTGGTACCCGCGGTCAGCGGAGCAAGGCCGAGGCCCGCCGCGTCATAGGTGACCCCGCTGATGTTGAGGGTGGACTTGCCGGTTTCGTTGAAGGTCAGCTTCAGGTCGTCGCCAAACAGCAGGTTGATGCCGTTGAACGAAGCATCCTGCGCCGTCGTCGTGACCTGCGCGATGATGTTGTTGTACTGGGTCACCAGGTTGGCACGCGTAACCTGCGAGTTCGCATCGGCCAGTGGCTGGCCCGCGACGCCGCCGGCCGGAGTGACAAGGGTCGCCGTATCGGTGCCGCTGATCGCAATGTTGTTCGCGGCGGCGACTGCTCCGGTTGTCAGCGTCTGGCTTGCATTGTCGTTGGCGGACGTGAACGTGATGGAGCCGTCGCTGGCGAATGTTGCCTGCAATCCAAGGCCGGCGGCGGACAACGCAGTATTGAAAGCAGTGATTGAGTTGACGTTGCCGGCGCCGGTGCCGAGCGTGATCGTGGTGGCGGCGCCAGCGGCCGGCGTAAATATGAAGGTCTTGGCGTTGAGCGAGTTCGTACCGGCGACGGTCAAGTCTGTGGCAGTGCCAACAACGCCCAACGGGCCTGCGCCGGTCGGCGCCAGGCTTGTCGCGGAAGCCTTCACCGTATAGCCGGTGGTGGTTTGCAGGACCTGGGCGGCGATCGACTTGGCGGTATCGACCAGCTTCTGCAGCGACGTGAGCCCGGTGTTGGCAGCCTGCAGGACCTGCACGCCGTTGCCGATGGCGTCGAGCAGATTGTTGATGTCGCTGGCGCGGTTGTCGAGGCCCTGTGCCGTGAAGTAGTTGGTCGGATTGTCGAGCGCGGTGTTGACCTTCTTGCCGCTAGCCAGCCGGTTCTGGGTGGTGGACAAGAGCGAGGCGGTGTCTTGCAGCGAGAGCAGGTTCTGGCGAACCGCCGCCGAGAGAACAATACCGGACATATCACAGACCCTTCCGTAGTTTTACCTTGCGAAGGGTCTATCGAGTTTCCTTTAAATTAAGGTTAA
Source organism: uncultured Alphaproteobacteria bacterium (assembly GCA_963738765.1). Taxonomy (GTDB): domain Bacteria; phylum Pseudomonadota; class Alphaproteobacteria; order Rhizobiales; family Xanthobacteraceae; genus Bradyrhizobium. The sequence continues at coordinate 193,000 of CAVTYA010000022.1, read as the reverse complement.
TGCCGGCTTAAGTTGTTTGGTTAACACTTCGTTACCCGAGGTTTGCGCGCCACGTCTGCCCCCGGGGCTCCGCCTGATCCGGCCCCGCGCACGAAAAAAAGCGGCGGGGTTTCCCCCGCCGCCTTGCTTGAAGGTGTTTTTCGAAAGATCAGCGCAGCAGCTGCAACACGCTCTGCTGCGAGGTGTTGGCGAGCGCCAGCGCGGACGTCGCGATCGACTGGCGGGTCGACAGCGCCTGGCTGTTGGCCGCTTCCTCGTTGGAATCGGCCAGCGTCAGGTTGGACGCGCCGGTCTGCAGCACGTTGATCAGGCTCTTGTTGAAGTCCTGACGCAACTGCACGACAGACAGGTTCGAACCCAAGGCCGACGCTTCGGTGCGAAGCACGGTGCTGGCCGCGCTGAGCTTGGTGAGCGCCGCGTTGGCCGAGGCGTTGTCCAGGAAGTCCGTGCCCACGGTCAGCGAACCAAGGCCGAGGCCGGCCGCATTGTAGGTGACGCCGGTGACGTTGAGCGTGGACTTGCCGGTTTCGTCGAAGGTCAGCTTGAGGTTGTCACCATTCAGCAGGTTGATGCCGTTGAACGAGGAGTCCTGCGACGTCGTCGTGATCTGCGTGATGATGCCGTTGTACTGGTTCACCAGGCTGGTGCGAATGGCCTGCGAGGCGGCATCGGCGGTCGGGGCGGCAGCAACGCTGAACGTCGTAGTACCGGCGCCCCCAGGGGTAATCGCACCGATCGTGGACGAAGCCGCGTCGTTGGTCGTGGAGATGACGAGCTGGTTGGAGCCGTTAATGCTGGCTGACAGGTTGCCGGGTGCCAAAGCGGTGTTCAGCTGGTCGAGTGTCTCGGTGGCGCCGAAGGTGACGGTCACCGCCGGCAGCCCCGTGGCCGCGGCGAATGCAAGAGTCTCACCGGACTTGATGCCGACGCCGTCAACCAAATTGGCCGCGGACGCGGTGCCAACTAGGGCTGTCGAAGTAGACGTCGACTTCGCCGTATAGCCGGTGGGCGCCTGCAGCACCTGGTTGGCGATCGACTTGGCGGTATCAACCAGCTTCTGCAGCGAGGTCAGGCCGGTGTTGGCAGCCTGCAAAACCTGCACGCCGTTACCGATGCTGTCGAGCAGGTTGTTGATGTCGCTCGCGCGGTTGTTGAGGCCCTGCGCGGTGAAGAAGTTGGTGGGATTGTCGAGAGCCGAATTGACCTTGTTACCGGTGGCCAGACGATTCTGGGTGGTGGACAAGAGCGAGGCGGTGTCTTGCAGCGAGAGGAGGTTCTGACGAACCGACGCGGAGAGAACAATACCTGACATGACTCATACCCTTCTGGATGAACACAACTGACGCAACGTCGCAACTTTCAGGCGACGTGCCACCCTGCTTCCTCACTCGCTACCCGTTCGTTAATTTGATGCCTCGTAAAAATACTCGAACGCGATAATCCGGCCGCAAAAGCCCAATCGATGTGGTTATGGTGAACAGAGTCTTACCGGCGCCTGCGGCCAGACATATGCCGGGCTCGGCAACGACTTGCACGCATCCGGGGTCGTTATCTCGACGGGAGCGCGCCTGCGTAACGCAATCGGCCTTCGGCAAGGCATTCGTTGATCACCGTCAGCAATGCGACCGGCGTGAACGGCTTGCGCAGGCATCGCATCGCGCCGAGTTCGAGCGCCATGCGCAGGAAGTCTGACGCCGGCGCGTCGAGGTTTGCAAAGGCGTATAACGAAAAAACGGCGGGGTTTCCCCCGCCGCCTTACTCGATAGTCTGTTTCGAAAGATCAGCGCAGCAGCTGCAGCACGCTCTGCTGCGAGGTGTTGGCGAGCGCCAGCGCGGACGTCGCGATCGACTGGCGGGTCGACAGCGCCTGGCTGTTGGCCGCTTCCTCGTTGGAATCGGCCAGCGTCAGGTTGGACGCACCGGTCTGCAGCACGTTGATCAGGCTCTTGTTGAAGTCCTGACGCAACTGCACGACAGACAGGTTCGAACCCAAGGCCGACGCTTCGGTGCGGAGCACGGTGCTGGCCGAGCTGAGCTTGGTGAGCGCCGCGTTGGCCGAGGCGTTGTCCAGGAAGTCCGTACCCGAGGTCAGCGAACCAAGGCCGAGGCCGGCCGCATTGTAGGTGACGCCGGTGACGTTGAGCGTGGACTTGCCGGTTTCGTCGAAGGTCAGCTTGAGGTTGTCACCATTCAGCAGGTTGATGCCGTTGAACGAGGAGTCCTGCGACGTCGTCGTGATCTGCGTGATGATGCCGTTGTACTGGTTCACCAGGCTGGTGCGAATGGCCTGCGAGGCGGCATCGGCGGTCGGGGCGGTTCCGGCTCCGAACGTCGTGGTGCCGGGAGTTGAACCGGGGGTAATCGTACCGATCGTTTGCCCAGCATAATCGTTGGTTGTGGTGATGACGAGGTGGTTGCCGCTGTCAATGCTGGCTGTCAGACCGCCGGCCGCCAAAGAGGTGTTGAGCTGGTCGAGGGACTCGGTGGCGCCGAAAGTGACCGTGAGTGCCGGGAGCTCGCCGCTCGCGGCGATAGCGAGGGTCTGGTTGGCCTTGAAACCAACGCCGTCCACCAGATTGGCCGCTGACGCGGTACCAACCAGGGTTGTCGAAGTAGACGTCGACTTCGCCGTATAACCGGAGGGCGCCTGCAGCACCTGGTTGGCGATCGACTTGGCGGTATCAACCAGCTTCTGCAGCGAGGTCAGGCCGGTGTTGGCAGCCTGCAAAACCTGCACGCCGTTACCGATGCTGTCGAGCAGGTTGTTGATGTCGCTCGCGCGGTTGTTGAGGCCCTGCGCGGTGAAGAAGTTGGTGGGATTGTCGAGAGCCGAATTGACCTTGTTACCGGTGGCCAGACGATTCTGGGTGGTGGACAAGAGCGAGGCGGTGTCTTGCAGTGAGAGGAGGTTCTGACGAACCGACGCGGAGAGAACGATACCTGACATGACTCATACCCTTCTGGATGAACACAACTGACGCAACGTCGCAACTTTCAGGCGACGTGCCACCCTGCTTCCTCACTCGCTACCCGTTCGTTAACTTGGTGCCTCGTAAAAATACTCGAACGCGATAATCCGGCCGCAAAAGCCCAATCGATGTGGTTATGGTGAACTTAGTCTTACCGGCGCCTGCGGCCAGACATATGCCGGGCTCGGCAACGACTCGCACTGCATCCGGGGTTTGTTATCTCGACGGGAGCGCGTCTGCGTAACGCAATCGGCCTTCGGCAAGGCATTCGTTGATCACCGTCAGCAATGCGACCGGCGTGAACGGCTTGCGCAGGCATCGCATCGCGCCGAGTTCGAGCGCCATGCGCAGGAAGTCCGGCGCCGGCGCGTCGAGGTTTGCAAAGGCGTATCCCGACATCGCGACCAGCGGAATTCTCGGCGCGCGCTCGTGGAATATCCTGATCGACTCGAAGCCGCGCATGTGCGGCATGAAAATATCGACGATCATCAGGTCGAAGAAGCCGTCCTCGAGCGCGCGAAGCCCGGCTTCGCCACCATCGGCGATCGTCACGCCGAAGCCGTGACGTTCGAGATAGATCTCTATGGCCGTACAGACCATGGGATCGTCATCGACGATAAGCACCCGCGTCATGTTAGCCCCCAGCGGTTTTGGCAGTTCACCCGGTAAGCACTCCCTCCCTCAACTCGTTCGACCGTATCGGTCCGTCATGCGACCCGGACAGCGCAGCGAGACCGTTCGTACCACCGTCCGCCATCGCGACCCTGAAACCAAAATGTTTGAGCCACGCGCGTATCGCGAGCCGGATATGAAAATCGTCGTCGACAACCAGGATGCGGCGCATGACGGCTCCTTCGCCGTGCCTCGGGGCGTTAGTGCACCACTGCGCTGCGGGTCTGGCGGGCGAATCAGTGCGCTGTTCTCATTTCCGTCGCAAATCCGGGCGGTTGTCTGCCCTCCACAGTGTATAGGTCCGGCCACGGAACTCTTGCGTAACCAGCCGGGGAATTTTGTTCCAGCCACCATTCGGCACGCCCGGATCTTGGCGACGATTGGGTTCCCGCCCTCGCGACGCAAGGAATGTCTGCGATACCTCGCTGACGGACGCGATTACGGCCTCCATGTTCGCAGCGGCGGATTTTGCACACGAGATTTGTGCAACAGCGAAGGATCGATCAGCGGTGAGCATCAACCCCGATCCAACGCATCTATTCCAGTGCGGCTATTTGCCAATTTTTCTTGCCAGCAAGCCGTGTCACGATCATCCTCCCAATCAAATTTGAATATTCATTTTCAAGTTCCAGGTGCCCAGAGACCGGCTTTGCCCATAAGGCAGGAGACTGCTTTGGATTCAGCTCCTCGTTCACCGAATGGCTTCCTGTCTTCCCTGACCGCGGACGATTTCGAATTGGTCCGCCCTTATCTGCGCACCGCCGATCTGACCCAGGAACTGGTGCTGGTCGAAGTCGACGAACTGCTCAAGCGCGCGTTTCTCCCGCACCGCGGCGTGATCTCACTGGTCGTCAAGCTTGCGCGCGGCGAAAACGTGCAGGTCGCGATGGTCGGCCGCGACAGCATCTTCGGATCGTTTGCCGCACTCGGCGACGCCGTGGCGCTGAACAGCGCGGTGGTGCTGGTGCCCGGCACCGCCTCGACGATCGACATTGATCAGCTTCGGGCGGCGGCCGACCAGAGCGCGACGCTCCGCACGACGCTGACGCGGCATGGACTGGCGGTCTACGCGCAGATCCAGCAGACCGCCGGCTGCAACGCCTCGCATACGGTGGAATCGCGGCTGGCACGGTGCCTGTTGCAGACCCGCGATCTATCCGGCAGCGACAAGCTCGTGCTGACCCAGGAATCGATGGCGCAGATGATTGGCGCGCGCCGTAACAGCGTATCGCTGGTGGCCAACACGCTGCAGCAGGCGAACTTCATCCACTACAGCCGCGGACACATCGAGATCACCAATCTGGATGGTCTCATCAAGACCTCCTGCGAATGCTACGCAACGGTCAAGGCCCAGTACAACCGGCTGCTCCACCCCCGGATACATTGCACGACCGCCTGACCGCTTGCCGGGACCGGTAACCGGCCCGTTGCGGTAGTATTCGCGCGCCCCAGCCCGCAATGCGCGCGCTGATTAAGGAAGTTCGTCACCCGCGCCGCCGGGTCCCACCGTATTATTACGGCCAACCGTGACTTCGCGGAGGATTTATTCGGCCCCGAGTTAACGCGCTGTTCAATGACCCCTGATAATTGTCACGGGTGCTGACGGGTGCGGGTTCGAGAAGAGCGGCGGAGATTTTTCGTTTGCTACGCGCGGTCACCCGTGTTCGGCAATTTGCGTATCGCGCGGAGTAGAGACATGGCTTTTGATTTGTCGATGCCGATCCTGGTGGTCGATGACTACAGCACCATGATCCGCATCATCCGCAATCTCCTCAAGCAGCTCGGATTCGAGAATGTCGACGATGCCAGCGATGGCTCGGCGGCGCTCGCCAAGCTGCAGGGCAAACGGTACGGCCTGGTCATCTCCGACTGGAACATGGAGCCGATGACCGGCTACGACCTGCTCAAGGAAGTCCGGGCGAGCCCGGAATTCTCGCAGACGCCCTTCATCATGATCACGGCGGAATCGAAGACCGAAAACGTCATCGCCGCGAAGAAAGCCGGCGTGAACAATTACATCGTCAAGCCGTTCAATGCGGCGACGCTGAAGGCCAAGATGGAAGCCGTATTTCCCGGATCGGCCGAGTAATATCGCGCGGGGCTCAACCCGGCGCCGGAAGCCAGCCAGCCACCGCATCGCACCCGGCCGCCCGCGCAGCCGAAAATCGGCAAGCCGAGCTGCATCCAGCCTCCTTCAAAATATCCGGCCGAAAACGCATCAAGACAAGGAGCCTGAACGCAAACCCCGATTGAATCAGAACCGGGCGCTGGCCGTACTACTACGGTTTACGATTTTCATCGACCGATAATGTTGAATGGTGATAGTTGCGTGGACAAGGAGTGGTCTCATGTTCACGTTCGAAACGAGCGATCAGAAGGAAGTGCGGCGTTTCCGCATCGCCCAGTTCAACGGCAGGACTGCGACTTTCCGGTCGGCCGACTCGGCGATCACCGGTCATGTGCGATCGATCGTGGAAAGCAAGTCGAGCGTTCCCGCCGGGTGGGTCATCACCATCATCCCGGAAGAGCCCAAGGCCGGCATCGCCATGCGGCCGGCGCCACGCGTTCGCGCTTTTGCGGAAGATTATTTCTGAGCTGCAGATAGCCGGCCATCGCCGGCGCTTCCACCAACAAACCTGACGGCACAGCATTCGCCTGCCAAACATCGACGCGCGTGACGAATGGCTGAAAGAGACGTCAGGCCGGCTGCAACAGCGCCTTGCGGACAAGATCCGCGGTATTGCGGGCGCCAAGCTTGCGCATCGCTTCGGCGCGATGACTTTCGAAAGTCCTTGGGCTGATATTCATCCGCAAGGCACCTTGCTTGTTGGAACATCCTTCGCTGATCAGGCTGAGCACTTCACGCTCGCGCTTGGTCAGCGGCTTGCGGCCGGACTCCGACGAAACCATCACGCCCGGCGCGCGACCGCCATCCTTGCTGCGGCCGGTCTGGTCTTCCCATCCCTGTTTGCAATCGGAAGCCGCCCCGGGATGAATGTCCGAAATCTGCTTCAGCATGGCGCAGACGCGCTCGGTCTGCTGAAACGCGTTCTCCACCACCTGCTGCAGGTAGATGCGGTTGCCCGATGCTTCTGAAAACTGGTGGCTGTGCTGCCTGATCTCGTTCATGTAGAGCAGCAGCGCGGTCAACGGTCCGTTGAGCTGACGCGCGAGCGCGGCTCCCGCCTCCTCCATCGCCCGGGCGCGGGCAAGGGACAGCTGCACGATTTCAAGGTTGTCTTCGAGCGGCGTGCTGTTTTCCATCCATTTCGGAAAGTCAGAATCTTCGGCGCGACGTTCTTGATGTGCCATATAAGTTTTTATCGGCTTCAAGCTGGCTCAGGGTTAATTTTTTAACCAGTAAGAATACGGGGGAACCCCGGCATCCCGATAGAGAGCCAGGGAATGTACGGAAATCAACAACAAATTGCGTGAGGTAGGGGGGCTGCTGACCAGGCACCGTAGTTTTACGGGTCGGAGAAATGCGTAGACCGAGGGAAGCACGCCCACGATTTCAAAAGGAGCTTCATTTGCTTTCCTAATAGGAGGCGCTTGACCCTTTATGACTGATCGAACTTGATCGAGGGGCAAACCGCGTTTTCAGCCAAGGCCCGCCGTGCAATCGAACTGGCCCGCCGGCATACCGCGATGCGGCTTGCGAACGTCATTCGGACGAAGGCGCGCGCGAGGATCGAAAATGGCGACGCCGCGTCAGGAGCGCCGCAGCGTCAGGAACTTTTCGAGGAAACGTCCCGAGGCGACCAACCTGAACCACCAATATGCCAGCCGGCGCGTGTTCATCAGTCCCATCCTCGATCCGAGATGGCCCCGCACGCCTCGATTAACGCCGAAGCCGGCACGCGCGTGTGACGTGCTTCACATTCGCCGCGGAAGCGCCGGGCGGTGACGCGGGATTGATCGCGCGTGAGCCGGCATGGCAGCCGTTTGCGATTTACAGAATTTGCCGGTCTCGCAATGATCGCCTGAACTGATCTCACGACGAATGCAGCAGGGAGACGGCGATGCCGCAAGGGTTCGGGTCATGGGTGGCGATGGCGGCGCTGGCAGGCGCGTTGGCGTTCAATTCGGGCGCCACGGCACAAACGGCGGCCGCGCCTGCGGAGAAAGCTGCGCCCACGGCCGACAATGCGGTGATGCTCACGGTGTTCTTGAAGCACGACCAGTCGCGCCCGCTCAGCGAACTCAACGCCCAGCTCGAGCGGCAGGGGTATTACAAGGCCTTCCCGCCTGAAGGCATCGAGGTCGTCAGCTGGTACGTGATGATGGGGGTTGGTCAGGTGGTGACGCTGCGGTTGCCGGCATCACGGCTGCGCGAGGTCAACCGCCTGTTCGAAACCATGGCCTGGGGCGCCTATCGCACCGAGTTCTATCCGACCTATGATTACAAGGCAGTCGGAATCGCCGCGCACGACAAGGCGCAACAGGCAGGCACCCAGCCGTCGAAATAGCCGTCGAAATAAGCAATGGCGGCGGATCAGCCGAGCCGGCTGATCTGCTCCTCGGTCACGACACGCTCGACATTCTCGGTCTTGCTCTTGATGCGGTAGCGCGGGCGTCCGTCCGCCTCGATCGGCAGGCAGGTGACAATGGTGTAGACGCTGCGCTCCTTGACCGTCGCGCGGCCCTGCGGCCCCTGCAGCTGGTGATGAACGTCGTCATTGATCGCGTAGTTGTGGGCCATCGTCCGTCTTCCGGTTGAAAAAAGGCTTTTAGTCTCAATGGCCTCCGAAGGCAACAGGTGCGACTAGGCAATTAGCAGCGTCTTTCGTTTCCGCACCCGGTCGATCGACCCCTCCGCGGCCGAAACGGCCCAGGTTCCATTGCGCAGGGCCGCTTCGATGTGGGCCGCGACCCCGGCCATTTCCTGCTCCTGGTCGAGCAGATTGTTGCCGATGCACAGCATATCCATGCCGGCTCGCAGCGATTGCAGGCCGGCTTCCCGGGTTCCGAGCGCCTTCTGCAATGCCTGCATCTGCATGTCGTCGGTGATCAGCAGCGTATCGGGCAGCCGCCGGCGCAAACGGCCAAGGCCAGGCGGCGACAGCGTCATCGGATGGTCGGGGTCCCATTGCCGGACGATCGCGTGGCTGACCAGCACCGCATCGCCGAACATTTTCGGCGCCAGCGAATAGAACAGTTCTTCCTGTTCGGGGCGCATCGCATCCGAAATATCCATGAACTCCTGATGCGAATCCACCACCGCGCCGCCGATGCCGGGAAAATGTTTCAGGCAGAGGCCTACCCTGGCCTCGTGGGCGATTTCGCTCATCAGCAGCGCATTGGCTTCGACCTCGCCGATGTCGGCGGAGAAGGCGCGCTTGATCCTGCCGATGTTCGGATTGTCGGGGTTGTAATCGACGTCGATCACCGGTGCGAAATCATAGTGGATGCCGAGCTGCCGCATCTCGGCAAGGCTGGCCGCGAGTATGTTGCGCTTTTCGGCCGCGGCGAGACGATTGAATTCCTTTGCGCTGGGAAGCGGCTTGCAAATCCTTTGCCCTCCTTCAGCCGCCGCACCAATCCGCCCTCCTGGTCGATGAACACCATCGGGCCGGACGGCAGCCGCGCAATCTCCGCGCACAGTCCGCGCAGCTGGTCGGGCGATTCGATGTTGTTGTCGTATTGCCGGGTCTGGCAGGAATAATCGAACAGGATGACGCCGCCGAGGCCGTAGCGGGCGGCGAATTGCTGCAGCCATTCCGGGACGACCTTGCCGAAGAAGCCGAGGATGAAGAGTTCGCCGATTGGCATCTTTGGTTCAGCAATCGAATGCCCTGACGTCGCCGGGCGGGGACATGTCAAATCGGCTTCGGCCCGGAGTCAAGCGATCGATCGCGAAACCGTCACACCCGGCAGCCGCGCAAAAACAGCTTTGCGCAACGGCGCAGCCTTGCTTCGATCTCTGAACGCTGCGGCAGCGGCTGGCCGCCGAAGATCGCGGCGCGTTGCGGTGCGGAAGTCGCCATGCCGAGCAGCATGCCGGCGGCCTCATCGACATCATCGAGCGCAATCAGCCCGCGCTTCTGCTGCACCCGCAGCCAGTCCGCCAGCGCGGTGACCGTGCGCTGCGGACCGTTGCGGTAAAACGTCGGCGCGATGTCGCAAAATTTTGCGGTCTCCTGCAGCACCATACGCTGAAGCGCGACCACTTCCGGATCGAGCGCGAGGTCCGCGCAAGCCATCAGCGCGGTATAGAGCGCCTGCTCGATATCGGCATCATCGACCGCGTGCAGATTGACCGCGGCGAGAAAGCGATCGAGCCGGTCCGCGACCATGGCCTCGAACAGCGCCGCCTTGTTCGGGATCAGCCTATACAGCGTTTTGGTCGATACCCCGGCGCGGCGCGCGACCGTCTCGATGCTGGTCGCGGCATAGCCGTTGCCGGCGAATTCGTGCCGCGCCGCCTCGAAGATGATCTGGCGCGTCTCGTCGTCCGAGCGGACCTGCGGACGGCCCCGGCAGCGACGTTCCCCGTTGGTGTCTGTGTCAGCCATGCTTTTAGATGATGCCTGTCATTCCATTGACAGTTTCGAAGGTAGGCTCTATTTTGGAAAATATCAAGTTTCCTAAATAAGGCCTCAGGAGCAGGTGCCATGAATCAGCACTCCCCCACTTTCGAGATCGAGCGGACCGTTCCGGCCGGAAATGTCGCCCCGGACCTGTTGGAGACGTTGCAGAAAGACGCCGCCAAGGCGGCAGCCCCCGCCCCGGCAGTCGCAAAAAAGTTCAACCTTCGCAAGCTGTTGATGGCTGGGGCGGCGGTCGCAGTGCTGGCCGGCGCCACCTGGTATGGCTGGGACTATTGGACCGTCGGCCAATACCTGGTTTCGACCGACGACGCCTATGTCAAAGCCGATAACACCACCATCGCGCCGAAGGTTTCGGGTTACCTCCACCAGGTGCTGGTCGGCGACAACGAGCACGTCACCGCGGGGCAGATATTGGCACGGATCGACGACCGCGACTTCACAGTCGCGCTCGATCAGGCCAAGGCCGACGTAGCATCCGCCGATGCCACGATCGCCAGCAAGCAGGCCCAGCTCGGCGTTCAACAGGCCGTCATCGACGCCGCCAGGGCGACCATCGAGGTCGACAAGGCGACGTCGACTTTCACGGCGCAAGAGAACAAGCGCTACACGGATTTGGCCGCGACCGGTTATGGCAGCGTGCAGAACGCGCAGCAGGCGCAATCGCGCAACGCCGGCGCCGAGGCCGCGATCGCGCGCGACACCGCCAGTCTTGCCTCCGCGCTGAAACAGGTTGATCTGCTCAAGGCCGAGCTGGTGCAAGCGAAGGCGGCCCTTGCGCACGCGGAAGCCGTGCAGAGCCAGGCCGAACTCAATCTCGGCTACACCACCATCGTAGCCCCGATCGACGGCGTCGTCGGCAACCGCTCGCTGCGCACCGGGCAATTCGTGCAGGCCGGCACCCAACTGATGTCGCTGGTCCCGGCCACCGGCGCGTATGTCGTCGCCAACTTCAAGGAAACCCAGCTCACCGATGTCCATCAGGGCCAGGCGGTCGATATCGCCGTCGACATGTTTCCCGGCCAGATCGTGCACGGCCATGTCGACAGCATCGCTCCCGCCAGCGGCCAGGAATTCGCGCTGCTGCCGCCCGACAACGCCACCGGCAACTTCACCAAGGTGGTGCAACGCATCCCGGTGAAGATCGCGCTCGACGGCTCCAATTCGCTGGTCGAACTGCGGCCGGGCATGTCGGTCATCCCGACCATCGAAACCCAATCGCAAACCCAGAGCCGCCGCGCCGCAGTCGCCGCATCGAAAATATCAGCCTCGGTTTCCGGAGTGTCGCGCCATGTCAAATCCAGTCCCGTCAGCCTCGATATCCACGCTTCCGACCTCGCCCGCCGGATCTAGTTCGGCGGCCGTCCAGCGCGCCAGCCTCGCCACCTGGATCGCCGTGATCGCAGCCATGATCGGCTCGTTCATGGCGATCCTGAACATCCAGATCACCAACGCCTCGCTGCTCAACATCGAGGGCGGCATCGGCACCGGCGTCGACAACGGCTCGTGGATATCGACGTCGTATCTGATCGGCGAGATCGTGGTGATCCCGCTGACCGATTATCTCAGCCGCGTGTTCTCGTTCCGCCGCTACATGCTGGCCAGCGCCGCGCTGTTCGCCGCGTTCTCGGTCGCCTGCGCCTTCACCCATGATCTGCCCTCGATGATCGCGATGCGCGGCCTGCAGGGCTTTGCCGGTGGCGTGCTGATCCCGATGGCGTTCACGCTGGTACTGACCAAGCTGCCGAAGCCGCAGCAACCGGTCGGGCTTGCGATCTTCGCGCTGTCCGTCACCTTCGCACCCGCGATCGGTCCGACCATCGGCGGCTATCTCACCGAAAATTACGGCTGGCGAACCATCTTCTTCGTCAACGTGATCCCGACCGCGGTGATGGTGAGCGCGCTCTATCTGACGCTGGAGCGGCAGCCGATGCAGCTCAAGCTGCTTGAGGGAAGGCGACTGGGCCGGCATCTTCACGATGGCGATCGGACTGTCGGCGCTGCAGACCGTGCTCGAGGAAGGCAACAAGGACGACTGGTTCGCCTCGCCGTTCATCCAGCGCCTGGCGGTCATCGCGCTGGTCAGTCTGGCGCTGTTCGTCTGGATCGAGCTCACAATCGAAAAGCCGCTGATCCGGCTGCGGCTGCTGAAGCGGCGCAATTTCGGCTTCGGCACCATCGCCGTGACGCTGTTGGGTTTTGCGCTGTTCGGCTCGGTCTACATCCTGCCGGCCTATCTCGGCCAGGCGCAGGGCTACAATGCCGAGCAGATCGGCCGGGTACTGGCCTGGACCGGCCTGCCGCAGCTGATCCTGATTCCGCTGGTGCCGAAGCTGATGCAGCGCTTCGATACGCGCTACATCGCCTTCACCGGCCTGATGATCTTTGCCTATAGCTGCTTCATGAACACGGCGATGTCGCCCGACTATGCCGGCGACCAGCTCTGGATTCCCAACATCGTGCGCGCGATCGGTCAGGCCATGGTGCTGACGCCGCTGACGTCGGTGACGACAGGCGACATCGCGCCGCAGGACGCCGCGGCCGCCTCCGGCATCAGCAACATGCTGCGCAACCTCGGCGGCGCGATCGGCACCGCGGTGCTGGCCACCGTCATCACCAAGCGCGAGCAGTTCCATTCCAACATCATCGGCCAGTCGGTCACGCTCGGCCGCGAAGAAGTCCGCAACCGGATTGCGCAGACGACCGACTACTTCATGGCCCACGGCGTACCGGACCCGGCGGCGGCGCATCAACAGGCGATCATCGCGCTCGGCAAGGCGGTGAAGCATCAGGCGCTGGTGATGGGTTTCAGCGATACCTTCGCCGTGATCGGCGTGGTGCTGGTGCTGGCCGCGATGGCGGTTACGCTGACGCGCAAGGCGAAAGGAAGCGCCGCCGGAGCGCATTGAGAGGCGCCGAACGCCTGTTTGATCTTATTCCACCTTGCGCAACATCAGGCGCAGATGCGTCGGCTCGTCGAGCTCCTCTCGTAACGCCGGCGCAATATCCTGTACCTTCAATTGGCTCAGCGTGCTTAGCGATGTCGGACTGCCGATCGAGCCACCGTTGAAAACCAGCCTGCCCCACTCGTTGGGGATCGCGCTCAGAACAGTGCGGGTGCCGTCATGGTTGACATCGGCCGATACCGTGGCCGGGTCGATGGCGTTGTTGCGGTTCCAGTCGATGCTTGCACCCGCCGGCACTTCCACGAATGAACCGGCGTTAGTGTCGAAGAAGATCGTCGTCGACTGTGCCAGCTCGGTTTCGTGACCAAGACCGTTTTGCTCGTTCAACCTGTTCTCATCCAGCGAGGGCAGCGCGAACGGCTGATAGCTGAATATCCGGCGGCCACCCAGCATGATGCCGATGGTCTGAAAGGAATAGTTCATGACGCTGAGATGATTTGGTTTGTAATTCACGTCGTCGACGCTGCCGTGCCGGAGACCCAGATCGTGTCCGAGCTCATGGATGAACGTTCCGATTTTCTGATCGTTGGTGCCACCGGCGCCGTTATTCCACCTGCCGAGGGTGACGACGAAATCCGAATTGGGAATGTTGAGCGCGTTGCCGCTCGACGTTCCCTGGTCGTAACCATTGGCCCAGATCATGTAGTGGAACACCGGCGCCTGCTTGACGTCGAAGCTTTTGGCTTTCACCGCCGCAAAGGCCTGCGCCAGCGGAATCAGGTCGTCCTGATAGTCGACCTTGTTGCCCGTCATCAGATGGATGGCGATGCCCGGCCGCCCGTCGGGGTTTTGAACCGGCGCGGCGGCGAAGGCGGCGGTGATTCCGGCCGTCACCACACTGTTGGGACCAAGCCCATTGGTCGCGGTCGCTCGCTCCATGTAGTCCATGACGACGAACAGATCCTTGTGCAGCGGGCTTGCGCCCAATGCCCTGAGGTCGATGCCGTTCACGCCATGGACCTCCCAGCCGTCGGGCAGGCCATCGCCATCGCTGTCGGGATTGTGAGGGTCGGTGCCGAGCGCAAGCTCTTCCGCATCGGTCAAGCCGTCGCCGTCCGAATCCAGATTGGCATCGGCTTTGGCCGCGTCCGATTGCAGCTTCTTGAGTTGGAAACCCTCAGGCAGCGCGAACGGACGGACGCCCAATCCGCCGGGCAACACGATAGTTCTATTCTCCAGCTGACGCGCCGCCGGCTCCGAGATTCCCTGGGCCGCCACCGGGCCACCGGCCAGCGCCAGCAGCGCGAGACCGGTTGCAAGATAGCGCGGGCGGAGATTTCGGAAAACAGGAGATGCAAGCATGCTCTTCCTCCCTCGATGGCGCTGCGATCGGCCGGCGGCGTTTCTTTAGAATATCAACTTATACGGGTATTCGGTAGCGCGGTTATGCTCCGAACCACCCGAATTTCGTTTATGCTCGTCTGTCCCGATCTTTCTGACGAGAATTGTTATGACAGCGACAGCCTATCTCGCCGGCCCCGACGTATTTCTTCCCGACGCGGTCGCGCACGCCGCAAGGAAGGTGGAGATATGCCGGCGATTTGGTCTGCGTGGCCTGCCGCCCCTCAATGAGGACGTGGCGACGATCGCAAAGCACCTGGAGGTCTGGCAGACGATTTATGAAAAAGACATCGCGATGATGGAGCGATGCGACATCATCATCGCCAACCTCACGCCATTCGCAGGCGCATCCGCCGATGCCGGCACCCTGATCGAGGTCGGCTGGTTTCTCGGCAAGGGCAAGCCGATCTTCGGTTATTCGAACACGCCGGAGAATTTTGAATCCCGGATGCGGCGGCAACTTGGCGCTGATCATGCCGAACTGGGCATCGAAGGCTTCCATCTGCCGGACAATCTCATGATCGTCGGCGCGGTCCAGAGCGGCGGTTACCCGATCTTCGTTCCCGCCGACGGCAAGGCGCGCGGCCTCGATGCACTGGATGTTTTCGAAACCTGCGTGGCGGCGGCGGGGCGGTATGTTGCGGATCGTGGCCGGGAAAAATCTGGATAAAAATCGGGATAGCGGCGTCAGCCCGGCTGATACGGGCCTTTGACTTCGCCCCAGCCCCATTGCGGCATCGGCTCTTGTTCGACCGCGTGTGGCTCCAGTTGCGAATTAATGACCGCGATCCGCGTTCCCCATTCGAGATAGGCCATCAGCGCCGAGCGGAATTCCGGGTCCACCGGGAGCCCGGTATCGTTGGCCGTGTCGATCAACAGGTCGACCCAGCGCCGGCGCTGCGCTTCTGTCAGATGACGCGCAAAATGCTTGGTCAACATGTGCGCATGCCCGCCGCGCTGGCTCGAATATTCCTTGGGACCGCCGAACACCTCACCGAGAAACTGCGCCACGTGGTGAGGATGCTTCTCGTCCATGTTCGCGAATATGGACGCGAGCGTTGGATCGACCTTGACCCTGCGGTAGAACTCCGCGGTGAGCCGATCGAGCACGGCGGCACCGCCGATCCAGTCAAATAGTGTTGGGACTTGCTTTGCCATTTCTCAACCTCACAGGTTGGACGCCGCGTTCATTGGTGCATCGTCATTTGGTTGCGTCGGTACCGCGGCGCTCGGCAACCGGTCGGCCATTCAGCCGATCCGAGCAGAGAACGGTTGGCCGTGCCTGAAACCGACACGCCAACCAGATAGTTTTGAGGCACCGGAAGCGGACCCGACCGGCTTTCGTTTTGGACGTAAGTTGCGCCGATCACGCCGTCGCGGGCGTTTGAGCCAGTGCGGCGGAATCCATCCACATGATTTCCCAGACATTGCCGTCGGGATCCTCGACATGGCGGTTGAACATGAAGCCGAGGTCCTGTGCCGGATTGGGATCGGCGCGGCCGCCCGCGGCAACGGCCCGCTGCAGCGTCGCATCCACAGTGTCGCGGCTGTCGACGCTGAGCGCGATCATCGCCTGGCTTTCGCGCCGCGCATCGCCGATCGGCCGCTGGGTGAACTGCCGGTAGTGGTCGTGCGTCAGCAGCATCACGCCGATCGTGTCCGAGAACATCAGGGACGTCGACTGCTCGCCGGAAAACTGCGGGTTCACCTCGCCGCCCAACGCGACATAAAATGCCGTCGACGCCGCCAGATCGCGTACCGGCAGGTTCACGAAAATCATCTTGCTCATCACTTCCTCCTTCACGTGAGGCACGGATCGCGTTATTGCCTCGATGGCGAATCACTAGATGCAATGTATCTTGATGTCAAGATACATTGCATCGAGAGGATTTTCGATGGATCGCGCTGATATTGCTATCGAACAATGGGCCCGGGAACGCCCCGACCTCGCGGTGCTGCCGATGTACATCTTCTGGCGGCTGCTGGACGCCGCCGAATCCGTGATGCGGGACCACATGAATCCGCTGTTCGCCGAGGCCGGGCTGCAACCGGGCGAGTTCGACGTGCTTGCCACGCTCCGGCGCGCGGGCGAGCCTTACTTGCTCTCGCCGACCCAGCTCTACGAAACCGTGATGATCTCGTCGGGCGGCATGACCAATCGCCTCGACCGCCTCGAACGCGCCGGTTTTGTCGAGCGCCGCCCCGACCCCAACGACCGTCGCGGCAAGCTGATCGCGCTCACCGACAGCGGCAAGCGCGTGATCGACAAGACGATCGGCCGCCATGTCGCAAACGAGCAGCGCATTTTGTCCGCGCTGACTCCGGCCGAGCAGAACAAGCTCAACACGCTGCTGCGAAAGCTGATCGCCGCGCTCTAGGGCCGGTCGAGTGGCTGGCGCGGAGATGATGAGGCCGGGCTCGTCCTGCCGCAGCGTGCATTCGCGACGTCGCGACGCAGAGGAACATCTCAGGCTGTGAATTCTGGTTTCGCCGCGAGCCCGGCGACCGGCAATTTATCAAGAGCCAGTCAGTGGAGCGAGAAAGCGCTTTCTACGGGTGGCCTGCCACCCGAAGCCCGACAGGCGAAGGCTGGCGGAGAGGGAGGGATTCGAACCCCCGATAGGCTTGCACCTATGCCGCATTTCGAGTGCGGTGCATTCGACCACTCTGCCACCTCTCCAGGCGCCATGGCGGCTGATTCCTCGGCCGCGGTCGGGGCGAGTTCTAGGCGAGGATGGCGGGCCAGACAAGGCGCGGAAGCAAGATTTCCGAGGCCCCGGGGGAAGCAAAAAGGAGCCAAAAAATGGAGCATTTGCGGGTTTCTGCCAACGGCGCGGCGTTTCACGTCGCCCGCGCCGGCACCGGCCGGCCGCTGCTGTTGCTGCATGGCTGGCCCGAATTCTGGCTGACCAGGGAGCCCGTGATGGCGCGGCTCGCCGATCGTTTCACGCTGTACGCGCCCGACCTGCGCGGTTTTGGCGACAGCGACAAGCCTGACGGGCCGTTCGGGCCCGATCAGCACGCCGCCGACATGCTGGCGCTGATGGACGCGCTCGATCTGAGGCAGGCCGGCGTGATCGGGCACGACGTCGGCGGCGCGGTGATGCAGCCGCTGGCCCGTCAGGCGCCCGATCGCGTGGCCGGACTGTTCTTCTTCGATTTCGTCTATCCCGGCATCGGCGCGCGCATGGCCGAGCCGGATCGGCTGAACAACATCTGGTACCAGTCGTTCCATCAGATGGAGATGGCGCCCGCCTTGATCGGCGCGACGCGCGAGAGTTGCCGAACCTATATCGGCCATTTCCTGCGGCAATGGTCGTACCGCAAGCACGCCTTCGACGATGTGCTGGAAGCCTTCACCGACAACTTCCTGAAGTCTGGCAACCTTGCCGGCGGCTTTGCGCATTACCGCGCCGCCCATGCGGGCCGTATCAGAATGATGAAGGGAGAGGCGCCGGCGTTGCCGCCGATCACGGCGCCGACCTGCATCCGCTGGGCCGAGCACGATCCGCTGTTTCCCTATGCCTGGACCGATCGCCTGAGCGAGGCGTTTACAAATCTCGATCTGAAGATGTTTCCCGGCGTCGGGCACTTTCCGCATCGCGAGGATCCGGATCGCGCGAGCGAGGAGATCGCGGCGTTTTTCAAGCGCGCTGGATGGCGTTGATTGAGAGAAAGGTGGGACCGCCAGACGCGACAAAACACTGGCGGCCCCGTGCCGCTTCTTTGAAATTCTGGCCGGGAAGTGCGGCTTCGCCGGTCAGCCGGAGCGACGAATTCACGGTAGCAACGCGTGTGGAAACGGCAACGCGATCCCGGTTTTAACCTAACCAGTCAAGGTTACCCGGCGCGATGGAACCGAAAAGCGCCCTCTAATCCTTGCTTTTCTTCTCTTTCTTGTCGCCGTTAGCCTTGTCGTCTTTTTCCTTGGCCTTCTTGTCGTCCTTGTCCTTGCCGTTTTCTTTTCTGCGATTGGTGTAGCGCGCGTTGCCCAATCCAGTCCCGATGGTCAGCACGCCCCACCGCTCGACGTCCTGCATGAACGGAACTTCGGAGAGCCCCTGGGTCACACCGTCATTGTGCATCAGCACAGCGGTGTCGTGATCGCCGATCTGCGGGATCGCTTCCACAAGGCTCGCCGGCAGATTGAACTTGCTGCTCTCCCAATTGCCCGGCAGGTTTTGCGCGCCTTTCTCGATCGATCCGTCCTCGTTGATGACGCCGGGACAGGCGATGCCGATGAACGGCGCGAGTTTCAACCCTTCGGCCTCGGCCGCGGCGATCAGATCCTTCAGCATCTTGACCAGCCGCTTTGACCGCGCCCTCACGCGTCGGCTCGTCGTCGGCGTGGCGCCAGAGTTCGGATTTCCACACCGCGGCCTTGGACAGATCGGGCGCCTTCTTCCAGCGCGTCTCCACCACGCCGCAGCGGATATTGGTGCCGCCGATATCGACCGCCAGAATGCTGTCATGGGCCTCGAAGATCCAGGACGGCGCCAGATGCAGGGTGCCGATCAGGCCGGCATCATCGGGATGCAGGCGGATCGGCACCAGGTCGACCTTGAAGTCTTCGTTCTTGAGGATGATTTCGGTGCGCGCGATCGCGAGTTCGCCGAGCCGGCTGTCGCGAAATCCGCCACCGACCACGATGCGCTCGGTCTTGTCCCACGCCTTGGTCTTGAGGAATTTTCGCGTCACATAGGCCAGCTCCTGCGCAAAATCCTCGATCGCGCTATGCAGGACCGCGGAAGCCTCCAGATTGTCGCCGACCAGGATGGCATCGAGCGTCTTCTTGCTGATCTCGTCCGACGGCTCGTCACCGAACGGGTCATCGCCCGACTTGCGCAGCTGTTTCCGCCATTTGTCGAAAATCGCGCGAAACGCGCCCTTGCTGGCGCGGTCGCCGAGAAAACCTTCGTCGTCCTTCAGTTCGATGTTGAAACTGTCGATCTCGACCGAAGGCAGCCGGGTTGCGCCATGCCGGGCGATACCCGTCGTCGTCACGATGTCGTCAGCCATGGGTGCCCTTGCCCGCGTGGAAACCGGGGGCATAACGAACGGGAACCGGTTTGGTTGCGTCCCGGCCGCGCGTCGGCCGGGTGCACATCAGGCCGGTTCAGGCCGCCAGCTTGAGAATCTGGACGACGTCGCCGGGCTCGCGGATCGGTTGCGGATTCGACCGGGTGAAGATCGACAGCATGGCGTTTTCGCCGATCAGCTTGAAACGATCCTCGCCGACGCCGACGTCCGATAACCGGCGCGGCAGCCCGAGTTCGCCGATGAAGGCACCAAACGCGTCGCTGGCGTCGCGCTCCGGCGCGCCGAGCGCTGCGGCGATCGATTTTTGCGCCTGTTCGGTGGCCGGGCGGTTGTAGCGCAGCACGCTCGGCATCATCACCGCCGTGCAGAAATAATGCGGCACATCGCAGGTGCCGCCGAGCACGTGGCCGATCGCGTGGCTCGCGCCCATCGGCACGCGCGCCTGCAGGCCGAACGCCGACAGCCAGGACCCGAACTGGCATGCGAGCCGCGCCTCCGAATCATCCGGGTTCGCCTTGGTCCGCAGCAGTCCGTCATGGAGATAGCGCAGTCCGCGAAGGCAGGCGCTGTCGACCAGTGGGTTGCCGCGGATCGAGCAGACCGCCTCGATGCCGTGATCCATGGCGCGGGTGCCCGACCCCAGCCACAGCTTTTCCGGCGTGTGGCGGGTGATATCAGGATCGAGGATGATGGTCCGCGGCATCATCATCGGATGGTTGAAGATCTGCTTCAGCTTGCGTCGCGTGTCGGTGACGAGCGCGCCGGAGTTGTATTCGCCGCCCGACAGCGTGCTGGGAATGGCGATCATGCGGACTTTCGGCGTGCGGAACTGGCCGAAGCGCCGCTCCGGCGTGGTCTCGTAGCCGTCGAGACCGTCCTGCTCGAAGATTTCGTGCTCCAGGCACATCAGGACGATCTTGGCCGCGTCGACCACCGAGCCGCCACCGATCGCAACGATCAAATCGGCCTTGGCATCCCTGGCGCGGGCGGCGGTCTGGACCACGACTTCGCGCGTGGTGTGCGGCGGGATGCCGTCGAAGGTGCCGGCATGCCGCTCGCCCAGCGCATTGCGGATCTTTTCGATCTCGTCGGTCGCGGTGTTCAGCGTCCGGCTCGCGATCAGGAAGACGCGCCGTGCGCCGAGGCGTTCGGCCTCCTCGCGCAGCGCCTCGGCGGCGGGCTTGCCATAGATCACGAAATCCATCGCCGGATATTGATAGCTTCCCGTCCGCATGCTCGCTCTCCCTTGGTGTCAGCGCTTTGTTGCGCGTCGAACTATGTTGCCGTCATGTCATGAAGCTGCGGCGCGGATCGCCTGCCTTGGCTCGACGCCGTCGAGGAAGGCCATCAGCCGGCCGCGAATGATGCGGTCGGCCTCGGCCATGATCCGGTCGATCAGTTCCTTCACCGAGGGAACGTCGTGGATCAGCCCTGCGACCATGCCGCAGCTCCAGGCGCCCGCCTCCATGTCGCCGTCGATCATGACCTTCGGATAGACGCCGGCGACCTGGTCGTGGATGTCCTCGATCTTGAGGCTCCTGCCCTTTTCGCGCTCGATCTCGAGCAGCCGTTCGACGCCGGGGTTGTTCAGAACCCGTTCGGTGTTGCGCAGGGCGCGCATGATCAGCCGGGTGTCGAGTTCGGACGCCGCCACCAGCGCTTTCTTGACGTTGTCGTGGACCGGGGCCTCCTTGGTCGCGATGAAGCGCGTGCCCATGTTGATGCCGGAAGCGCCCATGGCGAGCGCCGCCACCAGGCTGCGCGCATCGGCCATGCCGCCGGACGCCACGAAGGGAATTTTCAATTCCTCGGCGGCGCGCGGCAGCAGGATCATGTTGGGCATGTCGTCTTCGCCGGGATGGCCGCCGCATTCAAAGCCATCGACGCTGACGGCATCGCAGCCGATCGATTCGGCCTTGAGCGAATGGCGCACCGAGGTGCATTTATGGATCACCTTGATCCCGGCCGCCTTCAGCGCCGGCATGTATTGCTCCGGGCTGCGGCCGGCGGTCTCGACGATCCTGATGCCGCCTTCGACGATGGCGCGGATATATTCGGGATAGGGCGGCGCCGAGAAAGTCGGCAGGAAGGTAAGGTTCACCCCGAACGGCTTGTCGGTCATGTCGTGGCAGCGGGCGATCTCCTTGGCGAGCAGCTCCGGCGTCCGTTGCGTGAGACCGGTGATGATGCCTAACCCTCCGGCGCTGGAGACCGCGGAAGCGAGTTCGGCAAAGCCGACAAAATGCATGCCGCCTTGGATGATCGGATGCTCGATGCCGAACATTTCGGTAATGGCTGTCTTCACGTGTCTCTCCCGGGGTTGATCGGCGGCACTGCTAGCGCCGGCGGCCTACCATTTCTCGCCGAACGGCCTGATTTCAAGCTCAAACGTCCAGGCGCTCCTGCGGCTGCTGGTAAAGTTGCCAATAGGAAGCCGCCACCGACGCCGGCGGCATCAGCAGATCAGGATCGTCGAGCGCGCCGGGTCCCAGCGCCTCGAGGCGGCGCTGCCGCACCCATTCGGTATCGACACCGGCGTCGATGATCAGGTGCGCGACATGGATGTTCTTCGGCCCGAGTTCGCGCGCCATCGCCTGCGCCACCGCCCGCAGCCCGAACTTGGCGCTCGCAAAGGCGGCATAACCGCTGCCGCCGCGCAGCGACGCGGTCGCGCCGGTGAAGAAGATGTTGCCCTTGCCGCGCGGCACCATCAGCCGGGCCGCCTCGCGTCCGGCCAGGAAGCCCGAATAGCACGCCATCTCCCAGACCTTGCGGAACACGCGCTCGCTGGTGTCGAGGATCGGGAAATTGACGTTGGCGCCGATGTTGAAGATGCAGACTTCCAGTGGCGCGTGCTTGTCGGCATCGGCGAGGAAGGCGGTGATCTCCTCCTCCTTGCGCGCATCGAGCGAGCGGGCGTGGATTTCGCCGCCGGCGGCCTCGATCTCCTTCACCAGCGGATCGAGCTTGGCGCCGTTGCGGCGGCCGGCAAAGATCGCAAAACCTTCGGAAGCAAATTTCTTGGCGATTTCGCCGCCGATGAAGTCGCCGGCGCCAATGACCGCCACGGTCGCGTTTTTCTTCTGCAAAATCGTTTCTCCGGCTTCGAATGGGTGGTTGTTGGGATGGCGCAATTATCCGGCGCCGCGCAGCGACTCCGCCAGCTTGTGCTTGAGGATCTTGCCGGTGGAGGTCGCCGGCAGGGCATCGAGAACGATGATTTCGCGACGGCCGCTTGTAGGAGGTCAGTTGCGGAGCGACATGGGCCATCAGGTCCGCCGACGCTGGTGTTCGCGCCCTGCAACAGCTGGACGAACGCCACGACTTCCTCATTGCCGGCGACCGGCCGCCCCACCACCGCGCACTGCACGACGGCGTCATGGCTGCTCAGCACGGCCTCGATCTCGGCAGGGTAGACGTTGAAGCCGGAGCGGATGATCATCTCCTTGGTGCGGCCGACGATGAACAGGCAATCGCCGTCGAAACGCGCGAGATCGCCGGTGTTGAACCAGCCGTCGGCGTCGATCGCCTTGGACGTGAGATCCGGCGCCCGGTAATAGCCGCGCATGACATTGGGGCCGCGGACATGGAGCTCGCCGACATCGCCCGCGGCGACGATGCGTGCCGTCCCGGCCGACGATCCTGGCTTCGAGACCCGGGAGCAATCCGCCGACCGCCTGATCGTCACGCGGCTTCTCCGGACGCACGCCGGAAATCCCGGGCGAGCATTCCGTGATGCCGTAGCCGTTGAGCAAGGTCAGTCCGAGTTCCGCCTCGACCCGCGATTTGAGCTCAGCGTCGAGCGGCGCGCCGGCCACCGAGATCACGCGCAGCGCGCCGCGGTTCAGTTTCGGCAGGCCCGCCAGCCGCTTGTATTCGAGCAGACGCTGATACGTGGCCGGGACGCCGTTGAGGATGGTGATGCCCTCGTCGGCCATCGCTTTGACCAGCGCCGCCGGATCGTATTTTGCGACCAGCCGGACCGCGGCGCCGCTCATCAGGCTCATGATCAATAGCGAAATGCCGACAATGTGGGAGATCGGCAGCACGCAATACTGGACGTCCGCCGCGGTCATGCTGCGCAGCTGCGCCGTCGTCCGCGCGCTGAACAGCAGGTTGCGATGGGTCAGCATGACGCCCTTCGGCGTTCCCGTCGTTCCCGATGTGTAGATCAGGACCGCGACCTGTTTAGCCCCATCGGCTTCAACCGGCTCGGTCGCAGTATCCGCATTGAGCGCGGACACGCCGATGCCATGGAGCGGGCCGACGTTCTGCACCGGCGCGCTGCAGCGCTCGGCGTGGGCCAACGCTTCCCGGGAAATGTCCGCCGTGAACAGGACGCGGCGGGCGCCGCTGTGATCCCTGATCTGGTCGAGCTCGCGCGGCGACAGCCGCGGGTTGGCGACGATCGCCCAGGCATCGAGGCGGCTGGTGGCGAACAGAAGGCAGGCGAGCGCGATGCAGTTCTCGCTGACGATCAGGACGCGGTCGCCGCTGCGAATCCCAAGGTCATCAAGCGCGCTCGCGGTCTCGCGCACGGCGCGGTCGAGTTCCCGGTAGGTAAGCGCCGCCCCGTCCTCGATCAGCGCCACGTGGTCAGGCGTCGCGGCGACGTGGCGATCGAATACCTCGTGGATACGGTTCGGCAAGCCCTCGAGCATGGCGGCCGCCGAGACCTCCTGTTTCGACTTCACCTGCGATCCCTCCCTTAAGCCGCCCTTGGGGCGTTGTTGTCTTGTTGCCGCCAAGCGCGGAACCGGATCACGCGGTTCGACGCTGCGCCGTTGCATTGCCCTGCTCGACGATCGATTCCTCGACTTCACGCAGGCGATCCTTGCCGAAGAACATCTCGTCGCCGACGAAGAAGGTCGGCGAGCCAAACGCGCCGCGCGCCACCGCTTTGCCGGTGTTGTCGATCAGCCGCTGCTTGACGTCGTCCTGCCGGGCGCGGGCGATCAGGCGATCGATGTCGATGCCGGAGGACAGGAAAGCGTCCCGGAAGATCTCGACGTCATCCATCTTCTTCGGCGCCTCCCACATGTGATGATAGGCGGCGCGGAAATAGGATTCGAACATCCCCTCGAATTCGGCCGCGACGGCGCCGCGCATCAGCATCAGCGTGTTGACCGGGAAGAATGGATTGGCATTGAAGGTCGTGATGTCGTGACGCCGGATGAAACGGCGCGTTTCCAGCGCCTGGTATTCCGGCTTGTTCTTGATCCCGCGCAACGAGTCGAACGGCGACATGTTGCCGGTCGCCTTGTAGACGCCGCCGAGCAGCACCGGGACATAATCGAATTTGACGCCGGTGCGCTGCTCGATTGGCGGCAGCACAAGCTCGGCCAGATAGGCGTTCGGGCTGCCGAAATCGAAGTGAAACTCGACCTTGAGCGGACCTGCCATCGACTGACGCTTTCCAGCATAAGACGGCGGCGGGTCGCCGCCGTCGGGGCCATCTTGGCTTCGACGTTTAAAGTTCTATTTTAGAACTGTCAATCCTATCTAGGGCTTTGTATGGTTGAAAAGCGTTCGTGCCGGTTGAACCGTGATAAGTACCTATTTAGAATGCAGTTGGCCCGCCCGGTCGGCGCCGCACCTAACTGGAGACGCTCATGAAATGGGATGCCCTTGAAGAAGAGCCGTGCTCGCTGGCGCGCACGGTCGCCGTGATCGGCGATCGCTGGAGCCTGCTGATCCTGCGCGAATGCTTTCTGCGCAAGCGCCGGTTCGAGGCGTTCCAGGCGTCGCTCGGCATCACCCGGCATCTGCTGGCGGAGCGGTTGAAGAAGCTGGTGCGGTTCGGCGTGCTGCGCCGGATTCCGTATCAGGAATCCCCAAAACGCTATGAATACATCCTGACGCAGAAGGGCCTCGACCTCTACCCGATCATCATGTCGATCGTGCACTGGGGCAACATCCACATGGTCGACGCGCGCGGACGTCCGATGCTTCACGAGCACAAGAACTGCGGCAAATTGTTCGATCCGGTGATGGTCTGCTCGGAATGCGGCGAACCGATCGCAGCGAAAGGCGTTCACGTGCATCCCGGCCCGGGCGCGCGGCAGCCGAAGCCGCCCGAAGCAAGCGAAAAGAAGTCACGCGCCGGCTAGCTTCGATGACAGCGAAGGTCACTCGGACGCAGCGTCGAGAATCTCGCCGAACTGATCCCAGCTGGTGCCGTTCCAGCGCTGCAGCTGCATCTGGGTCCAGACCATGTTGTTGCTGGCGCTGGTGTTGATCTTCACCCCCGGCAGCGTGGTCGGCAGCACAAGGTCCCGCAGCGATTTGGCCTGCTTGATGATGTTGGCGCGCGAGAGGTCGTCGCCGCATTGTTTGAGAATCTGCTCCAGCACCATTCCCTGCTGGTAGCCGGTCAAATAGCTGGTGTTGGTGATATCCGCACCCGACAAATATTTCTCGAAGAATGCGCGATAGGCTTTCACTGCCGGGTCCTCGCTCCACCGGGAATCGTTCGGATCCTTGTTGGGCGTGCCGACGATGACGCCGATGGAATTTTCCAGTCCCGCCGGCTTCAGCGTTCCCGCGATCGAACTGGAAGGGAAGTTGATCATCAGCGTCGGCTTCCAGCCGATCTCGGCGGCCTTGCGGATCGCCTGCGCCGCGAATTTCGGCGTGCCGGCGACGAACAGCGCCGCGGCGCCCGAACTCTTCAGCGACACCACCTGGGAATCGACGGTCGGCTCGGTCACCTCATAGGCCGCGGTCACGACCCGCCGCTCGAAATCGGGTCCGAGAATACTCTTGAAGGCGTTGACATAGTCGCGGCCGAGATCGTCGTTCTGGAACAGAATCGCGTATTTCGCAGTCGGCAGCGTCCGCGTCAGGTATTTTGCGTAGAGCTTGCCCTCGGTGTCGTAACTGACGAGGCCGGTGGTGGTCAGCGGAAAATCCTTCACGCTGGTGAACTTGTACGAGCCGGTGACGATTGAAATCGAGGGAACACCCTTCGCCGTCAGATATTTTGCAACGGCGGTGTTGCCGGCGGTACCGAGCTGGCTGAACATGAACGCGACTTCGTCGCTCTCGACCAGCCGGCGCGCATGTTCGAACGCCTTGGGCGGGCTGTAGGCATCGTCGAGCGCGATGTAGTTGATCTTGCGACCGCCGATGCCGCCGCGGTCATTGATCGACTGCACGTAAGCGATCACGCCGCGTCCGACCAATCCAATCGATGACGCCGGGCCGCTGAACGGGAAGATGCCGCCGATCTTGATCTCGGTTGGGCTCACGCCGGGCGCGTCGGCCGCCCGGGCCGCGGTCGTGAGAGCCAGAACCAACGCGCAAGCAAGCCTGATGCTTCGAAACATGGCGGTCGCTCCCATCCCTTGGCGGCCCGGCCTGCGCCGGGGCGCTTGTTGGCCCGGTCTGCCGGATAAACCGGTGGCAAGGCGCCTTTGCCGTTTACAGTTCTTTTTTAGAACTCGTCAAGCGAAAAATCTCGAATGCTCGATGGGCAAATCGCTCAGAATTCGGGGATTTCATGCGAATATTTTCCGATCTGGATCGAAAATCCGTTGCGATAGACGTCAGGTCTGTTTTGGAATTATAGGAATATTTCAGGGATTCGGCTATTCGGTGCGGACATGGCGCGCTGCTTCCTGCAACTTCCCACCAGCCACATGGCGCCTTGCCGCCTCGACTTCTCGTGTTACACCCCGCTGGGATCCGCGACTTTCCGGCTTGTCAGGGCAAAAACGGGCCAAATCCTTCATTTTCGGCCGGGTTTTGCCGCCCCTTTCCTTGACTCAGGGAGCGTAGCGGCTATAAGTCCCGCAATCCGGCGCGGGATTTTTCTCGCGCTGTTTGTTTTTGCGCGGTTTCATGGGATCGCTCCCGGATCGCGCGAAAATTGAACCCATAACGACTGAAGAAAAAGCCGGCCCGGACCTGTCCGAGGCCGGGATCGAACACGAAGGAATAAAACGATGTTCGCAGTCATCAAAACCGGCGGCCGGCAATACCGCGTCGTTCCGGATGATGTGCTCGAGATAGGCAAGATCGCCGGCGATGTCGGCACGATCGTGCAGCTTGGCGAAGTTCTGCTGGTCGGCGGCGACACGCCGGTGCTCGGCGCGCCCACGGTGGCCGGTGCTTCCGTTGCGGCCGAAGTGCTGCAGCACAAGCGCGGCCCGAAGGTGATCGCGTTCAAGAAGCGCCGCCGCAAGAATTCGCGCCGCAAGCGCGGCTATCGCGACGAGATCACGGTGCTGCGCATCACCGAGATCCTGACCAACGACAACAAGCCGACCATCGGTCCGCGGCCGAAGCGGGAAAAGCCGGTCGTTGCAGCGCCGGCCGAGGGCGACGACGAGGCGCCGAAGGCCGCGAAGAAGAAGGCGCCCGCCAAGAAGCCGGTTGCCAAGAAGGCCGCGGCGAAGCCGCGCGCCAAGCCCGATGCCAAGAAGGCGCCGGCCAAGAAGGCCGCGCAAGCAAAAGTGATCAAAAGTGACGCTCAACAATTGAAGCGTGACAAAAAGTGAAATGATTCCGTCAAGGAATTGATCTAGAGATCAGAGCGAAGTTGGAGACGGGCCATGGCTCACAAAAAAGCAGGCGGTTCATCGCGTAACGGTCGTGATTCGGCGGGCAAGCGCCTTGGCATCAAGACCTATGGCGGCGAGCACGTGATTCCCGGCAACATCATTGCGCGTCAGCGCGGCACCACCTGGCATCCCGGCCTTAATGTCGGCATGGGCACCGACCATACTCTGTTCGCCAAGGTCGAAGGTCATGTCGAGTTTCGTGCAAAAGCCAATGGCCGCACTTTCGTATCGGTGGTTCCGATGACGGAAGCCGCGGCCGAGTAGACGGTGGACACAATTTGAGTCCGCCGGGTCCTGTTGAACCGGCGGAGCTCCAGAAGGCTCCAAGGGGAGGCGGGAAACCGGCCTCCCCTTTTGTTGCGCGTTCCCAAAGTGAACCGGTGTTGCGATCCAAGCGTTGCGTATCGTGTTCGCATCCAGGAGCCCGACATGCTGCAGGATATCCCGACCCCGACATTGCGCGAGGCGAGTAGCTGCGTCCTCGAGACCGAACGGCTGACGCTGCGCAGGCCGACGCTCGCGGACGTAAAAGCGATTGCGCGTCTCGCCAACGACCGCCGCATTGCGGAAAATACCCGCCGCCTGCCGCATCCCTATTCGCAGGACCACGCCGTCGAATTCGTGCGCGCGATCGGCCGACCGATCAGCGCGAGACCGTGTTCCTGATCGAAAACAATCACGCGCCGATCGGCATGGTCGGCATCGACTGGCGCGAGCCGGACGCGCCGGAACTCGGCTACTGGCTCGGCGTCGACCATTGGGGCCAGGGCTTTGGCACCGAAGCCGCGCGCGCGGTGATCGATTTCACCTTCGAGGAATTCGACATCGAGCACCTGATCTCCGGCGCGCGCGTCGCCAATCCGGCGTCGCGCAACATCCTGGAGAAATGCGGCTTCCAGTGGAGCGGCGTCGAGCTGCACCGCTTCGAGGCGCTGGGATCGTCGACCCCGGTCGATTGCTTCCGCCTCTCGCGCAGCGTCTGGTCGTCGCTGAAGAACTGGAGCAGTTCGACGCGGCGAGAGCGGTAAACAACAATGTCGTCGCCGCCTAGTGCGCTGCGCGCGGAGCGGGGACCCATAATCCCGGTCGCCTGTGTTATCCGAACTGTTGCTCCAACCTTCGCAAATTGAAGCCGGTGGCTATGGGTCCCGGCTCAAGGCCGGGACGACGGCGATTGTACGCTCACACCGGCGGACTGACCACCGTGCTCCTCGCGCCCCAGCTTCCGCTCGCGCAGGAAAATGTAAAGCCCGGCGCCGATGATGATGGCGGCGCCGACGATCGTCGCCGACCGACGGCACGTCGCCGAACACGACGATAGCCGAACATCACCGCCCAGACGATCATCGAATATTGATACGGCACCACCACGCTGGCCGGCGCGAGCTTCAGCGAGCGATTGACGCAGAACAGCGCGCCGACCGAGATGATGCCGGCCGCGGCGAACAGCACCAGGCTGCCCAGCGCTCGGCGTGACCCAGCCGAACGGCGCCATCACCGCGCCGAAGCAGGAACGTGCCGGCGAATTGCGACGACGCCAGCACGATATCGGGCGTCGCCCGCAGCGAGCGCGTGATCAGCATCAGCACCGCAAACGACAGTGCTGCCGCCGAGCGCGATCATCGCCGGCCAGCTCACGGTCTGCGCCGACGGCCGCAGCGCGATCAGCACGCCGCAGAAGCCGATCAGGATCGCGCTCCAGCGCCGCCAGCCGACCCGCTCGCGCAGCACGATCGCCGACAGCGCGGTGACGAAGATCGGACACGCCAGATAATAGGTGATGACGTCGGCGAGCGGCAGATAGACCGTGGCGAGAAAGAACGCCGCGACCTCGAGCGTCGAGAGCGATCACGCGGAGCAATTGCAGCCACGGCCGTTCCAGCCGCGTGAAACTCGGCGCGCTGCCGCCAGATCATCGGCGACAGCACGAGCAGCGCCGCGCAGGCGCGCAGCAACAGCAATTGCCCGACCGAATAGGTCGCGACGATGAATTTGCCGAGCGCGTCGCCGAACGAGAACATGAAGATCGACAGCAGCATCAGCCCGATGCCGGCAAGCCGCGCGGAACGCTCGTCGGTGCGGTCGAGATTTTGCGAACAGGCTCATGGTGCGATGCTTTAAAGACGGTGACGCCCGGCATGTCGCATAGCGACGCGCCAGCGGCCAGATCCACGATCGCGAAGACGACTCCATGCAAAGTAGCGTTGGATGCGCCGCGACAAGCCCGGAATGACGAATTGAACCGATTGCCGCAGCCGCGGCGCTGCGATACCGATAGGCCGGCAACGTCCAGACACGGCAGGAAACCCGCCATGACCGAGTTCGATCCCGCCCAGCATCGCATGGTGCCGGAACAACGCTGGTTCGAGGATTTCGTGCTCGGCGAGCGCTTCGTGATTCCCGAGCCGCACCATGACCTCGGCGGTATTCGCCGCGTTCCAGACCGCGAGCGGCGATACCCACCCGATGCATTACGACGTCGAATATTGCCGCGCCCGCGGCATGCCGGACCTGCTGGCGCATGGTTTCCAGACCCTGGTCCACACCGCGCCGGGCGCCGGGCTGTTTCCCTATCATGGTCGAGGAATCGCTGGTCGGCTTTCTCGAACAGTCGAGCCGGTTCGTAAAGCCGGTCTATGCCGGCGACACGATCTATCCCGCGCTCGAAGTGACCGAGCTCGTGCCCGGCCGCACCACCGGCGTGGTGACGCTGCGCTGCACCGTGTTCAATCAGCGCCGCGAACTGGTGCTGGAAGGGATGCAGAAATTCCTGATCCGCCGGCGGCCGGCCTAGCCCCGTCATTGCCGGGCAGACGCGGACGCTTCACCCGCGCATGACGACGTCCCAACGCTTCATTCGATCACCTTGTCGGCGCTGGCGAGCAATGTCGCCGGTACATTCAGTCCCAGTTCTTTCGCGGTCTTGAGGTTGATGGAGAATTCGAATTTGGTGGCCTGGTAAAACGGGATCTCGCCGGGATTGGCGCCGCGCAGGATGGCATCGATGTCGTTCGCCGCCCGCTTGTTCAATTCAATCAGGTCGAAGGCATAGGCCATCAGGCCACCGGCTTCGACCAGTTCGAAAAACGGATAGATGGCGGGAAGCCTGGCCGCGCCGATCAATTCCAGGATCGGCGAACGATACCTCACGACGTCGGGGGCATCGCCGATCATGATCGCGTCGGCGCCGTCGCGCCAAGCCTGCGCGATCGCCGATCGGTAGTCGGCCTCGCTGGCCGGAGAATCCACCAGAAGCGGGACAAGGGTGATGCCTGCCGTCCTGGCCGCGGCGCGGACCGGCATAGCCTGAACCCCCTGCCATGCGACGCGCAGCGTCAAGAAAGCAAGCTTCGACATCGCAGGAAACATTTCATGCAACAACGCGAGCCGCTTGCCATAAATTGACGGGCCGGTATCGACACTGACCCCGGTAAAGTTGCCGCCCGGCCGCGCCAGACTTTTGGCAAGACCTTGCGCCACCGGATCGGCCGTGAGGGTCACGATTGGAAACTTCGCGCCCGCCGCTTTGAAAATCGGTGCGCCGGGTCCGATGAGGAAGACGACATCCGGATTGCGGCTGATAATTTCGGCCGCCAATGCCGCGGCGCCGGACTTGTCTTGCTCGCTGCCATATCTTTCGACGGTGAGGTTTTGTCCCTCGACATGCCCGAGTCGCCGCAACTCCTCGAACAGGGTCCGGTAGTAGCGGTTCTCGCTTTTCTCCTGCATCTGCCCCGAGGGCTCGGAAGGACTGAAGATCGCGAGCCGCTGGCTGGCTCCAGCCGGCTGCGCCGCGACGCGCGATGCGCCCGCGACAATCGAGATCGCGCCGGCAATGAATTCCCGCCGCCTCATTCTTCTCCTCAAAACCGCATCTTTTGGCGCGCGCCAGCTATATCACAGCAATCCGCGTCGAATATCGGCGGAAGGCCGCAAAAAGGCCCGAAAATTAAGGCTTTTCGCCAATGTTGGGCCGCTAGAGGGTTGCCGCATCGGCCCCCCTGCCTTACCTAGTAGAATCATGAAATTCCTTGACGAAGCAAAGGTCTATATCCGCTCCGGCGACGGCGGTAACGGCTGCGTGGCGTTTCGCCGCGAGAAGTTCATCGAGTTCGGCGGCCCCTCCGGCGGCAATGGCGGCCGCGGCGGCGACGTCATCATCGAAGTGGTCGATGGGCTGAACACGCTGATCGACTATCGCTACCAGCAGCACTTCAAGGCGCAGAAGGGCACCAACGGCATGGGCAAGGACCGCCATGGCGCCAACGGCAAGCCGATCGTGCTCAAGGTGCCGGTCGGCACGCAGATCTTCGACGAGGATCGCGAGACCCTGATCCACGACTTCACCACGCTCGGCGAAAAATTCGTGCTCGCCGAAGGCGGCAATGGCGGCTTCGGCAACGCGCATTTCAAGTCCTCCACCAACCGCGCGCCGCGCAACGCCAATCCCGGCCAGGAAGGCGAGGAGCGCTGGATCTGGCTGCGGCTGAAGCTGATCGCCGACGCCGGCCTCGTCGGCCTGCCCAACGCCGGCAAGTCGACCTTCCTCGCCGTCGTCAGCGCGGCCAAGCCGAAGATCGCCGACTATCCCTTCACCACGCTGCATCCGCAGCTCGGCGTGGTCGAATGCCGACGGCCGCGAATTCGTGCTGGCCGATATTCCCGGCCTGATCGAGGGCGCGCATGAAGGCGCCGGCCTCGGCGACCGCTTTCTCGGCCAT
Source organism: uncultured Alphaproteobacteria bacterium (assembly GCA_963738765.1). Taxonomy (GTDB): domain Bacteria; phylum Pseudomonadota; class Alphaproteobacteria; order Rhizobiales; family Xanthobacteraceae; genus Bradyrhizobium. The sequence continues at coordinate 160,179 of CAVTYA010000022.1, read as the reverse complement.
GTCGAGCGCTGCCGCGTGCTGCTGCATCTGGTCGACGCGACCTGCGAGCATGCCGGCAAGGCCTACAAGACGGTGCGGACCGAGCTCGATGCCTATGACGGGCGATCTCGCCGACAAGATCGAGATCGTGGCGCTGAACAAGATCGACGCCGTGACGCCGGACGAACTGAAGAAGCAGAAGGACCGGCTGAAGCGCGCCGCGAAGAAGACGCCGCTGTTGATGTCGGGCGCCACCGGCGAAGGCGTCAAGGAAGCGCTGCGGGCGCTGGTCGAGGTGATCGGCGAAGCCCCGGTCTCGGCCAAGGCCAAGGGCGCGGCGCAGACCCGTGGGCGCCGGCGACGCCGCAGGGCTGACGCCGAAGCCCGCCCCAAGGGCTTGAGGCTGACTTTAAGGCTGACTTGCGCGTGTACCGTCCGGCTGCAACACTCCATCACATCCAAAAACGTCGGGAGGAAACCATGATCGGTTACGTCACGTTGGGCACCAACGATCTGAAGAAGGCCGCAGCCTTCTATGACAAGATCGCCGCCGAGATGGGCATCGGACGCTTCATGGAGTCCGACACGTTCATCGCGTGGGGCTCGGCCGACGGTGGCGCCGGCTTCGGGCTGACCCAGCCGTTCGACGGCAAGCCGATGTCGGTCGGCAACGGCGTGATGGTCGCCCTCGCCGCCAAGGACAAGGCCGAGGTCGATCGCATCTACAAGCTGGCGCTGTCGCTCGGCGGCACCTGCGAGGGCGCTCCGGGACCGCGCGGCGACGGTGGATTCTATGCCGCCTATTTCCGGGATCCCGAGGGCAACAAGCTCAACGCGTTTGTGATGGGCTGACCTGGCGCCACTCCATCCAGCAGCGCCACTTCCAAATCATGGAAGTGGCGCGTATTGCTTCTCACGCAATCCATCCCATTCGACCAAACCATGGCCCGCCCGAACCTGAAAAATTTCCGCCGCATCGTCGTCAAGGTCGGCTCGTCGCTGCTGATCGATTCCGACGCCGGCGAAGTCCGGGCATCGTGGCTCGCGGCGCTCGCCGCCGATATCGCCAAACTGCACGGCGAGGGACGCGAGCTTCTGATCGTCTCGTCGGGCTCGATCGCGCTCGGGCCGCAGCCGCCTGAAACTGCCGCGCGGCCCGCTGAAGCTCGAGGAAAGCCAGGCCGCGGCCGCGGTCGGCCAGATCGCGCTGGCGCGGATCTGGTCGGAGGTGCTCGGCCATCACGGCATCGGCGCCGGGCAGATCCTGGTGACCCTGCAGGACACCGAGGAGCGCCGCCGCTATCTCAATGCGCGCTCGACCATCGCCAAGCTGCTGGAATGGCGCGCGGTGCCGGTCATCAACGAAAACGACACCGTCGCCACCAACGAAATCCGCTACGGCGACAACGACCGCCTCGCCGCGCGCGTCGCCACCATGGCGAGCGCCGATCTGCTGATCCTGCTGTCCGACATCGACGGCCTCTACGACGCGCCGCCCGGCGCCAATCCGAATGCGAAGCTGATTCCGATCGTCGAATCCGTCACCTCCGAAATCGAGGCGATGGCGGGCGCGGCCGAATCCGAACTGTCGCGCGGCGGCATGCACACCAAGATCGAGGCGGCCAAGATCGCGACCACCGTCCGGCACCCATATGCTGATCGCCTCCGGCAAGATCGAGCATCCGCTGCAGGCGATCGCCGACGGCGGACGCTGCACCTGGTTCCTGACGCCGGCCAATCCCGTCACCGCGCGCAAACGCTGGATCGCGGGCTCGCTGGAGCCGAAGGGCACGCTGACCATCGACGCCGGCGCGGTCAGCGCGCTGCGCGCCGGCAAGAGCCTGCTGCCGGCCGGCGTGATCCGGGTCGACGGCCAATTCGCCCGCGGCGATGCCGTGGTGGTGCGCGGCCCCGACACCCACGAGATCGGCCGCGGCCTGGTCGCCTACGACGCCGAGGACGCCGAGAAGATCAAGGGCCGCTCCTCGCCGGATGTGATGGCGATCCTCGGCATCTGCGGCCGCGCGGAGATGATCCACCGCGACGATCTCGTGGTCGGCCCGAGCCGGGGCCATTACCGCCAAGTAGACTAGGCCAGTTGGCCGAGCGGCCCGATGGCCGCTTCCGCGCCAGCCAGCCATGCCGGTTCCGCACCTCGCAAAAGACGGATTTCCGTGCTAGGACATGACCTTAACCGAGGCTGAACCGACATGACCGCGCCGCTGAAGGCCATCGACGGCAACGCCGATCTGCCCGCCCTGATGACCGAGCTCGCCGCCCGCGCCCGCGCCGCCGCGCGGGTGCTGGCGCTGGCCTCGCCGGAGCAGAAGAACCGCGCGCTGGATGCGATCGAGCGCGCCATCCGCGCCAATGCGCCGGCGATCCTCGCGGCCAATGCCGAGGATGTCGCGGAAGTCCGCGCCGGCGGCGCGACGTCGGCCTTCATCGATCGGCTGACGCTGACGCCGGCGCGCATCGAGGCGATGGCCGACGGCGTCGCCACCGTGCGCGACATCGCCGATCCGGTCGGCGTCGTGACCGAGAGCTGGCAGCGGCCGAACGGCATGACCATCGAGCGCGTGCGGGTGCCGCTCGGCGTCGTCGCCGTGATCTTCGAAAGCCGCCCCAATGTCGCCGCCGACGCCGGCGTGCTGTGCCTGAAATCCGGCAACGCCGTGATCCTGCGCGGCGGCTCCGACAGTTTCCGCTCCTGCCGCGCGATCCATGAATGCCTGGTGCAGGGCTTGCGCGAGGCCGGCCTGCCCGAGGCCGCGATCACGCTGGTGCCGACCCGCGACCGCGCCGCGGTCGGCCTGCTGCTGAGCGGATTGAACGGCGGCGTCGACGTGATCGTGCCGCGCGGCGGCAAGAGCCTGGTCGCGCGCGTCGAGGCCGAAGCGCGCGTGCCGGTGTTCGCGCATCTCGAAGGCGTCAACCACGTCTATGTCGATCGCTGCCGCCAATCTCGAAATGGCGAAGTCGATCGTGCTGAACGCCAAGATGCGCCGCCCCGGCGTCTGCGGCGCCGCCGAGACCCTGCTGGTCGATCGCGCCGGTGCGGCGACCAGCCTGAAGCCGCTGGTCGAGATGCTGATCGATGCCGGCTGCGAAGTGCGCGGCGACGACGCCGTGCAGCGGGTCGACGCCGGGTGAAGCCGGCGTCCGACGAGGACTGGGACACCGAATATGAAGACGCGATCATCGCCGCGCGAGTCGTCGACGGCGTCGACGAGGCGATCGCGCATATCCACAATCACGGCTCGCATCACACCGATGCGATCGTGACCGAGGATGCCGCTGCCGCGCAAAAATTCCTCAACGAGGTCGATTCGGCGATCGTGCTGCACAACGCCTCGACGCAGTTCGCCGACGGCGGCGAATTCGGCTTCGGCGCCGAAATCGGCATTGCCACCGGAAAATTCCACGCCCGCGGCCCGGTCGGCGCCGAGCAACTGACCAGCTTCAAATATCGCGTCCACGGCACCGGACAGACGCGGCCGTGAACGACGTAGCGCATGCGCTGAGTGCGCGTGGCGGCGAATTGAAGTCACGAACTTCAGTCGCGTCGCAATCTGTCGCTCAGGCCATCCCGCTCTACAGCCAACGGCATGCGCATCGGCCTGCTCGGCGGCTCGTTCAATCCGCCGCATGCTGGCCCATCGCGCCATCAGCCTGTTCGCGATCAAGCGGCTGAAGCTCGATCGCGTCTGGTGGCTGGTGACGCCGGGCAATCCGCTCAAGGATCAACGGCGGCTTGCACGATCTCGACGAGCGCGCCGAGGCCGCGCGCAAGATGGCCGACGATCCGCGCATCGATGTCAGCTGTCTCGAATCCGTCATCGGAACGCGCTACACTGTCGACACCATCACCTATCTGCGCCGCCGCGCTTCCGGCTTGCGCTTTGTCTGGATCATGGGCGCCGACAATCTCGCGCAATTCCATCGCTGGCAGAACTGGCGGCGCATCGCCGCCGCAGGTGCCGATCGCGGTGATCGACCGTCCGCCGCAAAGTTTTCGCGCGCTCGCCGCGCCCGCCGCCCAGGCGCTGGCGCGCTATCGGCTGCCTGAGAATCGAGGCGGGCCGGCTGGCCGACCAGCGCGCGCCGGCCTGGGTCTTTCTGACCGGCATGAAGATTGAACCTGTCGTCGACCGGCCTGCGGAACCCGGACGGCAGCTGGAAGGAACGAAGTGACAGTGTAAGGCGGCGGTCACTGGAATATTGAAACCGTTAACCCCACATGCCTAGTATAGTCTGCGGGCGCCAGGATTCGGCGTTCGCGATACAGTGAAAGGAATGGTCCCTGGCCACATCTGTATTGTCCAAGTCTGTTTTACCCAAGGTTCCAGCCAAAGCAGCTCCAAAACCGCGCGTAAAACATCGACCAAAGCTGCGGCCTTGAAGGCGCAACCTGACGCCGACAAGACGCTGAATATGATCCTCTCCCGCCTCGACGATATGAAGGCGGAAGAAACGGTCACCATCGACCTTCGCGGCAAATCCGCATTTTCCGACTACATGATCGTCACCTCGGGCCGGGCCAACCGGCACGTCGGCGCGATCGCGGAAAATGTCGCCAAGGGCCTCAAGGAAACCGGCATCAAGAGCATCCACGTCGAGGGCTTGCCCAACTGCGACTGGGTGCTGATCGATTCCGGCGACGTGATCGTGCACGTATTCAGACCCGAGGTGCGCGAGTTCTACAATCTGGAGAGATTGTGGACGCAGGGCCCGAGCGGCGGCGAAGGCGATCTAAGTCTGAGGCCGATGCGAATCGGCTGAGCGCATGATAGCGTGCGTTGCGCGCGCGGCAGGCGCGCATTGCGTGGAACGATGCGCCTGATGCGAAACTCTGATGCGCCTCGTCGTCATTTCGATCGGCCGGCTGAAGCAGGGCCCGGAGCGGGAACTGGCCGAACGCTATCGCGAGCGATTCGACGACATCGGCCGCAAGCTCGGCTTTCGCGGCCTCGAGATCCATGAAATTCCCGAAAGCCGCGCGCGCGACGCCGCGACCCGGATCGCCGAGGAAGCGGCGGCGATTTCGGCCGCTGATCCCGGAAAAATCCGTCCTGGTGGCGCTCGACGAGCGCGGCGAAAATATCGACAGCGCCGCTTTTGCCCGGCATCTCGGCCGCTGGCGCGACGAAGCGGTCGCCAATACTATTTTCGTGATCGGCGGCGCGGACGGACTTTCGCCCGATTTGCGGCGCAAGGCGAAGCTGCGCATGGCGTTCGGCTCCGCGACCTGGCCGCATCAAATGGTTCGCGTCATGCTTCTGGAACAGATTTACCGGGCCGCGACCATTTTGGCCGGCCATCCCTATCACCGCGCCTGAGCGCGGCAGCATGATACAGAGAGCGCCGATCGAGCCGGATGCAGCCGACGCGGGACATTCATTCGTGCCCTGACACCGCCGGCCGCCGGCCAGCTGCCGTCCGCTGTCCCGCTTTCGCTGGTCTTGCTGTCCGCGGGCTTTGCCGCCATGCGCTTGCGCCGGCAGCCGCGCAGGTGGCGCAGCCGTCGACAGCACCGGCGCAGCAGGCGCGCCGCTTCGCCCGACGCCATCAAGCAGCGCGAGCAGGAACTCGAAGCCGCCCGCGCGCAGCAGAAGAGCGCCGCCGAGCTGCAGCAGAAGCTGAAGGCCGATATCGCCGCGATCGGACAGGACCGCAGCAAGCTCAATCAGCAACTGATCGACATCGCCGCCCAGGTGCGCAGCGTCGAGACCAGGATCGGCGACGCCGAAGCGCGGCTGCGCCCGCTCGATGGCCGCGAGCAGCAGATCCGCGCCTCGCTCGATTCGCGCCGCTCCGAAATCGTCGAGGTGCTGGCGGCCCTGCAACGCGCCGGCCGGCGCACGCCGCCGGCGCTGCTGGTGCGGCCGGAAGACGCGCTGCAATCGCTGCGCACCGCGATGCTGCTCGGATCCGTGGTGCCCGAATTGCGCGCGCGCGCCGAGAAGCTGGCCGGCGACCTCGGCGAACTGGTCGCGCTGCGCAAGACCATCGCCACCGAGCGCGACCGGCTGGCGGCGACCGCGACAAGCTCGAAGGACGACCAGACCCGGCTCGCCGCGCTGGTCGACGAGCGGCAGCGCAAGCAGAGCGCGATCGAAAAGGACATGGAGGCGGAAGGCGCGCGCGCCATCGCGCTGTCCAAGCAGGTCGACAGCCTGCAGGGCCTGATCGCCAAGATGGAGCAGGACCTGAAGAGCGCCGCCAAGGCGGCCGCCACCGCCAGCCTGCAGGGCGCGCCGGCCACCCTCAATGGCAAGCCCAATCTGGGGGCGCTCAAGGACCCCGCCCGGCTCAGCCCGGCCATTGCCTTTGCCTCCGCCAAGGGTTTATTCGCGTTACCGGTTAACGGCATCAAGATTCGCGAATTTGGCGGTTCCGACGGCGCCGGTGGCGTGGAAAAAGGCATTTCTTTGGCAACCCGGGCCGGCGCCCAGGTCACAACACCGTGTGATGGCTGGGTTGTTTACGCCGGTCCGTTCCGCAGCTACGGACAACTCTTGATCCTCAATGCCGGGGGCGGGTATCATGTCCTGATCGCCGGGATGGAGCGCATTTCGGTTAACATCGGCCAGTTTGTACTTACGGGGGAGCCGGTCGCGACCATGGGGACGACATCCCAGGTCGCATCCATTCTCGCGACCAACGCGAGCCAGCCCGTGCTCTATGTCGAGTTCCGTAAGGACGGCACTCCAATCGATCCAGGCCCATGGTGGGCCGCAAATGAAGGCGAAAAGGTTCGCGGATGATGCGCAAGACTTCTGTAATTCTCCTCAGCGCCGCCACCGGCGCGGCACTGACGCTGTTCGTGACCCAGCCGCGCGCGGTGCTGATGGGATCGAGCGCGCGTGCCGCGACCTCGGACACCTATCGCCAGCTCAATCTGTTCGGCGACGTGTTCGAGCGGGTGCGCAGCGACTATGTCGAGAAGCCCGACGACAGCAAGCTGGTCGAATCCGCGATCAGCGGCATGCTGACCGGCCTCGATCCGCATTCGAGCTACATGGACGCCAAGAGCTTCCGCGACATGCAGGTGCAGACCCGCGGCGAATTCGGCGGGCTCGGCATCGAAGTCACGATGGAAGACGGCCTGATCAAGGTGGTCTCGCCGATCGACGACACGCCGGCGTCCAAGGCCGGCATCATGGCCAACGACATCATCACCAATCTCGACGACGAAGCGGTGCAGGGCCTCACCCTCAACCAGGCCGTCGAGAAGATGCGCGGCCCGGTCAACACCAAGATCAGGCTGAAGATCATCCGCAAGGGCCAGGACAATCCGATCGACGTCACGCTGGTGCGCGACAACATCCGCGTCCGCTCGGTGCGCGCCCGTGTCGAAGCCGACGATATCGGCTATATCCGCATCACCACCTTCAACGAGCAGACCACCGAAGGCCTGAAGCGGGAAATCGGCAATCTGCCGAACCAGATCGGCGACAAGCTGAAGGGCTTCATCATCGACCTGCGCAACAATCCCGGCGGCCTGCTGGAAGAAGCGGTGACGGTTTCCGACACCTTCCTCGAGCGCGGCGAGATCGTCTCGACCCGCGGCCGCAACGCCGAGGAAACCCAGCGCCGCACCGCCCATCCGGGCGACCTGACCAAGGGCAAGCCGGTGATCGTGCTGATCAACGGCGGCTCGGCATCGGCGTCGGAAATCGTCGCCGGCGCGCTGCAGGACCACAAGCGCGCGACGCTGGTCGGCACCCGCTCGTTCGGCAAGGGCTCGGTGCAGACCATCATTCCGCTCGGCTCCGGCAACGGCGCGCTGCGTCTGACCACCGCGCGCTACTTCACGCCGTCGGGCAAGTCGATCCAGGCCAAGGGCATCGTTCCCGACATCGAGGTGCTGCAGGACGTGCCGGACGAGCTGAAGTCGCGCACCGACACCAAGGGCGAAGCCTCGCTGCGCGGCCATCTGAAGAACGACGGCGACGAGAAGACCGGCTCGCAATCCTACGTGCCGCCGGACGCCAAGGACGACAAGGCCCTGAAGATGGCGGACGACCTGCTGCACGGCATCAAGGCCACTGCCGCGACAACGCCGCCAGCGCCGGCGACCGGCGACAAGGCGGCGATCGACAAGCCGGCCAACAAGGCCGCGAACTGATCCGGCACCGCTCGACGATTTTGCTGAAAAGGGCGGCCCTCGGGCCGCCCTTTTTGTTGCCGGTCCCGAGCTGCCGCGGCAGGCCTGAACCCGCGGCTTTTGCGTGGCCGCAAGGCGAGCTCGAATTCGCCCCATCGTGGTATCGTCGGCGCGGTTGATTCGGGGAGGTTCATGGCAGAGACGGCCGACGATCTGAGCACGCCGCTCGGACAGAAGACGGCGCGCCGGAAGCGCCGGTTCCGGCTGCCGTTCACGGCCATGCAGGCGCTGGCCGTGCTGCTCGGCCTGTTTCTGGTCGCCTTCGCCGGCTTCGCCATTTTCAACGACAATCCGCTCGGCGGCGAGCCGATCGCCCACATCGCGCTTGCGCAGCAGGCGCCACCGGACGAAAAGCCGGCCGCGGCCGCCGCCGGTCACGGCCGAGCCGGCCGCGAAGTCCGCAGCCGAAGCAGGCCGCCGCCGGCGAGCAAAAGACCGTCACCATCATCGACGGCTCCAGCGGCAAGCGCCAGGACGTCGTGATCGGCGGCGATGCCGCCGACAAGGCCGAGCCGGACGCCGCACCCGGCGATGATGGCCGGGCATCGATCCGCGCCTGCTGGAAAAATCCCGCTACGGCATGATCCCGGTGGTCGCCGACGGACTGAAGCCCTTCACCGTCTATGCCGCCGAGGCCGACCGCGCCAAGGCGGCCAAGATGCCGGTGGTCGCCATCGTCGTCGGCGGCCTTGGCGTCGGCGCCGCCAAGACCACCGACGCCATCATGAAGCTGCCGCCGGCGGTGACGCTGGCGTTCACGCCCTACGGCTCGGATCCCGACCAAGCTGGCCGAACGCGCGCGCGCGCAGCGCCACGAGATCCTGCTGCAGATTCCGATGGAGCCGTTCGACTATCCCGACAACGACCCCGGCCCGCAGACCCTGCTGACGACGCTGGCCGCCGAGCAGAATCTCGACCGGCTGTACTGGCACCTCAGCCGGTTCCAGGGCTATGCCGGGATCGCCAATTTCATGGGCGCGCGCTTCGTCGTCACCGACGCGGTGATGCAGCCGATCATCCGCGAGGCCGCCAAACGCGGGCTCGGCTATCTCGACGACGGCTCGGCGCCGCGCAGCGTCGCCCCCTCGCTGGCGGCGGCGCAGGCGATGCCCTTCGCCAAGGCCGATCTCACCGATCGATGCGGTGCCGACCGCGGCGGAGATCGACCGGGCGCTGGCCAAGCTCGAAAAGCTGGCCAAGGAACGTGGCGTCGCCGTCGGCATGGCCTCGGCGCTGCCGATTTCGATCGAGCGGATCGGCGCCTGGATCAAGACGCTCGAAAGCCGTGGCATCATGCTTGTGCCATTGACAACCGCGATGCTGAAATCAAAATCGGGCTAAAGATCAATCTGATGGCGCGACTTCGGACCCGCCGGGTTCTCAAGGGTCCGCCCGATGCAGTGCACGGGGCTTTGACGGAATGGCGCGCTACGAAGACCTGCCCTATCGAACATGCGTCGGCATGATGCTGATCAACGCAGCGGGGCTGGTCTTCATCGGTCGCCGCGCCGGCGGCATCGAGCATGTCGACGAAACCCATGTCTGGCAGATGCCGCAAGGCGGCGTCGATCCCGGCGAGGACACCTGGGAGGCGGCCAAGCGCGAACTCTACGAGGAAACCAGCGTCCGCTCGGTCGAGAAGCTCGGCGAGGTCGCCGACTGGCTGATCTACGACATTCCGCGCACCGTCGCCGGCCGCGCCTGGAAGGGCCGCTATCGCGGCCAGCGGCAGAAATGGTTCGCGGTTCGCTTCACCGGCAAGGATGGCGAGATCAACGTCGCCAGCCCCGGCGGCGGCCACAAGGCCGAGTTCGTCAACTGGCGCTGGGAGCCGATGAAGAACCTTCCCGACCTGATCGTGCCGTTCAAGCGGCCGGTCTATGAGCGCGTGGTGAAGGAATTTTCCAGCCTCGCGGGCGAGCTGAGCGTCTTGGGATGGCCGACAGCAAGCCCTATCGCCCCAATGTCGGGATCGCCCTGTTCAACGCGATCCGGCCAGGTGCTGATCGGCCGGCGCTTTCGGGACGACGGACCGGAAATCATTCTTCCCGGCCTGGAATGGCAGATGCCGCAGGGCGGCATCGACGCCGGCGAAAATCCGCGCGAGGCGGTCATGCGCGAACTCTGGGAAGAGACCGGCGTCGTCAGCGCCGACTATCTCGGCGAAACCGACTGGCTGACTTACGAATTTCCGCCCTACGACGGGCCGTCGTCGCATCGGCTGGCGAAATTCCGCGGCCAGCGCCAGAAATGGTTCGCGCTGCGCTTTACCGGGCGCGACGACGAAATCGATCCGCTGACGCCGCGCAACGGCCAGCCGGCGGAATTCGATGCCTGGCGCTGGGAGCGGCTCGACCGCGTCGCCGATCTCGTGGTGCCGTTCCGGCGCGAGGTGTATCGGACGGTGGCGCGGCACTTTGCGAAATTTGCGGTTTAGTTCGGCCCGACCGCGAACGGGCCGATCGCGATGACGTGGCAATCGCTGTCGTGCTTGACGCAATTGCCGAGCGCTTCGTTGACCGCGTTCTGTTCGGTCGCGGCCTTGAGCGCCAGTCCTGGCCGGCCGGCGGCGCCGACGGCGACCGCGTTCCAGCCGGATGCGGCATCCGCGAGCTGGCGCGCGACGTCGGCGCTTGCGTCCGTCGCGATCAACGAATTGTCGGCGGCGCGGAAGAACCCGGTGGCCTTCATGCGTGGTCGGCACCGGAACGACGAAGACATCGTCGAGCGCCACGACCATGCAGGCAACACCGGCGAGCGCGCCGCAGGTTTCGAGCGCCCGGCGCACCGCCTCCGTCGACCGTTCCTGCGTCGGTATAGAAAATGAATATGTCCTGCCCGGGCCGACCGCGATCGCCTTGCTCTTTTGCGCCCGGCACATAGTTGCTTTCGAGCCTCGCCTTGGCCGGATCGCGCGCGAACGGCATGTCCTCGGCCGCGAACGGCCGCTCGGTCGACGGGTCGTGCCTGATCCACGGCAGCGGCGGCACCGGCGGCCTGCCATGCGGGTAGACCACCGTGTCGCCGACGGCATAGAGCTCGCATTTCCGCGGCGACTGCACCGACGTCGGCGCGCTTCTGGCATTGCTCGAGCGCGGCGCTCTTCGCGGCTTCCTCGCTCGGCTGGCCGCTGGCCAGCCCGATGATGCCGTTGATGTTCAGCGCGAAGGCCTTGTGAGTCGGCCGCAGCGACATATTCGTTCGCGAGGACGACGCGCGTCTTGTCGCTGACGAACGGCACCGTCGCGGCGACAAATCTTTCGCCCGACGGAATCGGCGGCGGCGAAGGTGGCGGTGCAGGAGCGGCCATCGTCGGCGCTGGTGCCGGAGTGGCCGATGGTGAGGGCGCGGGGCGTCGCGATGCGCGGCCGGTCGAAGACGATGCGGACGAGCACCTTGAGCGTCGCGCGTCTCCAGCTTGGTGAAATAGAGAAAGCCGCCGACGCCGATCGCGACCAGGCAGACCAGCGTCACCGCCACCGGCCACATCCAGTTCGGCGCGGCCGCCGCCTTGATCGGCTTCTTGACCTGCGGCGTCGCATAGGTTCCGTCCTCGCGCCGCATCGCCACCATGTAGGCATGCACCGGCGTCGGAATGTTCTTCACTTCCTGCGCGCCGATGTCGGCGAACTGCACCGACAGCTTGTTGGCGACCTGCTCGTGCACCGCGCGCGAGATGCAGATGCCGCCGACCTCGGCGAGCCCTTCGAGACGCGCGGCGATGTTGACGCCATCGCCGAGCAGATCGCCGTCGCGCTCGACCACGTCGCCGATGGTGATGCCGATGCGAAAGCTCATCTGCCGGCTCGGCGGATAGGCCATGTTGCGGGTGCGCAGGCTTTCCTGGATGTCGATCGCGCAGCGCACCGCCTCGACCGCGCTCGGAAATTCGGCGAGCACGGCATCGCCGGCGGTGTTGAAAATCCGGCCGCCGCCTTTGGCGATGAAGTCGTCGGTCACCAGCCGATAGGAGGCCAGCCGCCGCAGCGTCTCCTCTTCGTCCTCGGCAACCAGTCGGCTGTAGCCGGCAATATCGGCCGCAAAAATCGCCGCGATCTTGCGTTTCATGAAAACCGGCCTCGGGCCAAAATCTGCATGCGCAGAATGCCGTCAGAAGTTCCCGAGCGCAACCATGGCGTTTTCAAGCGACGCGGACGGCGGTTCGCGCAAAGAAAAGGCGGCCAGACAAAATTCAGCGCCCGTCACCGTGTGACGAGCGCTGAATTTATTCAGATTTTTGCCGGGCCCCGGCGCGGTGCACCGGGGCTTAGTGCATCGCCGTCGTGTTGAGCTCGTGCTGGATGCTCTTGAAATGATCGAGCCGCTCGATCGCGCGATCGAGTTCGGAGCCTTCCTTCTCGGCGAGCTTGGCTTCCATGTCGGAAATCGTGCTCGGCGAACTGCGCCCGGTCGAGATCCTCGATCGAGGTGGCGACGTCGGCGAGCACGGTGAGGCCCTTGTCGGACACTTCGGCCAGACCGCCGAGCACGATGATCTTCTGCTGCGTGCCGCCGGTGGTCACCGTCAGGATTCCCGGCCGGATCGCGGCCACGACCGGCGCATGTCCGGCGAGCACGCCGAAATCGCCCTCGACGCCGGGGACGTCGACCTGATCGACCTCGCCGGAGAAGGCGAGCTTTTCGGGCGAGACGAGATCGAAGTGGAAGGTGGCCATGGGGTGGTCCTGCGAATGGCGAGTGGCGAATGGCGAGTAGCGAAGGAAGGGGAATGGCGTCTAACTGTTCGCCACTCCCAATTCGCTATTCGCCCCTTAGGCTGCTTCGGCAGCGAGCTTCTTGCCCTTTTCGACCGCCTCTTCGATGGTGCCGACCATGTAGAAGGCCGCTTCCGGCAGATGATCGTACTTGCCTTCGCAGATGGCGCGGAAGCCCTTGATGGTGTCGGCGAGATCGACGAACTTGCCGGGCGAGCCGGTGAAGACTTCGGCGACGTGGAACGGCTGCGACAGGAAGCGCTCGATCTTGCGGGCGCGGGCCACCGCGATCTTGTCCTCTTCCGACAGTTCGTCCATGCCGAGAATGGCGATGATGTCCTGCAGCGACTTGTACTTCTGCAGCACCTGCTGAACCATGCGCGCGGTCTTGTAGTGCTCCTCGCCGACGACCAGCGGCGACAGCATGCGCGAGGTCGAGTCGAGCGGATCCACCGCCGGATAGATGCCCTTTTCCGAGATCGCGCGGTTCAGCACCGTGGTGGCGTCCAGATGCGCGAACGAGGTCGCGGGCGCCGGGTCGGTCAAGTCGTCGGCCGGCACGTAGATCGCCTGCACCGAGGTGATCGAGCCCTTGTGCGTGGTGGTGATGCGCTCCTGCAGCGCGCCCATGTCGGTGGCGAGCGTCGGCTGATAACCCACGGCCGAAGGAATACGGCCGAGCAGCGCCGACACTTCCGAACCGGCCTGCGTGAAGCGGAAGATGTTGTCGACGAAGAACAGCACGTCCTGGCCCTGGTCGCGGAAATGCTCGGCGACGGTCAGGCCGGTCAGGCCGACGCGGGCGCGGGCGCCCGGCGGCTCGTTCATCTGGCCGAACACCAGCGCGCATTTCGACTTCACGCTCGGATCGGGATTGTGCGGATCGGCGTTGACCTTGGATTCGATGAACTCGTGATAGAGGTCGTTGCCTTCGCGGGTCCGCTCGCCGACGCCGGCGAACACCGAATAGCCGCCATGCGCCTTGGCGACGTTGTTGATCAGTTCCTGAATCAGCACGGTCTTGCCGACGCCGGCGCCGCCGAACAGGCCGATCTTGCCGCCCTTGGCGTAAGGCGCCAGCAGATCGACGACCTTGATGCCGGTGACGAGAATTTCAGCTTCGGTCGACTGGTCGGTATAGGTCGGCGCTTCCTGATGGATCGCGCGCATGCCTTCGGAGACCACCGGACCGGCTTCGTCGATCGGCTCGCCGATCACGTTCATGATGCGGCCGAGCGTGCCGGCGCCGACCGGCACCATGATCGGGTTGCCGGTGTCGCTGACTTCCTGGCCGCGGACCAGACCTTCGGTGGTGTCCATCGCGATGGTGCGCACCGTGGATTCGCCGAGATGCTGCGCGACTTCGAGCACCAGGCGGTTGCCGCCGTTCTTGGTCTCGATCGCGTTCAGAATGGCCGGCAGATGGCCTTCGAACTGCACGTCGACGACGGCGCCGATGACCTGCGTGATGCGTCCGGTCTGGTTGGCGGGTGTAGCCATGAAACTCTCTCCTTCGAATTCGTATCTAGACAACCGTCAGTTTGATCGTGCCTGTCGCCGTTAGAGCGCCTCGGCGCCGGAGATGATTTCGATCAGCTCCTTGGTGATCATCGCCTGACGGGTTCGGTTGTAGATCAGGGTCTGCTTGCGGATCATGTCGCCGGCGTTGCGGGTGGCGTTGTCCATCGCGCTCATCTGCGCGCCGTAGAACGAGGCGTTGTTTTCCAGCAGCGCGCGGAAGATCTGCACCGCGAGATTGCGCGGCAACAGGCCGCGTCAGAATCTCGTCTTCTTCCGGCTCGTATTCGTAGGACGTCGCCGGGCCGGCATTGGCGGCCGGCGCTTCCACCACCAGCGGAATGATCTGCTGCGCGGTCGGGACCTGCGCGATCACGGACTTGAAGCGCGAATAGAACAGCGTGCAGACGTCGAACTCGCCGGCCTCGAAGCGCGCGATGACCTTCTTGGCGATGTCCTCGGCATTGACGAAGCCGAGCTGGCGAACCGAGCGCAGCTCGACGTTTTCGACGATCTGCTTTTCGAAGTTGCGGCGCAGCTGCTCGTAGCCCTTGCGGCCGACGCAGAAGAACTTGACCTCTTTGCCCTGGTTCATCAGCGCCAGCGCGCGCTCGCGGGCCAGACGCACGATCGACGAGTTGAAGGCGCCGGACAGGCCGCGCTCGCCGGTGCAGACCAGCAGCAGATGCACCTGATCCTTGCCGGTGCCGGCCAGCAGCGCCGGCGCGCCGGGCGAGCCCGCGGCGGCGGTCGCGATGTTGGAGATCACCGCGTCCATTTTTTCGGCATAGGGCCGCGCCGCTTCGGCGGCGGTCTGCGCGCGGCGCAGCTTCGACGCCGCGACCATCTGCATGGCCTTGGTGATCTTCTGCGTCGCCTTGGTGGAGGCGATGCGGACCCGCATGTCTTTCAGTGAAGCCATTCTTAGTTCACCCCGGCGATCCGATCGCTATGGGACCCGACCGCAAGCCCCTCATTTCGTCGGGCCCGGCCTAGGGCCGGGCCAGGCAATCAGCAAATGTATCAAGCAAACGTCTTGGCGTAACCTTCGACCACCGCCTTCAGCTTGGCGGCGGTATCGTCGGTGAGATCGCGGCTGTCGCGGATGCGTGTTGAGGATGTCGACGTTCTTGCCGCGCAGCAGCGACAGCAGGCCGTCCTCGAAGGCGCGCACCTTGCCGAGCGGAAGCGCATCGAGATAGCCGTTGGTGCCGGCCCAGATCACGCACGACCTGCTCTTCCATCTTCAGCGGCGAGAACTGCGGCTGCTTCAGGAGTTCGGTCAGGCGCGAGCCGCGATTGAGCAGGCGCTGCGTCGAGGCGTCGAGGTCGGAGCCGAACTGCGCGAACGCCGCCATTTCGCGGTACTGCGCGAGCTCGCCCTTGATCTTGCCGGCGACCTTCTTCATCGCCTTGGTCTGCGCCGACGATCCGACGCGCGACACCGACAGGCCGACGTTCACCGCCGGGCGGATGCCCTGGAAGAACAGATCGGTTTCGAGGAAGATCTGGCCGTCGGTAATCGAAATCACGTTGGTCGGGATGTAGGCCGACACGTCGTTGGCCTGGGTTTCGATGACCGGCAGCGCCGTCAGCGAGCCCGAGCCCTGATCGTCGTTGAGCTTGGCGGCGCGCTCGAGCAGGCGCGAATGCAGATAGAACACGTCGCCGGGATAGGCTTCGCGGCCCGGCGGGCGGCGCAGCAGCAGCGACATCTGGCGATAGGCGACGGCCTGCTTCGACAGATCGTCATAGATGATGACGGCGTGCATGCCGTTGTCGCGGAAATATTCGCCCATGGTGCAGCCGGTGAACGGCGCGATGTACTGCATCGGCGCCGGATCGGAAGCGGTGGCGGCGACGATGATCGAATATTCCAGCGCGCCCTGCTCTTCGAGCACCTTGACGAACTGCGCGACGGTCGAGCGCTTCTGGCCGATCGCGACATAGACGCAATACAGCTTGATCTTCTCGTCGGGCTGCGCGTTGAGCGGCTTCTGGTTCAGGATGGTGTCGAGCGCGATCGCGGTCTTGCCGGTCTGGCGGTCGCCGATGATCAGCTCGCGCTGGCCGCGGCCGATCGGGATCAGCGCGTCGATCGCCTTGAGGCCGGTCGCCATCGGCTCGTTGACCGACTTGCGCGGAATGATGCCGGGCGCCTTGACGTCGACGCGCATGCGCTTGTCGGCCTGGATCGGGCCCTTGCCGTCGATCGGATTGCCGAGCGCGTCGACGACGCGGCCGAGCAGGCCCTTGCCGACCGGCGTATCGACGATGGCGCGGGTGCGCTTGACGGTCTGGCCTTCCTTGATCTCGCGGTCGGCGCCGAAGATCACGATGCCGACGTTGTCGGTTTCGAGGTTCAGCGCCATGCCGCGGGTGCCGTTCTCGAACTCGACCATTTCGCCGGCCTGGACGTTGTCGAGGCCGTAGACGCGGGCGATGCCGTCGCCGACGGACAACACCTGTCCGACTTCGGAAACTTCGGCCTCCTGGCCGAAATTCTTGATCTGGTCCTTGAGGATCGCGGAAATTTCCGCGGCGCGGATGTCCATCAGCCTGCCTCTTTCATCGCGTGCTTGATCGAATTGAGTTTGGTGCGAAGCGAACTATCCACCATGCGGCTGCCGAGCTTGACCACAAGGCCGCCGATGATCGAGGGATCGACTTTCACGTTGAGCGCGACGTCCTTGCCCGTCACCGATTTCAGTGCGGTCTTCAGGGCGTCGAGATTCTTGTCGCTGAGCGCTTCGGCGACGGTGACGTCGGCGGTCGCCTCGCCCTTGAACTTGGCCACCAGCGCGCGGAAGGCGCGGATCACGTCGGTGACCGCGAACAGCCGGCGATTGGCGGTGAGAACTTTCAGGAAATTGGCGGAAATGCCGGAAATTTCGGCCTTGTCGAGCACCGCGGCGAGCGCCTTCGACTGCGCATCGGCCGAAAATACCGGGCTGCGAACCAGCCGCTTCAGATCGGCGCTGTCGGCCAGCATGGCGTCGAACCGGTCGAGATCGGCCTTGACCGCGTCGATGGATTTTTCATCGCGCGCCAACTCGAACAAGGCCGTTGCATAACGACCGGACACTCCCGAAACGGACGGATCTTCAGCAGCCACAGGCGCGCTCTTTTTAGCTGTCAAACTCGCAAGGGAAAAACCGTCGCCACGAATGCGGCGCCTAGCGATCCAAGCCCTTGGAATTCAAGCGGGACTTCGATTTTCGACCGGCACGAGAGGTACCGGGACCGTTAAAATCGCGGCTTTGCTAACATAGCAAGCGCGCAGGTGCAACATGACGGCGCGTGCGGCGATGCCTTGTCGCAGGTCGTATTTTCGGCGCCGGCGGCGCGGCTCGCGACGGCTATTCTGACGTCGCGACAAATTGCGGCGCGAGATCGCAGCCGTGCCAGCGCCGGCATCGGCATCGAAACGAATCGTTCCAGCCGCGACTGCATGGCCGCCATGAGCATTCGCGCCGGAACGCGAAGCCGCCGAGCCATTCCACTTGCGCATTACTTGCGCAAATCCTCGCCGATCGCGAGCGATGACTTTATTCATCAGTATTTGCAAGTACTAGTATTGGTTAATGATTTGTTAATGCGACAGATTACGGAATATCTCCTGACTACTTGTGCTCAGTAACAAGATGTTTCAGCCGGAGACATACAGGCATTTACTGCCCAATTCATGCCTCATTGCGCCACCAAACGGCAACCACGCAAAACGGGACGGGGGTTCCACTTGCCACATATGTGGCAATACTATCTGAGGGACTAATTTAATGCTGAATACCAACAAGCTCGACGCTGGGAACTGTAACCCGGTCGCGCACGGCGCTCGCTCTTTTCGCCGCAACTCTCCTGGTCGGTGGAAGCGTCACCGAAGCCTCGGCCAAATCCAGGCATCACCATCACCGCCATCATTCCATCACCACACGCCAGCGCTTCCGAGCGGCGGTTCCTGGCGCGACGCCAATGCCTCGATCGCCCCGTCTTCGGGCCGGGCACAGCTTCTCCGGCATGGCCTCCTATTACGGCAACGAATCCGGCAGCCGGACCGCTTCCGGCCAGCGCTTCAACCAGAACGCCATGACCTGCGCCCACCGCTCGCTGCCGTTCGGCACCAAGCTCCGGGTGACCCATGGCGACCGCAGCGTCGTCGTCACCGTCAATGACCGCGGCCCGTTCGTCCGCGGCCGGGTGCTCGACCTGTCGACCGCCGCCGCGCGCGCCGTCGGCCTGACCGGCGCCGGCGTCGGCCGCGTCACCGCCGAGGTCATCTCCTAAGGCGTTTTGAGCGCCGTTTCCCGATTCCATCAGTTCGGTAAGCGTTGCGTAGCGTAACGGTCGCGGAACTTTTCGCGCGCCGAAAAGGGCCTGCCGTCGCAAATGACGGCAGGCTTTTTTTCGTCATTCCGGGCCCGCGCCAAGCGGCGCGTCCCGGAATGACGAGGGGATTTACAAAAAGCTCTGCGGATCGACGTCGACCTCGAGCTTGAGATTGCCCTTGGTCTTGGGACCTGCCGCGAGCCATTCGCGCAGATATTCCGACAGATCGACATTGCGCAGCGACTTCACCAACAGCCGGAACCGATAGCGGCCCTTGATCACCGCGAGCGGCGCTTCGGCGGGGCCCAGCACCTGGATCCGCTCATCGATCGGCGCGATCGCGGCGAGCCGGCGCGCAAAACCTTCCGCGGTCGGGCCGATCGCCCGCGGAAATGATCAGGCTGGCGAGCCGGCCGAACGGCGGATAGCCGGTGCGCTCGCGCGCCTCGATCTCGCTGGCGTAAAACGCCTCGCGGTCGCAGGCGACCAGCGCCTTCATCACGGGATGCTCGGGCTGATGGGTCTGCAGATAGCCGACGCCGCGGCCCTGATCGCGCCCGGCGCGCCCGATCACCTGGTTGAGCAATTGAAACGTCCGCTCGGCGGCGCGCGGATCGCCATTGCCGAGGCCGAGATCGGCATCGACCACGCCGACCAGATTGAGCCGCGGGAAATTATGGCCCTTCGCCACCAGTTGCGTGCCGATGATGATGTCGACGCGGCCTTCCGCGATTTCGTTCAGCTCGCTGCGCATGGTCTCGATCGAGGTGATCAGATCGCTCGACAGCACCATGGTGCGCGCCTCCGGAAACAGACGCGGCGGCTTCCTCCTGCAGGCGTTCGACGCCGGGGCCGACCGCGACCAGCGATTGCTCCGCCGCGCAATGCGGGCAGACATGCGGGCGCGGCATCGAGAAGCCGCAATGGTGACAGACCAGACGCTGGCGAAAGCGATGATCGACCAGCCAGGCGTCGCAGATGGTGCAGGCGAAGCGATGCCCGCAGGTGCGGCACAGCGTCAGCGGCGCGTAGCCGCGGCGATTGAGGAACAGCAGCGCCTGCTCGCGCCGCTCGATCGCGATTCCGATATACTCGGCGAGCCGCGGCGAGATGAAGCGGCCGCGCGGCGGCGGTTCGCGGCGCAGGTCGATCGCCTCGATATGCGGCATATGCTGGCCGCCGAAGCGCGACGGCAACGCGACGCGCTGATAGCGCCCCTTGCGCGCGTTGACCTCGGATTCGACCGACGGCGTCGCCGACGCCAGGATGATCGGGATTTTGGCGATATGCGCCCGCACCACAGCCATGTCGCGGGCATGATAATGCGCGCCGTCATCCTGCTTGTAGGCCTGGTCGTGCTCCTCATCGACGATGATCAGACCGAAATCGGCATAGGGCAGAAACAGCGCGGAGCGCGCGCCGACCACGACCGGCGCCTCGCCGGCCGCGATCGCAGCCCAGTTGCGCGCGCGGGTGCGCGGGGTCAGTTCGGAATGCCATTCCAGCGGACGCACGCCGAAGCGCTGCGCGAAGCGATCGAGGAATTGCCCGGTCAGCGCGATCTCCGGCATCAGGATCAGCGTCTGCTTGCCGCGGCGGATGATTTCGGCGATCGCCTCGAAATAGACTTCGGTCTTGCCCGAGCCGGTGACGCCATCGAGCAGGGCGACATGAAAGCTGCCGTTCGCCGCCAGCGCCCGCAAGGCATCGACGGCGGTGCGCTGCTGGCGCGAAAACTCAGGCTGCGCAAATTGCGGATCGGGCGGCGGCGGCGCCAGCGGCGGCGGCATCGTCTCGATTGTCAGCGTGCCCTCGTCGACCAGGCCGTCGATCACGCCGGCGCTGACGCCGGCTTCCCTCGCGGCGTCCGATTTGCCGTGCAGCAGGCCGTCCGACAGAACCTCGATCAGCCGGCGCCGCGCCGGGGTCATCCGCCGCGGCGGCTCGCCGACCAGCCGCACGCCGACCCGCATCCGCTCAGGTCCCAGATTCTCGCCCATCCGCAAGCACATTCGCAGCACCATGCCGCGTGCCGACAGCGTGTAATTGGCGACCCAGTCGACGAGGCTGCGCAGTTCCTGCTTCAGCGGCGGCACGTCGAGCTTTTCGCCGACATCCTTGAGGCGGTTGTGCAGGCGCGGATCGGGATTTGCGTTCTCCGCCCACACCACCGCGACCACTTCGCGCGGACCGAGCGGCACGCAGACGACATCGCCGGGCTTGAGCTCCATGCCGCGCGGCACGCGGTAGGAATAGGCCTGGTTGAGCGCAACCGGCACCAGCACATCGACGACGCGGGTCGCGGATGTGGAGGAAGTGTCGGTGCGCGTGGCGTGGTCCATGGGAAAGCTGATTCGATGCCAGGAGGAACGGGCTAACTTAAGGGCGCGCCGGGGCCGGGGCCAGCCTTTGGCGACACCGGTTTGCGCAAGTTAGCGAACGGTAAACGAAAGCGGTGCGATATAATCGACAGAATCAGGACGCCCAGAGCTCCATGACCAAACCGGCCGCGTCACTTCAACCGATCGAACTCGATTGCGCCGACGAAACCGTCACGCTGGAGATGACGCGCTGGCTGTCGCATCTGCGCGCCGAGCGGCGGCTGTCGCCGAAGACCTCCGAGGCCTATGCCCGCGACGTCCGCCAATGCCTCGGCTTTCTGGCCGAACATTGGGGCAGGCGGGTGACGCTGAAGGCTTTCGCGGCGCTGGAAGCCAGCGACGTCAGGGCGTTCATGGCGATGCGCCGCGCCGATGACATTGGCGGGCGCTCGCTGATGCGGGCGCTGGCGGGCTTGCGTTCGTTCGGCCGCTTTCTCGAGCGCGAAGGCAAAGGCAAGGTCGGCGCGCTCTCGGCGATCCGCGCCCCCAAAGTTGGAAAAAGCCTGCCGAAGCCGATCCAGATGGCGGCGGCGAAACGTTTGGCGGATGCCGACGAGCGCGCCGGCGAGGACCGCGATCCCTGGATCTGGGCGCGCGACGCCGCCGTGATGGCGCTGCTCTACGGTTCGGGCCTGCGCATCTCCGAGGCGCTGGGCCTGAAGCGCCGCGACGTGCCGCTGCCCGGCGAAGGCGACGTGCTGATCGTCACCGGCAAGGGCAACAAGACCCGCATGGTGCCGGTGCTGCAAAATGTGCTGCAATTGATCCAGGACTACGCGGCTGTCTGCCCGCATCAGCTGCGCGCCGGCGGGGCCGATCTTCGTCGGCGCCCGCGGCGGCCCGCTCAGCCCGCGGATCATTCAGCTGACGATGGAGCGGCTGCGCGGCGCGCTCGGCCTGCCCGACAGCGCGACCCCGCATGCGCTGCGGCATTCATTCGCAACCCACCTGTTGAGCCGCGGCGGCGATCTGCGCGCGATCCAGGAACTGCTCGGCCACGCCTCGCTCTCGACCACGCAGATTTATACCGGCATCGACAGCGAGCGGCTGCTGGAGGTCTACCGCACCGCGCACCCGCGCCGCTGATCTCCGCCGTATTCATCCTGACACGCTCTCGTCACATCCGCTTGCCACTTGCGTAAGCGATGCCGTTCAGCAATCGTGGACAGGGTCTTATTCGGGGAGAGAATCATGAGCGCACATGAGAGCATGGAGCAGGCGGACCAAGCCAAGGAAGCCTCAAGCGAGAACAGGAAGATCGCGCTGTTGATCGCCGTGATCGCGCTGTGTCTGGCGCTGTCGGAAACGCTGGGCAAGGGCGCGCAGACCGAATCGATCAGCAAGAACGTCGAGGCCTCGAACCTGTGGGCGTTCTTCCAGGCCAAGAGCATTCGCCGCACCACGGTGCAGACCGCGGCCGAACAGGCCAAGCTCGGCCTCGGCGCCGGCGACGACGCCACCAAGGCGGCGGTGCAAAAGCAGATCGACGACTGGCAGAAGACCGCAGCTCGTTACCGCTCCGAGCCGGAGACCGGCGAAGGCTCCGAGCAATTGTCCGAGCGCGCCAAGCATGCCGAAGAGGAGCGTAATCTTGCGGAGGCCAAGTATCATCACTTCGAGCTTGCCTCGGCGGCCTTCCAGATCGGCATCGTGCTGGCTTCGGCGACCATCATCACCGGGATCGCCACGCTGGCCTGGATATCCGGCCTGCTGACGCTGGCGGGAATCGCCATTACCGCGCTCGGCCTGTTCGTGCCGCTGCTGCTGCATCTGCCTTGATGCTTGTCGCCCTGGGGTCCGAGCCCTCGTGGCGAACTCCTTGCTCACCTCTCCCATCGGGAGAGGTCGCGCCGCAGGCGCGGGTGAGGGATAACGGTCTATCGAGAGAACTGAGCCCCTCACCCGGCGCTACGCGCCGACCTCTCCCGATGGGAGAGGTAAGAACAGAGCGCGTGGCGACGACGCCTCCACCGATCAACAATCAGCGCGCTTCGTGCACGCTCTTGCGAAAGCGCTGGATCAGCCGCAACATCCGCGACGACCAACCGCCGCCATCACCGCGCAACATTTCCAGGATGCGCCGCTTGGTCGGCTCGACCAATATGGCCGCCTTGGTGCGCAGGCCCATGATGAATTCATAGAGCCTTTCAAACCACGGCATTTCCAAAAGCTTCGAGCGCGTCACGTCGAAGATGAACGCGGTGACGCCGACGCCGAGGAATTTCGCGAAGATGATGGTGACGACGGCGCTCAGCCAGTACTCGTGCGTCAGCAGCCACAGACCGACCAGCTTGAGCGGAAACAGCGGAATCACCGGCACGAAGAATACGATCAGCGTCATCGCCGGCGACAGCGTATCGACGCGGTCGGACAGCCATTGCTTGAACGCACGCAGCGGAATCAACGCCACCGCCCGCGCCACGATCGGCTCGAGATGATCCCACAGCCATGCTTCGATCAGGAAGATGACCGCGAGCAGGACCCAGATCGGTTGAAGAAGGCGGCGCAGCATAAATGTCATCTTTACCCGGCGAAGGCCGGATGTCGATCACATATGGATGGCCCGCTTGCCGACCGCAAGCGCGGCTTCCTTGATGGCTTCGGAGCGGGTCGGATGGGCGTGGCACGTCCGCGCCAGATCCTCCGCAGAACCGCCGAACTCCATCAGAACGGCGGCTTCATGGATCATTTCACCGGCTTCGCGGCCGATGATGTGCACGCCAAGCACCCGATCGGTCTTCGCATCTGCGAGAACCTTCACGAAACCGTCGGTGGTCTGATTGACCTTGGAGCGGCCGTTGGCGGTGAAGGGGAATTTACCTGACGTGTAGGCTACGCCCGCCTGCTTCAGCTCTTCCTCGGTCTTGCCGACCGATGAAACTTCCGGCGTGGTATACACAACGCCTGGGATAACGTCGTAGTTCACGTGCCCGGCCTGGCCGGCGATAATTTCCGCGCAGGCGACGCCTTCATCTTCGGCCTTGTGCGCCAGCATCGGACCCGCAACCACGTCGCCGATCGCATAGACGCCCTTCACGCTGGTCGAAAAATGCGCGTCGATCTGCACGCGGCCGCGATTATCGAGCGCAATGCCGGCCTCCTTCAGGCCGAGACCATCGGTGTAGGGCACGCGGCCTATACAGACCAGCACCACATCGGCTTCCAGCGTTTCCGCCGCTCCCCCGGCGGCCGGCTCGATCTTAGCGATCAGCATCTTGCCCGAGGTATCGACGCCGGTGACCTTGGCGCCGAGCTTGAACGCAAAGCCCTGCTTTTCGAGGATGCGCTGGAATTGCTTTGCGATTTCGCCGTCCATCCCCGGTAAAATACGGTCGAGGAATTCCACCACGGTGACTTTCGCGCCGAGCCGGTGCCACACCGAGCCGAGCTCGAGCCCGATCACGCCGGCGCCGACGATCAACAGGCGCGACGGCACCTGGTCGAGCGACAGCGCGCCGGTCGACGACACGATGCGCTTCTCGTCGATCTCGATGCCTTTCAGCCGCGCGATGTCCGAGCCGGTGGCGATGACGATGTTCCTGGTCTCGACCATTTCGGTCTTGCCGTCGCCGGAGACCTCGACCTTGCCGGCGCCGAGAATCCTGCCGGTGCCCTTCAGCACGTCGATCTTGTTCTTCTTCATCAGGAAGTCGACGCCCTTGACGTTGCCGTCGATGCCCTGCTGCTTGAAATTCATCATCGCGGGCAAATCGAGCTTTGGCGCGGAAACGCTGACGCCCATCTTGGCGAAGGAGTGCTCGGCTTCCTCGAACATCTCGGAGGCATGCAGCAACGCCTTCGACGGCATGCATCCGACGTTGAGGCAGGTGCCGCCGAGCGTGGCGTTCTTCTCGACCACGGCGACCTTCATGCCGAGTTGCGCGGCGCGCACCGCGCAGACATATCCGCCGGGACCGGTGCCGATGATGACGAGATCGTAGCTAGCCATGATTGAAGTCCTGTAGCTGAATTATGTGACAGGTATTTACCGACCGCCCGACACGTCGAGGATGGCGCTGGTGACATAGGATGCATCGTCCGACATCAGCCAGACGATGGCGTTGGCGATTTCCTCGGCGCTGCCGACGCGTTTCATCGGCACCATATGCGCAAGCCGATGCGCGCGATCGGGCTCGCCGCCTGATGCGTGAATTTCGGTGTCGATCAGCCCCGGGCGGATCGCCGCAACGCGAATGCCTTCGCCGGCGACTTCATGGCCAAGGCCGATGGTGAAGGAATCCACCGCGCCCTTGGACGCCGCGTAATCGACATAGGTATTGGGCGCGCCGAGCTTGGCCGCGACTGAAGAGAGATTGACGATAACGCCGCCCTTGCCGCCGTTGCGCGTCGACATCCGCTTCACCGCTTCACGCGCGCAAAGAATGCTGCCGGTGACATTGACCGCCATCATGCGCTGGATGCGTTCGGCCGACATCTCCTCGACCCGCGCCGACGGCCCGACAATGCCGGCATTGTTGACCAGCGCGCCCAGCGTTCCAAAATCGTCGGCGGCCTTGAACAGCGCGAGAATGTCATGCTCGCTGCCGACATCGCATTTCACCGCGATGGCTTTGCCGTTCTTGCGTTCGATGGTGGTGACGACTTCGAGCGCTGCGGCGTGATTGCTGGCGTAACCGACGACCACGCGAAAGCCGCGCGCGGCGGCGCCAATGGCGGTGGCGCGACCGATGCCGCGGCTTCCGCCGGTGATGACAGCAACTCGATCAGTCAAAATCGCCCCCAAAGCTCAACCAAATGATCAACGCCCGCCGACCGGCCGAGGTCCATGCGAACGACCCCGGCAGGCGGATTGCATCAAAGATCCAGCACCAGCCGCGCCGGGTCTTCCAGGCTTTCCTTGACGCGGACCAGGAACGTGACCGCTTCCTTGCCGTCGATGACGCGGTGGTCGTACGACAGCGCCAGATACATCATCGGACGAATCTCGACCTTGCCGCCGATCGCCATCGGGCGCTCCTGGATCTTGTGCATGCCCAGAATGGCGGACTGCGGCGCGTTCAGGATCGGCGTCGACATCAGCGAACCATAGATGCCGCCATTGGTGATGGTGAAGGTGCCGCCCTGCATTTCGTCGATCTTGAGCTGGCCGTCGCGGGCACGGCGGCCGAAGTCGGCGATGTTTTTTTCGATATCGGCGATCGATTTGTGGTCGCAGTCGCGCACGACCGGCACGACCAGCCCCTTGTCGGTGCCGACCGCAACGCCGACGTGGTAGTAGTTCTTGTAGATCAAGTCGGTGCCGTCGATCTCGGCATTGACCGCCGGGATGTCCTTCAGCGCCTGCACGCAGGCCTTGGTGAAGAAGCCCATGAATCCGAGTTTGACGCCGCCGTGCTTCTTCTCGAACACTTCCTTGTACTGCGTCCGCATCGCCATGATGTGGCTCATGTCGACCTCGTTGAAGGTCGTGAGCATCGCGGCCGTGTTCTGCACGTCCTTGAGCCGCCGCGCGATGGTCTGGCGCAGCCGCGTCATCTTCACGCGCTCTTCGCGCGCGGCATCGTCGGCCGGCGACGGCGCCCGCACCTGGACGGCGGCGGCGGGCTGATTGACCGGCGTCGGCGCCGAGGCCGCCTTCTCGATTGCAGCCAGCATGTCGCCCTTGGTGACGCGGCCATCCTTGCCGGAGCCGGGAACGGTGGCGGCATCGATGCCGCTTTCGGCGGACAATTTGCGCACCGATGGCGCCAGCGGCGCGTCGGCCGGCGCAGCCTTCGGAGCAGCGGCAGCAGCAGCAGGCGCAGCGGCGAGCGGCGGCGCAGCCGGTGCGGCGGCCTTGGCGGGCGCGGCTGCCGGCTTGGCGCCGCCGGCGGCACCGTCATTGATCTGTCCGAGCAGCGCACCGACGGCGACGGTTTCGCCGTCCTTGGCAGCGATTTCGCCAAGCACGCCGGCTGACGGCGCCGGCACTTCGATGGTGACCTTGTCGGTCTCGAGCTCGACCAACGGTTCGTCGACCGCCACGGCATCGCCGGCCTTTTTGAACCAGCGGCCGATGGTGGCCTCGGTCACGGACTCGCCGAGCGTCGGAACGCGAATTTCAGTCATGGTGTGCTTTCCTCAATAACCTGTGCGGTCATAATTCCTGGGTGTCATCGTCTGCCTTGTGCGCAGTTGCGCACTGGGGCGGGTGATCCGGGACGCCGTGACGGTTGTGATCAAAACAGCCGGCGCGGCGTACTGGATACCCCGCTTTCGCGGGGTATGACCGATCGTTTCTAGTTCAGGGCGTCATCCAGCAGCGCCTTGAGCTGTGCCAGATGCTTCGACATCAAACCGGTGGCGGTTGCCGCCGCCGCCGCGCGGCCCGCATAACGCGGACGCTTGTTCGGCGCGTGGATCTGGTTCAGCACCCATTCGAGATAGGGCTCGATGAAGTGCCACGAACCCATGTTGCGCGGCTCTTCCTGGCACCAGACCAGTTCGGCGCTCTTGAAGCGCCCGAGCTCCTGCACCAGCGCCTTCAGCGGCACCGGATAAAGCTGCTCGACGCGCATGATGTAGATATCGTCGATGCCGCGCTTCTCGCGCTCGTCGTAGAGATCGTAATAGACCTTGCCGGTGCACAGCACGACGCGACGAATCTTGTCGTCCGGCACCAGCTTGATCTTCTCGTCCGGCAGCATCTGGGCGTCATCGTAAAGAATGCGGTGGAACGTGGTGCCGTCACCCAGTTCGTCAAGCCGCGATACCGCCCGCTTGTTGCGCAGCAGCGATTTCGGCGTCATCAGGATCAGCGGCTTGCGGATCTCGCGGTGCAGCTGGCGCCGCAGCACGTGGAAGAAGTTCGCCGGCGTCGTCGAGTAGACTACCTGCATATTGTCTTCGGCGCACATCTGCAGGAAGCGTTCGAGCCTGGCGGAAGAATGCTCCGGTCCCTGACCCTCATAACCATGCGGCAGCATGCAGACGAGGCCGGACATGCGCAGCCATTTGCGCTCGCCCGACGAGATGAACTGGTCGAACAACACCTGCGCACCGTTGGCGAAATCGCCGAACTGGGCTTCCCAGATCGTCAGCGCCTTCGGCTCCGCCAGCGAATAGCCGTACTCGAAGCCGAGCACGGCTTCTTCCGAGAGCAGCGAGTTGATGACCTCGTAGTGGCCCTGGTCGCCGCCGAGATGGTTGAACGGCGTGTAGCGGCTCTCGTCTTCCTGGTCGATCAGCACCGAATGGCGCTGCGAAAACGTGCCGCGCTCGGAGTCCTGTCCGGACAGCCGCACGTGATGGCCTTCCTGCAGCAGCGTGCAGAACGCCAGCGCCTCGCCGGTCGCCCAGTCGATGCCGACGCCGCTGTCGATCGCCTTCGCGCGGTTGTCCAGGAAATCGCTGCACCGTGCGGTGGACCCGGAAACCGTCGGGCACCTTGGTGATCTTGCGGCCGATATCCTTCAGCACCGCGATATCGACGCCGGTGACGCCGCGGCGCGGATCTTCTTCCGGCGTCGGCCGACTTGAAGCCGGCCCATTTGCCGTCGAGCCAGTCGGCCTTGTTGGGCTTGTAGCCGGAGCCGGCTTCGAGCTCGGCATCGAGCCGCGCGCGCCAGTCGGCCTTGGCCTTGTCGACCTCGCCTTCGGTCATCACGCCGTCGGCGATCAGCCGCTTGGAATAGATCTCCAGCGTGGTCGGGATGCGAGCCGATCTTCTTGTACATCACCGGCTGGGTGAACGCCGGCTCGTCGCCCTCGTTGTGGCCGTGGCGGCGATAGCAGAACATGTCGATCACGACCGGCTTGTGGAATTTCTGCCGGAACTCGATCGCGACCTTGGCCGCGAACACCACCGCTTCCGGATCGTCGCCGTTCACATGGAAGATCGGCGCGTCGATCATCTTCGCCACGTCGGACGGATAGGGCGAGGAGCGCGAATAGCGCGGATAGGTGGTGAAGCCGATCTGGTTGTTGACGATGAAGTGCAGCGAACCGCCGGTGCGATAGCCCTTCAGGTCGGACAGCCCGAAACATTCCGCCACCACGCCCTGGCCGGCGAACGCCGCGTCGCCATGCATCAACAGCGGCAGCACCGAAATGCGCTGGTCCGGCGGATCGCCGTGCTGGTCCTGCTTGGCGCGCACCTTGCCGAGCACCACGGGATCGACGATCTCGAGATGCGACGGGTTGGCGGTCAGCGACAGATGGATCTTGTTGTTGTCGAACTCGCGGTCCGACGACGCGCCGAGATGATATTTGACGTCGCCGGAGCCTTCGACCGCGTCCGGGATTGGCCGAGCCGCCCTTGAATTCATGGAACAGCGCGCGGTGCGGCTTGCCCATCACCTGGGTCAGCACGTTGAGGCGGCCGCGATGCGGCATGCCGACGACGATCTCCTTCACGCCGAGATTGCCGCCGCGCTTGATGATCTGCTCCAGCGCCGGGATCAGCGACTTCGCCGCCGTCGAGGCCGAAGCGCTTGGTGCCGGTGAATTTGAGGTCGCAGAATTTCTCAAAGCCCTCGGCTTCGATCAGCTTGTTGAGGATCGCGCGCCGGCCCTCGCGGGTGAAACTGATTTCCTTGTCCGGACCCTCGATGCGCTCCTGGATCCAGGCCTTCTGCGCCGCGTTGGTGATGTGCATGAACTCGACGCCGAGCGTCTGGCAGTAGGTGCGCTCGCAGATCGCGACGATTTCGCGCAACGTGCCGTATTCGAGGCCGAGCACGTGATCGAGGAAGATCTTGCGGTCGAAATCGGCTTCGGCGAAGCCGTAGGAGCGCGGATCGAGCTCTTCGCGATCGCGCGGCGCCTCGATGCCGAGCGGATCGAGCTTGGCGTGGAAATGGCCGCGCATGCGGTAGGCGCGGATCAGCATCAGGGCGCGGACCGAATCGCGCGTCGCCTGATGGACGTCGGCGGCCGAGATTTCGGCGCCCTTGGCCTGTGCCTTGGCCGCGAGCTTGGTGCCGACGGCCTTTTCGACCTGGGCCCAGTTGCCGTCGAGCGCCGAGGTCAGTTCGTCGCGCGGCGTGAGCGGCCAGTTGTCGCGGCCCCAGGAGGCGCCCTCGGCGTTCTTCTGCGACGTCGGCCGGGGCTGTCCTTCAGGCTCTTGAAGAACTCCTGCCAGTCGGTGTCGACCGAGGCCGGATCCTGCTCGTAGCGGGCGTAGAGTTCGTCGATGTAGGTGGCGTTGGTGCCCTGCAAAAACGAAGAGAGGGCAAATGCGGCATTCGCGTCCTGGCGAGACATGGGGGCGTCCTGGTGATTTTCGGTTCGCGCATAGAAAACGGCGCAGCAGCCGATCCGGAAGCCGGACCAGCGGGATAAAGAACCCTTTACCCTATTTAGGACGAATATTCCCGCCGAAAAGAACCAAGAATTGAATTAGGACTTCAATTTTTCGACAAGGGTGTGCCCGAGCCGTGCCGGCGACGGCGAGACCGTGATTCCGGCCGATTCCATCGCCGCGGTCTTGGAACCGGCGTCGCCCTTGCCGCCGGAGATGATCGCGCCGGCATGGCCCATGCGGCGGCCGGGAGGGGCGGTGACGCCGGCGATGAAGCCGACCATCGGCTTCTTGCGGCCGCGCTTGGCCTCGTCCTTCAGGAACTGGGCGGCGTCCTCCTCGGCCGAACCGCCGATTTCGCCGATCATGACGATCGAGGTGGTCTTGGGGTCGGCCAGAAACATCTCCAGCACGTCGATGAATTCGGTGCCCTTGACCGGGTCGCCGCCGATGCCGACCGCCGTGGTCTGGCCGAGGCCTTCCTGGGTGGTCTGGAACACGGCCTCATAGGTCAGCGTGCCCGAGCGCGAGACGATGCCGACATTGCCGGGCTTGAAGATGTTGGCCGGCATGATGCCGATCTTGCATTCGCCCGCGGTCATCACGCCCGGGCAGTTCGGCCCGATCAGCCGCGACTTCGATCCGGACAGCGAGCGCTTGACGCGCACCATGTCGAGCACCGGGAATGCCCTCGGTGATGCAGACGATCAGCGGAATTTCCGCGTCGATCGCCTCGCAGATCGCGTCCGCCGCGCCCGGCGGCGGCACGTAGATCACGCTGGCGTCGGCGCCGGTTTTCTCGCGGCGCTTCGGCAACGGTGTCGAACACCGGCAGGTCGAGATGCGTCGAGCCGCCTTTGCCCGGCGAGGTGCCGCCGACCATCTTGGTGCCGTAGGCGATCGCGGCTTCGGAATGGAAGGTGCCGTTCTTGCCGGTAAAGCCCTGGCAGATGACTTTGGTGTTCTTGTCGATCAGAACGGACATGGTTGCGGTTGCTTTCGCAGATGATCGGGAAATGGAGTCTAGTGCACGCGCCGATACACGCCGGTGAGCACGTCGGCCCATCCTTCCGCGTCGGGCGAGAACTGGATTTTCATGGTGTAGTTGTTGTCGTCGACGACTTCGTAGACGTGGCGCGCATTGCCGCGCAGCGAGCCGCGCACCAGGATCAGCGTCTTGCCGGTCCAGCCGCCGGAGGCCGGCGCCGGCGGGTAGTAGCCGAGCGAATCGTGCCAGAACAATTTGTAGAGCCGGTCCTCGCGATCGTAGGTGAACACGCCGTGGGTGGCGAAGCTTTCCTTGCCGTCGCGCATCTGCGACGCTGTCCTGGATCAGATAGAAGCCGTTGAGGTCGATGCGCGCCTTGACGTGCGACGTGGCCGGTCCGCCCGCGGTCCAGCGCGACGGGATAGACCATCTCTTCGCCGCCCACTCGCCGGCGAACACCGCGAGCTTGCGGTGCTCTTCCAGCGCAGTCGGTGCGGCCGAGATGGTCCGGGCCATGCGCTAGCCTCCCTTTGACGGCCTTCACGATTTTCTGCGCGGCATCGTCGAGATCGTCGGCGGGCAGCACGTTGAGGCCGCATGTCGCTGATGATCTTCTTGCCGGCATCGACATTGGTGCCTTCGAGCCGCACCACCAGCGGCACCTTCAGGCCGACTTCCTTCACCGCGGCGACCACGCCCTCGGCGATGATGTCGCACTTCATGATGCCGCCGAAGATGTTGACCAGGATGCCCTTCACGTTGGGATCGGCGGTGATGATCTTGAACGCGGCCGTGACCTTTTCCTTGGTGGCGCCGCCGCCGACGTCGAGGAAGTTCGCCGGCTCCATGCCGTAGAGCTTGATGATGTCCATCGTCGCCATGGCGAGGCCGGCGCCGTTGACCATGCAGCCGATGGTGCCGTCGAGCGTGACGTAGTTGAGATCGTATTTCGACGCCTCGATTTCCTTGGCGTCTTCCTCGGTCTCGTCGCGCAGCGCCACGCACCTCGGGATGGCGGAACAGCGCGTTGTCGTCGAACGACACCTTGGCGTCGAGCACGCGCAGCTCGCCCTGCTTGGTGACGACCAGCGGATTGATCTCCAGCATCGCCATGTCCTTGGCGACGAAGGCCGTGTAGAGCTGCGTCACCAGCTTTTCGGCCTGCTTGGCGAGATCGCCGCTCAACTTCAGCGCCTTGGCGACGGTGCGGCCGTGATGGCCCATGATGCCGGTGGCCGGATCGACCGAGAAGGTGACGATCTTCTCCGGCGTGTTGTGCGCGACGTCCTCGATGTTGACGCCGCCTTCGGTCGAGACCACGAACGACACTTCGGAGGTTTCGCGATCGACCAGCATCGAGAGATAGAACTCCTTGTCGATGTCGGAGCCTTCCTCGATGTAGAGGCGGTTGACCTGCTTGCCGTGCGGGCCGGTCTGCATCGTGACCAGCGTCGCGCCGAGCATCTGCTTGGCGAATTCGTTGACCTCGTCGACCGACTTGGCGATGCGCACGCCGCCCTTGTCGCCGGCCGAGGCTTCCTTGAACTTGCCCTTGCCGCGGCCGCCGGCGTGGATCTGGCTCTTCACCACCCAGATCGGGCCCGGCAGCGTCTTGGCGGCGGCATCGGAATCCGCCGCCTTGCAGCACCGGCACGCCGCGCGAGATCGGCACGCCGAATTCATGCAGCAGCGCCTTGGCCTGGTATTCGTGGATATTCATCTGGACGCTCCCCGAACCCTGGTGCGGTGAATTTGGATTTCACTGCGTCTTTGCGGCTGGTATACCATATACCACAAAACTGCAAATCGAATCACCGAATTTCATCATATAGTTCTGTCTCGATTCCCGAGGCCGCGCCGTACTGCGAACCGGAAAATTAAGCGCCGAGATCGATGGCACGATCTCGGCTGATCGTTGGAGCGCGCCCGAGCAGATCCGGCGCGATCTTCTTGCAGGCATCGACCAGGCCCTGCACCGCGCCGACCGACTTGTCGAAGGCTTCGCGGTCCTTGCCGGCGAGTTCGATCTCGACGATGCGCTCGACGCCCTTCGAGCCGATCACGACGGGCACGCCGACATACATGTCCTTCACGCCGTATTCGCCGTTGAGATAGGCCGCGCAGGGCAGCACGCGCTTCTTGTCGCGCAGATAGCTCTCGGCCATCGCGATCGCGGACGCCGCCGGCGCGTAGAAGGCCGAGCCGGTCTTCAGCAGGTTGACGATCTCGGCGCCGCCGTTGCGGGTGCGGTCGACGATCTCGTCGATGCGCGCCTGCGAGGTCCAGCCCATCTTGACCAGATCGGGCAGCGGAATGCCGGCGACGGTGGAATATTTCACCAGCGGCACCATGGTGTCGCCGTGGCCGCCGAGCACGAAGGCGGTGACGTCCTCGACCGAGACGTTGAATTCGTCGGCGAGGAAATAGCGGAAGCGCGAGGAATCGAGCACGCCCGCCATGCCGACCACCTTCTTGTGCGGCAGGCCGGAGGCCTTCTGCAGCGCCCACACCATCGCGTCGAGCGGGTTGGTGATGCAGATGACGAAGGCGTCGGGGGCGTATTTCTTGATGCCGGCGCCGACCTGCTCCATCACCTTGAGATTGATGCTGAGAGCAGATCGTCGCGGCTCATGCCGGGCTTGCGCGGCACGCCGGCGGTGACGATGCAGACCTTGGCGTTGTCGAGCGCTTCATAGGAATTGGCGCCGGTGAAGTGCGCGTCGAAACCGTCGACCGGCGAGGACTGCGCGATATCGAGCGCCTTGCCCTGCGGCACGCCCTCGGCGATGTCGAACATCACGACGTCGCCCAGTTCCTTCAGGCCGATGAGGTGAGCCAGCGTTCCGCCGATCTGACCGGAGCCAATCAAAGCAATCTTGTCGCGCGCCATGGGAAATCTGTCCTTTGAGCACGAAGGAGGAGGGTGGAAAGTAGCTGAAGGGCTGGTTATCCCTTTCGAATGATCCGTTCAAGTCGGCGGCGTGCCCAATTGTCGGCTCCTGTCTGCCGGGATCATTCGGCGGCTCAGATGTTCAGCATCCGACGGAGGCCGGCTCAGCGCCTCACGTCTCCACCAGTCCCGTGCTCGACCCGCTGGCCGCGGAATCCTTGCGGCCGTGAGGCAGCGCCAGATAGGATTCCGAGCTCATTTCGATCAGCCGCGACGAGGTTCGCTTGAACTCGTTGGCCTCATTGCCGTCGGTCGCCAGATACAGCGACACCGGATCGGCCGCGGCCGAGGCCATCAGCTTCACGGCGTTGTCATAGAGCGTATCGATCAGCGAGATGAACCGCTTGGCGGCGTTGCGCTCGGCATAGTCCATCACCGGAATGTGGTCGATCAGGATGGTGTGATAGTCGTGCGCCAGCCGCAGATAATCCGATGCGGCGAGCGGCTTCTCGCAGAGATCGGCAGAACGAAAACCGCGCGACGCCATGCGCCGAACACGGCACGTGCAGGATCCGGCCCTTGATCGCGATATCGCGCGACTTGCAGGCGGCGTTGCCGGTCATCTTGCGCCCAGGCCTTGTCGAGCGCGGCATCGGCTTCGCGATCCGCCGGCACCAGCCACATCTTGACGCCGGCGAGCTTTTCCAGCCGAAAATCGGTGCGCGCGTCGAGCCGCAGCACGTCCATGTGATCGGAGATCTGCGCGATGAAGGGCAGGAACAGCGCGCGGTTCAGGCCGCCCTTGTAGAGATCGTCGGGCGCGACGTTGGAGGTCGCGACCACGACGGTGCCGAGCTCGAACAGTTTTGAGAACAGCCGGCCGAGGATCATCGCGTCGGCAATGTCGGTGACGTGGAATTCGTCGAAGCACAACAGCCACGCCTGCTCGAAGATCGCATGCGCGGTGAGCGCGATGACGTCGCCATCGGCGATCTCGCCGCGCGCGATGTTCTGGCGAAAGCCGTAGATCCGCTCATGCACCTCGGCCATGAATTCGTGGAAATGCGCGCGGCGCTTGTGCTCGACCGGGCTCTGCTGAAAAAACAGATCCATCAGCATGGTCTTGCCGCGGCCGACCTCGCCATGAACGTAAAGACCGCGCGGCGGCGGCTCGTCCTTGTCGGCGAACAGCCGGCCGAGCAGGCTCTGCTTGCGCGAACGGCTTGTAGCTCGACAAGCCGCTCTTCAGGCCGGCAAAGGCCTCGACGGCATCGGCCTGCGCCGGATCGGCCTCGATCGCGCCGGAGGCGACGAGGGCCTGATAATGGGCGCGGAACGAGGTGGGTGAGGTGGTCAGCATGGCCCTCTTACGGCCTCACGCGGGCGGGAAATTGCAAGCCGCTAATTGGTGGTGGGGGTATGCCAAATCTATTGACCGCCATGCCCGGGCTTGTCCCGGCCATGACGAGATTATGCACATGTCATTCGACTAGCTACGCACTCAGCGCGTAGGAATCCTCGACCACATAGGGCCCGCCGCCGGTCGAGGCGCGCGACGAGAACAGCACGAAGCGCGAGCCGTGAAGACCCGGGTCGGAAAATAGCCGCGCACCGACAGATAATCCGCGACGTCCTGGCTCGAGGCGTCATGCAGCCGCGCCAGCGTCACATGAGGGGTGAATTTGCGGCCCTCGGGATCGAGCCCGATGCGCTGCATCAGCCGTTCGAGTTCGGCCTGCAGCTCGATCAGCGGCCGGCTCGGCTCGACGGAGGCGACCACCGCGCGCGGCTTTTTGCCGCCGAAGCTCGACAGGCCCTGCAGCTTCACCTCGAACGGCTTGCGGTTGACCCGAAACAGCATCGAGGCGATCTCGTTGGCCGACATGCCGTCGATATCGCCGATGAAGCGCAGGGTGACGTGATAATTTTCGGGATCGATCCAGCGTGCGCCGGGGAGGCCGCCACGCAAATTGGAAAGCGTCTGGCCGATCTCGGCCGGTATTTCCAGTCCAGTGAACAAACGCGGCATCGCTCAACTCCCGATGCTGAAACCCGGTGACGAATCACCGATCGATAATTTCTACCGGACTTATGTGACTCTGCGAAGCGTGCGCGGCGAAAGTCCGGGAAAACACGGTGCTTAAGGTTATCACTGCCTGATTTTTCAACTGCGCTGCCCGGATAATCGTGCCGAGAAATGCCTCTACCGTGGGCAAGATATTTTTCACGATGATGTCGACCCCCTCCGCGGTCGGGTGAATTCCGTCCGCCTGGTTGAGCTTGGCGTCGGTCGCCACGCCGTCGAGGAAAAACGGGTAGAGCGGCACGCCGAACGATTTCGCCAGATCCGGATAGATCGCATTGAAGCGGGCGGCATAGTCGCTGCCGTAATTCGGCGGCGCCACCATCCCGCACAGCAGAACCGCGATCTTGCGCGCCTTCAGCTGCGTCAGGATGTCGGACAGCGCCGCGCGGGTGACCGCGGGATCGATGCCGCGCAGGGCATCGTTGGCGCCGAGTTCGACGATCACGGCCTCGGTTCCCTCGGGCACCGACCAGTCGAGCCGGTCGCGACCGCCGGAGGAGGTGTCGCCGGACACCCCGGCGTTGATCATATCGACCTTTATCCCTTTGGTATCCAACGCTTTTTGTAAACGGACCGGAAACGCCGCCGGGGCCGGCAGGCCGTAGCCGGCGCTCAGGGAATTGCCGAGAACGACCATCTTGATCGGCTTTGCCGTCGCCATCTCAGATTCTTGCGCGCAGACCCTTGCGCCAAAACCGTCTCCGCCGTCATCAAGGCCATAATCAACACGAGTATGTGCACAAAGATCGCGAACCGGCCCTCGACCCGAGCGGCGGAAGTGCCATATGACCGAGCCATGGACAGTCTCATCGAACCCTCTTCACTGGCCGGCCTCGAGCCGGACACCATTTCCATCTCCAACGTCAATCTCTCGCTCGGCACCGGCGCCGCTCGCGTTCACATCCTGAAAGATATCAGCCTTCGTGTGGCACCGGGCGAGGCGATCGGCCTGATCGGCCCGTCAGGCTCGGGCAAATCGACCTTGCTGATGGTGATGGCGGGGCTGGAGCGTCCTGACAGCGGAGAGGTGGTGGTCAACGGCACGCCTTTCAATGCCCTCGACGAGGACGCGCTGGCGCGCTTTCGCGGCCGCCAGGTCGGCATCGTGTTCCAGTCGTTTCATCTGATCCCGACCATGACGGCGCTGGAAAATGTCGCGGTGCCGCTCGAGCTCGCCGGCAATCCCGATGCGTCCGCGCGCGCCGCGCAGGAACTGCGATCGGTCGGCCTCGGCGACCGCCTGCATCATTATCCGACGCAACTGTCCGGCGGCGAGCAGCAGCGCGTCGCGCTGGCCCGCGCGCTGGCGCCCGATCCGGCGATCCTGGTCGCGGACGAGCCGACCGGCAATCTCGACGAGGCCACCGGCAAGCAGATCGTCGATCTGCTGTTCACCAAGCACGCCGAGCGCGGCATGACGCTGGTGCTGGTGACGCACGACACCTCGCTGGCGCAGCGCTGCGACCGCGTGGTGCGGCTGCGCTCGGGCCGGATCGACGGGCATTCCACCGTACATGAGCATCGCATCGGAAGCCGCAGGGAGCGGAAGCCGCGGCTCGTCGCTGGCGCTGCGCTATGCGCTGCGCGAATTGCGCGGCGGCCTGCGCGGCTTCTACGTTTTCATCGCCTGCATCGCGCTCGGCGTGATGGCGATCGCCGGCGTCGGCTCGGTCGCCGCCAGCCTCAGCGAAGGTCTGGCCCGCGAGGGCCGTACGCTGCTCGGCGGCGATGTCGCATTCTCGCTGATCCAGCGCGAAGCCAAGCCCGACGAAGTCGCGTTCCTGCGTTCGCGCGGCGACGTCTCGGTCGCAGCCGCCTTGCGCGTGATGGCGCGCAGCGCCGACGGCAGGCTGGCGCTGGTCGAACTCAAGGCGGTCGACGCCAACTATCCGATGCTCGGCGAGTTGACGCTGGATCCGAAAATGCCGGTTGCGGATGTGCTGGCCGAGCGCGACGGCGCCTTCGGCGCGGCGGTCGATTCCACCCTGCTGGCGCGGCTCGACCTCAAGCTCGGCGACCGCGTCACCATCGGCAATGCCTCCTTTCAGATCCGCAGCTGTTGTCGAGGCCGAGCCGGACAAGCTCGCCGGCGGTGTCGGCCTCGGCCCGCGCTTTCTGGTCAGCGAAGCCAGCCTGCGCGCCACCGGATTGTTGCAGCCCGGCAGCCTGGTGCGCTGGATCTACCGTTTGAAACTGCCCGAAAACGCGGCCACCGACCGCGCCGCGACCGCGCTGATCGACAGCGCGCGAAGCGCATTGCCGCAGGCCGGCTGGGAAATCCGCAGCCGCGGCAATGCCTCGCCGCAGCTCGAGCGCACCATCAGCCGCTTCACGCAATTCCTGACGCTGGTCGGCCTGGCCGCGCTGCTGGTCGGCGGCGTCGGCGTCGCCAACGCGGTCAAGAGCCATATCGATCGCCGCCGCGACGTCATCGCAGCGTTCAAGGCGCTCGGCGCCACCGGCCGCGACGTCTTCACGATCTATCTGACCCAGGTGGTCGTGCTCGCCGGGATCGGCTCGGTGATCGGCCTTGCCGCCGGCGCCGCGCTGCCCTTCGTCATCGTGGGCGTATTCGGCAAACTGCTGCCGTTGCCGGTGATCCCGGCGCTGCATCCCGATGAACTGGCGCTGTCGTTCATCTACGGCCTGCTCACCGCGCTCGCCTTCGGACTATGGCCGCTCGGCCGGGTCCATGACGTCCCGGTCGCGGCGCTGTTCCGCGAAGAGGTGGCGCGCGAATGGCACCGCCCGCGCTGGAGCTATCTCGCGCTGATGGCGGTGGTGATTGCGCTGCTGATCGCGGTTGCGATCGGGCTTGCCTACGACAAGCGGGTCGCCGCGGTGTTCGTGGTGTCCTCGATCGCGGTATTCGTGCTGCTGCGCGGCGTCGCCGCCGGCTTGATGGCGCTGGCGCGCCGCCTGCCGCGCTCGGACATCACCATGCTGCGGCTGGCGATTGCGAACATCTACCGACCCGGGGCGCTGACGCCATCGGTGGTGATGTCGCTCGGCCTCGGGCTGGCCGTACTGGTCACCATCACCCAGATCGACGGCAATCTGCGGCGGCAGTTCCTGGCGGCGCTGCCGGACCGCGCGCCGTCGTTCTACTTCATCGATATCCCGACAACCGAGGCCGACCGTTTCGGCGCCTTCCTCAAACAGACCGCGCCGGGATCGACCGTGGAAGACGTACCGATGCTGCGCGGACG
Organism: uncultured Alphaproteobacteria bacterium; assembly: GCA_963738765.1. Classification (GTDB taxonomy): domain Bacteria; phylum Pseudomonadota; class Alphaproteobacteria; order Rhizobiales; family Xanthobacteraceae; genus Bradyrhizobium. The sequence goes on along the minus strand of CAVTYA010000022.1, from coordinate 120,676 downwards.
CATCGTCGCCGCCCGCGGCGTCAAGGCCGAAGACCTCAAGGCCTCGGTCGATTCCGAATGGGTGCTGCAGAGCGACCGCGGCCTGACCTATACCGGCGAGATTCCCAAGGGCTCGAAGATCGTCGAGGGCGAGTGGTGGGGCGCCGAATTACAGCGGGCCGCCGCTGGTCTCGATGGAGAAGAAGATCGCCGACGGGCTCAAGCTGAAAATCGGCGACGAGATCGTCGTCAACGTGCTCGGCCGCGACATCCCGGCCAAAATCGCCAATCTGCGCAACATCGACTGGCAGGGCCTCGGCATCAATTTCGTGCTGGTGTTCTCGCCGAACGCCTTCAAGGGCGCGCCGCACAGCCATGTCGCGACCCTGACCGAGACCAATCCGGACGCCGCCGGCGACGCCCGTATCATCAAACAGGTCGCCGACGCCTTCCCGACGGTGACCAGCGTACGGGTCCGCGAGGCGCTGGAAACCATCGGCACCGTGGTGACCAATCTCGTGCTCGCGATCCGCGGCGCCAGCGCCGTGACGCTGATCTCGGCCATCCTGGTGCTCGGCGGCGCGCTCGCCGCCGGCCATCGCCACCGGGTCTATGACGCGGTGATCCTGAAAACGCTGGGCGCGACGCGGGCGCGGCTGCTCGGCGCCTATGCGCTGGAATATCTGATGATCGGCTTTGCCACCGCCGTGTTCGGCGTCATCGCGGGCTCGATCGCGGCCTGGCTGATCGTGACCCGGCTGATGACGCTGAGCTTCATCTGGCAGGCCGGCAGCGCCGCCGGCGTGGTCGCGGCGGCGCTGATCGTCACCGTGGGGCTGGGACTGGCCGGCACGCTTTTGGCGCTGAACCAGAAACCGGCCACGGTGTTGCGGAATTTGTGACAATTTGTAGCGGCGGCGATAAGCAGGGTTAATACCGCTTTTGCCGTTAAATCGCGGTTTGGAGCGACATTCAGCCGCGCGTGGAAGCTTGCAGCGAATGTGCTAGTTTCCCACATACCAGCCAGGGACAGAGGCCGGTATGATGACGCAAAATTAATGTCAGCAAATCGCGGCATCTGAGATAGATTTCGAACCGGCATCGCAAACCCCCTTGCGCTCCGCCGGGCAACCAACGGGAATTCGACCATGTCGGACCTAGACCGTAACTACGCTTCTCCTTTCGGCCGGGCCGCCGGGCGCGTTGACGCCGCGGCCGTCGATGCCGGTCTGCGCGCCTACATGCTGCGCATCTACAACTACATGAGCATCGGCCTCGCCATCACCGGCCTGGCCGCGCTCGGCGTCTACATGGCGGCGGTGACGTCGGATCCTTCGGCCGGTGCCGTCAGGATCGGCAGCTCATTCCTGACGCCGTTCGGCTATGCGATGTTCGTCAGTCCCGCTGAAGTGGCTGTTCATCCTCGCGCCGCTTGCTGATGGTGTTCGTGATCTCGGCCGGCATCAACCGGCTGCAGCCCGCGGCCGCCCAGATGCTGTTCTGGGTGTTCTCGGCGCTGATGGGCGTTTCGCTGTCGTCGATCTTCCTGGTGTATACCCACACCTCGATCGTGCGGGTGTTCTTCATCACCGCGGCCACCTTCGGCGCGCTGAGCCTCTACGGCTACACCACCAAGCGTGACATGAGCGGCATGGGGTCGTTCCTGTTCATGGGCCTGATCGGCATCATCATCGCGAGCCTGGTCAATCTGTTCCTCGCCAGCTCCATGCTGCAGTTCATCGTCTCGGTGGTCGGCGTGCTGGTGTTCGCGGGCCTCACCGCCTGGGATACCCAGCGGCTGAAGAACGACTACATCTACGGCTACGCCTCGCAGGGCGGTGAGGTGGCGGAGCGTGCGGCGATCATCGGCGCACTCTCGCTCTACCTGAACTTCATCAACCTGTTCACGCTGCTGCTGCAGCTGCTCGGCCAGCGCGACTAACCGCAACTGCCCTCGGGCAAACGAATCAAAGCCCCGGCCTTGGCGCCGGGGCTTTTCTTTTGCCTAAAGCAAAAATAATGTTCGCCCATGTCATCCGCCGAAATCAGGCCCGCCACCGAGGCCGACCTCCCCTCCGTCACCGAAATCTACGAGCACGCCGTTCTCCACGGCACCGCGACGTTCGAGCTGATACCGCCTGACCTTGCCGAGATGACCCGGCGGTTCAAGGCGCTGACGGACGGCGGGTTTCCGTATTTCGTCGGCGTGCTGGAAGGCCACGTGGTCGGATATGCCTATGCCGGCCCGTACCGGCCGCGGCCGGCCTACCGCTTCACAGTGGAGAATTCGGTCTATCTGCGGCCTGCGATCCATCGCCGCGGCATCGGCCTGCAATTGATGCAGCGGCTGATCGCCGAATGCGAGGCACGCGGCTACCGGCAGATGATCGCGGTGATCGGCGATTCCGCCAATGCGGGATCGATCGGCGTCCACACCAAAACCGGCTTTCAGATGATCGGGACCCATCCCCATGTCGGCCTCAAATTCGGCCGCTGGCTCGACACCGTGATGATGCAGCGCGCGCTCGGCGACGGCGCGGCGACGGTCCCGGGGGACGAACCATAGGCGTCATTCCAGGAAGGGCCGCCCCGGAATGACGGGAACGGTTCGCCTACACCACCGCCAGCTTGCGATCGATCACCAGCAGCACGCGCTCGAGTTCCTGGCCGCGGCGCAGGATCAGGCCGGTCGCGGAGATCACGCTGTACATGCCCTGCTTGCGCGCGAGCCGCGGATCTTTTTCGATGCGATAAATGGGAACTTCGGACGCGCGGCGGAACACCGAGAACACCGCGCGGTCCCTCAGGAAGTCGATGGCATAGTCGCGCCATTCACCGTCGGCGACCATGCGGCCATACAGATTGAGAATACGATTGAGTTCCAGACGATTAAACGTAACGCGGCTTTGCTGGGGAGCGGCTGCGGCGGTGCGTGCCGCCGCGCGATTCTCGCTTGGATCAGTGTCCTCCGATAGCGAACTCATGGAGCGCCTCCTGTCATCTCAGGCATGATCTTGTCCCGAAAACCGGTGCCCACTTTTCGGGATCATGCAGAGGTGTACATGATCGCGCCAACCGCCGGACGCTGCAAGAGGCCCTTTGCAAATACCGCGGCAGGCGCGACCGATTGTCCGGCCCCGGAAACATCGGGTCACGGGATCGTTAGCGGAATCATATTGCTGCCCCACTTCCGCCCATCGACCGCCCCGCTGCCTTGCGACAAGAAAACCCTGCGTTGGCCCGGTCCTTTCGGTTCCGGATTCCTCAGCCCCCAGCCCCCCGGGGCCGTCGGGATCGGGCCTGTTCGCAGGGGAGTAAATCCCCAACACTGGGCCAACGAGAGTTGGTCCTTTTTCTTTTTGGGGGTGCTTGCGTCAATTGAGCGAGCGATGCGCCCGTCAAAGATCCAAAGATCGTGACCGTCATTCCGGGGGCGGGCCAACGGGTCCGCGCAAGCGCGGCCCGTTGACAGGCTCAGCACAAGCTAAGATGTGCAATTGCACATCGGAGAATGACGAACGGAGAAAATCAGTGCAGCGTTGTGAACGCCGCGCCCAGCATCGGGCCGGGCTTGTCGCGATTGCCGTCCTGGACATAGACCACAGCGGCATCGACGCCGTCGCGCGAGATATTCTCCAGCGGCACGGTCCAGCTTCCCGAACTGCCGTTCCAATCACCCACCTTGAGCAGATTGCGCACCACATTGTGGTAGGTAATTTCCTGGCCGCGATTTTCGCCGCGTCCGATCGAGATCGGAACCGCCTTCGAGATCGAGCAGATCCAGACTTCGCCATGCGCGGCGGTCGGCGCCTTGCTGGCCGCGACCGAGACGTTGATCTGCTTGCCGGACAGCGTCATCGTTACCGGCACCGACATCACGCCATCGGTCTTGCTGGTATCCTTGATCGCCCCTTCGATGCCGGCGCGATCGCTGCCGATCAGATGCGCCGATCCGTTGACGACAACTTGCGGCGTATAGACGTCGCGATCGCCGCGCATGCGCGAATAGGCTTTTTGGCGCGCGCTGAAGCGGGAGTCGGCGAGGGTGTCCTTCCAGCCGAGGTAGTCCCAATAATCGATCGGCATGCTCAGCGCGATGACGTTGGGGTCCTTGGCGAGTTCACCGATGATCTTGTCCGCTGGTGGGCAGGACGAGCAGCCCTGTGAGGTGAACAATTCGACGACCGCACGCGGATCGGCATGGGCCGGACGGATGATTGCGATAATCGCGCATACGCTGAGCGCACCAGACCATCGCGAGATACAATTATAGGCCATCATCGCTGTCATACTGCAAACCGGTCGTAACGAATTCCATCCGTATTTGTACGGGGCATGTTCTGATCCCAAAAAGCGCACCCCAAACGCGCGAAAGCGGCCCTTGTCATAGGCCGCCTTCTTTTTACCTGCCACTCACTAAGCAGTGAGCCACCGATCACAAATCTGCGTTTCAAAGCGTTTTCAAGCCAAGTGGGTACCGGTTCGCGTGAAGAAAACGCGTCCAAAAAGGACACTATGCCGCCAGTTTGCGCAGCACATACTGCAGAATGCCGCCGTTTCGATAATATTCGAGCTCGTCGAGCGTATCGATGCGGCACAGCAGCGAGACCCGCTGCAGCGAACCATCGCCGGACACGATTTCGGCGGTGAGTTTCTGGCGCGGCTTCAGGTCGCCCTGGAGGCCGCGGATCGTGACCTTCTCGTCGCCCTTCATGCCGATCGACGTCCATGAGGCGCCGTCCTCGAAGGTGAGCGGCAGCACACCCATGCCGACCAGGTTGGAGCGGTGGATGCGTTCAAAACTCTGGCAGATCACGGCGCGGACGCCGAGCAGCCGCGTTCCCTTCGCGGCCCAGTCGCGCGACGAGCCGTTGCCGTATTCGGCGCCGGCGAACACCACCAGCGGCACTTGCTCCTGCTGGTACTTCATCGCGGCGTCGTAGATCGACATCTGCTCGCCGTCGGGCCAGTGCTTGGTCAGTCCGCCTTCCGGAATGTTGCCGTCGGCGCCCTTGAGCATGAAATTCTTGATGCGGATGTTGGCGAACGTGCCGCGCATCATGATCTCATGATTGCCGCGCCTTGTGCCGTACTGGTTGAAGTCGGCCGGACGCACCTGATGCTCGCTGAGGAATTTTCCCGCTGGAGATGTCAGCTTGATCGCGCCTGCGGGCGAGATGTGGTCGGTGGTGATCTTGTCGCCGAACATCGCCAGAATCCGTGCATCGACAACGTCGACGATCGGGTCCGGCTCCTTCTTCATGCCTTCGAAGTAAGGCGGGTTCTGCACATAGGTCGAACTCATGTTCCAGCGATAGGTCTCGCTCTCGACCGTCTTGATCTTGCGCCAGTTGGTGTCGCCCTTGAACACGTCGGCGTAGCGCTTCTTGAAGATCGTGGCGGTGACGAACTTCTTCATCACGGCGTTGATCTCCTTGGTCGTCGGCCAGATATCCTTCAGGTACACCGGCTTGCCGTCCTTGCCCTCGCCGATCGGCTCGACCGCGAGATCCTTGGTCACCGTGCCCGCCAGCGCGTAGGCGACGACCAGCGGCGGCGAGGCCAGATAATTGGCCTGCACGTCCGGGCTGACGCGGCCTTCGAAATTGCGGTTACCCGACAGTACGGCAGCGGCAATGATGCCGTTGTCGTTGATCGACTTCGAAATGTCTTCCGGCAGCGGGCCCGAATTGCCGATGCAGGTGGTGCAGCCGAAGCCGACCAGATTGAAGCCGACCTTGTCGAGATCGGTCTGCAGGCCGGAATTGGCGAGATATTCCGCCACCACCTGGCTGCCCGGCGCCAGTGACGTCTTCACCCACGGCTTGGCTTTCAGGCCCCTGGCGGCGGCGTTGCGTGCCAAGAGGCCCGCGCCGATCAGCACGCTCGGATTTGACGTGTTGGTGCAGGAGGTGATCGCCGCGATCACGACGTCGCCATGGCCGAGATCGAAATTGTGGTTCTCGACCGCATAGCGCTTGGCGGCATCGTCCGCCTTCTTGTACTCGCTGGTCATCGCGGTGGAGAAGCCTGCGGCGACGGCGGGCAGCGCGACGCGGCCCTCCGGACGCTTCGGTCCGGCCATCGACGGCACCACTTCGGCGAGATCGAGCGTCAGCGTCGCGGTGAACACCGGATCGGCCGACTTGGCGGTGCGGAACAGGCCCTGCGCCTTGGCGTAGGCGGTGACCAGCTTGACGCGGTCAGCCTTGCGGCCCGAGGTCTTCAGGTAATCGATGGTCGCGGCATCGACCGGGAAGAAGCCGCAGGTCGCGCCATATTCCGGCGCCATGTTGCCGATGGTCGCCTTGTCCGCGACCGAGAGGAAATCGAGGCCGGGGCCGAAGAACTCGACGAATTTTCCGACCACACCCTGCTTGCGCAGCATCTGCGTCACGGTCAGCACCAGGTCGGTCGCCGTGACGCCTTCCTTGAGCTGGCCCTTGAGCTTGAAGCCGACCACTTCCGGCAGCAGCATCGACAGTGGCTGGCCGAGCATGCAGGCTTCCGCCTCGATGCCGCCGACGCCCCAGCCGAGCACGGCGAGGCCGTTGACCATGGTCGTGTGCGAGTCGGTACCAACAAGCGAATCCGGATAGGCGACTTCGAAGGTGCCGGTCTTCTTGCCGACGGTCATCTTCTCCTTCCTGGTCCACACCGTTTGCGCGAGATATTCCAGATTGACCTGGTGGCAGATGCCGGTGCCGGGCGGCACCACGGAGAAATTCGAGAACGCCTTCTGGCCCCATTTCAGGAATTCGTAGCGCTCCTGGTTCTGCTTGTATTCCTCGACCACGTTCTTGCCGAACGCCTTGTTGTCACCGAAGAAGTTCACGATCACCGAGTGATCGATGACAAGATCGACCGGCACCAGCGGATTGATCTTTTCGGCATCGCCGCCGAGCGCCTGCATCGCATTGCGCATCGCGGCAAGATCGACCACTGCCGGCACGCCGGTAAAATCCTGCATCAGGACCCGCGCGGGGCGGAATGCGACTTCATGCTCGAGCGCGCGCTTCTTCAGCCATTTCGACACCGCGACGATGTCGGCCTTCTTGACCGTGCGGTCGTCCTCGTTGCGCAGCAGGTTTTCCAACAGCACCTTCATCGAATAGGGCAGTTTGGAAATTCCCTTCAGACCGTTCTTCTCGGCGACGGGCAGGCTGTAATAGACGTAGGTCTTGCCACCGACCTTGAGGGTCTTGCGGCATTTGAAGCTGTCGAGCGAGGTCATGTGAGGAAATCCCAATTGTCAGTTATACCCGGCAAGGGTATTTAAACACCGTCCGAGAGGCCGGCCTTTGGCTTGCAGCCGCCGATTGTGTGCTGCATCAAGTCTCGGGCTTATAGAATCTTTCTAGAAGCGCCGCCACACTGACAATCGTGCTGCAGCAATGCGGCACCCACAAATTCTGATGCGGTACCCTTAGTTTCCAAGGGGCTGTAAAGGGGCAGAATGCGGCTCTCGGGACGCAGTGTCGGGTGTGTGCGGGGTGGCCGTGAGGTGTTTTCCGGGCTCGATTTCGAGGCCGCCTCAGGCCAGGCGCTGGCCGTGATCGGCCCCAATGGATCCGGCAAAACCTCGCTGCTGCGCCTGATCGCGGGGCTGCTGGTGCCATCCGGCGGATCGATCGACCTGGAAGGCGGCGAGACCGAGCTGACGCTACCCGAGCAATCGCATTATCTCGGCCATCGCGACGCGCTGAAGCCCGCGCTGAGCGTGCTGGAGAATCTGTCGTTCTGGCGGGATTTTCTCGGTGGCGACGCCGGAGATGCCGGGCAAACCCTCGCCACAATCGGCCTCGGCCACGCCGCGCATTTGCCGGCGGCCTATCTATCCGCCGGCCAGCGGCGGCGGCTCTCGATCGGCCGGCTGCTCGCGGTGCGGCGCCCGGTCTGGCTGCTCGACGAGCCGACCTCGGCGCTCGACACGGCCGGACAGGATTTGTTCGCCGGCCTGATGCGCGACCATCTTGCGACGCGGCGGCATCATCGTCGCCGCCACCCACGCCCCGCTCGGGATCGAGGCGCGGGAATTGCGGATGGGGGCCATGGCATGACCGCCCTCGCCGCGCTGATTCGACGGGACATCAAAATCGCGCTGCGCGTCGGCGGCGGGGCGCTGATCGGCGTGCTGTTCTTCCTCACCGTCACCGTGCTGATGCCGTTCGCGGTCGGCCCCGATCTGGCGCTGCTGACGCGGCTGGGGCCGGCCATTCTCTGGCTCGGCGCGCTGCTGGCCAGCCTGCTGACGCTCGACCGGCTGTTCACGGCCGACCACGAGGACGGCTCGCTCGACCTGATCGTGATGAGCCGGACGCCGCTGGAACTGGCCTGTGCGGCCAAGGCGCTGGCGCACTGGCTCGCCGCGGGCCTGCCGCTGATCATCGCCACGCCGGTGCTCGGGCTGCTGCTCAATCTCGATGCCGCATCGACCGCGGCGGTGGCGCTGACGCTGCTGGCGGGCACGCCGGCGCTGACCTTTACCGGCATGATCGGCGCGGCGCTGGCCGTGACACTACATCGCGGCGGGCTGTTGCTGGCCGTGCTGGTGCTGCCGCTGTCGATCCCGGTGCTGATCTTCGGCGTCGCGGCGTCACAGGCCGCGATCATCAGGCCCGCTGTCGTTCGGAACGCCGTTTTCGATCCTGTGCGCGCTTTCGCTGGTCAGTTTCGTGATCGGGCCGTTTGCGGCGGCAGCGAGCCTGCGGCACGGCCTGGACTGACATCGAGTTAACGCCGATCAACTCTCGCGGAGGCCCGATGAAACAAACCATGCCACATTGCCTGCCACCGCCGCTGACGACTATCAGGGATGCCATGACGCTGATCGACCTCGCCAACCCCACAAAATTCCTGTCGCTGACGGCGCGCCTGCTGCCGTGGCTTGCGGGCGCGACCGCGATCCTGCTGCTGATCGGCTTCTATCAATCGGCCATGGCGCCCGACGACTATCAGCAGGGCGCCACCGTCAAGATCATGTTCATCCACGTGCCGAACGCGTGGCTGTCGATGTTCGTGTGGGGCGTGATGAGCCTGGCCGCGCTGGGCACGCTGGTGTGGCGGCATCCGCTGGCGGATGTCGCGGCCAAGGCGGCCGCCCCGATCGGCGCCGCGTTCACGTTCCTGGCGCTGGTCACGGGTTCGCTGTGGGGCCGGCCGATGTGGGGCACCTATTGGGAGTGGGACGCGCGGCTGACGTCGGTGCTGATCCTGTTTTTGATGTATCTCGGCCTGATCGCGCTGTGGCGCGCGGTGGACGATCCGTCGCGCGCGGCGCGGGCCGCGGCGATCCTGACCCTGGTCGGCGCGATCAATTTGCCGATCATCAAATTCTCGGTGGACTGGTGGAACACGCTGCATCAGCCGGCCTCGGTGATGCGGCTGGGCGGACCCACGCTCGACCGCGCCTTCCTGATTCCGCTGCTGGTGATGGCCGTCGCGTTTTCGCTGCTGTTCGTCACGCTGCACCTGGCGGCGATGCGCAACGAGATCCTGCGCCGCCGCGTGCGCGCCTTGCAGATGATGCAAGCCAGCCAGCAGGCGGCGTGACCCGATGTCGCTCGGTCCCTACGCCTCCTTCATCGTGACTTCCTATGCGCTGGTCACGCTGGTGGTGCTGATTCTGATCGCCTGGATCGCGATCGACTATCGCCGCCAGAAGGAACGCCTGCGCGAGCTCGAGGCCAGCGGCATCGTCAGGCGCTCCGGCCGCAGCGCGGCGGATATCTGATGAGCGAGCCCTCGACATCAACGACAGCATGCACCGCGCGGCCGACGCTGGCTGGTGAGCGCTGCCGCTGATCGGCTTCGTCGCGCTGGCCGGACTGTTCCTGGCTGCGGCTGCATGACGGCGACCCCTCAAAAATTCCCTCCGCCCTGATCGGCCGGCCGGCGCCGCAAACCGCGCTGCCGGCGCTCGAAGGCCTGGTCGCGAACGGCGCGCAGGTGCCGGGCCTCGATCCGGCCGCCTTCAAGGGCAAGGTCAGCATCGTCAATGTCTGGGCGTCGTGGTGCGTGCCTTGCCACGACGAGGCGCCGCTGTTTACCGCAGCTGGCCAAGGACAAGCGGCTGCAGATGGTCGGCATCAACTACAAGGACGGTCCCGACAACGCCCGCCGCTTCCTCGGCCGCTACGGCAATCCGTTCGGCATGGTCGGCGTCGACGGCAACGGCCGCGCCGCGATCGAATGGGGCGTCTATGGCGTGCCCGAGACCTTCGTGGTCGGCCGCGAGGGCACCATCGTCTACAAGCTGGTCGGGCCGGTCACGGCGGACAACATCGACAGCGTGCTCAAGGTCGAGATCGAGAAGGCGCTGAAGGCGGGTTCGTAAGCTCAAAGAATTATGCGCTTTTATCTGCCGTTCATTTCACGGCCATTGCAGCGCCACGAATGCAAAGCTACCTCCATGGCGTTACTTAAACCGTCCTTGGAGGGACACATCCCATGCGTCATTTCACGCTCGCTTCACTTCTCGCAACTGCGCTCACCCTGGGTCTGATGACGGCAACGCCGTCGATGGCCCAGACCGCGCAGCCCGCCGCCAAATCCGACAGCAAGATGATGGCACCCGCGCCGAAGGCGGCCACCGAGTTGAAGATGGCGCCCGCCCCAAAAGCGGACCTGCTCGATATCAACTCCGCGAGCGCCGACGAACTCGACGCGCTGCCGGGAATCGGCAAGGCCTATTCGGCGGCGATCATCAAGGGCCGCCCCTACAAGGGCAAGGATGACCTGGTGAACAAGAGCATCGTCCCGCAGAAGACCTATGACGGGATCAAGGACAAGATCATCGCCAAGCAGAAGAGCTGATCCCTCAGCGTCATTGCGAGCCAACGGGTCGCGCGAATGCGCGCCCGATGACAAGCTCCGCGAAGCAATCCATAGCGCAACATGCTGTAAACGCGACATGCTGTAAAATGGATTGCTTCGTCGCTTGCGCTCCTCGCAATGACGGGTGAGACACCGAACTCACCCCTTCGACACATCGCCTGCTTCCGCCTCGCTCGCCTCCAGCGTGGCCGGCTCCAGATGGTAGCGCTTGGTCAGCGGCATCTGGGCGATCGCAAAGATCATCGTCAGCGGAATCACGCCGAACGCCTTGAAGCCGACCCAGAAATCGGTGGTCTGGGTACGCCAGACGATTTCGTTCAGGACCGCCATCGCGAGGAAGAACAGCGCCCAGCGCATGGTCAGGATGCGCCAGCCATGCGGTGTCAGATTGAACATCTGGTCGAACATGATGGCGATGAAGGAGCGGCCGAACAACAGCCCGCCGCCGAGCACGGCCGCGAACAGGCCGTAGATGATGGTCGGCTTGACCTTGATGAAGGTCTCGTCGTGCAGCACCAGCGTCAGCGTGCCGAACACGATGACGATGATGCCGGTGACGATCGCCATGATAGGCACATGCCTCGTCACCACATAGGACGCGATCATCGCCGCCACGATCGCCACCATGAAGGCGCCGGTGGCGACGAACAGATGGAATTTGGCGTTGGCGACAAAGAACACGAGCAGCGGACCGAGTTCGGTCACGAGCTTGAACAGCGGATGCGGCTGGGTCTTATCCATACTAATTCTCAATCCCTGCAATCGCCTGCGCGAAATCGCGCGCGGTGAATGGCGCGAGATCGTCGACGCCTTCGCCGACGCCGATGAAGTGCACCGGCAATTTGAATTTCTCCGACAGCGCCACCAGGATGCCGCCGCGCGCGGTGCCGTCGAGTTTTGTCATGACGAGCCCGGTGACCCCAGCGGTACGATGAAACGCCTCGACCTGCGACAGCGCATTTTGTCCCACCGTGGCATCGAGCACCAGCAGCACCGCGTGCGGCGCCGAGGCATCGACCTTCTTGATGACGCGAACGACCTTTTCCAGTTCGTTCATCAGCTCGGCCTTGTTCTGCAACCGGCCGGCAGTGTCGACCAGGAGCACGTCGAGCTTTTGCTCTCTCGCCGCCGTCAGCGCCGTGAACGCAAGGCTCGCCGAATCAGAGCCCTGCGCGCCCGCGATGACCGGGGATTTGGTGCGCTCGCCCCAGATTTTCAGCTGCTCGATCGCGGCCGCGCGAAACGTATCGCCGGCGGCCAGCATCACCTTGCGGCCCTCGCTGGAAAATTTCGCCGCAAGCTTGCCGATGGTGGTGGTCTTGCCGGAACCGTTGACGCCGACCACGAGAATGACGAACGGCTTTTGGGCCGCATCGATCTCGAGCGGCTTTGCCACCGGCGACAGCACCTTCTCGACCTCGGTCGCGACCACGGCCTTGACCTCATCGGCCGAGATCGCCTTGTCGTAGCGTCCCTTGCCGACGGCGTCGGCGATGCGCACCGAAACTTCGGTGCCCAGATCGGCGCGCAGCAGCACATCCTCGATATCGTCGAGCATGGCACGGTCGAGCTTGCGCTTGGTGACGAGGTCGGCGACCGCAGTCCCGAGCGCACCGGAGGTTCGCTTCAGGCCGCTGGACAGCCGCCGCCACCAGCTCAATTTGGGGGTTCCCGCAGTGGTATCGTTCATGGCGGGGGTGTGTTAGCGGTTTCGCGCCATGAGCGAAAGTCTCGAACGTTTGATCGATGTTCCCGAATTGACCGCGGAGGAAATCCAGGCGCGGGTGCTCCACCGCGACGGACTGATGCTGGTGATCGACAAGCCCGCGGGGCTGCCGGTACATCGCGGCCCCAAGGGCGGCGCCAATCTGGAGGCGTCGTTCGACGGCCTGCGATTCGGCCTGCCGCGGCCGCCGGTGCTGGCCCACCGGCTCGACAAGGATACCTCCGGCTGCCTCGTTTTGGGGCGCCATCGCAAGGCGACCGCGTCGCTTGGCCTGTTGTTCAAGCACGGCAAGATTTCGAAGACCTATTGGGCGGTGGTCGAGGGCGGCCCTGCCGAAGACGAAGGCACCATCGACATGCCGCTCGGACGGCTCAACGTCGAACGCGGCTGGTGGCAGAAGCCGGATCCGGACGGTCAAAAGGCCGTCACAAACTGGAAGGTGCTGGGACGCGGCGAAGGCCTTGCCTGGCTCGCGCTCGAACCGGTCACCGGTCGCACCCATCAACTACGCGTCCATTCCGCCGCGACCGGCTGGCCGATCGTTGGCGACAACATCTACGGCAACGGCCCGCGCTTCGGCGAGCCGCGGCTGCATCTGCATTCCCGCGAGATCGGGATTCCGATTTCGAAGAACAAGGAACCGGTCCACGTGATCGCGCCGGCGCCGCCGCATATGCATGAACGGCTCAGGGCCTGCGGGTGGAATGGGGAGTGACGCAGCGCTTACTTCCCTTCTCCCCTTGTCGGAGAAGGGAATAAGAGCCGCGCTTAGATCGTCAGTCTTGCCCCATCATGTCCCGTCATCGTCAGCGCCCGCACCGCGCCGGGTGTCTCACCGCTGATCGCTACCGGCAAGAAATGCTCCGTCCGCCCCTGCTTGCCGCTCTCGATCAAAACCTGGCGCGTTGTACCGATCTCGGCAGCCAGTCGCTTTTGCAACGCCGCCTCACCCGTCGCCCGCAAACGTTTCGCGCGTTCCTTGATCGCGCCACCCGCGACCTGCGGCATTCGCGCGGCCGGCGTGCCCGGCCGTTTTGAATACGGAAACACATGCAGAAAGGTGAGCCCGCACTCCTCCACCAAGTCCTGCGAGCGCGCGAACATCTCTTCGGTCTCGGTCGGAAAGCCTGCGATGATGTCGGCGCCGAGCGCGATGTCCGGCCGCAACCGCCGGACCTGCGCACAGAATTCGACGGCATCGTTGCGCAAATGCCGCCGCTTCATCCGCTTCAGGATCAGATCGTCGCCGGACTGCAGCGACAGGTGCAGATGCGGCATCAGCCGGTCATCGCCGGCGATCACGTCGAGCAAATCGCGATCGGCCTCGATCGAATCGATCGATGAAATCCGCAGGCGCTTCACCTCCGGCACATGCCGCAAAATCTGCTTTGTCAGTTGACCAAGTTTTGGCGTGCCCGGCAGATCCGCGCCATAACTCGTGAGATCGACACCAGTCAGCACGATCTCGGCATGGCCGCGCTCGGCCAGCGCGCGGACCTGATCGACCACCGCGCCCATCGGCACCGAGCGCGAATTGCCGCGGCCGTAGGGGATGATGCAGAACGTGCAGCGATGATCGCAGCCGTTCTGCACCTGCACGAACACCCGCGGCAGGCCGTTTTGAAAGCCTTCCAGCAGATGCGGCGCCATCTCGGTGACCGCCATGATGTCGGCGACCGCGATCTTCTCGCTGGCGGCGATGCCAAAACCACCATCGAACGCCGCACGCGCACCGCGCCAGGCTTCGCCGCGCATCTTGTCGTCATTGCCGACGACGCGATCGACCTCGGCCATGTCGGCGAACATTTCGGCTTGGGTCTGCGCCGCGCAGCCGGTGACGACGATGCGCGCCCGGGCCGCTCGCGCTTCAGCCGCCGGATCGATTGCCGCGCCTGCGCCACGGCCTCATTGGTGACCGCACAGCTATTGATGACGACGGTGTCGGAAAGCCCCGCGCGCTCCGCCTCGAGCCGGATCACCTCGGACTCGAAGGCGTTGAGGCGGCAGCCGAAGGTGAGGACGTCGACGCTCATGATTCAGGCGACGGACGCAAACAGCGCCGGATCGAATCGTCCCTCATATTCGAAAGTCGCCGTGCCCGTCATCAGCACATGGTCGTCGCGCTCGCGCCATTCGATCGAGAGCTTGCCGCCGGGCAGCGTCATCTCGACCAGACGATTGGCGCGCTTCAGCCGCGCCGCAGCGACCGCGGTGGCGCAGGCCGCCGAGCCGCAGGCCCGGGTCAGCCCGACGCCGCGCTCCCAGGTACGGATCGTGATGTGATCGCGATCGACGATATGGGCGAGCGTGATGTTGGCGCGCTCCGGAAAGATCGGATGATTTTCCAGAAGCGGTCCGAAGCGTTCGAGATCATAGGCATTGACGTCGTCGACCCAGAAGATCGCGTGCGGATTGCCCATGCTGACGACGGACGGCGAATGCAGCATCGGCGCATCGATCGGCCCGATCTGCAGCTCGATATAACGGGTGTCGCGAAATTCTTCCGCGAGCGGAATATCCTGCCAGCCGAACTTCGGCGCGCCCATGTCGACGGTGTAGAGATCGGCCGCCGGGCCCTGCCAGCAATTCAACAGCCCGGCGCGGGTCTCGAAGGTGGCCGCGGTCTGGCCGGTCTGCTCGAACAGCCGCCGCACCACGCAGCGCATGCCGTTGCCGCAGGCCCCGGCCTCCGAGCCGTCATTGTTGTAGATGCGGATGAAGGCCTCGGTGCCCTGTAGCCGCGGCGGCTGCAGCACCATCAACTGGTCGTAGGGCACGCCCGCCGGCGAGGCCACCGCGCGGGCGTCCTCCGCCGTCACGGCAGCCGGCTTGTCGCGCAGATCGACCACGACGATCTCGTTGCCGATGCCGTTCATCTTGGCAAATGCGTGGTTGGCGAGCGCGCTCATGGAAATTCCCAATTTATGCCTGCCTTATATGGCGAATGATGGCGGATTGGCCAGTCCGCCGGGGGCTGCAAGGGCCCATGACGCATCTGTCATGGGACGAAAGCGGAACTTGCGTGTTAGAAATGGCGGCGTTTTTGCGGGCGTGAGCCGGGACATACCGCGCCGCTTGGAATGGGATGGAGAATATCGAAATGAACCGTATCGGCACCTTCCGAGCCGCCCTGGTCGCGCTGGTCCCGATCGTGGCCATCGCGTTTGGCGGCGCCGCGCTGGCGCAATCGCCCACGCCCGCGGCCTCGCCCACCACGACACCTGCGCCGGTCCCATCCGCGACGCCGGTCCCGCCGCCCGCCGAGACCAAATCGCCGGCCGATACCCCTTCGGCAGCCCAGACCCCGGCGCCGCCGCCCGTCGCACCGGTCCAGACCGCCGATCCCTTCGGCGAGCAGATCACGCTGGAACGCCAAAAAGGTGGTGGTCATGAAGGGCACCGCCAATTGGGATGCGGCGTTCGACACCCTGATCGAGTTCGTTCAAGACGCTGACCGCGCTGCTCGACAAGCAGGGCATCAAGGCGTCAGGCAATTCGATGATCGTCTACACCTCGACCGACGACACCGGCTTCACCTTCCTGGCCGAAATTCCGGTCGATCAGGACCCGAAGAACCTGACCAAGGACATGAGCATGGGCAAATCGCCCGACGGCAAGGCGCTGAAATTCGTCCATCGCGGCTCCTACGACAACATGGACAACACCTATGAGGCGATCACCAATCACCTCGACGACAAGAAGCTGGAAGCCAAGGACACCTTCATCGAGGAATACATCACCGATCCGCTGAAGACGGCGGAGGACAAGCTGGTGATCAACGTCTATGTGCCGCTGAAGTGAGACCCATGAAGCATTCATTCGCTATCGCCTTCACGGCCGCCACGCTGCTGGCCACGCCTGCGCTGGCGCAGATGGCGCTGCCGGCCGCGATTTCCGTCACCGGCGAGGCCACCGTATCGGTGCCGCCGGATCTGGCGCAGATCGACGGCGGCGTCACCTCCGACGCCAAGACCGCGCGCGAGGCGTCCGACGCCAACAATGCCGCGATGGGCAAGGTGCTGCTGGCGCTGAAGGGCGCCGGCATCGACGAGAAGGACTACCAGACCTCGCGGCTGTCGCTGCAGCCGCAATACGCGCCGAACCGCAACGGGCCGTCGCCCGTCGTCGGCTACCGCGCCAGCAACCGCGTCACGGTCCGGATGCGCGACGTCACCAAGGTCGCCAACATCATCGACATGCTGGTCGGCGCCGGCGCCAATGATATCGGCGGCATCAATTTCGTGGTGTCGCAAGCCTCGAAACTGCTCGACGACGCCCGCGAACAGGCGATCGCCGACGCCCGCCGCAAGGCCGAGATCTACGCCAAGGCCGCCGGCGTCACGCTCGGCGCGCCGCTCAGCATTTCCGAAGAAGGTGCGGCCGCGCCGGTATTTCGCAGCAACAAGATGGCCGTCGGCATGGCGGCCGCAGCACCGGTGGCGCAGGGCGAAGAGACGCTGTCGGTCTCGGTGAGCGTGTCCTGGGCGATCAAGGGGCGCAATAGAACAAGCTGTCGTCCCTGCGAAGGCCGGGACCCATAACCACAGGTGTTCGTGGTTGGACCGAGCTGTTGCTGCAGCTTCTCTCTAGAATTGACAGCGGTGGCTATGGATCCCGGCTCGCGCGGAGCCTGTCATCGGGCGCGCATTCGCGCGACCCGTTGGCTTGGCCGGGACGACGGAATTAAATCTCCACCACCTGCCCCGGCTTCAGCGCCACAAACTTTTCCCGCTGAACCCTCGCCTCATCGAGCGCCTCGCCCAGCGCGATCACCGGCGCGTCGATCGGCTCATCGGTCAGTTGAAAGGTGCCGTGATGATGCGCCAGCGCCTGCTGCGCGCCGCAATCGGCCAGCGCCTTCACCGCGTCTGACGGATTCATGTGCTGGTCGCGCATGAACCAGCGCGGCTCGTAGGCGCCGATCGGCAGGATCGCGAGCCGCAGCGGACCATGCGCTTCGGCGACGCGGCGGAAATGCTTGCCGTCGCCATAGCCGGAATCGCAGACGATGTAGATTTTGCCGGCCGGCGTCTCCAGCACAAAACTCGCCCACAGCGCCTTGTTGCGGTCGAACAGGCCGCGCGCCGACCAGTGCCGCGTCGGCACCAGCGTCACCGCGAGGCCGTTGCCGAGTTCGACGCGGTCGTGCCAGTCGAACGCCTCGGCTTTGATCGCGGCATCGCGCATCGCGCATCGTGACATCGTTGCCGAGCGGCGTGATCACGCGCGGCGAAAACTTTCGCCGCGAGCTTTGACAGCGTCGCGAGGTCGAGATGATCGTAATGGCCGTGCGACACCAGCACGATATCGATCGCCGGCAGCGCGTCGAACGCGATGCCGGGATCGTTGTGCCGCTTCGGCCCGGCCCAGCGAACGGCGAGGCGCGCATCGACCACACCGGATCGACCAGGATGTTCAGCCCGGAGGTCTGGATCAGCCAGCTGGCGTGGCCGACGAAGGAAAGCCGCACCTTGTCGCCCTCGACGCGCGGCGGCGGCGTATCGGCGTGCGGGCTCGGCACCCATTCCGGCCAGTTCGCGCGTTGCCGGCCGCTGCCGAACTGCCAGCGCAGCACCTCGCCCAGCGATTTCGGCGGCGCGCCGTCGGGATCGAAGAAACGCAGGCCGTCGAAATGATCGGAAACCGGGCCGTCATAGGTTTTCATGCGGGACATCCAGAATGACGGTACGCCGACCGCCGTGGCGGCGCCGGCGAGCCGTCCGAGAACGTGGCGGCGGGTGATTGGCACGGGGTAAGATCGCTAAGCGGCTGACGGGGCGGAAGGCGTATATGGCGTCGGCCGGGCGAACATGGAACCCGCGGCACGATTTGCAGCCCTTCCATTGAAAAAGATAAGTGTTTCCAGCTACTTGATCAAATAAACTGCCGGGAACCGGGCAACTTTCCTTGACTTTCAGCCGCCAGGGGGGTTTAACCCCGGCACTTCTCGAAAAGACGTTCTTTTCGACCCGCCGCCCGGCCCTTGAGACCGGAGGCCAACGCCCGACAGCGCGATGCGCCCTCGGGCGCAAAAGTGTTTGGAAGCATAGGACAACGGCATTGTTCGACAATCTGTCGGAAAAGCTTGGTGGCATTCTCGATCGGCTGACGGGGCGCGGTTCGCTGTCGGAAGCCGACGTCGACGCCGCGATGCGCGAGGTGCGCCGCGCGCTGCTCGAGGCCGACGTCTCGCTCGACGTGGTCCGAAGCTTTACCGACCGCGTCCGCGAGCAGGCGATCGGCGCCACCGTCGTCAAGTCGGTGACGCCCGGCCAGATGGTGGTCAAGATCGTCCATGACGAACTGGTCGCCACGCTCGGCTCCGACGGCCAGACCATCGACCTCAACGCGGTGCCGCCGGTCGCGATCATGATGGTCGGCCTGCAGGGCTCCGGCAAAACCACCACCACCGCCAAACTGGCGCGCCGCCTGACCCAGCGCGACAAGCGCAAGGTGCTGATGGCCTCGCTCGACATCTATCGTCCGGCGGCGATGGAGCAGCTCGCGGTGCTCGGGCGCGATCTCGACATCCAGACCTTGCCGATCGTGGCCGGCCAGAAGCCGGCGCAGATCGCGCGCCGCGCGCTCGAAGCCGCCAAGCTCGGCGGCTACGACGTGGTGCTGCTCGACACCGCCGGCCGCACCACGCTCGACGAAGAGATGATGGCGGAAGCCGCCGAAATCAAAACCACGGCCAATCCGCATGAAGTGCTGCTGGTCGCG
Source organism: uncultured Alphaproteobacteria bacterium (assembly GCA_963738765.1). Classification (GTDB taxonomy): domain Bacteria; phylum Pseudomonadota; class Alphaproteobacteria; order Rhizobiales; family Xanthobacteraceae; genus Bradyrhizobium. Next base: position 101,412 of record CAVTYA010000022.1, on the reverse strand, counting down.
GACTCCCTGACCGGCCAGGACGCGGTCAATCTGGCGCGCGCCTTCGATCAGCGCGTCGGCCTCACCGGCATCGTGCTGACACGGGTCGACGGCGACGGCCGCGGCGGCGCTGCGCTGTCGATGCGCGCGGTCACCGGCAAGCCGATCAAGCTGATCGGCACCGGCGAAAAGACCGACGCGCTGGAGGATTTCCATCCGAGCCGGATCGCCGGCCGCATCCTCGGCATGGGCGACGTGGTGTCGCTGGTCGAAAGAGCCGCCGCCAATATCGACGCCGAAAAGGCCGCGCGCACCGCCGAGCGGATGCGCAAGGGCCAGTTCGACCTCAACGACATGCGCGAGCAATTGCTGCAGATGGCGAACATGGGCGGCATCAGCGGGCTGATGGGCATGATGCCCGGCATCGCCAAGATGAAGAACCAGATCGCGGCCGCCGGTATCGACGACAAGATCTTGAAGCGCCAGGTCGCGGTGATCGATTCGATGACGCGGCAGGAGCGCAAGAATCCCGACATCCTCAAGGCCAGCCGCAAGAAGCGCATCGCCGCCGGCGCCGGCCTCGAGGTCCAGGAAGTCAACAAGCTGCTGAAGATGCACCGGAACATGGCCGACATGATGAAGGCGATGGGCTCGGGCAAGCGCGGCCCGATGGCCGGCATCGCGCAGGCGATGGGCTTTGGCGGCGGCATGAAGCCGCCCTCGGCCGAGGAGATGAAGGCGATGGCGGAGAAGATGCAGGGCGGCGCAGGTGCGGGCGGCATGCCCAGCCTGCCGAAGGATCTTCCTGCCGGCCTGCGCCAGGGATTGCCGAATCTGCCGGGGCTCACCGGCCTCAGCGGCAAGCCGACGCTTCCAGGCCTCGGCGGTTTCCCGGGGAAGAAGAAATGAGGAATTCGTCAGGCGGGATCGCATGGATCTCGCGTGACGCGGAATACCAAACAATCGAACAAACCAGTCTTTAAAGGAGAACTAAATGTCAGTCGTTATCCGCCTCGCTCGCGCAGGCACCAAGAAGCGCCCGGTCTATCACGTCGTCGTCGCCGATTCGCGCTTTCCGCGCGACGGCCGCTTCATCGAGCGTCTCGGCCATTTCAATCCGCTGCTGCCGAAGGACAACGAAGCGCGGCTGAAGCTCGACATGGACAAGGTCAAGGCCTGGCTCGCCAAGGGCGCGCAGCCGTCGGACCGCGTCACGCGTTTCCTCGATGCCGCCGGCGTCGTGAAGCGCGCCGCGCGCAACAATCCGGAAAAGGCCGTGCCGCGCAAGGAGCGCAAGGCCGCCGCCGAAGCCGCCGCCAAGGCGTAAGCGTTAGCGGCGCGTGACGGTGACAGCACCGATCTGCGTCGCCCGTATCGGCGCCGCGCATGGCGTGCGCGGCGCGGTGAAGCTGTGGACGTTTACCGAAGACCCGCTGGCCGTGACGCGTTACGGCCCGCTGACGACCAAGGACGGCGCGCGCCAGTTCGAAGTGACGCATGCGCGCGAGGCCAAGGACCATCTGGTGGCGACGTTGAAAGGCATCGCCACCCGCGAAGATGCCGAGCGGCTCAACGGCATCGAGCTCTACATCGCGCGCGAAAAACTGCCCGCCACCGACGACGACGAATATTACCACGCCGACCTGATCGGGCTTGCCGCGGTCAATGCCGCTAACGAGCCGATCGGCCGCGTGATCGCGATCCATAATTTCGGCGCCGGCGACATCATCGAGATCGCGCCGCCGCACGGCACGACCCTGCTGCTGCCGTTCACCAACGCGGTGGTGCCGACCGTCGATCTCGCTGGCGGACGCGTGGTGATCGAATTGCCGCAGGAAATCGAAGGCGACGACGCCCCAACGCTCACGTGATGGGTTCCGCATGATCTGGCGCGCGACCGTCCTCACGCTGTTTCCGGAGATGTTTCCGGGGCCGCTCGGCGTCAGCCTGGCCGGCAAGGCGCTGGCGTCCGGGCTGTGGGCGCTGGAGGCGCGCGACATCCGGGATTCGGCCACCGACCGGCACCGCAGCGTCGACGACACGCCGGCCGGCGGCGGGCCCGGCATGGTGCTGCGCGCCGACGTGCTGGCGGCCGCGATCGATGCGGCCGATAGCCGGCTCCGAGACCGCCCGCGCCTGCTGATGAGCCCGCGGGGTCGGCCATTGACCCAGTCGCGGGTGATGGAACTCGCCGCGGGACCCGGCGCCCTGATCGTCTGCGGCCGGTTCGAGGGCATCGACCAGCGGGTCATCGAGGCCCGCGGTCTCGAGGAGGTCTCGATCGGCGATTACGTGCTGTCCGGCGGCGAAATCGCCGCGATGGCGCTGATCGACGCCTGTGTGCGGCTGCTGCCGGGCGTGATGGGAAAGCAGGCCTCCGGGACGGACGAGAGCTTTTCCGAAGGACTACTGGAATACCCCCAATATACCCGCCCGCAGGAGTTCGAGGGCCATTCGATCCCGGAAATCCTCACTTCCGGCGACCACGCCAAGGTCGCCGCCTGGCGCCTGGCCGAGGCCGAAGCCCTGACCAAGGCGCGGCGGCCGGATTTGTGGGCGATCAAGGCCAAGCCAAAAACGCCCAAAAACCACGACAGACGGGTGACAAAGCTCCGCGTTTGCCTTATACGAGCGCCAAATCCGCGCAATGGCAGGATAGATGGACGTTCGCGCAGCCCGCGCCGGACAGGCTGGGCGCGCCGCCGATGGAGATTTCAATGAACCTCATTCAACAGCTCGAAAAAGAGCAATTCGACAAACTGTCCGCGACCAAGGTGATTCCGGAGTTCGGCCCCGGCGACACCGTGATCGTCAACGTCAAGGTGGTCGAAGGCGAGCGCACCCGCGTGCAGGCCTATGAAGGCGTCTGCATCGGCCGCTCCGGCGGCGGGCTCAACGAGAGCTTCACCGTTCGCAAGATTTCCTACGGCGAAGGCGTGGAGCGCGTATTCCCCGTGATGTCGCCGATGATCGACTCGATCAAGGTGGTGCGCCGCGGCAAGGTGCGTCGCGCCAAGCTGTATTACCTGCGCAAGCTGCGCGGCAAGTCGGCCCGCATCGTCGAGAAGAAGGACCGCGCCACCGCCGTCGGCGAGTAATTTCATCCCTGAGGGGATGTGACGAAAAGCGCGGGGTTTTGCCCCGCGCTTTTTTGTTGCGCCATGCCTATCTGGGTGTCGGACCCGCCTATCGATTGATTGTCGTAGCGCGCGGGCCTGTGTTAGAAATTTAAAATGGTTCCAGATCAGACCAGTTCTGCCAGCCGGCGCGTCGCCCCCTTGTGATCGACGATCGCTCGCGGCTGCCTGGCCGCTTCTTCGGACGCTTTGCGACTTCGGCGACGTCAGCGCTTACGCGCGCAGCCTGATGCTGCGCTGACCTCTGCTTTTGCTCGCGCGTATTCGCGCTAATCGCTCACACAAAATTTCCCCGGGAGCTTACGCTCATGTCCAAACCGACCACGCTGTACGACAAGATCTGGAACGACCATCTGGTGCACGAAGCCGATGACGGCACCTGCCTGCTCTATATCGACCGCCATCTGGTGCACGAGGTGACCTCGCCGCAGGCGTTCGAAGGCCTGCGCACCACCGGCCGCAAAGTTCACGCGCCGGAAAAGACGCTGGCCGTGGTCGATCACAACATCCCGACCACCGATCGTTCGAAGCCAAATCCCGATCCGGAAAGCATCGAGCAGATGAAGGTGATGGCGGATAACGCCAAGGAATTCGGCATCGAATATTTCAACGAACACGACAAGCGCCAGGGCATCGTGCATGTGATCGGCCCCGAGCAGGGCTTTACGCTGCCGGGCACCACCATCGTCTGCGGCGACAGCCACACCTCGACGCATGGCGCGTTCGGCGCGCTGGCGCACGGCATCGGCACCTCGGAAGTCGAGCATGTGCTGGCGACGCAAACGCTGATCCAGAAAAAAGCCAAGAACATGCGTGCGGTGGTCGACGGCAAATTGCCTGATGGCGTCACCGGCAAGGACATCATCCTGGCCATCATCGGCGAGATCGGCACCGCCGGCGGCACCGGCTATGTCCTGGAATATGCCGGCGATGCGATCCGCGCGCTGACGATGGAAGGCCGCATGACGGTCTGCAACATGTCGATCGAAGGCGGCGCCCGCGCCGGCCTGATCGCGCCCGACGAAAAGGCGTTCGAGTATCTGAAGGGCCGGCCGATGTCGCCGAAGGGCGACGCCTGGGACGCCGCGATGCGCTACTGGGAAACGCTGCGTTCCGATGAAGGCGCGCATTTCGACCATGAGATCCGGCTCGATGCGGCAAAATTGCCGCCGATCGTGACCTGGGGCACCTCGCCCGAGGACGTCGTCTCGATATCAGGCTTCGTGCCCGATCCCGACAAGATCGCCGACGAAGCCAAGCGGCTGTCGAAGCACCGCGCGCTGAAATACATGGGGCTGACGGCCGGCACCAAGATCACCGACATCAAGCTCGACCGCGTCTTCATCGGCTCCTGCACCAACGGCCGCATCGAGGATCTGCGCGCCGCCGCCAAGATCGCCGAAGGCAAGACCGTCAGTGGCCACGTCAATGCGATGATCGTGCCGGGCTCCGGCATCGTCAAGGAGCAGGCGGAAGCCGAAGGCCTCGACAAGATCTTCATCAAGGCCGGCTTCGAATGGCGCGAGCCGGGCTGCTCGATGTGCCTTGCCATGAACCCCGACAAGCTCGCCCCGGAAGAGCGCTGCGCCTCGACCTCGAACCGCAACTTCGAAGGCCGCCAGGGTTTTAAGGGCCGCTCGCACCTGGTGTCGCCGGCGATGGCGGCCGCGGCGGCGATCGCCGGGCATTTCGTCGATATCAGGGAATGGAAGTAGCGGTTTCCGGCGAGGCGGGGGCAGGAGCCGGTTCGGATAGCGATCAAGTTTAACCCTGCTTGCCTAGACAGCGAGGCGTTTTCGAAACGCCTCGTTAAGGCGACCGGGGCAGACTGGGCCCTTGCGGAAACAACTCTTTCGCGGGGGAGCCGGCGGTGGCGGACAAACCTGAATTCGTCGATATGATCGGCGAGGCGACGCGCCAGACAAGGCGACGTGAACTGCCGCGCGTCTTCGACATCGCCCCAGTCAAGGAAACCTCGCGTCTTGGTCATCGGCCCGATCGCCTGGAAGCCTGGCGGATGGAGACGTTCACACCCTGGAAGCTCAAACCCTGGAAGTTCAAAAACTGGGATTAGGGAACACCGGAATTTCTTCGCAAACCAAGAAGACAACAGGCGTCCCACGGGCGCCTGTTGTCTTTTCTGCATTCCTTTAACGGCGAAGGTCTCACCAGTAGCGGTAGTGGTGCCAGTGGTGATGACGATGCCACGGGCGATAATGGCAAATCCTGCGCGGCCCGTAATAGGTCCAGATCACCCGGCAGTAGCGGTGCGGATAATAGTAGTAGGGCGCATAATAGGACGGGGCGTAGTAGAAGCGCCGGTGGAAGTGATGCCGGTGGAACGCGTAGCGGTAGCCGCCGACATGATAGCCGTGGAAGCCGCCGTACCGATAGCCGCCGCCGTGGAATCGATATCCACCGCCGTGGAATGCGACGCCACCACTTCTGAATCCGCCGCCATGAAACACCGCGCCGCCGCCATGGAAGCCACCACCACCGTGGAAACCACCGCCACCGCCGCCGTGAAAACCGCCACCACCGCCGCCATGGAAACCGCCGCCGCCACCACCGCCATGTCCGCCGCGAACTTCGGTTTTCAAGCCGTCGGCTGCGGATTTGGCGACCGGGACCATGCCGGGACTGGCCAGCGACAACGCTTCGGCGCGCTCAAGTGATGCGGCCGACAGCACGAATATGGCCGCGGCCGCAAGGCCCAGACGGCGGACAAGTCCGCGTCCGGCATTTGTCATGTCCATGCTAGAACCTCCCTGCAACAGGCAACGACGCCTTGCGCCGCGCTGCGGCCGGCTGTCGTCGGGTTGATTTGCGGTCGCTCCCGACATGACGTTAGCGATAGCCATGTGAACGCGCCATGAATGCGCCGACGGTAGAGAACAACGAGCGTGCACAGGGAGGAACTGGATTTGACCGTCTACGTAATCGTGCAACTGAAGATGATCGACCGCGCCGCCTATGACCGCTACCAGGCGCGGTTCTTCGACGTGTTCAGGAAATTCAGCGGCCGGCTGCTATCGGCGGATGAAAATCCTTCCGTGCTGGAAGGCGTCTGGGATCGCGACAAGCTTGTGCTGATGTCGTTTCCCGACGAGGCCGCGTTCCATGCCTGGGCAAACTCGCCGGAATATCTTGAAATTGCAAAAGACCGTAAAGCGGGCGCGCAAGGCGTCGTGCTGCTGGCGAAAGGATTTTGATCGGAGTCAGAATCCTCATGAGTTCGCCATGCCCGGCCATAGCTGTCTGCGTTACGCAGACTGCGTAAACTTGTCTGCGATGCCGGGCATAGGCGAGCGAAGCGACGCCGTCCTTCGGGCGGCCATGCCCGGCCATGACGAAAGAGAGAGCCGCTTTCTGAATGCGTCCTTCACCACCAGAACGGTCCAAATCCGAAGCCGAATACGAACGGCGCCGGCGCGTAATACGGATAGGGGTGATAGTAATAAGGCCGCGCGTAATAGGAAGGATAAGGCCGGTAGCGGTCATATGGCCGATAATAACCGTAGTGATGATAGTGCCGGTAGTAACGGCGCGCGCTGATATCGGTCGCAGCGGATGAACCGGCGGCTAGCGGCTTCATCTGCGGCGCCGCGATCGCCGAACTGATCGCTGCCGGGCCGGCAAGCGCCACCACGCCTGCGACAACGGCCGCTCCGATCAAAGTCCTCATGAACAAGCTCCTCATGCTGATACAGGTTGAAGTCGCCGATTAACGTGCAGCAATCGTGCCGGTTTCATGGCAACGATGCGTGAAACGAAAACAGGCCCGCGTTGAACGGGCCTGTCGATCCTATCCGCGCAAGGAGGCGATCACCAGCGGCCCCAGTGCCGATGATGATGCCAGCGATGATGATGGTGGTGCCAGCCCCATCGCACCTGGGTGGTTGCAGGCTTGGCATCCTGCTGGACCGCCGCCGCGGCGCCGGGATTACTGAGCGACAATGCTTGGGCGCGCTCGGTCGGAGCGGCCAGGACGAGAAATGCGCCGACGGCGGCAAGCCCCAGAACTTCTCTCACCTGCATATGTAGTCTCCTTGGGTCCACGGATGTCACGCCGGCACCGAACAGCTCGCATCTCTCACGCTGCAAGCTGCATCGTGCGACGCCGTCACAACCTGACGTAAGCGGCGTGAATGTGGAGTGAATGACGGCGCCGTGAAGATGAATGCCGATCAGGCGAACCGGTTCCGTTTCGCCGGCCAACATTTTCACCCCGGGTGCTTAAAACCGAAATAGACTGCCATCGTATCTTCTGCAGTTCGTCACAGGAGATTGTCATGACATCGTCGTGCCTGCGCGATGCTGTATCGCGCGCTGCGCTTGTAATTATCGCCATCGTCGCGGCCGTGGCGTGGACCGACGCGTCCTTCGCGTCACAAGGCCCCGGCGGCGGAATGGGAACGGCCAGCCATCTCACCCAATTGGCGATGGCGATCGTTGTCTACGGATTGTCAGCGATCGTGGTGGGCGCGGGCCTCATCGGCGCCGCACGCGGGCGCTAGCTTGGACTAACCTGGCCGCCAGTAGCAGTTCATGCGCGGCGTGATCACGGTCCCGCTCGGCCGATATTCCTGGACATAGGTTGCGGTGCAATCGCGCACGGCGTTCGGGCCGGGATTGTAGCGGGGATAGACGTCCGGTTCCCATTGGTACGACCGGTAAATCGGCACCCGCCGCAACGGACGCCGGCGCTGCGAGGAAGCATCCGTGACAACAGGCGTCGATGCCCGCGCGGTCCGCACCCCGGCCGGCGTCGTCTGCGCCTGCGCGGCCGCAGCCGGCAGCAGTGCACCCGCCAAAGCCACCGAAAGCGCGACCTTCACCATTCGCTTCATGACGCCCACCATAAACCTGTTATCGGCCCGCAAACTCTCCGATTGCCGCGCCGAGGTCAACTGCGCGCGTGAAACCTTGCGGAACTCAGGCTCTTTATTTGACGCGTTTTCTACCGCAGATAAGTCTACGCAATCTGCGCAAACTTGATTGCTACGCGAACCGGTGCCCACTTCGCTCGAAAACGCTATAGACAGGCCCCATGTGGACCACAGCAAAAGCCCCCTCGCTCGCGGAAATGGAGGCCATGGCGCACGAGGTATTCGAACGCCTGCCGAAGGGTTTTCGCGACCTGTGCGAAGGCGTGATCATCCGCGTCGATGACTTTCCGACCGACGAAGTGCTCGACGAGATGCAGGCCGAGAGCGAATTCGACCTGCTCGGCCTGTTCCAGGGCATCGGCCTGCCATTCCGCAGCAATGACGACATCGCCCGCCTGCCCAACATGGTCTGGCTGTATCGCCGACCGATCCTGGATTATTGGGCCGAGCACGAGGAGGCGCTGGGCCACATCGTCCGCCACGTGCTGATCCATGAAATCGGCCACCATTTTGGGCTTTCCGACGCCGATATGGAGGCCATCGAGGCAGGTGCAGGGTAAAGCGTTTTCCAGCGAAGTGGGCACCGGTTCGCGTGAAGAAAACGCGTCAAAACAAAGGCGCTATGCGCAAATTGGCCTTTTGCCGGGGCCCTATTCGCGATAAATGGTGCCCCCTATCCCCTCATTTGGCCGGGAAGTGCATCGATGGAAAAGTTCACCACACTGGAAGGCGTCGCGGCGCCGCTGAAGATCATCAATGTCGACACCGACATGATCATCCCGAAGCAGTATCTGAAAACCATCAAGCGCACCGGTCTCGGCAAGGGTCTTTTCTCGGAGCAGCGCTACAAGGATGACGGCAGCGAGAACCCGGACTTCATCCTCAACAAGCCGGCCTACCGAAATTCCAAGGTGCTGGTCGCCGGCGACAATTTCGGCTGCGGCTCGAGCCGCGAGCACGCGCCGTGGGCGCTCTTGGATTTCGGCATCCGCTGCGTGATCTCGACCTCGTTCGGCGACATCTTCTACAACAACTGCTTCAAGAACGGCATCCTGCCGATCCGCGTCACCCAGGACGACCTCGACAAATTGTTCGACGACGCCGAGCGCGGCGCCAACGCGACGCTGAGCATCGATCTCGCCAAACAGGAAATCCGCGGCCCCGACGGCGGCACGGTGAAATTCGAGATCGATCCGTTCCGCAAGCATTGCCTGCTCAACGGCCTCGACGACATCGGGCTGACCATGGAAAAGAAGTCGTCGATCGACGCCTACGAGGAAAAGGCCAGGACCGCGCGCGCCTGGGCCTGATTCCAATACCGCTTGTCAGAAGGTGACGGATGCGGCCTGACGTCGTCACCTTCTGGCACGGCCCGCTCGACGGGCTCCGACAGACCTGCCTGCGATCGCAGGTCGCGGCCGGCCACAGGGTCACCGTCTACAGTTTCGATCCCGTCCCGGGCCTGCCCGAGGGCGTCGGCAATGCCGAGGCCGAGGCGATCCTGCCGCACGCCTTTTCCGAACGGCTGCGCCCGCCGCAGCCGGACGGCTCCTGGCGCGACTGGACCACATTGCAATTCAGCGATTTCTTCCGGATGCGGCTGATGGCCGAGAACGCCGGCCTGTGGCTCGATGCCGACGTGCTGCTGCTCAAACCGGTCGAACTCGATCGTGGCAAAACCCTATTTCGCCTGGGAGCGGCCGCGCCAGCTCGGCAATTCGGTTTTGTACCTGCCGCCGCACGATCCCATCGTGATGGCATTCGAAAAGCTGATGAAACAGGACGAGTTGACGCCGGACTGGCTGGCGCTGCGTCACCGCCTCACCTTCGCGCTGCGCCGCCTGCGCGGCGGGTCAAAACGCCTCTCCGACATCCGCGTCGCGATCTTTGGACCGGCCGCGCTCACTGCGCTCGCCCGCCGTGCGAACGAATTGCAGCACGCGCTGCCGAAGCAATCGTTTTACGCCGTGCATGCCGAGCCGGGATTGTTTTTCGAACCAACGGATTTTTCGAAGCTGCTCGCCGACCCCGAGATCATAGGCCTGCACGTCTCGCCAAAAGGCCGCGGCGGTGAGCCGCCGATTCCCGGCAGCCTCTACGCCTGGGCGGCGGAGAAGTTTGGGGCGCGATAGGCTTCCGAGCCCCGCAACCCAACTGTTTGACCTACCGCAAGGAGCTTACCCTCGCCGGCGTTTATATTGACGGTGGAGGTGTCCCATGACCACCGAAAGCACATATCCTGTCGTCGACTATCTGATCGATACGTTTGGCAGCTGGCTGAAACACAGGCGGGAACTCAGCGAGATCCGCCAGATGGATCGTGCTGATTTCGACCGGATCGCCGGCGACCTGCGGATTTCCAGCGACGATCTCGACAGGCTGGTCCATCGAGGACCGCACGCCGCGGATGAACTGCCGCAGCTGCTCAAGGCGCTCGGCATCGACAAGGCGCGGCTTGCGGAGACGGAGCCTCTGCTGCTGCGCGATATGGAGCGCGTCTGTTCCTTCTGCAGTCAGAAACGCCAATGCGACCGCGACCTCGCCGCCGGTACTTCCGCCGAGCATTATGAGGGGTATTGCCTCAACGCACCCACGATCGAAGGTCTCGGCCAGCCGGAAAAGCAATAGAAATGGCGGCAATCTCGTGCCGTGAGCCGATGAAAATGTCGCGCCCGTTCTGGTTACACGTTTCGATCGCGGTCGTCGTTGCGCTCGCCGCGCTGCTCTTCGTACACCTGCGCAATGCGAACGGCGCCGCTCAATCTTCCGACAGCGCATCGGCCGGACATCGCCTGGCCGAGGCTTGGTGCAGCGAATGCCATTCCATCGAGGCCGTCACGGCAGGCGCGACCCGCGGACCGCCGGCTTTCGTTGCCATCGCCAACCGGTCATCGACCACCGAGCTTTCGCTGAAGGTCTTTCTCCAGACCAGTCATCGAAACATGCCGAATCTGATCATTGCGCCCAATGAGGCCGATGATCTCGTGAATTATATCCTGAGCCTGAAGCGGAACTAGTTCGCCATCGCCGTGATCGCATCCGCGATCGCGATCGTGCGCCTGGCCATCTCGGCGTGCAGGCGTTCCACCATCCGGCCGTCGAGCTGGATCGCGCCGCGTGAGGCGTTCTCGGGCTGCTCGAATGCCGCGATGATCTTGCGCGCCTCGGCGACTTCCTCGGCAGGCGGCGTGAAGATCGCGTTGCAGGCCTCGATGTGGCTCGGATGAATCAGCGTCTTGCCGTCGAAGCCGAGATCGCGGCCCTGCGCGCATTCCGTGGCGAAGCCGTCGGTATTGCTGATATCGCTGTAGGGTCCATCGAGAATTTCCAGGCCATGCGCGCGCGTCGCCAGGATGCAGTGGGTGATCATCGGGATCATCGCGGCGCGGCCCGGCTGCATGCGGATCCGCGTCTCCCGCGAGATGTCGTTCGGCCCGAACACAAAACCCGCCAGCCGCGTCTTTGAATCCTGCGCTGCGGCGGCCAATTTGTCCGCGTCCAGCACCGCGCGCGCGGTCTCGATCATGGCCCAGACCTTGATCGATACGTCGGCGTTGACGTCGCTCAGCCGGTCGGCGATGGCGTTGAGGTCGTCGACGCTGGAAATCTTGGGAACCAGGATGCCGTCGGGCCGGGCCTTGCCGGCCATGGCGACGTCCTCGACCCACCATGGCGTATCCAGGCTGTTGACCCGGATCAGCACCTCGCGCTTGCCAAAGCCTCTGGCGGCGACGGCCTTGGCGATCTGGTCGCGGGCCAGCGCCTTGGCGTCCGGCGCCACCGAATCCTCGAGGTCGAGGATGAGGCCGTCGGCCGGCAAATTGCGCGCTTTTTCCAGCGCCCGCGCGTTGGATCCGGGCATGAACAGCAGGCTGCGGCGCGGACGGATCATGGGCTGGTTCCTCGGGGGGCTGAACCCCACGCGATAACATTTCAAACTTCAGTCCGAAAGCCTTGTTCCTGTCATCGGCTTATGGTTAGGCATGGCCATGGCATCATTCCCGCAACACCTGATCGACGGCTACCGCGCCTTCACGGCGCAGCGACTGCCGACCGAACAGTCACGCTACCGCGAACTGTCCGAGCGCGGCCAGTCGCCTGCGGTGATGGTGATCGGCTGCTGCGATTCCCGGGTATCGCCGGAAGTGATCTTCGATGCCGGCCCGGGCGAATTGTTCGTGGTCCGCAACATCGCCAATCTGGTGCCGGTGTATCAGCCTGACGCCAACGCGCATGGCGTCTCGGCCGCGCTGGAATATGCCGTCACCGTGCTGCGCGTGAAAAACATCGTGGTGCTCGGTCACGCCCAATGCGGCGGCATTCGCGCCTTCGTCGACAAGATTCAGCCGCTCACCCCGGGCGACTTCATCGGCAAATGGATGCAGATGTTCATCAAGCCGGGCGAGGTGGTCGAGCAGCGCGATCACGAGTCGATGCAGGATTTCGTCACCCGGATCGAAAAGGCCGCGGTGTTCCGCTCGCTCGAGAACCTGATGACGTTCCCGTTCGTGCGCGAGCGGGTGCAGAAGCGGCGAGATGTCCCTGCACGGCGCCTATTTCGGCGTCGCCGAAGGCTCGCTGTTCGTGCTGGATCCGGCGGCGAAGGAATTCCGCAGCGCGCGCGAAGAGGTCGCGAATAGCGAGTGACGAATGGCAGCACTTCCATTCGCTATTCGCTACTCCCTATTCGCCAATAAACCCGCGCCGAAAACGACTGGCGCAGTTTCAAACCAAATCGGCACCTCTTACGCTGCCTTCTTCTTGGCGCTGATCAGCTTGCGGTTGATCAGGCATTCGGCGATCTGCACTGCGTTCAGCGCCGCACCCTTGCGCAGATTGTCGGACACGCACCACAGCGACAGGCCGTTCTCGACCGTGGTGTCCTCGCGGATGCGGCTGATATAGGTCGCGTCCTCGCCGGCCGCCTCGTAGGGCGTGACGTAGCCGCCGGGCTCGTGCTTGTCGATCACGAGGCAGCCCGGCGCGTTGCGCAGGATGTTGCGCGCTTCGTCGGCCGTGATCGGATTCTCGAATTCGATGTTGACGGCTTCGGAATGGCCGACGAACACCGGCACCCGCACGCAGGTCGCGGTCAGCCTGATTTTGGGATCAAGAATCTTCTTGGTCTCCATCATCATCTTCCACTCTTCCTTGGTGTAGCCGTCCTCCATGAACACGTCGATCTCGGGGATGACGTTGAAGGCGATACGCTTGGGGAATTTCTTGTTGATCAGTTCGCTGTTGGTGTAGACGGCCTTGGTCTGCGAGAACAATTCGTCCATCGCATCCTTGCCGGCGCCCGACACCGACTGATAGGTCGCGACCACGACGCGCTTGATGGTGGCCTTGTCGTGCAGCGGCTTCAGCGCGACCACGAGCTGCGCGGTCGAGCAGTTCGGGTTGGCGATGATGTTCTTCTTGGTGAAGCCCCCGACCGCATCCGCGTTCACTTCGGGCACGATCAGCGGCACGTCCGGATCCATCCGCCAGGCCGACGAATTGTCGATCACGACCGCGCCGGCGGCGCCGATTTTGGGCGACCATTCCTTCGACACCGCACCGCCCGCCGACATCAGGCAGATATCGACGTCGGAGAAATCGTAATGCTCGAGCGCTTTGACCTTCAGGGTGCGGTCGCCATACGAAACTTCGACGCCCACGCTGCGGCGTGACGCCAGCGCCACCACCTCGTCGGCGGGGAATTTCCGTTCGTCGAGAATGTTGAGCATTTCCCGCCCGACATTGCCGGTCGCTCCGACCAGCGCGACTTTGTAACCCATCGTTCACTCTCCGAAGAAAAATGCTCGGCCCCCGCCAACCGCGGAAAGGCAGAAGGCAGCGCTTCTATGCGAGAAACGCCTCCAAGACAACTTTTTGAGACAACGTTTGACCGTGGCGTTTGGGCGTTTGATGCATTCGTTTGAGGCCGATCCGGCCAATTTCCATTATACGACCCGAATTCACCCCATGCTGACCAGCTTTGCCGACGAAGTCTGCGGCACGCTGGCGCGTCTCGTTGCCTATGTGGTGATGCTGGCGCTGCTTGCCATCGGCGGTATCTACGTCTGGCAACAACTGCCGGATGCGGCCGCCATGGAGCCTTCCGCGCCGGAGAGCTGGAGCCTGGCCAGTCGCTCGGTGCCGGCGTTCGCCATCAGCAGGTTCGATTCGCAAGATAAAACAGAAGCTTATGCAATTTATCGGCACCCGGAGGGTGGCCGCAAGGATCTGTTTCGCTGGTCCGGTCCGGACAAAAAGCCGGTGGCCGAACTCGAAATCTACCGTCCGGGCGGCGAATTGAATCAGTCCGGGCCCGCGATCGCCGAAATCGCCACGCGAATGGATTCGGACGGCATGCGCGAACTGGAGACCGCCGGTATCATCGACAGCAAGTTCGGCGTGGTGACGCTGCTTCGTCTCGTCGGCGGCGTCGATACCGCGCGATCCTGCCTCGGATTCATCAAGCGCGTCGATAAGCCCAATTTTCGGATATCCGGCTGGTCGTGCCAGGGCGACAATCTGGCGGCCCGCCGCGCCGCGATCTCCTGCATGCTGAACCGGCTGATCCTGCTGACCGCCGGAAACGACCCGAAACTGGCCGAATTATTCGCCCATGCCGAACTCCGGCGCAGCGATTGCTCGCTATCGGCCGCGCCGGCGCTGTCGGCGGATTGGGTGACCGGCGCCGAAAGCCCGCGGCTGCGCGGTGCCTTCTAGAGCGTTTTCAAGCGAAGCGGATACCGGTTCGCGGGAGAAAACGCGCCAAAACGAGAATCTGGAGCTTCGGTTCTGATCCAATCAGAACCGGAGCTCTAGCCTTTATTTTGACGCGTTTCGTCGGCCAAGGCACTGGTTTTCATGAAACTTTTTCGCTTCACCGGTCATTATTGTGATCCGGTGTGGCGCAATTGACCTAGTGCCGACAGGCCCGCCGCAGCTACAATGGCCGCCAATCAGCTTGGCGATCTGCCCGCCCTCACGGGCGAAATGACGAGGATGCGATGACTTGGAAATTCACTGCTGCGAGCAAGCTCGCGGTGTTCGCTGCAGCAGCGGTCGTTGTGGTCGGATTTAGCGTTACCCCGGCCGGCGCGCAGACCAAGCCTCGGTACGACAAGGACGGCCGGATCACTTACGGACCAGGCGGTCCGAACCGCTCCTATCAGCAAGGACCGCACACCCGCGTCTACATCACCACCCGCTCGTGGCTCGATGCCGGCACCGAAGTTTTGCCGGGCGACCGCAAGTTCCAGGACTACGCCTTCCCGCCCGCAGTCGGATACCCATCGTTCGCGCGCGAAAACCGCAATCGTCCGATCGACCGCCAGCCGCTCAACCCGCCGTCAGATCTCGGCGGATATCCGCAGGCGATTCCGCTGTATTGATTTTCGTCGTCCCGGCCTTGAGCCGGGACCCACAACCACAGCTGTTTGTGGTTACGCGAAGGTCGTCGAACAGCCGTCGTTAAATCGATAGGCCGCAGTGTATGGGTCCCGGCTCAAGGCCGGGACGACACTGAATGCGTCGCGCCTACGCGTGCAGCTTCTGCAATTCCTTCAAGATCGCATCGCCCATCTCCGTGGTACTAGCCGCCGTCATTCCCTCGGACTTGATGTCCGCGGTGCGCAGGCCGCTGGCGAGCACGGCGGCGATGGCGGCATCGACCTTGTCGGCGAGCGCGCCCATGTCGAACGAATAGCGCAGCGCCATGCCGAACGACGAGATCATCGCGATCGGATTGGCGAGGCCCTTGCCGGCGATATCGGGCGCCGAGCCGTGCACCGGCTCGAACAGCGAGCGACGCTTCTTGGTCTTGGCATCGACTTCGCCGAGCGAGGCCGACGGCAGCATGCCGAGCGAACCCGTCAGCATCGCCGCGATATCGGACAGCATGTCGCCGAACAGATTGTCGGTGACGATGACGTCGAACTGCTTTGGCGCCTTCACCAGATTCATGCCGCCGGAATCGGCGAGCTGATGCTCGAGCGTGACGTCCTTGTATTCGCGCGCATGGACCTGGGTCACCACCTCGTTCCAGAGCACGCCTGACTTCATGACGTTGCGCTTTTCCATCGAGGTCACTTTGTTGCGGCGCTTGCGCGCCAGGTCGAAGGCGACGCGGGCGATACGCTCGATCTCGTAGGTGTCGTAGACCTGGGTATCGATGGCGCGCTTCTGGCCGTTGCCGAGATCGGTGATGGTTTTCGGCTCGCCGAAATAGACGCCGCCGGTGAGCTCGCGCACGATCATGATGTCGAGGCCTTCGACCGCCTCGCGCTTCAGGCTGGAGGCATCCGCCAGCGCCGGATAGCACACCGCCGGACGCAGATTGGCGAACAGGCCGAGATCCTTGCGCAGCCGTAACAGGCCGGCTTCGGGCCGCACATCGTAGGGCACGCTGTCCCATTTCGGCCCGCCGACCGCGCCGAAGATGATGGCGTCGGCGGCCGTCGCCTTGGCCATGTCGCCCTCGCTGATCGAGACCTTGTGCACGTCATAGGCTGAACCGCCGACCAGCCCCTGCTCGGTCTCGAAATGCGCAATGCCTTCCGCGTTGAGCCAGTCGATCAGGCGTTGCACCTCCCCCATCACTTCGGGGCCGATGCCGTCGCCGGGGAGAAGCAGCAGTTTGTGGGTCGCCATGGTTCGTTTGCCCTATAGATGCCCGGCTCAACGCCGGGCATGACGAATAATGTGAAATCCGCGCGGAGTGCTAGAGCGGCGTTGCGCAATTGGCAAGACACCATTGCTGCATGCGCGCCTGTGCAAGCCCGCCCTTGCCTGCCACAATGCGGCCCCTGCCGGAGTACCCCGTGAGAGCCCCCGACCGCCCCCCGCTTTACGCGCATCCCGCGCGGCTGATCCTCATGCTGTCGCTGGCGCCGATCATCGGTCTTGGCATCGGCCGCTTCGCCTATGGGCTGGTGCTGCCGGACATGCGCGATTCGCTGCACTGGTCGTACTCGGCGGCCGGCTTCATGAATACGATCAACGCAGTTGGTTATCTCGCCGGCGCGCTGCTGGCTTCGCGCATGATCCGGCGCTTTGGACTGGCTGGAAGCGTCCGCTGGGGAACCCTGGCCGCCATCGCCTCGCTGGTGCTGTGCGCCAGTTCGGGCAACTTCATCGTGCTGAGTTTTGCGCGATTGCTGGCGGGGGTCGGCGCCGCGGCCGGATTCGTCGGCGGCGCAGCACTTGCAGCAACCATTGCGCAGACGCGCCCCGAACGGGCGAATTTCCTGCTCAGCCTGTTCTACGCCGGGCCCGGGCTCGGCATCTTGTCGTCGGGACTGGTGGCGCCGTTTGTGCTGCAGCATTTCGGGCCAGGATCGTGGTGGATCGTGTGGTGGGCGATGACGCTGCTGTCCGTGGTCATGATCATCCCGCTGCTGCTGGCCCCGCTCGAAAACAAGGCCATGATCGACCATAAGGCGCCGGGCCAATTCTCGATCCGGCCGGCGCTGATCTATCTCATTGCCTATTTCCTGTTCGGCGCCGGCTACATCGCCTACATGACCTTCATGATCGCCTATGTCCGCGACGCCGGCGGCGGGGCTGTGGCGCAGAGCGCGTTCTGGTGCCTGATCGGCATCAGCGCCTTCGTGACGCCATGGGTGTGGCGCCGCGTGCTCGCACTCGACCGCGGCGGCCTCGCCACCACGATCATTCTCGGCGTCAACGCCATCGGCGCGAGCCTGCCGATCTTCGGACACTCGCCGCTGTTGCTCGCGATCTCCGCGCTGGTGTTCGGGGTCGCGTTCTTCGCGGTGGTCGGATCGACCACCGCCTTCGTGCGCTTCAACTACCCGCCGGCGTCATGGCCGACCGCGATTGCCGCGCTGACGATTTCGTTCGGGATCGGCCAGACGCTCGGCCCGATCGTGGTCGGCGCGATCACGGACGCGGTCGGCAGCCTGTCGTTCGCGCTGAACATTTCAGCTGCGATGCTGGCCGCCGGGGCGATTCTGTCGGCGTTCCAGAAGAAGCTGCCTGCGGGCACGTGAGGTCAAGCGGAGGTAGATCCGGCATCGCCGACAACGAAAGGGCTTTCGCACCGGGTCTCTTGCCGTCACTATCGGCAACTTGCCTTATTGAGCCGGCGGGCTGAAATTATGCCGCGCGGGAGAGTCTCAGCATGATGACGCTGCGCCAGGTCGAAGTTATCCGCGCCGTCATGGTGACCGGCACCATCGGCGGCGCCGCAAAGCTTCTCAACGTGTCGGCGCCCGGCATCAGCCGCCTGGTCAAATACACCGAGAAATCGCTCGGCGTCCGGTTCTTCCAGCGCCAGAACGGACGCTATTTTCCGACGCCCGAAGCGCAGAACATTTTCGAGCAGATCAACGGCGTCTACAAGAAGGTCGACGATCTCACCGAGATCATCTCCAAGATCGGACACGGCGCACTGTCGGAATTGCGCATCGGTTCGGTGCCCAGCATTTCGCAGGTCATGGTGCCCCGCGCCATCGAGCGGGTACGGCGGCGCTACCCCGACCTGCGCATCGACATCAACATCCTCAAGATCGAGGAAGCCGTCGATTATCTGCTGCTCGGCCGCGGCGATTGCGTCGCCATGAGCTATCGGCTCGATCACTCCGGCCTCGACTTCCTGCCGCTGGCGTCGGGCGAGTTGTTTTGCATCGTCCCCGTCGGGCACGAACTGGCCGGGCGCAAGCAGATCTCGGCCGCGGAAATCATCCGCTATCCGCTGATCGGCATCGATCCGACCGATCCCTACGGCCGGATCATGGCCGAGATCTTTGCCCGCAAGAAGCTCAGCTACGACATCACGATCCGGGCGCGGTTCGGCACCACGGTCTGCGCGCTGGTCAAGGCCGGGCTCGGCATCGCGGTGATCGATCAGTTCACCGTTGCCCATGGCGGCTACCCAGGCGTCGAACTGCTGAAAATCACCGAACCGACCAAATTCGATACCTACATCGCGGTGAAGCGCGGCGCGCCGCTGTCGCTCTACATCGAACATTTCATCGACTGCCTGCGTAAGGAAATGCGGGCTGTCGGGCCGGACTCGGCCGGGCCGAAAAAGCCCGCGCCTCGGCTCCGGAAAAAATAACATGATGTTATGTTTACAGCATAACAGGGTAATTGTGTTAGATTGCCGATGCGATATCTTGGCGCTGCCCCGGATATGATATTTTGCCCATCAGGCCGACGCCAAAGGTCATTGCATTGAAATCCGCCACCCCTCCCCCGCTTTCCGGCCGCCGTTTCCTGACCGGCCTGCTCGGCGCGCCGATCGCCCATTCGGCTTCGCCCGCCATGCACGAGCGGGCGGCCGAGGCGCTCGGTGTTCGTTGCCATTATCAGCTGATCGAGATCGCCGGCGCCGGGCGGGAGGAGTTGAAGGTTTTGCTCGAAGGCGTCCGCCGGCTCGGCTTCGCCGGCATCAACGTCACCTTTCCCTACAAGGAAGCCGTGATCGATCTGCTCGACGAGACATCGCCGGGCGCAGCACAGATCGGCGCGGTCAATACCGTCGTTGTCCGCGATAACCGATTGATCGGCCACAACACCGACACATCGGGTTTTGCCCGGGCCATCGGCCGCCTGGTCACCGCCTCCGTCGCACGGCGCTGTCGCATTGATCGGCGCCGGCGGCGTCGGCAAGGCGATTGCCTTTGCGCTCGCCGGTCTCGGCGTCAGCGAATTGCGGATCTTCGATAGCGCGCACGTCAAGGCCACGCAGCTGGCTACGCAGCTCGACGGGAAAATGGACGGCAAGATAAGCGTTGCGGACAGCGTTGAGGATGCGCTGCGCGGCGTTACCGGGGTGGTCAACGGCTCGCCGGTCGGGATGCTGCCGAGCCGTGAAACGCCGGTGCCGGATGCGCTGCTGCATGAGGGACTGTGGGTGGCGGATGCAGTTTATTCGCCGCTCTGGACACCGCTCTTGACGACCGCCAAGGCCAAGGGCGCCGCGGTCATGACCGGTCGCGATCTTGCGATCAACCAGGCCGCCGACGCATTTGAATTGTTCACGGGTCTCACGCCATCCACTGCCGAGATGGGAATTGCATTCGACGACATAATGGCGAAGAGATATTCCGCTTCGAACGCAGCCTGACAACGCGGCCGAATACAAGGCCGCGACCAAATCAAGCGATCACAAGGGAGAAATCGAATGAAGCCAGGAATTTTGGCGGGCATCTTGCTCGCTTCCGTCTTGACCGGAACAGCGTTCGCGCAATCCGGTGCAACCATCAAACTGGCCGATGTCGCCGAACTGTCCGGTGGCGGCGCCACCGTCGGCACCAACTGGAAAAACGGCATTGATCTCGCGATCGAAGAGATCAACGCCAAGGGCGGCATTCTCGGCCACAAGCTCGAAGTCACCCATGCCGATTCCCAATCCAACCCCGGTGTCGCCCGCGCGCAGGTTCAGAAAGCGCTCGATAGCGAGCCTTACGTCCTGCTCGGACCCGGCTATTCGGGCTCCGTCAAGGTCGACGGCACCGCTCGCAGCCGAAGCCGGCATCGCACAGATCGTGGGCGGCGAAGCCGCCGAACTGACGCAGGCCGGCAACAAATTCCTGTTCCGCACCTCGTTCGGCCAGCAGTCGTCGATGCCGAAGGTCGCGAAATACATCAACGACGAGTTGAAGGCGAAATCGGTCGCCATCGTCTGGGTCAACAACGATTTCGGCAAAGGTGGACGCGACGTCATCACCAAGGAATTTGCCAAGTACGGCATCAAGGTCGCAGCCGATCTGTCCACCGAAGCTGGCCAGGCCGATTTCGCCGCCGACGTGAGCAAGCTCAAGGCCGCTAACCCCGACGCGGTCTTCATTTATGTCAACGAAGAGGAAAGCGCGCGTATCCTCAAGGAAATCAAGCGCCAGGGCGTAACCGCGCCGTTGATCGGCGAAACCACACTGGTCGGCCAGAAGGTCGTCGAACTCGCCGGCGATGCCGCCAACGGCGCCCGCGGCCATGTCGGGCTCACCACCGATGCGCCGGTCGACCTGGTCAAGGCGTTCCGCGAAAAGTTCGTCAAGAAGTACAACTATGTGCCTGATCATAACGGCATCAAAGGCTACCTCGCGATCTACATGATCAAGGCCACCACGGAAAAAATGGGCAAGGTCGACCCCAAGGCATTCGCCGACACTCTGCATGGATTGACCATCAAGGCCGCGAACGAACCCGGCATCCTGATGGACGTCACCTTCGACCAGAATGGCGACATCGATCGCCAGGGTTTTCTGGTGGAGATCGTCGAAGGCAAGCAGGTCGTCAAGCAAGTGCTGCCGAAGCTCAACTGAGCCGCTGGCGGAATCTTCCATCAAGACGCGGTGGCGGGCCGATGCCTTCGCCACCGGCCACCGTCCGGAAACGTTGAGAGGCACAGGAGAAAGCATGTCCAATTTGCTCGATCTGCTCGTGGCCGGCCTCGCGACCGGCGCAATTTATGCGATCGTCGCGGTCGGCTTCACACTGTTGTGGCAGACTTCGCAGACCATCAATTTCGCGCAGGGCGAATTCGTGATGCTGCCGGCCTTCCTGATGCTGGCGGCAATGCAGGCCGGCGCGCCGTTCTGGCTGGCGATCCTGATCGGCGTCCTGCTCTCGATGCTGCTGCTCGGCCTCGGCTTCAAGATGCTGCTGGTCGATCCGATGTTGCGTCACGGCGTGCTGCCGCTGGCGATCGCCACCATGGCACTGGCCATTGGAATCAAGGAGGCGGTGAAAAAGTTCTTCAGCGCCGAGGCCTCGCCGTTCCCCTCTATCGTTCCGGCCGGCGACATCTCGATCTTCGGCCGCGCGGTGGCGCTGCAGAGCCTTGGCGTTCTGGCGCTTGCTATAGCAGCGGTGGTCGGCCTCACCGCGCTGCTCAATCGAACCTCGATCGGTCATCAGATGCAGGCCGCGGCGCAGAACCCGACGGTAGCGCGCATCATCGGCGTGCCGGTCGAGCGCATGATCCTGCTGACCTTCCTGATCAACGCCTTCCTGGTGGCGCTGGCCTCGCTGCTGATCACGCCGATTTACCTCGCCAAATTTTCCTCGGGCGAAGTGCTGGGACAGGCAGCCTTCATCGCGGCGATCGTCGGCGGTTTTAATCAGGTACGCGGCGCGATCGCGGGCGGGCTCTTGATCGGCGTGGTCGACAATCTCTCCGCCGCCTATGTCTCGACGCAATATCGCGCCGCGGTGCCGATGATCCTGCTGATCGTCATCATCCTGTTCCGGCCACAGGGAATCCTCGGCCGCGCCGAGGAGCGCACGGTATGACGACACAGGCAAAATACCTGCGCATCGCGCTTGGCGTCATCGTCATCGCCGGACTCATTCTCATACCGATGAATTTCAATCGCTATGGGTTGTTCATCCTGAGCCAATGGGCGGTCATGACCATCGCCGCGATGGGACTTAACCTGACGCTCGGTTATGCCGGACAGGTCTCGTTGGCCCAGGGCGCGTTCGTCGGCATCGGCGCCTATGCCGCCGCGATCATGACCTCACAGGGCATTCCGCTGATAGCTGCTCTCGGCGTCGCCGTGGTGCTGTGCTTTGCGGTCGGCTGGTTGCTCGGTTACCCGGCGCTGCGTGTGCAGCACCATTATCTCGCCTTCGTGACGCTGGCCTTCTCGACGCTGGCGTTTCTGGTGTTTCGCAACGAGGACTGGCTGACCAAAGGCATTTACGGCATCAGCAACATTCCCCGGCCGAACATTTTTGGTTTTGCGACCAACCGGCCGCTGCCCTTCTATTATTTCTGCCTCGGTTCGCTCGGCATTGTGTCGGTGATGGTCTGGTGGCTGATCCGTTCGCCCTGGGGCCGCGCCTTCGTGGCGCTGCGCGAGAACCCGGTCCGGGCGCTGTCGCTCGGCATCGATACGCGGCGCTACACCTTGATGGCATTTGCAATCGGGTCGGCACTGGGCGGCATTGCCGGCGCGCTGTACGCGCCCCTGACACAATACATCGATCCGGTGCCGTTCAATCTGTCGCTGTCGCTCGATCTGCTGATGATGGTGATCGTCGGTGGCGCCGGCTTCTTCTTCGGGCCGTTCCTCGGTGCCATGATCGCGGTGCTGCTGCCGGAATGGCTGCGCTTCACGCAGGGCTATTATCTGATGCTGTACGCCATCGCCGTGATCCTGCTGCTGATCTACTCGCCGACCGGCATTTTGGGCATTCTCGATCGCTTTCTGGCCGAGCGCCGCACCAAGGCGGCATCTGCGTTGCGCGCCGTCGCGAAATCCAGACTGGAGACGGCGCCATGACCACGGTCCTCGAGGTCACCAACATCAAAAAAAGCTTTGGCGGCATCACCGCCGTGGATGGCGTCAGTTTCGACGTCCAGGAGGGCGAAATCCTCGGCCTGATCGGACCGAACGGCTGCGGCAAGTCCACGCTGTTCAACTGCATTCTCGGCCAGCTCACGCCGAGCGGCGGCGAAGTGAAGGTCGACGGCAAGGTAGTGACCGGCTTGCGGCCGTCCGAATTGAACCGCCTCGGTGTCAGCCGCACGTTCCAGCTGCTGCAGGTGTTCCCCAAACTGTCGGTGCGGGAAAATCTGATTCTTGCGGGCCAGGAGCATCAAGGCAACATGGTGTCGCGGTTGTTCGGTCCCTCCGACGCGGGATTGACCGAGGCCGCCGATCAGATGATCGGCTTCTTCAAGCTCGGTCATCTCGCCAGCGAGGCTGCGGGCGGCCTGTCCTACGGCCAGCAAAAGCTGCTCGACGCCGCGATGGCGTTCATGGGCGGACCGCGGCTGGTGCTGCTCGACGAGCCCGCCGGCGGCGTCAACCTCACCATGCTCGCCGATCTCAAGGAGCGGCTGGCCGCGATCAATCGCGAGAAGCGCGCCACCTTCGTGGTGATCGAGCACAACATGGAATTCGTGATGTCGCTTTGCTCCCGCGTCCTGGTGATGGCGGAAGGCAAGGTGCTGGCGATGGGCAAGCCCGACGAAGTCCGCGCCAACCCCGCCGTGATCGAAGCCTATCTCGGCCATTGAGGAACAGCCCAAGAGAGACGACATGAGCGACAACATGAGCGACGCCATTCTCGATGTTCAAGGCCTCGTCGGCGGCTACGGCAAGATGACGATCCTCAACGGCACCAGCTTTTCGGTGCCGGCGGGCTCGATCACCACCGTGATCGGCCCCAATGGCGCCGGCAAATCCACGGTGTTCAAGGCGATTTTTGGCCTGCTCAAGCTGCGCGAAGGCAAGGTCATCTTCAAAGGACGCGACGTCACCGGGTTGAGCCAGCGGGAATTGCTGTCCGCCGGCATCTGCTACGTGCCGCAGGGGCGCAACATCTTCCCTGAACTGTCGGTGCGCCACAACATCGAGCTCGGCTCGGTCGCGGTCGGGCGCGACGTTACCGATCTGGCCGAACGGATCGAGGCGGCGCTCGACAAATTCCCCGTGCTGCGCAGGAAGGCGACGCAGCAGGCGTCGACGCTGTCGGGCGGCGAGCAGAAGCAGCTCGAAATCGTCCGCGGCCTGCTTCTCAATCCGCAACTGGTGCTGATCGACGAGCCCTCGATCGGTCTTTCGCCGCTGATGGTGAAGCAGACCTTCGATATCCTCAAGGAATTGCGTGACCGCGGCGTGTCGATCCTGATGATCGAGCAGAACGCGCGCTCGGCGCTCGAAATCTCGGACTTCGGCATCGTGCTCGAACTCGGCCAGACCCGCCTCGTCGACAAGGCGGAGCGGGTCCTCAACGATCCCCGCATCGGGCAATTGTTCCTCGGCGGCGCGATGACGGAGACCGCCGCATGAGCGCGCGTTCGATCGCCACCGTCTCGCTCAGCGGCTCACTCGACGAAAAACTGCGCGCGGTGGCCGCCGCCGGGTTCGAGGCGGTCGAGATTTTCGAGAACGACCTGCTGTCGTTCAACGGCAGTCCGCGCGACGTCGGTCAGCTCTGCCGCGATCTCGGCCTTGTAATTTGCGCGTTCCAGCCGTTTCGCGATTTCGAGGGCATGCCCGAGCCGCAGCGCGCCCGAAACTTTGCCCGGGCCGAGCGCAAGTTCGACCTGATGCAGGAATTGCAGACCGACCTGCTGTTGATCTGCAGCAATATTTCCCAGGCTTCGCTGGGCGGCATCGATCGCGCCGCGGCCGATTTCCGCGAGCTTGGCGAACGTGCCGCCTCGCGTGGCCTGCGCGTCGGCTTCGAGGCGCTGGCCTGGGGACGCCATGTCAGCGACTATCGCGACGCCTGGGAGATCGTGCGCCGCGCCGATCACAAATCGATCGGGATCATTCTCGATAGCTTTCACGCGCTGGCCCCAATGCTCCCGGTGACCGCGATCGAATCGATTCCGGCCGACAAGATCTTCCTGGTCCAGCTGGCGGACGCGCCAAAGCTCGGCCTCGATGTGTTGTCCTGGAGCCGGCATTTCCGCTGCTTCCCCGGACAGGGCGATCTGCCGGTGGGCGACTTTATGAAGGCGGTGCGGGCAACCGGCTATGCCGGGCCGCTGTCGCTGGAAATCTTCAACGACCAGTTTCGCGCCGGCTCCGCGGTTCGCACCGCGACCGATGGGCTGCGTTCGCTCATTCTGCTGGAGGACCAGCTTGGCGAAGCGCCACCCGCGCCGGCGGTTAGGCTGCAACCCAGGGCGCGCAGCCACGGTGTCGGATTCATCGAATTCGCGATCGGTGACGCCAAAGCCGGGGAATTGTCGGCGCTGTTCGGCCAACTCGGCTTTCGCAAGACCGGAGCCCATCGCAGCAAGGACGTCGAGCGCTGGTCGCAAGGCGATATCGATCTCGTCATCAATTGCGAGCCGGACGGCTTTGCCCATTCGCACTACGTCTCCCACGGCCCTGGCGTCTGCGCCATCGCGATCGATGTCGACGACGTCGGCAAAACCATGGCGCGCGCGGAAGCGCTAAACGCCCGCACCTTTTATCAGCCGGTCGGGCCGGGCGAGCTGGAAATTCCCGCGATCCGCGGCGTCGGCGGCAGCCTGCTCTATTTCATGGAAGCGGTGGGCAAAAACTGGGAGACCGACTTCGAGGCGCTGCGCAGCGATGCGGCGACCGACCGCCTCAACGCGGTCGATCATATCTCGCAGTCGATGCCCTATGACGAGATGCTGTCGTGGCTATTGTTCTACACCGGGATTCTCGATCTGCAGCGTCTGCCGCAGATGGAGATCGCCGATCCGGCGGGACTGGTACAGAGCCAGGCGCTGATCAACGACAACAAAGCCTTGCGTATGATCCTCAACGGGTCGTCGGCGACGCGGACGCTGTCGGCCCGCTTCATCCATGAATTTTTCGGCTCCGGGGTCCAGCACGTCGCGTTTTCCTGCGCCGATATTTTCTCGACCGTTAGCGACATGCGCGCGCGCGGCGCGAATTTCCTGAAAATCCCGGACAATTACTACGACGATATCGAAGCCAAATACGACCTCGATGCCGCCACCATGACCGCGCTGCGCGACAACCAGATTCTGTACGATCGCGAAGGCGACGGCGAATTCTTTCAAGTCTACACCCACATTTTCGACGAGCGGTTCTTCTTCGAGATCGTCGAGCGCCGCCGATTATCAGGGATTCGGCGCTGCCAATGCCGCGATCCGCCTCGCCGCGCAAACGCGGGAAGCGCGTCCGGTGACCATGCCGCGGGCATGACCAGCCCCGGTTGATTCTTTGACACGACGCAGGGAGGGCACGCTTTGAAAACCTTGATGGAGACTGCAGCCAGCCGCTTGTTTGCGGTGCTGCTGCTGACCGTCTGCGGCCATCTGACGCCCGCATC
Organism: uncultured Alphaproteobacteria bacterium; assembly: GCA_963738765.1. GTDB lineage: Bacteria > Pseudomonadota > Alphaproteobacteria > Rhizobiales > Xanthobacteraceae > Bradyrhizobium. The sequence goes on along the minus strand of CAVTYA010000022.1, from coordinate 74,651 downwards.
TGCTCAGCCGCTGGCGTGCGACGACGGCATCAAGACAGCCTTCCATCCCGACGCCGACACGACTGTCGTCGCGGTTCGGCTGGTGAAGCAGGGCGAGGAACTCAGCGCGTCCGATGTGCCCAAACCTCCGATCATTGCCGCTGCCGAGCTCTGCCTGGTGAAGCTGCTGGTCGGACCGGGCGTCACCGCGGAAAAGGACTCCACCGCGCGCTCGTACTCGGAGGGCATCGGCATCGAGGTCTGGTTGCCGACGCCGGCCAACTGGAACGAACGCATCCGCAATTATGGCGGCGGCGGATGGGTCGGCGGCGGACACCGCTATGCCGACCAGATCGGCAGCAAGGTGCCGGCGATCGTCAACGCCAATATGGGCTATGCGTCGGGCACGACCGACGCGGGGCAGCCCTGGTACCAGGACGGCTCGTTCACCTTCCTGTCCGACGGCAAGGTCAACGCCGAGGCGTTTCGCGATTTCTCGGTGCGCGCGATGGTGGAGCAGGCCGTCAAGACCAAGGCAACTGGTCGCGCTCTACTACGGCAAGGCGCCGAAATATTCCTACTACGACGGCCATTCGCAGGGCGGCCGGCAGGGATTCAAGATCGTCCAGGAATATCCCGAGCTGTACGACGGCTACATGATCGCGGCGCCTGCCCTTGACATCCCGATGTTCGGCACGACGGCGCTGTATTCGCAGCTCGTCATGAAGACCGACCTCGGATTCACCGCCGCGAACAAGGCCGAAGCCGCGGCGTTTGCTGCGAAGGTGGACGCTGCCAACAAACGCGCCGTGGCCGCCTGCGACAAGGCAGGGCTCGGCTTCCTGCTCAATCCGTTCCAGTGCGACTACGACCCCGCGCGCGACGCCGCAGCACTCTGCACCGGCGTCGCCGGCACCGGCGTGACCGGCAGCAATGCCGATACCGCGACCTGCATGAATCTCAAGGAGGCGATCGCGCTCGACAAGATCTGGTTCGGCGCCACCGCCGACGGCAGCTTCGACGCCGCGCAAACGGCCGACAGCCGTGGCGGCAAGTCGCTCGGCACCGGGCAGCTGTGGTGGACGTTCACCCGCGGCACCGCCATCGGCCACCTGATCACCAGCGCCTCCACCGACGCCACCGCCCTGGCGATGGGCGATGTGAGCTACGCCGCCGACGCCAGTGCCACGTCGTCGATCCCGATCACCAACAAGTCGACCGCCGTGCGCAACAAGTGGATGGAGCTCGACTATCGCGGGTTGGCCGATGCCGTGCACCAATACGTCGCCCTGCAACCCACCCTGTTCAGCAATCTCGCGACCGACAAAGCGGACCTTGCCAAGCTGCGCGACCTCGGCCGCAAGGTGGTCGTGTACAATGGCCTCGCTGACGACGCGATCCCGCCGGCCGGCAGCATCAACTATCACGAGCGCGTGGTGGCGGCGATGGGCGGACATGCCGAGGTGCAGAAGTTCATGCGGATGTACCTCCTTCCCGGCGCGGCCCACAGTTCGCAGGGCCGGGCCTACACAGTGGGCGGAAAAAACAACGCCGTGCCGCTGCCAAAACTTCCCGGCAACGCCAACCAGACGCCGACGCGCGAGCAGGACCAGTTCTTCACCGCGCTGGTCGACTGGGTGGAGAAGGGAACGGCGCCTGAGGAGATCCTGCTGACGTCGCGCGACAACAGCGTGAGCTATCCCGTATGCGTCTATCCCAAAATGACGACGTGGAATGGGACCGGGCCTGCGACGCAGGCCGCCAGTTACGTTTGTCGCTAGTGAAGGGAACCCTGCCCCTGCGTTCCGGCCTGTCACTTGCGCATCTGACCGTGTTGTCACTTCCGCCACCGGAGATGATCCGCGTGGCGGCGCGAACCGGCTATCGCGCGGTCGGCCTGCGACTGATCGCCGTGAACAAGGAAAGCCCGGGCTATCCGCTGATGAACGACGCAGCCATGATGCGCGAAACCAAGGCCGCGCTGGCCGACACGGGCGTCAGGCTCTCGGACGTCGAACTCGTCCAGATCAGGCCGGAGCTCGATGTCGCCACACTGGAGCCGTTTATCGCCGCCGGCGCTGAGCTGGGCGCCCGCCATATTCTCACAGCGCCTTACGACAGCGACCACGTCCGTCTGTCCGACAGGCTCGGCGCAATCGCGAACCTTGCCGAACCCTATGGACTGTCGGCACTGCTGGAATTCTTTCCCTGGACCACGGTGCCGGACCTGGCGACCGCGGCCGGCATTGTCGCCGCGGCGTCCTGCCCGAACGTCGGCATTCTCGTGGATACCCTGCACTTCGACCGCTCCGGCAGTTCGCTGAGCGAACTCGAATCCATTCCGGCCGAGTGGCTTCCGATGGTTCATGTCTGCGATGCGCCCGCGGAGAAGCCGACCACGCCTGAAGGATTGCTGCATACGGCGCGTGAGGAGCGGTTACCGCCCGGCGAAGGTGGCATCGACATCGCATCCGTTCTGACGCGAATGCCGCAGCACACCCAGGTCACGCTCGAAGTGCCGATGCGGCGCCTGACGGGCCTGGAAGGCCCGGAAGCGGTGGCCCGCTGCGTTCACGACGCGACAATGCGGTTTCTGGCCACAATGCGCTAAGCGTCGATTGGCTCAGCTCCCGCTGAACGAATTGTAGCCCTGGTCTTCCCAGTAGCCGCCCTTGTAGTCGTTGGTGACTTCCATCGAGATCACATATTTCGGGTTCTTGAAGCCGAGTTTTGTCGGCACCCGGATCTTCATCGGAAAACCGTAGGCGCGCGGCAAAATCTCGTCCCCGAATTTGAACGTCATCTGGGTCTGCGGATGCAGCGCGGTGCGCATGTCCAGCGGCGAGTTGTAGCCGTCCTTGTCGGCGCACTGGAACCAGACATATTTGGCGCGGGTGTCGGCGCCGACCAGCTTGAGAAAATCGCGCAGCGGCGTGCCGGTCCAGCTTCCGATCGCGCTCCAGCCCTCGACGCAGATATGGCGGGTGACCTGCTTGACCTGCGGCAGCTTGTACAATTCCTCCAGCGTCCACGGCTTCTTGTTGTCGACGAGGCCGCGCACTTCGAGTTTCCACGCCTTGCCGTCGATTTCGGGCGCGTCGTCGATCTCGTAATAGGCGTTGAACGGAAACGGCTTTGTAATGGCGCTTTCCGGAAACGTCGGCGCCATCGCATTCGGATTGAACATCCAGGCCTGCACGCCGTCATTGAATTTTGAAACCTTCTTCAGCATCTCCTCGGCCGAAAAACTGTCGGAGACGTCGCAGCCGGTCAGCAGCGTCAGCGCACCCAGGCTGGCGCCACTGGCAATGAAGCGCCGGCGCGTCAGGTCCGGCATCGCCTTGACGACGTCCCTGACCAGCAATTTCTTGTCGACGCCAGGGATCAGAAGCGAGCGCATGCGGCCCATGACAATTCTCCTTTTAGCGACCGATGATCATGGCGCGCAGGCTCTTCGGAACCAGCACCGCGAGCGCGACATGAACCACCAGGAAAGCGACGATCAACGACATGCAGACGAAGTGGACGTAACGCGCAATGTCGTAGCCGCCGAACAGCGCCGTCAGCCATTGCAGCTGCACCGGTTTCCAGATCGACAGGCCCGACAGCACGATGACGACGCCGACGATGATGATGCCGGTATAGAGCAGCTTCTGCACATTGTTGTATTTGCTGAGGTCATCATGCGGCGAGCTTGAACGTCAGCGCGGCCTTGGTGTCCGAGATCACGCCGCTCGGGGTGATCGGCAGCAGCTTCTTGCGGAAGCGGCCGGTGGCAAAACCCATCGCCAGATAGATCAGGCCATTGACCATCAGCAGCCACATCGCGGCAAAGTGCCACAGCAGCGCGCCGCCGAGCCAGCCGCCCAGGGTGATCGCATGCGAGAACCGGAAATCGAACAGCGGCGAGGCGTTGTAGATCTGCCATCCCGACATGATCATCAGCACCATCGCCACCGCGTTGGTCCAGTGCAGGGCCCGCACCCAGGCCGGCTGAATGACCTTGGCGTTGGTGGCGCTGATGGGCTCGTCGCTGACTGTGAGGCTGGACATGGCTTTTCCGTCGCTATCGTCGATATGGGATTATACGCCTGGAACCGGGTTTCCGTTACTGCCTTGCGGGCTATCAGTTTGATGCATAGGGCCTATCGTGGTCACAAAAAAGCGAGCCGGGCTGCCCCGGCTCGCTTCCTCGCCCGTCCCGTTGGGGACTAATCAGTAAGCGCGGGGTTACGACGCCGGCATCAGCACGGTGTCGACCACATGGATCACGCCGTTCGACTGGTTAACGTTCGAGATCGTCACCGTCGAGGAACCGCCCTTGGCGTCGACGATCATGACCTTGCCGTCGGCCTTCTTCACCGTCAGTTCCTCACCTTCGACGGTCTTGAGCTTCTTGCCGTCGGTGAGGTCGGAGGCCTCGAGCTTGCCGGGCACGACATGGTAGGTCAGGATCTTGGTCAGGGTCGCCTTGTTCTCCGGCTTGACCAGGGTATCGACGGTGCCGGCCGGCAGCTTGCCGAAGGCGGCGTTGGTCGGCGCGAACACCGTGAACGGGCCCTTGCTTTCCAGCGTCTCGACCAGGCCGGCGGCCTTCACCGCGGCGACCAGCGTGGTGTGGTCCTTGGAATTGACGGCGTTCTGGACGATGTTCTTTGAGGGGAACATCGCGGCGCCGCCGACCATCACGGTCTTCTCCTGCGCGCTGACCGGCGCGGTGATGGTGGCAGTGATGGCCAGTGCACTAAAGGCAACAGCCGACAGAAGTGCAATACGCTTCGACATGGATCGTCTCCCGAGGATTGAGGTGACCGGCGGGTCATCCGCCGGTGTTGAGAACAACGAGGCCGGTCGATTGACCCTGCGTCGTCGTTGGCCGAGCTACGGGAGGTTTTTCAGCCGGTTTCGGGGAATAAATTATCGTGATCCCTGAAACTATTCTTGGGGCGGGCCGTGGGGCAAACCGTCTTTGCGAGCGAAGCGAAGCAATCCATGTTGCCGCGCAAAGAAAGAATGGATCGCTTCGCTTCGCTCGCAATGACGCTCTACCGCTCGGCGTTCACGAGCCGGTAGGCGCCGCGCTCGAACGCGTCGTACGTGGCCAACGCCTTGGCGTCGGCGAACGGCAAATACTGCATCATGATCACGCCGGCGATGCCGCGCGCGGGATCGATCCAGAAGAAGGTGTTGTTGATGCCGCCCCAGCTCAGGCTGCCGGGGGAGCGCTTGCCGGGCACCTGATCGACCGTGATCAGGAAGCCCAGTCCCCATTTGTCGCGTCCGTCCGCGATGAAGATGAAATCGGCGCTGCGCGGCAGCGCGCTCTTGAGCGCGGGGACCGCGACCGCGCCGATGTGGTTCTGGCCCATCAGCGCCACCGTCTCGGCCTTGAGCACGCGCGTTCCGTCGAGCGTGCCGCCGTTGAGCAGCATGCGCACGAAGCGCCCGTAATCATCGGCGGTCGAGGCGAGCCCGCCGCCGCCGACCGGCATCGCGACCGTGAGCCCGGGCTGCGGCTGTTGCAGTTCGACGGCGCCGTCCATGCGGGCGCCGGCGCGCTGCTGTTGCGCGACGAGGCGCGGCCCCTTGGCATCAGGCACATTGTAGGACGTGTCATCCATTTTGAGTGGGGCAAAGATATGCTCGCGGAAATAATCCTCGAGTTTTTGGCCGGACACCACCTCGACCAGCCGGCCGACGACGTCGGTGCTGGTGCTGTAGTGCCAGCGTTCGCCCGGATCGAACAGCAGCGGGCCGCCGAATGGATAGGTTTCGCCGGCGGGCGGCTTGAAATCGCGCCAGATCGCGCTGGTGAACGGATAGGCCAGGCCGGAGGTGTGGGTCAGGAAATGTTTGACCGTCGGCAGCCTCGATGGCGGACGGAACGTATAGTCTCCGGTCGCAGCATTGAAGGATTCGATGACTTTCAGCCCCGCAAGCTCCGGCAGGTATTTTTCGGCGGGGTCATCGAGACCGATGCGGCCCTGCTCGACCAGTTGCATCAATGCCACCGACGTGACCGGCTTGGTCATCGAGGCAATACGAAACAGCGCGTCCGAGTTAAGCGGGCGTCCGGTCGCGACGTCGGCGACGCCGAATGCGCCTTGATAAAGCACGCGCTCGCGATTGGTGATCAGCGCGACCACGCCCGGAACGTCCTTGCGCTCGACCGCGCCACGCAGGCTCAAGTCGAGGCCGGCACTCCCTGCCGAATTCTGTGCAATTGCCGTGTCGGTCAATGCAGCAACCACAATGCCAATGGTGAAGACAATTTTGGCGGCCTTTCTGATCATGGAAGCCTCCCTGTCGCGCATCGCCCGGGTAGCACCCGCGCAGCTCTCCCGAGGCCGATCCTTTATTCTTTTTTGTTCGACGCCGGCGCGATGACGGAGAAAAGGACACGGGCTCCGCATCGGCCAATCGCGTTGTGACATGAGTACTCGCCATTCGTCGAGTCTCGAATTCTCACGCTCGCGCGATGTAGCGACGGCTGACGTCAGATTGCCGGTGTCCGGACCTGCCGCCCCGAAGCGGGACATTTGAGCACGGCCACGTTGACCTGGATCAATGGAGTCCACGCGGTCTTGATGAGGAAATTGAACGCTGTCAGGTCGGCCCGAATGGGCTGCATCGGGTTAACAGATCATGAAAAAATGGCTCGGGCTGTTCATAGCTATCGTGCTGCTTGCACTGTTTGCAGCATTCAGTCGATCCGGCGACGATGGCCCGGACACGACGGCGGAGCCGTTTAAATTCCGCACCGAGGTTCGCCAGCAGGGCGCGGTGACCGTTCGCGCCGCAGTGCTGACCGACGACGAAAGTGAACGATATTTCGGCGCATCGCTGGCTGACCATGGCATCCAGGTCGTTTGGCTGAGCGTGGATAACGCCAGCGATTTGCGGCTGCGTTTTCTGCCGATCGTCACGGACCCGAATTATTTCTCGGCCCCGGAAGTCGAACGGCTGCTTCGCGCCTGGTGGCGGCGCGGCAGCGCCAATGCATCGATGGCGTCGGTGGTGACGCAAGCTCCGATGCCCGACGTGATCCCGCCTAAGCAAACGGGCGCCGGCTTCGTCTTCACGCACCGCGAAGGCGGTTTGAAGCTGTTCGAGGTCGGGTTCGAGACCGATATGGAGATGCTTCGGTTCAAATTCGTGCTGCCGGTCGGCCGGCCCTCATACGCGATCGAAAAAGTCGACTTTGGAAACATTTATCCGCCCGGTACAGTAGAGGCCGTCGATCTTGCGACACTGCGCGAAAAGCTGGCACAGTTGCGCTGTTGCGTTGTCAACGAGGCCGGCAATGTGACCGGAGATCCGCTCAACATCGTCGTCGTCGGGCGCGGCATTGACGCGCTGTTTGCCTTCATCGAGCGCGGCTGGAGGCTTGACGAGCCGTTCGATCTCCACAGCACCTACCGCACCATACAGGCCTTCCTGTTTGGCACCGAATATCTCAACGCGCCGGTCAGTCCGCTATACGTGTTTGGGCGCCGACAAGATGTCGCCTTGCAGAAGGCGCGCAACACCGTCAGCCAGCGGAACCATCTGCGGCTGTGGCTGGCGGCCGGCGACCGATTGACGGGCTTCAGGTCTGGGTTGGCCAAATCAGCCGCGACATCGGCATCAAGCTGACCACGCAATCCTGGTATCTGACGACCCATGTCATCAGCCCGGAGGTGGATCAGGACCGCTTCTATCTGATGCAGGACTTGATCTTGTCGCGAGCCGTTTCACGCTTTGGGTTCGCTGGTGGCGTGGGCGTATCGTCCATGCCCGATCCACGGGTAAATCTCACCGGCGAACCCTATGTGACCGATGGCCTGCGGCTGGTGTTGTTCCTCAATGATCCGCCTCGGTCCTTCGACCAGATCGATTTCCTGGATTGGGAGCGCCTTTCGCCCTAGGCGGCGGCCCGCGGTGAACACCTTCAAAACGCCAGATGTCGCGCCGTCGCCGGCGAGATGACCAGGACGCATTGCCATATCGTCGTATCGCGAGAATAGCGGATTACGCCTACGGCTCCAATCCGGCGAGCGGAAACGGCCTCCCGACGTCATTGCGACGGTCGATGCCGCAACGCCGACTAATCCCTGCTCCCCGGCGTCTGGATAAACCCGCGATTGTGCGTCGGGCTGATCAGGATCTCGTTCATGCAGACCCGCGCGGGCATGCTGGCGACGAAGGCGATGGTGCGGCCGCAGTCTTCGGGCTGCAGCATTTTGGCCTGCTCCGCCTCGGACGGCACCACCGGCGCGCAATTTCAGGATCGGGGTCGCGACCTCGCCGGGTGACAGGCAGCAGGCGCGCAGGCCGTTGATGCATTCGTCCATGTTGAAGGAATGGGTCAGCGCCAGCACCGCATGTTTTGTAGTGGTGTAGGCCGGGCCCGGCATTTTCGAGACGTGGCGACCGGCCCAGGACGCGACATTGATGATGCAGCCGTCCTTTTGTTTGCGCATCGCCGGCAGCACCGCGCGCATGCAATACAGCACGCCGTTGAGATTGACCTCGACCAGCTTGTCCCAGCCTTCCAGTTCCATGTCGGCCCAGCTGCGCTTCGGCACATTGATGCCGGCGCTGTTGACCAGAAGGTCGATCCGGCCATGCCTGGCCATGATCTGCTCGGCGGCCTTGTTGACGTCGGCCTTGTTGCTGACATCCAGCGGGATCGCCTCGGCCTTGCCGCCCTTTTGGGTGATGTTGGCCACCACCCGGTCCAGCTCGGCCTTGCGGCGGCCGGAAACCACCACGGTCCAGCCGTCCGCCGCCAGAAATTCCGCCCCGGATTCACCGATTCCGCTGCCGCCGCCCGTCACCCAGGCCACGCGTTTCCCATTATTTGTCATGCAAACTGTCTCCGTTGCTTTTTGAAGGGCGTTTTTGCTAATCCAGCCGGGAAATTTCCTCGGCTTTCGCCCCTTCAGGGAATGATGCATGAACACGACCGCCAACGCCAACCTGTTTTGCCGCCTGTTCGATGACCTCGATGACCCCTCGCGGCTCGCGATCGAAACCCACGACGGCCAGCGCATCAGCTACGCCGACCTGATCGCCCGCGCCGGCCAAATGGCGAATGTGCTGGTTTCCCGCGGCGTCAAGCCCGGCGACCGGGTTGCGGCGCAAACCGAGAAATCGGTGCCGGCGCTGGTGCTGTATCTCGGCACGGTGCGCGCGGGCGCGGTGTATCTACCGCTCAACACCGCCTATACGCTCAACGAGCTCGACTATTTCATCGGCGACGCCGAACCGTCGCTGGTGGTGTGCGACCCTGCCAAGGCGGAAGGCATCGGCACGATCGCGGCAAAAGTCGGCGCCAAGGTCGAAACGCTTGATGCCAACGGCAAGGGATCGCTGACGGACGCCGCCGCCAAGGCGAGCACCGAGTTCAACACGGTTTTGCGCGCCGACGACGACCTCGCCGCGATCCTCTATACCTCGGGCACCACGGGCCGTTCCAAGGGCGCGATGCTCAGCCACGATAACCTCGCGTCGAATTCCTACAGCCTGGTCGACTATTGGCGCTTCACCAAAGACGACGTGCTGATCCACGCGCTGCCGATCTATCACACCCACGGCCTGTTCGTGGCCAGCAACGTGACGCTGTTCGCGCGCGCCTCGATGATCTTCCTGCCGAAGTTCGATCCGGAAGCGATCATCAAGCTGATGGCGCGCGCCACCGTCATGATGGGCGTGCCGACGTTTTATACGCGGCTCTTGCAGAGCCCGGCGCTGACCAAAGAGTCGACCAAGCACATGCGGCTGTTCATTTCAGGCTCCGCGCCGCTGCTCGCCGACACCCACCGCGAATGGGCCGCCCGTACCGGCCACGCCGTGCTCGAGCGCTACGGCATGACCGAAACCAACATGAACACGTCCAACCCCTATGACGGCGACCGCGTCCCCGGCGCGGTCGGCCACGCGCTGCCCGGCGTCACCGTGCGCGTCACCGATCCCGAAACCGGCAAGGAACTGGCGCGAGAGGCCATCGGCATGATCGAGGTCAAGGGCCCCAACGTCTTCAAGGGTTATTGGCGGATGCCGGAGAAGACAAAAGCCGAATTCCGCGACGACGGATTCTTCGTCACTGGCGATCTCGGCAAGATCGACGCCCAGGGCTATGTGCACATCCTCGGCCGCGGCAAGGATCTCGTGATATCCGGCGGCTTCAACGTTTACCCGAAAGAGATCGAGAGCGAGATCGACGCCATGCCGGGCGTGGTCGAATCCGCCGTGATCGGCGTGCCGCATGCCGATTTCGGCGAGGGCGTCACCGCCGTGGTGGTCTGCAACAAGGGTGCTGCAGTCGACGAAAGTTCGGTGCTGAAAGCGCTCGACGGGCCGACTGGCGAAGTTCAAGATGCCCAAGCGCGTCTTCATCGTCGACGACCTGCCGCGGAACGCCATGGGCAAGGTGCAGAAGAATATTTTGCGGGACACCTACGCAAAGATCTACGCGAAGTAGGCGTCGTCCCGGCCTTGAGCGGGACCTATACGCCGCGGCGCGTGTTGTAGAGACGCTGTTCGCGACTTCTTCCAACCGCAGGCGGCTGTGGTTATGGTCCCGGCCCTGAGCGACGACGACTTTGATTGGGTTGCGGTAGCGATTCGACCGCTCTACAGCAGACTGATCACAAACCGGCTGCCGACGATAAAAAGGTAAGCACCGAATGCCATTTCCAGCTTGCGCTTCGACAGCGCATGCGCAGCGCGGACGCCGAGCGGGGCGGTGAGAAGGCTGGTCGGCATGACAAGAACCGCGCCGATCAGCGAGACGTAACCGATTGCGAACGGCAATTGCAGCGCTGCGACATCGGGATAGCGCGCGGCCGCGGGCCAGCCGGCATAGACGTAGCCGAGCGCGCCGGGGATCGAGATCAACACCGCCAGCGCCGACGAGGTCGCGACCGCCTGATGGATCGGCCGGCCATAGAACGTCATCAGGAGATTCGAGAACAAGCCGCCGCCGACGCCCATCAGCGTCGACAGCAGGCCGACGATAAAACCATAGAGCCGCATCAGCGGCCCCTTCGGAACGTCGTCACCGAATTTCCAGTTGTCCCGCGCCAGCAGCAACCTTGCCGCTGCCGACCAGGCCACCATCACGAACACGATCTTGAACAGCCGCTCCGGCGCGTAGCGCGCGATGACGCTGCCGGTGACGACGCCGATCACGATCGGCGCCCACCATGATTTGAGAATCTCCATGTCGACTGCGCCGCGCGCGTAATGGGCGCGAAACGAGCGGATCGAGGTCGGGATGATGATGGCGAGCGAAGTGCCGATGCAGAGCGGCATCCGCACTTCCAGCGGCACGCCGGCGAGCCGGAAACATTCATAAAACACCGGCACCAGCACCGCGCCGCCGCCGATGCCGAAAATGCCGGCGAAGAATCCGGATAGCGCGCCGACCGCCACCAGCATCAGCGCCAGCTCGACGAGTTCCGCGGGATTGAGTTCGGTCATCATCATTCCCGCTTGCGCTCTTTGGGTCGAATTCGTCAGCTTTACCGATAAATTCGCAGCGCCACCAATGCAGCGACCGGCCCGGCACCCACGATCAAGCAAGCCCTCAGTGCATCCAGCGATGGTTGATCCTGCATCGCCAGCGCGAGGCAGATGGCGAGCAGTCCCGCCGCGGAGAAAGCCAGTGGACAGGTCAGCCGATCATCGGCGTCGCGGCCCGAATCAGCAGGCCCATGGATGGTCCTTGAATGCGAGGCGGGGTTGGACATCGAAGCCATGTCGAACTCCTGGGTTATGGAGATTTTCGACAGGGTAGACCCTTCCTGAATGCGGGAGTATTACTCAATTTTGTAATCTCTCTTGTGAATAGCGGAAGGATGAGATTTGGACCAGCTCGCCGCCATGGCGACCTTCGTGCGGGTGGTCGACGCCGGCAGCCTGTCCGCGGCGGCCCGGTCGCTGCCGAGTTCGCTGACGTCGGTCAGCCGCCAGATTTCGGCGCTCGAGCAGCATTTCGGGACGCCGTTGCTGTTGCGCACGACGCGCCATCTGGCGCTGACGGACGACGGGCGGATTCTCTACGAGCGCGCCAAGTCGATCCTGGGCGAGCTTCGCGAGGTCGAGGCGACGCTGTCGCGCGGCCGGCACGCGCCGTCGGGGCGAATTCGCATCAGCGCACCGACGCTGATCGGCCGCTCGCTGATTGCGCCATTGCTCGCGGAATTCCTGCGCCGCTATCCCCTGCTCACCGTCGACCTTCTGCTGGTCGACCGTGCCGTCGATATGGTCGAGGAAGACATTCACCTTGCGCTTCGCGTTGGGCATTTGCCGGATTCGCCATTGGTGGCGCGCAAGCTCGCCGACATCAGCATGATCGTCTGCGCCTCGCCCGCCTATCTGGAGCGCCGCGGACTCCCGCAGGAACCCGCCGATCTCAGCCGGCACGATTGCCTGGTATTTTCCGATACTCCCGGGATCGCCGGATGGCGTTTCAAGGACCGCGCGAAGACGGAACGCCGAATCCGCATATCCGGTCGGCTCTGGATGAATAGCCTCGACGCGCTTGTGTCGGCGGCGAAAGCGGGCGCCGGACTGGTGAGGGTGCCGTCCTGGCAGGTGGAAGCCGATATCGCCGATGGCGCCTTGCAGCGCGTTCTCGTCGACTACGAGCCGAAGCCGACACCGTTGCATCTCTTGTTTCAACCCTCCCGGCTGACATCGCCAAAGAGCCGGGCATTTGTCGATTATCTGGTCGAGCGATGGCGCGCCGCCGATCCCTTTGGAGGGCACGCTATGACCCGGTCAAAGCAATAACAGAACATGGATTCGGTCTTTCAACGGCCCTGCACATGCTGGTATACCAAGCCGCTGAGCGACTTCGCTGGGTCACCGATCTAGTAATGAACACCGGTTCGACTTCCCGGCATTTGGTCGTTGCGCTGGCTGTTTCGACTTCGTAAATAGAATTTATCTTCCGCGATCCCCACAGGGCCATTCGCGGTCCCGCAAACCGTCAAAAGCCGCCGATGACCGCCAGGATCGAACGACCGCTTTCGCCACACATGCAGACCTATCGCTGGACCCTGACGATGGCCCTGTCCATCGTCCACCGCGCGACCGGCATAGCGCTGTATTTCGGCACCTTGCTGTTGGCCTGGTGGCTGATCGCAACAGCTTCCGGCCCCACCGCTTACGCCCATGTGCAGGCTTTTGCCGGCAGCATCATCGGGCGGCTGATCCTGTTCGGGTACACGTGGTCGCTGCTGCATCACCTCGTCAGCGGGCTCCGCCATTTCGTCTGGGATCTCGGCTACGGCTTCAAGGCGAGCGAACGTGAGGCGCTGACCTGGGGCGCGCTGATCGGCGGCATGTCTCTCACGGTGCTGGTGTGGATCGTCGCCTACACGATCGGAGGCGGACGATGAGCGCGCAAAATTCTCCCTCGATGCGCACACCGCTGGCGCGCGTCCGCAACCTTGGCGCCTCGCATTCCGGCACTAGCGATTTCTGGCGCCAGCGCCTCACCGCGGTCGCGATGACACTGTTGATCGTGCCGGTCATCGTCGTGGTGTTGATGCTGCTCGGGCGCAATCAGGCCGGTGCCAAGGAAATCCTCGGCTCGCTGCCGATCGCCATCATCATGCTGCTGTTCATCATCGCCAGCTGCTGGCACATGAAGATCGGCATGCAGGTCGTGATCGAAGATTACGTACATAGCGAGAAGGTGAAGCTCGCCAGCGTGATGGCCAACAACTTCTTCTGCATCGCGGTGGCGCTGGCCTCGATCTACGCTATTCTCAAACTGTCATCGGGAGTTTAGCGCATGGCCGCTGATGGCAATGGCAAGGCGACGAATGGCAGCGGCGGTCCCGCCACCAACGGAAAAGCCTATCCGATCGAGGATCACACCTACGACGTCGTCGTCGTCGGCGCCGGCGGCGCCGGCCTGCGCGCCGTGGTCGGCTGCAGCGAGGCGGGCCTGCGCACCGCCTGCATCACAAAGGTGTTTCCGACCCGTTCGCACACGGTCGCGGCGCAAGGCGGCATTTCAGCCTCGCTCGGCAACATGCATCCGGACGACTGGCGCTGGCACATGTACGACACCGTCAAGGGGTCGGACTGGCTCGGCGACCAGGACGCGATCGAATACATGGTGCGCAACGCGCCCGAAGCCGTCTACGAGCTGGAGCATTGGGGCGTGCCGTTCTCGCGCACCGAGGACGGCAAGATCTATCAGCGCCCGTTCGGCGGCATGACGCTGGACTACGGCAAGGGCCAGGCGCAGCGCACCTGCGCCGCCGCCGACCGCACCGGCCACGCCATGCTGCACACGATGTACGGCCAGGCGCTGCGCCACGCCGCGGAATTCTACATCGAATTCTTCGCCATCGACCTGATCATGGACGACCAGGGCGTCTGCCGCGGCGTGATCGCGCTCAAACTCGACGACGGCACGCTGCATCGTTTCCGCGCACAGACCACGATCCTGGCCACCGGCGGCTACGGCCGCGCCTACGCCTCCTGCACCTCGGCCCATACCTGCACCGGTGATGGCGGCGGCATGGTGCTGCGCGCCGGCCTGCCGCTGCAGGACATGGAGTTCGTCCAGTTCCACCCGACCGGCATCTACGGCGCAGGCTGCCTCGTCACCGAAGGCGCGCGCGGCGAAGGCGGCTATCTCGTCAACTCCGAAGGCGAGCGCTTCATGGAGCGCTATGCGCCCTCCGCCAAGGACCTCGCCTCGCGCGACGTGGTCTCGCGCTCGATGACCATCGAGATCCGCGAAGGCCGCGGCGTCGGCAAGAAGAAGGATCACATCTTCCTGCACCTCGATCATCTCGATCCGAAGGTGCTGCACGAGCGGCTGCCCGGCATTTCCGAATCGGCAAAAATCTTCGCCAATGTCGACGTCACCCGCGAGCCGATCCCGATCGTGCCGACCGTGCACTACAACATGGGCGGCATCCCGACCAATTATCACGGCGAAGTGCTGACAAAGAAGAATGGTGACGACAATTCCGTGGTGCCCGGCCTGATGGCGCTCGGCGAAGCGGCCTGTGTCTCCGTGCATGGCGCGAACCGGCTCGGCTCCAACTCGCTGATCGACCTTGTCGTGTTTGGCCGCGCCGCCGCGCTGCGCCTCGCGGAAAAGCTGACGCCGAACGGAAGCCAGCCGGAATTGCCGGCGGGCTCGGCCGACAAGGCGCTCGGACGGCTCGATCATTACCGCTATGCCGCAGGGGCCACGCCGACCGCGAAGCTTCGCGACAGCATGCAGCATGTCATGCAGACCAATTGCGCGGTGTTCCGTACCGGAGATGTGCTGCAGCAAGGACATAACCTGATCCACAAGGTGCACAGTGGTATCGGTGACGTGTCAGTGGCCGACCATTCCCTGATCTGGAACTCAGACCTCATCGAAACGCTCGAGTTCGACAATCTGATCGTCCAGGCGGTGGTGACAATGGATTCGGCGGCCAACCGCACCGAAAGCCGCGGCGCGCATGCGCGCGAGGATTACGCCGCGCGCGACGACAAGAACTGGATGAAGCACACGCTGGCGTGGATCGACGATGGCGGCAACACTGCGATCGACTATCGCCCGGTGCACGACTACACGATGACGAACGACGTGCAGTACATCCCGCCGAAGGCGCGGGTGTATTGATAACGACAGCGAAGGCTTGCAAGCATGGTTGAATTCGCGCTTCCGAAAAATTCAAAAATCACCGGCGGCAAGACCTGGCCGAAGCCGGCGGGCGCTGCCGAGACGCGCGAATTCAAGGTCTATCGCTGGAATCCGGACGACGGCAAAAACCCGAGCGTCGATACCTATCACATCGACACCGCCGAATGCGGGCCGATGGTGCTCGACGGCCTGATCTGGATCAAGAACCACATCGATCCGACCCTGACCTTCCGCCGTTCCTGCCGCGAAGGCGTCTGCGGCTCCTGCGCCATGAACATCGATGGCCAGAACACGCTGGCCTGCACCAAATCGATGCACGACGTCAAAGACGGCGCGGTGAAGGTCAATCCGCTGCCGCACCAGCCGGTGGTCAAGGACCTGGTGCCCGACCTGACCAATTTCTACGCGCAATACGCCTCGATCGAGCCGTGGCTGAAGACCACCACGCCGACGCCGCAGAAGGAATGGAAGCAGAGCCACGAGGACCGCGAAAAGCTCGACGGGCTCTACGAGTGCATCCTGTGCGCCTGCTGCTCGACCTCGTGCCCGAGCTATTGGTGGAACAGCGAGCGCTTCCTCGGCCCCGCCGCCCTGCTGCAGGCGACGCGCTGGGTCAAGGATTCCCGCGACGAGGCCACCGGCGAGCGGCTCGACAATCTCGAAGACCCGTTCCGGCTCTATCGCTGCCACACCATCATGAACTGCGCCAAGGCGTGCCCGAAGGGCCTCAATCCCTCGGAAGCGATCGCCGAGCTCAAGCTGAAGATGGTCGAGCGGCAGATCTAGCAAGCGTCTGCTTCGTGTCTGGCGCAGTCACAATATTTTGCCGGTGATCGGATCGATGTGAACCTGCCGAGGCGTTTTGGTGCTCTGAATCAGAATTTCCCACACCACGCGCCCGCGCACTTGTTCTAATCCCGCGTTGAGCGCACGGCCTTCGTTGGCTTTCTCGGCTATCTCGATGGCCTGCCGCAGCGTGAGCTTCGCGGCCCTCGATGCCGCCACTTCTGCCTTGTCCTCGTCGTCAAGTGCGGACCGGTTTACCACCGTGCCGCTGCCAATCGCCGCGCCGGTCAGGCCGTCGAGAAGCCCCTCCCAGATCTTTCTGTTTGCATAGGTGCGGACCGCATAGGCCGGCTGGCCGTCTTTAGGCTCAAAACTCACATCGAGCACGCTTGCGCCGGGCTGCAGTTTCTCGGCGGCCGCGATGATGTCCGTAATCGGAAGTTTGCTCGATTCGACGGCAGCGGCTTTTTCAGGCGCAACGGCGGCGCCTCGATTGGTCCGCTCAAGCTCGACGAGCAAATTTTGCAAAGCTTCTCTGGCGGCCAGCGCTTGCGGGCTGTCGGCCCGCAGTTGCAGCAGGGCCGCGTCAATCGCCTTGTCGATGGTTCGCCACTGCTCGGGACTGCGCGGACGAAGCTTTGCCTCGGCGCGGTCCCAATCCGTTTCAAGATCCTTGATCCGCGCCTTGGCGCGCTTGAGGTTTCCCGTGTTGACGATGGCCAGCGTATCTTGGGCAGTCCTGTGGAACGACGAAAGATCGCGCTGGGTCAGACCTTGGTCCGCCGTCTGCTCGGCCAATGCTCCGCTGCTCGGCGCAAATGCGAGCAGCAGAAGGCAAAGAGCCCCGAGCGCCTGGTGGGAGAAAAACTTCCGCATGAACCATCCTCCTGATACGTACCTCCCCCGGTCATGCTTACGGCGCGACACTTAGGATAAAATGAGAGTCCACTCCCTGGGGGTAAGACCCGCCAACGGCGTTCAGTGGCGCCCAACACAAAGCCGAGGCTCGCTTGCTCTAGCCCTAGTCGATGGCTAGACGGACGGTTGCCCGAAGCCCGGTCAAGGCCGGACCGGAAATATTCTCCAGCACAACTGACCCTCCGAGCCGGTCAATCGTCCGCTTCACGATCGACAGGCCGAGGCCCGTTCCCTCCTCGCCCGGCCGGCTGCCGCGATAAAACGGCTCGAAAATTCGATCGATGTCGCCTGACGGGATTCCCGGTCCGGTGTCTTCGATCTGGATGACGGCATCATTGCCCTCGCGAAAAACCCCGATATCGACGCGGCCGCCGCCGGGCGTGAAGCGCACGGCGTTATCGAGCAGGTTTCGGATCATCGCAGAGATCATCACGGGTTCGCCCCTGGTCGCGACCGGCTCGATCATTTCGAAGCCGAGATCGATCCCCTTGCGCGCCGCGTCCGGCAGCAAGTCGGCCACCAGATCCTTGACGATGCGGTCGAGCGGCACCACCGCGGCATCCCCGGACGGGCCCGCCTCGTGCCGCGCCAGCGCGAGCAGCTGTTCGAGTAGATGCTTGGTGCGGCGCATGCCGTCGCTGAGCGCGGCGAGACGCACGCGCGCTTCATCGGGGAGGTCGACCGGCGCGAGATTCTCGGCCTGCAGGCTGAGGGCGGTGATAGGGGAGCGCAATTCATGCGCGGCATCGGCGATAAAACGCCGTTGCTGATCCATCATCAGCTTCATGCGCTCGAGCAGCCCGTTGATCGAGGCGATGAACGGATGGAGTTCACTGGGTGTCCCCGCCACCGGCAGTGGAGCCATGTCGTCGGCGCGCCTGTCGTCGAGATCATCGGCCAGCCGGACCATCGGGCGCAGCGACCGCGCGATCACCAACGCCGTCACCAGCAGCAGACCAGGAATCAGCGCCGCGATCGGCAGCAGCGTGCGAAGCGCCATGTCGCGCGCGATCTCGTCCCGGATCGCCGTGCGCTGGACTACGGCAAACCGGCTTCCATCCGGCCGCGTCCGCAACAGCACCCGCATCAATCCGCCCTGGCGCGAGGTTACGTGCAAGCCGTCCTGCAGGCGCCAGAGCTGGCGATCCTCGGCCGAGCCGCGCGGCGCGGTCGCGATCCCCAATTCCATGACCTCGACCTCGGCGTCCTTATCGACGCCGAGCAGCGATTGCTCGCTCTTGACGCTGCCGTTCTGCAACAGGCTGCCGATCTGGATCAGGATCGAGTCCTGCATCTCGATCGCCTCGTCGAACGCCCAGATGTAGGCAAACACGCCGCCGATGCCGCCCGCCAACAGGATGATGGCGGTCAACCCGACGAACAGACGCGCGCGCAACGACCTTGTCATGACGGGCGGTCCACCATCCAGCCGACGCCGCGGACGTTGCGGATCGCCGCAGCACCGAGCTTCTTGCGAATGGTATGGATCAGGAACTCGATCGCATTGCTCTCGACTTCTTCATTCCAGCCGTAGATTTGCCGCTCCAGCTCGCTGCGCGACAGAATCGTGCCCGGCCGCGTCAACAGTGCTGACAGCAAGGCGAACTCGCGGGCGGTCAGGAGCGACGTCGCGCCGGAAAACTGCGCCTCTCGTGTTGCGGGGTCGAGACAGAGGCTGCCGTTGCTGAGGAGCGCCGGCGAGCCGCTGCCTTCGCGGCGAAGCACGGCGCGCATGCGCGCCAGCAATTCGCGAATCTCGAACGGTTTTACCAGATAATCGTCCGCGCCAAGATCGAGGCCGTCGATGCGGTCGTCGACGCCATCCCGTGCGGTCACGATGATAACCGGAAGTTTGCGGCCGAGCGCGCGAATCCGGCGCAGCACCTCGCGACCGTCGGCTACCGGCAGCCCAAGATCGAGCAGCGCCACCTCATAAGCCTCGTTCTCCGCGGCATTGATCGCGGTTTCGCCGTCCGTCACCCAATCGACCGCATAGGCCGCGTCGCGGAGCGCCTGCTCGACGGCCGCGCCTATCATCCTGTCGTCCTCGATCAGTAGAACCCGCATTCCGGCACCGATATCAACTTTGCCCTCCCCGACTTAGCGCAGACTTAGAACGCGCGAACAGGCGTTTTCGCATCGCCGGCACGCATTTGCCGCAGCCTCCAAAACTTATCCTCCTAAGCCGCACCTAAGTTGACGCCGTCATGGTCCGGCATCGGCTTCGAGCAACCTGCAATTCCCTTCGAGGAGATACCCCGTGCCCGCGATCGCAACCCAGCGCCTGCAACAGATGCTCAACAAGGTCCCCGAGGTCACGGCGATCTTCTGGATCATCAAGATCCTCTCGACCACGGTCGGCGAGACCGGCGCCGATTATCTCGCCGTGCATGTCGGCCTTGGGGCCACCGTGACCGCCGCGAACATGGCTATCCTGCTTGCCGCCGCTCTGGCGCTGCAGCTTCGCGCACGAAGCTACGTTCCCTGGATCTATTGGCTGACGGTGGTGCTGGTCAGCGTCGTCGGCACGCAAATCACCGATCTGCTGACCGACAAGCTGGAGATCAGCCTCTATGTCAGCACGGCTGTGTTTGCTTCCGCCCTGGCCGCGACGTTCGCGATCTGGTACGGCGTCGAGCGAACCCTCTCAATTCACACCATTGTCACCACGCGGCGCGAGCTGTTCTACTGGCTTGCCATTCTCTTCACCTTTGCACTCGGAACAGCCGCAGGCGATCTGGCCACCGAGGCCCTCGGCCTCGGCTTCCAGCTCGGCGTCATCGTGTTCAGCGCATTGATCGCACTGATCGCGACCAGCTATTATCTCGGGGCCAATCCGGTTCTCACCTTTTGGCTGGCCTATATCCTCACGCGTCCGCTCGGCGCTTCGCTTGGCGATTTGCTGTCGCAGTCGAGAGGCTACGGCGGCGCCGGTCTCGGCACGATCTACACCAGCATCGCATTCCTGACCGTCATCGTCGCACTCGTCGTTTGGGTGACGTTTGAAGGCGAGCGTGCGGGCAAGGCCGATCCGGCCCGGTGATTTCCCAGCTTCCACGCGAAGCCCATTCCAGCAAAGCCCGGCGAGTCCATGCGGGCAAACCACGAGGAGAATACGTATGAACAGAGCAATTTTGGGATTGACCGTCGGGCTTCTGACGCTTTCGACCGGCGAGCCGCGCCTGCACGCCAGCGGACACATCTCATTCATGCCGGTTGCGGAAGCGGCGATGTCATCAAAACTCGGTGACCTGACCCCGTTCCGCACCATCGTCGCCGACGTCTCCGCCCTGGTCGACAAGGGCGATCTGGCGGGCGCCAAAACCCGCATCAAGGACCTCGAGACGCAGTGGGACGATGCGGAAGCTGCATTGAAGCCGCGCGCCGCCGCCGACTGGCACACTGTCGACAAGGCCATCGACCGCGCGCTCGAAGCGCTTCGCGCCAGCACGCCGGACGCCGCCAAATGCAAGCAGGCGGTCGCAGAATTGTTATCGATCATGGACTCAACGGCGAAATCCTGACGCGCAAGCGTTGTATCCCAACATGTGAAAAGCGCGGCTGACGTGCGGCAGCAAACCGCCGCCGTCACCGCCAAGTGGAAGTGAAACAGCATGGATCAATATTACAACGAGCTGGTCGCCGGCGAAGAGACCAGTAAGGTCCCCGAGGTCACAATGGGGTTCTGGATCGTCAAGATCCTCGCAACGACGCTTGGCGAGACCGGCGGCGACGCCGTGACGATGTCGATGAATCTCGGCTATCTGGTCGGCACGGCGATCTTTGCGGCGATTTTCGCTGCCGCCGTCGCCGCTCAAATCGGCGCGAGGCGTTTCCATCCGTTTCTTTACTGGGCGGTGATTGTCGCGACCACCACGGTCGGCACCACGCTCGCCGATTTTGTCGATCGCTCACTCGGGATCGGCTACCTCGGCGGCTCTTCGCTGCTCGCCGCGCTGCTGATGTTTGCACTG
The DNA here is from genome assembly GCA_963738765.1 of uncultured Alphaproteobacteria bacterium. Taxonomy (GTDB): domain Bacteria; phylum Pseudomonadota; class Alphaproteobacteria; order Rhizobiales; family Xanthobacteraceae; genus Bradyrhizobium. The sequence continues at coordinate 53,339 of CAVTYA010000022.1, read as the reverse complement.
GCGATCTGGTATCGCACGCTGGGAACGGTTTCGATCGCCTCGATCAAGTCGCGGCAAGCGGAGACCTTTTACTGGGTCACGATCATGTTTTCGCAGACCCTCGGCACCGCGCTCGGCGACTGGATGGCCGACTCCACGGGACTTGGCTATGGCGGCGGTGCGCTGGTGTTTGCGGCCGGGCTTGCGATCACCATGGCGGTCTATCTTTGGACCAACGCCTCGCGCACCGTGCTGTTCTGGGTCGCATTCGTGCTGACCCGGCCGCTTGGCGCCACGGTCGGCGATTTCCTCGACAAGCCGCTCGACCATGGCGGGCTGGCGCTCAGCCGGTACGCGGCGTCAGCGTCGCTGGCGATAGTCATGGTGCTGTTGATCCTGCTGTTGCCGAAGCGATCCGCAGAGCATCCGGCCTGAGACCGTACCCGCGCCGGCGCGCGAACCCGGCGCGGGATCGATGGCTTTGCGGACATTCGATCGATTGAAGACTGGTCATTTGCGGATTACCCTTTCCGCAAACTCCAGTCCTGAAGGATCGCATGTCCGCCACATCCGCCATCGTCCTGCATCATTTCGACGAGTCTCCCTTCTCGGAGAAAATCCGCATCGTCTTCGGCCTGAAGGAAATCGCGTGGAATTCGGTCCGGATTTCGCGGATCATGCCGCGGCCGGACCTGATGCCGATGACCGGCGGCTACCGGCGGACGCCGGTGATGCAGATCGGCGCCGACATCTATTGCGACTCACAGTGCATCCTTCGCGAATTGCAGCGGCGTTTTCCCGAACCGACCCTGTTCCCGGACGGAAACGAAGGCATGGCGTGGGCCACGGCGATGTGGACCGACCGGTCGTTCTTTCAGAACACCGTGAACCTCGTGTTCGGTTCGCTCGCCGACAAGGTCCCGCAGGAATTCATCGCCGACCGCGAAAAATTGCGCGGCGCCAAATTCGATGTCGCGGCCATGACATCCGCCATCCCCCAGATGCGGGATCAGGTTCGCGCGCATCTGCAGTGGATCGAAACCCAACTGGGCGACGGGCGGCCGTGGATCGGCGGCGACAAGACCGGCCTTGGCGACGTCCATGCCTACATGAATGTCTGGTACGTGCGCCAGAACATGGCTGACGTTGATGGAGTCCTGGCAGAATTCGGAAACGTGCGGACCTGGGAAGCGCGAATGCGCGCAATCGGGCATGGCCACCGCAGCGAAATGACGACATCTACGGCGCTCGACATCGCCGCGGCCGCTACCCCGCAAACCGCCGTCATGGCCGATCCTCATGATCCGAACGGCCGCAAGCCCGGCGACCGGGTCGAGGTAGTGCCGGACGATTACGGCAAGGTCAAAGTCGCCGGCGAGATCGTGGCATTGTCGCCGCAACACGTCGCCATTCGCAGGCAGGATCCCCGAGCCGGCGAGGTCGTCGTGCATTTTCCGCGCGCCGGTTTTCTGGTGCTTCGGGCTTAAGCCGCCCGCGCATGGGCACCTGCAAACTGCGTCGTCATCCTGAGGTGCGAGCGCAGCGAGCCTCGAAGGATGAGCCGCAAGCACCGCGTCAGCATCCTTCGAGGCTCGCCGAAGAGGCTCGCACCTCAGGATGACGCCGAGTTTCAGGCTGCAGCCTTCCTTCCGTTCGTCTCCGCGCCCTGCTTGCGAAACGCGCCGGGCGCCATGCCGATGACGCGGTGAAACGCCTTGCTCAGCGCGGCGTCGCTCTCATAGCCGACCTCATTGGCGATCTCGGCCAGCGAGCGCTCGGTGTGCCGCAGCAGCACGCCGGCGCGGAACATGCGCCAGCGCGTCAGATATTCCAGCGGCGCTTCGCCGAGCTTGGCCTTGAAGCGGGCGGCAAACGCCGAGCGCGACATGTTCGAAAGCTGCGCCAGCTTCTCCACGGTCCACGCTTCAGCCGGGCTGCCGTGCAGCGCACCCATCGCGGCGCCGATCCGCTTGTCGGACAACGCAGCGAGCCACCCGACGTCGTCTTCGCCGGCGTCGTTGAGATGGCTGCGGATCGCCTGCACGAACAGGATGTCCGCGAGCCCCGAGATGACGACGCCGGAGCCGACGCCGGGACGCTCGGTCTCCTTCGCCAATAGCTCGAGCGTCGCCTTCAAAATGTCGGTGCGATAGCCGTCGACCCGCGTGTGCAGTACGCGCGGCAAAAGCGCCGTCAGCGGACGGGCGCCGAGTTCGTCATAGACGAACCATCCGGTCACGACGGTGGCAGCGGCTCCACCGCCGCCGATGCTGACCGCGCCATCGACCAGTTTTGGCATCACGTCAAAACAGTTCAGCGGGACCGAATGCGGATCGTCGCCGAGCGTGTAGGTCGATCCGTCCAGGATCACGTAGCAATCGCCGGCTGCGAGCTGAATCGATTTCGAAGGCGCCTCCATCGTGAGCCGGCAGGCGCCTGCGATCACGAGGCCGAACCGCGCCGCCTTGCCTTCCCTGAACCGGATCGCCCAGGGCGCGCCGGCGTCGACCCGCGCATAAAGCGATTCGCGCACCCGCATGACCGAAAATGCGTCGTCGAGGGGATCCATCTGCGCTTTCCTGATGGCGGCCATATTTGGACGCATAGACAACAATCCAGGCCAAATAGCCATTCATCGTCCAGATATCCATCTCTATCCTCTTTCCATCGCCGGTCAACCGGCACGAAAACTCGGGAAGAGACAGGTCACATGTCGCACGCAGAAGATCTCGCCAAGCGTTACATCCACATCTGGAACGAAGCCGACCCCGCCGCCCGCCGCGCCCTGGTCGCCGCCCTCTGGATCGAAAACGGCACCCATTATGTGCGGGAGCGCGAGGTGCACGGCCATCCCGATCTGGAAAAGCGCGTCGCCACCTCGCACCAGACCAATGTCGCCGAGCGCAATTACTGGTTCGAGCCCAACGGCGGCGTCGAGCAGCTCCGCGACCTGGTCAGGTTCAACTGGCGCATGGTGCCGAAAGGCGGCGGCGAGGTGGCCGCGACCGGGCTGATCGTCTGCCTTTTGGCCGACGATGGCCGGATCCGAATTGATTACCAGTTTATCGATCCGGATTGATGGTTGTTGTCGCCCCGGCCTAGTGCGCAATTGCGCATCAGGCGGGGACGACAAGCTGCAAAAGTTCCATCTCAGTCACATCGCTTTGTTCCACGCCGCGCTTTGCAGTAAGCTCCGCTTTCGGACTCGGAGCGCCCGTGCAGCCTGCACAACGCAATTCGCTGAGACTGCTACAATGGATGATGGCCGCCTCGCTGGCCCTCCCGGTGGCATTGTTCGTTTTCGCTTCCGCGGTTTCCTGGGTTTCCACCAATGAGACCGCCGACCGGGAAATCGAGCGCGCGCTGGATGTCGCGCACGAACACGCGCTGAAAGTGTTCGAGACCATCGACCGCAGCCTGTCGGAAATCGCCGAGATCGTCCGCGGCATTCCCGACGCCGGTATTAGTTCCCGCGAGCAGACCCTGCATGTCAGGCTGAAACAGCTCGCCGATTCGCTGCCGCAGATGAAATCGGCCTGGATTTTCGGCGCCAACGGCCATGCGCTCGTCAACAGCCTGGTGGTGCCGGCGCCCGACATCAGTTTCTCGGACCGGGACTATTTCAGCGCCCATGTCGAGCACGATGTCGGCACCTATATCGGCGAGGCGTTGAAACCGCGGCCGCCTTACCAGGGCTCGGCGTTCTTCGGCGTCAGCCGGAGGCGGGAGAACGAGGACGGCAGCTTCGCCGGCGTGATCCAGGCTTCCGTGCTCCCGGAATATTTCGATAATTTCTACGCCCGGATCGGCCGCGAGCCCGGCAGCTTTTTCGCGCTCGTCCGGACCGACGGCGCGGTGCTGGCCCATTTCCCCGGCGTCGACCGTGATTTCCGATTCGAGCCGAATGGGCCGCTCGGGGAGCAGATCGTCGCCCACCCCCAAGCCGGACTGGTCACCGTAAAATCGCCGGCTGACGGCATCGAGCGCCGCCTCGGTTATCAGCGGCTTGCGGAATATCCGATCTACGTCAGCGCGGGGCTTGAGACATCGGCGATCCGGGCGCGCTGGCTCGCCACCATGAGCCAGCATCTGATCTTCGGCGCGCCGGCCACCGCGCTGCTGTTTTTCCTGCTCTCGCTGGCGTTGCGGCGAACGCGACACCTTTATGCCGAAGCTGCCAAGCGAACCGAGGCCGAGGAGGCGCTCAAGCACGGCCAGCGGCTGGAGGCGCTCGGGCAGTTGACCGGCGGCGTCGCGCACGACTTCAACAATCTTCTGACGGTGATCGGCGCCTCCGTCGACATGTTGCGGCGGCCGGATCTGCCCGAGCCGCGGCGGCTGCGCTACATCGAGGCGATCTCCGACACCGTGACCCGCGCGGCAAAACTGACGGCCCAGTTGCTGGCGTTCGCGCGGCGCCAGACCCTGAAGCCGGAACTGTTCGACGTCGGCCAGAGCGTGCAGACGCTCGGCGAAATGATCGCAACCCTGATCGGCTCGCGCATCGAGATCGTTATCCACGTGCCGGATGAGCCATGCTTCATCAATGCCGATGCAGGCCAGTTCGAGACCGCCATGATCAACATGGCCGTCAACGCGCGCGACGCCATCGAAGGCCCCGGACGGCTCACGATTGCGGTGCGGCTGGTCCGCGAATTACCCGGTGCGGCCGCGCCATCGCAAAATCCTCACGGCTATGTTGCAGTGTCTGTCGAGGACACCGGCATTGGAATTCCCGAGGACAAGTTCGGGACCATCTTCGAACCGTTCTTCACCACCAAGGAAGTCGGCCAGGGCACCGGGCTCGGCCTGTCGCAAGTGTTCGGCTTCACCAAACAATCCGGCGGCGAAGTGATCGTCGCCAGCGAACTCGGCAGGGGCAGTATCTTCACGCTGTATCTGCCGAGCGCCTCCGGCGGCGGCCGGCCGCAACAGGTCGCGGCGGAGGACGCGCCGCCGGTCGATGGCCAGGGCATGTGGGTGCTCGTGGTCGAGGACAATGTCGAGGTCGGAAAGTTCGCGACCGACGCGCTGGCCGGGCTCGGCTACAGCACCACGCTGGTCGGCAACGCCACCCACGCGCTCGAAGAGCTGATGAGCGATGCCGGCCGCTTCGATGTGGTGTTTTCCGACGTGATGATGCCCGGCATGAGCGGCATCGAACTGGCGCAGGAAATCCGCCGCCGCCATCATGACCTGCCGGTGGTGCTGACCAGCGGCTACAGCCATGTGCTGTCGCAAAACGGCAGCTATGGCTTCGAGCTGCTGCAAAAGCCCTATTCGATCGAACAGCTCGCCCGCGTGTTGCAGAAGGTCGGCCGCTGGCGAAAGGTCAAGCGCGACGCCGCGCCGGCGTGATCCTGAACGGAGCCGTTGGAGTCGCCGCTAAAGTCGGCTATGCCTGCGCCGGCTTTGACACAGGATACACGCGTGACTCCCGACAACGATCCTTCCCCCGCGCCGTTCGGCGCGTTCGCACCCAATGCCGCCCAGGCCGCGATCATCGCGCTGGCGCAGCGCTCGCGGCTGAAGCGCGGCGCGTTTCGGCCGATGTTGTCGCGGCTGGTCAATCTGCTGCGCGCCGGACCCGGTCGACGTGCCGTATCAGGGCGCGTCGTTCCGGTTCTATCATCAAGCCAGCGCCACCGAGCGCGGCGCGCTGTTCAATCCCGATTACAATCTCGAAGAGCTGGACTTCTTGCGCGCACATACCCCGGCGGGCGGCGTGTTCGTCGATGTCGGCGCCAATGTCGGCACCTATGCGATGCCGCTCGCGCATCACGTCGGCGCCGGCGGCACGGTGATCGCGGTCGAGCCGCATCCCGTCACCCATGCGCGGCTGGCCTTCAACAATTCGGCGTCCGGCTATACCCAGGTGAGGCTGGTGGCCGCGGCGGCCGGCGCCGCCGACGGCGACCTGATGATCGAGACCGATGGCGACAACCTCGGCGCCAGCCACATCGTGTCGGGAAAAGCTTCGCGGCAAGGCCATCAAGGTGGCGTCGCTGCGGCTGCAGCGGATTCTCGAGGAGGCCGGCGTATCGCGCGTCGACGCGCTGAAGATCGACGTCGAGGGTTTTGAGGATCGCGTGCTGACCGGTTTCTTCAAGCAAGCGCCGCCATCGCTCTGGCCGCGCGCGGTGGTGATCGAACATCTGTCGAAGAACGAGTGGCTGGAAGACTGCATCGCCGACATGCGCGCGCGCGGTTATGTCGAGACCGGCAAAACCCGCAGCAACACCTTGGTGACGCGCAAATAGAGCGTCCGGCCTGCCTTGATGCCTCCTGAAAGTCGTTGACCTGATTTACCTTGGGTTGCAAGATCAGTGTCCCGCTACGTCATTCATTTGAACGGAGGGATGCACCATGGCCCGCAAACAAAGCCTGCAATTCGCGACCCCGTCTCACGACAATTCGCACGACAATCTGCGGCGGGTCGCCGGCAGCGAACGGCTGCCGTTGCCGAACGCCCGCATCATCGGCCCGGCAGATCCCGAGAAGCCGATCAGCTTGACGGTCTATGTGCGATCCCGCCCGGCTCATACCCACATCCCCTCGCTCAAGGAAATTGGTCACAGTCCATACGAGTGGATGCATTCGACGCAAGGCGCCCAGTCGTTGAGCGCCTTCGAGGCCGATCCAAAGGACATCACCGCCGTCAAAAAGTTTGCCGCGGCCAACAAATTGAAGGTCATTGAAGCCAGCGAGGTCAAACGGAGCGTTCTGATCGAGGGAAAGACCGGCGACGCGGCGCGCGCCTTCGGCGTCGATCTTCAAATCTGGGAGCATCCGGGCGGCCGCTATCGCGGCAGGGTCGGGCCGGTCCACACCCCGGATTCGCTACGCGGCATCGTTGAAGCGGTTTTCGGTTTCGACAACCGGGTGATGGGAAAACCCTATTTTCGACGCAGCCGACATCGCTTCGTCTCCCGCGCGGCACAGCCCCTGAACTACCTGCCTCCGGAGATCGCGGATTTCTATAGTTTTCCGGATGCGGACGGCAGCGGACAGACGATCGCTATCCTGGTGTTCAACGGTGCGCTCGCCGATTCCGGCCAGACCGCGATCGGGGGTTATTCGCCGAAGCTCGTCAACAGTTACTTCAAGGATACGCTTCACATCGCGCCGCCGAAATTCACCGACGTCGTTATCCACGGCCCGGGCAACAAGCCCGGCGACGGCAGCCAGGACACCGACGTGACCGGCGAGGTGTTGCTGGATATGTGCATGGCCGGCGCCATCGCGCCGAAGGCGAAGTTCATGATGTACTTTACCGAGTTCACCGAGCAGGGCTGGGTCGATGCCCTGACCTCGGCAGTGACCGCGACTCAAAACCGGCCGTCCATCATCTCGATCAGCTACGGCAATCCCGAGGACGGGCCGACGGGCCAGATCCTCTGGACCCAGCAGGCGATCGCGAAAGTGAATGAGGCCCTGCAGCGCGCCGCGCTGGCCGGAATCAACGTCTGTGTTGCCGCCGGAGACCAGGGCTCGACCGAGGAAGTGACCGACCATCGGCAGCACGTCGATTTTCCGGCTTCGAGTTCCCTGGGTGTTGGCTTGCGGCGGCACAAGGGTGGTCGCGGCGAATGGCGTGATCAACCGCGAGACGGTGTGGAACGACGGTCCATCGAGCGCAACCGGCGGCGGCATCAGCAGCCTGTTTGCGCTGCCGACCTACCAGACTTCGGCGAACGTCCCGGTGTCGGTCAACCCCGGACACCGCATCGGCCGCGGCGTGCCCGACGTCTCTGGAATCGCCGACCCCGATACCGGAGTGCTGGTCATGAACCCCGACGGCGTCGTCGGGGGCATTGGCGGAACCAGCGCCACGGCGCCGATGTGGGCAGGCCTGATCGCGCGTCTCAACCAGTTACTGGGAAAGCCGCTCGGGTTCCTCAATCCGATTCTGTACAAGAATCTGGCGTCCGGCGTTCTCCGCGATGTCAGCGAAGGCGACAATGGCGCGTACCGCGCCGGCGCCGGCTGGGATGCATGCACGGGGCTCGGCAGTCCAAATGGCACGCGGATCCTGGCGGCGCTGAAAGGGCTGGTGAAATAGACCGGCGAAAACTTGCGATATTTGGACCGGCTCGGCCTGCGCGTTGAGCGCCGCGCTGCGGAACATCGCTGCGTCCGAGTCGTTATCGCTGCAGAACCAATGGAGCGAAACATGACGGTGACCGGTACGCATCCCGCTCCTGGCGACCATCGCGAAGCCGCGATCTAGATGCCAATCGAACCGCCAGAGATTCCGCCGGCCACGCCGGGTACACCGACTGAGCCTCCGCCGGGGATTCCTCCCGGCAACCCGCGCCCGGAAGTGCCTGCCCCGGTGCACGAACCCGGCGAGCCGCCGCGGCCGGAGGAGTTGCCCGGCAAGATGCCGGACGATTTGCCGTTGCGCGGACCGAACGGTCCGGCCGCACCTCCACCTGCAACCGATGCCGGCGCTGCCACCCTGCCGGGGCCGCAGCCAAATCTTCACGCCAGCGCCTCAGAGATGCCACAGGGGACGATGTAAAACTTCGATTTGAAAGCATCGTCTGAATGCGTAATGAACAATTGCGCATGCAACCCGTTATGCTGTCGAAATAAATAGCGTTTGCGTTTTGTAGCCCGCCACAATCCGGCCTAATGATTAGCCATTGATCGACCCGCCGAGACCTTTCGGCGAAGCTATTCGTTGCCGCCAACCTTGCCGCCTGATTTTTTCCGGGGATCCAGAACATCATGACAAAACTTCGCATCGTGCTGCTTGCCACGTCAGCTCTGACCGTGACGCAGCTCGCAGCCTTCGCTTCGCATGCGCAGACCGCGCCGCTCGTCGTGGCGCAGGGAACCAAGGAAGAATTGGGCCCGAACGGAAAACCCAAGGCGCCGCCGAAGGGCGCGCCGCCGCCGGCCGCGGCACCTCAGCATCCCGCGCCGCCGCCACCCGCTGCAGCACCGCCGCCGCATCCCGCGCCGCCTGCAGCAGCACCACCGCCCCCGCGTCCTGCGCCGCCGCCGCCCCCTGCCGCTGCACCACCCCCGCGTCCGACGCCGCCCGCGGCACCACCCCCGCATGCGCCGCCGCCACCGGCGGCCGCGCCACCCGTGCATACCGCCCCGCCGGCACCGCCGACTGCGGCCCCGCCCGCCCATACGCTCCCGCCAACACCTCCGGCGGCAACGACGGCGCCTGCCGCGCCGAAGCAACCGGCGGCGCCGACCCCGCCACCTTCTTCTTTCCAGAAGGGCACGCCGTCTCAGGTGCCTCCGCCGTCCCCGCCGGGGGCGGGCGCCGAACAGGCACCAGCCGCAACGCCTGCGCCCTTGCCGCGAACTCAAACGGCGCCCGCGACGACGCCTCCTGGGGCAAGCCCGCCGCCGCGTCCCGGCGCGCCGCCGACCCCTCCGGCCGGCGCAGCCTCTCCGGCGACAACGCCAACCGCACCGCCGCCGCGTGGCGGGCCGCCTCCCGGCGCGCCGGGTGCGGCTCCGGCCGCGCCGGGCGCTGCACCGACCGGTCAGCAGGGCGCACGAAACGCGCCACCGGTCGCAGCGCCCGCGTTCCAGCGCGCGCCGCAGGTCACCGCGCCGTTGCCGCCGCCGCCGCCGACGCTGGGCACCAAGGCGCTCTCAGCCGGCGCGCCGGCTCCGGGACCGCGCACCCTGGAACAATTCCGCAGCGAGCGGCACGAAACCCAGGAAGGCGGCCGCACCGTCATCACCGAACCCGGGCGCGTCATCATTCGCGATCCCGGCGGGCAGGAGTATGTGCGCCACAACGAGGAGGATCGCTTCCGCTTCGGCGCGCGCGACATCCAGACCCAGACCGTGGGCGGCGAAACCCGCACTATCGTGATTCGTCCCGACGGCAGCCAGATCATCACCGTGGTCGGCCGCGACGGCGAGATGCTGCGGCGGATCCGGCGCGATCAGCAGGGCCGCGAGATCGTCATCATCGACAACAGTTACCGCGATCCCCGAGCGATCGGCGGCTTCTATGTCGACCTGCCGCCGCCGGTGGTTCGCATCCCCTATGATCGCTACATCGTCGATTCCGACGACGCGCCGCCGGACCTGATCTACGACACCATGGTGGCGCCGCCGGTCGACCGCATCGAACGGCGCTATTCGCTGGACGAAATCCGCTACAGCCCAAACGTGCGCCAGTTGATGCCGAGCATCGATCTCAACACCATCAACTTCGAACTGGGATCGTGGGAGATTCCACCGGATCAGGCCGCAAGCTGCAGGTGATCGCGGACGGCCTCAATCGCGCGATCCAGCGCAATCCGCGCGAGGTGTTCCTGATCGAGGGGCACACCGATGCGACCGGAAACGACACCGACAATCTGTCGCTGTCGGACCGGCGCGCGGAATCCGCAGCCGAATTGCTGACACAGCAGTTCAACGTGCCCGCGGAAAACCTGACCTCGCAGGGCTACGGTTCGCAATATCCGAAGGAGCAGACGTCAGGGCCGAGCCGCATCAACCGGCGCGTCACCATCCGCCGCATCACGCCGCTGCTCAACGGCGGAACGGCCTCGCTGCCGCCGCCCCCGCCCGGCACCGCGCCGCCGCGGTGAGGCTGGACGAAACACAAATGCAAAATGGCCGGGAGAAATCCCGGCCATTTTTGTTTCGTCATTGCGAGGAGCGCAAGCGACGAAGCAATCCATTCTTCCTTTACGTGGCGCGATGGATTGCTTCGCTTCGCTCGCAATGACGCGGAAGACGATTTGACAGCGCCCCGCCGGTTCAGTCCTTGTCGTTCTCGAGCTTGAAGATCTGCGAGCCTTCGCCGCCCGACAGCAAGCCGGTCTCGCCGTAGAGATTCAGCTTGGCGCGCGTGTCGGCGATGTCGAGGTTGCGCATGGTCAGCTGGCCGATGCGGTCGGCCGGCGTGAACGCCGCATCCTCGACCTTCTCCATGCTGAGCCGCTCCGGCGCGTAGGTCAGGTTGGGGCTCTCGGTGTTCAGGATCGAGTAGTCGTTGCCGCGGCGCAGCTCGAGCGTCACCTCGCCGGTGATCGGCGCGCGCGACCCAGCGCTGCGCGGTCTCGCGCAGCATCAGGGCCTGCGAGTCGAACCAGCGGCCCTGGTAGAGCAGTCGGCCGAGGCGCATGCCGCTGATGCGGTACTGCTCGATGGTGTCTTCGTTGTGGATGCCGGTGACCAGGCGCTCATAGGCGATGTGCAGCAGCGCCATGCCGGGCGCTTCGTAGATGCCGCGGCTCTTGGCCTCGATGATGCGGTTCTCGATCTGGTCGCTCATGCCGAGGCCGTGCCGGCCGCCGATGGCGTTGGCCTCGAGGAACAGCGCGACCGGATCGGCGAAGGTCTGGCCGTTCAGCGCGACCGGCTGGCCTTCCTCGAAGCGCACGACGACCTTTTCGGCCTTGACGACACAGTCGTCGCGCCAGAACGGCACGCCCATGATCGGGTTGACGATCTTGATGCCGCTGTCGAGGCTCTCGAGATCCTTGGCCTCGTGGGTCGCGCCGAGCATATTGCTGTCGGTCGAATACGCCTTCTCGGCGCTCATCTTGTAGGCGAAACCGTTGGCGGTCATGAACGCCGACATTTCGGCGCGGCCGCCGAGTTCGTCGATGAACTGCTGGTCGAGCCAGGGCTTGTAGATCCGCAAGACTCGGATTGGTCAGCAGGCCGTAGCGGTAGAAGCGCTCGATATCGTTGCCCTTGAAGGTCGAGCCGTCGCCCCAGATGTTGACGCCGTCCTCCTTCATGGCCGCGACCAGCATCGTGCCGGTGACGGCGCGGCCGAGCGGCGTGGTGTTGAAATAGGTGATGCCGCCGGTCGAGACGTGGAAGGCGCCGGACTGGATCGCGGCGATGCCTTCGTGGACCAGTTGCGTGCGGCAATCGACCAGCCGGGCCTTCTCGGCGCCGAACTCCATCGCCTTGCGCGGAATCTCGTTGTAGTCGGCCTCGTCCGGCTGGCCGAGATTGGCGGTATAGGCGAAGTAGCGGGCGCCCTTCTGCTTCATCCACAGCAGCGCCGCGCTGGTGTCGAGACCGCCGGAGAAGGCGATGCCGACTTTTTCGCCCTTGGGCAGGCTTTTCAGGATCGTAGTCATGGAGCTTCCAATCGGTCGAAGTAGCGGATGTCGATTCGCGGGTTGGCTGCGCGAATATCAAATTTCGCGCGGCCGGGCACGCGTTTAATGGCGCAAGGATCGACTCCTGCAGGCGCCCGCGCCGCATCAGCGCTGGCGGAGCCGAGGAGCCCGGCCAGCCGGGTCAGGGCGGCATCGACCTGCGCGTCGGTCATGCGGGTGCGCCGGCCAACGGTAGATGCAGGCATAGGCGAACCAGATCACCAGAAAGGTGACGAGGCCGGCGGCGGCGACGTCGGTGAAGAAATGCCCGCCGAACGCCATCCGCAGCACGCTGGTCGTGATCCCGAACAGGGTCGCCGCTGCATAGGCCAGCGGCCGCCATGCCGGCGGCGTCAGCGCCGCGGGCGCGCAGGTCCAGAACGCGGTAGCGCCCTCGCCGGAGAAGAACGAGCAGTTGCGCGCGCATTCGCCGCGCGGATCCCACCACGGCACGAATTGCCAGGGGCCGTTGAACTCCGTCACCACCACCGGTCGCGGCCGGCCCCAGTAGATCTTGAAGGTGAGATTGGTGAGAATGCCGGCCGACAGAATGATGGTGACCAGCAGGAACACGACCGCGCGGCCCGACATCAGCATCGGCCGGTCCGGCCGCAGCATCTTGGCGACGAAGGCGACAATCGCCGGCAGCGCGAAAGCCCACGCGATCCACATCGCGGCGTCGCGCGCGAAGGCGGCCACGGCATCGAGTTTCAGCGGAAACGATTTGGTCGCGGGATCATAGAACAGTGCCGCGAGCTTCAGATCGAGCTCGGGAAAAATCCCGAACAGCAATCCGATGACGAGCGTCAGTCCCAGCGCGATGAAGAGTCCGGTCCGGTTCATGGCGCGGGGTTTAGCCGAGGTGCTGGGGGATGAAAAGGCTTGCTCTTACCCTCCCCTGGAGGGGGAGGGTCGACGCGACTGAAAGGAGCGGCGGGGTGGGGTGACAGTCTCTCGTTTCGAACAGTATCCGAGCTGAGAGACTGCCACCTCGCCCCGGCTCGCATTTCGCTGCGCTCATTGCGAGCCGACCCTCCCCCTCCAGGGGAGGGTGAAGAGCGCGCGCTCAATGTCATCACGCTTGTGGCCGCGACTGCGACGGCAGCGGCGGTGGCGGGCTTGCAGGGCGCGGCGGTTCGCGCCAGGCGCCGGCGTTGCGGCCCGCGATCATCCAGTAGATGAGGCCCGCGACGATCCCCGCGCCGGTCATGATTTCGAGATGACGGCGGACGATGCCGTCGAAATGCATCGTTTCGGGATCGAACGGGATCAGGCCGAGATAGCAGGCGGCGCCGACGATCGCGCCGCCGACCGCATAGGTCAGCACGCCCCTGACGTAAAACGCTTCGGTGATCAGCACCACGATCAGCGCCGGCAACAGCGCAAAGCCCGAGATGAAGATGAAGCCGAACCCGAGCACGACATTGATCGCGCTCTGATCGATCGGGCCGGTGCCGAGATCGCTGAACTCCGGAAACAGCACCGCGCCGACCACGATCATGCCCGCCGCCAGGCAGGCGACCAGGAAGGCGAAGAAGATCACGAACAGGCGGCCGATCAGCGCCATGCTAGTTCCCCGTCATTGCGAGGAGCCAACGGGTCCGGCCTTCGGCCGGCCCGATGATAAACTCCGCGACGAAGCAATCCATACCTCAGCACGCTGAGAGATGGATTGCTTCGCTTCGCTCGCAATGACGGACTGCACATAGCCCGTCCTATCAATCCGTCATCGCCATCGCGCGCAGCGCATCCCGCTCGCGCACCGACAGTTTCTCGGTCTCCGACTTTAGCTGGCCGCAGGCGGCGAGGATGTCGCGGCCGCGCGGCGTGCGCACCGGCGAGGAATAGCCGGCGTTGAAGATGTATTCGGAGAATTTTTCGATCTGGTCCCAGTCCGAACATTCGTAGCGCGTGCCCGGCCACGGATTGAACGGAATCAGATTGATCTTGGCATGAATGCCCTTGAGCAGCTTCACCAGCAGCTTTGCATCGTCGAGCGAATCGTTGACGCCCTTCAGCATCACATATTCGAAGGTGATGCGCCGCGCATTCGACGAGCCCGGATAGTCGCGGCAGGCCTGCAGCAGTTCGGCAATCGGATATTTGCGGTTGAGCGGCACCAGTTCGTTGCGCAGTTCGTCGCGCACCGCATGCAGCGAGATCGCCAGCATGACGCCGATCTCGTCGCCGGTGCGGATGATGTTCGGCACCACGCCCGAGGTCGACAGCGTGATGCGGCGGCGGGAAATGCCGATGCCTTCATTGTCGGCGACGATCAGCAGCGCATCGCGCACCGCGTCGAAATTGTACAGCGGCTCGCCCATGCCCATCATCACCACATTGGTGACGAGACGGCTGCCGGTCGGGGTCTCGCGATCGGCCCAGTCGTTGAGGCGGTCGCGCGCCACCATGACCTGGCCGACGATTTCGCCCGCGGTGAGATTGCGCACCAGCCGCTGCGTGCCGGTGTGGCAGAACGAGCAGTTCAGCGTGCAGCCGACCTGCGAGGAGACGCACAGCGTGCCGCGGTCGGTTTCCGGGAATGTAGACGCACTCGACTTCATGCGGCCGTCTCGACCTTGTCGCCGCTCGGCAGCCGCAGCAGCCATTTGCGGGTGCCGTCGTTGGAGATCTGTTCGGCGACCACTTCGGGCGCGTCGACCGTGAAATGCTGCACGAGTTCGCTGCGCATCTCCTTGGAGATGCTGGTCATCTCGTCGAAGTTCTGGGCGCCGCGGACATACATCCAGTGCCAGAGCTGCTGCATGCGCATCTTGCGCTGCGCCGGGGCAACGCCGATCTCGCCCAGCCGGTCGGCGATCTCGGCGCGCGACAGCCCGACCAGCGACGGCTTTGCCGGCGGCACATAGGTTTCGAGCGCGATCTTTTCCAAGGGCGCGTGCGTCGCGGAACCGGTCTCGGTCATGCTGGTCATGCTGTCTGTCATGGAACATCAAATAGGCCTTCCAGAAGCTGCTGGAAAGCCGCCAAATGCCTCGAATCGAGGCTTAAAATCGGGCTCTTTTGTTTTGACGCGTTTTCTTTACGCGAACCGGTACCCACCCCGGATCAAGTCCGGGGCAGGCTTTCGCTCGAAAACGCTTGGTTAACGCCTGCAATCCTGCGCCAGCCTGTCGAGCGCCTGCGACAGGCCCTTGAGCGAGAAGATGTCGGTGGTCTCGGTGCCCTTGGCCGAGACGCCCTTGACGATGACGTCGGCGGATTTGCGCATGGCGTCGACCATCCGCTCTTCCTCGGCGGCGTTCTTGATCCAGAGGCCGTCGCCCTGGGTGTACATCGCGTAGGACGCGCCGCCGACCTCGAGCGTGGATTCCGAACCCGGCTTCAGCGTGTAGCCGATCATGATCGAGACTTCGTTGGTGACCTTCTCCGCCGGCCGTGTCGAGACGAAGGCATAGGCCGGATCGCGCGGACGATTCGGCGGATTGGTTTTCGACGACGACGGCTTGGCCAGCGCGAAGCATACCTTCTTGCCGTTCGGCGTCGCGGTGTAGGCGCCCCAGGTGCCGAACTGGCCGATCAGGGTCGGCTCCGCGCCGCCGGCCGCTGCGGTGGCCGCCGGATCAGGCTTGGCCGCGGCTTCGCCGCTGTCGCGGGCTTGGTCGTGGTGGCCGCAGGCTTGGCCGCGGCCTTCGGCGCAGCCGTCTGCGCCTGCGCAAGGGACGTCGCCCCGCACACCATCACGCACAGCCACCAGAGCTGTCAGCATTCGCCGCACGGACAACTGGTTCCCTCATCATTGTGACTGGAAGATGGCCCGAGCGCGTCGTCACGCCGCCGATGGATAGCCGGGAAATGCCTTTTTGGGAAGGCAGTTACGGGGTGGGCGCAGTTGGCGTGCACCGCAAATCCGCTGCTGCCGCACTCAGCTTTTCGCGCGGCCCTCGCGCTGCTTTTCCCACTGCGCGTCGGTCCATTGCAGCAAATCCTCGGCGCCGGAACTGCGCAAATGCGCGCCGCCGTCCTGCACCACCATCTCGCCATTGATGTAGCCGGCCTGATCGGAAATCAGGAAACTCGCGAGATTGGCAAGTTCGCTGTGCTCGCCGGCGCGGCCGAGCGGATTGCGGTGCGCCCAGCTCTCGTCGCGGCCCTCGGGCCGAAGCTGGCCCGATGCGCCCGGGGTCGGAAACGCGCCGGGCGCGATCGCGACCGGGCGGACGCCCTTCGGTCCCCACTCCACCGCAAGGCTTTTGGTCATCGCCAGCACCGCGGACTTCGCCATCGCCGACGGCACCGTGAAGGCGCGGCCGGTGATGGTCGAGGTCGAGAGGATGCTCAGCACCACGCCCTTGTGCTTGCCCTCGATCCAGCGCTTGCCGGCCGCCAGCGTGCAATACATCGTGCCATGCAGTGTCGGCGCCAGAATCGCGTCCGCGGCGCGGAACGACAGATGCTCGGTCTGCGCGATGAAGGTCGCCGCCGCATTGTTGACGAGCACGTCGAGCGGCGCCTCGCGCCAGATCGTATCCATCATGGCGTCGACCGCCGCGCCGTCGCGGATATCGCATCTCGCCACGCGTGACCTTGCCGCCGAGTCGCGCTGCGCATTCTGCCGCCGTTCGCCTCCAGCAATTCGAGCCGGCGGCCGCAGATGATCAGCTCGGCGCCGAGTTCGACGAAGCGGCGTCCCATCGCGGCGCCGAGCCCGGAGCCGCCGCCGGTGACCAAGATCCGCTTTCCCCCGAGCAGGCCTTTTTCAAACATCGTTTGAAAACCCTTTCAACCGCGAGCCGTTCTGGCGTTCCGCAGCGCATAAGGGGCCATGCATCCGAATCGGATTGTAGCCCGGCTTCAAATCCGGCATGAAGCATCCAGCCTTCCTTGTGCGTCCGAAAATCAGGTGTGTCCATGAAAGCCATTCTCTGCTCGCAATATTGCGAACCCGACGATCTCGTGCTGGCCGACGTGCCCGATCCGGTCGCCGGACCCGGCGAGGCCGTGATCGCGATCAAATCCGCGGCGCTGAATTTCTTCGACATCCTGATGATCCAGGGCAAGTACCAGATCAAGCCGCCGTTCCCGTTTTCGCCGGCCGCCGAAGTCGCGGGCGTGATCGAAAGCGTCGGCGCCGGCGTCACCGACCTCAAGGTCGGCGACCGCGTGGTGGCGTCCTGCGGCCATAACGGCGCGCGCGAGAAGATCGCGCTGCCGGCGAACTCGATCGTGAAAATTCCCGACAATCTGGATTTCGATCGCGCCGCCGGCATCATCATCATCTACGGCACCGCGCTGCATGCGCTGGAAGATCGCGCCAGCCCGAAACCCGGCGAGACGCTGGCGGTGCTGGGCGCGGCCGGCGGCACCGGACTTGCGGCCTGCGAACTCGGCAAGCTGATGGGCCTGAAGGTGATCGCCTGCGCGTCGTCGGATGAAAAGCTCGAATTCGCCAAGGCGCATGGCGCCGAGCTCGGCCTGAACTACGCCAAGGAAGATCTCAAGGAAGGCTTGCG
This sequence comes from uncultured Alphaproteobacteria bacterium, assembly GCA_963738765.1. Lineage (GTDB taxonomy): Bacteria > Pseudomonadota > Alphaproteobacteria > Rhizobiales > Xanthobacteraceae > Bradyrhizobium. Next base: position 35,776 of record CAVTYA010000022.1, on the reverse strand, counting down.
GCGGCTCACCGGCGGCAAGGGCGTCGACATCATTTTCGATCCGGTCGGCGGCAGCTATGCCGAGGCGGCGCTGCGCTCGATCGCCTGGGAAGGCCGCTTCCTGGTGATCGGATTTGCCGCCGGCGACATTCCGAAAATGCCGCTCAACCTGGCGCTGCTCAAAGGCTGCGATATCCGCGGCGTGTTCTGGGGCGCATGGGCGCGGCTCAATCCGGAGAAGAACCGCGCCAATCTGGAAAAGCTGGTGAAGTGGACCGCGGAAGGCAAGATCTCCTCGCACGTCGACCGCACCTTCCCGCTGGCGCAAACCGCCGACGCGCTGAAGGTGCTCGCCGGCCGCAAGGCGATGGGCAAGGTGATCCTGCATCCGTGAGGCGACGAGCCGATCATTGCGAGCGGCGCGCGCTAGCGCTACCTTTTCCCGTCTCGATCCCGCGCTTCAGCGCGGCGCGCGCGGCGTCGCGATGTTCCGGCGTGATGTGGGTCGCGACCATCCGGAGCGCGGTGGCCAGCACCGCGGCATCGTCGGTGAAGCCGAGCACCGGCAGCATGTCCGGGATGAAATCGAACGGCAGGATGAAATAGGCGATGGCGCCGAGCAGCGCCGCCTGCACATGGCGCGGCGTCTCTTTGTCGAACGCGCAATAGTAGGCCGCCAGCAGATCCTCGGCGAAGGGAAGTTTGGCCGACCACCCGCTTCAGCTTGAGCCAGAAGCGCCGGCGCACGCTTTCGCGGTCCTGCGCCAGCCGGTCGGCCGGCTCAAAACCCACGGTGTGTTCGGATGAGGCCATCACGGGCGCTCCTTCAAGGCCGGCGCGGCCGTATCGCCGCGGCCGACATGGCAAGAATTGGGGATTTCAGGCCGCAGCCGCAAGATCGATCAGCCCTCAAAGCGTTTTCAAGCGAAAGCCTGCCCCGGACTTGATCCGGGTGGGTACCGGTTCGCATAGCAATCAAGCTTGCGCAGATTGCGTAGACTTATCTGCGGTAGAAAACGCGTCGAAACGAGAATCTCAGACCACGCCGAGCTGCCGGGCGATCCCGTTCATCGCCTTGGCAAGGTCGATATCCAGCTTGGTGACGCCGCCGGAATCATGGGTCGCCAGCACCACCTCCACCGTCTTGTAGACGTTGCTTCCACTCCGGGTGATGGTCGTTCTTCTCGGCCACCAACGCGGCGCGGGACATGAACCCGAACGCTTCATTGAAATCCCTGAAGGTAAAAGTCCGTGCGATCGCCTCGCGGCCGGGAGTCTCGGACCAGCCGGATAGTTCCCCCAGCGCCGCCTGACGCGCCTCCGCTGACAGCCGTTCCACCATGATCGCCTCCGGGTTTGATAAGCACCTCACTCTAACACCCGGCGCCGCGGATGGGGTCCATAACGAAAATATCGGTTTTCGAGCCAGACGGACGCCGGTTCGCATAAAGAAACGCGCCAAACCAGGGCTGAAGGCCGCGTCCAATGGCCGCCGGTAACCATGACGGAGATGTAACCCCGGCGGGCACGGAAATTTGCTACGAATGCCGGCGTTAGCGCATTGGCGGTATGAAATTGAGCCTCAAGCGATTGTTTAGAGATCGATGACCGACGGCCAGGATAATGCCGAATCGATAGCCCTGCCCTCACCCCGTTCGGCGCAGCGGCGGGCGGCGTTCGTCGTACTGGCCGGTGTGCTCGCCATCATCGGTACGCTGGCAGCCGGCTATTATTTTGCGACGCGGCCGGTGACCTTGCGGATCGCGGTCGGACCGGCCAACAGCGACGATCTCAAGGTGGTGCAGGCACTGACGCAGGCCCTCAACAACCAGCAGCATGGCCAGGTCCGGTTGCGCCCGGTGCAGACCGACGGCGCCGCCACGAGTGCAACCCTGCTCGGTGCCGGCAAAGCCGACCTCGCCATCATCCGCGGCGATCTCGAGGTGCCGAAAAACGCCCAGGCCGTGGCGACGCTGCGCAAGAACGTCGCGGTGCTGTGGGTGCCTCATGCCGCCAAGGCCAAAGGCAAGAAGGCCGGGCCGAAGATCACCAAGATCGCCCAGCTCGCCGGACGCCGCGTCGGCGTCGTCGGCCGCACGCTGGCCAACGTCAATCTGCTCAAGGTCATCCTGCAGCAATATGGCGTCGATCCGGCCAAGGTCGATATCATCCAGTTTCCGGCCAATGAAGTGGTCGAAGCGATCCGTAACCAGAAGGCGGACGCCTATCTCGCCGCCGGGCCCGTCAACAGCAAGATCACGTCGGATGCGATCGCAGCATCGACGCGCGATGGCGGCACGCCGACCTTCCTCGCAATCGATACGGCGGAAGCGATCGCCGCAGAACCACCCGATGTATGAGGCCTCCGAAATTCCCGCCGGCTCGTTCGGCGGCTCGCCCGACAGGCCGGAGGACGAAATCAAGACCATCAGCTTCTCGCACCACATCGTGGCGCGCAAAGGCGTCTCGGAATCGACCATCGCCGCCTTCACCCGGCAGTTGTTTGCGATCCGGCAATCGCTGAAGAACGAATTTCCGCTGGCGGCCAAGATCGAGACGCCGGATACCGACAAGGACGCCACCATCCCGGTGCATCCCGGTGCTGCCGCCTTTGTCGACGGCGAGGAAAAGACGCTTTCTCGACCGCTACAGCGATTACATCTGGTGGAGCTTGATGGCGCTTGTCCGCGATGGGCTCGGCCGGCGCGTGGTTCGCCGGCTATCTGAAGAAGGACGAGCGCAGCAACAACTCTTCGCAGCGCGAACGGCTGCTGGACATGCTCACCGCCGCGCGCCGCAGCGATTCGACCGAAGAGCTCGACCAGATGCAGTCGGAAGCCGACGACATCCTGCGCGACACGCTGCGCTGCTTCGAACATGGCGCGATCGAAGAGGGTACCTTGACCGCCTTCAACATCGCGCTCGAGCAGTTCCACAACGCGGTGGCCGATCGCAAAACGCTATTGATAAGCATGCCGCAGAGCCTGCAACGTGCGGGCGCGCAATTCCGGGCCAGCGCCACGGCGTAACCGACCGTTCCTGTAATCCAACCGTCATCAAATCTTTCTAGGTCTGTCCGAACTGTCGGCGCATTCGGGCGCCGGGACCAAGGAGGCACGCATGATGACCGGATTTTCCCGCAAAATCTCCCGCCGACGATTCCTCTCCACCGCGGCAGCGACGGGCGCCGGCGTTATCGCGATGCCTTATCTCAGCCGCGCCGCCGACCGGCCGCTGGTCACCCATGGTGTGCAGTCCGGCGATATCGGCGCCGATGGCGGCGTGGTGTGGGCGCGCGCCGACCGCCCGTCGCAGATGATGGTCGAGGTCGCTACCACCGAATCGTTCAGCAATGCCCGGGCCTTGCCGCCGATCGCGGCGCTGCCCGAGAGCGACTTCACCGCAAAAATGCTGCTGGAAAATCTGCCGTCCGGCCAGGACATTTTCTATCGCGTCAAATTCCGCGACCTCTCGCATCCCGACATTTCGAGCGAGCCGGTGATCGGCCGCTTCCGCACCGCGCCCGGCGACCGCCGCGACGTCAGTTTCGTCTGGGGCGGCGACGTCGCAGGACAAGGCTGGGGCATCAATCCCGATGACGGCGGCATGGTCACCTTCGCCGCCATGCGCAAGCACAAGCCGGATTTCCTGCTGCATTCCGGCGACACCATCTATGCCGACGGCGTCATTCCGTCCGAAGTGAAATTGCCCGACGGCAAGGTCTGGAAGAACGTCACGATCCCGGAAAAGGCAAAGGTCGCCGAGACGCTCGACGAATTCCGCGCCGCGCACAAGTACAATTTCATGGACGACAATGTGCGCGCCTTCAACGCCGAGGTGCCGATTTTCGTGCAATGGGACGACCACGAAGTCACGAACAACTGGTCGGCGTCGAAAGAAATCCCCGCCACCTACAAGGTGCGCGACATCTCGCTGCTGGCCGCCCGCGCCGCGCGCGCGTTCCACGAGATGTATCCGATGCGGGAAAGCATCGTCGAGCCGGGCCGGGTCTATCGCACGCTCAGTTACGGTCCGCATCTCGACGTCTTCATGCTGGACGAGCGCAGCTATCGCGGCCCCAACGGTCCGAATTTGCAGACCGAATACGGTCCCGACAGCTATTTCATCGGCCCAGACCAGCTCGCCTGGCTGAAGCGCGCGCTGCTGAATTCGCGCGCCACCTGGAAGGTGATCGCCTCCGACATGCCGCTCAGCATCATCGTCTATGACGATGCCGCCAACAAAAAGGGCTCGGAAGCGTTTGCGCAGGGCGACGGCCCGCCGCGCGGCCGGGAACTCGAAATCGCCGAGATCCTGCGCTTCATCAAGACGTCGGGCGTCGTCAACACGGTGTGGCTGACTGCGGACGTGCATTACGCCGCCGCGCATTACTACAACCCCGACAAGGCGCAATTCCAGGAATTCGATCCGTTCTGGGAGTTCGTCTCGGGTCCGCTGCACGCCGGCACGTTCGGTCCGAACGAACTCGACAACACCTTTGGGCCCGAAGTGAAATTCATCAAGGCGCCCGGCGCGGACAAGCAGAACCTGCCGCCGTCGGCCGGCATGCAGTTCTTCGGCCACGTCAAGATCGACGGCGCCAGCGGGCAGATGACGGTGACCTTGCGCGACCGCGCCGACGTCGCGCTGTGGTCGACGACGCTCGACCCGAAGCGGGTGTAAAAAACTAGCCCGCGGCGATGGAGCCTGGGCGGCGCCGCAACGCCGACTCCAGCGCCGCGCTGGAGCAGGGTTTCGTCAGCCGTGGCTTGCCGGCGAGCGCGACCGGGAGCCTGACATCGCCGCCATAGCCGGTGACGAAGACGAATGGAATCTTCAGCGCGTCGAGCCGTTCGGCGATCGCAAAGCTTTTTTCGCGGACCAGCCCGACATCGAGCAGCGCAAAGTCAGGCGCGCGATCGGCGATCATCTCGAGCGCCTTCGCCACGCTTGCTGCGGTGCGTACCGTCTTCACCCCGAAACCGAGAATCGTGTCCTCGAAATCGAGCGCGATGATCGGATCGTCCTCGACGATCAACACGTCGTCGGGCATGCCGTCAAAAAATGCGGGTTCCATGAGCGCGTCAGCACAGATGTTGAGAGGCATTGAGTTCCCCAGCAAAAGCCCGGAGGACGGCCCGCTGCCGGCGCCCCGAATGGCGCGCCGATGGTTCCGGAACTGAAACCAGCACATCGGCGTTCTAACGTCTGTTCACTTGTGGACCTATAATCCGGCTCGGATCGATTATTGTCGCGGGCTGGAAATGAGGATTTTTCAATGCTTACGCGACGCGAGCAGGTGGCGACGGTCGGCGAGCGGCCGTTCAATAACCTGTTGCGGCGCTTGAACGATGCCGATTTTGCGTTGATCGCCCCGCATCTCGCGCCGGAAGACGGCCATTCCAACGATCTGCTCTATAGCCCCGGCGACGATGTCGAGATCGTGCATTTTCCCTGCGGTCCGAGCCTTGCGTCCTACCTGGTGCCCAACGAGGACGGCCGCGACGTCGAGACCATCCTGATCGGCCGCGAAGGCGCGGTCGGCGGCATCGTCAGTCAGGGCTATCTGCCGGCCTATACGCGCATCATGGTCAAATTCGCCGGGCCGTTCGTGCGGCTGCCGGTCGCAAAGCTGGACGCGGCCAAAGCAAGGTCGGCGACGCTGAGCAACATCTTCGCACGTTATGCCGACTGCATGCTGGCCCAGATGTTCCAGTCCACCGCCTGCAATGCGATCCATTCGATCGAGCAGCGCACGGCCAAATGGATCATTTCCGCGATGGAGCGCACCGATGGCGACGAAACCGTGCCGCTGACCCATGAGCAGCTGGCGACCCTGCTCGGGGTCGGCCGCAGCTATACCAGCCGGGTGATCCAGACCTTCAAGGCGGAGGGCGTTTTGGAGACCCGCCGCGGCTCGATCCTGGTGCTCAATCCGGATGCGCTCCGGGCCCGGGCCTGCCTGTGCAACGAGGCGGTCAAGGGCCACTTCGAGGAGGTGTTGCGGGGCGTCTATCCGGACCCCGAAAAGGGCAATTGAGCGGGCTGCTACCCGAAAAACAGCTAACCAAATGCCAAACAAACCATTGTTTTTTGGCGTTTTCTGGCTATATTGCGCCGCAACGCGTAAGGTTTGCCCGGTCCTTTTGGCCGGGCTTCCTTTTTGGACCAGAGGTCCTGAGCACGATCCGGAAAAGCGGGAAGCGGTTTCTCGAAGAGATCATGCTTAAACGAGAGAATTTCAGGTTTTTGAGCGCGATCCGGAAAGATGGGATCCCGGTTTTCCGGTGAGATCGCGCGTTACACCATGCACGACCAAGAAGAACAGCCATGAACCTTCGTAACGTCGCCATCATCGCCCACGTCGACCACGGCAAAACCACGCTGGTCGATCGCCTGCTGCAGCAATCCGGCACCTACCGCGACAACCAGCGCGTGGTCGAACGCGCGATGGATTCCAACGATCTGGAGCGCGAGCGCGGCATCACCATTCTGGCCAAGGCCGCCTCGGTGCAGTGGAAAGACACCCGCATCAACATCGTCGACACCCCTGGCCACGCCGATTTCGGCGGCGAGGTCGAGCGCATCCTCAACATGGTCGACGGCGCGCTGGTGCTGGTCGACGCCGCCGAAGGCCCGTTGCCGCAGACCAAATTCGTGGTCTCCAAGGCGCTCAAGGTCGGCCTGAAGCCGATCGTCGTCATCAACAAGGTCGACCGCCCCGACGCACGCCCGACTGAAGTCATCAACGAAGTGTTCGACCTGTTCGCAGCGCTCGACGCCACCGAGGAGCAGCTCGACTTTCCCGATTCTCTACGGGTCGGCCAAGCAGGGCTGGATGGCGGACTAGCCCGGACGGTCCGCAGGACGCCGGCATGCAGCCGCTGTTCGACCTGATCGTGCGCCATGTCGCGCCGCCGATCGTCGAGGAAGGGCCGTTCCGGATGATCGGCACCATTCTCGAAGCCAACCCCTATCTCGGCCGTATCATCACCGGCCGCATCACCTCGGGCTCGATCAAGCCGAACCAGAGCGTGAAGGTGCTGAGCGGTGACGGCAAGCTGATCGAAACCGGCCGCATCACCAAGATTCTCGCCTTCCGCGGCATCGAACGCACGACGCTGGAAGAAGCCGAAGCCGGCGACATCGTCGCCATCGCGGGCCTGCACCAAGGGCACCGTCGCCGACACCTTCTGCGATCCCTCCGTCGAAACGCCGCTGGTGGCGCAGCCGATCGATCCGCCGACGGTGTCGATGTCGTTCATCGTCAACAACTCGCCGCTGGCCGGCACCGAAGGCGACAAGGTGACGAGCCGCATGATCCGCGACCGCCTGCTGCGCGAGGCCGAAGGCAACGTGGCGCTGCGCGTGGTGGAGGCCAGCGACAAGGACGCGATGGAAGTGTCCGGCCGCGGCGAATTGCAGCTCGCGATCCTGATCGAGACCATGCGCCGCGAAGGTTTTGAGCTCTCGGTGTCGCGCCCGCGCGTGGTGCTGAAGAAGGACGAAGCCACGGGCCAGTGGCAGGAGCCGATCGAAGAAGTCGTGATCGACGTCGACGAGGAGCACTCCGGCGTCGTCGTACAGAAGATGAGCGAGCGCAAGGCCGAGATGATCGAGATGCGCCCCTCCGGCGGCAACCGCCTGCGCCTGGTGTTCTACGCGCCGACGCGCGGCCTGATCGGCTATCAGGGCGAACTGCTCACCGACACCCGCGGCACCGCGATCATGAACCGCCTGTTCCATGGTTACGCCACTACAAGGGCGACATCCAGGGCCGCCGCAACGGCGTTCTGATCTCCAACGATCAGGGCGAAGCGGTGGCCTACGCAATGTTCAAGCTCGAGGACCGCGGCCCGATGATGATCGAGCCGGGCTGGAAGGTCTACAAGGGCATGATCGTCGGCGAGCATACCCGCGACAACGATCTCGAGATCAACGTCCTGAAGGGCAAGCAGCTCACCAACATCCGCACCACGTCCAAGGACGAAGCGGTGCGCCTGACCCCGCCGATCCGGATGACGCTGGAAAAGGCGCTGGCCTATATCGAGGAAGACGAACTGGTCGAAATCACCCCGAAGTCGATCCGCCTGCGCAAGAAATTCCTCGACGCCACCGACCGCAAGCGCGCGGAAAAGTCCAAGGAAGCGGTGGCGTAAGCGGCGAATAGCGAATGGCGAGTGGCGAATAGGGCGTTCCAGCGCAATCTGGTTTGCTGTACCCTACTCGCTATTCGCCACTCACTATTCGCCCTCTTATGTCCCTCCCCTCCTCAGTCGACGTCGCCATCATCGGCGCCGGCGCCGCCGGCCTCGGCGCCGCGCAGGCGCTGAAAAATTCCGGCCTCTCCACCATCGTGCTGGAAGCGCGCGACCGCGTCGGCGGCCGGGCGCATACGATTCAGGCCGCGCCCGGCATCACCTTCGACCTCGGCTGCGGCTGGCTGCATTCGGCGGACCAAAACTCCTTCGTCGCAATCGCCGAGCATTTGAACTTCGAAATCGACAAGACCTTGCCGCCCTGGCGCGAGCGCGCCTACGGCAAGGCGTTTCCGCAAAGCGAGCGCGACGCCTTCATCCGGGCGCTCGACGAATTTTACCAGCGCGCCGATGAAGCCGCGCAACAAGCCCGAACGAGCGGCCGCGACAGCGCCGCCGATCTGTGCCTCGAGCCCGGCAACCGCTGGAATCCGATGATCGATGCGATCTCGACCTACATCAACGGTTGCGAGCTGGATCAGGTCTCGATCCTCGACATGGATGCCTACGAAGACACCAACATCAATTGGCGGGTGCGGCGCGGCTATGGCGCGCTGATCGCAGCCTATGGCGCGGCCTGCCCACTCGCGCTCAATTGCAACGTCACCCTGATCGATCATTCCGGCAAGCGGGTGCGGATCGAGACCTCGCAGGGCACGCTTGATGCCGGCAAGGTGATCGTCACCGTGCCGACCAATCTGATCGCCGACGAGGCGATCCGATTCCACCCCGCCCTGCCGGAAAAAGTCGACGCCGCCCGCGGTCTGCCGCTCGGCCTCGCCGACAAGGTGATGCTGGCGCTGGACGAACCGGACGCCTTGCCGAAGGATGGCAATCTGCGCGGCGCCACCATGCGCACCGAAATGGGCACCTTTCATCTGCGCCCGTTCGGCCAACCCTGCATCGAAGGCTTTTACGGCGGAAAGTTCGCGCAAGCGCTCGAAGATGCCGGCGATGGCGCCATCGCAGCACAAAGCATCGACGAAATCGTGGGATTCCTCGGCAACGATTTTCGCCGCAAGCTAAAGCCGCTCTCGGAATCGCGCTGGTCGCATGACCCCTTCGCCCGCGGCTCGTATTCGCATGCGCTGCCCGGCCATGCGGGGAAACGCGCCGTGCTGGCGGAGCCTGTCGACGGGCGGCTGTTCTTTGCGGGTGAAGCGACCTCGCCGGGCTTTTTCTCGACCGCGCATGGCGCGAGGGATTCGGGAGAGCGCGCGGCAGAGGAGGTTATCGCCGCACTTGCGGGTTGATAGGACAGGATGGGTCGGAGTGATTCGCCGTTAGCGCGAAGCACTAACGATCGCGTATGCGCAGTGCAGATGCATTTGAGCGGCACACCACAGGCCCCCGGGAAAAAACCGCAAAACAACCCCATGCAAAGTATAAACGGGTCGGCGAAGGCGCGTTCGCAGCCGAAAGCACCGACCAGATCGCCTCGCTCCTCGGTAACGACTTTCGCCGAAAACTAAAGCCACCGACGGAAAGCCGCTGGCCCCACGACCCGTTCACGCACGGCACCAACTCGCACGCGCTGCCCGGCACGCGGACAAACGCGCCGTGCTGGCGGCGCCGCTGGACGGCCTGCTGTTCTTTGCGGGCGAAGCGACGTCGCCGGGGTTTTTCTCGACCGCGCATGGCGCGCGTGATTCGGGAGAGAGGGCGGCGGGGGAGATTTTGGAGCTTAAAGACTAGACGTCCATAAATACTTTCTGATCAATCACAACATGCTCGACTTGCCGGACTGAAACACCGATTCGAAGAGACTTCAGTAAGTCACATAAGGTATCGCCATCGACAAGGTCGATTGCAGGCGCACCATCCCTTGTCGCCTCGCGACGTGCATCTGCAGTAAAGGTTGCAGTAGTAATAACCAACCCTTTATCTGCTCTTCCTACCATGGCACCGCGAAAGTCACGGATGGTCGAGGGGCCAACTGATCCTTTCCAACGTTTACATTGAAAGAATACCTGGAACGACAAAAGATTGAGGCGCAGTACACCAATGCCGTCGATTCCTCCGTCGCCTGATTTGCCTGTGACTTCTACTTTCACGAAGCCCGATTCGCGAAGGATCCTCTGACAAAGACGCTCGAAAGCGCCCGGATCAATTTTCAGAAGACATTCTAAGAGAACTTCTTTCCATTGCGCGGCGGCGTCATCGCCAGATTCTTCGGTTGGAATATCGTCTAAATCGTCTGTTGAACCTTTGGGCGTGGGCTTTTCGAGGCGCTTCTCTCTGTCTTCCGCCCGAACTCTCTGAGGGACCAGCGCAAGGTCAGCCTCCGACATCCCAAGCCCGATTGGAGTAAGGCGCCAAACACCTCGCTCACTGTTTTCGGCGGCGCCGACCTTCTTCAAATAGGTTCTGACCCACGCCAATTCATAGTCGAATTGGGTCCGAGGCCCCTCTCCATGAAGGACAGACCTCACATTGTCCGAGAGCTTCATCTCCGCAGCAACGCCCTCCTCTAACTCCTCGATAGTTGCTGAACCGCCGTGAGCTCTTAGCACCGCAACCGTGGGGGCGAAGTATTCATCAAATGAAGGCAGGTCTGATTTGGAGGCCATACGTCTCTCTACAACTTCGAGTTGGATCGAGATTAGTAGCACGCATCGGCGCTTTGCAAGGACTGTCCTACTCCATCACCCGTGCCCTCATCTCCGCATCCGGCACAAAGCACTCGTCGTACTTCCCGAAAATCCGGTAGCGATTCCGCGCGACGAGATTGTACACCGGATCGCGAACAGCCTTCGGGATCAAAAGCAACGCGCGTACCCAGCGCCATCCGGGCAGCAGGCTCAGCGTCGTCAGCGCGCCGTCGGATTTGAACCAGGCGACGCCGCCATGGATCACGGCGTTGGTGTCGGGATCGGCCGGGTTGATCCCGAACGCCTGCGCCAGCCGCGTGCCGTAGTCCGACTGGATCGCGGTGAAACGGAAGCGGCGGTCCACGTCATGCGTGGCGATGTAGCGGATCCAGCGCGAGCAGAACACGCAGACGCCGTCGTAGAGGATCAAATCATCGTCCGGCCATTGGTTCATCTTGCAATCATCGCTTTTTGGCCGCGTTCGGGAATCGCAGCTTCAGCGCGCGATCGAGTTCGACTGCGGCCAGTTTTACACCGCTTTCAGTTTCCGGCAGCCAGTGCCCCTCACCGCCATACGCCGCCAGCACGCGAAAATCGACCTTGCCGCCGGCCTGGCGAAATGCGTCGGCCAGTTGCCGCGACAGCGCAGGCGAAAAATAGCTGTCGTTGGCCGCCACCAGCCAGGTCACCGGCACGCGTGCGGCTTTGCCGAATTCGGCCGACGCGGCCATCAGCGTATGCGGTGCGCAGACCTGATTGGGGAAATCATTGGCATGCCCGCCGCGTCCCGGCGCGAAGACGATGATGGCGGCGACGTCTTTCGGGTTTTCGCCGGCCAGCGCAAGCGCACCCCAGGCGCCGGCGGAGTGGCCAATAATCACAACGCCATCGGGCCGGATGAAGGGTTGCTTGCGCACAAAGCCGAGCGCGGCTGCTATCTCGTCGGCGGTAGCGTGGCCGGCTTGCAGATAGTCGGCGTCGTCGCAGCCGCGCTGGTCCTCGAGATATTTTCCCCCCGTAGCGCCGTGCCCCACGCGTTCCGGCACCAGCACGGCAAAGCCACGCGCCACCAGCCACGCCGCCAGCGCGCGGTATTCCGGCTGCGGCATTTGCGCGCGTCGCAATACGTTCTGGGTCGAGGCATGCGCGATCAGCGCCAGCGGAAACGGGCCGTCGCCGGGCGGGCGAAACAGAATGGCATGCGCCGGGGTGCCCGGATCAGGCGACGGCACCAGCCATTGCTGCAGGCGGTACGGCTCGCCTTCGGTTCCCTGCGCACCGAAGCCGGGCTGCGCCGCGCCCGTCCGCAGACCGAGCGCGGCCACGACAACCAGCGCGAAAAACACTTTAACCGGATGCATGAATTGGCCTGACGCAGCCGAAGGAGGGAAACCGGAGCAGCCAACAGAGTACCGCCGGCGAATCAAATCCAGCGCATTTTTCCGCAAACCGGATTTGCCGCGGTCCCTTCCGGATCGATTTCCCGTCCCGGGCCGCAGCGAAATGCCGGTTAAGGCGGCTGTCTGTCCTCTTTCGGTACAATTACCCGGAAAACTGATGCAGAAAATCCACAGGTTAACTCATAATTAACGATGGACCTTGAAGACCGCGCGCTGACTTGCTTTGATTGGGTCATGAGCACAACCCTGATCGAGGTTCGACCGGCCAAAGCTGCGGATGCAACCGCGGTGGCGTCTACCCATGACGAAGCCTGGCGCTCCGCCTATCAGGGTATCATTCCCGGCGCCGAACTCGAAAAGCTGATCAACCGCCGTGGCCCGCAATGGTGGGACAGCGCGATCCGCAAGGGCAGCCGCGTCAGCGTTCTGGTGTTCGGCGACAAGGTCGCAGGCTACGCCAATTACGGCCGCAACCGCGCCCGCAGCCTGCACTTCGAAGGCGAGATTTACGAACTCTATCTGCGGCCGGAATTCCAGGGCCTCGGTTTTGGCCGCCGCCTCTTCACCGCCGCACGGCGCGATCTGGTGCAGAGCGGCCTGAAGAGCATGGTGATCTGGGCACTCTCCGACAACGATCCGGCCACCGAGTTCTATCGCGCGCTCGGCGGCCGCATGGTGGCGCGCTCTTCGGAGAAGTTCGGGCCCAAGTCGCTCGACAAGATCGCGTTCGCCTGGACCAACTAAAATCCGGGCTTTTCCCGCGCCAGCGGCCGGTCTAAACCGGCCTCGTCTCGTGCTGTTTCGCTGCACGATTTTATCCTGAAGCCCCGCGGAGCAGTTCATGCGTATTGACGCGATCTCGATCGGAAAAAATCCTCCTGATGACGTCAATGTCATCATCGAAGTGCCGGTCGGCGGCGAGCCGATCAAATACGAGATGGACAAGGACGCCGGCACGCTGGTGGTCGACCGCTTTCTCTATACGGCGATGCGCTATCCCGGCAATTACGGCTTCATCCCGCACACCCTGTCGGGCGACGGCGACCCCTGCGACGTCCTGGTCGCCAACACCCGCGCCATCGTGCCGGGCGCGGTGATGAGCGTGCGGCCGGTCGGCGTGCTCTTGATGGAAGACGAAGCCGGCGGCGACGAGAAAATCATCGCGGTGCCGTCGTCGAAGCTGACCCAGCGCTATGACAAGGTGAAGAACTACAACGACCTGCCCGATATCACGCTGCAGCAGATCCAGCATTTCTTCGAGCACTACAAGGATCTCGAACCCGGCAAATGGGTCAAGGTGCTGAAATGGGGCAGCGCCGAAGAGGCGCGGAAGCTGATCCTGGAAGGCATCGAGCGGGCGAAGGCGAAGTGACGACGCCGTCGTCATTCCGGGGCGATGCGAAGCATCGAACTATGATGCGCAATTGCGCATCTGAGAATCTCGAGGTTCCCCAATGTGCAATTGCACACCCGAGGTTCGCGCTGATGCGCGCCCCGGAACGACAATAATCACACCCCAGGCTTTGGCAGCCCACGAATCGCGCAGGCCGCGCGCAGCGTATTCACCAGCAAACATGCCACCGTCATTTGCCCGACGCCGCCGGGCACCGGCGTGATCGCGCCGGCAACATTGAGCGCCTCCTGATAGGCGACGTCGCCGACCAGGCGGGTCTTGCCGTCGGCCAAAGGCATCCGGTTGATGCCGACATCGATCACGGTGGCGCCGGGCTTGATCCAGTCGCCGCGCACCATTTCAGGCTTGCCGACCGCGGCGTAGACCAGATCGGCGCTGGCGCAGAGTTTGGCCAGATCGCGCGAGCGCGAATGGGCGATCGTGACCGTCGCGTTTTCATTCAGCAGCAATTGCACCAGCGGGCGGCCGACCAGATTGGAGCGGCCGATGACGATGGCGTTCATGCCCTCGAGCGAGGCATGCACGCTCTTGGTCAGGATGATGCAGCCGAGCGGCGTGCACGGCGACAGCGCGGCAAAGCCGCCGGCGAGCCGTCCGGCATTGTTCGGATGCAGCCCGTCGACATCCTTGGCGGGATCGATGGCGTTGATGACGGTTTCGGTGTTGATCGACTTCGGCAACGGCAGCTGCACCAGGATGCCGTGCACGGCGGGATCGCGATTGAGCTTTGCGACCAGCGCCAGCAGATCGGCCTGCGCCACATCGGCGGGCAGCCGGTGCTCGAACGACGCCATCCCGGCTTCCTGGGTCTGCTTGTGCTTGCTGCGGACATAGACCTCGCTGGCGGGGTCGTTGCCGACCAGCGCCACTGCAAGGCCCGGCGTCAGCTGATGCGCCGCCTTGACCTGTGCGACTTCGGCTGCGACGCGGGCGCGAAGCGCTGACGCAATGATCTTTCCATCGATGATGCGGGCGGTCATCTCAATCCTTCGTCTCTTGATCAAGCGGGTTTGGCAGCGGTCACCTTGCGCAAGGCCTCGCCGAGCATTTTGGGATCGCCGTCGACGGCGACCTGTTTAAGCCGCGAAGTCGCGCCGGACAGAATCTTCACCCTGGCCCTGGGCACGCCGAGCGCCTTGGCCAGAAGCTCCGTCACCGCGCGATTGGCCTCGCCGCCATCGGCGATGGCGCGGACGCGCACCTTGACCACCGAGCGGCCATTGGCGAGCGTTTCAATGCCGTCGATATCGTCACGTCCGCCGCGCGGCGTCACGCGCAGCGCGACGCTGATACCTGCAGTGGAATAGCGCCAAGGGTCCAACCGGCCGCCCTACGGAACATACGGATAAACATATTCCACGAGATAAAGCTGGATCAGCCACAGCACGAAGAACGCGATGATCGGCGAGATATCCAGTCCCCCCATGCTGGGGAGCCGCCGCCTGATCGGACCCAATACCGGCTCGGTAATCCGATAGAGAAACTCGGCGATCGCGGAAACGAACTGGTTGCGCGTATTGACGACGTTGAAGGCGATCAACCATGACAGGATCGCGGACGCGATCAGCAGGTACATGTACAGATTGATGATCTGAATCAGAATGAAGACGATCGGGCGCATCTATGGGGAGCTCGTCTGACCTGTGTCGCGGGGTTGGCTACCGCTAGATATCGGTTCGGCCCCCCACAAACAAGGGAAGTTCCCGGCCAAAGACGCCGAAAACGGCTCTTTCAGCGTTCTTGACTTGACCTTGGGCCGGACTGTAAATGGCGCCGATTGTCGGCCGGATTCACGTTACGAACCGGCCGCGATGGGGCCATAGCTCAGCTGGGAGAGCGCGTCGTTCGCAATGACGAGGTCGGCGGTTCGATCCCGCCTGGCTCCACCACGCTTCGCCCTTTGGGCTACGCGTGGCGCAGCCGCGGGTAGCCCGAAGGACAAAGCGTGGTGCCCGGCGAAGCCCGCAGGGCGAAGACGGGCTGAAGAGAACTCCCCCCCTTCACCTCCCCGTAAACTTCGGCGGCCTTTTCTCCATAAAGCTCGCTACGCCCTCCCTGAAATCGCTGCCCTTCAGCGCCACCTGCATTTCGCGGTTCGCATCGATTGTTGCCTCGGCCAGCGTCTGGAATGGCACGTCGTAGAGCTGGCGCTTGATCACTGAGATCGCGCTCGGCGAGACGAAATCGGCCAGATCGCGCGCATAGGCATAGGTCTGCTCGCGCAACTGATCCGGCGGATAGATCCGGTTGACGAGACCGATGCGCAGCGCCTCGTCGCTCGTGACCCGCCGCGCCGACATCAACAGATCGAGCGCGTTGGCGTGGCCGATGATGTGCGGCAGCATCCAGCTGATGCCGTGTTCGGCGATCAGCCCACGGCGCGAGAATGCTGTCGTGAATACCGTGTTGTCGGCGGCAAAGCGCAGGTCGCAATAGAGCGCATGGACCAGCCCGATGCCGGCGGTCGCCCCGTTCAGCATGCCGATGACCGGCTTTGGAATCGCCGGGTAATACGCATAACGCGTCTGCCAGTCCGGCCGGCGGTTCATGTCGAACGACGGCGTGCCCTCGCCGCGCCTGATCTGGTTGGGGTCGATCGCCTTCAGGCCTTCCATATCGGCGCCGGCGCAGAACGCGCGACCCGCACCCGTCAGCACGATGACGCGCACATTGTCGTCACCGGCCGCAGCCTCCATCGCGTGGCGCACATCGCGCTCCATGATCGCGGTCCAGGCGTTCATGCGGTCGGGCCGGTTGAGCGTAATGGTCGCGATCCTGTCGCTGACCTCGTAGAGAATATGCTGATAGTCCACCGCGATCTCCCTTTGCGTTTTTTGTCATGACAGCACGAACTCGCCGAGCAGCCGCGCGGATTCATCGCCGGTCATGTTCCCTCCGCTTGCTCGTTTGGATGCGCAAGCGTGCCCGCCGACACTATCATATCTGCGAATTTGGAAAGGCGATTGAAGCGGTCGCGATATTCCGCGCGGCGGCTATTCGGCGGCTTCCGACATGATCAAGCGCGGCATGCGCGTGAGCCAGCCGTCGATGAAATTCTTCAGCCACGCGCGTTCGGCGACATCACGCATCGCGCGCTCGGCAAAGTGAAGATGTCGCGCTTGCGCGCCCGGCGAATCCATCCGCACGCAGCCGCGCGTGGTCCAGCGATGCATCATCGCGTAGGTCACATCGGGGTGAAACTGGAGGCCGAACGCATTGCCGGTCTGGAACGCCTGCACCGGAAAATCATCGCCCTCGGCGAGCAATTCGCAGCCGGCAGGCAGCTCAAAACCCTCGCCGTGCCAGTGATAGACACGTTCCGGCCAGTCCGGGCACAGCGCATGTCCGGCTGGCGTCGGGCGGATCGGATAGTATCCGACTTCGACGCGGCCTTCGCGATGCGGTGCGACCGGCGCGCCCAATTGTTTGGCAAGCATCTGCGCGCCGAGGCAGATGCCGAGAAACGGGCGCTGCTCGCGCAAGGGGACCTGGATCCAGTCGATTTCCCGGCGGACGTAATCATCGCCATCATTGGCGCTCATCGGGCCGCCGAAAATGACCGCGCCGGCATGCGCCTCCAGCGTTTCCGGCAGGGGATCGCCAAACCGCGGGCGCCTTATATCCAGGCCGTAACCGAGCGCGCGCAGGGCATTGCCGACCCGGCCCGGCGTGGAGGTTTCCTGATGCAGGACGATCAAAACCGGCAGCAAGGGCGGGGTAACCGCCGTTGGCCTTCCCGGCGGGAAGGGCAGCACGACATTGGTTTTGTTCGACCGGAACGACATCGATTTTGCCAAGAACCCCGCGAGGTATGCGGCACGCAAGCTGCCAGCATACCTAAGTGATCCTTAATTTCGGGTGAGTTCACGCGAACCCATCTAAAATTTGAGAAGCAAATCGCGGGCCATATGCGCCCGAGGCGGGATTTATCAGCGCCGGCCCAGCTGAAGGCGGCCGACCGCCGCCAAAATGAACCAGCGCGGAAACAGCCGGAGCATGAACGGCACCATCTTGATGCCGAAGCCCGGCAGCACCGCGCGCTTGTTGGCCATCAGCCCGCGATAGCCCTGCTGCGCGACAGTCCGCGACGAGACGTTCAGGATCGCCGAGTCAAGTCCGGGGGAGAACCCGGCGCGCGCCTGAAATTCCGACGGCACCGGACCCGGACACAACACGGTGACGCGCACGCCCTGCGGGGCCAATTCCCGGCGCAGCGCCTCGGTGAAGGACAGCACATAGGCCTTGGAGGCGTAATACACCGCCATCCCCGGCCCCGGCAGAAAGCCGGCGATCGAGCCGACGTTGAGGATGCCGCCGCGATTGCGGATCAGGGAATCGGAAAATCGCAGCGACAAGTCGGTCAGCGCGCGGATGTTGACTGCGATGATGTTGAGCTGCTCGGCGCGGTCGCGTTTGATCGCGAGACCGAACACGCCGAAGCCTGCATTGTTGACGACGTATTCGACCTCGGCGCCGGCGGCGCTCAAGGCTTCGGCGATCTTGTCGCAGGCATCCAGTTGCGTGAGATCGCAGGGAATCAGAATTGGCGCGGCGCCACCGCCGGCGGTGATTTCATCCGCCAACGTCGCCAGGCGATCGGCGCGGCGCGCCACCAGCGCCAGACGATGTCCGTTCGAGGCGAAAACGCGCACCAACTCGGTGCCGATACCCGCCGATGCACCGGTAATCAGCGTTACACGCTCGGTCACGATTGAATGCTCTAAATCAATTGCAGATATGCCGCGAACGCGGGGACGAGAGCATAGGCTCATGGTCGGACGCAAGCCACCCACGGGCAGGGCGGCATGCAAACGAACAGCATTAGTGAATTGAAATGCCACATTTTCAGGCTATTCGCCTGCGAAGGCGTGCGGATTGCGCCGCACATTAAAATTTCGTCATCTGCGGCCAAGTACGCTCGATGACAGAGCCTCGATCCCGGGCGTGTCAGATTGCCGCGTCTGCGACACCCCAGGGACCGCTGGGCAGGGTGGCTTGCTTCTCCGCCACCCGATGCTTGAGATCGATGCGGTCGCGCGAGGAAACGGCGAGCAGGTCGGCGGCGCGCCAGACCACATTGTCCTCGAATTCGCTGACCTGGCCGTCGGCATAGACCAATTCCCACATCATCTCGACGATGCGCAGGCGACCCTCCTCATTCACACTGCGCATGATGACGCTGGTGAAGTGATAGAGATCGACCGCCTCGCCTTCGACCCGTGTGGCCGACGCGATCAACTTGTCCGCGGTGCCGGGATCGAGCTTGAAGCGGCTTTCGATCAGGCTGTGCAATTTGCGCTTCTCGACCTCGGTCGGTTCGCCGTCGAGCGAGACAACGTGGACCAGGAGCGCGGTCGCGGCCAGACGGTAGTCGGCATCGTCGAACGCACGGTCGCGGCTTGCGTCGGGCGAGACAATATCGGCAATGAATTGGCGAAGTCCGTCGAGCATGGATGTCTCTATCGATCGAGGTTTGATCAGGAATATATGGCGCGGAAAATCAGCCTGCGCAATCGGCGCGGGTTGCGCTGATTGATTACCTTTCGGCAATCTCTTTCGCCGTCATTCCGGGGCGGCCCGAAGCGACGAACTCAGGTGCGCAATTGCGCACCTGAGAATCTCGAGATTCCGGGTTCGATGCGTTGCATCGCCCCGGAATGACGGGACACCCCCTCAAGGTATCTCGTACACCACCATCTTGTCGGCGATGCCGCGCAGCGCCGCCTGCTTCTGGATCGGCTTGATCGCCTCCCGCGCCAGGATCGTGGCCACCGCGGGCGAATCGATGATCGGGCCGGTGATGTGGATCTCCTGCGAGGTCGACAGGCTCTGCACCCGGGCTGCGATATTGACGGTCTGGCCGAAATAATCCTGCCGCTCGTTGAGCATCACCGCCAGACACGGACCCTCGTGGATTCCGATCTTGACGATCAGATCCTCGGTGCCGCGCTCGGCATTGAGCGCCGTCATCGCCGCGCGCATCCGAAGCCCCGCGGCCAATGCGTGCTCGGGCCTGATGAAGGTCGCCATCACGGCATCGCCGATGGTTTTGACCACCGCGCCTTTTTCGGACGAGATGATTTCCAACAGCGCGTGGAAATGCGCGCGCACCAGATCGAAAGCGGCGAGATCGCCGACCCGCTCGTACAGCGCGGTCGATCCCTTCAGGTCGGTGAACAGGAATGTCAGCGAGGTGATCTTCAGCCGCTGGTCGATGTTGAGATTGTCGGCCTTGTAGACGTCGCGAAACGTCTGGTTGGTCAGCATCCGCTTGGCGGTGAGGAACGGCTTGCGCTTGCCGATCAGATGATGAAGCGCCTCGGCTGCGACGAACACCGACGGCAGCACCCGCACGCCGGCCTGGTTGTCGAGCGACAGCCGCAACGGGCCGGGCCGCATCGTCATGGTCCCGGTCGGCGCCTCGATCCTGTTGTACATCAGCGATAGTTGCTGACGCTCCTTGGTCGGCTCGCCCTGGACGTCGATGAATTGCGCCGCATGCGTCACCGGCTCGAACACGATGATGAATTCCGTCGGCAGCTGCAGCGACAGCACCGCCTTCTCGCCGGCCGGCAGTTCGAGCGCGTCAAGCACCACCTCGTTGGAGAGCGACGCAAACGACTCCTCGTCGAAATCGACGCCGGAGCTCCAGAAGATCTGCTTGAAATAATCCCAGATCGGCAGCGTGTTCGGATCATGCGCCGCGATACGCCGGACCCGCGGACTGACGGTGAAGGCGACCTCGACCTGTTCGTCGACGGACGCCTCGTAGCCGCAGGCGCACAGCCCGCAATGATAGTCGTCGTGGCGCAGCGACTTCAGCGTGGAGTGGGCGTCGAGCACGCCGCCGCAGCCCGGACACAGCACGTTCCAGGTCAGTTCGAACAGGCCGAGCCGCGAGGCATGGAGAAAGCCGGAAATCACCCGCTCCTCGTCGAGGCCGGTCCGCCGGGCAAAATCCAGCACATTGACCCGGTTGAGCTCGTGGTCCTCGCCCTGCTCGATCAGGCGCAGCGATCGCGTCGGCCACCGCCGGATCGGCGGTCTGCCTCAGTACCGAAAATTGTGCCTGGATATCGCTCATGCCGGAACCTTAGATGAGATTGCCGGGCAGCAAACAAGGCCTTTTTGTCGAATCCGCTAGGCCTGTCGGGCCGTGATCGCAAACATCGGCGAGCGATCGGGCTGCGTCGTCACCACGCCGACCGGCATCACCGGTTCCTTGTCGACCAGGCTCGACGCGGAACGCGCCGATCATCTTGGCCAGCGCCAGTGTCGCTTCCACCAGCGCGAAATGCGCGCCGATGCAGACGCGCGCGCCGACGCCGAACGGCAGATAGGCAAAGCGATCGGGCGGCGTGCCGGTCATGAAGCGGGACGGCACGAACGCGTTCGGGATCGCGCCACAGTTTTTCGTGCCGATGCAGCAGCCACGGCGCGATCAGCACGATATCGTTCTTCTTGACCGGCATGCCGGCGATGGTGTCGGGACCTGCCGCCGCGCGCGCGATCAGGAACGCCGGCGGATAGAGCCGCATGGTCTCGTCGACCACCGCACGGGTGAATTTCAGCCGCTCGAGATCGAACTCACCGTTGACGCTTGCGGCCTGTACTTCGGTTGCCAGTTCTTCCTGGGTCGCGGGATCGAGCGCCAAGCAGATACAGCGACCAGAACAGCGCGGTGGCCGTGGTCTCGTGACCGGCGAGGATCATGGTCGCGATCTGATCGCCGAGCTGTTCGTCGGTGAAGGCCTCGCCGGTTTCGGGATCGCGCGCGGCGCCCATCAGGTCGAACAGATCGCGCGGCGGCGCGCCCTCGTTCTTGCCGGCGGCGCGGCGCTCGGCCATCAGCATGGCGACGAATGCCGTCCAGCGCTTGCGAAAGCGCGCGCGGGCGAAATCCTGCGGGCTCGGCCAGTTCAGCGGCAACAGCAGATCGAGAAAATGCGGCTGCGCCAGCCGCGTGCCATATTCCATCACGAAATCGCGCAACGCCGCGCCGTGGCGATCCATTCCGAACGAGAACATCGTGCGGCCGGCGATCTCGAGCGTCATCCGCTGCATCGCCTCGCGCAGATCGACCGGCGCCGTTGCTGGCGGCCTTGAGCTTGGCGATGGTCTCGTCGGTCGCCGCGAGCATGTGCGGCACCAGCGGCATCACCGCGCGCGGCGTGAAGGCCGGCGCCAGCGTGCGGCGCTGGTGCTTCCAGGCGCGCCCTTCCGATATCAGCAGGCCTTCGCCGAGCACCGGGCGCAACACGCGGATGCCGGCCGGCGTGCGGGTATAATTCTCGTAATTGTCGACCAGCACATGCCGGATCGCATCCGGCGAGTTGAGGATGAAACTGTTGCGCCCGAAAAAGCGGCCCCGGACGATATCCTCCTCATAGGCGCGCTGGCCCCAGCTGCCGATCGCGCTCTCGCGGATCGCCGTCATCCGCCCGAACGCGGTCATGTTGTCGGGCGCGCGCGGCGGGCTCGGCGGCACCAGCGGCACGCGCGCGAGCGGCATGTCGTAGACTTCGGCTATGCTCATGCGTCCCTCGCTCGGGCCCGATCAAGGCCCTTGAACCCGGCGCCATCAAGGCGCAGCCGGATCAGGCACAGCTAGTAAGTCAGTTCGGCCACCGCAATTCGGTTCTCCGAGACCGGCCAGGCCCGCGCCACGATCCGCTCCTGATTGAACAGCGCCACCACCGGACGGCCGGCCTCCGCGGCCGAAAGCCGCAGCGTCGTGAGCGAATCGGCCGGCACGCCCGGCTTCACATCCGACGGCTCCTTGCCGTCGATCAGCACCACATCGCGCGGCAGGCCGAAATAGCCGCGCGGCCGCGACATCAGGACCACCGCACCGGCGCCGGCGTCGGCCGGTCCGAGCGGGCGCGCGGCGCGCAGATGCACGACGTCGGAGGAGCGCGGAAACGGCGAACGATAGAAATGCGTGGTGGCCGAATCCGGCGATGTCAGCACGATCTCGAGATACCAGGACGGATCGACCTGCGCCGGCCCCCAGCGGCCGTCGGCGCCCGTCTTTGAGCTGTGGATCGGGCCGCCGGCCCGTTCGCCGGTCTCTGCGGCAACGCGGAACATCTCGACCGACGCGCCCGCCACCGGGCGATTGGTCGGGACGCCGCCCGGCGTGCCGGTAACGAGGCCGCTCGAGTTTGACCTGCGTTTCCGGCACGATCTCGATGCGCGCCGGCTCGCGTCCGGCGATGAACTTGTAGATCTCGCGGAACGCACGCGGCCGAATACGCGGTCTCGCGATGATCGACCGCGCCGAGCACGAGATTGGTCGCGCCCTTCAGCGCCGGGCCTTCGGTCGTGATCCCGGTCGGCGTGCCCGGCTTGCCGACGAAGCGGCCGTCGGCTTGCGCATATTTGTCCATGCCGTCGCTGCGCAGGGTGAGGAACGCCGTGCCCGGCGTCACTTCGCTCTCGCCCTCGTTCAGGCCGCGCAGGAACGGGCCGCGGCCGTTGAACTCGCTGCCGAGACCCTGATCCCAATCATAGACGCCGTGGTTGGGGACGCCGCACAGCACGGCGTGGCTGACATCGGCGCCGCCGCCGTTCTTGATGTAACTGCGGATCGGATTGCCGCCGCGTGAATTGCCGACCAGCGCGATGCGCGACGCACCGGTGCGCGACTTCAATTCCTTGATGGCGTCGCCGAGTTCGCGGCGCTGGTCTTCGGTCGACGAACGATTTGGCTGCTCGACCTTGTCGTCGGCGCGCGCCAGCGGATCGGTGAAATTGATCGCGAACATCCGCTCGCGCGCCACGCCGTTGGATTCCATCCGCCATAGCGTGGTCATCCAGAGTGCTGCGTGATCGCCATTGCCATGCACGAACAGGATCGGCGGAATGTCCGCGGCGGCAGGCGCGGCCGGGGCGGTCTGCGCCAGCGCCGACAGGCCAAAATTCCCCGCCATCAGGGCAGGATGCCGGCACCCCCAAGGAGACCCTCGAGGATCGTCCGCCGCGATAAGCTCATTTTGTAACCTTCCTTGTTTTTCAGTACTTTAGCTGTGCCTTGACCCTGCTGATAGGGGCCCGACGCACTGGACAGGGCAGGACTTTCGCAGGCATCACTTGAGGTTCGAGGGAATCATCGGCCAGCCATAGCAGGCCAACCGGAACCGGATATGACCGAACTGCCAAAGCGCCCGTCTTTTGCCCCCGACAGCATCACGGCGCCGCTCCGGCATGCGGTGTTCCGGCGCATCTGGCTGGCCAGCCTGCTCTCCAATCTCGGGATCCTGATCCAGGGCGTCGGCGCGGCCTGGGCGATGACGCAGATGACGTCCTCGGCCGACAAGGTCGCGCTGGTGCAGACCGCGCTGATGCTGCCGATCATGCTGATCTCGATGCCGGCCGGCGCCATCGCCGACATGCACGACCGGCGCATCGTGGCGCTGGTCTCGCTGGCGATCGCGCTCAGCGGCGCGACCGTGCTGACCGTGATGGCGTGGCTCGACCTCGTCACCCCGAATATCCTGCTGGCGCTGTGCTTCGTCGTCGGCAGCGGCATGGCGCTGTTCGGACCGGCCTGGCAATCCTCGGTCAGCGAGCAGGTGCCGACAGAGACGCTGCCGTCCGCGGTCGCGCTCAACGGCATCAGCTACAACATCGCGCGAAGCTTTGGGCCCGCGATCGGCGGCATCGTGGTCGCAACCGCCGGTGCAGTGGCGGCGTTCGCGGTCAACGCCGTGCTCTATCTGCCGCTGATGGTCGTGCTGTTCCTGTGGAACCGGACCAGCGAACCGTCGCGCCTGCCGCGCGAGCGGCTCAGCCGCGCCATCGTCTCGGGCGTCCGCTACATCGCCAACTCGCCGTCGATCCGCATCGTGCTGGTGCGAACGCTGGTCACCGGCGTGCTCGGCGGCTCGGTCTCGGCGCTGATGCCGCTGGTGGCGCGCGACCTGCTGCATGGCGGCGCGCAAACCTACGGCATCATGCTCGGCGCGTTCGGCATGGGCGCGGTGCTCGGCGCGCTCAACATCGCCGAAGTGCGCAAGCGCATGAGCGGCGAGGCCGCGGTGCGCGCCTGCACGCTGTCGATGGCGGGCGCGATCGCGGCGGTCGCGCTGAGCCGGCGAGCCGGTCCTGACCGCGGCCGCGCTGGTGCTGGCCGGCGCGGTGTGGATGCTGGCGGTCGCTCTGTTCAACATCGGCGTGCAGCTCTCGGCGCCGCGCTGGGTCGCGGGCCGCTCGCTGGCGGCGTTCCAGGCCTCGATCGCCGGCGGCATCGCGATCGGAAGCTGGGGCTGGGGACACCTCACCGACCTTGCCGGCGTCGAAACCGCGCTGCTGGTGTCCGCCGGCCTGATGGGCCTCTCGCCGCTGCTCGGCATTTGGCTGCGGATGCCGCCGGTCGGCGCCCGCAACGAGGACGCGCGAAGTGCTCGCCGATCCCGAAGTGCGGCTGTCGCTCACCGGGCGCAGCGGGCCCTTGGTGGTCGAGATCGAATACCGCGTCGCGCAGGACAACGCCGCGCCTGTTCCACAATGTGATGCAGGAAGTGCAGCTCAGCCGCCAGCGCAACGGCGCCTATGGCTGGTCGATCGCGCGCGACATCGCCGATCCCGAATTGTGGACCGAGCGCTATCACTGTCCGACCTGGCTCGATTATCTGCGCCAGCGCAACCGCGCGACCCAGTCCGAACGCGCGCTGCATCAGCGCGCGATCGATTTTCACCTCGGGCCGGACCCGATCCGCGTCCGCCGCATGCTGGAGCGTCCGTTCGGTTCGGTGCGCTGGAAGGAAGACACGCCCGATCGCGCGGCGAACGAGGTCTTGCCGGTCGCGACGGCCGCGGGCAGCAGCACGTAATCTCTCACTTCGTCATTCCAGGGCATCGCGCAGCGATGAGCCCGGAATGACGGAGATCAATTACTGCCCGTGCTCGGCCAGGGTCTTCTGGCAGGCCTTGCTGATCCGGGCGCGGTTCGCTTGCAGGCACGCCAGCACGACCTGATCGCCTTCCTGCATGTGCGCCCGGCAAAACCGCGAGACATCGCGCGCGCAGGCATCATGTCCTTGCTGCTGGGCCGAAGCCGCCGTTGCGATCAGAGCCAACGGAATTGCGAAAAGAAATCTGGTCATCTGCTATGCCTCACACCCGGAAATGAACGCGTCGGCGCGTTCTAGAATGCTCAAATCCGAGCGGCAACGCCTTTGTTCCAAGGACAACCCGCCTGTTTTCCCGAACGTCCTGGCGATAGGCGGCTGCGTCGCATCGCCGCAAGCGCTCCGGGATCGAAATTACTGTTCGGCGACCTTGTTGCGGGCCTGAGCGGCCAGATCCCGGTCCAGCACGACGCGGCAGCCGCTGGAGAGGCTGGCGCGCTGCCGGATCATGCAGGCGGTGATCTTCGGGATGTTGGGGATTTCGGAACTGCACAGGCGGAATGCATCGCCCGTACACATCTGCTGCGCCTCGGCGCTGAAGGCAAAGCTCGAGGTCGACGAAACCGCCGACAAGGAGGCGGCGAAAACCAAGGCTAAGCTGACCTTGCGAGCGGTGCTGCTGAAGAAGGCGGTCATTGTCGGCTCCCATCGGCCCGGAGCGGGCCCGTTGTTCGATGTTCCAACCTTGCGCCTCATTCGCTTAACCGACTGTGACGTTCATCACGCAGACACCGCAGGCTAAATTTCCAATTTTTTATTGGTCCACTCCGCCGGCGTTGGTGCGGCGTTAAGACCTTGTTCGCATTAATGACCCGTCGCCGAATTACCCTGAGTTTTCTGGAAAGTGTAGCGATGCGTAATGCGTTAGGCCTGATGCTGGCCAGTGTTGTTGCGGCGGTTCTGATCGCCGGAGTGTGGTTCTGGACCTATTCGCCGCGCGCCGACGCGGCCCCGCCCCAGACAATTGCCGCCAAACCCGCCGAGCCGGCGCCCGCCGCGGCCAAACTGGCCGCCAAGGATGACGTCGAGGTCACCGCCGCGCTGTCGAAGCCGGCCGCCGCCCCCGTCCCCCCGCCGGCGCCCGCGAAGACGGCCTGCGCCAATCCCGATGCGCTCGGCGTCAGCCGCACCGTCGTGATCGACACCACGGGCGGACCGGGTTTCGGCTTCCTGCAATACAAGCAGTTCGATTTCCTGGCCGACAAGGAGGTCGTGTTGACCTTCGACGACGGCCCGTGGCCGACGACCCCTTCGGTGCTCAAGGCGCTGGCGGATGAATGCACCAAAGCGGTGTTCTTCCCGATCGGCCTGCACACCACCTATCATCCGGAAATCCTGCGCCAGGTCGCCGCTGCCGGCCACACCATCGGCGCGCACACCTGGTCGCATGCGCATCTCGACAGCAAGAAGCTGACCGAGCAGCAGGCCATCGACGAAATCGAAAAGGGTTTTAGCGCCGTGAAGCTGGCGCTGGGCTCAGCACCCGCACCGTTCTTTCGCTTCCCCGCGCTGGTCCATACCCCGGCGACGACGGAGCATCTCGGCAGCCGCAATATCGCGATGTTTTCCGTCGACGTCGATTCCAACGACTTCAAATCCAGCAGTCCCGACCAGGTCATTCAGAACGTCATGACCAAGCTCGACAAGCAGGGCAAAGGCATCATCCTGATGCACGATTTGCAGAAGCACACCGCGGCCGCGTTGCCGACGCTGCTGCGCCGCCTCAAAGCCGGCGGCTACAAGGTGGTGCAGATGAAGGCCAAAACCCAGGTCGAAACCTTGCCGGAATATGATGCGATGCTGGCCAAGGATGTGAAAGTGCCGACCGCCAGCAGCCGCCCGCTCGGCAATGTGGTGCAGACGGTGGCGGATTAAATCGTCGGCTAATTAAGTACCGCCTTTGCCGAAACCGTCATTGCGAGCGAAGCGAAGCAATCCACCTCTCCACCGAAAGAAAGAATGGATTGCTTCGTCGCTTCGCTCCTCGCAATGACGAGGATCTAGTTCCCGTCGTGTCGCTTACCAATAAATCCCGTGCCGATGCAGTTCGCCGATGATCCGCCCTTCGGTCCAGTAGCGCTTGCGCCGGGGCTTTTCCGCCCTTGACGCCGTCTTCTCGGCAGCGGGCTTCGCCGGTTCGACATTCGGCTGTGCCGCCTTGGTCTGCTCGGTCTTGGGCTGTTCGGTTTTGGCTGGCTCGACCAGCGCAGGCCGCTCGACAAATTTCGGCGCCTCCGTGGCCTGCGGTGCCTCCACCGTCTTCGGCGTTTCCGCAACTGGTGCGGCGACGGCGGATTCGGCGACGGCGGGTGCAGGTGCGGCAGTGGGGGCAGGTGCTGCCGCGGCCGGCGGCGCTTCGCTGGCCAGCGACAGGCTGCGCGGCTCGCCCGCCTGTGCGGTGGCGGAGGCGAGGGCGAATCCTGCGATCAAAATGAGTTTGCGCATGGTGTGTCTCCCGTTATTCCCTCGGGAAATTAGGGCATCGGCGGCATTGCTTATGTGAGAAAGATCACAGAAGCAGGGATTCTTCGGGGTCGAAATGACGGACGCGCGTTCGGGTGCGGATCAGCGAAACGCCGAGCTATTCGGCCATCCGCGGCGGCTGACGTCGCTGTTCGCGACCGAGATGTGGGAGCGCTTTTCCTACTACGGCATGCGGGCGCTGCTCATTCTCTACATGGTCGACTATCTCCTTAAACCCGAGCATGCCGACAAGGTGCTGGGCCTCGCGGCGCTGAAGCGGGCGCTCACGGCCCTGTCCGGCCCGCTCGACATCCAGCCGTTGGCGTCGCAGATCTACGGCCTCTACACCGGCTTTGTGTATCTGACGCCGATTTTCGGCGGCATGCTCGCCGACCGCCTGATCGGCCGGACCCCGACGATCGTGATCGGCGCCGCCTTGATGGTCGCCGGCCATTTCATGATGGCGTCCGAACATCTTTTTCTTATCGCGCTGTGCCTGCTGGTGTTGGGCAATGGCGCGTTCAAGCCCAACATCTCAACCCAGGTCGGCGAACTCTATGCGCCCGAGGATGCGCGCCGCGATCGCGCCTACTCGATCTTCTATGTCGGCATCAATATCGGCGCCTTCTTCTCGCCGCTGGTCTGCGGCGCGCTCGGCGAAAAGATCGGCTGGCACTACGGCTTTGCCAGCGCCGGGATCGGCATGGCGATCGGCCTCGTGACCTATCTCGCCGGCCTTCCCCGCGCACCCGAACGCGTCACGCCGCCTGAGCCCGCAAAACCAAAACCGTTCGACGCCGCGCGGCTGCGCGCCGCCCTGCTCGGCATGATGATCCTGTTCATCCCGACCGCCTTGTTCTGGGCCGCCTACGAACAGCAGGGCAACACCATCGCGTTGTGGGCGGAGAACGCGACCGACCGCTCGGTGAATTTGCTGTTCTGGCGCGGCGAAATTCCCGTCACCTGGTTCCAGGCCTTCAATCCGCTGATGATCTTTCTGTTCACGCCGCCCCTGATCGCGTTCTGGTCGCGGCCGGGACGCGAACCTTCGACGGTCGGAAAATTGTTGCTGGGATGCCTGCTGTTGTCGGCTTCCTATTTGATCATGGCGGGAGCCGCGCTGTTCAACGGTGCGACCGAAGCGAGCTGGCTGTGGCTATTGTTTTATTTCGTGGTGCTCACGATCGCGGAGCTGAATTTTTCGCCGATCGGATTATCGCTGATTTCGAACATCGCCCCCGAAAACTCGCGCTCCACCGTGATGGGGATCTGGTTCTCGACCAGCTTCGTCGGAAACCTGGCCGCGGGCTGGCTCGGCAGCCTGTGGCCGCATTTTTCGCACGTCGGGTTTTTTGTGCTGCTGGCCATAGTCGCAGCCGTCGCCGCGAGCATGATTCTGCTGGCGCGGCCGCATCTCGGCGGCCTGTTACCGGCGACGAATTCGGCCCGGTAACGCACCC
Organism: uncultured Alphaproteobacteria bacterium; assembly: GCA_963738765.1. Lineage (GTDB taxonomy): Bacteria > Pseudomonadota > Alphaproteobacteria > Rhizobiales > Xanthobacteraceae > Bradyrhizobium. Next base: position 6,299 of record CAVTYA010000022.1, on the reverse strand, counting down.
GCGACGATCACCACTCCGGAGGCCGGATCGTCGGGCCGATGTCCTCAGGACCCGGCAGGCCTGGGGCCCGCGGTTGCGGCGCGTTCGCGGGCGGAAGCAAGATGCCCCAGTCCGTTCGCGCACGCATCTGGTCAGCCGTTGCCGGGCTCACGAAGTTGCCGCTTTCCCGTATCTGCCATCCGCCGCCGAGCGCCCGAAACACCGCGGTGAGGCCGAGCGGAACGCTGGCCGTTGCGCCGGCCAGGCTGTTCTGCGCCTGAAAGAGATTCTGTTCCGCAGTCAGCACGGTGGTAAATGACGTCGCGCCCTGCTCATACTGCTCAAGTGCGATTCTGAGAGCGCCATTTGCCGCTTCAACGCTGCGACGTAGAAACGCGGCCTGGGTCCATGATTGCAGATACGTCGCAAGACCGTTGTCCACCTCCTGCTGGGCGCTCAGCACGGTGTTCTGATAGTCGATCAGCAACTGCTGAAGTTTGGCATCCTGCAAACGAATGTTGTTGGTGATTTGCCCGTAGTTCAGCAGATTCCATTGAAACGACGGTCCCGCAGCATACGCCACGCCCTTCCAACTGACGACTTGACCAAGGTTATGGCCGTTGGCGGTACTGGCCGAGCCGCCGAACGTGCCCGTGATGCTGATGGCCGGATAGAGTTGAGTCGTGGCAATTCCAATCTCCGCACTCTGCGCCAGCGCGGCGAGTTCAGCGGAGCGGACGTCCGGTCTGCGGCGCAGCAAATCCGCGGGGATTCCAACAACGACGGTGCGAGGTGGCGATGGTATTCGGCCAACCGAGCGTGAAAGCATCATACCGAGGGACTGCGGCGGAACGCCGAGCAGGACACAGAGCGCGTTTTGCCCCTGCTGCAATTGAATCGTCAATTGGGGTATGGCCGCACGTGTCTGCTCGAGGACGTTGGTCGCCTGGAAGACGTCAAGCTCCGAAGTCCCGCCGCCCGTGAACTTAGCCTTTGCGATGCTAAGCGCCTGTTCCTGCCTTCGGACATTGGCCCGTGCAATTCCGATCAACTGCTCCGTTGTGCGGATACCGATATAAGTCGCGGTAACATCGGCCAGAAGCGACACCAGAACGCCGTCATAAGTCGCGATCGACGCCAGGTACACGGCATCGGCGGATTCAACTCCGCGGCGAAACTTGCCCCAGAAGTCCAGCTCCCAAGCTGTCTGCGCAGCAAGAGCATCGGTCCAGAAATATGAAGGCGTCGCATTCGGACCGGCCAGCGGCGTTGCCGCGCTGGTTCGATTGTAGATGACCGAACCCACTCCTTGCTGCACCTGCGGATAGGTTATGCCGATGGCTATTCCCAGCGCCGCGCGTGCCTGCAGCACCCGCGTCCCAGCGCTCTCCAGCGTCAGGTTCTGGTTGTACGCAATCTGGATCAGCTTGTTGAGGGTCGGATCACGAAAGCCTTCCCACCAGTGTTCGTACTCAAGTGGCCCGGATTTAACCGAGCGATTGTCTGCACCACGAAATTTTTCGGCAAGCGGAGCGACAGGCGCTGTAAAATCCGGGCCAATCGTACATGCCACAGTTGGCAGGAGAAGTGCCGCCACAAGCAACCAATGAAATGACCCGCCAAGAACCCCGCCAAGAACCCCGCCAGAACGGTGCCGATATCGTGCCGCCGCCCAAACGGTGCCTGATGCTGCGTCGCCAAGGCTTTCGTCTCCCCGCACGTCGGACCTCACTCGTTTGTACTCCTTGTCACGCTCTACGTTACGATGGCGGCTTTTCCACCGTGGGGCATGACGTACAACAGCCACTTCTTCATCCGGATCGCGACCTTCGAAATGACGTGCGTGGCCTTGCCTTTCTGCGTGTAGATCACCGCCGATCCACCTGACCCGAGGGACAGCTTGCGGGCCACGGCATCGTCGCTGAAATTGATCCGCACGGCATAAAGCCCGTCTGATCCGATCCGGGCCGCGTTCGGGATGGTGCCGCTGGTTGTGAATTGACCACCTCCTGTGGCCGGGATCACGTAGTCCACCTTTCCAAGGAACAGACGGCCGGGGTACGGGTTGAGCACCATCTCCACCTCATCGCCCGGCTCGACATTCGAAAGCCAGTTCTGCGGAAATACCGCGGCAACCGCCGTATCGGACACGTTGACGAACGTTCCAGCGGCCGCAAGCGGCATCGGCACCAGCATGGTTCCGACCTGCACCTGCCAATTCGTAACGTATCCATCGCCAGGCGCCGTCATCTTGCACTGTGCCAGGTTAAAGCGTGCGTCGTCCAATTGGGCTTCGACAGCCGGAACATTGCTTTGGGCCGTCTCCAAGGCGGCGGCGGCCTGCTGAGCCGAAGCCTGCGCTTGCGCGAGGCCCGCTTCGGCCTGTTGAACGGCGGCGTCCGCTTCCTGACGTTCTTGCGTCGCCTTGGCCACGTTGAGTTGGCTAATCGCAGCCTTGTCCGCGCGCTGAATGTTGAGTGCGATTTGTTCCTGGGTCTTGGCCAGTTCGTCCGCGGCCTTCGCCTTCGCGAGAGTGGCCTGCGCATTCGGTATGGCCGCGTTTGCAGTCGCGAGCGCAGCCTCGGCTTGTTTTACGTTTGCCTTCGAGGCCGTTAATTGCGCCTCGACCTGGTTGACCGTGTACTGGTAGGGCGCCGGATCAATCTCCAGGAGCATGTCACCTTTTTTCACGCGTTGATTTGCCTGGGCGTAGATCGTCTTGACCTGCCCTTTGACGTAAGGGACGAGCTGCACCACGTATTGGCTGGTCACCATCTTGTCCGTAATCGGCGCCGACTGCGTCCAGACCACCACGACGCCGCCGATCATGAATACGCCTGCGACGATCATGCCTGCGATCAGATAAGCCGTGGGCTTGATGCGCAGCACCTTGAACAGCACGAGAACGACGGCAACGTAGACAATGATCAGAAATGCGATCACGAGCGCGTCTCCTTGTCCGGAGCTTTGCTGCGGTGCCGCCAAGCGCGTTGCAGCGCCGTCGGATTCGGCGCATCACGCGGCTGTCTCTCGTTCTCTGACCTGAGTTTCACTCCGAACGGCGTTGTGAACGCCCATATGAACGCCACCGGCCACAGCAACCCGCCGGTCGCGATCCCGATCCAGCTCATGGCATTGATCGCGCCGGCCTGCGGATGATTCCATTTGTGCGCGAACTGCCCCGGAAGTTTGCCCAGATTGACGACGATGATCACGCCAACAAAGATCAGAACAGCGAACACGACAAACGCGAACGCATCCAACGCGCCGAATGAAGAATCCACTGCCAGCACCCCATGTAAAGCTGCGCGGTCAAATTCCGCGCAGGTGCTTACTGCTCAGTCTATTCTATCCCAAGACGTAGGACATGCAGTTTGTGCAAGCTTGTCTCAGTCAGTCCCTCGCTTTTTCGAGTGCGTGGCGCATGAGCTTTTGATCATCGCCAGTCAGTTGCGTCGGCCCGAGCTTGAAAGTCAGCTTGTCGATCTTGCCGGTGAACCGGAACGGCAGCTTGTAGTCTATCGTCCACCCCCGTCCGGGTATCCAGGCCGACGTCGAAGGTCTCATCGATCGCCATCAGGAACGCAATCGTGTGCGGGATCGACTGGCGGGAAACCTCCTTGCCGTCCACCGAAAGCATGCCGGTGCCGCCCTTACCGAAGCCGGGCCCGTCGTATTTGAAATCAAACACGATGGTGTGCTTGCCGGGCTTGAGCGCAGAGCCCAACCAGTCCCGCGCGCCGACGCCGGCTTCCCAGCGGTATCGTTTCAGATCCAGCATGTTGTAGACAAAGACCGGCTTGCCCTTGAGCAGATAGAGGCCATAGCCACCAAAGCGGCCGCCGAGCGTTGCGATCATCCCCTCAGCCCCGCCCTGCGGGACCGTTATGTCAGCGGTGATCGTGTAGTCCTTGTTCAAGATGCTGGGAGCGTTGCTCGGCGGGGATGCCGGGATTCACTCCTGTGTAGGTGAACTCCGTTCGCCCGGCGGTCGCGCTCGGCCGCGGCGTGACGATGCGCGGCAGGACCGAATTATCCAGCGGGAACACCTGGTATTTCGCCGCCTCACTCAGGAACAGCTCCTGCAACTCCTTCAGCTTGTCGGGATTCTTCGCCGCGAGGTCGTTGTTCTCCGAGTAGTCCTCGGCGATGTTGTAGAGTTCCCATTTGTAGCCGTTGACCACGTCCGGCAGCTTTGCTGTTCCCAGCAGCCAGGGCGGCGCAGGCGGCGTCGTGCACGCAATCCAGCCGTCGTGGTAGATGCGCGCGGTTGGCGAACATCTCGAAATACTGCGTGTCGCGCTTCGAGGGCGCGTCGGCGTTCGCCTTGTCGAAGGTGTAGGCCATGCTCACGCCCTCGATGGGCTTCTGCGCGATGCCATTGACCATGGCCGGCGCCGGGATGCCCGTGGCCTCGAGGATGGTCGGCACGATGTCGATCATGTGGTGGAACTGGGTGCGGATGCCGCCGACGTCCTTGATGTGGCCGGGCCACGAGATGGCCATGCCCTGCCGGGTGCCGCCGAAGTGCGACGCGACCTGCTTGGTCCACTTGAACGGCGTATCGAACGCCCACGACCAGGCCACCGACATGTGCGGGTAGGTCTTGTCGGAGCCCCAGGCGTCGTAATGCAGCATCTGCTCGGCTTCCGGGAGGTTCAGGATGCCGTTGTAGGCGGTCATCTGGTTCGGGGTGCCGTCAAGGGTGCCTTCGGCGCTGGTGCCGTTGTCGCCGCTGATGTAGATGATCAGCGTGTTGTCGAGCTTGCCCATGTCCTCGACCGCCTGGATCACGCGGCCGATCTCATGGTCGGTATAGGCCGCGTAGGCGGCAAACACCTCCGCCTCGCGCGCGAAGAGCTTCTTTTGGATCGGCGGAGAGCGTGTCCCACTTCGGCAGCGTCATCCGGCCAGGGGGTGAGCTGGGTGTTCGCCGGGATGACGCCGAGCCGCTTCTGGTTGGCGAAGATCTGCTCGCGCAGCTTCTTCCAGCCCATGTCGAACTTGCCCTTGAACTTGTCGATCCACTCCTTCGTCGGCTGGTGCGGCGAATGGGTGCCGCCGGGCACGTAGTAGACGAAGAACGGCTTGTCGGGCGCGGCCGCGTTCAGCTGTTCATGTAGCTGATGGCGTCGTCCGCCATGTCGGTGATGAGGTTGTAGCCGGGCTTGCCGATCCACGGAGAAATCTGGGTCGTGTTGCGGAAGAGATACGGCGTCCACTGGTCGGTCTCGCCGCCCATGAATCCGTAGAAGTACTCGAAGCCCATGCCGATCGGCCACTGATCGAACGGTCCGGCCACGCTGTACTGATAGCTCGGCGTGTTGTGGTTCTTGCCGAACCACGACGTGGCATAGCCGTTGTCGCTGAGGATCGTGCCGATCGTGGCGCTCTCCGGGCCGATGACGGAGTCGTAGCCGGGATAGCCGGTGGACATTTCGCCGATGACGCCGAAGCCGACCGAGTGATGATTGCGGCCGGTGATCAGCGCCGCGCGCGTCGGCGAGCAGAGCGCCGTGGAGTGGAACTGCGTGTAGCGCAATCCCGCTCTGGCGATGCGGTCCATGCGCGGGCGTCGGGATGACGCCGCCGAAGGTGCCGGACACGCCGTAGCCCTGGTCGTCGGTCATGATCAGCAGCACGTTCGGCGCGCCCTTGGGCGGCACCACGCGCGGCGGCCAGTACGGCTTGGAATTCTTGCGCTCTCCTTGATCACGCCGCCGAACTTCGGAGGCTGGTGGCGGAAGCTGCTTGCCATCGATCGTCATCGTGGCGCTCGGGCGAACCCGGCGTGCCCGTGATTTGCTGGGCCAGCGCGCCGGGCGCAAGCGACACGGACAAAAGAATACTTGTCGAAGAAAGGAGCTTCGCAATTTTGAACATGACGCCCTCCCTGAATTGCGGGCTTCTCGGCGCACTACGCTCGTCTTCGCAGAATTGAAACAGGGCTGGTTCGCAGCCCTGTGACATTTTCGGACCGACCAAAATGAAAATGTCTACCCGCGGAACGCGCTTGCCGAACTAAAGTCCGCTCTAGGTCGATCGCCGTCGACTATAGGTTGATATTGTCCTTTGGCGCAATTCTCATTCCACGAGACAAGCGGGAAGAACCCGCCGCACCTCCGGTTGGGGTCATTCGCGACCAGGTCGGTATCGTGTGCATCGAGCTGTCAAAAAGTTTTGCGGCTCGCAAGTAGGCCGGTGGGGACCCCGACAAGGTGGGGTAGATCGGGAAAAATCTCGATTTTTGTTGAGCCAACAAACGCCAGATGGTCGGTGAGCGCACGTGCACCGCGCAGACGGCACACTCATCCCTTGTG
>CAVTYA010000021.1:0-199917 GCA_963738765.1 uncultured Alphaproteobacteria bacterium | reverse complement strand
ACCACCAAGATGCCAAAGGGGACCAGTTTCTCCTTCGCGGGCGGGTCGTGGTCCCACCCCTTGGTCACGTTACCGGCGGCGTCGGTGCGGGCTTTTCCCCCCACGGACGTAGTCGCCCAGGTTCACCTTCGCCTTCGTGTCTACGGAGATCGCCAGGGTCTCGCCGTCGTCTTTGACCTCCTCCCGGACCCGCTCTCACGTTGGCGAAGATGGCGTCGGTCTCCTTCGTCTTCTTCAGGGGCTGGCCCTTCCGAATCCGCTTGAGGCGGTAGTTCATGCGGTTGAGGATGTCGCGACCATGCGGCTCGCCGGGCAGACCGGCCTTGGGGTAGCCCCAGGGCCGGCGCGCACTTTTATGACGATTTGGTAAACTTTGCGGTCTTGCTCCCCGCTCGTACGACCGGGTATACCGGCCACCGTGTCGTGATCGAGATCCGGTGGACGGAGGTCGGCGATGGCGAGCACCCGCAGCAGGCTGGGCGGGATCGTGACCTCCTTCTCCGCCCGGAGGATCCTCGCTCCCATATCAACCGACGGCACCCCTTGCCCGGCATCCTGGTCATCGCCGTCCTGGCCGTCCTCGCGGGGGCCACCGGACCGACCGCGATCGCCCGCTGGGCCAAGTTCAAGGAGGACCTCCTGACGGGCCTGCTCGACCTGCCCCACGGCATCCCCGGCAAGGACGTCTTCCGTCGCGTCCTGATGTCGCTCAAGCCGGCGGCGTTCGAGGCCGCCTTCAACGCTTGGATGCGCCCGCCTGCGCGACGAGGCGGTCGCCGAGACCGGGCGTCGAGCGGCCGATTTCTGCCATCGACGGTAAGACCGCCCGGCGCAGCCACGACCGCGAACGAAGGGGCTGGGGGCCCTGCATTTCGTCAGTGTCTGGGCCGGCGACTACGGCCTGTCGCTGGGCCAGGTGGCCTGCGAGGAGAAGTCCAACGAAATCACGGCCATCCCCGAACTCCTGCGGCTGATCGACATCCGGGGCGGCGTCGTCACGATCGACGCGATGGGGGCCCAGAAGGCGATTGCCAAGGAGGTCATCGGCGGCGGGGCCGACTACGTCCTGGCCTTGAAGGGGAACCACGAGTCGTTGCACGACGCGGTCATCGAGCACGTCGACGGGCACCTGGATGACGACTTCGCGGGGGCCGAGGAGCTGACGACGACCGATCGCGGGCACGGCCGCGGAGGAGCGGACCGTACCTTCAGCTGCCGGTGCCCGAGGGCCTGCCGGGGAAGGAGCAGTGGAAGGGCCTGAAGTCGATCGGCGTGGTGACGTCGCGGCGACTGGAGGGCGACGGGGAGAGCTACCGAGATCCGCTACTACATCAGCAGCCTGCCGGTGGACTGAAGCTGTTCGCCCGGGCGGTGCGCGGCCACTGGTCGATCGAGAACGCGTGCCATTGGACCCTCGACGTGACGTTCCGCGAGGACGACTCGCGGATCCGGGGGCGGCCGGGGCGAACGTTACCTGGCTGTACCGCTTCACCCTCTCGATCCTCAAGCAGCACCCCGACCGCCGGATGAGCCTGATCATGAAGCGCGAGGCTGCGGCTGGAGCGACAAGTTCCTGATGGAAGTCATTGACGCATTAGTATGTTAGTGTCGCCGGCCCTGGGTGGCGGTGTCCCCTTGCTCGGCCAGGATGACGGCCTGCACCCGGGACCCAGTGCGTCAGTTGCGGTACTCCCAGGACGCCTCCCGGAGGCGGTCCAGCGTGTCGTGATCCTCGATGTGCATCAGCCGGATATCCCTACCGATCCGTGTCCGTAAAGCCTCTTCAGGTAGTACGAAGCACAGAATGGCAGGGTGCGCAGATTTCATCTCCGTTCCGTATGAGACCTCGGGGAGGGAGTTCGGGATCGCTGGGGCTTCCTGGGGAGACAAGGCTGCGACGGTCGACGAGGTGAACTGCCGGAAGTTGCTGGGGAAGGAGGCCGCGAGGCTGGGTCCCGATCCGGAGGTTGTCAAGTAGGTTGCCGTCCTCCTGACTTCGACCGGGAGACCACGCCGCTCGCACCGTGGTCTCATACGCACGCGACCTAGCTTGTGGGAGTGCACAGAAAACCGGCCGGACCGGACTGTCCACCTCAAGTCGGGTGGGCGACCCGACATGTCAAGCGAACGTAAGTTTGTTCATATACAGATTTGCGTATGCAAATAGTAGCAAGTCAGGTAGGTAACGGGGTAACCGACATCGGACTGGACGGCGGAGGTGACTCACACCGATCCGGCGTCGGCCAAAGCCGTGGGGTGCACCTCGAGGTCCGCCATCCTCACTGAGCCGGACCTCGTCCCGGGTCTGGGCCTCTGGTACAGTCGATCCGCCGACCCCGGGGCCACCGGACGTGACCGACCGGTAGGAGCGGAGCTGGGGTTCGAAGGTCCGGGGGACATCGCCGATGACTCTCCTCTGCACCGGGGGATCGAGCGGGCGGACATGGCCACTTCCTTCGACGAACTCCGGGCGATGGTCGCCGAGCAGTCCGGGCGGCCGGCCCTGATCTACCACGATGCGACGTACTCCTACGCCGAGCTCGATCGCCGGGCGCGGCGCTGTGCCGGCTGGTTACAGGGGCTCGGCGTGGAGCCGGGTGACCGGGTCGTGGTGGCCACGGCGGAGAAGCTGCCGTTCCTCGCGGCCCACCTCGGCGCGATCTACGCCGGCGCGATCCTCCCTGCCGCTGAACCCCCGCTTCACGCGCGACGAGCTGCGGTACTTCCTGGCCGACAGCGGCGCCCGGGTGGCGGTCGTCGGGCCGGGGCTGCGGCCGGTGGTCGAGGCGCTCCGTGCCGAGCTGCCGGAGCTGCGCGCGGTCGTCGACGCCGACGCCGCGTGGGAGGCGCCCGAGGGCCCGTTTCGCGACCCGTCGGTCGCCGCCGACGACCCCTGCCTGATCCTCTACAGCTCGGGCACGACCGGCCGGCCCAAGGGGGTGGTCCACACCCACGCCAACCTCGCCGCGAGCCTGCACGCCCTGCAGGGACTGCTGGCGGTTCACGCCCGACGACGTCGCTGGTCAACGTCCTGCCGCTGTTCCACATCCACGGCCTGTCGTTCGCCACGCACCTCAGCCTGCTGACCGGCGGCTGCATGATCGTGGAAGACGCCTTCCACCCGCGCCGGACGCTCGAGGTCGTCGGGCAGGGGCACGGTCTTCATGGCGATCCCGACGTTCTACTACGCCTTCCTCGACCGGCCGGAGTTCCGCCGAGGCCGCGCGAGGCTGGGGACACGTGCGGCTCTTCACCTGCGGCTCGGCGCCGATCCGGCCCGAGGTCCTGCCGGAGCCTGGAGGCGATCCTGGGCCGCCCGGTGATCAACCGCTACGGCATGACCGAGGGGCACGTCATCACCAGCCTGCCGCTCGACGGCCCCTGGCCGCAGGGCTCGGTCGGACTGCCGCTGGACGGGATCGAGCTCCGCGTCGACGCGCGACGACGGCACCCCGGCGGCGGCCGGCGAGGTCGGGATCGGTCCTGCTGCGCGGGCCGAACCTGTTCCGCGAATACTGGCGCAACCCCGAGGCCACCCGCGCGGCGTTCGCCTCGGGCTGGTTCGACACCGGCGACCTCGGGCGCTCGACGACGCCGGGTTCCTGACCCTCGTCGGCCGCAAGCACGACCTGATCATCACCAACGGCTTCAACGTCTATCCGCAGGTCGTCGAGCGGGTGATCAACGACTGCCCCGGCGTGCGGGAGTCGGCCGTGCTCGGGCTGCCCGACGACCGCCGCGGCGAGCGGGTGGTCGCGGTCGTCGTCCGCGACGACCCGACGCTCGACGAGCGTCGGCTGCGGGCCCACTGCGCCGAGCGGCTGGTCGACTACCAGCGGCCGTCGACGTTCGTCTTCGTCGACGACCTGCCGCGCAACGCGATGGGCAAGGTGCTGCGGCGCGAGCTGCGTGACGGTCTGGCGAGCCGGGGTAGACTGGCTGCTCGGGCCGGCCGACGGGGGAGGTCGGGCGGACGTCCCGACGGCATCGGCGGGATCCCGGAGGACCGCCATGGACCTGGCCTGGATCTCGCTGGCGGCGCTGGTGATCGTGATCGTCGCTCAGTTGCACCACGGCGGTCAACCCGGGCGTGCTCGCGATCGTCTTCGCCTGGCTGATCGGGGTCTACCTGGCCCGGCCGGCGGGCCGGACCGATCGGGCTCAAGGCGGTGGTCGCCGGGTTCCCGTCGGAGCTGTTCCTGACGCTCGTGGGCGTGACGCTGCTGTTCGCCCAGGCCCAGGTCAACGGCACGCTCGAGCGGGTCGCCCGGCGGGCGGTGCGGTGCTGCCGGGGCAACGTCGGGGCTGATCCCGCTCGCGTTCTTCGGCCTGGCGCTGGCGCTCGCGTCGATCGGCGCGGGGAACATCGCGGCGGCGGCGCTGGTCGGGCCCGATGGCGATGGCCGTCGCCGGCCGGGCGGGGATCCCGGCCTTCCTGATGACGATCATGGTCGCCCACGGCGCCGTGGCCGGCGCCCTGTCGCCGTTCGCGCCCACGGGGATCATCGCCGACGACCTGATGGGCCGGATGGGGCTGTCCGGCCACGCGGTGGCAGATCTACGCTCGACAACCTGCTGGCCAACGCGGCGGTCGCCTTCGCCGGCTACTTCGCTCTTCGGCGGGCTGGCGGCTCCTGTCGTGCGTCGAGGCCGCATCGGAGCCCGCGGTCGGCGACCGTCCCGTCGATCGGCCGCCGGCGACGCACGCCGCTCGAGTCGGCGGCACCGTGCTCACCCTGGCGGTGATCGCCGCCCTGATCGTCGGCGTGGTCGGCTTCGGCGTGCCAGGTCGGGATGGGGGCGTTCGCCGGCGCGGCGTTGCTCTCGCTGGTCCGGGCGGCCGACGAGAAGGCGGCGATCCGCGCGATGCCCTGGGGCGTGATCCTGATGGTCTGCGGCGTCACCGTGCTGACGGCCCTGCTGGAGAAGACCGGCGGGACTCGACCTGTTCACCACGATCCTCGGCGCGGTTCTCGACCCGGCGAGTCGGTCGCCGGCGTGATCGCGTTCGTGACCGGGCTGGTCTCGGTCTACAGCAGCACGTCCGGCGTGGTCCTGCCGGCGTTCCTGCCGAGCGTGCCGGGCCTGGTCGCAGAAGCTCGGCGGCGGCGACCCGCTGGCGATCGCCGTCGTCGATCCTGGTCGGCGGGCACCTGGTCGACGTCTCGCCGCTCTCGACGATCGGGGCGCTCTGCGTCGCCGGGGCCGCGGCCGGCGAGGACCGGCGCTTGCTGTTCAACCGGGTGCTCGCCTGGGGGCTGTCGATGTCGGTCGTCGGCGCCGTGATCTGCTCAGCTCGGCTGTTCGGTGAGGCTCGCGCTGCATGGGCCGCGACCGGGAGACGTGGCCGGGCACGCGACTCGCCGCCCGGGTGGCCGAGCTGCGGCCGACCGCCGTCAACGCGGTGCTCGCGGAGGTCCGCCGGCTCCAGGCCGACGGGCCGCGACCTGGTCTCGCTGATGCGCGGCCAGCCCGACACGCCGACGCCCGGCCACATCGTCGAGGCCGCCGATCAAGGCCCTCCGCGACGGCCGCACCGGCTACCCCGACAACCAGGGCGAGCCCGGCCTGCGCCGGGCGGTGGCCGAGAGGCTGCGCGCGCGACCACGGCCTGGACTACGACCCCGACCGCGAGATCCTGATCACCGACGGCGCCACGCTCGGCCTCTGCCGCCGCGCTGGCCGCGCTGGTCGAGCCGGGCGACGACGTCCTGCTGCCCCGACCCGATCTACGACGCCTACGCCTCGCCGATCGCCCTCTGGGGCGGCCGCCCCGTCGCCGATCGCCGCGCGCATCCGCGACGGCCGGTTCGCGTTCGGCCGCGACGACCTGGAGCCGCGCCGCGACGCCCGGCGGCGCGGGTCGTCCTGATCAACACGCCCTGGAACCCGGTCGGCACCGTCCTGACGCGGCCGACGAGCTGCTGGACGTCGATCGACTTCGCCGAGGCGCACGACCTCATCGATCCTCAGCGACGAGATCTACGAGTCGCTCGTCTACGACGGCCGGCGGCACGTCTCGCCGCCGCCGTGCTCCGCCGAGCGCGAAGGCGCGCACGGTCGCTGGTCAACAGCCTGTCGAAGACCTACGCCATGACCGGCTGGCGCGTCGGCTACTGTCGCCGGGCCGGCCGAGCGTGATCGCGGCGATGGTGCTGCGTGCTCCAGCAGTCGAGCCGCGGCCCGGCCACGTTCGTGCAGGACGCCGCCGCGTGCGCCCTGCGGTCGGACCAGGCGTGCGTCCGGCGGATGGCCGCGGAGTACCAGGCCCGGCGCGACCTCGTGCGTCGACCGGCTGCGGGGCATCCCGGGCGTCGAGCCGCTGGTGCCCGAGGGCGGGCTGTTCGTGATGGTCGACGTCCGGGGGCTGGGGCTGCCGTCGGACGAGGTGCGGCGGTTCCTGCTGCACGAGGCCGGGCGTCGTCGTGATCCACGGCTCGGCCTACGGGCCCGGGCGGCGAGGGGACGCTCCGCGTCTCGTTCGCGGCCGGCGGCGAGACCCTCGAGCGCGGGCCTGGAACGGCTCCGCGACGGGCTGCTCCGGCTGTCGGACCAACGCCCGCGCGAGGGAGCCGGATGAGCCTCACCGAGCCTGCCGGTGATCGCCGACCCGCCGCCGGCGCGGCGCGCCCGCGCGACCTGGCCGGCCTGCACGCGGCGCTGGCGCGAGGCGGTCGCGGGCGAGGTCCGCTTCGACCGGCTCAGCCGGGCCCTCTACTCGACCGACGCCAGCGTCTACCAGATCGTGCCGCGTGGCGTCGTGCTGCCGCGGACCGAGGACGACGTCGTGGCCGACGGTCCGGGCCTGCGGCGCGTTCCGGCGTGCCGCTGACGGCGCGGGGCGGCGGCACGTCGCAGGCGGGGCAGTCGATCGGGCCGGGCGTGATCCTCGACTGCTCGAAGTACTTCAATCGCGTGCTCGAGATCAACGCCGCCGAGCGCTGGGCGCGCGTCGCAGCCGGGCTGCGTGCTCGACGACCTGAACCGCGCAGCTGCGAGCCGCACGGCCTGCAGTTCGCCCCCGACATCTCGACCGCCAACCGGGCCACGATCGGCGGCATGATCGCCAACAACTCGTCCGGCACGCGCTCGGTCGATCTACGGCAAGACGATCGACCACGTCCTCGAGCTGAAGGTCGTCCTGGCCGACGGCAGCGTCATCGACGCTGCGGCCCGCTCGACGACGCCGGAGCTCGAGGCCGAAGTGCCGGCAGACGACCTCGAAGGCGCGTGCTACCGCGTCGGTCCGGCGGCTGGCCGCCGAGCACGCCGACGAGATCGAGCGGCGCTTCCCGAAGATCCTGCGCCGCGTCGGCGGCTACAACCTCGACGCGCGTTCCGGCCCGGCGGTCGCGGCGGTGCCGGTTCAACCTCGCGCATCTGTTCGTCGGCTCCGAGGGGACGCTCGGCGTCGTCGTCGAGGCCGACGCTCCGGCTGGTCGAGCTGCCCGCGGGCGAAGGCGGTGCTCGTCGTCGCAGTTCGACGACCTGCTCGACGCGCTGGCGGCCACGCCGGCCATCCTGGCGCACCGGCCGCGGCGGTCGAGGTGATCGACCGCTACGTGCTCGACAGCACGAAGCTCAACCCCGAGGCCGTCGCGGCTGCGCGACTTCCTCCAGCGGCGACCCCGGCGCGATCCTCATCATCGAGTTCTACGGCGACGGCCCGGACGAGCTGCCGCCGCGGCTCGACGCCCTCGAAGCCGACCTGCGCGGCCGCGGCCTCGGCGACCACCTGCTCGCGCGCGACCGACGCCGCGGCGCAGGCGCGGATCTGGAAGCTGCGCGACGCTGGCGCTGGGCCTGTCGATGGCCGAGAAGGGCGACGCCAAGGCGATCTCGTTCGTCGAGGACACGGCCGTCGCCCCGGAGCACCTGCGCGACTACATCGCCGAGTTCCTGGCAGATCATCGCCCGCCACGGCACCACGGCCGGCGTCTACGCCCACGCCTCGGTCGGCTGCCTGCACGTCCGGCCGGTCGATCAACCTCAAGACCGAGGAGGGCGTGCGCCGGTTCGAGGCGATCGCCGCGGAGGTGGCCGACCTGGTGCTCAAGTACGGCGGCGCGCTCTCCGGCGAGCACGGCGACGGCCTGGTGCGCAGCCCGTTCCAGGAGAAGATGTTCGGCCCGGTGCTCTACCAGGCGTTCCGCGAGCTGAAGCGGACGTTCGACCCGCAGGGCCTGCTCAACCCCGGCAAGATCGTCGATGCGCCGCCGCTGACGGCGAACCTGCGCTACGGCCCCGGCTACGTCACGCCGGAGGTGCCGACGACGTTCGACTTCTCGGCCGACGGCGGCCTGGTCCGGGCGGCCGAGCTGTGCGCGGGCGTCGGCGAGTGCCGCAAGAAGCGCGAGGGGACGATGTGCCCGTCGTACCAGGCGACCCGCGACGAGCGCACAGCACCCGCGGCCGGGCCAACGCGCTGCGGCTGGCGATGACCGGCCAGGCGGGCCTGCGCGGGCTGACCGACCCGGCCGTGCACGAGGTGCTCGACCTCTGCCTGGAGTGCAAGGCGTGCAAGAGCGAGTGCCCGACCAACGTCGACATGGCCCGGCTCAAGGCCGAGTTCCTGCACCAGTATTATCGCGAGCACGGCCTGCCCTGGCGGAACCGCGTCTTCGGCCACGTCGCCGACCTGGCCCGCTGGGGCTGCCGGCTGGCGCCCGCTCTCGAACTGGGTGATGCGGGGCCGCGCGGGGCGCTGGCTGAACGAGACGCTCCTCGGGATCGACCGCCGCCGCCTGCCCCCGGCCTTCGCCGGCCGGACGCTCGCCGGACACCTGGCTCACCTCGTGGCGAAGGGGTTGATTTTGCCATGACAGACGTCCTTGCGCAGAAATTCGGCAAATACAGTTCCAAGGGCGATCGCTGTTGTCAAGCAAGCCATGCTAACAGTTAGGCAAACAACGAGTCCTGCATAAGGCCCGACGACCATGACTGCGATTGCGGCGATCATCTCATCAGGCTTGACATTGTCCAAATTGCCGCTATAAGAAGCGGCGACATAGCTGAAGCCAATATAGATGGAAGCTAAAAGGAGCGCTCCAATGCAACTAGCTTTCATGGTGAGGCTTAATATCCGTTTATAATTGTGAGAATCAGCTGTATCTATATCTTTTTTCAAGCAGACCAAAACGATGGAACAGAAGAAGAAAGCTCCCAGAAGGTCCATGGTCTGGTAGCCGTCCTGCAAACCTTTTAAAAAGACAGCCATTTCATTATGGGCGACACCGCAGGAGATACCGGTGAAGCGAGGATGCCTAAAATCATCAGGAGGACCAGTGATCCCAATTGACAGGCGTTAATATATAACCAATTAAATCAAGGATCCTTGTGCGACGATAAGCGAATAGGGAAAATAATGCTGCAGGCAATTGCACTAAATACATATAAAGGGACGTTCGGCAGATACATTTTGATTGTAGAATACGAGAGTGCGATACAACGCGGCATAGCGCCAAAAGGCTCAATCAGGCCTAAAATGATGACAGCTATCAGAAAACCCGGCACTTTGCCTATCCGGTCGGTAAAAAGTGCCATAGTCTCCTTCAAAGAGGGTCATGGCGATAAGTCCCATAAATGGCACTCCGACGGCAGTGATCAAAAGTCCAAGGATGGCGAAAAAGTTTTTATCCTGGGCATATTGGCCAAGCGCCAGGGGAAATACGATATTTCCAGCGCCGAATAACATTGAAAACATGGCACGCTGGTGCCGGCCTCCGCCGCTACCTCGGTGTAGAACCACGGCGATACCATCGTCACCGGCGAGGAGATGCCGAACGACTGGCCCGCGATGACGCGCGCCGTAAAGCCCCGTTCCGTGACCATCGGCAAATCGCCGGCCGCATAATGCTGGAACGACGGCGCGATTTCCTCGGAGCCTTCCGGCAGTGCAATCCAGCTTTGCAGGCCCAGCATTTTTTGGCCGTCACGGCGCTGTACGTCGGGTGTGCGCTCGGAATGGGCGATGCCGCGGCCGGCCGTCATCAGGTTCATGGCGCCGGGCTGGATTTCCTGGATGTTGCCCTCGCTGTCGCGGTGCATGATGCTGCCGTCGAACAGATAGGTGACGGTGGCGAGTCCAATGTGCGGATGCGGGCGAACGTCCATGCCCTTGCCGGCCAGGAACTGCATCGGCCCGAAATGATCGAAAAAGATGAAGGGCCCGACCATCTGCCGCTTGCCATGCGGCAGCGCGCGGCGGACCACAAATCCGTCGCCGAGATCGCGGGTACGCGGCACGATGACGAGATCGAGCGCCTCGCATGATTTGGCATCGCCGAGCACGGGATCGTTGGAGGGTTGCCAGCTCATGAGGGGACTCCTTTGATTTTGTCGGATTGTAACAGCAATTGCTGGATCGCGTCCAAATGCCTCAACATGTCGTCCCTGCGAAAGCAGGGACCCATACTCCGTGTCCTATCGTTTGGCACCAATGCCAGATATCGTCTGCAACAATCGGCAACGGTGGTTATGGGTCCCCCGCTTTCGCAGGGACGACGTAGGATAATGAACCGATGATCCCTCCATTGAAGCCGGGTGCCAGGCTGTTGCAGGTCAATGGCCCTGTCATCGAGACCGCGCGCCTGATTCTGCGGCCATGGCGCAGCAGTGACATTGCCGCGAATACGGCGATGCTGTCCGACCCCGGTACCGCGCGCTTCATTACGCCCGACGGCAAGCCGGTCACGACCGAGATCAATGGATGGCGCAACGCCGCCATCATCTTCGGGCACTGGGCGCTGCACGGCTTCGGCATGTTCGCGGTCGAGGAGAAGTCGAGCGGCAACTATATCGGGCGCGTCGGGCCGTGGTCGCCGCCGCAATGGCCGGGCTTCGAGGTCGGCTGGGGTATCGCCAAGGAATGCCGCGGCAAGGGATATGCGGTGGAAGCGGCCCGGGCATCGATCGACTGGGTGTTCGCAACCTTCGAGATCGACGAGATCATCCATTGCATCGAACCCGTCAATGCGCCGTCACAAGCCGTCGCGCGGCGGCTCGGGGCGGTAATAGATCGGCAAGGTGAGTTGTTCGGTAAACCTACCGACATCTGGGTCACCTCGCGCGAGTCGTGGGCTACCAAAAATTGAATCCAGCGCCGATCTGCACTAGATTCGCCTGACGCGCATCACCGCGCCGACTGGATTGTTGGATGCTGCTTTCCACCCTCGATATCGCATTACGCGCCGGTACCGTGGCGCTGCTGCTGGTGTTGGCCGCGTCGCTGTTTCGCGGTTTTGGGACCGTGCTTGCCGGACGGCTGGCCGCGGCCTTTGCGTTGGGGTCGGCAGCGCACGCCGTGAGCTATTCGATCGGCATCACATCGCCGGTGTCGGCCTGGCATGCGCCGTTGATTGCGCTGTCGACAGGCAATGTCGTGGTGTTCTGGCTGTTCACCCGGGCAATGTTCGACGATGGTTTCAAATTGCGCGCCTGGCATGCGCTGGTTTGGGCGGCGGTGGCCGCATTCAGCTTCGTCAATTGCATGTGGATCGCTCCGCCCCCGGGCGGCAGCGTGCGGATATCCATCATTGCGATCAACCTGCTGGCGCTCGGCTTTATCGCCCTGGCCGTCGTGCAGACCATCGCGTCATGGTCTGCCGACCTGGTCGAGCGCCGCCGCCGCATCCGCGTCTTCATCGTCAGCTCTGCCGCACTGTATGGCGGCATCAATGCCGTCTTGCAGATAGTGTTGTCCGGCGGCGAGGCGGCAGGCATCGCCACCACGGTGAATGCCGCGGTTCTGGCCGCTATCGTGGCTGTGATTTGCCATTTGATGATGCACGTTGACGGCGCCGATTTGTTTCCGGCCGCGCCCGAGATTGCCGCTACGCCGGATATTCCGGGCCAATCGGCGGCATTTGAGGATTCACACGACCAAAAGCTGGTCGACGCGCTGATGCGACTGATGGGCGATGAGCGCATCTATCGCCACGACAACATCAGCATCGGCACGCTGGCGACCAGACTAAAAGTGCCCGAGTACAGATTGCGGCGGCTGATCAACCAGCGGCTCGGCTACCGCAATTTCAATGTCTTCCTCAACAATCACCGGATCGAGGAGGCCAAGGCGGCGCTGGCCGATCCGACCCAGGCCGAAGTCCCCGTCATCACCATCGCGATGGATGCGGGCTTCCAATCGCTCGGCCCCTTCAACCGGGCGTTCAAGGCGACCACGGGCGTTACGCCGACCGAATATCGCCGGCTGAACGCGACCGCGGCCTGATACCTAACCGTATGTAACCACATCATAATTTCAGATTCGGCGAGGCGGTTTCAGCTTCGGCCAGGGCGATTTCCAAATCCGGCGAGCGGCGTGGGGCAGCATCGGGTTGATCGCGGTCATGCGCCTGATGCGCCATGCCGGAGGAAGCCATGACCCGACGAAAACTGATTGTCATCCTTGTCGCGACGACCGCTCTCAGCGCGCTCGCGCTGTCGGCCGCCCGCGCCCGCGACGTGCCGAAGGTCGCGACCGGCTTTGTCGCCAACGTGGTCTGCACCGAGACCTTCGTCTCCGGCCTCGACCCGGCGCGTGTGTTCGCCGAGACCATGTCGGCGATGCCCGGCACCGGGCTGATCTCCTGGGCGCTCGACTACCGCGTCGATCGTGCGCGCAAGGACGTTACGGTGACGCTGTTCGGGCTGGGCAGGAGCCACGCGATCTACCGCGGCGAGGGCCTCGGCTGCTATCTCGATCACGGTGGCGCAGTGGCCGACATCTCACTGCCGGCGCCCGATGCGAGGGCGGCGCTGTTGCCGGAAATTGCCGGCCCTTCCGTTGTCGAGCCGCAAATACCGCAACTGGCGGTGGCACTCGACCGCGCCTTTGCCGAGCCGGACAAATCGACGCTGCGCAATACGCGGGCGGTCGTGGTCCTGAAGGACGGGCACGTTATTGCTGAGCGCTATGCCGAGGGGATTGGCATCGACACGCCGCTGCTCGGATTCTCTGCTACCAAGTCGGTTATTTCGGCATTGGCCGGCATCCTCGTGCGCAAAGGTGCGCTGAAGCTTCATGAGCCCGTGCCGATCGCAGCGTGGCAAGGCGGCGACGATGCAAGGCGTGCCATCACGCTCGATCATCTGCTGCGCCACACCGCGGGGCTTGCACTCGGCAGCTCACTGCAGGCCTCGCTGGCGTCTGCGCTCGAGCCGGTCAACCGCATGAAGTTCATGGAGCCTGACATGGCGGCCTATGCGGAGAGCATGCCGCTGGAAACCACGCCGGGCGCGGCATGGAACTATAATGACGGCAACACCGTCATCCTCGGGCACCTGATCCGCCAGGCCGCCGGGGGCAGCGCAGCCAAAATGATGCGCTTTGCGCGACAGGAATTATTCGATCCGCTCGGCATGCGCAACGTGACGATCGAGTTCGACGCCTCGGGCAATGCCGAAGCATCGAGCCAGATGCTGGCGACCGCGCGCGACTGGGCGCGGTTCGGCATGCTCTATCTCAACGACGGCGTCGCCGGGGGAAAGCGAATCCTCCCCGAGGGATGGGTAAAATATTCGGCCTCCGCGACGCCGAACGCATGGGTCGGCTATGGCGCTGGATTCTGGACCAACCTCGGTGACAGCTTTGGCGCCAATTACCGGATCGAGCATGGCATGCCGCGCGATGCTTTCTTCGCCAAGGGAACCATCGGGCAATATGTCGTCATCGTGCCCTCGGAACGGCTGGTGATCGTGCGGCTCGGCCGGTCGCCCAACTGGCCGCCGGAGGTCGATGGCGTGTTCGATCTCGTCCGCGACGTCGTCGCGGCGACCGGCGGCAAGGCCAGGCTGGCCGGCGGCGATGCGGCGCCCGTCCTGGCGTCGCGTCCTCCAAACGAATGATACTTGCCGCCACCGAGCGCGCGACAATGTGAATTGAACTATCCGGCCGCCGACGGTTGGATGCGCCGCCGCCATCGATCGCTGCGCGGCGCATCCCGCAAATTTTGCGAACGTCAGCCGGAGGAAATGATGCCGAAAGCCTATTGGATCGTGCACGTCTCGGTCCACGATCCCGAGCACTATCCCGAATATCTGACGGCGGCGATTCCGGTGTTCGAGAAATTCGGCGCCAATTTCATCGTGCGGGGCGGCGCATATGAGGTGATGGAAGGAACCGAGCGCGAGCGCAATTTCGTCATCAAGTTCAACGATCGTGCCACCGCGATGGCCTGCTATCAGAGCCCGGAGTATCAAAGGGCCGTCGCGATCCGCAACAAATACTCCGTCGCCGATCTGATCATCATTGACGGCCCTGCGTGATGCAGGGCCGCTAAGCCCTGCCTTATTGCCGGCCCAGCTGCGTGGCTTTTTCGACGCGATCGAATCTTTCGAGCGAGAGGATCGCATCGGCCAACTGATCGGCGCGGCCATTGAGCACGGGGCGGGCCAGCGTCAAAAACTTCTGCTGCATCGCCTGCGCGTCCGGGAATGAATTCGGCTCGCCGGAGGGATCGGCATAGAGCCGTTCGTGCACGGCGTCGTCGGTGGTGATCGAGACGCGCGCGCCAAAGGGATGGGTGCGGCCGATCTCGAGGCGGTCGTCCTGCACCACGTCGAACTTGTCGGCCAGCGCATTGACGGCTGCATCGCCGAGCCGGCCGTAATCGTCCCAGCCGAAGCGGCCCTGGTCGAGCGCCAGCGCGCCGGTGAAGAACATCGAGAATTGGCCGCCGACGATCGAGGTCGGATGCCGTTTGGTGGCGGCATCGCCGGTCAGCGTGATGCCGTTACGATGCAGGCCGATCTCGACGCGCTTGATCTGGTCCGGCGTCAGGTTGTGCTCCCGGCGCATCGCGATCAGCGCGTCGAGGGCTGCATGGGTGTAGCGGCAGCTTGGATAGGGCTTTACGCCGATCTTGAGGGTCTCGTAGACCTTGCCGAGCCCGGCGATCGCCTTGTCCGGATGCGGATCGTCGCTGTAGCCGACCAATAGCCCGTGCTTGCCTTCGACCGATTCGGTCGAGCCGACGAAATCGTTGCGCGCCAGTGTGGCTGCGATCACGCCGTTCATCGCGGCGGCCCCGACCTGGTAGCGCTTGTTCCAGGCCCCATTGACCAAAAATTGCAGCGAGCCCGCAGCCTGGCTGCCGGAGACGCCGAAGGCCGCGATGATCTGGTCCTTCGACAGGCCGAATAATTTTCCCGCCGCCGCCGCCGCGCCATAGGTCCCGGCGGTCGCGGTCGGGTGAAAGCCGCGCGCGTAATGCGAGGTCGGGTCGAGCGCGTTGCCGAGCCGGCAGCAGACTTCATAGCCGGCCACGATCGCGGTGAGCACGTCGCGGCCGGAGGCACCGACCATCTCGCCGACCGCGAATGCTGCCGGCACCACGGGCGCGCTCGGATGCAGCGAGGAATCCGCGTGCGTATCGTCGAAATCAAGCGAGTGGCCGAGTGCGCCATTGAGCAGTGCCGCCACCGCCGGCGTCCAGGTCTTGGCATCCCCGAACACGGTGGAGTGGCCCTTGCCGTCCAGCGCCAGCGATTCCAGCATTTTGAGCAGCGAGGGCGTCGATTCAGCGTCGCGCCGGGCCCGGATCGCGCTGCCGAGAAGATCGAGCGTCAGCACCTTTGCGCGCTCCAGTACCTGCGGCGGGATGTCCTCGAATTTCAGGTCGGCGACATAGGCGGCGAGCGTTGCGGTTTCGTTGGCCATCGTGTTTCCTCGTTTTGCCGCGCAGGGTAGGCGGGCTGATTTCTCGTTTCAAGCCGCCTCCTGGCTGCGGGCATCAGCTATGCTCCAGGCCGCCTATTACGGGTACTGTGTGCCAATTCCGGAACGCGACGCATGATGGCCTTGTCAAAACGCATGTTCGACCGGATCTGGGCCCGGAAGACGCAGTTGGCGCTCGCGGTCAGGATCGCGGTGGCGGCCGTTGCCGCCTATGTGGTCGCGCTCGCGCTGCATCTGATGCTGCCGCTATGGGCGGTGCTGACGTCTCTCATCGTCACCCAGATGAGCGTCGGCCGGTCGCTGAAGGCGACCCGCGACTACATGCTCGGCACGATCGGCGGCGCGATCTATGGCGGGGCCATCGCGGTGCTGATCCCGCATTCCGGCGAGGGCAGTCTGCTGGCGCTATTGGTGCTGGCGGTGACGCCGCTGGCTTTCATCGCCTCCCTCAACCCAAGCCTGAACTCCGCTACCGTTACGGCCGTGATCGTGCTGCTGCTGCCGACCATGCACCATGGCAATCCGCTGGATTCAGCGATCGATCGCGTCATGGAGGTCAGCGTCGGCGCGGTCACGGGATTGATCGTTTCTTTCCTGGTGCTGCCGTCGCGCGCCGTCAACCAGATCCGCGTCAATGCGGCGCGCCTGCTCGAGCTTTTGGCCGCCGCATTCGCCGAATTGCTGGCCGGACTGACGCGCGGTCTCGACAACGACGCCCTGCACCGCATCCAGGATGGCATCGGCGCGGCCCTGACCAGCCTGAACGCGACCGGCACGGAGGCCGAACGCGAGCGCGCGGCGCATTTGTCGTCGGGTCCGGACACCGGGCCGTTGCTGCGCACCATCCTGCGGCTGCGCCATGACGTCGTGATGATCGGGCGCGCCAGCGGGGCGCCGCTGCCGGCAAATGTGCAGGCCCGGCTGGCCCGGCCGTTGTCCGATGTCAGCGATGCGATCGTCAACTATATGCAGTCGGTTGCCGTGTCGTTGCGAAGCGGCGCCGGCTCAGCGGAAATCCAGCCGGTCGACGCGGCCCTGCATGCCTATGCGGCCGAAGTCGCCGCGGTGCGCAGCGACGGCTTGATCCGCGGCTTGCCGGTGGATGCGGCGGAGCGATTCTTCGCGCTGGGATTTTCGCTGGAGCAGATGCGGCAAAATTTGAACGATCTCTGCCGATGCCATGCCGACTGGTGCGGGGCCCTGGCCACGAAGCCGGCCGATACCAAGAGTTGATCAGGATACGCGCCGAGCAAGCTGAGAACCGCGGTGTCGCGCCGCAGAAATTCCGGTTCAAGCCGCGCGGCGGGTCAGGCCCCTGCGTTTCATCCGCCAGATCAGGAGATCGATGCGGTCCTGGCCGAAAAATGGCTCGTTTTCGAATACGAAGGTCGGCACGCCCCAATGGCCTGATGAGGCGTGGTCCTGCTCGTTGTTGGCGATGATCCGTTCATAGCGGTCGGGATCGGCGGCAACCGCCGCGTCCATCGCGGCCAGATCGAAGCCGGCCGCCGCGGCCGCCTTGGCGAGATGCTCGCCCTCGTTCCAGCCATTGACGGAACCGTCCCACAGCACCCGGCTGATGGCGTCGGCAAAGGCGAGCGCGCGTCCGTCCAGCTGCGCTGCGGCGCCAAGGCGCGTCAGCCGGTGGATGTAGGGTTGCCGCTCGGCGACATCCAGCGTGGCGATGTCCTGAACGATCGGATCGGGGCGGGGAGAGCGAAAGGGAATGTTCGCCTGTTCGGCGACGCGCCTGGAGTCGAGCATGACATAACGCAAAAACTGCGGATTGGCGCGCTTGAAGAAGCCGGGCACTCGAACCGCGAGCGGATAGACCGGGCGCAAATGGACCGTCACGTCATACTCGGCGGCGAGCTTCGTTGTCCTTGGCAGCGCGAGATAGCTGTAGGGGCTGCGAAACGAGAAGAACAGATCGACCGATAAAGTCATGCGATACCCCTCCCCGCAGCCGGTTTTGCGCCGGAGCAAAGCATGGGTGCGGCAATGCGTCCATGTCGGGAAGCAGTATGTTCAGCTCAGGCGGCAACCTGTCGCAGCAGGGTAGGCGCGATCAGGCGGTGAAACGGCAAGATGATAGCCAGATAGGTCCGGCCGAGCCAGTTATGCGTCAGCACCAGCGTGGTCAAGGTGACGTTCTGGGTGGTGGCGCCGGAGGCTGCGACATCCACGACGATACGAAAATCCAGGTGCTTGTCGTTGAAGCCGGCGACCAGCCGCTCCGGCGTCGTGCTCAGAACCGGAAATATCCCGATCATTTCGCGGGGTTCGGTCGGGCTGGCGCCGGACGTTTTGAGACCGAACGGCGCGACCAGAATATTGCGTAGCGCCACTAAGGCTTCAGCCCATCGCGGCTGACGCGCAATCATGCGCACCGCGGCGTGGCGGGCGTCCAGCGCGTGACCGTTGGTTTGCAGCCGGAAGGCATCGACGAATTGCGCGCCGGGCAGCAGCGCGCCAGTGTCAGTCTCGGGTTTGATTTCGGATACTTTCATCGGGATACGAGCCTGCTCGCCAGCCGCCGGAAACGCAAGATCAGAAGAACGGCATAGACCGCGGTCCCGCACGACAGCCCGATCCAGACCCCGACCGCGCCGAATGGCGTCCGGAAGCCGAGCGCGGCAGGCGCAGGTAAATCCGATCAGCCAGTAGCTGATCGCGGCGAACAACAGCGGTATCCGCGTGTCGTTCATGCCGCGAAGCGCTCCGGCGACGATGGTCTGGATGCCGTCGGCGATAAAGAATGTCGAGCCGACCAGCAGCAACGTCGCGGTGAGTTCGATGACGGCGACGTCCATGCGCCTTCGCCCAAGAAAATCTCGCGCAATCGCAAACCGTCCGAGGATCACGACAAGCGTCATCGCTGACATGAAGACGATGCCGAGTCACGGTCGCGACAAAGCCGGCGCGTTTGACCGCCGGCTGCATCGCCGCGCCCGACGGCGTGGCCGACCCGCACCGTGGCCGCCATCCCGATGCCGAACGGCACCATGAACAAGATGGCCGCGATCTGCAGCGCGATCTGATGCGCGGCCAGCGCGGTCGTGCTGATCAGGCCCATCAGCAGCGCCGCGGCGCCGAACAGGCCATATTCCAGCAGGAACGAGATCGAGATCGGCGCGCCGATCGACGATCGAGTTGCCGCATCAGCGTGCCAGTCGATGCGCCAGATGCGTCCGAGCACGTGATATTTCCGGAACGGGCGGCGGCGATGCGGCGAACCACAGCGCCGCGAGCAACATCCCGAAATTGACGATCGTGGTGGCAAGGCCGGCGCCGAACAGTCCCAAGCCGCGGCAAGCCCCATTCGCCATAGATCAGCAGATAGACCAGCAGCGCATTGGCCGGGATCGCCGCCAGCGTGATCCACAGTCCCGGCTCCGGCCGGTTGACCGCGCTCATGAAGCCGCGGATCGCCAGGAACCACAGCGCCGGCATGACGCCCCACGCCAGGCCGAACAGATATTGCTGCGCGAGATGCGGCGGCTGGCGGGCGCCTGGCCGAGCGCCAGCAGGATCTGCTCGCCGCGACAGCGGAAGCACCATCATCGGCAGCGAAATCAGCAGCGCGGCCCACAAGCCCGACGCGCAGCGAACGCCGCACCATGCGCGGATCGCGCGCGCCGAACGCCTGCGCGGCCAGCGGCGCCACCGCGGACACCAGTCCCATTCCGAAGGTGAAGCTGACGAAGAACACGGTATGGGCCAGCGCCGCCGCGGCGACGCGCCTCGCCGCCGAGGCGTCCGATCAACGCGAGATCGGTCGTCATCATCGCGATCTGCCCAAGCTGCGTCAGCGCGATCGGCACCGCCAGCCTGAGCGTCTCGGCCAAGCTCGACGGCGAGATGATGGCCGGATGCCGGCGCAGCCGCGCGGGGCTGGATCGGAGCCGTTTCGATTTTATCGAGGGATGTCATCGGAACGACACTAGCACCGCCGCGCGCCGAAATCATGGCCGTCAGCGCTGTGACCGATCGCGCCCGCGCCGGCACCCGGGTGATCCTGGCGCCGAGCGCGTTGAGCCGCTCGTCGATGCGCTCATAGCCGCGCTCGATCTGGTCGGCATTGTTGATGGTGCTGACGTGCCTTCGGCGCACACCGCGGCCAGCAGCATCGCCATGCCGGCGCGGATGTCGGGAGAGGTCATCGGCGCGCCGCGCAGCCGGCTCGGCCCGGCCACGATCGCGCGGTGCGGATCGCACAGCACGATGCGGGCGCCCATCGAGATCAGCTTGTCGACGAAGAACATCCGCGATTCGAACATCTTCTCGAACATCAGGATCACGCCGTCGCACTGGGTCGCGGTGACGATGGCGATCGACATCAGGTCGGCCGGGAAAGCCGGCCAGGGCTGGTCCTCGAGCTTCGGCACATGGCCGCCGAAATCGTCGCTGGATCTTCAGGGTCTGGTCGGACGGCACGACGAGATCGTCGCCGTCGACCTCGCAGACGATGCCGAGCCGCTCAAAGCCCATCCGGATCGAGCGCAGATGCTCGACGCCGGCGCGCGCGATGCGCAGCGGCGAGCGCGTCACCGCGGCAAGCCCGATCAGCGAGCCGACCTCGATATGGTCGGGCTCGATCGAGTAGGTGCGTGCCGCCGAGCGTCGCCGGCCCGTGCACGACCATGGTGTTGGTGCCGATGCCCTCGATTCGGGCGCCGAGCGCGACCAGGAAATGCGCGAGGTCCTGCACATGCGGCTCGGACGCGACGTTGCGCAGATGGGTGGTGCCGTGCGCCGCCACGG
This sequence comes from uncultured Alphaproteobacteria bacterium, assembly GCA_963738765.1. GTDB lineage: Bacteria > Pseudomonadota > Alphaproteobacteria > Rhizobiales > Xanthobacteraceae > Bradyrhizobium. The sequence continues at coordinate 179,477 of CAVTYA010000021.1, read as the reverse complement.
CGGCCATCAGCGCGTTTTCGGTGGCGGTCACGCTGGGTTCGTCGAGGAAAACGTCGGCGCCCTTGAGGCGCGAGGCGCGGAATTCCAGCCGGTCGGTCGCGATCACCGTGGCGCCGAGCTGCTCGAAAGCCAGAAAATGCGTGTCGAGACGCCGCCGGCCGATGACGTCGCCGCCGGGCGGCGGCAGCATCACCTCGCCGCAGCGGGCCAGCAGCGGTCCGGCCAGCAGGATCGAGGCGCGGATCCGCGCGCACAGCTCCGGATCGAGATCGGCGGCGCGAATGCTCTTGGCGTGGATCGCCAAGCGTGTTGCGCTCCAGCCATTCGGCCGATGGCGCCGACCGAGCGGATCAGTTCCACCAGCGTTTCGGTATCGCGAATGCGCGGAACGTTTTCGAGCGTGACCGGATGCTCGGTCAGCAGTGCCGCGGCGATGATCGGCAACGCGGCATTCTTGTTGCCGGACGGCTCGATGGTGCCCGTCAGCCGGTGACCGCCTTCGACGATGTATTGGATGGGCGGCAGCTGGCGCCGTGCACTCGACTGCTTCACACGTCGACGTTGGCGCTGAGCGAATTGTCCTGGATGAATTCGCGGCGCGGCTCGACCACGTCGCCCATCAGCTTGGTGAAGATGTCGTCGGCCTCGTCGACCTCCTTGACCTTGACCTGCAGCAGCGAGCGCTCGTTGGTGTCGAGCGTGGTCTCCCAGAGCTGGCTCGGGTTCATCTCGCCGAGGCCTTTGTAGCGCTGCAGCGTCGACGCCCTTGCGGCCGGCGTCGGTCACCGCCTCGAACAGGCTGACCGGGCCGTGGATCGCGGTTTCGGTATCCTTGCGGCGCAACAGGCCCGGCTTCGGATAGGCCTCCTGCAGCTTGGCGGCGTAATCGTCGAGCTTGCGCGCGTCGGCGGAGCCGAGCAGCGCGTCGTCGATGATGGCGACATCCTTGACGCCGCGCACGGTGCGCTCGAACAGGAAACCCTCGCCTTCGGTGAAGCGTCCGGTCCAGCCGCGCTCGACCTCGTCGGCCAGCGCGTCGAGCCGTCGCGCGATATAGTCGGCGGCGGCGTTGGCGGTGGCGATGTCGCCGGTGATCCTCGGGCTCAGCACGCCGGCGATCGCGGCCTGCTCGATCACCTTGCGGTTATAGCGGCTGTGCAGATTGTGCAGCGTGCCGCGGATGATGCGGGCATCCTCCACCAGCGCCAGCAGATCGCGGCCGCTGCGGTCCTCGCCCGACGCCAGCTTGAACACGCAGTCGTCGAGCCCGGTTTCGATCAGATAATCTTCCAGCGCGCGCTCGTCCTTCAGGTATTGCTCGGACTTGCCGCGGCGTCACCTTGTAGAGCGGCGGCTGCGCGATATAGAGGAAGCCGCCGTCGATCAGCGACGGCATCTGCCGGAAGAAGAACGTCAGCAGCAGCGTGCGGATATGCGCGCCGTCGACGTCGGCGTCGGTCATCAGGATGATCTTGTGATAGCGCAGCTTGTGACAGATCGAAATCGTCGCGGCCGATGCCGGTGCCGAGCGCCGTGATCAGCGTGCCGATCTGCTCGGAGCCCAGCATCTTGTCGAAGCGCGCGCGCTCGACATTGAGGATCTTGCCGCGCAGCGGCAGCACCGCCTGGAATTCGCGGTTGCGGCCCTGCTTGGCGCTGCCGCCGGCGCGAGTCGCCCTCGACGATGAACAGTTCGGACTTGGCGGGATCCTTTTCCTGGCAGTCGGCGAGCTTGCCGGGCAGCGAGGCGACGTCGAGCGCGCCCTTGCGCCGCGTCAGTTCGCGCGCCTTGCGCGCCGCCTCGCGGGCGGCCGCGGCCTCCACCACCTTGCCGACGATGACCTTGGCCTCGGTCGGGATGTTCCTCGAACCACGCCGCCAGCGCCTCGTTGAGCACGTTCTCGACCACCGGGCGCACTTCCGAGGACACCAGCTTGTCCTTGGTCTGCGACGAGAATTTCGGATCCGGCACCTTCACCGACAGCACCGCGGTCAGGCCCTCGCGGCAGTCGTCGCCGGTCAGCGCGATCTTTTCCCGCTTGGCGATGGCGTCGGCATAGCCGTTGACCTGGCGCGTCAGCGCGCCGCGGAAGCCGGCCAGATGGGTGCCGCCGTCGCGCTGCGGAATGTTGTTGGTGAAGCACAGCACGTTCTCATGGTAGCTGTCGTTCCACCACAGCGCGGCCTCGACGCCGATGCCGTTCATCTCGGCAGTTGATCATGATCGGGGCGGGCACCATCGGCTTCTTGTTGCGGTCGAGATATTTGACGAATTCCTCGACGCCGCCGTCGTAGCGCATCTCCTCGCGCTTCTCGACCGCGTGGCGCATGTCGGAGAGCACGATATTGACGCCGGAATTCAGGAACGCGAGCTCGCGCAGGCGATGCTCCAGCGTCGCGAAATCATATTCGACATTGGTGAAGGTTTCGGTGGAGGCGAGGAACGTCACCTCGGTGCCGCGCTTGCCATTGGCGTCGCCGACCACCTTGAGCGGCGCCACCGCGTCGCCATGGGCGAATTCGATGAAATGCTCCTTGCCGTCGCGCCAGACCCGCAATTGCAGCTTGCTCGACAGCGCGTTGACGACGGAGACGCCGACGCCGTGCAGGCCGCCGGAAACCTTGTAGGAATTCTGGTCGAATTTTCCGCCGGCATGCAGCTGGGTCATGATGACCTCGGCCGCGGAAATGCCTTCGCCCTTGTGAATGTCGACCGGAATGCCGCGGCCGTCGTCGCGCACGGTGACCGAACCGTCGGCGTTGAGCACGACCTCGACCGCGGTGGCATGGCCGGCGAGCGCTTCGTCGATGGCGTTGTCGACGACTTCGTAGACCATGTGATGCAGGCCGGAACCGTCATCGGTGTCGCCGATATACATGCCCGGCCGCTTGCGCACGGCATCGAGGCCTTTCAAAACCCGGATCGATTCCGCGCCATATTCGATGGGAATGGAATGCTCAGTGTCGGCGATCGGTCTGCCGGGCAGGTTCTGTCATGTGAGGCCTTCGAGGATGTCCCGAATCAGCGGCGCAAAATCAGGCGCTGATTGATCTATTTGTGCCATGAAAGACGCATTGCGCCTAGCGCAAAGTCTCTATCCACAAGCTATTGAATAAATGGGATTTTTTGGCGGTTTTTCAAGGCTCCCGGAGGCCGATTCGGGGCGCTTCGCAAAAGCCCGATTCGAAGGCTGATTCTCATGCCTCTGAGGTCCGGCTTTTTGGGCCGCTTGGGCAGAGAATGGCAGGCCGGCTTGAACCTGCTAGAGATGGCGGCGCAGCAGGTTGGCAGCCGACCTGCCTGACGTCGTGTTTTCCGGATCAGCCGCAATTGTCTTCCCCCTCATCGCAATATCGGCCGGACGTTGACGGCCTGCGCGCCATCGCCGTGTTGCTGGTGGTGAACTTTCACGCGTTCCCGGAAGCGATGCCCGGCGGCTTCATCGGCGTCGACATCTTCTTCGTGATCTCGGGCTTTCTGATCACCGGCATCATCGCGCGCGACCTCGATCAGTCAAGCGTTTCAGCCTGGTCGGCTTCTACGTCAGGCGGATCAGACGCATTTTTCCGGCCCTGATCGTCGTGCTTTGCGCCACCCTGGTGCTCGGCTGGCTGTGGATGCTGCCGGCGGCCTATGCGCAGCTCGAGCGCCGACGTCTTCGCCAGCGCGGCTTTTTTCGCCAATATCGCGCTGCTGCTGCAGTCCGGCTATTTCGACATCGAATCCGCCAAGAAACCGCTGCTGCACCTGTGGTCGCTGGGCATCGAGGAGCAATTCTATCTGTTCTGGCCGTTGCTCCTGATGCTGGCCGTCCGCCTGCGTCTGAGCATCGTGGCCATGGCGTCGATTCTCGGTATCGGATCGTTTGTGCTCAATGTGGCGCTGATCGGCTCCGACCCGATCGCGACCTTCTATTTGCCGTTCACCCGGGCCTTTGAATTGCTCGCCGGCGCCGCGCTGGCGCTGCGGCTGGAACGGGATCCGCCAGACCGGCGCGGCCAGCAATCTGCGCGCCTCCATCGGCGTTGCATTGATTGCGGTCGCGGCCGCGCGTGCTCGATCCCCACCGCGCCTTCCCGGGCTGGTGGGCGATCCTGCCGGTCGCCGGCGCTGCGCTGCTGCTATCTGCGCCTGGCGGCCTGGGCTGTGCCGCGTCGTAATGACCAGCCGGCCACTGGTCGGGAATCGGGCTGGTCAGTTACCCGCTCTATCTCTGGCACTGGCCGCTATTGGTGCTTTTCACCATCATCAAGTTCGACCCGCTGACGCTGCTCGAGCGCGAGTTGATATTGCTCGTGAGCGGGCTCCTGGCCTGGGCTGACCTATTGGTATGTCGAACGGCCGTTTCGATTTGGCCGCGCCGAGCCGGCGCAAGATATTCGCCCTGTGCGCGGGCATGGTGCTGGTCGCCGTCGCCGGTGCCACGGTCGTCTAGGGGCGCGGTTTCGATCTCCGGCTGCCGGCGGAAATCCGCGCCATGGCCGATGTGCCGACCCAGAATTCGAAATGGCGGATTCACAGCTGCCTGCTCGATCTCAGTCATGAAATGTCGTTCGCCGACGACTGCGTCGATCGGACCCGGCGGCCGCTGGTTCTGGTCTGGGGAGACTCGACCGCAGGCGCGCTGATGCCGGGGCTGCTGCAAGGCCCAGCAGACGCAGAAATTTCGGCATCGCGCCAGCTCACCTCCAGCTCCTGCGTTCCGGCGTTGAACGCCGACGTCGCCGTCGACGCCCAATTGCCGCGCCATCAATAACAAGGTGCTGGCGCTGGTCCGCGACATCAAGCCCGATATCGTGCTGCTGCACGGGACCTGGGAGAAGCACCTCGACCATGTGGCCGAGACCGTGGTGGCGCTGAAGCAGCAGACCGGCGCCCGCGTCGTGGTGCTCGGCGGCGTGCCGGCGTGGCGACGCGGGCTGCCGTCCGAGGTGCTGCGCTATTTCATGCTGTATCGCCGGCTGATCCCGGCGCGATCGAACGCCGCCGCGCAATCCAGCGGCTACGATGCGGTGATGCGCGCGAAACTGGTTCCGGCTCGGCGCCGAATTCATTTCCGCGTCGGACGCGCTGTGCAACGCGGACGGGTGCCTGACCCGCATCGGCGATAGCGCCGCGGATATCTCGACCAGCGATCAGGTCCATCTCACCGAAAAGGGCTCGGAGTTTCTGGTCAACGCCATTATCGACCGCCTGCTCGGCGCGCAGGCGCCTGCGAGCAAGCCGTGACGACAATCCGCATCAGTACATCTGCAGCGGCAGCTAAGCCCTCAGGCGCGGCGGGCGATCTGGCCTGATTCGACGTCGAAAATCTCGCCGGACGCGCCGATATCGGTGAACGCCGCGGGGTCGGCGCCGGTCATCCAGACCTGCGCGCCGAGCTTTGCCAGTTCGTCGAACAGCGCCTTGCGCCTGTTGGGATCGAGATGCGCCACCACCTCGTCGAGCAGCAATAGCGGCGTGATGCCGGTCATCTCGGCGACCAGCGTGGCATGCGCCAGCACGAGCCCGATCAGCAGCGCCTTCTGTTCGCCGGTCGAGGCGTCGCGGGCCGGCATGTTCTTCGGCGCGTAGATCACCTGCAGGTCGGTGAGATGCGGACCGTCGAGCGTGCGGCCGGCGGCGGCGTCGCGCGCGCGGCTGGCGCGCAGGATCTCGCGGTAGCGATCCTCCACCGCGGTGGCGGGCTCGCTGACCAGCGCATTTTCCATCCAGCCGTCGAGCATGATCTGCGCGGAGGGAAAGGCCGACGTCTCGCCGCGCGCGCGCAGCATGGCTGCGAGTTTGGTGACGGTCTGGCCGCGCATCGCCGCGACCGCGACCGCAAGCTCGGCGGTCTCGCGCTCGATCGCGTCACACCAATGGTCGTCGTAATTGCGCACCTCGAGCAGCCGGTTGCGCGAGCGCAACGAGCGGTCGAGCGCCGACACCCGGCTGGAATGCTCGCTGTCGATCGCCAGCACCAGCCGGTCGAAGAACCGCCGGCGCTCCGAGGCGGCGCCCAGGAACAGTCCGTCCATCGCCGGCGTCAGCCACACCATGCGCAAATGATCGCCGAAAGCGGTTGCCGAACTCACCGGCTCGCGGTCGATCCGGCAGCGCCGGCTGGTCGAGGCGGCCTCGCTGCCGGGCGCATCGATGCCGGTGCCGAGCGTGGCCAGCCCCAGCGCGCCTTCGACTTCGGCGGAGACCGCCCAGGAGCCGTCGCCCTGATTGTCGGCGACGTCTTCCAGCGTCGCGCGGCGCAGGCCGCGGCCTGGCGACAGAAACGAGATCGCCTCGAGGCAATTGGTCTTGCCGGCGCCGTTCGGCCCGACCAGCACCACCACATCGCCGCGCGTCTGCAAGCTCGCCGCGCGATAATTGCGGAAATGCGTCAGCGTCAGGCGATGGATGCGGGAGGGGGTCATTGCAGGAGCGTCAGTCTTTCCTTCCCCTCTCCCCTTGTGGGAGAGGGTGGCGCCTCACGCAGTGAGGCGGCGGGTGAGGGGTTCTTACGGCTCGGCGTGCTTTGCGAGAATATCCTCCAGAACAGCGGAGGGTTGCTGCAGTACGTCATTGTTCCAGTAACGCAAGATCTGAAATCCCTCGGCAAGCAGTCTGGCTTCTCTCGTTGCGTCGCGCTCGGAGGACGCATGCTGACTGCCATCGATTTCAACGACGAGGCGTTGTTCGAAGCAAACGAAATCGAGGATAAAGCTTTGAAATGGGACCTGCCGGCGAAACTTGAAAAGCGTTAGCCGCCGATCGCGGAGCAAGCGCCACATCGCTGCTTCAGCGTCAGTGGGTTCCCGGCGCATTTTCTTTGCGAAATTGCGGATACGTTTGGCGGTTGGTCGATGGTGTGGCGTTTGCGGCACGAACCCCTCACCCGTCGCCTCACTTCGTGAGGCGCCACCCTCTCCCACAAGGGGAGAGGGGAAGTGAGGGCGTTGCTTGTCGTTCGTCACACCCGCATCGGCATCAGCACGTAGAGCGCGCCCTTGTTGTCCTTGTCCTGCACCAGCGTCGGCGAACCGGGATCGGCCAGCCTCAGCACCGCGACCTCGCCTTCGATCTGGGCGGCGATGTCGAGCAGATAGCGCGAGTTGAAGCCGATATCGAGCGGCGTCGGAGGCGTATTCGACTTCGAGTTCCTCGGTGGCGCTGCCGGAATCCGGATTGGTCACCGACAGCACCAGCTTGCCGGCGGACAGCGCCAGCTTCACCGCGCGGCCGCGCTCGCTCGAAATCGTCGAGACGCGGTCGACCGCGGCCTCGAAATCCTTCTTGTCGACGATCAGTTCCTTGTCGTTGTTCTGCGGAATGACGCGGCCGTAATCGGGAAACGTGCCGTCGATCAGTTTCGAGGTCAGCACCACATTGCCGATGGTGAAGCGGATCTTGCCCTGCGACAGTTCGATCGTGACCTCGGCTTCATTGTCCTCGATCAGCCGCTGCACCTCGCCGACGGTCTTGCGCGGCACGATCACGCCGGGCATGCCGGTGGCGCCCTTGGGCAGCGGAAGATCGATCTGCGCCAGACGATGCCCGTCGGTGGCAACCGCGCGCAGCGTCGCCGCCTTGGCGGTGCCGGCCGCGTGCAGATAGATGCCGTTGAGATAATAGCGGGTCTCTTCGGTCGAGATCGCAAACTGCGTGCGATCGATCAGACGCTTGACGTCGGCGGCGGCCAGCGTGAACGAATGCGTCATGTCGCCGGCGGCGAGATCGGGAAAATCGTTCTCCGGCAGGGTCTGCAGCGTGAAGCGCGAACGGCCGGCGCGGATCGCCAGCACCGAGCGGTCGCCGTCGCCCTCCAGCACGATCTGCGCGCCGTCGGGCAATTTGCGCACGATGTCGTAGAACATGTGCGCGGGCACGGTGGTCGAGCCGCCGGTTCCGGCTTCCGCCGCCAGCGTTTCCGTCACCTCGAGATCGAGGTCGGTCGCCTTCAGCGACAGTTGGGCGTTTTCGGCGCGGATCAGCACATTGCCGAGGATCGGGATGGTGTTGCGGCGCTCGACCACGCGGTGGACGTGGCCCAGCGATTTCAGGAGTTGCGCGCGTTCGACGGTGACCTTCATTGCAATACCCGCCTGATCCCTAAGATGGAAAAGCCGGGCGGCCCTGAAGGCGCGCCGCGGCAATTGAAACCCGAAAAGCCGGATCAAAGCTGGATTTGATCAAACCCCCGGGGGGACCGCAAGGTGGCGCGGATGGGCCGCAAGCGCAAGGGATTGCGACGCCGTTCCCCACGTTTTGCGAGCAAGAAAACCATTTCCCGCCCCGGCGAGGGGCGGGAAATGAAGAATTCATTCCTGCAATTGGCGCTTCAGCGATTCGACCTCTTCGGACAGCGCGTTATCCCTGGCCACCAGTGCCTCGATCTTGCGCACGGCATGCAGCACCGTGGTGTGATCGCGCCCGCCGAACCGGCGGCCGATCTCGGGCAGCGAGCGCAGCGTCAGCGTCTTGGCCAGATACATCGCGACCTGGCGCGGGCGGACCACATTGGCGGTGCGGCGCGACGACAACAGGTCGGAGCGGCTCACATTGTATTGCCGGGCGACCACGCGTTGAATGTCCTCGATCTTGATCCGCTTCGGTTCCTGCGGACGGATCAGGTCGCGCACCTCGCGCTCGGCCATTTCCAGCGTCACCGGCTGGGCATTGAGCTTGGAGTGCGCCAGCAGGCGGTTGATGGCGCCTTCGAGGTCGCGGCCGTTATGGGTGATGGTCCGCGCCAGATAATCCAGCACCGGTTCCGGCACGTCGAAGCTCGCATGATGGGCGCGGGCCGCGGCGACGCGCGATTTCAGGATTCCGAGCCGCAGCTCTTCGCCGAGCGAGCCCATCTCCACGACGAGGCCGCCGGCCAGCCGCGAGCGTACGCGGTCGTCGAGGCTTTCCAGATCCGACGGCGGACGGTCGGCGGCGATCACCACCTGGCGGCCGGCGTCGATCAGCGCGTTCAGCGTGTGGCAGAATTCGGCCTGGGTCGATTTGCCCTGCAGGAACTGCAGATCGTCGATCACCAGCACGTCGATGCCGCGCAGCGCCTCCTTGAAGGCCAGCGCCGTCTGCGTTTTGAGCGCAGCGACGAAGCCGTACATGAACTTCTCGGCGGTGAGATAAAGCACCTTGCGCTCGGCGCCCGAATTGCCGGCCCAGGTCACCGCCTGCAACAGATGGGTTTTGCCAAGGCCGACGCCGGCATGTATGTAGAGCGGATTGAACATCACCGCATCGCCGCGGCGGCCTTCGGCGACCTGGCGCGCGGCGGCGTGAGCCAGCGTGTTGGAGCGGCCGATCACGAAACTTGCGAAGGTCAGGCGCGGATCGAGCGGCGAGCCGCCGAGCGCATCATGGCTGGCGGACACCGGCGCGGTCGCAGTCGCGCGCAATTCGGGCGCGGGACGGCCATCGGCGCGCTCGGGCCGGCGTTGATCGGCCGGCGCGGGGGCCTCCTTGACTGGAGCGGCGCAGCGCATCGCCGTGCGCACGGTGAGATCGACCCGATGCACTTCGGGCATCTCGGCCTGCCAGCAGGTCAGAACGCGATCGGCGTAATGCGCCTGGATCCAGCTCTTGAGGAACCGGGTCGGAACCGACAGATGGACGCTTTCGTCCTGCACGCTTTCCAGGTCCATGCGCGCAAACCAGCTCGTATAGACGTCCTCGCCGACGCTCGTGCGCAACCGGCCTTTCACGCGCGACCAGCGATCCTGTTCGACATTTGTCATTGCCTGAGAACTTTTCTGAAAGAGTAGTGGTGTTGTGAAATCGCCGTGCAGGTTTCCTGCCACGGCGTGACCTCAAGCGGGCTTCCTGCTCCGGACATAGATCAACCGTTCGGCGAAACGCCGTTGGGCAGTTCATCGGCTGGAGAAGAAGCGTTCCCGCGAGGTCAGCGCGTACTCGACGGTCTTTCCGGAGTTCGCGCAAAGGGCTGGATAGAGGTGCAATCCAATGTGTCGGATACGGATCCGTTTGAAATCTTCATGTCGAATGCCGCGATGATTCCGTAAAGCATACTACCTCCCCCTCCCGCCGCGATTACGCGCGGCGAGTTGTCAACTCGAAGTGTTTTTCAAAGCCAGTCTGCCGCTACCGAACATCACAATGCCCAGCGCTGCTGCCGCCGCGTATCTCAGTCTGTCGTCTTCAACACGTTCGCGGGCTCCGCGTTCCCGATCGCTAAGGCTGTCGGCTGGCGCCGTATCTCCCTTGTCCGTAGCGTACCAAAGCCGGCGCTACGCCGAGAAATTTAGACACAGAACAACCGTCCTCATATTGCTATGAGTTTTCAACTTAGCATCGCTTGGAAAGCGTCGCTAACGCGCACACCGCCGCCGATTTGCACGTCCACCCTTGGGTCTCAAACCGCGCTGGTCAGGAGAGCCGTGGGCGTCGCGAACGACTAAGAAATACACTATGCGCGAGTTCTGACAATCCGTTGAATCGACGGAGTTGGGCGAGTCTTCGCCGGTGTTGCCGCGCTGCAATTGCGAGATCGGAAAGCAAGTTTTTGAATCCGTGCACAGAATCGCGCGCGCCGGGCGCCGTCACAAATCTCGCGGTGCTCGCAAAAAATATTCATAAAATTTTTACGTTCGATCTCGCGCGAGCCAATTTTTAAACCGCTTGGACTTGCTATGCGGGTAAGTGATTAGCGAAGCGAAGTTTTTCGCGATTGTTTTTTCGGGTAACTCCCGATCGCATTTGCGGATCGAAAACCGTGCGCTATGTCATCTTCCCGGCATAGCGAGCCGGTTTCTCGCATTCGCGCGCACAGCACTGCCGGTGCAACAACCGCTACCTCGTAAAAATACGGGCGCAAGCAAGCATGACACGCAGTCAGCTGTGCAGCAACGGAACAATCGAATGTCAAAAAAGAAAAGCCCGGCTGAGCCGGGCTTTTTTGACGAATATCTTTTTCAGTCAGTTCATTTCGCAAGCTTGGCGATCTGGTGCGTCAGGCGTGACACCTTCCGGCTCGCGTTGTTCTTGTGAATGATGTTGCGCTGCGCTGCCTGCATCAGTTCGGGTTCGGCATGCGCCATCGCCTTCAGTGCTGCATCGCGATCGCCGCTCTTGATCGCTTCCTCGACGGTGCGAACCGCGCCGCGCATCTGGGTGCGGCGCGACTTGTTGATGATGGTGCGGCGGGCAATCTTGCGGGTCGCCTTTTTGGCGGAAGTGGTATTGGCCATGTTCTCAACTATCCTTCGGCGCTGGTCGCTCAATGGTCGGGCTTGAGCGCGCCGGCCGTTCAAATCGTGTGATCGACGCTGGTGTGTTTCATCAAGGGCGTTCTTGAGGATGCCATGCTCCGGAGCGAAAAGGCTCACACAGCAGCAATGCTCAAAGAACAGCGGCGGCGGGATTGCGCCCGCCGCCATTGGGGGTCTTATAGAGGGCGCGCCCTGCACCGTCAACGCTTTCCGGGACCCCCGAAGTTACCGGAATCCGGCCGGAAATGGGGCATAAGGTGCTGATGAGGTTGAATTTCTCCGGGCCGCCCGCTATTGGCTGACGGCTTGGGGCGCCCGACAGATATTAAGGTGACGCATGATCCGCGGTTTCTTCCGACTTATCGGCCTGCTGCTATTGGCCGGCGGATTTATCTTCATGGTCTATGACGGCGCCCGTTTCGTGGCCGACCAGACCCTGCGTTTCACCCGGTTCGGCCAGTTCTGGAATGATATTCACCAGTCCAGCCAACTGGCGTTCCGGACCTGGGTGGAGGGCAAGGCGCCCTGGCTCTGGGACAGCGTCATCAAGATCGTGCTGGACCAGCCGGTGTTTGCCGTGCTCGGCGTGGTCGGCATTTTGCTGATGATCTTGTTCCGGCCGCGCAAGCCGTTGATCGGCTATTCGCGGGACTGAAACCGCGGGCGGACACGGCAAGCACGCGGCCGTAACAAGGCTGCGGCCATCGGCGTAAAAACGTATATAGAAGCCAGCCGGCTGACGCGCTCTCCCCCTCGGCCGATGTTCCGCCTGGAGGTCATCCATGTTGTTCATGCGCAAGACCACCGCGTTGCCGAGTGCCGCCGAAGCGCTGCCGGGCCGCGCCCTGCCGATACCCACCGCCACTACGCATTTCGTCAACGGCCGCAAGCTGCAGCCGCCTTATCCCGCAGGCCTCGAACAGGCGGTGTTCGGGCTTGGCTGTTTCTGGGGCGCGGAGCGCAAGTTCTGGCAACTCGGCGACGGCGTCTACACGACAGCCGTGGGCTATGCCGGCGGCCACACCGCGAACCCGACCTATGAAGAGGTTTGCTCGGGCCGAACCGGCCACACCGAAGTGGTGCTTGTCGTGTTCGATCCGACGAAGATCTCCTACGAACAGCTCCTGAAGACGTTCTGGGAAAATCACAACCCGACGCAGGGAATGCGCCAGGGCAATGATGTCGGCACCCAGTATCGTTCCGCGATCTACAGCTTCGGCGACGCCCAGCAAAAGGCCGCCGAGGCGTCGATGTCGATTTATCAGAAGGCGCTGGCGGCAAAGGGTCTTCGCGCCATCACCACCGAGATCGCGCCATCAGGCGAATTCTATTTCGCCGAAGATTATCATCAGCAATATCTCGCCAAAAATCCGGCCGGCTATTGCGGCTTGGGCGGCACCGGCGTGTCGTGCCCGATCGGAACGGATGTCGCGGCCTGAGTTGCCCGCTCACCCCGCGCCGCAAACGCCTGGGCGGGGGAGTCTTCTCCCAAAAAAACGATTTGTTAACCATAACGGGTGCAAGACTAGCGCTGTCTCGCTCGAGGGATGGCTCCGGTGCGGTTTGCACGCGCGTTTCGACTGCCAATCACTGCCATCATAACCACGCTCGCTCTGTCGGGCTGCATGCGCACGACCGGTCCCGTCGCGCTAACGCAGCCGCAGAGCGATCTCGATTCCATGGCTTATGGCCAGACCTACGCGCCGGCTCCGGTCGCGGTCGTCGATTCCGGCGGCGGTGGCGCGATCAGCGCGCTTCGCTCGGCCTTTGCGGCAGCCCCTCGCGGCTATTACGCGCCTGCGCCGGCCCAGGCGGTCTATGCCGCGCCGGTCGAACCCGTGCGCTACGACGCGGCCTATCATCTCGATGCCGGCGACAGACTGCGTGTCGTGGTCTACGGCCAGGAAGGCCTGACCAATACCTACGCGATCGATGCCGGTGGCTCGATCACCATGCCGCTGATCGGCTCGGTGCCCGCGCGCGGCCGCACCCCGGCAGGGCTAGCAGCGGAAATATCCGCCAAGCTGCGCGGCGGCTTTATCCGCGACCCCTCGGTCGCGGTGGAAATCGAAGCCTACCGGCCATTCTTCATCCTCGGCGAAGTTGCCGCTCCCGGCCAATATCCCTACGTGCCCAACATGACGGTCGAGAGCGCGATTGCGATTGCCGGCGGCTTCTCGCCGCGGGCCCGGCGGGACAGCGTCACGCTCACCCACACCGACGCTTCCGGCTCGGGACGCTTTGTGGTGCCGCTCGGCACACCGCTCAACCCGGGCGATACGGTGCTGGTCGGCGAGCGCTGGTTTTAGAGCTTTCTCACTATCGTCATTCCGGGGCGCGACAAAGTCGCGAGCCCGGAATGACGGCGGTTAGGCTTGCCGCGCCTCACTTCTTCAAATGCTTCGCAAAAAACTCCAGGCTGCGCGGCCAGGCGATGTCGGCGCTGGTCTTGTCGTAGCTGGCGCGCTCGTCGCAGTGGAAGCCGTGCTGCGCGCCGGGATAGACGTAGATCTCGACCTCGGGCCGCTTGGCCTTGATGGTGTCGACATCGGTCAGCGGAATGCCCGCATCCTTTTCGCCGAAATGCAGTTGGGTCGGCACCTTGGGCTTGTCGTCGGCAAAGCGCACGACGGCGCCGCCGTAATAGCCGACCGCGGCCGACAGGCCTGACAGCTTGGTCGCCGCCACATAGGCGATGCTGCCGCCGAGGCAGAAGCCGATGATGCCGACCGGCCCGACATTTTTGACTGCATCGATCGCGGCCTGGGTGTCGAGCAGCATCGCGGCCCAGTCGGGATTGGCGACGAATTTGCGCGCGTTGGCAATTTCATCCGGCGAATAGCCGCACTGGAAGTTCGGTTCGATGCGGTCGAAGATCGACGGCGCGATCGCGACATAGCCGGCGCCCGCGAGACGATCGCAGACCGCGCGGATGTGGTGATTGACGCCAAAAATCTCCTGGATCACGACGATCGCCGCTCTCGGCGCGCCAGCGGGCTCGGCGCGATAGCCGCCCAGTTTAAAACCGTCCGAAGCCGTCAGTTTGATATCTTGTCCCACGGGTTATCCATTTGCGTTGAGGGTTGCACGAAGTTTTTCTGAGATGACGAAAGCCGTCGCCTACTGCCATATCCAGTTGTGGCCCCAGTCGCCCTTCCAGCCGGCGAGCCGGCCTTTGCGGAACTGCAGGTAGAGCCGGTCCTTGATGAAGAATAATCCGCTGCCGCCGTTATTGCGGAACGTCAGGTAGATTTCATTGCCGGGGCGGCCGCTGACATAATTCAGCGGCGTGCCCAGCGCCCGCGACGCCGCTTCCGCGTCCATGCCGAAGGCCAGCGGCGTATTGTTCGACAAGGTCGCGGTGAAGGACGGCGGGTAGGGGCCACCGGTCGGCGGCAGGTGTTGCGCACCGGCTGGCGCCGCGGCGCCCGCGATCACGAGGCATATTGCTGTGGCGAGCGTTTTCATGACGCGGCGCTCCGTGGTGCCGACTGAGTTGTCTCGGCGTCAAGGCCGTCAAGGAACGGCAGCACCGCGTCGACAAAGGCCTGCGGCTGGTCGATGTTGACGGCGTGGCCGGCGGCCGGGATCACCACTTTGCTGGCGCCGGGAATTTTTGCCGCCATGTAGTCGGAGGCGGCCAGGAACGGCGTGTCGTCGGCGCCGACCACGACCAGCGACGGCACCTTGATGTCGGGCAGCGATTCGATCACGCGGGCATCGCGCTGGGTCAGCATGCCGCGCGCGGCGCGGGCCAGGCCGGAGGCGTCGCGATGGGTCACGCTGGAGCGCTCGCGGCTGCCTGATTTCAGAACTTCGAGGCCCTCGCGCTCGAAACGGTCGCCGGTGTCATGGGCGCGCTTGTTCCAGGCGTCGCGGGCGTCGTCCTTCTTGAAGCCGGGTCCGGTGTCGATGATCAGCAGCGCGCGGACGCGTTCGGGATGGCTGCGATAGAACGCCAGCGACATGTAGCCGCCGAGCGACAGCCCGCCGACGATCGCCTTGGCGGCGCCGACCGCGTCGAGCAGCGCGGCCATGTCGCCGACCGTCAACGCTTCGCTGTAGGCCGCGGGATCGTCGGGATAATCGGACTGGCCGTGGCCGCGCATGTCCCACAAGACGAGTTTATGATGCTTCGACAGCGCCTCGATCTGGCCCTGCCACATCGCCGGAGGTCGACGAATAGCCGTGGGTCAGCAGCAGCGGCGGCCCGCGGCCGTGGACCTCGTAATAGATCTTGACCCCGTCGCGATTGAGCTTTGGCATGGCGGCTTCCCAAAGGGATGATGTGTATTTCGGCCCGGCCGTATCCTAGCCCGATCCATTCGCCGTTGGGAAATGCGGAAACGACAGATCGATGTCTGCGGCGAATTGACAACGCGATGACAAAACCTTGCCGCAGCGCACAACGCTAGATTTCAAAATTATATTCTCTTCGAACGATTCCAAATTGCATTGCCTCCAGACGGGAACTCGATCATTCTGCGCGCGCAAGCTGGCATCGACCCGGTGGGTGTCAGCCAATACCCACAAGTGAGATGCCGCCGTAAGCGGCTTCATGCACCGGCAGGGGAAGAGACGATGCCTAATCTCAACATCAACGGACGGAATATGTCCGTCGAGGCGGCGAACGATACGCCGCTGCTCTGGGTCATCCGCGAGCAATTGCAGATGACCGGCACGAAATTCGGTTGCGGCGCCGGCCTGTGCGGCGCCTGCACGGTTCACGTCAACGGCGAAGCGGTGCGATCCTGCCAGACCTCGGTCAGCGACGCCGTCGGCAAGAAGATCACCACCATCGAAGGCCTCAGCGCCAAGGGCGATCATCCCCTGCAGAAGGCATGGATCGCCGAGCAGGTTCCGCAATGCGGCTACTGCCAGTCCGGCCAGATCATGCAGGCGGCTTCGCTGCTCGCCAAGAACTCCAATCCGACCAAGGAAGAAGTGGTGGCGCACATGGACGGCAATCTCTGCCGCTGCATGACCTATTCGCGCATCCAGAAGGCGATCATGCGCGCCGCCTCCGAAATGCGCACCGCGTCCACCGCCGGCACGAGCGGAGGGCGACATGAATAAGCACGTGAAAATCACCAACAGCGACCCCGCCGATCTCAGCCGCCGCTCGTTCCTGGTCGGCACCGCCGCCGCCGGCCTCGCGCTCGGCTATTCCGCCGTTCCCGGCATCGATCAGGCGTTCGCCGCGCCTGCCAATTTCGATCCCAGCGTCTGGTACTCGATCGCGCCGGACGGCATCGTCACGGTGACCTGCGGCAAGGCCGACATGGGCCAGCACATCGCCTCCACCATGGCGCAGATCGTTGCCGAAGAGCTCGGCGCGAACTGGAAGGACATGCGGGTTCAACTCGCGTCCAACGATCCGAAGTTCAACGACCCCGTGCTCGGCGCGCAGATCACCGGCGGCAGCTGGAGCACGATGATGAACTTCGATGCGATGAGCCGCGCGGGTGCCGCCGGGCGCATCGCATTGACGGAAGCCGCGGCCGCCGCGATGGGGCTGCCGCCCTCCAGGACGAACTGGTCGTGCAGGGACTCCATGATCTCGCATCCGAAGTCGAAGAAGTCGATGACGTTTGCCGACATCGTCAAGAGCGGCAAGGCCACCAAGACCTTCACGCCGGACGAGCTCAAGGCGATCAAGCTGAAGACGCCCGATCAGTACACCATGATCGGCGTCTCGGTGCCGCAGCTCGACATTCCCTCGAAGACCAACGGCACGGCCAAATACGGCATCGACGTCATGCTGCCGGGCATGGTGTACGGCAAGGTCGTGACGCCGCCGGTGCGCTACGGCGCCACGGTGAAATCGGTCGACGACAGCGCGGCCAAGAAGGTGCCGGGCTTCATCAAGGCCGTGACCCTCGACGACAAGACCGGCACCACGACCGGCTGGGTGGTGGCGGTCGCCAACACCTATGCCAACGCCCGCAAGGCGGCGGATGCGCTGAAGATCAGCTATGACGGCGGTCCGAATGCCAAGCTGTCGAGCGAATCGCTGCTAGCGGAAGCCAAGCGGCTGCAGGGGCTCGACGACTCCGGGCAGTTCTTCGTCAAGGACGGCGATACGGCGGCGGCCTTCGGCACGGCGGCGAAGGTGATGGAGGCGGAATACACCACCAGCATCAACATCCACGCGCCGATGGAGCCGATGAACGCCACGGCGCAGCTGCAGGGCGACATCTGGCACATCTATTCCGGCAACCAGTTCGCGACGCGCTCCGGCGCGATCGCGGCGGGTGCTGCCGGGGTCGATCCCAAATTCGTCGTGATGCACCAGATGTGGCTGGGCGGCGGCTTCGGCCGGCGTCTCGACGCCGACATGATGGTGCCGGCGGTGCAGGCGGCGAAGGCCGTCGGCAAGCCGGTCAAGGTGATCTACAGCCGCGAAAACGACATGACGATGGACTTCTCGCGTCCGCTGACCTTCCAGAAGGTCAAGGCGGGCCTCGACGCCGACGGCAAGCTGATCGCGCTCAATCACGACGTGGTCAGCGCGTGGCCGACCAAGCGCTGGGGAATCCCCGATTTCCTGTCGCCCTCGGTCGACAAGAAGGGTCCGCTTGGACGCCTTCACCGTGAACGGTGCGGACTTCTTCTATACCGTGCCCAATCACAACGTCCGCGCCATCCTGAACGAGATGGCGCACAACGCCACCCCGTCGGGACAGCTGCGGTCGGTGGCACCGGGCTGGACCTTCTGGGCGGTCGAAAGCATGATCGACGAACTCGCGCATGCCGCCGGCAAGGATCCGGCGCAATACCGGATCGACCTGCTCGACGGCAAGGGCGCCAATGCCGGCGGCGCGCAGCGCCTGCGCAACACCCTGCTCGCCGCGATGGGCATGGCCGGCTACGGCACCAAGCAACTGCCGAAGGGCGAAGGCATGGGCGTTGCCTGCGTGTCGTCGCAGGAACGGGCGACCGCAAGCTGGACCGCCTGCGTCGCGCATGTCGCGGTGGCGCCGTCCGGCGAGGTCAAGGTCAAGAAACTGACCGTGGCCACCGACGTCGGCACCCAGGTGCATCCCGACAACATCCGCGCCCAGGTCGAGGGCGCGGCGCTGTGGGGACTGTCGCTCGCCATGTACGAGAAGGCGACGCTGAAGGACGGCGGCATCGAGCAGACCAACTTCGACACCTACACGCCGTTGCGGATGAGCCAGATGCCGGAAGTGGCCGTCAACGTCATCGCCAATGGCGAAAAAGCCACCGGCGTCGGCGAGCCGGCGGTGACGGTGATCGCGCCTGCGCTCGGCAACGCGATCTTCAACGCCTGCGGCGCCCGCGTCCGCTCGCTGCCGATCACGGCGGAGGCGGTGAAGGCGAACATGAAGGCGTAAGGCAACCGCGCCACCACACGACAACAACGATCCGCCGGAGGCGTTCTCCGGCGGATTTTTTTCGATGGCGCAGTGTCAGGCACGCCGCCACCGGCGGTGCAGAGGGCAGGATCATTAAAATTGTACTGGATTCTCACGGTAGGTTAACTTTTCATCGATGCCTCTTAAGCTGCCGCTAGGGAACGCCTTCTCCGGCTAGCCTTTATCGTCGGTCACTACCGCAAGGCTCTGGGGTCCATGACAGCTTCAACCAACAAGACTTCGTCCAAGCGCCGGCTGCTGCTGGCATCGGATCGAAGCGATCAAAGCCAGCGAACTGGCCAGCATTCTGCAGTCTGTCGGCGAGGTCGACACCATCGCGACGTCGGAAATTCCCGACGCGCCGGCGCGCGATCTCTCCGGGATCGTGGTCGACATCAATCTGCGCTCCGCCGAGAGCGTGCAGCGGGTGCGCAACAAGCTGCGGGCCGAAGCCTATCGCGAGATGCCGCGGCTGTTCGTGCTCGCCGATGCGCTGCATCACGGCTCGATGCAGGCCTGGGCGCTGGGCGCGACCGACACCATCTCGCGGCCGTTCGACGCGCAGGGCATCCTGCAGCGCATCCGCGCCGCCTTTCCGGACAGCGATGGCTTTGACGCGACCGATCGCGGCAAGGCCCTGAACCGGGGCGTCGAGGCGGCGCATGCCGTGATGGTGAAGATCTTCGAGAAGCTTCCGGCCGGCGAGTCCGCTGACATTCAACGACGTCGTCGAAGCCGAAAACAAGATTCTGAAGGCCATCAAGCACTCCTCGCTGCGCGAATGGCTGACGACCGTCGGCTGCCATCACACCGACACCTATCGCCATTGCCTGTTCGTCACCGGTTTTGCCGTCGCCTTTGCGCAGCATCTCGGCATGCGCGAGGACGACCAGCGCCGTCTGGCCCGCGCCGCACTGCTGCACGATGTCGGCAAGGCGTTCATTCCGGTGGCGCATCCTCGACAAGCCGGGCGCGCTGACGGTGGAGGAAATGGCAGAGATGCGCGAGCATCCGCGCCGCGGCTATGACGCGCTGGCGGCCCAGGGCGGCTTCCCGCCGGAGATGCTGGACGTGGTGCTGCATCATCACGAATTCCTCGACGGCACCGGCTATCCCGACGGCCTGCAGCGGCAATCAGATCAGCGACATCGTGCGCCTGACCACGATCGTCGACATCTATCGCGGCGCTGGTGGAGAAGCGGGCCTACCGGCTGCCGTTCACCCACGCCAAGCGCCTTCCGATCATGGAAGAGATGGGCGGCAAGCTCGACCAGCATTTGCTGCAGGCGTTCCGCCCGGTGGCGTTCGGGCATTATTGAGCCGGTCGCACCGCTGCGCCACGTCAGCCGCTCAGACGCAAGTATTCGGGCTTTTCAGCCGCTCGACGCTAGCTATCGGCTTCTCGATCATCGGCACGCGCGTTGCGCGCGTTCGTCAACGATAGCCGGCAGGGAACCCATGGACTTAACGTTAGCCTCAGGCGAGGTCGATATTCCCGCCGACATCGTCGCCACCCTGGTCGATCCGGCCGCCTATGCCGACCACCGCATCCATGACAGCTACCGCTGGCTTCGCGCCAACAACCCGCTCGGGGTTGCACGGCCCGAGAAATTCGATCCGTTCTGGGTCGTCACCAAGCATGCGCATATCCAGGCCATCAGCCGCCAGAACGAGCTGTTCCACAACGCCGACCGCCCGACCACGCTGACGTCGACGGGCGGTCGAGGAGCGCGTCCGCAAGATCACCGGCGGGCCCAATCTCGTGCGCTCGCTGGTGCAGATGGACGCGCCCGACCATCCGAAATACCGCGCGCTGACACAGGGCTGGTTCATGCCGGCCAACCTCGGAAAGTTCGAAGCCGCGCGTTCGCGAGATCGCCCGCGGCACGGTGGAGCGGATGCTGGCGAGGGGCGGCGAGTGCGATTTCGTCGCCGATGTGGCGCTCGGCTATCCCCTGCACGTCATCATGGAAATCCTCGGCGTGCCGGAACAGGACGAGCCGCGCATGCTGAAGCTGACGCAGGAACTGTTCGGCGCGCAGGATCCCGACACGGCGCGGATCAGGGAAGCGCTGACCGCGCGAACAGTTCGCCGCCATGATGGAGGCGGTCGTGAACGATTTCGGCGCCTATTTCGCCGGAATCACCGAGGACCGGCGCCGCAACCCGCGCGACGATCTGGCCACCGTGATCGCCAACGCCAGGATCGACGGCGACTACATGCCCGACCATCGACGCGACCAGCTACTACATGATCGTCGCGACCGCCGGCCACGACACCACGTCGTCCTCGACCGCCGGCGCGATCTGGGCGCTGGCGGAAGACCCCGAACAGTTCGCCGCGGTCAAGGCCAATCCGGAGCTGATCCCGGGCCTGGTCGACGAGGCGATCCGCTGGATGACGCCGGTCAAGCACTTCATGCGCATCGGCGACCGCCGATACCGAACTGGGCGGGCGCCAGATCGCCAAAGGCGACTGGCTGATGCTGTGCTACGCGTCCGGCAACCGCGACGAGGAGGTGTTCGAGGATCCCTTCGAGTTCCGCTGCGACCGCAAGCCGAACCGGCACGTCGCCTTCGGCTATGGCGCGCATCTGTGCCTTGGGCAATACCTCGCCAAGCTGGAAATGCGGATCCTGTTCGAGGAATTGCTGCCGCGGCTGAAATCGATCGCGCTCGACGGTGAAGTGAAGATGACGCAGGCTACCTTCGTCAACGGACCGAAGAAATTGCCGATCCGTTTTGAGTTGAACTGACCTTCCCCGTCATTGCGAGGGCAGCGAAGCAATCCATTCTTTCTTTCCGCGGTGAGATGGATTGCTTCGCTGCGCTCGCAATGACGAAGCCGACGCCTCCAGCCGCCATTCAAGTCTCACCCCAGCATCTTGCGCAATTCCGCCTTGGCCACCTTCTCCAGCGTCGAGCGCGGCATCTCGTCGACGAAGCGAATTTCGCGCGGCACCTTGAAATCCGCCAGCGACTTGCGGCAGGCGGCCATCACGGTGTCGTGCAGATCCGCCGGCGCGCCTTCGACGCCGGCCTGCGGAATGATGAAGACCACCGGCACCTCGTCGAGCATCGGGTGCTTCTTGGCCACCACCGCGGCCTCGCGCACGCCGGGCACCACCGCGATCACCTGTTCGATCTCGGAGGCCGCGACGTTCTCGCCGCCGACCTTCAGCATGTCCTTGGCGCGGTCGCCGAACTTGATGAAGCCGTTGTCCAGCAGCGTGACGCGGTCGCCGGTGATGAAAAAGCCGTGCTCGTCAAAGCTCTCGCGGGTGGCTTTTTCGTTGTGCAGATATTCCGTGAACAGCGACAGGCCGGGAATGCCCTTGATCAGGAGA
Source organism: uncultured Alphaproteobacteria bacterium (assembly GCA_963738765.1). Classification (GTDB taxonomy): domain Bacteria; phylum Pseudomonadota; class Alphaproteobacteria; order Rhizobiales; family Xanthobacteraceae; genus Bradyrhizobium. The sequence continues at coordinate 157,534 of CAVTYA010000021.1, read as the reverse complement.
TTGCCGGTGTCGCCGACCTCGGTCGGCGTGCCGTCGTCGTCGGTGACGCGGATGGAATATTCGGCCGCGGCGCGGCCGATCGACATCGGCGTGTTGGGCTGGTCGACCTCGCCGATGATGCCGTGGGTGATGGTCTCGGTCATGCCCCACCAGCCGATGATCTTGATGCCGAACGCGGCGAACGCCGGCGGCTCGTTCACCGCGGTGCCCCAGAGCCGGAATTTGTGGTGCTTCGGGATCTCGTGCTCGAGCAGCGCCTTCATGCAGAACGGGATCGTCGAGGTCCAGGTGCAGCCGTGCTCGAGCGCCATCGGCCAGAACCGGCTGGCGGAAAACCGCGGCTGGATCACGCAGGTCGCGCCGACCCACAGGGTCGCCAGCATCGAATAGGCCAGCGCATTGGTGTGAAACAGCGGCAGATAGGTCTGGTGCACGTCGCCCTCATGCAGGTCCTGATGCGCGGCATTGACCTTGGCGCCCCACAGCGCGTTGGCATGGGTCCACAGCACCGCCTTCGGGCGCGACGTGGTGCCGGAGGTATATTGCACGCTGCAGGCGGCGAGCGGATCGGTGGCGCGGCGCGGCCGGTCGGCGCTGTCGGCGAACAGCGCTTCGAAACTGTCGCCGCGTGCGAGCGGCGCTTGCGCGGGTGCGCGCCGGCATCGTGCGAAGATCACCGCGATCCAGCGCAGGTTCGCGGCAATGCGCCGAGATCATCTCGGCATAGGCCGGCTGGGTGATCGCGGCGACCGCGCCGCAATGACCGGCAAAATATTCCATCTCCGCCGGCGCCGAGCGGGTGTTGGTGGTGACCGCGATGGCGCCGAGCTCGACGCAGGCAAACCAGGCCAGCATGGCCTCGATGCAATTGTCGAGATGGATCAGGACATATTCGCCGGGCTTGATGCCGCGTTTGACAAGGCCCGCGGCCAGCGCGCCGACGCGGTCGTGAAATTCGCCGTAGGTCCAGCTCCGCGCCGGCGCATCGAACGGCGCCCAGATCAGGAACGGATGGTCGCGGCGCGTCTCGGCGCGCATCCGCAGCAGCCACGGCACGTCGAGCCCCGCGAACGGTCCGACGACGCCCGGCGCGGCTGTGAAGTCGGCATGGATCCTCCCGTGCAGCGCTTGGCCGGCCGCCTTGGTTTTGCTTGGGCGTAGTTCTGCCACCGGATGGGGCGGGGGGCAAATCGTGATTGCGGGCAGGGCTATATCCACGTCATTGCGAGCGAAGCGAAGCAATCCATGTCTTTCCTCGCGCTGCGGCATGGATTGCTTCGCTTCGCTCGCAATGACGGGAAGGGTTAGGACCCGTCACCCTCATACGACGAAATCTCGATCAGGCTGCCGTCGGGATCCCGGCAATAGACCGAGCGCAGCGTGCCGCGGGCGCCCTGCTTGGCGACCGGGCCTTCCTCGATCGCGACGCCGTTCGCCTTGAGATGCGCGACCACCTGGTCCGGCGTGCTCGCGGTGAGAAAGCACAGATCGTCGCTGCCGGCGGTTTCGTGGTCGGCGGTGAACCACTCGACCTTGTCGGCGTCGCGCGGCCGCACATTGATCTTCTGGTTGCCGAACACCAGCGACGTCCGCGGCGTCTTGCCCTGGCCGGGGTCGAACACCCTGACCTCCATGCCGAGGATCTTGCGATACCATTCGGCGGAGCGCGCCACGTCGGCGACATTGATCACGAGATGATCGAGCGCATTCACCTTGACAGACATGGCTTATCCTTTCGTCGCGGTCGCGACGCGCATGTGTCGCACTGGCCGCTTCGGGCTTTGTTTGTTACAACGCGGGCCGTTGTCAATTCAACAGAAACGGACCGGGTCTGAACCGGCCGTGTCGGGAGAAACTGCATGATTTCACGCCGTACCGCGATTGGCCTGATCGGCATCGGCCTTTCGCATCGCTTGCGATCGGCCGTGCCTCGCGCTGGACTATCCGACCCGGCCGGTGCGCTTCGTGGTCGGCTATCCGCCGGGCGGCGCCACCGACATCATCGCGCGGCTGATCGGCCAGCGGCTGTCGGAGCGGCTCGGCCAGCAATTCGTGATCGAGAACAAGCCCGGCGCCGGCAACAATATCGGCACCGAGGCCGTCGTCAACGCCGAGCCCGACGGCTACACCGTGCTGCTGGTCAATCCCGCCAACTACATCAACACCTCGCTCTACGCCAATCTGAAGTTCAATTTCGTCCGCGACATCGCGCCGGTCGCCTCCTTCAATCGCGTGCCGAATGTGATGACGGTCGCCAAGGACGTGCCGGCCAAGAACGGTCGCCGAGTTCATCGCCTATGTGAAGGCCAATCCGGGCAAGGTGAACATGGCCTCGTCCGGCAACGGCACCTCGGTGCATCTGTCCGGCGAAATGTTCATGGCGATGACCGGCGTCAAGATGCAGCACGTGCCCTATCGCGGCGCGGCGCCCGCGATCACCGATCTGCTCGGCGGCCAGGTGCAGGTGATCTTCGACAACATGCCGTCGATCATCCAGCACATCCGCTCCGGCGCGCTGCGCGCGCTGGCGGTGACGACGGCGGAGCGCGTCGCCGCAACTGCCCGGACGTGCCGACGGTCGCCGAAACCGTGCCGGGCTACGAGGCGAGCGCGCTGTTCGGCATGGGCGCGCCGAAGAACACGCCGAAGGAAATCATCGACAAGCTCAACAGCGAGATCAACGCGATCCTGGCCGAACCCGACATGAAGAAGCGGCTGGTCGAACTCGGCGGCGAGCCGCTGATCCAGACGCCGGAGGCGTTCGGCGCGATGATCGTGGCCGAAACCGAGAAATGGAAGAAGGTGGTCGAGTTCGCCGGCCTCAAGGTGGAATAAAGCGCCTTCGCGGAACCTTATTGCAGGCATCGGGGTTCTGTACTTCCCGGCGACGCTGCGGCCGCCACCGGCCGACGCGAAGGAGACACGATCATGCGCATGGTGCTGTCAGTAGTGCTGACTTTGATGGCGGCCGGTGCCGCCACCTTCGCCGGCTCCGCTCCCGCTGCGGCCGACGATTATCCCTGGTGCGCCCAGGGCAGGGGCGTCGGCATTCCCGGCGACTGCTCGTATCAGACTTACGCCCAGTGCATGGCGAGCGCGTCCGGGCGCGCGCTCTATTGCAACATCAATCCGCGCGCGGCCTTCGGCCAGCAGCTGCCGCGGCGCGGACGCCACTACCGCCATTATTACAACGACTGATTTTCGATACGGTCGGCTTGACTCGTATCGGCTTGCCATTATACTAAACCGTATGGTTAAGTATCGAGAGGAGGTGCTGGACCGCACCTTTGCCGCGCTGGCGGATCCAACCCGGCGCGCGCTGCTGGCGCGGCTCGGCGACAAGGAAAGCATTTCGGTGAGCGAACTGGCGCAGCCCTTTGCGATGTCGCTGCCCGCGATCATGAAGCATCTCGATGTGCTGTCGGACGCCGGCCTGATCGCGCGCGAGAAGACCGGCCGAACGGTGGCGTGCCGCTTGACCGCGAGGCCGATGGAGCAGGCGATGGACTGGCTCAACCGCTACCAGCGCTTCTGGTCCGAAAATCTCGATCGCCTTGCCGCTTTTGTGGAGGAAGACTCATGGCCAGCCAACCAAATGTCGCGGCCGCCGATCTCGCGGCAAGACCAAGCCTCACCTTCAAGCGCCGGCTCAATGCGAGCCCGGCGAAAGTCTACGCCGCGTGGACCGACCCGCAAAAAATAATCCACTGGTTCGGGCGCGCGGACGCCAGGCGTGACTCGTTTCAGGCCGACATAGACCCGAAGGTCGGCGGACGCTTTCGCGTCAGCTTCGCCACCGATGCTGAATATTACGAGGTCGGCGGCGTCTACCGCGAAGTGGTGCCGAACCAGCGTCTGGTGTTCAGCTGGGCCTGGCACTCGACGCCGGAGCGCGAATCGCAGGTGACGGTGTCGCTGCAGCCGGATGGTGCCGGCACGCTGCTGACGGTGCACCACGAGCAGTTGTTCGACACCGCTGCGCGCGACGGCCACGAGCGCGGGTGGATCGCCTCGCTCGACCAGCTCGAAAAATCTCTCGCCTGATGCCCCAATGGAGGGAGGCCGGTATGAAGCTCCACTATTGCGAAACGCCGAATCCGCGAAAGGCGTGCGCCGTCGCGCGCTATCTGAACTCGCCCGTCGAACTCATTCACGTCGATCTGGTGGAGGGAGAAAACCGGACACCGGAATTCCTTGCGTTAAATCCGAACGGCCGGGTTCCCGTGCTGGAAACCGGCGCGACAATGCTTTGGGAAGCCAACGCCATCATGTGCTTTCTCGCCAAACAAGCAGGCTCGGATCTCTGGCCTGACGATGCGCGCCAGATCGAGATTATCCGCTGGTTCAGTTGGGATCAGGCGCATTTCTCGCGTCATGCCGGAACGCTGTTCTTCGAGCATGTCATCAAGCCAAGGCTCGGTATCGGAACTCCGGATCATGCCGCAATAGCGCAGGCCACCGGCGCGTTCGTTCGCTCCGCTGCAATCCTCGAGGCTCATCTGTGCGATCGCGAGTTCCTGGTCGGGGACAGCCTTACGCTGGCGGATTTCGCCGTCGCGACGTTGTTGCCTGATGCGGCCGGCGGCCGGCTGCCGATGAACGGCTATCCGGAGATTCAACGCTGGCACGCTCGGCTCAACGAGTTTGATGCTTGGCGGCGACCGTTTCCCGAGCGGACCACCAAGGCAGCCTGACGCCCGGCTGCAACCTTTCAATCGCCCGGATCCCATATCGTCGACCAAGCAAGGGAACCTGTCATGCAAACACAACCGCACAAAGTCGTCACACGCGAAGAGTGGATCGAAGCGCGAAAAGCCCATCTGGCGCATGAAAAGGAATACACCCGCGCCCGTGACCGGCTGAGCGAGGAGCGCCGTGCGCTGCCCTGGGTCAAGATCGACAAGGATTATGTGTTCGACGGCCCCGACGGCAAGGTGACGCTGGCCGATCTGTTCAAGGGCCGCAACCAGCTCGTGGTGCAGCATTTCATGTTCGCGCCCGACTGGAACGAGGGCTGCAAGAGCTGCTCGTTCTGGGCCGACGGCTTCGAGCGCATGATCCCGCATCTTGCCGCGCGCGACACCACGCTGGTCGCGATCTCGCGCGCGCCGCTGCAAAAGCTCGCCGCGTTCAAGCAGCGAATGGGCTGGACCTTCGACTGGTTCTCATCGGCGAATATTGATTTCAACCATGATTTCGCGGTTTCGTTCTCGGCGGAAGAAATCAAATCGGGCGCCAAGGTCTATAATTTCGGCACTTCCGGCTTTGGCGTCGAGGAGGCCCCGGGGATCAGCGTATTCTACCGCGACGACGCCGGCAGCATCTTCCATACCTATTCCTGCTTTGCGCGCGGGCTCGACATGATGAACGCCGCCTACCACTATCTCGACCTGACGCCGCTCGGACGCCATGAAGAGGGCCTGCCGTATCCGATGGATTGGCTGCGGCTACGCGACCGGTACCAGCCGGCGCCGGTTCAGGCATCTTGTTGCCACAACTGAATGACATTGGAAGGTTGTGAGTGCGAACGCAGCGGCGGAGCAACCAGTTGCTTTCCGGCTCTGAATAGCTTCGTCGGCGGTAGCAATGCCGATAGACACGGAGGAACGCGAATGCCCTATGTCGATGGTTTTATCGTCGCCGTCCCGAAGAAAAACCTTGCCGCCTACACCCGCATGGCGAAGAAAGTCGGCAAGGTCTGGCGTGAACATGGTGCGCTGGACTATCGCGAATGGGTCGCTGAGGACGTCAAGGTCGGCAAACTCACCTCGTTCCCCCGCAGCGTCAAGCTGAAGCCGGGCGAAACCGTGGTGTTCTCCTGGATCACCTATAAATCCCGGGCGCAGCGCGACAAGATCAATGCCAAGGTGATGGCCGACGCGCGGCTTAAATCCGTGATGGATCCGAAGTCGATGCCGTTCGATGGCAAGCGGTTGATCTATGGTGGGTTCGAGAGCCTGGTGAAGGTCTAGGATGCCTGTCTGAACTTCGCACGGCAGTAGAGCGCTCTCGCTAGGGCGACACGATCTTTTGCCAGGCTCTCACGAACTGTTCGCGCTTCAGGAGGTCCAGGTAGGTGAGCGCGGGCAGGCCCAGGGTCGGAAAACTGATCACGCCGGGCTTGTCGGCGACGTACCGCGTTTTCATCTGCTCGCGATCGGTTCCCAATCCTGTGACCGAAAGCCCAAATGCATCCGCCACGACAGCCTGGCCGGATTCGGAAAGAACATAGTTGAGAAATTTCTTGGCGAGCGCCGGGTGCGCCGCCTTGCGCGGGATGACGATGGTCTATGCGAACCGGTACCCACTTCGCTCGAAAACGCTGACGGCTGCGGATAACTGGTCCCGCCGCCGTTCTGCCGTGCCGATGCCGGGACATCGCGTGCCGATCTTCGACTTTTGTTGAACCTTGCTGCCTCTCCAGCGACCTATTGCATGGGTTGGGCTTTGAAAGGTCGCGAATGACTGCATTAGCAAAAACCATTGCCCGTGCGTTTCCCGCCAATTCTCCGCAAGTCAATATTTTCCAGCAGCTATTGTTATTTGCGTTGGCCTGCTTGTTCGTGTCGGTACTCGTCGCAACCTATGGCATCGATCTGAGCCCGGGATTGTTCTGAAATCACGGTGGCGGATGATGTGGGCTGATGTTTCGCATCGTCCGCGGGTGTCGATAGCGGACTGCGCCAGCGAATGCCGGCGCAGGTCGCTACACGCCGCCTGGCTGCACGTAACAATAAACGTAGCCGCCGCGGCTCAGGAAAAGGATGCCGTGCCCGGTCGGGTTCGATTTGTCCCATTTGAGCTTGTGGTTCGGAATCTCGATTTCCGTTCCGATGTCGACATGCGGCCGACGGCGCGGCTCGTCCGGCCGATCGTCCGTTATGGTCGCGTAGGTTTTCCCGTCCTTGACGTAAATCTCATCGGCCCAATAGGCATCGGCTTCGCCACAGCACGAAACTGCGGGATTATCCGGCTGCATCAACGCCTGATACCATTCGCGGATCGCCGGGTCTCCCGCGTCCCATTGTCCGAGATCGCGGGCATTTGAGACGCCAAACATGCAACCGAACGCCAGACCGAGGACAATGCGCTTCATCTCGCACTCCCGAGTTTTCCAGCCGCGATATTCAAGGCAATGTTCGTGCCGCGAATCAGTTAGTTTTGATATGATACGAGAGAAAATCGCGGCACGGCGTCCCGCAAGAATACGGACAGGGCGCCGTGTGCCGCCGGTGCAATGCGCCAGGCTGCCGCCCGGCGCATTCAAGAATCCTGTTTCTGCATGATCTCGATTGCTGCGCGAATAGCGATCCGACAAATCCGGGTTGGACGAGCCTGCTCTCGGGTATAACAAGGAAGATCAGCCGGATTGGATCGATCGGGACTCCGGCTGAAACCTTGAGTTCGTCCATGACAGCTCGGTTCAGCCGGCGTGACGCCCTGGTGCAAACGGCAGCGATCGCAGCCGCGAATGCGATGCCGGGCTTGTGCATCCCCGGCCTTGCTGCGCCGCTCCGCGCGCGATCCCGCGACAGTGAAATCGATGCGGTCTTGCAGAAAAGCGTCGCGGCCGCGGCAGTGCCTGGCGTCGTCGCCATGGCGGCCACGGCGCAGTCGGTGATCTACCGGGGCGCGTTCGGCGTGCGCGCAAGTGGCATGGCGGCAAAGATGTCCGACAATTCAGTCTTTCGCATCGCCTCGATGATCAAGTTGCTGACATCGGTCGCCGCCATGCAGCTTGTCGAGCAAGGTAAACTCGGATTGGACGACCCTGCGGAACGCATCGATCCGACGCTGGCATCGCAGCAGGTTCTCACCGGCTTCGATGATAAGGGCGCGCCGCAATTGCGGCCGGCGCGAAACCCGATCACGTTGCGCAACCTGTTGTCGCATACATCCGGGCTGAGTTATCAACTGTGGGACTCAAATGTCCTCCGCTACGCCAGGCTCGCCCGCAACAATCCGGCGCTGCCGCGCACGCCGCTGATGTTCGACCCCGGGAGCAAATGGGCCTATGGCGGCAGTCTTGACCGGGTTGGCCGGCTGGTGGAAATCGCCAGCGGCAAGACGCTGGATCGTTATTTCCACGACCATATCTGCGCTCCGCTCGGCATGACCGATACCGTCTTTGTGGTCAGCGACCTGCAACGCGCGCGTCAGGCGAGCCTGCATCTTCGCAAGGCGGACCGGAGTTTCGTTCCGCAGCCGATCGTGAAGCAAACGCCGCCAAAAGTGTTTTCAGGTGGCGGCGGCATCTATTCGACCGCGCCGGATTACCTGACCCTGCTTCAGGCGCTCCTGAACGGGGGAAGCCTTGCTGGAAAAAGCATCCTGCGGCCGGAGACGGTGGCTCTGATGTCGACCAACCAGATCGGCGGCCTCGAAGCCGGGATCATGAAGACGACGAATCCGGCCTTGTCGAATGACGTCGATTTCTTTCCGGGCATCCGGCTGCGATGGGGGCTCGGGCACATGATCAACCTTGACCCGGTGCGGGAGGGCCGCAAGGCCGGCAGCCTGACATGGGCCGGTCTTTATAATACCTATTACTGGATTGATCCTGCATCGGGCATCGCCGGTGTGATCATGATGCAGGTCCTGCCGTTTGCCGACGAGCGCGCGCTCAACGTTTACCGTCAGTTCGAACGCAGTGTTTACCGCGCGTTCCGGCCGGTTTGAATCCTGTTTGGCAATGCGGGATCGAGGGTTGACAGGGATGGCGCGGCGGGGAGACTTGGGCGATGCGCATCACCCTGGTCCACGCCCTGAAACATTCGATTCTGCCGGTCGAGGCTGCTTTCGCAAAACTTTGGCCGGAAGCGCGCCTGATGAATTTGCTCGACGACAGCCTGTCGGCCGATCTGGCGCGCGATGGCCGGCTCTCCGAGGCGATGACCGAACGCTTTCTGGAGCTCGGGCGCTATGCGGCCGGAACCGGCGCCGATGGCATCCTTTTTACCTGCTCGGCTTTCGGCCCCTGCATCGAAGCCGTGGCCCGTGCGCACGCGCCGATGCCGGTGCTCAAGCCCAATGAGGCGATGATCGAACAAGCCGTCGAACGTGGCCGGAGGATCGGCTTGCTGTCGACGTTCCCGCCGACATTGGCGTCGATGCCGCCGGAGTTTCCCGCTGCCGTCGAAATCGTGCCGAAACTGGTGGAAGGCGGAATGGCCGCGCTCGATCGCGGCGACCGCACGGAACACGATCGACTGGTAACGGAGGCGTCAAAGGATCTGCGCGACTGCGATCTGATCGCGCTGGCCCAGTACAGCATGGCGCCGACGGCAGCTCAGGTAGCCGAGGCAACGGGGCGGCCGGTTCTCACCACGCCGGACAGCGCGGTGCTGAAGTTGAAAGGGATGCTTTCAGGGCGCTAGATTCTGTCGCTACCGGATCGCCTGGCGATGACGGGCGTGGACGGGAAGGTCAGGCTTTTTTCTTTTTGGCGGCTTCCTCGACGGCTTTCTTGACGATTTTCTTGGCAGGCTTTTTGGCGGGCGGCTGTTCCGCCGCGTTCTTGATCGCGCGGGCATAGCTATCCGCGGTGTTTTCCGCGGAGTTCTGCAGCCGCTTCGCCGCGGCAGCGCCATGCAGCAGGGTGCTCTTGGCCATCAGCCTGAGATGGTCTCTGGCTTCCTTGTCCTTCGCCTTGGCTGCCCCGGCCATATACTGGTCCCGCCGCTTCTTGGCGGCGGCCATCAGGCTTTTGCTTTGCTGCTTTGCGAGCTGCCGGATTACGACGTCTAGATCGGCTTCAGCCATTCCGGGTCACTCATCACCATACTGGCACCCCTCAAGGTGCGTAAATCCTGGCGCACCCGACACGATTCGAACGTGTGACCTTTGCCTTCGGAGGGCAACGCTCTATCCAGCTGAGCTACGGGTGCGTAGGGGTCCATTTAGCCGATTGGCCTGGCATCGGCAACGGCCTTGCGGGGGACTGAAAACGGGGGAGAGGGCACGCCACGGGGTCTTTTCCCTGGACTCAAACGCGCTCGGCCCAAAAATGTGATCCGCTCTGGCCGATTGGTGCTAGTCTTTGATCTTCTCGACCATCGATGGGAGCGCCTGATGTATACGAAGGTTCTTCTGGCCTATGACGGGTCTGTCGAGGGACGGCGCGCGTTGCGGGAGGGTGCCAAGCTCGCGCAACTTTGCCGTGCTGAGGTGTTTCTGCTGGCAGTCGTCGAGATCTCCTCCATCATGACCCCCGAGGCCGGGCTTGCGATCCCGATCGAGCAGCAAGCCGACGATTACAAAGCGATCCTGGCCGAAGGTGCGGAACGGCTGAAGGCGTTGGGCTTCTCCTCCCCGACATCGAGACTGGAAGTGGGAGATGCCGGGCAAAAGATTGCGGAAGTCGCCGAACAAATCGGGGCCCACCTCGTCGTGGTCGGTCATCGTCCGCAAGGACCGCTGGCGCGATGGTTCGGTTCGGTCGGCAGCTATCTGGTCAAGCGGCTTCGCTGCAGCGTGCTGGTGGCCCAGACCGATATCAGCGACGACGAATTCGAGCAGCTGAAGCCGCCGATGGAACGAGCGGCCTCGGGTTAGGCCTGATCGCGCGCCGACGTAGTCAGGCCGGAACGATGATCTTGCCGATCGGCCACAGCGCGATGCCGGCGAGCTTCAAATGCGCCCAGGCGAAGGGAATTCCGATGATGGTCACCGCCATGACGATCGCGGTGAGGACATGGCCAAGCGCCAGCCACCATCCCGCCAGCACCAGCCAGATGATGTTGCCGATCACGCCGAGCGGCCCGGTGCCGATATCGGACTGGCCGGTGTAGGCATCGCGCGACACCGCTTTTTGGCCGAACGGAAACAGGGTGTAGAGCGCGATATTGAACGCGGCCCTGGCCCAGGGCAGGCCGATGATCGTAATCGCCATGATGACCGCGGCGACCAGCCAGCCGACAGCCATCCATGCGCCGCCGAGGACGACCCAGAGAATATTCAGGAGCAATGAGACCGGAGACATGGCGCCATCTCTACATTGCCGGCAGCACGATTGAAATCAAAAATCGCGTCACAATGGAAGCCGGCCTGCATCGCCGCTCTGCGCCAAGCCGATTGCCGCAGGGAACCCAGACGGTAAACTGCTTCCCTACGCGATCAAGCAACCCGCCCAAAGGGAGAAGTGTCGATGCGTCCGCTTGAATTCGGCTGGTATCTGCCCACGCATGGCGACACCACGGCCTATGGTCTGATGGAGGCGCAGATCGCCGGCTCGCCTGAATTGTGCGACCGTGTGGTGCAGGCGGCGGAACTGGCCGGCTTCGAATATCTGCTGATCCCGGTAGGTTCGACGTGCTGGGAGGCCTGGATATCCGGCGCGTTCATGGCGGCGCGTTCGTCCAAGATCAAGCCGCTGATCGCGGCGCGGCCGGGCTATATCAATCCGGTGCTGCTGGCCAAGATGATCTCGACGTTCGACCAGATGTCGGGCGGGCGCATCTGCATCAATCTGATCGCCGGCCAGAACGAGAGCGAGGTGGAAGGCGAGGGCGTGCGTTACGCCAAGGAAGAACGTTACGCGCTGATGGAGGAGGAGGTCTCGATCCTCAAAGCGCTATGGACGACGAAAGGCCCGCTGAATTTCGAGGGCCGGTTTCACAAACTGTCCGGCGCGCATATCAGGCCGCGGCCGTTGCAGCAGCCGTTTCCAAAATTCTATCTCGGCGGCGGCTCGCGCCAGGCCTGGGAATTGTCGGCAAAACATTCCGACGTGCATCTGTTCTGGGGTGATCTGCCGGAGCGCATCGCGCAGAACATCGCCGAGATCAGGCAGATGGCGCGCGCGCATGGCCGCGAGAACGAGATCGGCTTCGGGATGCGGCTGCAGGTGATTTGCCGCGAAAATGAAGCGGACGCGTGGCAGGCGGCGGATCAACTCGTGCGTCATGCCACCGAGCGGCAGAAACAGGAGATCAAGACGCTCTACAGCAAGTCCGAGGCGAACCAGCGCGTGCAGCAGCTCGCCCGCGAACACGGCGACCTGCTGCTGCCGCATCTATGGACCGGCATCACAAAAGTCCGTCCGGGCGCCGGCATCGCCGTGGTCGGCAATCCCGCCCAATGCGCCGGGACGCTGCAGCAATTCATCGACGCCGGCTGTCATTCGTTCTGCCTGTCCGGCTATCTGCACGACGAGGAAGCCGAACGGTTCGGGCGGCTGATCCGGCCCATTCTCGCCGAAAATAATCGGGGCCGCTGGGCGGCCTAGCGGGGCGCGTTCTGCCCATCGGCCATGGTCGCCTTCGACGTCAGGCCAGCGCCTGCGCCTTTTCGCGACGCGCGCCGAGCAATGACCTGACCTCGAGGGCCGGCTTGGGCTTGCTGAACAGATAGCCCTGCATCTCGGTGCAGCCGAGCTTGCGCAGTATTTCCCTCTGCTGCTCGGTTTCGACGCCTTCGGCCGTCGTTGTCATGTTGCGCGATGCGGCGATGTTCACCACCGCCTGCACGATCGCCGCCGAACCGTCGACCTCGATGTCGCTGACGAAGCAGCGGTCGATCTTGATCTTGTCGAACGGGAACCGCTTCAGATAGCTCAGCGAGGAGAAGCCGGTGCCGAAATCGTCGAGCGCGATGCGCACGCCGATGGCGCGAAGCTGGTGCAGGATCGCCAGCGCGGTCTCATCGTCACGGATCAGCACCGCTTCGGTGATCTCGATCTCGAGCCGGCTTGGCGCGAGACCGGAGGCCGCGAGCGCGCCCGCGATCCGCAGCGCCAGCGTCTGGTTTTTCAGCTGAATCGGCGAAACGTTGACGGCAAGGCGGATGTGATGCGGCCAGGTGGCGGCCTCGGCGCAGGCGGTTTGCAGCACCCAATCGCCGAGCTCGTTGATCAGACCGGTGTCCTCGGCCAGCGGGATGAATTCGGCCGGCGAGACCATGCCGCGCTCGGGATGGCGCCAGCGCAACAGCGCCTCGCAACCCGTCACCTTGTTGCTGCCGAGATCAAGCAGCGGCTGGTAGTGGATTTCGAAGCCGCCATCGACCATTGCCTGTCGCAGATCCTGCTCCATGGTGAGCCGGGCCTTGGCGCGGGCGTCCATGGCCGGTTCGAAGAAGCGATGGGTCCGGCGGCCTTCGGCCTTGGCGCTATACATCGCCAAATCGGCGTTCTTGATCAGCTGATCGAGATCGGTGCCGTCCTGCGGCGCCAGCGCGATGCCGATGCTGGCATCGGTGGAGAGATGATGACCGAGGCACTGACAGGGTTGCCGGATCGCGTCGTGGATTCGCGTCACGAACTCTTCCGCGTCGGCGACGCTGCCGACAGCGGTCTGGATTACCGCAAATTCGTCGCCGCCAAGCCGCGCGATGAGATCGGTCGGCTTGACGCAGGCCTTGATGCGGGCGGCCACGGTCTTCAACAGCTCATCGCCGACATGATGGCCGAGCGAGTCGTTGATGCCCTTGAACTCGTCGATATCGATATAGAGCAAAGCGAATTTCTCGCCTCCGACCGCCCGCTGAAGCTCGCGCTCGATTTGCTCGCGGAACAGCACCCGGTTCGGCAGGTCGGTCAGCGCATCGTAATGCGCGAGGTGCGCGATCTTTTCGTCGGCGCGCCGGCGTTCGGTCACGTCGTCGACGACGTTGATGATATAACGCGGCACACCCGCGGAATCGCGAATTCCGATCCGCTTTGAAGTGTGGTAGCGACGGCCCATCGTCTGGCTTCGCCAGGAATGCTCGTCCCGAAAGAAGCTGTCGGCCGATTGTAGCTGATCGTCGTCCGCCGTGACCATTTCGGCCGCCTTCCTCGGAAGCAGATCGAAGGCGGTTTTGCCGATGATGATGTCGCGCGCAACACCGAATTGCGTCTCGGCCACGCGATTGACAAGAACATAGCGGCGATCATGCATGTCCTTCACGGTGATCTGCGAGGGAATATGATCGATGATCTCGCGCAGGAACGCATAATTGCGGTCGCGCTCCTGTTCGAGGTTGCGGCGTTCCGTGATGTCTTCCATCGTGGCGACCCAGCCGCCATGCGCCAGCGGCTTGCTGATGGCCAGAAAGGAGCGCCCGTCGGCGCACCGCATGGTGGCGTGATCAAGCTTGCCGTGGGCGATATTCCCCATGATGCCGGAACAGAATTCGTTCACGTCGCCATCAAAGGATCCGGTGTCTTTGCGGTGTTGCATCAGTTCCAGGAAATGAGCGCCCGGTTTTACGATGTCCGTCGATAGCTGAAACATATCGATGTAGCGCTGGTTGAAGGTGAGGACCTGCCCGGAGGCGTCGTACAGCACGAGGCCCTGGATCATGTTGTTCAGCGCGGTGTCGAGCCGGCCTCGTTCCGATTCCAGCCGCTGCTGTGCTTCCCGGTTTTGCCGGGTCATCTGCCGGATGATCAGAAACAGGATCAGGGCGATCACCGATGCGGCCAGGGTGGCGGCGGTGATCAGGAATCTGGTTTGCGCACGCCAGTCGGCCAGCGCGGCGGAGACGGTGTTGGTCGCAACGACGACAATCGGGAAATGACTGAGCCGTGCCGCGGAGCCGAGCCGTTCCATCTGGTCGACCGGGCTGTGCACCCGCAGTGTCTGTAGACCTCCCTGACTCAGGACACGCTGCAGCAGGGGCGCCGTTCGAAATTTCTGTCCGATCATTTGATCGACGTGCGGATAGCGCGCCAGCAGGGTGCCGTCGGCATGAAACATGGAAATGGCTGCATCCATTCCGATCGCGACGGAGGCAAAGAATTTCTCGTAATTGGCGGGGTCGATGCGCCGCGTCATCACGCCGAGAAAGATCCCGTTTTCCCCGTTCAATCGATGGGCGATGACGGTGTTCAAGTTGCCGTTGAGATGGCTGCGAACTGCCTCGGTCAGCATTGCTTCCGATTGCGGGTTGGATTTGAAGCTCTTGAAGTAGGCCCGGTCGGCGATGCTGAGGCGTGGTGCCGGCAAGGGTCTCGACCAGTTGATCAGGTCTCCATTGGTATCGAGGATCGAGATGTCGCCGAGATAGGACAGGCCGCTGGTTTTGGATCTCAGGATCTCGTGTGTTTGCGGGTTCGACATCCGCTCCCGGAACGTCTCCGACGAGGCGATGCCGGAAATGTGCAGCTGGGAGATCACATCGACAGCGATCTTCTCGGAATCCTCAAACTGCTGGTCGAAATGGCGTGTGAGCAGGAGAACGGTATTCTGCAGCTCGCGCTCGCTGTTATGCAGCGCGCGCTCGCGGAATTCGCCGACCATCATGATGGTGCCGATGAAAATCGCCGCAACCAGCAGCCCGCCGCAGAGCGCCAGCCATAGCACCGGGCCACGGATCGTCGCGGTACGGTCTTGTCCGATTGCTGCGGCCCGGGACATCAAGCCCCTTATGTCGTTAAACAGATTGCGCATTCCCTTCCCCCGGGGGAAATTCATACGATGCTGAAATGGCATAAGCGGTTAGGAAATCCGGTTACCCAGGACTTAATTGCACAAGGCTTAATCGGGGCTTGCGGCGCGACGTCCGGCGAAATCGCAGGCCTGATCCAGGGCGGACCCGCGCAATACCCCATTGAACCAGTCGTCCATCGGACTAGGCTGCGTGCCCCCTGCCGGTGCTTTCGAAATAGAAGTTGTGAGTAAATAGCAGCAAAGCCAGCGGGTCGCGCGTAGGCGCGCCCGATGGCGTGCCCACCATTCCAGGCGGTGAGTTTGATAGATGGTGGGCACGGCGCGAAGAGCGCCTTTGTCCACCCTACACTCTAATCGCTTAGATCGGACGGCTCGCGGGCGTTTTCGAAGGCCGCCATGGTTTCCCTGAGTTCGTCGAGGGCGGCGCCGAGTTCGGCGGGACGATCGGCGAATTCCTTCGCGAGCGTCTCGCGGCGCTTTTCGACCGCCCGATCGATCGTGGGTCCAAAGCTCGCGGCCGAGGCGATCTCCTTGGCGAGCCGGGTATATTCGAGCCACACCAGATACAGCATCAGCGGCGGAACCTGCTGCTCTGCCAGCATGTGGCCGTAGCGTGCATCGGCGCCCTCCATGGCCCACCATTGCTGCGCCAGTGTCACAATCTTTCTGAAGGAGCTGAGCGTTCCCGAAAATCTCTCCCGATTAACCTCCACCAGGCCGGCGCAGTGGGTCAGCCAGTTGAAGCCGGCGACGATCGCGATCGCCAGATCGGCCATTGTTGAACCGTTGAATTCGATCACGATATCGTCGTGGGGCCGTTGCCGAAGGTAGGCGTCGAGCAATTCCGGCTGTTGGGCGGGCTCGCCCAACAGTTCGAACTCCCGCCGGGGCACCACCATCACATAGCGCATGGCTTCTATCCGGGTGTGATCCCAAATGGAGCTGACATCGCCGCCGACATCGGTGCGCGCGCGCTTGCAGGCCGGATAGATCAGCTTGCCCTGGTCGACGTCATCGAGGTATCGCGGAACGCGCTTGTCCAGGTCCTGCAGCAGGGCCTGAGGGCCGAAGGGGGGCGCCTTGTGCGCCCGGTCCTTCGGGAGTTGCCAGCCGAACCAGTCCATTCAGACCTCAACCGTCAGGCCTTACTTGCGGTCTCCGAGATCCAGTCTAGCGGATGATCGCGGACCCGTCAGCGGCGATAGCCGCCGGCGCGCGAATAGGCCGGGCGGTTTTCCTGCGCCGGGCGGCTGGCGAGACTGGTGCGCGCCTCGCTGGCGAGCGGAGTCGCCGGCTTGAGTTCTTCGAGGAAAATCGGCCGGGAAAAGTAATAGCCCTGCGCGTAGCGGATTTTGGTGGCGGCCTGCAGATAGGCCAGTTCCTCGAAGGTTTCGATGCCTTCGGCGATCACGGTCATGCCGAGCGCTTCGCTCAGCGATTCGATCGCCCGCAGGATGCCCTGGCTGCGCGGGCGCTTATGAATGTCGGTGATGAAGGAGCGGTCGATCTTGATCTCGTCGGCGGTGATGTCGGCCAGCGCCGACAGCGACGAATAGCCGATGCCGAAATCGTCGATCGAAATCCCGACGCCGAGCTTGCGGAAGATCGGCAGGATCTCGTCCTGGAAATGGGTCTTGGCGACGAAGGCGTCTTCCGTCACCTCGATCATGAAGCGCTCGGGAAATCCGGTCGCCTCCAGCGCCTGCGCGAACGGACCGCATGAATTCGGGATTGCCGGCCTGCTTGGCCGCGACGTTGATGCTGATCGTGGTATGCGGGCCGAAGGTTTCGTTGATCAGGTCGATCGACTTGACGATCTCGGCCAGCACCAGATGGGTCAGTTCGTCGATCAGCCCGAGCTCGACCGCGAGATTGATGAAGGTGCCGGGCGCCTGGATCACGCCCTCGTCGTCGCGCAGCCGCACCAGCGCCTCGATGCCCTTGATCTCCTGGGTCCGGATGTCGACCTTGGGCTGGAAGGCGCAGCAGAAGCGCTTTTCCAGAATGGCCAGCCGCAGCGACTGCTCGATCTTCATCCGCGCCAGCGCCTCGCGCTCCATGCCGGCGTCGAAGAACGCCGCGGCGCCCTTGCCGTCGTTCTTGACGCGATACATCGCGATATCGGCGTTCTGGCGCAGCACGTCGTAGCTGCGGCCGTGTTCGGGATAGAGGCTGACGCCGATCGAGGTGGAGGCGAATATTTCCGAACCGTCGATGAAGAACGGCGCCTTCAGCCGCTGCAGGATGAAGTCGGATGTATTCCGCGACCTCGTGCTCGCTCTGGATCGGATTGAGCAGCAGCAGGAATTCGTCGCCGCTGATCCGCGACAGCATGTCGGATTCGCGCAGGTCCAGCCCGAGCCGCTTGGCGACCTCGACCAGCAGCGCGTCGCCGATCGGCATGGCCGTAATAGTCGTTGATGTGCTT
The DNA here is from genome assembly GCA_963738765.1 of uncultured Alphaproteobacteria bacterium. Classification (GTDB taxonomy): domain Bacteria; phylum Pseudomonadota; class Alphaproteobacteria; order Rhizobiales; family Xanthobacteraceae; genus Bradyrhizobium. Next base: position 139,735 of record CAVTYA010000021.1, on the reverse strand, counting down.
GAAATTGTCGATGTCGAGAAAGGCGAGCGCGAAATGCCGGCGGGCGTTTCGTCGCGCTGCAACAGGCTGTTGGCGCGGTGCTCGATCACCCGCCGCGTCGGCAGGTCGGTCAGTTCGTCATAATAGGCCGACCGGAACAGCTGATCCTCGACGGCCTTTTGCTCGCTGATGTCGGCCGAGCTCGACAGCAGCAGATTGCGGTCCGCGATCCGAACCGGCCGATGCGTGGTGAGAAAGACCTGCTTGAGCTGGCCGGTGGTGACGCATTCTTCCGCGACGGCGGCGCGGCCGGAGCGGAGCAATTCGAGGCCGGTTTCGCGGCGATCGGTTGCCTGCGAAGGCGCCGGTTGCCGGCGGCCATCCGAGCTGCGCCGCGGCGGCATCGTTCACCAGCAGGAAACGGCCGTGCTCGTCCTGAACCGTCACGCCGGTCGGGAGCATCCTGAAGACATCGCGCAGAATGTCGCAGTTCGGAATCTCAACGCAGCTTCGATCGGCCGTCCGTCGCGGCCGTCTGCAGGTCGTGTTGGTGGCGGCTGTTGCATGATCGCCGAGCTTGGCCAAAGTCTCTTGTAGTTTTGGTTAAGTGGAACCCGGAAAGACGGCGTGACAGCGGCTGCACGCTGCGGGTTTTCGATCGGCGTCGCCCTGATCGTCATTAACAGAGTGTCAACGCGATGCCGAAGTGCTTGCGGCAGGATCGGCGGATTGCGCGATCCGGCGAGCCTGCTCAACTCGCGGGGATGCGGCACTGCATCGTGCAATGAATCCCGGTCTTCAGAAACGCGATCTCGGTCTTGCCGTCGAAGGCCCGCAGCGCCGATTTCAGCAGTTTGGTGCCAAAGCCGGCTTCCCCGACCGCTTCCGACCGCCGGCCCTTCGGTTTCGTCCCAGGTGACGTTGAGGCGATCGTCCGGACACCGACCACGACACCTGCAACAGCCCGCGCGGGGAGGAAAACGCGCCGTATTTGCCGGCGTTGGTGGCCAGTTCGTGAAAGATCAGCGCAAGGCTCACCGCCAGCTTGGCGGGAAGAAACAGCGGATCGCCGTTCAGGGTAAAGCGGACATGGCCGTAAGGCCCGAGTTCGGAGAGCAAGAGATCCTTGATATCGCAACCGCTGCCGTCGACCCGCGCGATCAGATCGTCGGTCGCCGACAGCGCCCGTATCCGCGTGATCGATGCTGGCCCAGATCTGCGGCTGATCCTGCAGCACCTGGTGCAGCACGGCGTGGATCGTCGACATCTTGTTCTTCAGCCGGTGCTGCAACTCGTCGACCACGAGCTTGCGATATTCCTCTTCCTGGATCAGGCGCTTTGCGATCCGCCGCTGTTGCGCGACGATCGATGCGGTAGTGCTCGACGCCCCATATGGTGAGGCCGCAGACCGACCAGAAAGATCAGCAGCAGCGCCAATCGGGCGAAATCGGCCGCGCATCGCTGAAATTGACGGCTGACGCCGAGCGTGCCTGCCGACCAGCGCCGTCGCGATCCCGATCCGGAAGCCGCCGAACGCGGTGGCAAAGAACACGGCCGGAAAATACGGCGTGAAGAACACGTCGGGCCGGATCAGGGCCAGTCCCCACCGCGCCGCGGTCGCAAGCGCGAGGCAGCACGCCGGCAAAGCCGACGCTGAACAGCGGCGAGGGCTGGGAAATTCCCTGCCAGCCGCGCCGAACTCGTCGATCAATTTCGTCATCGGTGTTGTCACATCATGTGATCAGCGAATCCAAAATAAGGCCGGGTCGTGCGGAAAACCGGTATTTCGAGGCCGCCACCGGGTTTGGCTTCGGGAAGCTCGCATGAAACAGGCTCGCTTGCGTTGTTCCCGCCAGGCGGGAATATTGGCGCATCATCGACCGAGAACCGGACAACATCAAACCGGAATAACGGACCACGTATCGAGCAAGAACTGGAGAGACCGGCATGACTGTCACACTCGGCATGACCCAGCCAAGGATCGAGGCCCACCCGCTTTATCTGGCCGCCATTGCCGGTCTCGTCGGTGCCTTCGTGATCGGAAAAGCGTTGCCATCAACGATGGACGCGATCTCGGCGGTGATCGAGCCGCTATGCGCCTCCAGCGATCCCACCGGTTCGACGCTCGATACCGTCGAGCCGATCGGTTCCTACGCGCTGCCCAATGTGCCGGGCAAGCGGGTGACGACCGTGCGGGTGTTTTATGGCCCCGGCGGGTTTACCCGCGCACACCGGCATGCCGGCTCCGTCACCGCCTACATCACCAAGGGCGAGATCCGCTCGCAGCTGGCCGGTGGTGCGGTCGCGACCTTCAAGGTCGGTCAGTCGTTCTTCGAGCCGCCCGGCGCCGTACATCTGGTCTCGGCCAATGCCAGCAATACCGAGCCTGCGGAATTGATCGCGGTATTCGTGGCCGACGAGGGAGCGCAGCTCACCACCTTCGTCGAATAGCGTCGCGTGAACGCGAGATTAGAAAGAAAACTGCGAACGCTCGGCGCCGTCATCGTGGTCGGCACCCTGGCGGGGCTTGTGATCAATCTGATACAGGGTCGCACCACCCCAGCGTCGATGGCGGTCGGAGCCGTCTACGGCTTTCTGATGAGCCTTTCGATCGGGAGCGTCGAGCTGTTCGTCCTCGACGGACCGATGCGGACCTGGCTCGGCGATCTTTCCTTCACCGCCAGTCTGACCGTGCGCAGCGCCATCTATGCGGCGATCATCATGTTGATCCAGGCGTTTCAGTCGGGCGAAGTCATCGTGGGCTAGGTGGGCGATCCGTCCAGCCAAACCTTCTTGTCCGGCTTCGTCTATTCAGCGCTGGTTTCGGTCGTGGCGAATCTGGGCTTCGGGGTCGCCAACATCATCGGGCCGCGTGCCCTGCAGAACTTCATCACCGGGCGCTATCACGCCCCGGTCGAGGAGAACCGTTTCGTGCTTTTCGTCGACATCGCGGGGTCGACCGGGCTGGCCGAGCAGCTCGGCGGCATCGGTATCCATCGTTTTCTCGATCGGACGTTTCGCCTGCTCACACTCTCGGTGGTGGATTATCGCGGCGAAGTGCTCAATTACGTCGGCGACGAGGTCATCGTGACCTGGCCGGAGGAAATCGGCGCCATCGATTGCCGCCCGCTGCAATGCTTCCTCGCGATGCGCGACGAGCTGGCGGATGCTTCGCCGCAGTTCGAGCGTGAATTTGGCGCGGCGCCGAAGATTCGCGGCAGCCTGCATTTCGGGCCGGTGATCGTCGGCGAAATCGGCGACGTCAAGCGCGCCATCGTGTTCAACGGCGACGTCATGAATACCGCAGCAAGGCTCGAAGAGCTCAGCCGCAAGGTGGACGGCGGCTTTCTGGCGTCGCGCACGGCGATGCAACGATTTAGCTCGGCGCCGCCGTTGCGATGCGCGATCTCGGGCGCCTGCCGATTCGCGGGCGCGTCGACGGGATCGATGTGGTCGGTATCGACGTGCCGGCCAAGACCTGATCGGTTACGCCCCTGATCGCTTAACCCACCGGCTTCAGCGTCACGCGCAATCCGTCGCGCGGCTTCGGGATCGGCCACATCTGCCAGTCGGGCTTGTAGCCCGGCTCGAGCGAGACGCTGAGATTCTGCAGGAAATGCCGCGCGAAGCATTTGGCCTGCATGTAGGCGAAGTGCAGGCCGAGGCACATATGCGCGCCGCCGCCGAACGGCACCCAGGCGAAACGATGACGATTCCGCTGCGCCTCGTCGGTGAAGCGCATCGGATCGAATTTTTCCGGATCGGGCCAGATATCCGCCATGTGGTGGGTGAACAGCGGGTTGACGCCGACCATGGTGCCGGCCGGGATCGCAAAACCCTTGAAGGTGAAATCCCGAATCGCGCGCCGCGGCATCGACGGCACCGGCGGCTTCAGCCGCAAGGCCTCCTTGAACGCCATCTCCGACAGCGGCATGGCTTCGAGATTGTCGAAACTCGTCGGCGCGTCGGCGGCGATGCCGAGCTGGCGTCACTTCATCGCGCAGCTTCTGCTGCCATTGCGGATGGGCGGCGAGTTCGCCGACGAACGAGGTCAGCGACGAGGTCAGCGTGTCGTGCGCGGCCATCATCAGGAAACTCATGTGGTCGACGATGTCCTGCGTCGACAGCAGCGCGCCGTCCTCATGGGTGGCTTGGCAAAGCTGCGAGAACAGGTCTTCGCCGCCTTGTTCGCGGCGGATCGGAATCTGTTCCGAAAAATAGGCGACGATGCGTTTGCGCCCGTTGACGCCGCGTGCCATCTGGGTGCCCGGCAGCGGCTTGCGGATCACGGCGACCGAGGCCGCCACCATGTCGACGAAGGCACGGGTGATGTCGTCGACTTCGGGGCCGATATCGGCGCCGAGGAACGACGTGGCGGCGAGATCGAGCGTCAGTTGCTTCATCGCCGGATAGAACAGCATCGGTCCCGGCTGCGCCTTCCACTGCGCGACACGGGCCGCGATGCCGGTATCGAGTGCGGCCAGATAGGATTTCATCGGTCCGGATTTGAAGGCGACCGACAGCGCGCGGCGGTGCAGGCGATGTTCGTCGAAATCGAGCAGCATCAGGCCGCGCGGAAACAACTGCCCGAGAATATTACCCCAGCCGAGCGTGGAGGAGAATTGCCTGGCCTGGTCGAACAGCACCAGTTCATTGGCGTCAGGCCCGAGCAGGACGATGCTGGTCTCGCCGAACAGATGGGTGCGATAAACCAGGCCGTATTTGGCGGAATTGCGTTCGACCTGGCCCTTGGGATCGGCCAGCACATCGAGCGTCTTGCCGATCAGCGGCCAGCCTTCGTCGCCCGGAATATGTGTCAGCGAATTGCGCTTCGGCGGTGTGAAGCTGTAGGCGGGGGAAACCACACTTTGCATCGACATGGCAATTGCTCCGGTTGGTCGCTACCGCATAGTCTAGGGAGGTAAATAGCCTCTTGTTCTCCCGCTGCAAAGGCTCATGCGCGGGATGCGGGGCCGGATTGTCCAAATCGCGCCACAAAGCCGCAGGCTTTGCTAGCCTCGGGCGGCGCTGGCGCAGACCAAGCCTGCAGTCACGAGTTTGGGGCCGGATTTTCCGAAAACCGCAATCTTCATCGGCAACAACAAGCGCCATCCGAGCCTGGCCGGAACGTATCTGGCGTCCTGCGTGGTCTATGCGGCGCTGACCGGCCGCTCACCGGTCGGCAACAGCTGTAATGCCGGCATCGATGCGCCGACGGCGACGTTCCTGCAGACCGTGGCGTGGGGCACCGTGCAGGACCATTACGGGAAATAGATCGATCTGATTACGCCTTGCCTTCTGCTTCGCGGCTTCCTTCTGCAGGTCCGGCGCGTTGATGGTCGGGATCGCGACGCGGCCGGGGCCGGTGAGCGGCAGCGCTGCGGCGGCCTTGTCGTTTTCCATGATCTTGGCCATCACGGCCTGGCCGGCGCGCTCGAACACCGCGCGGTTCTCGATCAGGAATTTCTGCGACTCGCGCAGCTTGGCGACATAGCCGTTGATTTCCGGCACCACGTAGCGCGCCACCATGTCCCAGCTGCGGCGGGTGTTTTCCGGATTGGCCCAGTCATGCACGAAGCCGACGATGGTGCCGACGCCGCCGGAGACCTCCATCAGGCTCTTGATGGTTTTGACCAGATCGTCGGGCGTGCCGATGGTGGAGGCCGCGCCTTCGCGCCGCCGGCGGTCTTCTCGACCGCGTCCTCGGGCGAGGTGAACGGCTCCAGGCCCGGCCGCTGCAGCGTGCGCGACGGTATATTCGTTGTGCCAGCGCATCAGCCCGGGGCCGGCCTCGCGCTCGCGCCTGTTCGCGGGTCTCGGCGATGTGCCAGCTCAACAGCACGCGCCAGTCGGCGCGGCTCACGGTGGTGCCGGCCTTCTTGGCGGCATCCTCGGCAAATCCCCATTGCGTCGGCAGCGCCATCAGGCCCTGCGTCGACATCGAGCCGAGCGAGATGATGCCGATGCCGTATTTGCCGGCCAGCGTCATGCCCGACGGCGAAATCTGCGACGCCACCACGAACGGCATCTCTTCCTGCAGCGGCAGCATCTGCAGCGCGGCGTCGTTCATGGTGAACCAGTCGCTCTTGGCGGTGACGCGCTCGCCCCTGAACAGCCGGCGGATGATCGCGATCGCCTCGTCCTGGCGGTCGCGCTGCGTCATCGGATCGATGCCGAGCGTATGCGCGTCGGAAGCGAGCGCGCCGGGACCGGAGCCGAAGATGGCGCGGCCGCCGGTCATGTGGTCGAGCTGCACCATGCGCTGCGCGACGTTGAAGGGATGGTGATAGGGCAGCGAGATCACGCCGGTGCCGAGCTTGATGCGCTTGGTGCGCTCGCCGGCGGCGGCCAGAAACATCTCCGGCGAGGCGATCATTTCCCAGCCCGAGGAATGGTGCTCGCCGCACCAGAACTCGTCGATAGCCGAGCGCGTCGAGCTGCTCGACGAAATCGAGGTCGCGGCGGAATTGCAGCATCGGATGCTCGCCGATCGGATGATGCGGGGCGAGGAAGGCTCCGAATTTCAGGCGTGCCATGGGTGTTCTCTCCGGACAGCTATTGTTGTTGATTGGGCTGTCCCGCAGGCTACGGGCTGGAACGCGCCAAGGCAATCGCCGAAGGCCGTTGCGGCCTATGCCGCATGGTGCCATGCGCGCAGCCGATGGATCGCCGACGGCGTCAGGCTGTAGGCCGCCACCGTCGTGCTCGAAAACCGCGCGGCGGCCTGCGGCGAGCGCAACAGCCTCGCCACCACCACGCTCAAGCGGAATCGCGCACCATGGGTCCGTCAGCAGCGGCACCAGTTCCTCGCGCGAGCCGCGATATCGCCCGGAACCCGCGGCGAGCAAACCGATCTCGCGCAGGACGTCCCGCCTGCGGTTGCGCTTGCGCGCGGCATCCAGCAGTCCCATCAGGCCGAGCCGGGTGAGGACGCCCTCGCGGCCGTCGGGCTGCGTCGGCAGCTGTCTCGCCGAGCGATACCTGCAACAATGCGCCGGGCAGGTCGACGCCGCTCAGCCACGCATTCATCGGCTCGACCAGGCGCGGATTGGCGTCGATGAAATGCGGCGTTCCGGTCGCGTCGTCGCAGGATGTAGTCGAACGACAGCGCGCCGTGCCAGCTTCAGCGCCCGCCCGATCCGCTGCGACGATTTCGCGAACCGCGCGCGTTGACGACGCTGAGCTTGAGCACGTCGCCGCCGCCGGGCCCTTCCGCAACCTGACGATAGATATGGCTGGCGACCAGACGCCCGCGGTCGAACACCGCTTGCGTGCGCTCGAGCGCCCCGGTCACCGCGGCCTGGACCAGCAGGCCCTCGGCGAACGCATTGTGCTGCTCGAGTTGCAGCAGCACCGCATCGCGCTGCTGTGCGTCGCCGCACCCGCCAGACGCCGGTGCTCGCGGTGCCGAAGGCGGCCTTGACGAAAAACGGATAAGGGCCGGTCGGCCGCGAATTCGTCCGCCGAGCGGACGACGTCGGTTTGCGGGTTGCGGCACCTTCAGCCGCGTCAGCAAGCTCGGCGAGACGTGGCCTTGCTCTGGACCTGCTCGAACGCTTCGAAATCGGCGAGCGCTATTCCGAGGCCGGGGGGAAGCTGTCGGCGCGCGGCGGCAAACAGATAGGCCTGTTCATGCACCGGAAGCAGCGCGTCGATCTGGCGTGTTTTGACCGTCTCGATCACCGCTGGCCAGATAGCCGTCGGGATCGGCGCCTGACGCCGGTGCCCGATGCACGCGGCGTGACGAAGCGCGAGAACCGTCCGAGGCACATCGGATCGCTGGAGACCAGTTCGACCCGGTGGCCGGCGAGCCCCAGCGCCGTGATGGCCTCGCGCGACGACAGGCTGGAGCCTTCGCTGAGCAGAATTTTCGGTTTCTGCGGCTGTCATTCGGGCGCGACCTCTGCGCGAGCTTAAGCCGGTACGAGGCGCCAAGACAAAGCCGGCCGCCTTCGCCGGGCCGGGATTGTCGGCCTGCCGAACTTGCCATAGCGTCATCTGCACGGCGGGTCGAGGTACGTTCGGGTGAGGCGACGATGAATCTGGCAAAACCCCGCATCGACATCGGCTTTGCGACCAACGACGCGCCGGCGGCGCTCGCGTTCTGGCAGAACCGAGATCGGGCTGCCGTTCGACCACACCCAGCCGATCCGCCGCGGCTACAAGCAGCACCGTCACGATCTCTGCGGCTCGATCCTGAAGATCAACCAGGTCTATGAGACGCTCCCGGACAACCCGCCATCGGGCTATCGCGAGCTTCTGATTGCGCGCGACGGCATCTCGGCGCCGCAGCCGATGGTCGATCCCGACGGCAATCGGGTGGCGCTGGTGCCAAAGGGAATGTTCGGGATCGCGCGCATCGGAATTCGTCTTGGCGTTCGCGACGTCGAGGCGCATCGGCGCTTTTACATCGAGGCGCTGGGACTGCCGCAAGGCGAATGCCGGCCGGCGAAGCGATCACCTTCCTCGCAGGCGATACGGTGCTGATCGTCGAGCCCGCGCCCGATGCGCCGGACGACGCGTCGTTCGAGGGCAAAGGCTGGCGCTACATCACGTTTCAAGTGTTCGAGGTCGACCGCGAGCACGCGTATGTGCTGGCCCATGGCGGCCGCGAAGCCCGCGCGCCGGTGACGCTCGGCACAACCGCACGGATTTCGATGGTGCGCGATCCCGACGGCAACTGGATCGAGCTGTCGCAGCGCGCTTCGCTCACCGGCTCGCTGGAGCCGTCGGCACCATACGACTGCGCCGTCACGGCTGCACGTTCAGCGTCCGGACCACGCGAAAACTGTTGCCGGTGCCGAAGTAGTTGTCGTCGCGGTAGCCCGAACGCGATTTGTCCGCGGACCAGTTCCAGATGCCGCCGCGCACCATGTGCTTGGTGCAGTCGCCTTCCAGCCACGGCGCGCCGTCGGTCGGCGTATCCTCGGTGTAGCGCTTGTTGAAGCAATCCTCGGTCCATTCCCAGACGTTGCCGTGCACCTGATAGAGCCCGAACGGGTTCGGCGCGTAGGAATCCACCACCGCCGGGCCCTTGCTGTCGACGCCGCGCGGCCCGCTCGGCATAGGGCGTTCCGGCCGCGTAATTGGCGTTCTAGCGACGAGATGGTGTTGCCGAACCAGAACGGCGTCGTGGTGCCGGCGCGGGTGAAATATTCGCGCTCGGATTCGCTCGGCAGCCGGTAGGTGCGGCCGACCTTGCGCGACAGCCACGCGAGATAGGATTTCGCCGCCGTCGAAAGTGATGCCCTGCGCCGGCATGCGGCCGCGGCCAAAGCCGTTGTCGTCGCCCTTGTTGCCGTCGCAGCCGCCGTCGGCGAGACAGGCGTCCCATTCGTCGAACGAGACCGTGAAGCGGCCGACCGCGAACGGCCGCGCGAAGGTGACGCGATGCAGCGGGTCTTCGCCCTTGTAGCGGTCGGTCTCGGTCGACCGGCGTGCCCATGATGAAGGAGCCCTTCGGCACCACCACCATTTCCGGGCAGTTGTCGCATTCCTTGAAACTGTCCTTCGGCTCGCAAGGCCTGTTCGAGTCTCCGGCGTCAGCGGCTGCACGCCCTTTTCCGCAAAGAACTGTCGCGGCAGGGGAGTCGGGCGGAGTTTGCGCCTCGCTTCCGCCGACTGGCGCCGGTCTTCGGTCTCTCCTGCCTCGGTTTTGCCGATGCGCCTTCGGCGAGCGAAACAACGAGCGCCCCTGCGATGAGTGCAAGCGAGCAGCTTCGATACGTCAGTCATGAACCATCCTTCGTGCGACCGGCATTTGCAGCTTGGTCGCGCGGCAGAGGATTCGCGTTCATATGGAATTTGAAGCAGTTAGCGTGGCTATCGCGTCATCCGATTCCACGCATCCAGCCCGGCGATCTTGTAGGCTTCCGCCAGCGTCGGATAGTTGAACGTGTTCTGGATGAAATAGTCGATGGTGCCTTTGAGGTTGAGCACGGCCTGGCCGATATGGATCAGCTCGGTGGCGCCTTCGCCGAGGATGTGCACGCCGAGCAGCCGGCGGGTCTTGGTCGAGAAGATCATCTTCATCATGCCGCTGTTCAGCCCCATGATGTGGCCGCGCGAGGTCTCGCGGAAGCGCGCGACGCCGACCTCATAGGGAATGCCGCGCGTGCGCACCTCCTCCTCGGTCAGTCCCGCGGTCGAGATCTCCGGCACCGAATAGATGCCGTAGGGGAAGAATTCCGGCGGCGCCAGCGGCTCCATGCCGAGCGCGTGGCAGGCGGCGACGCGTCCCTGCTCCATCGAGGTCGAGGCCAGGCTCGGAAAGCCGATCACGTCGCCGGCGGCGTAGATATGCGGCACGCTGGTCTGCAGCGTCACGCGGATCGACCGCGATGCGGCCGCGATGGTCGACCGCGATTCCGGCCGCGTCGAGATTGAGCCGGTCGGTGGCGCCGACGCGGCCGGCGGCGAACAGCAGCATCTCGGAAGTGACGTTGCGGCCGTCGGCGAGTTTGGTCGACGATGCTGCCGCTTGCGCTGCGTTCGATCGAATTGACCGCGGAGCCGAGCCGCAGCGCGACATTGCGGTCGCGCAGCTCGTGCATGAACTCGTCGATCAGTTCCTTGTCGATGAAATCGAGAAAGGTCGGCCGCGGCTCGATCAGCGTCACCGCGACGTCGAGCGCGGAGAAGATGGTGGCGTATTCGACGCCGATCACGCCGGCGCCGATCACGGCGAGGCTGCGCGGCAGTTTCGGCAGATCGATGATCTCGTCGCTGTCGAACACGGTCTTGCCGTCGAACGGCACGTAGTCGGGCCGGAACGGCCGCGTGCCGCAGGCGATCAGGATGTGGGCGGCGGAGACCACGCGGGTCTCGCCGTCGTCCGCCGTGATCTCGATCTGGTTCGGCCCGACGAAGCGCGCCTTCGCCGGCGGCGGTGCGCACCAGGTTGCGGCTGAACTGATGCTCGAGCACCTCGACCTCGTGGTCGAGCGTCTTCTGCAGCCGCGCGATCAGGTCGTCGGCGCCGATATCCTGCTTGACCCGGTAGGAGCGGCCGTAGAAGCCGCGCTCGCGCCAGCCCGACAGATTGAGCACGGTCTCGCGCAGGGTCTTGGACGGGATGGTGCCGGTGTGGACCGAAACGCCGCCGACCCGCCGGCCCTTTTCCACCACCAGCACCGACTTGCCGAGCTTGGCGAACTGCACCGCGGCGCGGCGGCCGGAAGGGCCGGAGCCGATCACCAGCATGTCATAGTCGTACATCGAAGGCCGCCCCGAACGCGCAAAATGCCTGAACAGACTGCAGGAAGCATCGATTCCCATGCAGCAATCGGGCCAGATCCCAGCGATTGCTTACCTGCCGAGGTAATCGCCGGGATGACCGAAATCAGTAGCTTAGGCGTGCAACAGATTTCGGACAGGATTGCCGGATGCACCAGATCGTTTCACGCCGCTCGATTCCTCGCGCCGCTGGTGGGTGCTTGCGATCGTCGTGGCCGCGCAATTCATGTTCGGGGTCGACGCCTTCGTCGTCAACGTCGCGATCCCGACCATTGCGGTCGAGCTGCACGCCAGCGCCGCGCAGATCGAAGCGGTGATCGCGATCTATCTGATCGCCTATGCGACGCTGGTGGTCACCGGCGGCCGGCTCGGCGATATCTACGGCACCAGGAATGTGTTCATCGCCGGCGTGTTCGGCTTCACCGTCACCTCGCTGTGGTGCGGATTGGCGCAATCCGGTCCGGAACTGATCGTCGCGCGGCTGGCGCAGGGCGCGACCGCGGCGCTGATGGTGCCGCAGGTGCTCGCCACGCTACATCTGTTGTTTTCGGACGTCGTCGCGCGGCCGTGCGTTCGGCATCTACGGCATCGTGCTCGGGCTTGGCGGGCGCGGCCGGCTTCATGCTCGGCGGCGTCCTGGTGACGCTCGATCTCGCCGGCCTCGGCTGGCGCGCGGTGTTCTTCGTCAACGTGCCGTTCGGCTTGATCATCATCGCCGCGGCGTTGAAGATCATGCCGAAGGTGCCGCGTCGCGCCGGCACGCGGCTCGATATAGCGGGCGCGGTCGTGCTGTTCACCGGATTGCTGTGCCTGATCGGCCCGCTGCTGTTCGGCCACGATGTGAACTGGTCGTCGTGGGTCTGGCTGGTGATGGCGGCGGGCGTAGCGATCCTTGCCGGCTTCGTGCAGCTCGAACGATTCGTCGCGCGCCGTGGCGGCATGCCGCTGATCGATCTGGCGCTGCTGTCGGATGCTGGCGTTCATGCGCGGGCTGGTCGCCGTCTTCTTTTTCTTCTTCGCCAATCTGTCGTTCTATCTGATCATGACCATGTTCATGCAACGCGGCGCTGCATATTCCGCCGCTGCAGGCAGGCCTCGTCTTCGTGCCGCTTGGCGCTGACGTTTGTCGTCGCCTCGCGGCATAGTGGCGCGCGCGCAAAGCATCGCGGCACGCTGGTGCTGATCGAAGGCTGCGCGTTGCAGGTCGTCGGCCTTGCGATTTTGGTGACAACGGTAGAATCGGTCGCGGCACCCTCCGCAAAGCTACTGGCGTTGGTGCTGACGATGTTCGGTTACGGACAGGGGCTGGTGATGGCGCCGTTGTCGAGCGTCGTGCTTTCAACGGTGAAGCCGGCCAGCGCGGGTGCGGGCTCCGGCATGTACGGCACAACAACGCAGATCGCCAACGCCGCGGGCATCGCTGCGATTGGCGCGGTATTTTTTGTGATCGAAGCCGCCCACTCGGCGCGGCTGGCGCTATTTGCGGCATGCGCGTTGTTTACGCTGTCGATCGGCATTTGCGCCGCATTCCTGTCATGGATGCGCCGTGCGACGGCCTGATCCCACACATTAACGACGACAGGTACAATTACGGGGAAGGACCGCACACGGTCTTTTTATTTTGCACTGCAGCAACTATCTGGGCAAGGTCACGTTGGAATACAAATCACCCCGGGAGCTGCTGTTGTCCCTCGTCAAGAACGTCGAATTTTTGCGCCACCTGCCCAAGCTGAACGGCTTTAATGGGTTGGCTGCGTATGGACGAAGCCTTGCGCCAGGCTTTCACAGCCCGCTGGTCGAGACCGACGGATTCGGCACGAATCCCGGTGGGCTCAGGATGTTGTCATTCGTGCCCGAGCATCTTCAGCGTTCGCCCGCGCTGGTCGTCGTGCTGCACGGCTGCGGCCAGACCGCGGCCGGCTACGATCTCGGCGCCGGCTGGTCGACGCTGGCAAAGCATTACGGCTTTGCGTTGCTGATGCCCGAACAGCAGGCATCGAACAACGCCAACACCTGTTTCAACTGGTTCAATCCGGAAGACACCACGCGAGACCAGGGCGAAGTCTGTTCGATCCGGCAGATGATCGCGCGCATGGCCGCCGATCACAAAATCGATCGTTCCCGCGTCTACGTCACCGGACTTTCCGCCGGCGGCGCCATGACGTCGGTGATGCTCGCGACCTATCCCGAAGTGTTCGCCGGCGGCGCCGTCATCGCCGGCCTGCCCTACGGCATTGCCAGCAATGTGCGGGAAGCCCTGAGCGGAATGATGCAGTCGCCGTCACGTCCCGCCACCGAGTTGGGCGATCTCGTGCGCAACGCCTCGAAGCACAAGGGCCCGTGGCCGAAATTGTCGGTGTGGCACGGCAGCGCCGATCGCACGGTCAACCCTTCGAATGCCGACGAGATCGTCAAGCAATGGCTCGACGTGCACGGGCTGCCGCAAGCGCCGATGTCGGCGTCCGACGTCGACGGCTACCCCCGCGAGGTCTGGTGGAATTCGGACGGCGAGACCGTCGTCGAATCCTACACCATCACCGACATGGCCCATGGCACTCCGCTCGGGATCGCCGATAATGACGAGCGCTATGGCGAAGGTGGCGCGTTCCTGATCGAAGCGGGAATTTCGTCGTCGTATCACATCGCCAATTTCTTCGGCCTGACCGAACGTATCAAGCAACCCGAAGCCGCCCCGACCGGAGTTTCGCGGGAACGCGCCGGCACGATCTCGATGACGGTTCCGGTGCCTGCGCCCGAACCGGATCTCGCCGCGATCCTGTGGCCGCAGGCAGCGTCCGGCCGCCGGGCCGAGCCGCCGCAAGAGCCGCGGCGCCGCGGCATCGATGTCGGCGCTGTCATCACCCGCGCGCTGACCGCCGCAGGGCTGATGAAATAGGCTGAACCGTAGTCATCCCCGCGCAACGGCTTCGCCGTTGTCGCTGGAGGTGCGCTCGGCGGCGCGATTGCGCGGCCTCGCCGCCGGCGACCTGACTTGGTTTTCGGCTTTACATCTCGCCGGTGAGGAACGGATTGGTCATCCGCTCCTGGCCGATGCTCGATCCGGCGCCATGGCCGCAGATGAAGCCGACATCGTCGCCGAGCGGCAGCAGTTTTTTGGTGATCGAATCGATCAGCGTGGCGTGGCTGCCGCCGGGCAGATCGGTGCGTCCGACCGAGCCGTTGAATAGCACGTCGCCGACATGGGCGAAGCGCAGCTCCTTGTTGAAGAACACCACGCTGCCCGGCGAGTGGCCGGGGCAATGCAGGATGTCGAAGACGAGATCACCGATCGAGACCTGGTCGCCTTCATCGAGCCAGCGATCGGGCCCGAAATTGCGCACACCGGTCATGCCGAAGCGCTCGCCGCTGCTGACGACATTGTCGAGCAGATATTTATCCGCAATGTGCGGGCCCTCGATCTTGACCTGCAGCGCGTCGCGCAGGTCGGCGGCGCCGCCGACATGGTCGATATGGCCATGCGTCAGCCAGATCTTCTCGACGGTGACGCCGGTCTGCTTGATCGCGGCCTGGATCTTGGCGACGTCCCCGCCGGGATCGATCACCACGGCCTTCTTGGTGGGCTCGTCCCAGATGATGGTGCAGTTCTGCTCGAACAGGGTTACCGGTACGATGATCGCGCCGGCTTTCGGTTTGGTCTCGGTTTCGGTTTTGTCATCCATGGGGGCAGCATATTCTTCCCCGAAACGCCGTCAACACAGGGGTTGCGCCGTGCGATCCGGATCGGGTTCGTGATAGGGTCATAAGCGAATTGAACATTCAGTTGTTAAAGCCGATTGTGCATCGGCTCCAGGCTTCGTTTTGATGTCGATAGGCCAAAAATTCGCATGACTCAACCTTCCACATCGCCGCTCGGCGGGACGCGGACCACCGCCCGCGCTTTCTTTGTCGCCGATCGCCTGAATACGTCGGGCCTCGAGCGCGGCGACGTGCTGGCAACGACGCCGCTGGCGTTTCGCGTCAACGAGAACGGCATTGCGATTCTGTTCCGCTATGGCGTCGTCGTCCTGATCGGGCTGAATGCGCTGGAGGAGGACGAATTCCTGCGTAGCCTGCAATCGCGCATGACAGGGCCGTCGGCCCGGCGCGAGGAGGAAATCGCAACCATCGAGCTTGCCTCCGAGAAGGACGACCAAGTTCCGCCGGGTGGTCCGATCTATCTGCAGAGCCTGTCGCCGGAGCGGCTGATCCTGGTTGGCGAGGCGCTGGCCAAGAGCGTCGTTCTGGCGCGGCACGAGCGCGAGGTTGCCGCGGTGTTCGACATGACCGAACCGTTCGCACGCGAACTGGCGCAGAGTGGGCAAATGCGCGGCGGCCGGAACGCGATCCTGAAGCACATCGGTAATGCGTTGTCGGTGCGGCATCGCGTGTCGGGGCCGGTCGAAGTGTCCGAAAAGCCCGACATTCTCTGGGACAAGCCGCAGCTCGAACGGCTCTATGCCCGGCTCGAGGACGAATACGAGCTGAAGGAGCGCGCCGAATCGCTCAATCGCAAGCTCGCCGTGGTCGCCGAGACCGCGCAGGTCCTGACCGATATCATCGACACCCGCCGCTCGTTGCGGCTGGAGCTGATCATCGTGTTCCTGATCCTGTTTGAGGTGCTGATCACCATTTACCAGATCGCGATGGCCCGGCACGGCTAAAGCGGGATGAAATTAAGTTCGATAACCTGAGTTTTGGAGATAGTTGGCGCACTCTTCGGGCGTGAAGGCTTGGAGAGCTTCGGCGATTGCAGCGCAGACTGCGTCGACGGTTCGGGCCGCAGCCCTTCTGAGCAGATGCTTGAGCTTGGCAAAGACCTGTTCGATGGGGTTCAGGTCGGGTGAGTATTTGGGCAGGAAGAAGAGCTTGGCGCCGACCGAGCGAATGAGCTGACGCACGGCTTTGCCTTTGTGGCTGCCGAGATTGTCCATGACAACGATGTCGCCGGGACGAAGCGTTGGCAGAAGGACCTTCGCCACATAGGTCCGAAAACTCTCGCCATCGATCGGCCCCTCGATGAACCACGGCGCATCGATCCGGTCATGTCGCAGTGCTGCGAGGAAGGTCATGGTCTTCCAACGGCCGTGTGGCACCTTGGCGGTCAGCCTGTGACCGCGTGACGCCCATCCCCGTAAGGGAGCCATATCGGTCCTGGTCCAGGTCTCGTCGATGAAGACCAGCCGCTCAGGTTCGACGCGGTCTTGATACTTTGTCCACTGGGCGCGCCGCCGCGCCACGTCGGGACGGTCGCGTTCGCCAGCCGCCACGCTTTTTTTTGAAGCTGAGCTTCTCGGCATGGACGAACTCCCACACCGAGCGGTAATCGACCTTCAATCCACGCCCGGCAAGCTCGGCAACCAGCCCGCGCAAGGTGAAATCGCCGGCTCTGATCCGCTGCGATAGCCAGGCCGCGTGCTCGCCCGAAATCGCCTTCGGTTTGTGACCGCCCATCTGGCCGGGAGCGACGCTGCCGGTCTCATCGACCCGCTGCATCCAGCCAATTGCCGTGCTGATCGCGACCCCAAACTGCTTGGCTGCCTGATTGCGGGACATACCGCCCTCAATCGCTGCCACAACACGCTTGCGAAGATCCAGAGAGTAAGGCTTGCCCATCCATGCTGGCCTCCCTCCCAGCCAGCATGGTGAATCAGAAACCGACTGATTTGGGAATCCCAAATCGATTCAAGCTAAACTCATCCCGCTTTAGCCGCGCCGGGCGCGCGCACCGGATTGCCCTTGAAAAATATCGCCGGCTTTGGCCTGACCGCCGCCGCTGCATTGCCTTGTTCAAGCCGGATTTGAAGGGTGATTTCGCGAGATGGATCAGGGCGACCAAAACTGGTGGCGGCACGGCGTTTTCTATCAGATCTATCCGCGGTCGTTTCAGGACACCAACGCCGACGGCGTCGGCGATCTTGCCGGGATCATCGAGCGGCTGCCTTATCTGCGGGAATTGGGGATCGACGCGGTCTGGCTGTCGCCGATCTTTCCCTCGCCGATGGCCGATTTCGGCTACGACATATCGGACTATGCCGACATCGATCCGCTGTTCGGCACCATGGAGGATTTCGACGCGCTGATCTCAGCCGTCCACGACAACGGCCTCAAGCTGATCCTCGACCTGGTGCCGAACCACACTTCGGATCAGCATCCCTGGTTCATCGAAAGCAGGAGCTCCCGCGATAACCGAAAGCGCGGCTGGTACATCTGGCGCGACGGCAAGCCCGAGGGTGGGCCTCCGAACAACTGGCTGTCGGAATTCGGCGGCAGCGGCTGGGAGTATGACGAGACGACCGGCCAGTACTATTATCACGCCTTTCTCGCCCAGCAGCCGGACCTGAACTGGCGCAACCCGCAAGTGCGCGAGGCGATCTACGACGTGATGCGCTTCTGGCTGCGCAAAGGCGTCGATGGCTTTCGCGTCGATGTGATCTGGCATCTGATCAAGGACGCCGAATTCCGCGATAACCCGCCCAATCCGCATTATGTCGAGGGGCGGCCGCCGCACGAGGCCATCCTGACGCAATATTCGACCGACCAGCCCGAGGTGCATGAGGTGATCGCGGAGATGCGGCGCGTCATCGACGGCTTCGATTCCTGCGTGCTGATCGGCGAGATTTATCTGCCCGTGCATCGCCTGGTCGCCTATTACGGCAACGACCTTGCCGGCGCGCAGATGCCATTCAATTTTGCGCTGTTGTCGACGCTGTGGAGCGCGCGCTCGATCGAGAAAATCGTCGCCGACTATGAACGCGCGTTGCCCGCCGGCGCCTGGCCGAACTGGGTGCTCGGCAATCATGACCGGCCGCGGGTGGCGAGCCGGGTCGGGCCTGAGCAGGCGCGCGTCGCCGCGATGCTGCTGTTGACGCTGCGCGGCACGCCGACGCTCTATTACGGCGACGAGATCGGGATGCGTCAGGTCGCGATCGCGCCCGATCAGGTGCAGGATCCCTTCGAGAAGAATGTGCCGGGGATCGGTGTCGGCCGCGACGGGTGCCGTACGCCGATGCAGTGGAGCGCCCGTCCGCACGCGGGTTTCTCGATGGCAAAGCCGTGGTTGCCGCCGGCGGACGATTTTGCGCGCGAGAACGTCGTCAATCTCGATGCCGTACCGGATTCGATCCTCCGGCTTTACAAGGCGCTGATCGCGCTTCGCAGGAAGTTGCCGCAACTGGTGACCGGCGCCTACCAGCCGGTCGCAGCGCAAGGCGATGTCCTGCTCTATCGCCGGGAGGGGGAAGGCGGCGTCGCCGTCATTGCGCTCAACCTCGGCGCCGAGCCCGCTACGGTGGCCTCGAGCTCGATCGGCTTCGGCCGCGAAATCCTGCTGTCGACGATGCTCGACCGGCAGGGTGAGCAGGTGCAAGGCACGCTCGATCTGCGCGGCAATGAGGGCGTGATTCTCGGGACGCCCTCTCACGCGGGATGACTGGTCTTGCCCGTCACATCGGTATCGATGTCGCTGCGTTTGAGCAGATAATCGAGACCGCCGACCCGGTACCAGCGATAGCCGTAGCCTTCCAGCATCAGCGTATGCTTGTTGCGCTTATTGGCGCGGCTGTGATCCTCGCTGAGCAGATTGACCAGCAGCTTGCCGGGTTCGCCTGAAAGCCCGACCGTGAACGACACTTCGCGCGGCTTCTCGTCGAGATTATGCACGAACAGCACCGAATTGTTGCGCCAGTCGTAGCGGATCACCAGCACCGCGGGATCGCGCGCCGCAATCACCTTGAAATCGCCCCAGCCGACCTCGGGGACTTCCTTCCGCATCCGGATAATGCGCTCGGTCCAGTTCAGCATCGAGTTGGGATCGCGCCGCTGTTTGGCGGCGTTGACGTGCTCGTAGCCATAGGGACCCTTGTCGATGACGGGCGAGCTGGGCTTTTCGCTCTGGGTAAATCCGGCGTGCGGTTCAGTCGACCATTGCATCGGCGTGCGTGCGCAATTGCGCTCGGGCAGATCGAGATCGTCACCCATCGCGATCTCGTCGCCATAACGAATGACGGGTGTCCCCGGTAGCGTGCACATCAGGCTGTAGGCGAGCTCCAGCCGCCGCCGGTCGCCGCCCAGCATCGGCGCGAGACGCCGTCGGATGCCTCGATCGTAGAGTTGCATATTCTTGTCGGGCCCGAAGGCCTTGAACACTTTGTCGCGCTGCGGCCTGGTCAGGCGGCCGAGGTCGAGTTCGTCATGGTTGCGCAGGAACAGGCCCCATTGTGCGGTCGCGGGCCGCGGCCTGGTCGCCGCCAGCGATTTCGCCAGCGGCCGGCTGTCGGCGGACGCCAGCGCGTAAAACAAATTCTGGTTGACCTGAAAATTGAACATCATGTGCATACGGTCGCCGTCGCGGCCGAAATATTCCATGTCGGTTTCGGGCAGCACATTGGCTTCCGCCAGAATGATGGCGTCGCCTTCCCGCCATTGCAGGAATTCGCGGAACGAGCGCAGCATATCGTATTGTTCGATCGGCTTCCTCACCTTGGCGCCCTTTGTCGCAATCACGAAAGGGACCGCGTCCATGCGGAAGCCGGAGACGCCGAGCTGGATCCAGAACCCCATGATTTTCAGGATTTCCGCCTGCACATGCGGGTTGGAGGTGTTGAGATCGGGCTGGAAATCGTAGAAGCGATGGAAATACCAGGCGCCGGCTTCCTTATCCCGCGTCCAGGTCGATTTCTGCACGCCGGGAAACACCATGCCGGTGTTGGCATTCGCCGGCCGCTTGTCGGACCAGACATACCAGTCGCGGTAGTGCGAGTCTTTCGCGCTCCGCGCTTCGCGAAACCAGGCATGCTGGTCGGAGGTGTGATTGACGACGAGGTCGATGATGACGCGGATGCCGCGCTGCCGGCAGCCATGGGTGAATTCGACGAAGTCGCCAAGCGTGCCGTAGCGGGGGTCGACGCCGTAATAATCCGAGATGTCGTAGCCGTCGTCCTTGCCGGGCGACGGCTGGAACGGCATCAGCCAGATCGCGGTGATACCGAGACCGTGCAGATAATCCAGCCTCCGCAACAAGCCTTTGAAATCGCCGATGCCGTCGCCATTGGCATCCATATAGGTGCCGACGGAAAGGCAATAGATGACGCCGTTCTTGTACCAGAGATCGTCGATCACAGGGCATCCCTCGTCGGTCCGCCCGGCAGCGGCCGAATGATAAGCGGCGAGGGGGCTGCGAGGTTCCTGCGAAATTACTCGTCGTCCCGCCTTGAGCCGGGACCCATATGTGGACGGCCCCCGTGCCGCAAGAAGTTTTGAGGTGTGATCGGATCGCTTGCATCCAGATGTCCGGCCTGTTGATGCGGTGGTTTGAACCGCTGGCCAAGATGGCTTCCGCGACGCGAGTTCCAATCAACCACACGACCTTTCTACGGCCAATGGGTCCCACGGACTGTCTCGCACCTTGGATCGATCGATCCTACCATCTACTCCTCTTGCAGCTCCGGCTCGGCCGGTTGGCGGCTTCGCCGCAACCGGCCGATCTCTTAGGCGGCGAACGCCGATACGCCAAGCATCCGCGCGCCGTCGTAACTCTCGCCCGTCGTCAACAGCTTCCAGGCGATGCGGGCAATCTTGTTGGCAAGCGCCACCGCCGCGAGTTTTGGCGACTTGCGCTTCAGCAGCGCGAGCAGCCAGGGTGACCCACGGCCGTGCTTGGCCTGCTTGATCACGGCGGTCGCTCCCGCCACCAGCACGCTGCGCAACATCTCATCGCCAGCGCGGGTGATCTTGCCGAGCCGGGTCTTGCCGGCGGTGGAATGGTCTTTCGGCGTCAGCCCGATCCAGGCCGCGAAGTGCCGGCCGGAGGGGAACAGGCGAGGATCGGGCGCCTTCATGACCAGTGCCGTGGCGCCGATCGGCCCGACCCCGGGAATCTGCGCCAAGCGCCGGCTGTCGGGGTTGACGCGGTGCCAGGCCATCAGCTTGGCCTCGATCGCCTTCAACTCCACCTGTAACCGCGCGTACTCGCGCCCCTGGGTCGCAAACAGCTCGTGCGCCAGCGCCGGCACACTTTCGCCTCGCGCGATGTCGGCCAAGAGCGGCTCGATCTTGTCGAGACCCTTGGCCGCCGTGATCCCAAACTCCGCCGCATAGCCACGGATCATATTGCCCAACTGGGTGCGCCGGGCGACCATCTGCTCGCGGATGCCGGCCAGCATCAGCGCCGCCTGCTGCTCCTCGGTCTTCACCGGCACGAACTGCATCGTCGGCCGGCTCATCGCCTCGCACAGCCCTTCCGCATCGCGCCCGTCGTTCTTGTTACGCTTGACGTAGGCCTTCACGTGCTGCGGCGCCATCAACTTCACCTCATGACCGAGCTTGCGCAACTCCCGCGCCCAGTAATGCGCTGCCCCGCAGGCCTCTATCCCAATGACGGTCGGCGGCAGCTTGGCAAAAAACTCCAGCACCTGATTGCGCCGCAGCTTCCTGCGCAGCACCACCTGCTCGGTGGCGTCTACCCCGTGCAGCTGAAAAATATGCTTCGACGTATCCATTCCAATGCGGATAATCTGGTTCATGGACGGCTCCCTTGTCTGAGATCTCAACAACCTCATTCTGGCACAACTGATGCCGTAGGGGGCCGTCCACCCCATCAACCACAGACGTTAGTTATTGCGAGGGCTCGACCCACAGCCAGCTGCACTAACTAACATCGGTGGCTATGGGTCCCGCTTTCGCGGGGACGACGATGTTGGACTACGATAATTTAAGCTCTCACCGCTTGATCTGCGCCTTCAACGTATCTTCCACCACGCGATCGAACGACGATGCCTTCGATGGCGTCTTGGCGCGCTTGTCGGCGACGTATTTGTCGCGCATCGCCACCAGGGCTGAGAGCTTGTCGTTGAGCTCCTTGCGCTGGTTCATCTGCTTGTTGACTTCATCCATGCGCGCTTCCGGTTTCAATGCGCGCAGATTGTCCGGCAGTTCGTTATCCTTCAGCGTGGCGAGTTTTTGCCGGCCGGCGGCGATATCGCTGACCAGGTCACCTTCGCCAGTGACGGCTTCCGAGGTGGATTTGGCGCGCTTGTTGATGAAGCTTGCCATATCGGAGGCCTGCGATGGCGCTGCGGCCGCGACCTCCGACAATTGCTTGGTCTTGTTCTCGGTGCGCTTCTGCAGGCTCCGCGGTCCGTAGGGAATCACGGTGCCGTTGATTTCCCGCTGCAGGATGATGATGTCCTGGTCGAACGGCGTCTCGATCACGACGATCTGGCCGCCATCCTGCGGGATCGGAATGAAGCGGCCATTGCCGTTCTGGGCGATGTCGCGCCACACCCGTTCGGTATCCTGCGCGCCGCCGGCGAGCACCGTGTTGACGATGATGTCCTTCTGTTTCGCCACCGACAATGTGACGGGGTATTTGGTATCCTGCGCATAGTCCATGTGCGGCGGCGCGTCGCCGACCAGAAACACGATCCGCCTGGTGTCGCCGCCGGCGGTCCATTGCAGCTTGTTGACGGCAACATCGAGCGCCTCGTTGACGCTTTCCGGCCAGTCGCCGCCGCCGCGGGCCTTCAGCTCCAGCAGATGCGCGTAGAGGTCCTGGATGTCGGTGGTGAGTTCGATTTTCCGGGTGACGTAATCGTCGCCGATATCGCGGTAGGCGACGAGGCCCATGCGGATGTCGGCATCGGGATTGGAGTCGACGATCGCGGTCGCGATCGACCAGATCTTCCGCTTGGCGCCTTCGATCAGGCCGCCCATCGATCCCGTGGTGTCGAGAACGAAGGCGACTTCGACGGTGGGTTTGGCAATGGCGGCCGACAGGCCGGCTGACAGTGGAAAGGCAAGCGAGAGCGAATGCGAGCGAGCGAAGCGTGATGACCTGACTTCATGGTTCTCCTCCGTGTTCCGTCCCTCGGAACCGAGGTTCCCTTGGCTTCACGGTTGCCTGAGGTCGAAAACAAGGCGGGGCGGGTGCGAATTTGCGGCGCATTTCGCCCAATCATCCGGTTGGGCGGCGGTGCCAAAATCGGCTAGGATCGGGTCGATGGAATCGCCCGCCCGCCAGATCAGCCTTGTGCCCGCGCCGGACGGCCGTCAGTCGGAGACAGCGCTCGCGATCGCGCGCGGCACCGCGCGGCTGTTGCGATCGCTGGGCTTTTCCTGCGTCAGCGAACTGCCGCTGCCGTCCGGCCGGCGCGCCGATCTGGTGGCGCTGAACGAGCGCGGCGAAATCTGGATCGTCGAGATCAAATCATCGGTCGAGGATCTGCGCGCCGACCAGAAATGGCCGGAGTATCGCGCGCATTGCGACCGGCTGTTCTTTGCCTTCACGCAGGATCTGCCGTGCGAGATTTTCCCGACTGACACCGGGCTGATCGTCGCCGACGCCTATGGCGCGCATCTGCATTGCGAGGCGCCGGAGCATCGCCTGCCGGCGCCGACGCGCAAGCTGATGACGGTGCGGTTTGCGATGGCCGCGGCGCAGCGGATCAACCGGCTGGTCGATCCGCAGGGGCACGGCGAGTTTTAGGATTCAATGGCCCGTCACAGCCTCGGTTCACCTCTCCCGATGGGAGAGGCGTGACACTTCCGATGACCGTGAGATCAGCGTGGCGCGCGCTTGGCGAGAATGCGCTGCAGGGTGCGGCGGTGCATGTTCAGTCGCCGCGCGGTTTCCGAGACGTTGCGGTTGCACATCTCGTAGATGCGCTGGATGTGTTCCCAGCGCACGCGATCGGCCGACATCGGATTTGCCGGCAGTTCGGATTTCTCGGTGCCGCTCGCCAGCAACGCCGCGACGACGTCGTCGGCGTCGGCGGGTTTCGAGAGATAGTCCACCGCGCCCATCTTCACCGCGGTGACGGCGGTGGCGATATTGCCGTAACCGGTCAGCACGATCGCGCGCGCCTCCGGGCGCTTGCGCTTCAGCGCCGACACCACGTCGAGGCCGTTGCCGTCGCCGAGCCGCAAATCGACCACGGCGAAGGCCGGCGCGGCGCGTGCCGATCTCGGCCAGGCCGTCGGACACGGTGTCGCAGGACGTCACCGCGAAGCCGCGGGTTTCCATCGCGCGCGACAGCCGCTCCAGAAACGGCTTGTCGTCCTCGACGATCAGGAGCGAGCGGTCGGCTGTGATCGTTCAGTTCGGCGATGGCGTTCAAGGTCGGGTATCCCGGTTGCTGGTACAACTGCATATGGCGTGGCAAGATGGCGCTGCCAAGGCCGCCTAAAGTCGACCGGAGCCGCTATCCTTAATGCCGGGATGCGCCTTTAAGACGCAGTTCTCGGGCTCGGTTTCGGCCGCCTCGAAGCGGTCGCGCGGCCAGACGATCTGAACCACGGCGCCGTGATCGGGAAACATCCGGTTGGTAGAACGAGACCTTGGCGCCGGTGCGCTCCAGCAAGCGTGCGGGCGATGAATATCCCGAGTCCGAGCCCGCCATGCTCGCCTTGGGCCTCATCCGCGCTGCGCCGCCGCGACAAATAGGGTTCGCCGATCCGCTTCAGCATGTCGGGCGCGATGCCCGGCCCGTCGTCGGAAATCACGATCTCGACGGTGTCGGCGTTCCACCACGCGTTCACCTCGACCGTGGTCCGCGCGAAATCGACGGCATTTTCCAGGATGTTGCCGACGCCATAGAGGATCGCCGGGTTGCGGGTGCCGACCGGCTCGCGCGTGGCTGCGACAGCAATCCGCACCTTGATCGCGACGCCGAAATCGCGATGCGGTGCCACCGTTTCCTCGATCAGCGTCGACAGCGGCATGCGGTCGAACGGCGCGCCGGAGGACGGAGAGCTGGGTGATCTTGGCCAGAATGTCGCGGCAGCGCTGCGCCTGCTCGCGCAGGGTCTTGAGATCGGCGGCCAGATGGCCGTTGTCCTGCACGGTCTTCTCCAGTTCGCGCGAAATCAGGAAGATCGTCGACAGCGGCGTGCCGAGTTCGTGCGCGGCGGCGGCGGCGAGCCCGTCGAGCTGGGTCAGATGCTGCTCGCGGGTCAGCACCAGTTCGGTCGCGGCCAGCGCGTCGGACAGCTTGCGGGCTTCCTCGGTGACCTGGAACGCGTAGAGGCTGGTGACGCCGATCGCGAGCACGATCGAGAGCCAGACGCCGAGCAGATAGATCGGCGGCAGCACCAGCGGCTCGTCGCTGTCCCACGGCAGCGGCAGATGGAAGAACACCAGCGCCGAGGCGCAGGCGACCGCGAGCACGCCGAGCGCGATCGTCAGCCGGATCGGCAGCGCGGTCGCCGAAATCAGGACCGGCGCGAGGAACAGGAATGAAAACGGGTTTTCCAGGCCGCCGGTGAAGAACAGCAGGCCGGCCAGTTCGACGATGTTGAGCGCCAGCAGCGCCGCGGCATAGACCGGCTCCAGCCGCTGCATCGGGTTGAACGCGATCTGCAGCGCGAGATTGAGCAGCGCCGACAGGCCGATGATGGTGACGCAGGGGATGACGGGGACGTCGAACTCCAGCCCCTGCGCCACGATGAAAATCGCCGCGAGCTGGCCGAGCGCCGCCAGCCAGCGCAGCCGCAAGATCGTATCCAGACGGACATAGCGGCGCGGATGGCGGAAATCGGAGGCGGCAATGTCGGTCATATCGGCAGTTTAGCCGCGCGGCGTTCCGATCACAAATCGCGCGGATCGCAGCGTGTCGATTTCCGCGCAAGTCTTGCGCTCGACGGCCGCAATGGCCCAATGAACGGGCCGAATGGCGAATAACGAAGCAATACCAGCGCAATCGTCCGCCGCGCGATCCGGCAGGATCCGCGGCGATCGACGTCGCGCATCTGGTCAAGCTCTACAAGACCACCCGCGCGGTCGACGACGTCTCGTTTCGCATCGCGCGCGGCAGCATCACCGGCCTGCTCGGCGGCAACGGCGCCGGCAAGACCACGACCATCGCCATGATCATGGGGCTGGTGCTGCCGACCTCGGGCCGCATCCAGGTGCTGGGCGATGCGATGCCGGAGCAGAGCGCCGACGTGCTGGGCCGGATGAATTTCGAAAGCCCCTATGTCGACATGCCGATGCGGCTCACGGTGCGGCAGAACCTCACGATCTTCGGCCGGCTCTATGCGGTCGAGAATCTGCGCGAGCGCATCGCGCAGCTCGCCGCCGATCTCGATCTCGGCGATTTCCTCGACCGCGCCAACGGCAAGCTCTCCGCCGGGCAGAAGACCCGCGTCGCGCTGGCGAAGGCGCTGATCAACCAGCCCGAGCTGCTGCTGCTCGACGAGCCGACGGCGTCGCTCGATCCCGACACCGCCGACTGGGTCCGGCAGCATCTGCAGACCTATCGCAAGACCCATGACGCCACCATCCTGCTGGCCTCGCACAACATGCTGGAGGTCGAGCGGCTGTGCGACCGCGTCATCATCATGAAGCGCGGCCGCATCGAGGACGACGACAGCCCCGACGAGATCATGGCGCGCTACAACCGCGCGACGCTGGAAGAAGTGTTTCTCGACGTCGCGCGCGGGCCGGGTGGCGGGAGGGCGCGTCATGAGCGGGATCGCCAGCGCATCAGCGGCATTTCGCCGCATCGCATCGACGCGATGATCCTGCGCTACTGGTATCTGCTGATGTCGTCGTGGCCGCGGCTGCTGGAGCTGATCTACTGGCCGGCGCTGCAGATCATCACCTGGGGCTTTCTGCAGAGCTACATCTCGCAGACGTCGGGGTTTTTCGCCCGCGCCGGCGGCACGCTGATCGGCGCCGTGATCCTGTGGGACATCCTGTTCCGCGGCCAGCTCGGCTTTTCGATCTCGTTTCTCGAGGAGATGTGGGCGCGCAATCTCGGCAACCTGATGATGAGCCCGCTGAAGCCGATCGAGTTCCTGATCTCGCTGATGATCATGAGCCTGATCCGGCTCGCCATCGGCGTGATCCCGATGACGCTGCTGGCGCTGTTCTTCTTCGATTTCAATTTCTACGGCATCGGCCTGCCGCTGATCGCCTTCTTCTGCAATCTGATCTTCACCAGCTGGTCGGTCGGCATCTTCGTGTCGGGGCTGGTGCTGCGCAACGGCCTCGGCGCCGAGAGCATCGTCTGGACGCTGATGTTCGGGCTGATGCCGCTGGCCTGCATCTATTATCCGGTCAGCGGTGCTGCCGCACTGGCTGCAATATCGTCGCCTGGGCGTTGCCGCCGACCTACGTGTTCGAGGGCATGCGGGCGCTGCTGATCGACCATGTGTTTCGGGCCGACCTGATGGTCGACGCTTTGGCGATCAATGCCGTGCTGTTTGTTGCCTCATTTGCGATATTTCTTGCCCTTTTGCGCAGCGCCAGGCGCCACGGCTCGCTGCTCGGCGGCGGCGAATAAGTCTCACTTTCCCGTGGATTTGCGGGGGTTTTAGCCGTTTGGACAGCGTAGATATACCGATCTGTGCATTGACGCATTATTACGCATTCGGCACTATGCTGCGACGCAAAACAGGGGTCTGAAGATAATGCCGATTGGTGAATTTGGCGGAGCACCGCCACTGGTGGCCGAAGGCAGTCCGGCGCTGACGACGCCGATGTACTGGATGTACGAAATGGCGCACGCGTCGCTCAATCCGGCGCGCGCCGTGACCGACGCGACCAAGATCCTGTTTCAGAATCCGCTCAATCCGTGGTCGCACACCGAATTCGGCAAATCGATCGCCGCCGGCTGCGAATTGTTCGAGCGCACCACGCGCCGCTACGGCAAGCCGGAATGGGGTCTCCGACACCGAAGTCAACGGCGTGCGCACGCCGGTCGAAGTCCGCTCGATCTGGGAAAAGCCGTTCTGCCGCCTGCTGTATTTCGATCGCAAGCTGACGCGGCCGCTGCGCGCGCCGCAGCCGCGCGTGCTGATCGTGGCGCCGATGTCCGGTCACTACGCGACGCTGCTGCGCGGCACGGTCGAAGCTTTCCTGCCGACGCATGAGGTCTACATCACCGACTGGTCCGACGCGCGGATGGTGCCGCTGGCCGAAGGCCGCTTCGATCTCGACGACTACGTCGATTACGTCATCGAGATGCTGCACGTGCTCGGCGGCAACATGCATGTCATCGCGGTGTGCCAGCCGTCGGTGCCGGTGGTGGCGGCGGTTTCCGTCATGGAAGCCGCCAACGATCCCTTCGTGCCGCTGTCGATGACGCTGATGGGCGGCCCGATCGATACCCGCCGCAATCCGACCGCCGTCAACAATCTCGCCGCCGAGCGCGGCATCGACTGGTTCCGCAACAACGTCATCACCAAGGTGCCGTTCCCGCATCCCGGCGTGATGCGCGACGTCTATCCGGGCTTCCTGCAGCTCAACGGCTTCATCAGCATGAATCTCGACCGCCACATCGACGCCCACAAGAAGCTGTTCAGCAATCTGGTGAAGGGCGACGGCGATCTGGTCGACAAGCACCGCGACTTCTACGACGAATATCTCGCGGTGATGGATCTGACCGCCGAGTATTATCTGCAGACCGTCGACGTCGTGTTCGTCAAGCACGCGCTGCCGAAGGGCGAGATGACCCATCGCGGCAAGCCGGTCGATCCGTCCAAGATCACGCGCGTCGCGCTGATGACGGTGGAAGGCGAGAACGACGACATCTCCGGTCTCGGCCAGACCGAAGCGACGCACGCGCTCTGCAGCGCGATTCCCGACGCATCGCCGCGTGCATTACGTGCAAAAGGGCGTCGGGCACTACGGCGTGTTCAACGGTTCGCGCTTCAAATCGGAAATCGTGCCGCGCATCTCCGATTTCATGCTGTCGGCGGCGAACACCAAGCCGACATTGGTCGCCGCGGCCGAATAGCGCGAATCGATCGCTGCAGCGATCGGCATCGAGATCGCGCGATCTGGTTCGATTCGACGGCGCGGATAACCCCCTGAATTAGCCGAAAAGAATCGCGGATTCGCAGCCCTCCTGAAGGAATGAGTTTGACCTCATTCTTTGAGGGTCTCGTTCAGGGGCCGGTTCCATCCAAAATTTATGGTTCCAGCCCCATCCTGTAGGGTCAATTAGCCGGCCAGCCCCTGTATATTGGGCAAATGATTTGTTTTTGCGCCGAGCGATTTCACTGGCGGCGGATATGGCAGAATCCGGGCGAACTCCTGCTCCCCGGACTGACAGACATGGCCACTCGCGCGCTCCTCTATCGGCGGCCTGCCGAACCCTCGACTCTTCTGGTCAAGCACGGCTCGCAAATCTATTGCGATCCGGCTGCGCCGGCATCGCCGCGCGCGGCGCTACACGTTGCGCATTCATCCGAGCGACCGCGAAGCGATCCTGACCATGCCGCCGCGCGGCACGATCGCCGAAGCCAAGGACTTCGCGCAGCGTCATGGCGGCTGGATCGCCGCGCGTCTCGGCCGTTTGCCGAAGGCGGCGCCGTTTCATCCCGGCACAGTGGTGCCGTTGCGCGGCGTTCCGCACCGGATCGTGCATCGCGCCGGCGAGCGCGGCACGGTGTGGACCGAGACCCGCGACAGCGGCGAGAAGATTCTCTGCGTCGCCGGCGGCGTCGAACACATCGAGCGCCGCGTCCACGACTATCTCAAGCGCGAAGCGCGCAACGATCTGCACAAGGCGGCGCTGGCCTATGCCGAGCGCTCGGCGTCAGGGTGCAAGCGGCTCTCGATCCGCGATCAATCGAGCCGCTGGGGTTCGTGCACCTCGGCGGGCTCGCTGTCGTTCTCCTGGCGGCTGATCCTCGGCGCCGCCCTACGTGCTCGACTATCTCGCCGCCCATGAAGTCGCGCATCTCGTCGAGATGAACCACTCGCCGCGGTTCTGGCGGGTGGTCGCCAAGGTCTGCCGATCATGTCGAGCGCGCCAAGAACTGGCTCGATACCTCACGGCAACGATCTGCATCGCTACGGCATCCAGGATTGAGCTAAGCCGTGTCCCGGCGCGGTGCGGCATTCGAAGGCGATGCAATGCCATCGCCGATCATGCCGCACCGCAGACCGAGTCCGTCATCCAGCCGATACGAGCCGCGGTCAGCAGCGCACCGCTTCGCGAGCTACGCGCTGCGCTGCGTCCGAGACGCAGCGCCTGCCGCCGAACAGCCGATCCATCAGCCAGCCATCGAGTCCGCTGCCGCCTCCGGCCGCACCGAGGCGCGCGTCGGCGCCGGCGGCCGACGGTGCTGCGGCGGAACTGGCGCGCGCGGTGCGATCGGCCGCGGCTGACCTGCGATGCGGTCTGCAGCAAGTTCGAGAACAGCCGCCGCCGCCGGCCTGCGAGTTCGGCAGGCTCGCCACCGGCACGCCCTGATGCGCGGCCTTCATGAAGCGGGTCCAGACTTCCACCGGCAAGCCGCCGCCGGTCGCCTTCTTGGTCGGCGAGTTGTCGTCATTGCCGAGCCAGACGCCGGTGACGAGATTGGCGGTGTAGCCGATGAACCAGGCGTCGCGGAAATCCTGGCTGGTGCCGGTCTTGCCGGCGGCCATCCAGCCCGGAATCTCGGCCTTGCGCGCGGTGCCGGAGAGCAGCGTCTCCTGCATCATGGTGTTCATCATCGCGACATTGCGCGGCTCGATCACCTGGCCGAGCTGGTCGGCGGGCCGCGCGTACAGCACCTTGCCGTCGCCGGTGCGGATCTTGGTCACGACATGCGGGGAGACGCCGAGCCCGCCATTGGCGAACGGCGCATAGGCGCCGACCAGTTCGATCAGCGAGACTTCCGAGGTGCCGAGCGCGATCGAGGCATTGGCGTCGAGCTTCGAGGAAATGCCGAGCCGGTGCGCGGTGCGCACCACGTTCTTGGGCCCGACTTCGAGGCCGAGCCGCACCGCGACCGTGTTGAGCGACATCGCCAGCGCCTGCGTCAGCGTCACCGCGCCGAAATATTCGTGGCTGTAATTCTCCGGCTTCCAGCCCTTGACGTCGAGCGGCGCGTCCTGCCGGATCGTGTCCGGCGTCAGGCCCGCCTCGATCGCGGTCAGATAGACGAACGGCTTGAACGCCGAGCCCGGCTGGCGCTTGGCGGTGACCGCGCGGTTGTACTGGCTCTCGGCATAATTGCGGCCGCCGACCATGGCGCGCACCGCGCCGTCCGGCGTCATCGCCACCAGCGCGCCCTGGCTGACATTGAACTTGACGCTCTTGGCCGCGAGTTCGTCGATCACGGCGGCTTCGGCGACGCTCTGCAGTTTCGGATCGATCGTGGTTTCGACCACGATGCTCTGGTCGATCTGGCCGACCAGATCGTCGAGCACTTCGCCGATCCAGTCGGCGACGTAATTGACGGTGCCGGCGCCGGCCGGCTTCACATTGATCGGAGGGATGGCCGATCGAGGCCTGCGCCTGCGCCTCGGTGATGAACTTGGCGTCCGCCATCGCGGCGAGCACGGTCTGGGCGCGCTTCTCGGCGCCTTCCGGATTGCGGTTCGGCGCCAGCCGCGACGGCGATTTGACGAGGCCGGCCAGCATCGCGGCTTCCGCGAGCGTGACGTTCTTGGCCGACTTGCCGAAATAGCGCTGCGCCGCCGCCTCGACGCCATAGGCGCCGGAGCCGAAATAGACCCGGTTGAGATAGAGTTCGAGAATCTCGGCCTTGGAATGCTTGCGCTCCAGCCAGAGCGCGAGTTCGACTTCCTGCAGCTTGCGCTGCAGCGTGCGCTCCTGGGTCAGGAACAGGTTCTTGGCGAGCTGCTGGGTCAGCGTCGAGCCGCCCTGCGAGACGCCGCGATGCAGGACGTTGGTGACCGCCGCGCGCAGGATGCCGATCGGGTCGACGCCGTAATGCGAATAGAAGCGGCGGTCCTCGATGGCGATGAAGGCCTTCGGCAGATAGGGCGGCAGATCCTTCAGCGAGACATTGGCGCCGGCCATTTCGCCGCGCTGTGCCAGCACGCTGCCGTCGAGGCCGATGATCTGGATGGTCGGCGGCCGCTTTGGAATTTCCAGCGACTGGATCGGCGGCAGATGCGCGCCGACCCAGACCACGACGCCGATCGACCGCGATCGCGCGCCCACAGGCCGAGCACCGCGCCCCAATAGAACAGCCGGCGAGAGGCTGAAGCCGCCGCGCGATTTCGACGCGGCGCTTGGCTGCCGCTGCGGCTGGCGCGCGGCTTGCGCTCGCGCGGCGGCTCGTCGTCGTCGGCTTCGCGGTTTGCGCGTTTGGCGGATGATTTTTTCGGCTTGTCGTCGGCGGCCGGGATGCGATCCTGCGGCGACAGGCGCAGATCGGCCAGCGCGGCGGCGAGCCCGAATAGCGGCTCCTTGCGTCCGCCGCTCTTTTTCCGTCCCCACGCCATACGCAAACGCCGCCACACCGATCCGGCCGCACGCTAGCGTCGCGGAATTTAAGGGCCGGTTACGGAAAGGTTAACGCGGGATTAGGAGGTGCGGCGGCGCGTGCGTAAAGCTGTGGTCGGCGAAATATCGTCGGAGGAAGAGGCCGCATGGGCCATATCGATCCGACCAAGGAAGTCTTCGCGCAATTTCGGGCCAATGACCGGCCGGGCCCGATCCACATGCTCAATCTGGTGCGCCTGCGGGAACAGGCCGCCTATCCCGACGGCCGCAAGGCGACCGGCGCGGAAGCCTATGCGGCCTATGGCCGGGAAAGCGGCCCGGTGTTCGAACGGCTCGGCGGCACGCATCGTCTGGCAGGGCCGGTTCGAACTGATGCTGATCGGGCCGCAGGAAGAGCGCTGGGATCATTGCTTCATCGCCGAATATCCGAGCGTCGCCGCGTTCGCCGAAATGATCCGCGATCCCGTCTATCGCGAAGCGGTGAAGCATCGCCAGGCGGCGGTCGAGGATTCCCGCCTGATCCGGCACGCGGTGCTGCCGGTCGGCAAGACGTTCGGGGAGATTCCGAAGTAAAGCAGTCGGCGGCCCAGAGGGCCGCCATCCAATCATGCAGAATCGGCGGCCCCGAGCGGGCCCGCCGATCGATTCGCGAATGGAGCCGCTGATCGAAGTCGAAGTCGCCTAGCCCGCCGGGCCGGTATCCTCGAGGATCGGGCCGAACAGCTCCCAGCGCTCGCCGTTGAACTTCTTCATCTGCAACTGCTTGTTGACGCGGTAATCGGTCGGCGTGGTGTTGTCGACGATGCCCGGCAGCGACAGGTCGAGCTGGACGTTCTTCAGGCTGGTGGCCTGCTTCATGACGTTCTCGCGGGTCAGGTCGTCGCCGCACTGCTTGAGCACGTGGACCAGCAGCTGCGCGGTCGAGTAGCCGTAGGTGTTGAAGATCGAGTCCTTGTCGCCGTCCGGATAGTACTTCGCCATGAAGTCGAAATACTTCTTCATGCCGGCGTCGTCCTTCCAGGTCGGATCGAGCGGATCCTTGCCGTAGTTGACGCTGATCACGCCCTTGGAAGCTTCGAGTCCCGCCGGCTTCATGCACCGCGCCGACCGAGGTGGCGTTGATGTCGAGGATGTGCACCGGATGCCAGTCGAGCTCGGCGATCTTCTTGATCGCCTGCGCCGCCTGCTTCGGCGTCGAGGCGCTGAAGAACAGGTCCGCGCCGGCGTCCTTGATCTTGAGGATCTGCGAATCGATGGTCGGATCGGAGACCTCGTAGGACGCTTCGGCCACGATCATGGCCGGCGGCCTTGTCGCCGAGACCGGCCTTGATGCCGTTCAGATAGTCCTTGCCGAGGTCGTCGTTCTGATAGAGGATGCCGATCTTGGCATTCGGATAGTTCTTGATGATGTACTGGCCGTAGATGCGGCCTTCGACGAAGTAGTTGGGGTTGAAGCCCATCGTCCAGGGGAAGTTCTTCGGATCGGTGAACCTCGACGCGCCGGTGGCGGCGAACAGCTGCGGCACCTTCTTGGCGTTGAGATATTTCTGCACCGCGGCGTTCGAGGGCGTGCCGATGATCTGGAAGGTGAGCAGCACTTCGTCGCTCTCGACCAGCTTGCGCACCTGCTCGACGGCCTTCGGCGGCGAGTAGGCGTCGTCATACTGGATCAGGTTGATCTTGCGGCCGTTCATGCCGCCCTGGTCGTTGATCATCTTGAAATAGGCGGCCTGGGTCTTGCCGATGGTGGCATAGGCCGAGGCCGGTCCGCTGAACGGCACGGTCTGGCCGATCTTGATCTCGGTATCGGTCGCGCCGGTGTCGTATTTCTTCTGCGCGTAGGCCGACGATGCCGACAGCGCGATCGCAAGCGCCGTCGCCGGTGACCAGATGGAAAATGCCGTTCCTCATAGTCGCTGATTTCCTCATGTGTTGTGATTGAGCCGATGGTCTTGTCCCGGGCCTTGTTCGGCCCGGTGGATGCCATCGCTGGGCGCGGATACTGGCGGAACGGTTGCTGCAATGCAAGGCGATGCCGAAAAGGTGAGCGATTTCGGCGAGAAAGTAAGTTGACAGCCGCAGTGGACCTTACGCCAGCCAGAGCAGGATCAGCGCGATCGCCGCGGGTGCCGCCTGCACAAACAGAATCCGGCGGCTGACGGTCGCCGCGCCATAGACGCCGGCGACGATCACGCAGAGCAGAAAGAACGTCTTGATCTGGAACGCGAAGCCCGGATTGCCGTGCAACAGGCCCCAGACCAGGCCGGCGGCGAGGAAGCCGTTATAGAGCCCCTGATTGGCGGCGAGCACCGCGGACTCGGTCGCCTTCTCGGGCGAGTTGCGAAAGGTCTTCAGGCCCAGCGGCTTGGTCCAGAGAAACATCTCCAGCACCAGAAAATAGACATGCAGCGCGGCGACCAGCGCCACCAGAATATTGGCGATCCAGATCATGGTGCGGTCCCCCAACCGGCAGCGGAATTCGGGTGGACGCTAGCATGTCCGGGGTGAAAGTGCGGCGGCGCGCCGGGTTTTCCGGCGAAAATGATGATGTCCGAAAACCGCCAGACAATCCGGTCCCGATCGATGATGCTTGGCCCGGTGCACCGCAACGCGAGGAAGTGACAATGATGCCGGATCGTAATGCCAGCAAAACCTATGGGACCGTCAGCGCCGACAGGCAGAAGGAGATGAGCGGCCTGGAATTCGTTCAGGGGCTCGTCGACGGGACGCTGCCTCTCAACACGATCGCCCAGACGCTGGGTTATGATGTCACCGAGGCGGTGAGCGGGCGCGTCGTCGTCACCGCGGAACCGAGCGGCATCCATCTCAATCCGGCCGGCACCGTGCACGGCGGTCTCGCCGCCACGCTGCTCGACAGCTGCATGGGACTGGCGGTCCAGTCGACGCTCGAGAAGGGCGTCGGCCAGACCACGCTCGAGTTCAAGATTTCACTGCTGCGGCCGATCACCCCCGAGACCGGAGTGATCAGGGCCGAGGGCGTCGTGTTGAGCCGGGGCCGGCGCGTCGGCACCGCCGAGGGGCGGATCACCGATGGCAAGGGGCGTTTGCTCGCCCATGGCACGACCACCTGTCTGATTTTTGAGAACTGACGCGTGTCGGATATTTCCCTGATGGATATGGACCGCACCGCCTGCTACCGCGCGATCTCGACCCGCGATGCCCGCTTCGACGGCCGGCTGTTCGTCGGCGTCAAGACCACCGGCATCTATTGCCGGCCGATCTGCCCGGCGCGCACGCCGAAGTTCGAGAACGTGTCGTTCTATCCCTCCGCCGCCGCGGCCCAGGAGGCCGGCTTTCGTCCGTGCCTGCGCTGCCGGCCGGAGACCTCGCCCGATCTGGCGTTCTGGCGCGGCACCTCCAACACCGTGTCGCGCGCGCTGGCCTTGATCGAGGCCGGCGGGCTCGATGACGAGCGGATGTCGAGGGGCTCGCCAACCGGCTCGGCGTCGGCGCGCGGCAATTGCGGCGGCTGTTCGCGCAGCATGTCGGCGCCTCGCCGATCGCGGTGGCGCAGACGCGGCGGGTGCTGCTGGCCAAGCAATTGATCCACGAGACGCGCGCTGCCGATGGCCGAGGTCGCGCTGGCCTCGGGCTTCAACAGCGTCCGCCGCTTCAACGAGACCTTTCGGCATCTGTTCGGCCGGCTCGCCGGCGACGCTGCGGCGGGTCCGCGACAGGGGCAGGACCAGACGAGCGCGAAGCCGGCGCGCTGTCGGTTCGTCTCGCCTATCGGCCGCCCTATGACTGGGACGCGATGCTGTCGTTTCTCGCCGCGCGCGCCATTCCCGGCGTCGAGATCGTGTCGGAAAGTATCTACCGGCGCACGATCGCGATCGGCGACAATTGCGGCGTGATCAGCGTCGCGCCGGCGGACAAGAACCGCGTCAACGTCGCGGTGCGATTTCCCGACATGGCGGCGCTGCCGCAGATCATCGCGCGGGTGCGGCGGGTGTTCGATCTCGCCGCCGATCCCGATACGATCGGCGCGCATCTTTCGCTCGACCCGGTGCTGGCGCCGCTGGTCGCGGCACGGCCGGGCCTGCGCGTGCCCGGCGCATGGGACGGCTTTGAGCTCGCGGTGCGCGCGATCTTCGGCCAGCAGATCACCGTTCCGGCGGCGACCAAATTGCTCGGCAAGCTGGTGCAGGCCCACGGCAAGCCGCTGCCGGCGGCGATGCAGGATGGTGAAGGCCTCAGCCATCTGTTTCCGTCGCCGCGCGCGGCTTGCCAACGCCGATCTCGCGGACGCTCGGCATGCCGGGCGCGCGGGCCATCGCCGTGACCTCGCTGGCGCAGGCGATTGTCGCCGATCCCGCGATCTTCAGCCGCGGCGCGAGCCTCGAAGAGGCGATCGCCAAATTGCGGTCGCTGCCGGGGATCGGCGAATGGACCGCGCAATACATCGCGATGCGCGAGCTGCGCGAACCCGACGCGTTTCCCGCCGCCGATATCGGCCTGCTGCGCGCGATGGCGGACAGCCGACGGCCGGCCGTCCGTCGCCCGCCGAGCTGTTGTCGCGCGCCGAACGGTGGCGGCCGTGGCGCGCCTATGCGGCGTTGCATCTGTGGGCCGCCGGCATCGCGCATCCCGCTGCATCCGGAAAAGCCGCATGAGCGCGAAGCCGCCTGAAGCTTTTGGTCTCGATCGGCTGGAAACACCGATCGGCGTGGCGCTGCTGGTCACGGACGCCGACGGCGTTCTGCGCGCGCTGGACTGGGAGGATTACGCGCCGCGCATGAAGGAGCTGCTGCGGCTGCACTATGGCGCCGTCGTCTTGCAGCGACGCGCGGGCTCCCGGAGAGCTCCGCGAGGCGCTGTCAGGCTATTTCAAGGGCGATCTCGACCGCCTGAGCACGATCAAATGGCGCGTCGCAGGCACGCCGTTCCAGCAAAAGGTCTGGAACGCGCTGTCGAAAATTCCGGCGGGCACCACGATGAGCTACGGCGCGCTGGCGGCGAAACTCGAAATGCGCCCAACGCGATGCGTGCGGTCGGGCACGCCAACGGCTCCAATCCGATCAGCGTCGTCGTGCCCTGTCATCGCCTGATCGGCGCCAACGGTTCGCTGGTCAAATATGGCGGCGGGCTTGAGCGCAAGCGATGGCTGCTGCAGCACGAAGGCGTGGCGCTTTAGTTTGCCGGCAGCGAGCAAGCGGCTCCATACCTCCACAGAAAGGATCATGGATTGTTCGCTTCGCTCGCATGACGGCTTCAGAAAAACGTCAGGTCCGTAAACCGCCAGACGAAGTCCGGCGATCGCCTCTACGTCTCCACCACACACCAATGGAGACGACCAATGACGGACGCAGAGCATTCAGGAATTTGTCACGCGATTTGCCGCGGCGTGGGCGGCGCGGGACGGCAACGCCTTTCTCGATTTGTGGCACCCGGAAGGATCCCTTAACACCCCGCTGGTGGACCGCGACCGTCAAGGGAAGCGAACTCCATCAATCTGATGGAAGTGCAGAAAGCCGCCGCGCCGGATTTCGTCTGGCAATTGCTGGACTGGACCTCGCGCGACGACGTCGTCATCGTCGAATGGCAGACCACGCGTAACGTTGACGGCGCCCGGTTCGAATGGCGCGGCGTTGACAAATTCCGCATCCGGGACGGCAAGATCATCAGGAGCAGGTCTACAGCGACACCGCGCCGCTGCGGGCGTTCCGCACCGGCGAGACGCTCGAGCCGATCACCCGGTTCTGAGCTGCCGGTCGGCGGCGAAAACCACCAGCATGAGCTTGAGGCCTGGTGAATTATCGCGCATTTCGATCCGCCCGCCGTGAAGGCGGGCGATGGCGGCGACCAGGCTGAGCCCGAGCCCGTTTCCAGGCGTGTAGCGGCTTTGCTCGAGCCGGTAGAAGCGCTTGAAGACATGGTCACGCTGGTCGGCGGGAATTCCGGGCCCGTCGTCGGCGATCGAGACCACCGGCGACCCGTCGATGGTTTCGTTCGTCACCACCACATGCCCTCCGGCGCGGCCGTGCTTGATGGCATTGTCGACGAGGTTGGCGATCGCATCGAAGATCAAATCGCGATCGCCCGTCACCAGCACGGCCGGATCGCCGGCAATGGTGAGGCGGGTGCCGTCCGGTTCGGCTGCGGCATCGTACAATTCGACGACCTCACCGGCGATCTCGACCAGGTTCACGCTGCGGAACGCGCCCTTTCGCTCCTCGGGTCTCGATCTGCGCAATCCGGGTCAGCGAGGAGAATATCCGCAACACGGCGTCGAGGTCGGCGATGGTGTCGCCGATCAGCGATTGATCGTCGGCGCTATCGCGCTGGCCGTGATAGGCCTTCTCCAGCCGCCCGCGCATGCGCGTCAACGGTGTCCGCAGATCGTGCGCGACGTTGTCGCTGACCTGTTTGACCTCTGCCATCAAGGTTTCGATGCGATCCAGCATCAAATTGAGATTCTCCGCCACGCGATCCCATTCGTCATGTGTGCCGCGGAGCGGGATGCGCTGGTCGAGACCGCTCTGCATGATGGCCCGGCTGGTCGCGTTGATCGATTCGATCCGTCCGACGGTCCGCCGCGTCACCAGAATGCTCGCGACCGCCGCCAGCACGAAGATCAAGGCAATGCCCGAGATCACCGCGAGCTTCATCTGATCGGTAAAACTGTCGAGGTCGCCGATGTCCCTGCCGACCAGCAGACGATCGCCGTTGGCAAATGTTTCGACCATGGCCCGCAGCAGCGGCCGATCTGCCGCGTCACGCAACGGCTCCGGCGCGCGAAATTCGACCCACCCCCTGGCGGCGGCGACCGTCGCCGGCCATGCCTTCAGGTTCCCGGCCAGCGGGACCAAGGCGCGATCGGCGAGCAGATACCCATTGCCGGCAAAGCTCCGGTCGACGATGCGTTGTTCGATCAAGGCGGTCAGGCCCTCGCGCCCGGATTGCGCGTAAGCGCGTTGCAGGCCGACATAATCGGTCACGATGGCGCGGTCCGAACGGCCGCGCACATAGGAGGCGGTCGACAAATAGACGTAGCTGAAAATGGCCGACGCAATCACGCCAAACGTCCCGATCGCGATCAGCGCCAGCCGGAACGTCGATGAGGTGAGCGTCTTAGTCAGGAGCACGGAGACAGTACCCCATGCCGCGGACCGTGTGGATCAGCGGATAGGCCTGCTGGCCGTCGACCTTGCGGCGCACACGTCCGACATAGACGTCGATGATGTTGGTCGAGGGATCGAAATGAAGGTCCCAAACGTGCTGCAGCAGCATCGCCCGGGATACGACGCGGCCCTCATTGCGCACCAGATACTCCAGCAGCTGAAATTCTTTCGGCAACAGCAGGATGTCCTTGCCGCGCCGGCTGGCCGTCCGCGACATCAGGTCGACGGCGAGATCGCCGACCCGCAAAATGGTTTCCTTGACGATGGTGTCGCTCCGTCGCCCCAGCGCCTCGACCCGCGCCAGCAATTCGACGAAGGAAAACGGCTTGACCAGATAATCGTCGCCGCCGGAACGCAGGCCGCGCACCCGGTCGTCGACCTCGCCGAGCGCGCTGATGATCAGGACCGGCGCGGCGATGCCGTCGTCGCGCAATTGCCGCATCACCGCGATGCCATCGATGTCCGGAAGCATGCGGTCGATCGTGATCACGGCATAGTCGGAGGCCGCGCCGCGGCTCAGCGCCTCGTTGCCGGTGGCGGCGAGGTCGACCTCGTAGCCGTTGGTGGTCAGCGAATCCACCAGCTGCCCGGCGGTTTCCGGGTCGTCTTCGACGACCAGAATGCGGCGGTGACCTCCCGTCATGGTCTTTGGTCTCCGAACGACCGGCCAGGAGCCGGCTCGCCTCGCAACGTTCGACTATACGTCAGAAGCCAATGGGCAGGTTGGCTAAGGCGTCGCACATAAGCGTGATGGTCGCGGTTGCCCACGAACAGCGCCGACGCGATGGTACGCGGCACAGACGCCAGCGCGCCGGGTGGTTTTGGCCGCGTCAGTAATAGTTGCCGTAGCAGACGTTGGCCCACTGTAATCCATAGGGCGTCCACACCCGGCGCCAGCAATCGTCGTAGCCGGCGTAGACATAGGGCGCGCCAATGAATGCAAAGCGATGGCGATGATGGAAGAACCGGCCGTTGTGGAACGCGAACCCGTGCGAGAATCCGGTATGCGCAAACTGCGCGCCCGCAAAACTTCTTCCCACGATATGCGGGCCGCCGATGCTGGCAAAGCGCGCGCCGCCGCCCCAGCCGCCGGAGTGCATGCCGCCCCAACCGCCGCCGCCGACGTGCATTCCGCCGCCGCCCCAGCCGCCTCCGCCATGCATCCCACCTCCCATGCCCATACCGCCGCCGTGCCCGCCTCCCATGCCGCCACCGCCGCCGTGTCCGCCACCGCCACCGCCGCCACCGCCGCCGCCGCGTGCAAACGCCGGCGATGCGAGTGCGAGCGCCGCAGCAAGCGCGCCCGCGACGAGGCCTTTAAGGAGCTTGTTGCTCATTCCGATTCTCCTCCGTGTTGAATTGCAGCGACGGATGCCGTCGCCGAAAGACGCTCAGGAGAGCCAAACGATCCGTTGTTTACAACTTACAAAGGCGACAGTTTCTGACAGCGAAGTTAGTTTCGCCGCGCCTCGTGAAGGGAAAGCTGCTGGAAGGAAACGCCGATCAAGGCATCACAAGCGTGATGACCCCGTCGTCGGTGTCACCGCTGTTGATGCCATCGCGGGCCATCGATTCAATGACAGGCCATTTCTGCCGAAACAGCGCCGACGCCTCGTGGATGTCCGAGGCGTCCACCTTGACGCAACATGCCCGCCGTCCACCTTCGTTCGCGATCTGAAAGAAGAAGGTGTACGGCTCCCCATTGCCTTTGATCGGCGTTCGTTCTTGTCGCATTCAGCGATCCCCCCTGATTTGCGTCGAACCAGGACAGACTGCATTTTCAAATGGGATTTTCGTACGGCGCGATTGTGACGCAGAAAAAATCCGCGCGAAGTGTTGCAAACATCAGACAGTTGGAACGACACGGATGGGTGGAGAGGGCGGCGCCGTTCGCGGAATCGTCACGCCGCCGGCTGCGCCGCGGTGTCGTCGTTGGCGAGCAGATGGATCAGCGCGCTCTTGATCGCGGCCTGCCGCGTTGGCGCGTTGATCTGCGCGCCCAGCAAATCGGTGACATAGAACACGTCGCGGGCGCGCTCGCCGAAGGTCGCGACATGGGCCGATGCGATATTGAGGTTGAGCTTCGAGATTGCCGTCGTCAGCTGGTACAACAGACCCGGCCGATCGAGGCCGGAGACCTCGATCACGGTGTAGCGGTCCGACCATTGATTGTTGATGATGACTTCCGGCTCGACCACGAACGGCCGCGCCTTGCCGCGGGTTGCCGCCCGCCGCGCCACCACGTCGGGCAGGCGCAATTTGCCCTCGAGCACGTCCTCGATCATCTCGCCGATTCGGGTGGCGCGCCGTCCTTCGTCCTCGTCGCGGTCGTATTCCCTTGAGATCGCGATAGTGTCGAGCGCGCGGCCGTCGGTGGTGGTGTAGATCTGCGCGTCGACGATATTGGCGCCGGCGGAGGCGCAGGCGCCTGCGATGATCGACAGCAGCCAGGGATGGTCGACGGCGAGAATCGTCAGTTCGGTGACGCCGCGCGCCTCGTCGAAGCCGACATTGATCGCAAGCTTGTGGCCGGCGGTTTCGCTGGCGCGCAGGAAGCGGGCATGGCGGATCTTGCGCGGCAGTTCGACCTTGAGCCAGTACGCCGGATAATGCCGGCCGATATAGGCGTTGAGTTCCACGTCCGGCCATTCGGTGAAGGCGGCGCGGAATTCCCGCTGCGCGACCTCGATGCGCTGGGCGCGGTTCACTTCCGAGAAACCGCCCGTCAGCACCGGCTCGGTCTCGTAATACAGCGTGCGCAGCAATTGCGCCTTCCAGCCGTTCCAGACGCCGGGGCCGACGCCGCGGATGTCGGCGGTGGTCAGGATGGTCAGCAGCTTCATCTGCTCGACCGACTGAACGACGGCGGCGAAATTTTCGATCGTCTTGCGGTCAGACAGGTCGCGCGACTGCGCCACCGTCGACATCGTCAGATGCTGCTCGATCAGCCAGGCGATCAATTCGGTATCGGCGGTGTTGAAGCCGAGCCGCGGGCACAGCCGCCGCGCCACTTTGGCGCCGGCGATCGAATGATCCTCGGGCCGGCCCTTGGCGACGTCATGCAGCAGCGTGGTGATGTAGATCACCGCGCGATGCTCGGGGCGGATCTTGCGCATCAGGTCGCTGGCGACGACGAACTCGTCGTTGCCGCCGCGTTCGATCTCCTGCAAATGGCCGATGCAGCGCAGCAGATGCTCGTCGACGGTGTAGTGATGATACATGTTGAACTGCATCATCGACACGATCTTGCCGAAGGCGCGGATGAAATGGCCGAGCACACCGGTCTCGTTCATGCGCCGCAGCACGGTCTCCGCATCGTTCGATGTCAGGATTTCCATGAACAGCCGGTTGGCTTCCGGGTTCTCGCGGAGTTGCGTGTTGATCAGCTTCAGCGAGCGCGTCACCGTGCGCATGGCGTCTGGATGGAAGGCGAGATTGTTCTTCTGCGCCAGCCGGAAAATCCGGATCAGATTGACCGGGTCGTGCTTGAAGACATCGGGGGCGGCGAGATTGATGCGGTTGTTGTCGACGATGAAGTCGTCGCTGTCGGGCACTCGCCGCCGGTTCATGCTCGGCCGTAAGCGCGCGATCATGCGGCTCAGCACCGGCGCCGGCTTCTTCTGCTCCTCTTCCAGCTTGGCGCACAGGATCGCGGTGAGATCGCCGACGTCTTTGGCGATCAGGAAGTAGTGCTTCATGAAGCGTTCGACGTCCTGCATGCCGGGATGCGAGGTATAGCCGAGCCGGATCGCGATCTCGCGCTGCATGTCGAACGACAGCCGCTCCTCGGCACGGCCACTGAAGAAATGGATGTTGCAGCGGACCGACCACAGAAAATCGGCGCAGCGGCGGAAGGTGCGGTATTCCTGCGCGTCGAACACGCCGCGCTCCAGCAGCTCGTCGGTCTCGCGCACGCGGTAGACATATTTCGCGATCCAGAACAGCGTGTGCAGGTCGCGCAACCCGCCCTTGCCGTCCTTGACATTGGGTTCGACCAGATAGCGCGATTGGCCGGCGCGGCGATGCCGCTCCTCGCGCTCGGCCAGCTTCGCGGTGACGAATTCGGACGCGGTGCCCTGCACGACGTCCTTGTCGAACCGGTTCACCAACTCGTCGTAGAGCGGCTGGTCGCCGGTCAGGAATCGGGTCTCCAGGATCGCGGTGCGGATCGTCATGTCGCCGCGCGCCTGCCGGATCGATTCATCGACCGAGCGGGTGGCGTGGCCGACCTTCAGCCCCATGTCCCACAGGCAATAGAGAATGGCTTCGGCGACCTGCTCGCCCCAGGCGGTCTGCTTGTAGGGCAGGATGAACAGCAAATCGATATCGGACTCCGGCGCCATCAAGCCGCGGCCGTAGCCGCCGGTGGCGACCACGGCCATGCGCTCGGCGCCCGACGGGATAGGCGAGCGATAAAGATGCCGGGTTGCGGCGGCGTAGAGGATGCGGATGATCTCGTCCTGCACGAAACACAGCCGCTCCGCGCAGCGCCGCCCGTGCCGGTCTTTCAGCAGCACGGCCTGCGCGGTGGTGCGCGCCGCGATCATTTCGGCCTTGAGCAGTTGCGCCATCGCCGCGCGAAACACGTCCTCGCGGCCGGCGTGTTTTTCGGCAAGCGCATCGACCGCGGCGGTGATCCGCGCGGTCTCGAAACGATCGTCAGCTTGCGGGCGGGGCTCTGCTACGACGCTGTCCATGGTTTAACTCGATTAAAGGACGCAGCCTGCGCTGTCACTGCACATTCACCGAAGCCCGCGCATCCTAAGCCTGATTCTTCATGTTCCTGGGGGCGCCGCTTTCGGTGCCCGTCGATTTGTATGGCTAACTCTTTGAAATCTAACGTCATTTAATTTCGAGCCGCAATCTTACGTGGTGACATTGGCCCGATTAGCCGTTACATCCGATCTAACAAAAGTATCCGGGAGAAGAAAATGGACGCCGCCGAACTCCGCGCAATGCAGGCCCCGATCAAGGAACGCTACAAGTCCGATCCCTCCGCCGCGGTCATCACGCTGAAGGCCAAGGGCTCGATCGACCATGAGGGCCTCACCTGCAAGGTCGAGACCGGCCGCGCGCTCGCGGTCGCCGGCCTGCATCCGGCCACCGGCGGTTCCGGACTTGAATTGTGCTCGGGCGACATGCTGCTGGAAGCCCTGGTGGCCTGCGCCGGGGTCACGCTGAAATCGGTCGCGACCGCGGTCGACGTGCCGCTGAAAACCGGCAATGTCATCGCCGAAGGCGATCTCGATTTCCGCGGCACGCTCGGCGTCGACAAGGAGGCCCCGGTCGGCTTCGCCGAAATCCGCCTGCGCTTCGACGTCGGCACCGACGCGCCGCAGGACAAGCTCGATCTGCTGCTAAAGCTCACCGAGCGCT
This sequence comes from uncultured Alphaproteobacteria bacterium, assembly GCA_963738765.1. Classification (GTDB taxonomy): domain Bacteria; phylum Pseudomonadota; class Alphaproteobacteria; order Rhizobiales; family Xanthobacteraceae; genus Bradyrhizobium. The sequence continues at coordinate 94,815 of CAVTYA010000021.1, read as the reverse complement.
ATTGCGTGGTCTACCAGACCATCAAGAACGGCCCCAAGGTTTCGGTGTCGATGCGAAGGGTGTGAGCGACGATCTTACCCTCCCCTGGAGGGGAGGGTCGACGCTCATGAAATGAGCGGCGGGGTGGGGTGGCGGTCTCTCCTCCTCAGCAGTGCCCGAGCCGAGAGAGCGTCACCCCACCCCGTCTCGCATTTCGCTTCGCTCATTGCGAGCCGACCCTCCCCCTCCAGGGGAGGGTAAGAAAACGTTGGCCATGTCCCCCGAACTGACCTTCATCCTGACGCTCGTCCTGCGCATGGCGGTCACGGCGGCGTTCGTGGTGAGCGCGTCCATCATCACCGAGCGGTCCGGGCCGGTGATCGGTGCATTGGTCGCGACGCTGCCGATTTCGGCGGGGCCGTCCTACGTCTTTCTCGCGCTCGACCATAATGCCGCGTTCATCGCCGAGGGCGCGCTGGCAAGCCTGCCGATCAATGCCGCGACGATTTTCCTGGGCCTGACCTATGTCGTGCTGGCGCAACGCCGCGGCGCGCTGGTCAGCGCCAGCACAGCGGTCGTGGTCTGGATCGCGCTCGCGTCCGTGATCCGCTCGGTGCAATGGACGCTGGCCGGTGGCTTGATCGTCAATGCGATCGCGTTTGCGATCTGCGTGCCGCTGTTGCAGCGCTACCGTCACGTCAAGATGCCGAGGGTCGCTCGCCGCTGGTACGACATTCCGCTGCGCGCCTCGCTGGTCGCGACCTTGGTGGCGACGGTGGTCACGCTGTCCGGCTGGGTCGGTCCCAGGATCAGCGGCATCATCGCGCTGTTCCCGGTCGTGTTCACCTCCATGATGCTGATCCTGCATCCGCGCATCGGCGGTCCGGCAACCGCGGCGGTGCTGGCCAACAGCGCCTGGGGATTGATGGGCTTCGGCCTCGGCGTCGCCGTGCTGCAGGTCGGAGCGTCGCAGTTCGGCTCGGCAATCGGCCTCAGCCTCGGGCTCGCGACCTGCGTGAGCTGGAATCTCGTGCTGTGGTGGAACGGGCGAAGGAAAGCTGCGCGCCTGTAGCCCGGACGAAGCGCAGCGAGATCCGGGGCCGGTGTTCCCGGATTGCGCTTCGCTCCATCCGGGCTACGAATTATTTCGGCAATTTCCCCTTCAGCGCATACAGCGCCTCCAGCGCCTCGCGCGGCGACATTTCGTCGGGGTGCAATTGCTTAACCGCTTCGACCAGCATTTCCGCTTCGCTCGGCGGCGCCGGTTCGGCGGCGGCGCGGGAGGGGACGGCGAACAGCGGCAGATCGTCGGCGAGCGCACGCGCGGTCTGGCCGCGGTCCTGCGCCTCGAGTTTGGACAATACCGATTTCGCGCGTGCGATCACGGCGGGCGGTAGCCCTGCGAGTTTTGCGACCTGGATGCCGTAGGAACGGTCGGCCGAACCTGGCAGCACCTCGTGCAGGAACACGACGTCACCCTGCCATTCCTTGACGCGCACGGTGGCATTGAACATCCGCGGCAGCTTTGCCGAGAGCGCGGTGAGTTCGTGGTAATGCGTTGCGAACAGGGCGCGGCAGCGGTTGCTCTCATGCAGATGCTCGATCGCGGCCCAGGCGATCGAGAGACCGTCGAAGGTCGCGGTACCCCGGCCGATTTCGTCCAGGATCACCAGCGAACGTTCGCTGGCCTGGTTGAGGATCACGGCGGTCTCGACCATTTCGACCATGAAGGTGGAGCGGCCGCGCGCCAGATCGTCCGCCGCACCGACGCGCGAGAACAGCCGGTCGACGATGCCGATCCGCGCCCGCGACGCCGGCACGAACGAGCCGATCTGCGCCAGCAGCGCGATCAGCGCGTTCTGGCGCAGGAAGGTCGATTTGCCGGCCATGTTGGGGCCGGTGATCAGCCAGATCTGCCCCGACTTTTGTCCGGGCGCCGGCGAGAGGTCGCAGGCATTGGCGATGAACGGCTGGCCGTCGCGCTTCAGCGCCTGTTCGACCACCGGATGCCGTCCGCCTTCGATCGAAAAGCCGAGCGAACTGTCGACCTCGGGCCGCACGTAATTGTCGTCGATCGCGAATTTCGCCAGCGCGGTCGCGACATCGAGCAGCGCGAAGGCGTGCGCCGCAGCGCGCAGTTCGTCGCTGGCGGCCAGCGCCTGTCCGCACAGCCGCTCAAAGATTTCCAGCTCCAGCCCGAGCGCGCGGTCGCCGGCATTGGCGATCTTGGCCTCGATCTCGCCGAGTTCGGAGGTGGTGAAGCGGACCTGTCCGGCCAGGGTCTGGCGATGGATGAAGGTCGCGTTCAGCGGCGCCGACATCAATTTGTCGCCGTGCTGCGCGGTGACCTCGACGAAATAGCCGAGCACATTGTTGTGGCGGATTTTCAGACCCTTGATGCCGGTGTCATCGGCGTAGCGCGCCTGCATCGCGGCCACCACGAGCCGCGAGGCGTCGCGCAGGCTGCGGGTCTCGTCGAGCGCTGGTTCATAGCCTTCGCGCACAAAACCGCCGTCGCGCTTGATCAGCGGCAATTGCTCCGCCAGCGCGCGCTCGAATTCGCGCGCCAGATCGCGCGACGGGCGGCGCAGCGCCTCCATCACGGCAGCAATTTCGGCCGGCGGCGCGTCGAGTTGCGCCAGCCGCGCCAGCGCCTGATCGGCGGCCAGAATGCCGTCGCGCAGGCCAGCGAGATCGCGCGGGCCGCCGCGTCCGACCGACAATCGCGCCAGCGCGCGCGACATGTCGGGCGCTGCCTTGAGCAGGCTGCGGACATCGTCGCGCGCGGCACTGTCGGCGACGAAGGCGGCGATGGCGTCGAGCCGCCGCGCGATCGCGGCGCTGTCGGTCAGCGGCGCCGCGAGACGTTGCGCCAGCAGCCGCGATCCGGCCGGCGGTCACGGTGCAGTCGATGGCGTCGAGCAGCGAGCCGCGCCGCTCTCCGGCCAGCGTGCGGGTCAATTCGAGATTGGCGCGCGTCGCAGGATCGATCGCCATGGTGGTGCCGGCCGCCTCGCGCGACGGCGGCGACAGCGGCGGACGTTTTCCCACTTGTGTGCGGTCGATATAGGTGACGGCGGCGGCCGCGGCCGTTGCCTCCAGCCGCGACATCGCGGACAGGCCGTCCATGGTCGCGACCGCGAAATAGTCGCACAGCCGCCGCTCGGCGGTGGCGCTGTCGAACACGTCGCGGGTCAGCGGCGTCACCGCCGGCAGTTCGCGCAGCAGCGGTCCCAGACTCGGCATCGCCATAGAGCGCGTCGGTGACGATGACCTCGTTCGGATTGATCCGCGCCAATGTCGCCGCAAGTTCCGTCGGTCGAGCATTCGGTGACCATGAATTCCGAGGTCGAAATATCGATCCAGGCGAGCCCGATGCGGTCGCCGCCGGACGAGGCCGCGGGCGCGCGCGATCGCCAGCAGATAATTGTTGGTGCGGGCGTCCAGCAGCGTGTCTTCGGTCAGCGTGCCCGGCGTCACCAGCCGCACCACGCCGCGGCGCACCACGCTCTTGTTGCCGCGCGCCGGCTTCGGCCGGATTCTCGGTCTGCTCGCACACCGCGACGCGATGGCCGGCTTCGATCAGGCGATGCAGATAATCCTCGGAGCGCTCCACCGGCACGCCGCACATCGGGATATCCAGGCCCTGATGCTTGCCGCGCTTGGTCAGCACGATGCCGAGCGTCTTGGAGGCGATTTCGGCGTCCTCGAAGAACAATTCGTAGAAATCGCCCATCCGGTAGAACAGCAACAGCCCGGGATGGCCGGCCTTGATCTCCAGGTATTGTTCCATCATCGGCGTGACGCGCGCCTGGCGCCTCGGCGCTCGGCGCTGGCGTCGATCGGGTGGGACGGGAATGGATTGCTGGATCGTCATTGGGGGCGCAAACTACAAAATTTCGTAGCCCGGTCCTATTGCTTTGCCGCACTGATCCGGGTTTTCCACCCCCGCCCGCCGCCTAATTTATCGCCCCGCTTGCCCGGCATGACCGACCTCCCGCGAAAGCGCCACTGCGGGCGGCTGCGGTCAATTGACCTGCCGCGAGGCGCGCTCCTAAAACTCGCCATCAATCCAGCGGGCCAGCGCCTGAAACGCGGCATTCAGGGAGAAATTCGATGGGTGATGTCTTTATTTGCGATGCCGTACGGACCCCGATCGGCCGCTTCGGCGGCTCGCTCGCCAAGGTGCGCGCCGACGATCTGGCGGCGGCCCCGATCAAGGCGCTGATGGCGCGAGCATCCCAAGCTCGACTGGTCCGCAGGTCGACGAGGTCTTTTTCGGCTGCGCCAACCAGGCCGGCGAGGACAACCGCAACGTCGCGCGCATGGCGCTGCTGCTGGCGGGCATGCCGGAATCGGTTCCCGGCCAGACGCTGAACCGGCTCTGCGCCTCGGGCCTCGATGCGGTCGGCGCCGCGCGGCCGCGCGATCCGCGCCGGCGAGATCGATCTTGCCATCGCCGGCGGCGTCGAATCGATGACGCGGGCGCCGTTCGTGATGGGCAAGGCGCCGGAAGCGTTTTCGCGCTCGGCCGATATTTTCGACACCACCATCGGCTGGCGCTTCATCAATCCGTTGATGAAGGCGCAATACGGCGTCGATGCGATGCCGGAGACCGGCGAGAACGTCGCCGAGGAATTCCAGGTGTCGCGCGCCGATCAGGACGCGTTCGCGATCCGCTCGCAGCAGCGCGCCGGGGCGGCGATCGCGTCGGGCTATTTCGCCGAGGAAATCACCCCGGTCTCGGTGCCCGGCGGCAAGGCCGGTCCCGTCACGGTCGACAAGGACGAGCATCCGCGCCCCGAGACCACGCTCGAAGGCCTGACCAAACTGAAGCCGATCGTGCGCAATCCCGGCACGGTGACCGCCGGCAATGCGTCCGGCGTCAATGACGGCGCGGCCGCGATGATCCTGGCCTCCGAAGCCGCGGTGAAGAAGCACGGGCTGACGCCGCGGGCGCGCATTCTCGGGCTCGCCTCGGCCGCGGTGCCGCCGCGCATCATGGGCATCGGCCCGGTGCCGGCGACGCGCAAGCTGATGGAACGGCTGGGCCTCAAGATCAGCGATTTCGATTTGATCGAGCTCAATGAAGCCTTCGCCTCGCAGGGCATAGCCTGCCTGCGCCAACTCGGCGTCAAGGACGATGCCGATTTCGTCAACCCGCATGGCGGCGCGATCGCGCTCGGCCATCCGCTCGGCATGAGCGGCGCGCGGCTGGCGCATGACGGCGGTGCACGGCATGGAGAAGCGCGGCGGCAAGCGCGCGCTCGCCACCATGTGCGTCGGCGTCGGCCAGGGCGTCGCGATGGCGATCGAGAAGCTGAATTAGATCGACCTCATCCGGGAGAGCCGCGGAGACGGCGTTCCCGAATGTAGTTACATAATATAATGATTCGACGGCGCGAAGTGCTGCATCGCTGCGCCATGAGGCGCCGGGAGGAGTTCGTCATGACCCTAGTCTATCCGATCGCAAGCCTCGCCGCGCATCCGCCGCGGCTGTCGCCGGCCTACAAGAGCACGGTCAAGCGCTCGCCGCAGAAGCCGCTGATCATCATGCGGCACACGCTGTCGGAACTGACCGGGCCGGTCTACGGCCACGAGACGGTGCGCGAGAACGACCACGATCTCACCATTCAGCACAAGGGCGAGCCGCTCGGCGAGCGCATCATCGTGCACGGCCATGTGCTGGACGAAGACGGCCGCGGCGTGCCGAATACGCTGGTCGAGTTCTGGCAGGCCAATGCCTGCGGCCGCTACATCCACGTCGTCGACCAGCATCCGGCGCCGCTCGATCCGAATTTCACCGGCGCGGGCCGCGCGCAGTCCGACGCCGAAGGCTACTACAAGTTCGTCACCATCAAGCCCGGCGCCTATCCCTGGGGCAACCACCACAACGCCTGGCGTCCGGCCCACATCCATTTCTCGGTGTTCGGCCATTCCTTCGTCTCGCGGCTGGTGACGCAGATGTATTTCCCCGGCGATCCCCTGTTTCGAGTTCGATCCGATCTTCAATTCGGTGACCGACGAGAAGGCGCGCGATGCGGATGGTCTCGAGCTTCGATCTGGAAAACACCCAGCCGGAATGGGCGCTGTGCTACCGCTTCAACATTGTGCTGCGCGGCCGCAACGCCACGCCGATGGAGACCAAATAGTGCCGCGAGAGTTCAAAAGGAGTGACGCCGTCGCAGACCGTCGGTCCGTTTTTCGCCTATGGCCTGACGCCGAACGGCAAATACGACTGGAACGACGCCTTCAGCAACAACCTCGTCACGCCGGACACGTCGGGCGAACGCATTCGCGTCGAGGGCCGGGTGTTCGACGGCGACGGCGCAGCCGGTGCCGGATTGCATGCTGGAGATCTGGCAGGCCGACGCGCAGGGCCGCTTCGCCGATCCGCAGGACAAGCGCGCGCTGCCCAATTCGTCGTTCAGGGGATTTGGCCGCTGTCGGCACCGACGGCAACGGCGGCTATGCCTTCGACACCATCAAGCCGGGCGCGGTGCCCGATCCCGACGGCAAGCCGCAGGCGCCGCATCTGCTGCTCGCGATTTTCGCGCGCGGCATGCTGCTGCATCTCTACACGCGGATCTATTTCGACGGCGAGGCGGCCAACGCCGCCGACCCCGTGCTGGCGCTGGTGCCGGCCGATCGCCGCGCCACGCTGATCGCGACGCGCAAGCCCGGCACGCGGCAACGCGGTCTATCGCCTCGACATCCGCCTGCAGGGCGACAACGAGACGGTGTTCTTCGACGTGTAGGCGCAGCTTTTTCAAGCGAAGTGGACGCCGGTTCGCGTGAAGAAGACGCGATCTTGGGAGTGCGTAATGATCATCGAACGCCAGCAGGATGTCACGGTGGCCGCGACATCGGTGATGGAACGGACGTCCGATCCGCGGCTGCGCGAAATCATGCTGTCGCTGGTCAAGCACCTGCATGGCTTTGTTCGTGACGTTGGCCTGACCGAAGCCGAATTCCGCGACGCTGCCGCTGCGTTGGCTGAGTTGGGAAAGCTCTCGACTGACACCCACAACGAAGTGATCCTGATGGCGGGATCGCTCGGGGTCTCGTCGCTGGTGTGCCTGTTGAACAATGGCGATCAGGGCAACACCGAGACCGCGCAATCCCTGCTCGGGCCGTTCTGGCGGCTGCACTCGCCTAAAGTTGACAACGGCGGCTCTATCGTCCGTTCCGAGACGCCGGGCGCGCCGCTCTTCGTCACCGCGCGCGTGGTGGACCATGCGGGGAATCCGATTACCGGGGCGGAAGTCGATATCTGGCACGCCTCGCCGGTCGGGCTTTACGAAAACCAGGATTCCGAACAGGCGGACATGAACCTGCGCGGAAAATTCACCACCGATGCCGACGGGCGTTTCTGGTTTCGCTCGGTTATGATGATCGGCTATCCGATTCCGACCGACGGTGTGGTCGGGCGGCTGTTGAAGGCGCAAGACCGGCACCCCTACCGGCCGGCGCATCTGCACGCGCTGATCTTCAAGCCGGGATTCAAGGTTTTGATTTCGCAGGTCTATGATCCCGCCGATCCGCATATCGACAGCGACGTGCAGTTCGGCGTGACCAAGGCGCTGATCGGCAATTTCGTGCGTCACGACACGCCGCATCCGGCGGAGCGCGACGTGAGTGCGCCCTGGTATTCGCTCGACTACGTCTACCGGATGGAAGAGGGCGAAGCCGTGCTGCCGCGGCCGCCGATCAAGTAGGGCGGAGCTGCGCCGTGTCAAAATTCCCCGCGATATCCATCGCGGCGCGCCACGCAAACACCATGGCCGGGCCGATCATGGTGCCGGGCCCGGGATAGGTGCCTCGAAAGATCGAGGCGGCATCGTTTCCGGCGGCATAGAGGCCCGGAATCGGTTGCTGCTCAGATGTCAGCACCCGGCCGTTGATGTCGGTGCGCAATCCCGCGCTGCTCGCGAGATCGGAAGGCCAGACCGCCACGGCGAAATAGGGGCCCGGGCCTATTTTCCGAAGGCAGGGGTTGGGCGTGTTGAGCGGATCGCCGTTGAAGCGATTGAGTTCACTGCTGCCGCGGCCGAAATCCTCGTCCACGCCGGTCGCGGCCAATCGATTGTGCCGTTCGATCGTGCCGTTCAGCGCGCCGGCATCGACGCCGATTTCCTGCGCCAGCTCAGCAATGCTGCCACCCTGGAAGAGATAGCCGGCCTTGATGTAGCGCGTCAGGTTGCTGGTGTTGGGATGGATCAGACCGAGGCCGTAATCCTTGATGAATCTGCGATCGCAAATCAGGAACGAGGGAATGCTGGGTGCCGTAAGGTGCGACCGCAGCATCCCTTCCACGAAGTCATGATAGGAGCCGGCCTCGTTGACAAAACGCACCCCGGCGCCGTTGACGGCAATCAGGCCCGGCTTGGCGCGGTCGAGCATGATGTGGGGATATACCGAGATGTGGCCATCCGGTTGCGGCATTACCGAACTCGGCATCCACAGCGCAGCACTTCTGATACCTTGCGCGATCTCGCCGTGCGCGCGTTCACCGGCGAGAATGCCGTCACCGGTATTGCTGTCGGGCGCAAGCGAATAACGCTGCGTTTCCGGTGGAAACAGCCTTTCGCGCAATTCGGTGCTCCAGCCGACACCGCCGGTCGCCAGCACCACGCCGCGTCTGGCACCGATGGTGATGTCGCCGTCATTCGTCGTGAATACCGCACCGGTGATCCTGCCGTCTTCCTCCACCAGTTCGCTAAGTTGAGTTTGATAACGAATCTCGACAGCGCTTTGCTTCAGGCTTTGGAGGAGCCGCGCGACCAGCGCGTTGCCCATGATGAGGCGGGTGCCGCGCGGATGTTGGATGCGATCCAGCGCCTGCCGCGCCAACAGGCGGGTCGCGTTCGAGAAATTTTCCCAGGCGCGAAACGGGTGCAGCAGCGATGGAATGTCAGATTTGCCGACCATCATGCCGCCCAGCACGAGGAATTCCCGGCGCGGCGGTTTTACGCGCGCAAAATCCACACCCAGCTTTCGCGCATCGAACGCAACCACGCCCAGCGCCCTGCCGCCGATCGCGGCGCCCGGAAGCGGAAGATAATCGGGATGCACCGGCGGCGGGACGAACCTCAACTCGGTTTTCTGCTCGAGATAATCGAGCACGACCGGGCCGGTCGCCAGATAGGCCGCGATCCGCGCATCGTCGGCGTCCGCGCCGAGGATGGCCGCAAGGTAGGTTTTCGCCGCCGCGATGATATCGGGCACGCCGGCCGCCGCGCTTTGCCGGCTGCCGGGTATCCAGACCGTTCCGGCTGATGTCGCCGTGGTGCCGCCGACCAAGCCGGACTTTTCGCAGAGGATAGTCTTGAGGCCTTCCAGCGCGCCGACGAGAGCCGCCGTCATCCCCGCGGCGCCGGCGCCGATCACCAATAGATCGGTCTCCAGATCGAAGGGGCGATTATCCGGTAGCGGAGACATCGAGATTTCTCACGGGGAATGCTGGCTCCGACGCCGGACTGCCCGGTCCGGCGGCTATTTCAGCGCGCCGATCGACAGCGCGTGCGCGACGCAGCTGTTGATATGCTCGGTGAGGATCGCCTTCGCGCCTTCGACATCGCGCTCCAACGCGCAATCAAGCAACGCCTGGTGCTGCGCGATAGTTGCGCTGCCGCGGTACTGCAGGGCGTATCGGAAGTATTTGTCGAACACGATGGCATGGGTGTGCATCAGTTCGCGCGAGCCGCAGTTCGATATCAGCGCCTGATGGAATTCGCTGTCGTAGCGCTTGCGAAGTTCGGGATCGTCGCCTTCGGAAAGGATCGCGCGTTCGGTGGCCGCCAGCTTGTGATGGGCGGACACCACGCGTCCCTCCCATTCCATATCGCCGGCCCGGAACGACTCGGTCATCGCATGATGTTCGAGCAGGATGCGAAGCTGCGCGAGCTCGCGCAAATTCTGGATCGATACCGGCGCGACCTCGAACCCACGTTGACCTTCCGCAACGACAAACCCTTCCGACGTCAGCCGGTTGAGGATCTCGCGCAGCGTGCTGACGCTGACGCCGTAGTCCTCCTTCATCGACTCGAGCTTGAGGCGTCCGGACGGCGTGAGCACGCCGAAAATGATGTCGGACCGGATGCGGTGGTAACCGCTGTCGCCGGCTGACATGGCTGGTTGAGGATGCTCCAGGACCGACAATGGCTAATCCCGCTTTTGGGCCCGCGATGACCATGGGCGACCAGCCAGCAGACATACAAGCCAGGGGTCGGATCGCCAATGGCCATATGTACGATGAAATCTATTCTATCATATATTCCTGATATCATCATTTGACAATGGTTTCGCTATATGGTTTTCACCAGGAAAATTAAGGGTGCTGACCCGAAAATACGCGGCGACGAGCCGCCGGGCGGTTGATGCTGCCCGCCATCATCGTCGTCGGACTGCGCTTTGGTATCTTCACGCCGACCGAAGCGGCGGTCGTTGTCGCGGTCTATTCGCTGTTCGTGGCGACCTGCATCTATCGCGAACTGAAATGGTCGCAGCTGTACGACATCTTCATCTCCGCTCCAGCGCAACATCTTATTGATCCAGCAAGGGAAAGCCACGATGGCCACCAAAATCATGATCCTGAACGGACCGAATTTGAATTTCCTGGGCATTCGGGAGCCTCACATTTATGGCTCGACGACGCTCAAGGAGATCGAGGCAAGCTGTCAGAAGGCGGCTGACTATCTCGGAGTTTCGATCTCGTTTCACCAGTCCAATTTCGAAGGCGAACTGGTCGGTTGGATCCAGTCGGCGCACGGGACGTTCGATGCGATCATCATGAACCCGGCCGCCTACTCGTTCACGTCGATCGCCCTGATCGACGCCCTCAAAATATTCGAGGGCCCGAAGATCGAGGTTCATATCTCCAATATCCACGCGCGCGACGAGCTGCACCGGCATTCGATTACGTCGAGTGCGTCGACCGCTGTCATCTGCGGCCTTGGTCCCTACGGATACATCGCCGCCATGCTGGCTGTCGTGCAGAAGCTCGGCAAGCTGCCGGATGCGGTTCCTGCGTCCCTGCATGGCCTGCAGCAAAAATCCTAAACGGATTATTGAGAGGAAACCAACATGCGCGGCGCAGGCTTTCTTGCGATCTGGAGCGACGTCGAGCCCGGCCATCTCGTCGACTACCGGCACTGGTTGACACGCGAGCATACCACCGAACGGGTGACGACCAGGGGCTTTCTGGGCGTCCGGGTGTTTCGGGCCGCGCGGACCGATATCAATCGTTTCTTCATCCTCTATGAGCTGGAGGCGCCCGAGGTGCTGGATGGGCCCGCTTACCTGGCGCGGCTCAACGCGCCGACGCCATGGTCGCAACGGATCATGCCTCAACTGGGCAATTTCATTCGCGGCGGCGGCGTCATGTCGGCCCGGTCCGGCTGGGGAGAAGGATCGACCATCGCAGCCATTCGGGTTGAGCATCTGCCTGAGAATCCACAACGCCTGGCGGACGCGATTGTCGCAGCCGACGGAATTGCCGCCGTCCAGATCGGCGCGACCGACCTTGCCCGAACCTCGGTGCCCACGGTCGAGAAGGGCATGCGGAAGGATGAGGGAATGTTCGCGGGTATTGTGATCATCGAGGCGCTCGACGACGCGTCGCTGCGGAGCGCGTTGCGCAAGGCGACCGAAACTGCACCGCGGCTGTTCGTCGGTCTCGACGAAACCGAGATTTATCAGGGCATGTTCGCGCTGGATGCCCGTATTGCAGATGCGGGATGACGAGCGAAAGCGCGGCGCCGCCCGCTACTCCATCACCGCATGATCCGCCGGCGCGGCCTGCTCGCGCAGCGTGGCCTTGGTCGAGCCGATCATGATCGCGAGCGGGATCGAAGCCAGGATGAATATCATCACCAGCTGATAGTCCTGCGAGAAGGCGATGATCTGCGCCTGGATACCGACCATCGCATCCGCCATGGCGCGGCCCCCGTCGGTGTTCAAGTCGATCATGCCGGCGACATTGGGCATCTGCAGCGCGTGATTGAACGGATTGATGTGCTCGGAAAGAATGGCGTAGACGCGCCGCGATCCTTCGGTGAGTTGCGCGATCACGATGGAAATGCCGATCGAGCTTGCGACATTGCGCATCAAGGTCAGCATCGAGGTGCCGTCGGTGCGCAGATGATTGGGCAGCGTCAGGAACGCCACCGTGCTCAGCGGCACGAACACGAGGCCGAAGCCAAAGCCCTGGATGATGCTCAGGGTGACGATCTCGGGAACGCCGGTCTGATCGGTCCAGCCGGTCATGTAGAACAGCGACAGCCCGGTCAGGCTGAGACCGCAAATGATCAATGTGCGCGCCTCGATATAGCGCATCAGGCGGCCGACCAGCATCATGGCGACGAAGGTGCCGCAGCCGCGGGTCGCCAGCAGCATGCCCGCGGTGATGATGGGGTAGCCGATCACGTTCTGCAGGAACGGCGAGGACAGCGCCATGGTCGAATACAGCACGAGGCCCATGACCGCCATGAACACGCAGCCGCTGACGAAATTGCGGTCCTTGAACAGCGCGAACTGGATGAACGGCTTTGACGTGGTCAGCGAATGCGCGAAGAAATAATAGAAGCCGATGCCCGAGACGATGAACTCGGCGATGATCTCGTTGGATTCCAGCCAGCCGAGCTGCTCGCCGCGGTCGAGCGCGATCTGCAAGGAGCCGATGCCGACCGCCAGCGCCGTGAAGCCGAACCAGTCGAAGCGCAGGTTCTGGTCTTTCCTGGTCTCGTCCATGAAGATGATGAGACCGAGCACGGTGAAAATGCCGAACGGCAGATTGACGAAGAACACCCAGTGCCAGGAATAGGTCTCGGTCAGCCAGGCGCCCAACGACGGGCCCATGATCGGGCCCATCATCACGCCCATGCCCCAGATCGACATCGCCTTGGCGCCGTTCCTGCAGCGCATAGGAGTCGAGCATCACCGCCTGCGACAGCGGCACCAGCGCTGCGCCGAACACGCCCTGCAGCAGGCGAAACAGCACCATCTGGTTGATGTCCTGCGCCAGCCCGCACAGCACCGAAGCGATGGTGAAGCCGCCCGAGCAGACGATGAAGATGCGCTTGCGGCCGAAACGGTTGGCGATCCAGCCCACCGGCGCGGTCATGATCGCGGCGGCGACGATATAGGAGGTCAAAACCCAGTTGATCTGGTCCTGCGAGGCCGACAGCGTGCCCTGCATATAGGGCAGCGCGACATTGGCGATGGTGGTGTCCAGCGCCTGCATGATGGTCGCGGTCATGGCGCAGATCGTCACCATGTTCCGGCGCAGGCCGGGAACGGCGGAGGGTGACGGGCCCGGCGTCGGCATCGTTAGTCCTGGTTGGCGACCGCCGGCGCGAAGCCGAGCAGACCGGCCAGCGAACGGCGGTGGTTGGTGTCGATGGTGGCGTAGACGCTCATGCCGGCCTTCAGCTTGCCGACGAACTTGTCATCCTTGTCGAAATAGATCCGCACCGGCACCCGCTGCACCACCTTGACGAAATTGCCGGTCGCGTTCTGCGGCGGCAGGATCGCAAATTGCGCGCCGGTGCCGGGCGAGAGCGAGCCGACCGTGCCCTTGAACACGTGGTTGGGGAACGCATCGACGTCGAGCGTCGACGGGCTGGCCGACCGCGACATAGGTGAAGTCGGACTCCTTCGGATTGGCGTCGACCCAGGGGTTGGCGATGTCGATGATCGAGAACACCGGCGCGCCCGCCATCACGAAGCGGCCGAGCTGGATCTGGTCGACCTGGGTGGCGATGCCGGCCATCGGCGCGCGCATCACGGTGTGGTCGAGATTGCGCTGGGCCTGCGTCGAGCGCCGCCTTGGCCTGGGCGTAGGGCGGAAACTGCTCCAGCGGCAGATCGGGATTGCCGAGCAACTGGGTCTTGGCGTTGGAAAGCTGCTGCTTGACGAACTGGGCCTGCGCGGCGGCGGTGACGAGCGCGGTCGCCGGCATTGTCGAGGTCGAGCTGCGAGCCGACATTGCTCTTGACCAGCGCCGACTTGCGATCGACGTCGCGCTGCTTCAGGTCGATGCCCTGCTGCGCCAGATCGAGCATCTGGCCGTAGATCTTGATGTTGGCGACCAGGTTGTCATAGGTCGTCTTGGCCTGCTCGAGCGTCGCCTTGGCCTGATGCCACCGCGAGCCGGAACGGCACCGGATCGATCTCGAACAGCACGTCGCCTTCCTTGACCTGCTGGCCTTCCCGGACCACGACCTTTTCGATCTTGCCGGAGATGTCGGGCGTGATCAGAACCTTCTGCGCGCCGACATAGGCGTCGTCGGTGGTCACGTAGCGGCCGCCATTGAGATAGAAGGTGAAGCCTGCGATCGCCGCCACCAGCGGCAGCACCACCAGCAGCAGGAAGCGGCGGTAGCGGCGCAGGCCGGCCATCAGCCGGCGCCGCGGTTCCGCGGCGAGCTTCGGCCGCGACGGCGCGGCCGGGTTGGCCTTCTGTTCGGGCGGGAATTTGAGGACGGGATCAGCCATAGCGCTGCTCCTTTCGGGGAGGTTCGCCGGCTGGGTTCTGGATGGCATTGCGAACGTTTTCCTTGATCTGATTCCAGTTGCGCGAGCAGGCGGTGGGCATCGGCGGGATTGATGCCCTCCAGCGCGGTCGCGGTGATTTCGGAGCGCAGCCCGCCGAGCTTTGCCGAGCAGCGGCCGCGCCGCCTTGCGCAGATAGAGGCGGTTGACGCGGCGGTCGGTCTCGTCGCCGCGGCGCTCGATCCAGCCATTGTCGCAGAGCTTGTCGATCAGCCGGGTCAGCGTGATCGGCTGCATCTCCATCTGTTCGGCGAGTTCCGTCTGCTTCAGGCCCTCGGTGCGCTCCACCTTGGCCAGAACCGCCCATTGCGCGCGGGTGATGCCGTAGCGCGCGGCCTGCTTGTCGGCATAGGCGCGCACCAGCCGCTGCAATTCGCCGAGCGTAAACAGGAAGTTCATATCCACGGAACCGCGCATCGGCTTTGCCCTCGCCTCCATAAGCTTTGGATATAATAAGCTAGCTCATGAATTCTGCATGGCCGGTTAACAAGGGCGTGACCCGCTCGGAGAACATGGCTGGGAGCGGCGGCGATGGCGCCGGGCTTTGGGATCGGCGGCCGAAAATGCTACACATGAACGAGATGACCCTGGCAAAACCCACCTTTCCCGCGCCCGACCACGATCACGGCCGCTGCACCGCGGACGCGATGATTGCATGCCGAACAGGTCTGCGCGCGGCGGGCGCAGAAATTCACGCCGATCCGGCGTCAGGTGCTGCAGGCGCTGTTGTCCAGCCACCGTCCGCTCGGCGCCTATGAGGTGATCGACGAACTCGCCAAATCGATGCCGCGGCCGGCGCCGATCACGGTCTACCGCGCGCTCGATTTCCTGATGGAAAACGGCCTCGTCCACCGCATCGAAAGCCGCAACGCGTTTCTGGCCTGCGCGCATGACCACGACGCCACTGCGATGGTCGCGTTCCTGATCTGCGACCATTGCGGCTCGGTCGGCGAAATTCCCGCAGCCCCGGTGGCGCAAAGCCTCAACGCGGCGGCGCGGGCGCTGGGGTTCGCGCCAAAACTCTCCGTGGTCGAAATCGCCGGCACCTGCGCGCACTGCCAGAAATAATAACCACAACACGGCGCCAAGCCGGCCACGAGGATCGATGTCGTCCACTCAAGTGATTTCTCCAAATCAATGGTCGCCACGACTGGGCGCGAACTCAGCGCCGGCGCCATCGCCTTGATGCTGATGCTGTGCCTGAGCTGGGGTTTCAACCAGATCGCGGTCAAGCTGGTGCTGCCGGACGTGCCGCCGATGCTGCAGGCGCTGATCCGCTCCGCCGGCGCGTTGCCGGTGCTGCTGGTCATCGGCTGGCTGCGCGGCGTCAAATTCTTCGAGCGCGACGGCACGCTGTGGGCCGGTCTGAGCGCGGGCGTGATCTTCGGCATCGAATTCGTGCTGATCTATCGCGGCCTGCTGCTGACCTCGGCGTCGCGCGCGGTGGTGTTTCTCTACACCGCGCCGTTCTTCGTGGCGCTCGGGTCCTATCAGTTTCTCGGCGAGCGGCTGCGCGCCTGGCAATGGGGCGGGCTGGCCTTAAGCTTTGCCGGTGTGGCGCTCGCGATCGGCGTGCCGCAGCCCAATGTCGATGCCAGCGTTTTGCTCGGCGATCTCCTGATCGTCGCCGGCGGCGCGCTGTGGGCGGCGACGACCCTGATCGTGAAGGCCACCGCGCTGATCAAGGCGCCCGCGGAAAAGGCGCCTTGGCTATCAGGTGGCGTTGTCGATCCCGATCCTCGCCCTGGCGGCGTGGCTGTCGGACGAGCGGATCACCCACGTCCCGAGCCCGCTGTCGCTGTCGCTGTTGGCCTATCAGTCGTTCTGGGTGGTCGGGCTGACTTTCCTGCTGTGGTTCGCGCTGGTGAAGACCTATTCGGCCAGCAAATTGTCGGCCTTCACCTTCATCACGCCGCTGTTCGGCGTCGTCGCCAGCTACTTCATCATGCACGACACGCTGACGATCGCCTTCGGCATCGCGGCGCTGCTGGTGATCGCCGGGCTCTATCTCGTCAACAAGCCTGATCCGAAGGTCGTGCCGGATCCCAACGTTCCGGCGTAGACGCATAGCGTCAATCCGTCTCGATCGGCAGCGACGCGTCCTTCGCCCATTCGCCCATCGAGCCGTCATAGAGCGTGAGGTTGTCGTAACCGAGCTGGTGCAGCAGGAACAGATCGATGGTGGCGGAGATGCCGCCGCCGCAATAGGCGACCACGCGCTTGTCCCTGCTGACGCCTTGCGCCGCGAATTTTGTCTCGGCGTCCGCCAGCGGCACGAAAGCTTTTGTCTGAGGATCGAGCAAGGTCGCCGCCGACACATTGCAACTGCCGGGAATGCGGCCGGGCCGGCCGTAGCGGCTGGGCTCCAGGCCTTTGTGGAATTGCGGCCCGAGCGCGTTGACGACGACGGTGTTGCGCCGCTGGCTTGCGGCCAAAACCTCGTGCCTGTCGACGAAATATCCGGGCTTCGGTTTTGCTGCGAACGCCGCCGGCGAATATCCCGTTGCGGGGCCGGTCTCGACCGCGCGGGCCTCCGCCTTCCATTTGTCGAGACCGCCGTCCAGCACGGCAGCGTTGTCGAAGCCGAGCGATTTCAGCATCCACCAGAATCGCGTCGCCCACATCGGAGTGCCGATCGAATACAGCACCACCTGACTATCGGCCGATATCCCGTGACGGCCGAACGCGGCCTCGAGTTGGGCGACCGGCGGCATCATGAAGCGGAGCGCGGTGTTTGGATCGGAGAACTCGCCCTGCAGATCCAGAAAATCCGCGCCCGGGATATGTCCTGCCTCGAACGTATGCCGTCCGGGGACCGCGAGATAGGGAACGCTGGCGCCTTCAGGCGCCGGTTCGAGATAGGTCGTGCAATCGAACAGCCGCAAATGCGGCGCGCCGAGCTCGCCTGCGAGTTCGGCGGTGGTGATGAGCCCGTTGCGCTCCGGCATCTGTCCCTCCCGGATGATTTTGGCCGATGCTACGTTGCCCCCTGCCGGATTAAAAGCCGCCCGCGCATCAGCGGCTGCTGGCCGAAAAATTTTTCGGTGGTACGTGTTTTACTCAATAATGTCGCGAAAACGTCCGCTGGACGATGGCGGCGCCATTGCAATCAGTGCGCGAGCGCAGTGTCAGCCGTTGCGCCGCAACGGCTTGGCGTTATTTTCGCCCAACCGCCGTCTGCCATGCGTTATCGTCGAGGTCCGAAGCCATCATGCGCGAGACTGTCATGCGGAGCGTTGTTCAGGCGTGGCGAGATTTAGGTCACTATCGCTGTCCTTTACGTGTCTCTGGTTTGATTGTCTGCTACCGGACCCAAGCTAAGCGTCGCACGATAGCTGAGCATCGAGAAGGCGCTTAAGCTGGCGGCGGCGGCAAATAGTGCAGAGCGAGATCGTGTTGTGAGCACCGTGAAAATCGATTCCGGCGCCATTGTTGCGGAGGCGGGTGCTCGTGACCGCCATCCGGGTATGGTTTTGATCCCCGGCGGCACCTTCCGCATGGGCTCGGACAAGCATTATCCAGAAGAGGCGCCCGTCCATCGCGTCACGGTCGATTTATTCTTCATCGACCGCACCCCCGTCACCAACCGGCAATTCAAGGAGTTCGTCAGGGCGACCAGCCATGTCACCTTCGCGGAGATCCCGCCTGACCCGAAGGATTATCCCGGCGCATTGCCGCATATGCTTTATGCGGGGTCGCTGGTGTTCTCGCCGCCGCCGCGCCCGGTCGATCTGCGCAACTGGGGAGAATGGTGGACCTTTCTGAAGGGCGCCGACTGGCGGCATCCCTACGGGCCGAAGAGCAATATCAATCACCTCGACCATCATCCGGTGGTGCACGTCTCGTTTTCGGATGCGCTGGCCTATGCGAATTGGGCCGGCAAGGATTTGCCGACCGAGGCCGAGTGGGAATTTGCCGCGCGCGGCGGGCTCGACGGCGCCGAATACGCCTGGGGCGACGAATTCACGCCCGGCGGAAAGCATCAGGCCAACACCTGGCAGGGCGAGTTTCCGCGGCAAAATCTCAATATCGACGGCTTCGAGCGGACATCGCCGGTCACCGCGTTCGCGCCGAACGGCCATGGCGTCCACGACATGATCGGCAATGTCTGGGAGTGGACGGGCGACTGGTATGCGCAAAAGCATACGGCTGACGCGGCGAAGGCTTGCTGCATTCCCCAGAATCCACGCGGCGGCGCCGAGGCCGACAGCCATGATCCATGCATGCCCAACGTCCGGATTCCTCGCAAGGTGATCAAGGGCGGTTCACATCTCTGCGCGCCGAACTACTGCCGCCGCTACCGTCCCGCCGCGCGCCATGCAGAGGCGGTCGACACCTCCACGAGCCATGTCGGATTTCGCTGCGTGGTCCGGATCGGCAAAGATCAATGAGTTGGCATGGCGGTCTGAAAAATCTGTTCGACATGCGGGAAGACTGCAAGCGCGTCGTCCCGGCAAATTGAGGAAATCATGAAGCCCCTCGTCATTTCCTGTGTCGCGTTTGCCGTGATATTCGGCGGCGCGCTGCTCGGAATCTGGCTTCGCAGCGTGCTGCCGGAGCCGCATCTCAATGCCGAGTCCAGAGACGTGGTGCGGCTGTCGACGGGGCTGATCGCGACGCTTGCGGCGCTGGTGCTCGGCCTCCTGATCGCCACGGCACAAAGCTCGTTCCAGACCCAGAGCAACCAAATCAAGCAGATCACCGCCAACGTCGTTTTGCTGGATCAATTGCTGGCCCGATCCGAGCCGCAGGCGCGGCCGACCCGCGTGTTGTTGCGGAGCAGCCTCGACATCCTGATCGCGCGGATCTGGCGCGAGCAAAACTCCACCGCGGCCAAAGCCGCCCCGTTTGAGGCCAGCGCCCAGTCCGACCTCTTCTTCGACAAACTTCTGGAAGCACCGCCGGCAAACGACAGCCAGTCTGAAATCCGTGCCCGGGCGGTGCAGATCGCCCTCGATCTGGCGCAAACGCGCATTCTCTTTGCCCAGACTGGCAGTTCGATCCCGATGCCGTTTGTGCTGGCGCTGGTGTTTTGGCTCACCATCATCTTCACCAGCTTCGGGCTTTTCGCGGCTCCGAACGCGACTGTCATGGTTTCCCTTTGCGGCTGCGCGTTCTCGGCCGCCGTCGCGATTTTTCTGATCCTGGAGATGAGCAGTCCATTTTCGGGGCTGATGGCGATCTCGAGCGCGCCGTTGAGCAATGCCCTGGTGCCGCTGCCGGCCCTTTAATTTGCAGGTTCCGACCCGATATATCCCACGGCGGACGAACCTTCACCGATCCATAAGACATTGAATTGACTAATAAAAATATCGAACATGAGTGAAGCCAGCGTTCCCGCTGCCATCCCCTTGGTGAATGTCACCAAAACCTGATATTCGAGACGCCATGAACAAGCCCGAAAAACTGCCGCAAGACGACATCGCCGGCCCCAGCGCCCGGCATAAAACCACGCAAGTCATGGTCGGCAATGTCGCCGTCGGCGGCGGTGCGCCGATCGTCGTGCAGTCGATGACCAATACCGACACCGCCGATATCGAGGGCACCATCGCCCAGGTTGCCGCATTGTCGCGCGCCGGCTCCGAGATGGTCCGCATCACGGTCGACCGCGAGGAAGCCGCCGCCGCCGTGCCGCATATCCGCGATGGCCTGCGCAAGCTTGGCATCACCACGCCCCTGATCGGCGATTTCCATTATATCGGCCACAAGCTGCTCACCGACTATCCGGCCTGCGCCGAGGCGCTCGACAAATACCGCATCAATCCCGGCAATGTCGGCTTCAAGAACAAGCGCGATACGCAGTTCGCCGACATCATCGAGATCGCCAACAAGAACGACAAGCCGGTGCGCATCGGCGCCAACTGGGGTTCGCTCGATCAGGAATTGCTGACCAAGCTGATGGACGAAAACGCGCTGCTCCCGGCGCCGAAGGATGTCCGCGCGGTGACGCGTGAAGCCATGGTGCAGTCGGCGCTGTTGTCGGCGGCACGGGCGCAAGAACTCGGCATGCCCAAGAACAGGATGATCCTGTCGGCCAAGGTGTCGGCGGTGCAGGATCTGATCGCGGTCTACCAGACCCTCGCCGAACGTTCGGACTACGCCATCCATCTCGGCCTCACCGAGGCCGGCATGGGATCGAAGGGCATCGTCGCCTCGTCGGCTGCGCTCGGCATCCTGCTGCAAGGCGGCATCGGCGACACCATCCGGATTTCGCTCACCCCCGAGCCCGGCGGCGATCGCACGGTGGAAGTCCAGGTCGCGCAGGAATTGCTGCAGACCATGGGTTTCCGCACCTTCGTGCCGCTGGTCGCGGCATGTCCCGGTTGCGGCCGCACCACCTCGACCACGTTCCAGGAACTGGCGCGCTCGATCCAGGATTTCATCCGCGAGGAAATGCCGGGCTGGAAGACGCAATATCCCGGCGTCGAGGAGCTCAACGTCGCGGTGATGGGCTGCATCGTCAACGGCCCCGGCGAATCCAAGCATGCCAATATCGGCATCTCCTTGCCCGGCACCGGCGAAACGCCGGCTGCCCCCGTGTTCGTCGACGGCAAGAAATTCCGCACCCTGCGCGGGCCGAGCATCGCCACCGATTTCAAGGCGCTGGTGATCGATTATATCGACCAGAAGTATGGCGCCGGCAGCAAGGCGCCGGTGACAGCGGCGGAGTAGATCTCTCGTCGTCCCTGCGAAAGCAGGGACCCATAACCACAGGATTTTGTGGTTATGCCGGGCTGTAGCTCCAGCTTGGATGGCAACACCCTCCTGTGGTTGATGGGGTGGACGGCCCCCTACGGCATCGATTGTGCCAGAATGAGGTTGTTGCAAATCTCAGACAAGGGAGCCGTCCATGAACCAGATTATCCGCATTGGAATGGATACGTCGAAGCATATTTTTCAGCTGCACGGGGTAGACGCCACCGAGCAGGTGGTGCTGCGCAGGAAGCTGCGGCGCAATCAGGTGCTGGAGTTTTTTGCCAAGCTGCCGCCGACCGTCATTGGGATAGAGGCCTGCGGGGCAGCGCATTACTGGGCGCGGGAGTTGCGCAAGCTCGGTCATGAGGTGAAGTTGATGGCGCCGCAGCACGTGAAGGCCTACGTCAAGCGTAACAAGAACGACGGGCGCGATGCGGAAGGGCTGTGCGAGGCGATGAGCCGGCCGACGATGCAGTTCGTGCCGGTGAAGACCGAGGAGCAGCAGGCGGCGCTGATGCTGGCCGGCATCCGCGAGCAGATGGTCGCCCGGCGCACCCAGTTGGGCAATATGATCCGTGGCTATGCGGCGGAGTTTGGGATCACGGCGGCCAAGGGTCTCGACAAGATCGAGCCGCTCTTGGCCGACATCGCGCGAGGCGAAAGTGTGCCGGCGCTGGCGCACGAGCTGTTTGCGACCCAGGGGCGCGAGTACGCGCGGTTACAGGTGGAGTTGAAGGCGATCGAGGCCAAGCTGATGGCCTGGCACCGCGTCAACCCCGACAGCCGGCGCTTGGCGCAGATTCCCGGGGTCGGGCCGATCGGCGCCACGGCACTGGTCATGAAGGCGCCCGATCCTCGCCTGTTCCCCTCCGGCCGGCACTTCGCGGCCTGGATCGGGCTGACGCCGAAAGACCATTCCACCGCCGGCAAGACCCGGCTCGGCAAGATCACCCGCGCTGGCGATGAGATGTTGCGCAGCGTGCTGGTGGCGGGAGCGACCGCCGTGATCAAGCAGGCCAAGCACGGCCGTGGGTCACCCTGGCTGCTCGCGCTGCTGAAGCGCAAGTCGCCAAAACTCGCGGCGGTGGCGCTTGCCAACAAGATTGCCCGCATCGCCTGGAAGCTGTTGACGACGGGCGAGAGTTACGACGGCGCGCGGATGCTTGGCGTATCGGCGTTCGCCGCCTAAGAGATCGGCCGGTTGCGGCGAAGCCGCCAACCGGCCGAGCCGGAGCTGCAAGAGGAGTAGATGGTAGGATCGATCGATCCAAGGTGCGAGACAGTCCGTGGGACCCATTGGCCGAAGAAAGGTCGTGTGGTTGATTGGAACTCGCGTCGCGGAAGCCATCTTGGCCAGCGGTTCAAACCACCGCATCAACAGGCCGGACATATGGATGCAAGCGATCCGATCAGACCTCAAAACTTCTTGCGGCACGGGGGCCGTCCACATATGGGTCCCGGCCCAAGGCCGGGACGACAGGACGGATGGATTGCGCTTCCCTCCATCCCGGCTACGATGATCCCAATCAAGAACGATCGGGAGAACGTCCATGAGTTCACTGTCCGGCAAGCACGGTCCCCGCTATCGGCACATCGCCGATGAGGCCGAGCCCTACGAGACGATCGCGGTCGAAAAGCTGACCCCGATCATCGGCGCGGAAATATCGGGCGTCGATATCGGCAAGCTCGTCTCCGACGATGCCCGTTCCAACCGCCAGATGGATGAAATCCACCGCGCGCTAGCCGAAAACCTCGTCATCTTTTTCCGCGACCAGCACATTACGCCGCAGCAACATCTCGCCTTCGGCCGCAAGTTCGGCGATCTGCATATTCATCCCGCCGCACCGCATGAGGGCGACGACCCGGCGCTGATGAAAATCTATGCCGACAAGGATTCACCGCGCGCCAATGGCGAGGGCTGGCACACCGACGTGTCCTGCGACGTCGAGCCGCCGATGGGCTCGATCCTCTACATCAGGCAATGCCCGCCGCGCGGCGGCGACACGTTATTCGCCAATATGTACGCGGCCTATGAGGCGCTGTCGGACCGCATGAAGGCCTATCTCGACGGGCTGACCGCGGTGCATGACGGCGAATTGACCTATCGCGGGCTGTACGCCAATTACGGCGTCGCCGACCGGCCGAGCTATCCGCGCGCCGAACATCCAATCGCGCGCACCCATCCGGTGACGGGCAAGAAAGCGCTCTATGTCAATCGCGGCTTCACCCGCAATATCGTCGGCATCCCCCGCGACGAGAGCGACGCGATGCTGGCCTATCTGTACCAGCACGCCGAAAACCCGCTGTTCCAGTGCCGCTTCCGCTGGAGCGAAAACGCGATCGCGTTCTGGGACAACCGTTGCGCCCAGCACCGTGCGATGTGGGATTACTGGCCCCATACCCGCGCCGGCACGCGGGTGACGGTGAAGGGGGAGCGGCCGGTGTGAGCACGTGCGGCGTCGCAGGATGCGGCGCGCTCTGTTGTCGTCTCGCCATCCCCGGGAATCGATCTCGTCCCGACAAAAATTCCCCTGTGTGAACTACGTCACAGTGGCCGAGGCATGCGCCGGTTAGGTTGCGTGCGTAGGGCCAGCGGCAATCCGTTGTCAGGAGTGTTCCTTTCGATACAACTTTAAGTGATATGTGGGAGGTGTGAGATGGCAGAAGAACGGCTCCATGTATTCATCAGCTATTCTACCGAAGATCGGGATCTCGCCACCGCGATCGCCGAAGAGCTGAGGCGGGCTTTCAATCCCACGACCCTCAAGCTGACCATCGACGTCGAATTCTCGCTTGGCGCGAACTGGCGCGATCGGCTGAAGGCCGATCTCGACGACACCGACATCCTGCTGGTCGTCGCCACCGGCAAACAAAAGGTGAGCCATTCGTTCACCGGTTTCGAAGTCGGCTATTTCGACAGCTCGATTTCGCATTCGCCGAAGATGGCGCATTTTCCGACCCAGGACCGGATCATGATTCCGATCGCCGTCTTCACCAAGACGCCGGAAACCCTGTCCGATATTCAGGCGCTGCAGATCAATGCACCATTCGATCCGATGGTGGTCGACCCCGCCGCCCTGAAGAATGCCGCGAGCCCGGCCGGCGCCGCCAACAATTGCGCCAGGAAAACCCCGATCTTCAAGCTGTTCAAGCGCATCCAGGGGATTATCAACCAGTCGGTGCAGCTCACCGACGATGAACTGGATGCTTTCAACGATCAGTTGCAGGAATCCTCCGGGCGCCTCCTCAACGTCATTTATCGCGAGCTGCAGAAGCGCGTCTATCTGGAGAATTTCCCCGAACGCAAGATTGTCGTTCGCACCAGCCTTGCGGCGGGCAATCCCGGCCGTAGCGACGCGTTGTCGGACGCGACCGTCGAATTTTTTGGGCGCTTCGATTCGTTCGGGTTCCAGACCCCGCAAGGCGGTTCGGTTCCCTGGTCGCAATTCGCCGAGAATATCGAGCAGGAAGACGTCGCCCGCTGCTGGACCGCGACCATTCAAATGCTGGTGTCGGCGGCCATGCGCGGCGATTTCCGGGACAACCGGCAGGTCATAACCTCGCGGGACAATGATCGCGCGTTTCGAATGTTCGTTGCGCGAAGCGTCGTCTATTACAGCGGCATGCGCGAGTTTCACATCTACATCGTCGAGATCCGATACAAGGACTACGGCGATCCGACCACCACGATGCTGCTGAAGGCGATTTCGATCGGGCTGCAGTATCGCTTCATGTTCCTCGAAGGCAAGACCAGCGAGTTTTCGCCCAACAGTTTCAATGCGACGATGCTGCCGGACGTGCGCGGAAAAATCGCCGAGATGATCCAGCAGCTGGATTATCTGTTGTGGTACAGCCAGGATGCCGGCCTGAACAAGCCGGAAAGCATTCTACAGATCCTGGGCGATTTGCCGACCGGCGAGATCGATCGGAAGTCGGGGATCTGGGAGGACGCCAAGAGCAAGCTCTATGCGGCCGCCCGCAAAATGCTCGCGACGGCCGACGAGCGCGAGTTCCTGCAGAACAAGATCGAATTCGTCACCGTGCTGCAGGCCTTCTGTGAGAGCACGCGGGTCCTGAATGAAGATTTCACGGCCAAGGTTTTGCTGGCGCTGGGCCGGATCGTGTCGGGCGAGCAAACCAAACACAGCCTGGCGGCGTGATCCTGTGACGTTGTTGCCGCTCTGGACGTAAAGCATGGCGGGCCTGCGCCGCGGCGCTACGCGAGACGCGTTGACGCCTCGGCGCGTCTGAGCCAATCTCCGGCAAAAGCAAAACAAATCCCGGAGGACACCCCATGCTCCGCGCAGAAGACAACAAATTCCTGACCGAAAGCGGCGCGGGAACGGGAATGGGCGAATTGCTGCGCCGCTTCTGGATGCCGGTCCTGCTGTCGAAGGAATTGCCGGAAGCCGACGGGCCGCCGAAGAAGATCGTCGTGATGGGCGAGGAACTGCTGGCGTTCCGCGATAGCCGCGGCGTGGTCGGCGTCATCGACCAATATTGCCCGCACCGCGGCGCCAATCTCTGGCTTGGCCGCAACGAGGAATGCGGCATCCGCTGCGTCTATCACGGCTGGAAGTTCGACACCGACGGCCGCTGCGTCGACATGCCGACCTCCTATCCCGATCTCAACGCCAAAGACCTGATCCGCATCAAATCCTATCCGGTGCGCGAATGGGGCGAGATGATCTGGGCTTATATGGGCCCGGCCGATCAGGTGCAGGAATTGCCGGCGCTGGAGATGGCGCTGGTGCCGCCCTCGCACCGCTATGTCACCAAGAAATGGCAGGACTGCAACTGGGTGCAGGCGATGGAAGGCTCGATCGACACCGCGCATTTCACCTTCGCGCATCTGAGCTTCGAGAAAGAAGAGAACGAAATCCTCGACATCAAGAAGCATTTCGTGAATCCGTTGACGCGGGTTGCCACCGACCACATGCGATGGATCGCCGAGGACCCGCGGCCGGTGATCAAGATCAACCCGCACGAGGCTGGCCTTACGGTCGCCGGCGGACGGCTCACCGGCTCAGACAATATCTACTGGCGCATCGCCCAGTTCCTGATGCCGATTCATGCCTACGCGCCGAGCTCGATGCCCGGCGAGAATATCTTCGGCCAGAGTTTTGTCCCGGTGACCGACACCAGTTGCTGGATTTACACCTATGCCTGGAATCCGGAGCGTCCGCTGACCCAGGCCGAGCGCGACGGCTACGCCAATGGCAACGGCGTGATGTCGGTGGTCGACGAGAATTACATTCCGCTGCGAAACAGGGGAAACGACTATCTGATCGACCGTAAACTGCAGAAGACCAACAGCTACACTGGTATCAAGGGCGTCTCCGAACAGGACGCTGCCGTACAGGACAGTCAGGGCCGGATCGCAGACCGCACCCGCGAACATCTCGGGCCGACCGATTTGGGCATCCTGCATTTCCGCAAGCTCGTGATGGATGCGGCGCGCGCGCTGCAGCAGGGGCAGGCGCCGTCGCACCTCGCGCATCAGGATCGATACACCGTGCGCTCGGGTGCCTGCGTGACCAGCAAGACGAAGGATCTGGCCGCGGTGATGGTGGAACGGTTCGGCGATGCGGCAGGGTTTGTCGGGCGGCCGCGGACGGCTGCCGCGGAGTAGGAGCAAGCCCACCGCGTCGTCCCGGCCTCGAGCCGGGACCCATATGTGGACGGCCCCCGTGCCGCAAGAAGTTTTGAGGTCTGATCGGATCGCTTGCATCCATATGTCCGGCCTGTTGATGCGGTGGTTTGAACCGCTGGCCAAGATGGCTTCCGCGACGCGAGTTCCAATCAACCACACGACCTTTCTTCGGCCAATGGGTCCCACGGACTGTCTCGCACCTTGGATCGATCGATCCTACCATCTACTCCTCTTGCAGCTCCGGCTCGGCCGGTTGGCGGCTTCGCCGCAACCGGCCGATCTCTTAGGCGGCGAACGCCGATACGCCAAGCATCCGCGCGCCGTCGTAACTCTCGCCCGTCGTCAACAGCTTCCAGGCGATGCGGGCAATCTTGTTGGCAAGCGCCACCGCCGCGAGTTTTGGCGACTTGCGCTTCAGCAGCGCGAGCAGCCAGGGTGACCCACGGCCGTGCTTGGCCTGCTTGATCACGGCGGTCGCTCCCGCCACCAGCACGCTGCGCAACATCTCATCGCCAGCGCGGGTGATCTTGCCGAGCCGGGTCTTGCCGGCGGTGGAATGGTCTTTCGGCGTCAGCCCGATCCAGGCCGCGAAGTGCCGGCCGGAGGGGAACAGGCGAGGATCGGGCGCCTTCATGACCAGTGCCGTGGCGCCGATCGGCCCGACCCCGGGAATCTGCGCCAAGCGCCGGCTGTCGGGGTTGACGCGGTGCCAGGCCATCAGCTTGGCCTCGATCGCCTTCAACTCCACCTGTAACCGCGCGTACTCGCGCCCCTGGGTCGCAAACAGCTCGTGCGCCAGCGCCGGCACACTTTCGCCTCGCGCGATGTCGGCCAAGAGCGGCTCGATCTTGTCGAGACCCTTGGCCGCCGTGATCCCAAACTCCGCCGCATAGCCACGGATCATATTGCCCAACTGGGTGCGCCGGGCGACCATCTGCTCGCGGATGCCGGCCAGCATCAGCGCCGCCTGCTGCTCCTCGGTCTTCACCGGCACGAACTGCATCGTCGGCCGGCTCATCGCCTCGCACAGCCCTTCCGCATCGCGCCCGTCGTTCTTGTTACGCTTGACGTAGGCCTTCACGTGCTGCGGCGCCATCAACTTCACCTCATGACCGAGCTTGCGCAACTCCCGCGCCCAGTAATGCGCTGCCCCGCAGGCCTCTATCCCAATGACGGTCGGCGGCAGCTTGGCAAAAAACTCCAGCACCTGATTGCGCCGCAGCTTCCTGCGCAGCACCACCTGCTCGGTGGCGTCTACCCCGTGCAGCTGAAAAATATGCTTCGACGTATCCATTCCAATGCGGATAATCTGGTTCATGGACGGCTCCCTTGTCTGAGATCTCAACAACCTCATTCTGGCACAACTGATGCCGTAGGGGGCCGTCCACCCCATCAACCACCGATGTCAATTGTTTTGGAAGATATCTAGCAGATTGCCATCATCGATGGGCCGCGGCGTATGGATCCCGGCTCAAGGCCGGGACGACTCGTTGAGAGATATCGCTATAGCGGTATCCTCCGATACTCCCGGTTACTCAGGCTCGCCTCCTCCAGATCGAGATCGCGCTCGATCCGCCGCCGGGTTTCGTCGGTGATCTTGCCGTCGCGCAACAGGGCGTGGATGAATTTCCGTTCCGCTGCGATCAATTCACGTGTCAGCGCGGTTCCCTCGACCGTGACGTCGTGCGCACCGGGGTCGAGCGAATCCGGCAATTGATTGGCACGGATTTCGTGCCGCGCGCGCAGCAGTTTTACCACTTCGTCGGACAATTCCCGGTCATCCGTGATGGCATCGAGCGACTTGAGCGCGGCGCCAAGCGCCTCGCGCCGCGCCGCGATCTCCGATTCATGCTCGGCGACGTGTTCGTCGCGGCCGGCCTGCGCGACGCCGAGCCATCGCACCAGCGGCGACAGCCCCAGGCCGGTCCCGATCAGCGTGATCAGGATGACACCGAAGGTCACGAACAGGATCAGGTCGCGACGCGGAAAAGCCTCGCCGTTTGAAAGCGCATAGGGCAGCGCGAGCGCCGCCGCCAGCGACACCGCGCCGCGAACCCCGGTAAATGCGATCACGAACACCGTGCGCCAGGACGGGTAGGGGTCGCGTTCGCGCAGCGGCTTGCTCAGCGCTCGCGGCAGATAGGTCGCGGGATATACCCAGACAAAGCGCGCAATGACGACAATGACCACGACCAGCCCGATGGCGGACACGATCTCCCCGAGCGGAAACGCTTTCGATTTCTCCAGCAGCGAGCGCAACTGGAAACCGGTCAGCAGGAACAGCAGACCCTCGATCAGGAAGATAACGAGATCCCAGAAGAAGATGCCCTGCAACCGCGTCGCGGCGGAAATCAGCAGCGGGCCGTTCCAGCTCATATAGAGGCCGCAGGCGACGGTCGCGATCACGCCGCTTCCGCCGAAATGTTCGGGAATCCAGTAGGCGACATAGGGCGTGATCAGCGACAGCGTGATCTCGACCTGCGGATCGCGCGCGCGGTGACGCATGCGCAGGCTGAGCCAGCCCACGGCGGCGCCGAACAGCATTTCGGCGACAACAATGACACCGAAGGTGCCCGCCGCCTTCGGCAGCGAAAACATACCGGTCGAAATCGCCACCACCGCGAAGCGGTAGAGGATCAGCGCGGTGGCGTCGTTGGCGAGACCCTCGCCCTCGAGCACGACGAGGATCCGGCGCGGCAGCCCGAGCTTGCGGGCGATTGCCAGCGGCGCCACCACGTCCGGAGGGGCGACGATGGCCCCCAGCAGGAAACCGACTGGCCAGGGCAGGCCGATCAGGTAATGCGTGGCAGTGGCGACCGCGACGGCGGTGAAGATGACGCCGCCGACCGCCAGCAGGGAGATGACGCGGAGATTGAACTTGAATTCGCGCCAGCTCATCGCAACGCTGGCCGAATAGATCAGCGGCGGCAGCACCAGAAGCAGCACGACCGCGGGGGGCAGTTCCAGTTGCGGCATGCCCGGCACGAAGGCGAGCACGATGCCGGCGAGCAGCAGCAGGATCGCCGGCGCGACGTTGATCCGGCGCGCGAGCAGGGCGGTTCCTGCCAGCACCGCGAGCAGGATCAAAAAAATCTGAAATTCGGCTTCCATGACCCCCTCAATTCGCCCGGAAGACCCCTTGAGGTCAATCCGGCCGAACGACGGAGGCGCGCCGCTGCGGTTTAATCGCGCAGATCGTAGCGATACGACTTCGAGACGATTTGCCAGCCATCGGCCAGCTTCATCGCCACCAGGTAATCGGTGAAATAGCGTGGCGGCAGCTGGCAGCGGACCTTGATGAAGGCTGTCGATTCATCTGAATGATCGATGGTCACGATGAAATCCTCGCGCGGTTTGCCTTCCGCTTTCGCCGACGGCCGCTTGCGCACGCGGTCGAGCCAGTCCGGCACGGTCAAAACCTGCAACTGGCCTTTTTCCAGCCAGCGCAGATCGGCGGTGGGATGAAAAATCGCGCCGAGTTGGTCGGCATTGCCCTCATACAGGCCGTCGAAATAATTTTTGACCACGGCTTCAACGGTCGATCGGTCATGGCTCACGGCGGGTCCTCCGATTGGCTGATTGATCTTTGTTCGAATAGAATTAAGCCACGAATGGACGAATTGCGCTACCGGTCAGTTCCATCATCCGCATGAGGCCGCCGCCGGTGACAGGTTCAGAAAAATCGAATGCGCGTATGCTTGCCGGAGAATGCTTCTGCGGCGCGGTGCGCTACGGCGTGATGGACGAATTTGCCTATGCGCTCAATTGCCATTGCTCGAATTGCCGGCGCACCACCGGTTCGGCGTTCAAGCCGTTCGCCGGCATCGCGCGCGATAAACTCAGCGTGACCGCGGGCGATGACGAGTTGATGGTTTACGGCGACCAGGCCGGCCACGACGCGCATTGCGGGCGCTGCGGTTCCCTGCTGTATTCGGTGGTGCGCGACGGTGCGTTCGTGCATGTCGCGATGGGAACGCTGGTCGATGTTTGCTGGCATGCCTTACCGTCGCGGCGGGTCCGCCGCCGGCAAAAACTGTCGACTATACCGAGGCGCTATTCGGCATGACGGTCAAAGACCCTTATCATTGGATGGAAGCTGGTGGCACGGTATTTGACGAATGGCTCACCGCCGAAGGTAGCTACGCGAGAAGTTCACTCGACGCGATACCTGGCCGCACCCATTTGCTTTCCGAGATACGCCGTCTTGACAATGCGGAATCCCGTGTAGACGGCGCTGCATTGGCCGGTAGGGGTTTAGTGTACAGCATAGTTCGTCCAGAGGAACTCATTCAGCAAGATTTTTGTGCGGCAAGCTGCGAAGGGCGCAGACCGCATCTTGATCGACCCGAGCGAGTTCAATGTCGGAGACGTCGAAGGCCCAAATCGACTATTGGAGTGTTTCGCCCGATGGGCAATACATCGCATATGGAGTATCGCTCGGAGGTCGTGAAGCCGGAACACTGCGAATTCGACGCATCGGCACTGGAAGCGACCTCGCGGAAAAGATTGATCGCACGCGATATGCCGGGCCAAGCTGGATCGATAACTCATCCTTCCTGTACACGCGCTTACCAACATCCCCTCCGGGAGAATCGCAGCGTCTCACCGGTGGACAGCTGCTTCTACATCGACTGGGTCATGACCCGAGTACCGATGTCGTTGTGTTTGATCACAATAGCGTCCCTGGCATGGATGCATCCGCACCATTCTTTTTCCATGGATTGGCCGATCCAAACAGTTCCGCGATCGTTGGCGAGTATGATGCTGGTCTCGGCAGCGGACCGCAGGCAGTCTATGTAGCTTCCAAGTCGCAGCTTGGCCACACATTGGTGTGGCATCAGATTGCTGGCTTCAACGAGGCGATACAAGATATTGCGCTGCACGGCACTATGCTTTTTTTGCGCACGTCGCGTGATGCACCCCAACAACGTGTCATAAGAGTTGCCGCGAATAGCCCCAACCTCGATCACGCCGAAACGATCTTTCCGGAGGGTAACGGAACGGTCGATGGAATGGCAGTCGCAGCAGATGGTCTGTACGTAACGCGGGATGAGGGCGGAATAAAGAAGCTATTTCGTGTAGATTGGAATAGCAAAGTTGAATCGATCCCTTTGCCGTTTGAGTTGGCTTGTTTCCCTCGGCTTTCCGAACGAACGCAACGCACACATTCTATGCGTTCTTTCAGCGGCGCAATCGCGATAGCCTCTGACACGTGATCGTCATCTACCCAAAGGCACCACCTCATCGCACCCTGAATGAATTCCCTTGCTCCCTCCAATCGCCGGAAAAGATGCGCTGCTCCAGGAAAGGCGCCTACAATTTGGTCAACTTGATCTTTCGAGAAGATCAGATTGCCCCCATCCGTAGCCTTGTTCCCCGATACCATCTCAGGAAGGCCGGATAAGTGATCGTTCGATTTTGTGACAATTACATTGGTTGAAGGGATTAAGTAGGGTCCAATGCTGGACACGGTGCGGCTTACGTCGCCTTCATAAAGCACAGCCTTGGAGATCGATTCTGGCGCCAGACCAACAATAATACAAGTTACTCCAGCGTTATTCGCGGCGTTGTTCTGCCATTTGAATGATGTATGGGCAAAAAATATTTGCTGGTTGAGTTGATACAAGATTGGCCAGAGCATGTCGACTTGTTCACCCTGGCATATGGAATTGGTCGCAACGAAAGCAACCCGGCAAAGAGTTGTATTAGAAAACTCTGCGGCCTTCACAAACCAGCTAGCAACGTAGTCAAGGTCTTTATAGGTATTCAGGTAGCCTACAAAAATAGCCGCCATATCGTCTTTTTGACTTTTGGTCTGCTCCCGACTTCCCTGATAGGGCGGGTTCCCGCAGATATATGTTTCTCCGCCCTCATTCTCGAAGTCGATCTGCGCTTGGTCCATAGGAGTATGGAATAGATCGTCGGCGTGATGCTTGACGCCCGTCCCGGTTGGAGGGCAGATACTCAGCCAATCCAACCGCAGGGCGTTGCCTGAGGTAATCCAGTTCTCGGCGTCGAGCGGCAGGAATTCAGCCAGGGCCTCCTTTTGCCCGCGATAGAGCACGTCGCATTGGTACGCTGCGATTACGAGCGCCAAGCGGGCAATTTCGGCCGGAAAATCGCGCACCTCGATGCCCCGAAAGTTTGTAAGTGGAATGTCACTGCGCCGATCAGGTTCGCTGCGCCGTCTGTTGATATCTGCCTCAATCGCCCTCATTTCCTTGTATGCGATGACCAGGAAATTACCGGAGCCGCACGCCGGATCGAAGACCCTGATTCGCGCTATGCGTTTGCGTAGGTTGAGCAACATGCGCGAATTATGACCGGCCTCCTCCAAGCATGCTCGGAGGTCATTGAGGAATAGCGGATTGAGCACCTTCAGGATGTTTGGGACGCTTGTGTAGTGCAGGCCGAGCGAGCCACGCTCCTCGTCCTCCGCGACGGCCTGGATCATGGACCCAAAAATATCCGGGTTGATCTTTGTCCAATCAAGACTGCCAATGTGGAGGAGGTAGGAGCGCGCAATCCGGCTGAAGCGCGGTACGTCCATGCTGCCGGAGAACAGGCCGCCGTTCACATAGGGAAAGATTTCGGCCCAACGGAGGATACCAGCCGCCGCCCGATTTTCCCTTTTCGTGTTCATAGCAAGAAATAGGGTTCTGATTACTTCGTGAGTGTTGGACGAGTCCCTCGCGCTCATTTGCTCAATGGCTGTCGTGAACCGCCGCGTGCCGCCAAATATATCGGTGTCTTCGGCGAAGAAGCAGAAGATCAGCCGGGCCATGAAATGGTTCATGTCATGGTGACGCTCGGCCGTTCCCCATGCTGGGTTGTCCTTCAGAAGCTCGACATAGAGCCGATTTAAGCGGCTAGTAGCCCGAATGTCGAAGGAACTTTCGCGGACCTGCTTGACAGTGGTGATTCCGGCGAGTGGCAGGAAGAATCCGAAGTGATCTGGGAAGTCGGCATACGCGCAGGCCACGGTATCACCGCTCGTCAGGTCCTCAGCCTCGAAAGTATCCCCGTCGGTCGCTAGGACGAATTTTGCCTTCGCCCGGCCTGTCGCCGGGCTGGCTCTTAGCGCGGCCAGCGTCTTCGTGACTCCGCCGAGGGCGGCGACGGCGATATGGATGTTGTTGGTCTGAAGGACGCCCCCAAGGTCAGACTTGTTCGACTCGCCCTTGCGGAGCCGCTTCAGGGTTGTTTCCTTGTTGCCAAAGGCTCGCAGGAAGAGATAAGGGAATTCGCCTGCGTCGAATGGCTGCTCGGCGAGCGCCGATATGGCCTCTTCAATCTCGACGGCGTTCATGCGTTCCCCCGCCTTGCGTCGTCCGTGACCGGAAAGGCTCGACCTTAATCCTGTTGGCCCGAACTCATGACCTCAGCAAGCTCATAGTCAAGTTGTCGGAGCAGCCAATCGCGGGCTGGCGTGCCGAATGCCTTTTCCAGACGGACGGCCATCTCGGGTGAGATGCCAGATCGGGCGTTCAGCAAATTACTGAGGGTCTGTCGATCGACACCCAAAATTCGGGCGGCATCGGTGACACTCAATCCGTTCCTCTCGATACAATCCTGCCTAACGGCCATTCCCGGATGCATCACCCGTCGATTCGCGGCTTCGTGCGCAGCACGTCTATAGTGATAATCGACACTGGACAAGCGGATTCGTAACACTCCTTCCCATACCGCGGGTCCGACCGGCTCGGCACCCTCGGTTCGATGTGCGTGGTGACCGTTATGGGCCGACCCCGACTGGGCTGATCGCCGGCCGAGTAACCAACTGGCCGGCTGTGGCGAGGTGGCCAGGGAGGTCGCAGCGAGGGGCAGGACGCGCTGCTGCGCCGATGGCCGGACGTGGTGGCCGAGGGCCTGAAGGACGAGGCGCCCACCACGGCAATGTCGCCCGCTGAGCGGCACGCTCTGGTCGGCGAGCGAGGAAAAAAGTGATCTGGCCATGCTGCCATATAATCGCCGTGTCTGATGGCCTAATCGTAGCCCAATAATCCAAGAGACTCGTCAACTTCCCGCAAAACGGGACATCCATTGATGACGCCATCACCCACTCCTGTCGTCCCGATGAACCTTGATCTCGCCGTCTCGGTTGCAACTCGGCGCCACGATCGCGCACGGCCCATCCTACCGCGTCCATTTCCCCGATAATCGGTCAGGATGGATCGCCAATCGAGACG
The DNA here is from genome assembly GCA_963738765.1 of uncultured Alphaproteobacteria bacterium. Lineage (GTDB taxonomy): Bacteria > Pseudomonadota > Alphaproteobacteria > Rhizobiales > Xanthobacteraceae > Bradyrhizobium. The sequence goes on along the minus strand of CAVTYA010000021.1, from coordinate 59,744 downwards.
GCTTATGCCCTGATTCGCACACTCGGGGCGGAAGTTCTTTGCCGTATCCGACATCACATCTCTGCATGAGCATACTATGGCACTTCCGTTCGCCCTACCCATACCCCGCCTTGAAGTCGCGGAATGCCTTTTCAAACCCGCCGCGCAATCTCACTTCGATATCGGGAGCCAATGGTGATAGGGCTAACTCATATTCTTTGTTATGTTTTGAGAATAGCCGTTTAACAGAGGATGAGTCCCTGGTCGAGACAAAGAATCTCTCTCCGCTATAAATGTCGTGTAATAGGCCAAGATATGACCTCCCAAGATTTATTCCGAGGTTAGCGTTTATGTAGAATTTGCACTCTACGGCTATAATAAGTTTCGAACTGCGCGGATGAACAGCCTTCTGCCTGCACAAGACGGCCTCCGATTTATGCAGTACAGCAACGTCGCATTCATGCTCGACTTGAGATCGACCAGCAACGAAGATACCAACATGGGCCTCCAGAGCGGGGCAGTCCGGGAATGCTATCTCTGCGTGGCAGTACGGATGGACAAGCGAATAGATCGAGGAAGGAGATTTCCGAAAAAAAGTATGTCGTGGGAACATTTCCAGCGTTCGTTTGGAAAGTGCAAGTGGCACCTTCTCGACGGGCCGCCTCTATCAGAAGCGCCCACACATATCCCTCGTACAGATCGTTTCCTGCCGAGGAGACAGATAAGTTCGCTGGGAAAAGTCCGTTAAGTGCGTCAATGATATCTCCCAGAAGCTGTGGTCGTAGAGGCATCTTCTTGCTGCCTTCAGGAGCCATCAACCGCATTTGGCGGTCGCGCACGCGACAGCGCGGCGGAACCCGGCGATGACGCCTCGATTTCGGCCTTTAGCTCAGCTAGTAAGTGTTGGAGTTGCCTAACAATGGCCGCTGACGTTGAAACATCCGACTGCGCGACACGGTAGACGGCCGAGCCGGGATCGTCGGAAGCTATGGCGAGATCGGGTTCGGAACCATCCATTCTGATCGTTTGCAACATCTTCTCCGCCATCATACCCGGAGCCACGAGCGATAGCTCGATGCCTTCGACCAGCAACGATAGCTTTTCAATCGGCGTGAATGGGTCCCGCCCGACGAAATCTGCGCTCGTTCTTCTCTCACGCCGCGCCGTTTGGCTCAACGGATCGTGGCAACGCTGTCTTCAGGCGGGACTGAGACTTTACGGCTTACTCGGCGGCCAATTGCGATCTCGCGCGCCACGTCGTCCGCAAGGCTGGAGTGGGCATGCGATCTCAGCCACTCAGAGAGTTTTTCATACAGGTCGGCGGCTTCTTCGTCGGTGAGCATGTTGAATGCATCCTTTTCGTCACAGCATTCTTTAGGGAGAACAGCGAGGGTCCCCTCGCATTCGCGACGAAGAAATGATGATCTACCGACGCCTTGACCATCTTCGGTTCCACAACTTTCCCACGCACATAGATGTCGTATGAGCGGCCTTCGTGACGCCCATTTCCTCAGCCCCACCAGTCACGCTCAGAAGAACTCGCCGCGTGACCATCTTTCATGGCGGGCAACTTGCGTTTGTAATCCCTCTTTGAGTACATAGAGCAACATACCAACGCCGCCACGTGTATGGACGTTCCAGAAGTGGAGGGACGAATCGGTCAACCGCTCGCTGACCTCATTCAGTACCAGTTCGATTGCCTCAACAGCATCGCTGACTATTTTGCGGCTCATGTCGTCCAAAGGCTTCACCTGGATGGCCGCATCGTAGCTGGATAGGGCAAGTGAGAGGTCGCGGTGGGCGAGATGACGGTTGCGCCAATCTTTGCACGCAGCGGATAGCCTGACGGCTGCCTGCACTCGATGCTCAATGGCTGCCTTGCTTACTCTGTTCTGAACAAGGTCTGGTAACGCTTGAACGGTTAGGTTCTCTCGGCTTCTCTTTCCCGGCGAACTGGTGTGATCGGTCAACCGGGAGATGTGCAGTATCACGTCATCCTGGCAAACCTCCTGAATGGTGCCGAAGAATGCAGGCGCGGCCTGATTGAGCATATCGACCCGTTCGGGCGTTGTGTGAAATAGCTCCTTGTACTCAGCCCACTTGATGTGCAAAAAGACAGCCTCCTGCCACAAGGTCCAATACAGCGTTCCAAGTTCACGTCCCATCTTCGCAACTGCTTCGTCAAGACCGCTGTCAGCCATGGCGCCCGCTCTTATCAATCTTCTCTAAAGGGTTGACTATTCCCAGTACCAACCGTGTCACCGCCGCGCGTAGGGCGTCAGCCAAGTAATCGACGCATACTCCAGCGAGGGATACTGCCCAAGGCAACCCGTCCGGCATTGGCAATCGAGTGGTGCAGGGCACCCGCTATCTCATCGTCTGAAGGATGGTAGCGGTATGGCTGGGCGTGAACAAGAAGGGAACGTGCTGCGGTCTTTCCCGCTGCACTTGTCGGCTGGTCTGCCCGAGGCTGTACGGCGACTGCGGCGTGGGTTGCGCGACATTCGAGACCGGATGGCGCGTCGCAGAAGGCGATGGCGTGATGTGATGATCGGTGGTGATCACACGGCAATGGTGATGATCACGCACGAAGATATCGAGCGGTGTGAGGTGCTGGATATCCTGCGCCAGCGATGGCCCGATATCCTGGTGAAGAGCCTGGAGCATGAGGAACCGGCCTGGGCGATGTCGCCCGGCGATGCGGCCGATCTCGGGACGACGCCGCCGAGGTGTTGAACCGCTGCGGATCGTAGTCATGGCCCAACACTATCGGCAGATCGCCTTGTCCGGCATCGGCTCGATGCCGGTTCTTGTGTGATGGATGTGGACGCGGCGCGGTTTGCCGTCGCGCCAATCCGGCCTGTTCACAAATCCCCCTCGCTGACCGTTCGCTGAAAGTGGGCTTCCCACCGTGATTTCCACGGTCGAGACTGGCCGTGACCAAAACCATGTGTATTTCAGCGACACCCTCGGCGATCGGCATGGGACTCGTGGGGGATCGAGGGTCTGTTGGTCGGGTACTGGCCCTATCCGGGCACCACGCCCCGGACGGAGCGGACAATTGCTGCAAACGATCTCGGTCCGTCGGACATGCCGGCGAGATAACCGAGCCTGACGAGACGCTGGATTTCGTCCCGTGTCTCGGCGGGCATTGTTTGCATGCGCTGTGCGCCGCGATTTGGACCCGTGCAGAAGCTGGTCCAGTAGTCGTCGAACGTCTCGTAATCGAAGCTGATCACGATCGGCACCTCAACGACATCGGTCAAACCAACCTCGCGCCAAAGCTTTGCCTGACCGTTCGGCCACACAAGCGGACGGGATCGCAGAAAGTTCTGTATCGTTCGCAAGCCCTCGTCGAGAGTCGCCCCGGTATCCAGAATAAGGTCTGAGGCGGACAAGCCGCCCCAGAAGTCGAACGTGCCGCAGGCTACGATCCCGCCGGGGCGTGTGACACGCCGCATCTCTGCGGCGACTTTCTCAGGCTGCGGAATTACGTCGATGGCCAGCGTCGAGACGCATGCGTCGAAGGACGCGGTGGCATAAGCAAGGTTGCGGGCGTCGCCCCGCTCGTATGTCACCGACGTGTGCGCCCGGCGGCGCCGCGCGCCTTCAAGATACGGCTCCGAAGCGTCCGTCCCGACCGCCGAGCAGCCGTGCGCTGCTAGGGCGAGTGTGATAACGCCCGTCCCGCAGCCGACATCCAGCACGCGCTGCCCCGCCTGGACGCCGGCAAAGCTCAGGAACGGGTCGGCGAGACGGGTGCTCCACCGTCCCATGAAGTGTTCATACACATCGGGATCAGACGCGACGAACGAGGGCACAGAGCCGCTCATGGCACTCCTCCCGGTTTATTTTGCTAGCTCAGGCATCTTTGCCGAGGGGATGTGAAATCACAATGTTTGGTCCTGGTGATGCATGTTCAGCTAGGCTCAGGACTCACTACCGTCACCTTCTGGCTGCGGCAGTGAGGACAGCCCGTCACGCCGCCTTTGAGTAGATCGTCATGCCGTGTTCGTCGTACGTGTAGATGACCGAACCGTACCGTGCGGTGACGGTGGAGCCTGTGAATCCCAGCAATCCGTCCTCTGGCCCTGACCCCCTGGCCTTCGAGAAGAGCGTCCGTCCATGTTCATCGAACACCTGGATCAGCGATCCGCGCTCGATCGCGCTGCCAATTGCCACGGCTGGTCGTCTCCTTGTCGGTTCGTGATCGGAACTACCACTGATCCGCAGTTTGTCGAGCTATTTTGCTCAGCCTTCGATGACCGCGACCGGAGAGACCTGATCGACATCTTTGCTTGACGAACTGCCGATCCGTGCGACGCTTCCGCTATGGCAACATCCAGACGCGCCGCCCTGTATGTCCGGGTCTCCACCTCTGACCGAGGGCAGACCGTTGAGAACCAGCTACAGCCGCTCCAGGAGGCTGCTGGGCGGCTTGGCTGGACGGTCGTGGCGATCTACCGCGACGAAGGGCATCAGTGGCTCCAAGGGGCGCGACAGGCGGCCTGGGCTGGATGCTCTGCTCAAGGGCGTCGCCCGGCGAGAGTTCGACGTCGTGGCGGCGTGGTCGGTCTGCCGGTTGGGCCGATCCCTGCCCGACCTGATCGGTCTGCTCGGTGAGCTACGATCCCGCGACATCGACCTCTACTTGCACCAGCAGGCGCTCGACACCTCGACGCCATCGGGCGGATGCTGTTCGGGATGCTGGGGGTGTTCAGCGAGTTCGAGCGAGCGATGATCCGTGATCGCGTGATGGCGGGACTGGATCGCGCTCGATCATCTGGCAAGCGCCTGGGCAGACCGCGGACCACGCCGTTCCAGGTGCAGCGCATTCGTCTGGCATTGGACGAGGGTCGTGGGGTGCGAGAGACGGCGACGGCTGCTGAAGGTGTCCGCCGCCAAGGTCAGCGAGGTGCGGCGCATGTCGGCGACGACCACGGCCTTGCTGAACCGGAATTAGGAACTGAGTTCCCAAATCCCCGCGCTGATCCCGCAACCAGGGCTGATCACGGCGCCGGCTGCGGCAACTGGGGTTGCGCCTGATCCGACGCCATCAGCTTCATGGTGGCATTCGCCACGGCATCGGCTGCTGCCAGCAGCACGGCATCGGCGGAATGCATGTACCTGCTGGTGATGCTGTGCGTCTTGTGGCCAAGCAAGGATGCGATGGTCGGCTCGTTATAGCCGAGATCGGCCGCGAGACTAGCGAAGCTGTGGCGCAGCACATGGGGGCGTGATGTCGGCTGGCAGATCACCCAGCTTGGCGATCCTCAGCCACATCTTCCGATAGCCGACGATCGGCGTCTCACCGGATCGACTGGCGAACACCACATCGCCGATCCTCGGTTGGGACTGGATCACGGCGCAGGCCAGTTCCGACAATGGGCGGAGCGATGCGCCAGTCTTGGTGTCGGCCAGTCGTGCAGTTCGTCTGGCAGATCGATCTCCGACCATCGCCATCATGCCAGTGGCACCACATAGGTCGGGGAATCCAAGAGTTCGCCAGCCGATACCAATCTGGCCCACGTCGAACCGCCGTGGTCCGTCCGATAGAGTGCAACCGCCTGCGCAACTGCCAGCTTTGTGTTGATCCAGTCCTCAAGCGGGCGGAAAAGGTGGTCTAACCACAGGGCTTCCCGTGTCGGAAAAATGCGATGCTTGCTCTCTCGCTCGCATATCGCGCACACGAACCCACCGTGGCTCTTCTCTGGCCGGACTTCTTCGGAAAATAGGAAGTCCCAACATACGCCTTCCCAGTCAGCCGATATGACAAGATCGCCACAGGTTGCCAGCGAACCCGCCAATATGGGGTTGGCCGATGCAAAGCCGAATTCCGTGACATCCGGTGTCGAACAGCCGACTTTGATAGCGACCGCTAGCCGCGACCGGCCTTCGACCAACCATGCAAGGAAGGCATGCTGCAAACCAGGGAAAGGCTCGCCAGCATCAATCAAGCAGATCAAGCCGTCGCCCCATGTCCTGCATTCCGTGCGACTACGTGCGCGAGGGTGATCAGTTCGTTTGCACAAAGCTGGACAGGCTGGCGAGGTCGGTCGGCGACTTGCTGGAGATTGTCGCCCGGCTCGAAGGCAAGAAGGTCTCGCTCCGGGTGCTGGCGATGTCGGGGAATCAGGCACTCGACACCTCCACAAGCGTCGGCCGCCTGATGCTCAGCGTGATCGGCGCGGTGGGGCAGGCCGAGCGGGAAGCCATGTTGGAGCGGCAGAGGGAAGGTATCGCCAAGGCAAAGGCGCAGGGCCGCTACAAAGGCCGTGTGCCGACTGTTCGGAGGCAGGCGGCAGAGATCATCCGGCTCAAGGCTTCCAGCACCCGATAGACGCTGGCCCTACCGATCCCCAGCTTGCTGGCGATTTCCGAGGGCCTGACGCCTGCCTCCGAGTTCTGCCACAGCATTGGGGACGTAGAGCACGCTGCTCCTCAAACAGCCCATGGCTCATGCTCATCGGGCTATCAGCCCGATATATCGTATGGCTGTGAAATAGAGCCTTGCCGACGCACTTGGAGATCGACCGTGAGACTGAGGGAGAAAGTTACGAAAGCACTGATAAACGTCGGCAGAGTTGTCCTGTTGACGTTCGTCATCGTTTACCTTCTGATCGATCTCATCTTTCTTTCGATCATGCGTCCCATTCGGCGGCGGCTGATGGCACTACCATGGCTGAGGGATTTCCGCGCAGCGGTCGGCTCGCTCAATCGTTATGCAGCTTTGCTTCTTTTGCTTGTGCCATGGCTTATCTTGGAGCCGCTCAAGCCGTTCAGCATCGTTCTGTTTACCCGCAAACATCATCTCAGTGCCACGCTGCTCATCGTCGGCAGCGAAGTGATTAAACTTACCCTGCTTGAACAAATCTTCGATATAACCAAGTCAAAGCTGTTGACCTTCGGCTGGTTCGCCTGGGGATACGGCAAGTGGCGAGAGGCCGTCGATTATATTCATTCGCTGACCGTGTGGCGACTGGTACACAAGTGGCGCCATCGCTTGGCGGCGACATTGCGAGCGGGGCTTATTAGGCGCTAATTTTTTTGCTGGGTCGGCGGCTGCCCCCGCTGTCCCTGAAGAATCCGCGCCGTGAATACGCCCTGTCCGATTGTCTCAAAGTGACCTGCACGCCGCCGTAGCATTCGCTTTTCGTATTACGAAACGCATTTCGAGCGACCTCCGCTTCGGGCGAACTGGGCAGACCAAGATGGTGGGTGATTGCGCTCCGGCCGGGACGAAGGCCATCGGCTGACCATCAATCATGCCAGATGTTCGGACTACTGCCTGTTGCCTCGGAAAGCGAGCAGATGAGAACTCAGTTCCTAAAACCGCGTACGAAACGAACGTAGGCGCCGGACCGTCTTGCGATCTCGACCACTATCATGGCGTGTTCTATCTCCCGTGGGAGGATAGCAGACCTCTTTGAGCGGCCAGCGAGCGGCGCCCACACGAAGACCGCACGGGGCCAAAGGCCGTTAGATCGAACGGTGCCATAGTGCATGGTTTGTTGGATAGGCGCACTTGGCCGGATCGTTGACCGGCGTCCGTTCCGCGCGGCCTCACCCGCAGGCGGGATTCCCGACCTGCCACCGGTCACATTAACGAGACTGGTAAATAATAGTTCCGCACCCACATATACACCGGAGAGAAAAATCCCGTCTGAGATTTTGGAGGAAAAGTTATGGACCTCATTCTTATTGTCCTCGTGCTATTTCTGCTCTTCGGAGGAGGCGGCTATTGGGGATACAGGCGGTGGCGATAAGCCACGCTTGAGCTAATGGCGTGCTTGCACATCGCGCGCCATCGTCGAGTGGAGTGAAACGGAATGAACATCTTTAGCATCATCGGCGTAGTGGTCGTCGTAATTTTGGTTGCGGGCTATTTCGGGGTCCATAGCTTTAGCTTTTGATCCTAACAAAGCGGAGGATCGCATCATGCAATACCCGAAGTTCGCAGTGAAGCCTGTCGTCGCACTTCTGCTGGCGATCTCATTAGGCGGATGCGTCGGATACACGGGCTATCCTTCCGGCGATTATGGTTATAGCCAACCCAATTACCGCTACAGCAGTTATCCCAGCGGCTACTACGGTCGTCCTAGCTACAGCCAGCGGTCATACTATTCCCCGTATTACGGTTACGCTGCCTACGGCGGTGGCTAACTGTTGCCGCTGCGATTCACGTAGCTGTGATGCATTTCATAACCCCGCTCCACGCCACTCGGGCCTCGTGTTGATTTAGATCAATGCAAACGGCGCTGGTGCAGACATGATGGCGATCGAGAGCCTTAGAAAGGACTCCAACATGCAGAGGACGCTCATCATCGGTCTGACCACGCTCTCGCTCGTGGCCGCCGCGCCGCTTCTCAGCGCCTGCCATACCACAGCAGGGGCGGGACAGGACATCTCGGCCACTGGGCAGGCCATTGATAAGGCAGCCAAGAAGTCCACGCCCTGATCAGTCGGTAGATAGACCAACTCTCAAAGACACGGAGCTTTCAGATAGGAGCATGCAGTCATGGTGGATAAGGATCGGATCGCCGGGTCGGCGAAGGTGATCAAGGGCGCGGTCAAGGAGGCCATCGGCAAGGCGACAGGTGACGCCAAGCTGGAGACCGAGGGCAAAACCGACAAGGTTGAGGGCAAGGTCCAGAACGCCGTTGGCGGCGTCAAGGACACAGTGAGGGACGCGCTGAAGGAGTAAAGCTTGTGTGCGGCACTCGACGCACGCCAACAAAGGCCGCAGCCAACTCTGCGACCAACTCCCGCTTCACTCGCTGCACAGTTCCGCTTCCGACGCCGACTAGCGCAGCCACCTTGAGGATGCCATGCCCGGCCGCCAAATGCTGACGGATGGCGCCCGGCGACACCTTCGGGCGGCCGAGCTTCTTCCCTTGCTGGCGCACGCGGTCGAGACCGGCAAGAACCCTGCTGCGAATGATCTGCCGCTCTTGCTCGCCGAACACCGACGCCATCTGGATCATGGCGCGTCCCATCGGCGTGGTGCTGTCGATAGCCTGTTGGTCGGAATAGAGGGCAATACCAGCAGCACCCAATTCCGCTAGGACGGTTTGCGACGTGGAGCACGCTACGCCCAAGCCGGTCGATGGACCAGACCATCAGGACATCGAATCGTCGCCGCACTGCATCCTTGAGCACTTGATCGAATGCGGGGCGTTGATCCCTACCTTTCGCGCCGCTGATCCCCTGATCCTCGTAGCGTCTGGATGATCACCCACCTACGATGGACGCGCGTCCGCTGCGGCCTTGCAACAGTCCGACGGATGGCGTTGAGCGGCCCGGTGTCAGAAAAAAGTCCTTTATCCAGGGGATACTTCTGACATGAATCTCCCTCCTGAATCAGGTCAGGCAGTCGATCGCCCACGTCCTCTGATGAATGGGCGAACGTGGTGCTGGTGGAGCGCATTTGGTCGCTCAGACTGCCTCAGCAGGACTGATCGGTTTTGCCTGCTTTCCGTCTATGCAGAAGACGAGTGGTTCCGGCATAGGAATTTCTGGGGATGCGGGTGCCGGTTTTCTGCGGGTTTCCGAGGGTCGATAGAGGCTAGGTTTTCTGCATAGGGCCGATTTGGGGTGCCATGGCCGCCAGCGCCCAGCCCAGCGCCGACGGGCTATCCCGAGCCGGGCTTGCTGTGATGGCGCCATTGCTCGACATTGCTGAGGCTAGTCAGCGGGTGAGGTTGGGACCAAAAGTGGCATCGACAAGTATGGATCGGTCGGACGCCCCCCGACTGGCGGCCGTCGTCGAGTCATCCGACGATGCGATCATCGCTAAGGATTTGAACGGCGTCATCTTGTCGTGGAACAGGGCCGCCGAGCGGCTCTTTGGCTACACAGCGTCGGAAGTCCTGGGGAAGTCGGTAACGATCATCTTCCCATCGGACCGGCTTGAGGAAGAAGCGAGCATTCTCAGCCAGATTGGGCGAGGCGAAAGGGTCGATCACTACGAGACTGCTCGCCGCCGTAAGGACGGTCAGACCATCCACGTGTCAGTGACGGCCTCGCCCATCAGAAATGCGAGCGGCAAGGTTACCGGCGTATCAACGACAATGCGGGATTTGACCGGTCGGGACATCCGTGACCAGCAAATCCTGGAGTTACAGGCGGAGCTTGCCCACGTTCAACGCTTGAATGAACTCGGACACGTGGTGTCCACGCTCGTTCACGAGGTCAACCAGCCCCTCACGGCGATAAGCAATTATGCGAGTGCCTGTCGCCGCCTCGTCAAGACCGGAGATCAGGAGCGGATTCAATCCATACTCCAACGCATAACGGACCAAACGAACCGAACGCGCGGGATAGTGGAGCGGATACGTGATTTCGTGAAGAAGCGTGATGTCCAGATGCGAGCGGAGACGTTGTCCCAAGTGATCGAAGAGGCCATCGCGCTCACACGTGCAAGCGTTCGAGATAGGGGTCTGAGGCTCACTGTGGAAACAGACCCTCCAGGAGTGCGGGTCGAGATCGACAAGATTCAGGTGCAACAGGTTCTGTTCAATCTACTTCGGAACGCCATCGAAGCCATGCAGGACCAGCCAAAGCGCGAGCTTGTGGTTGCCACTCGCCTAGTCCAGAGCGGGATGGTGGAAATCAGCGTCGCTGATGCGGGTCCGGGTCTTGTAGCTGAGGTTCGAGCGAGGCTGTTTCAGCCATTCGTCACGACCAAGGTGCATGGGATGGGAGTGGGCTTGTCCGTGTGCCGAGCCATCGTGGAATCGCACGGCGGCCGGCTCTGGGCGGACGATAATCCCCGCCGAGGCACGATTTTCCGCTTTACCGTTCGACAGGTGGAGGTCTGATCGTCTGTAGGCTGGATCACCTGATCGGCCTGCGCAGACGATTGATCCATATCAATGCACGGCCTCAATAAGGCACCTATCGAGGTGATCTTCGGGCCGGTTTGTTGGCTTCGGTCCAAAGGGAGCGGATATGACCGAGGCCGAGCGCCGCACGGTGGCCGTAGTTGATGATGACCTTGCCGTGCGCGACTCGCTTCGGCTCCTGCTGGAGGTAGTCGGGTACACCGTCGAAATATTTGCGTCGGCCGCCGAGTTCTTGCGGGCCAACGTGCGGCATTTTGCCTGCCTAATTCTGGACCATCACATGCCGAATATGACCGGCTTGGAATTGGCCCGTAGACTGCGTGCTGATGGTGCCGTTATACCGATCCTGCTGATCACGGGTTCGCCCTCGCCGACCATAGCCGCCAGTGCCGCTGAACTTGGCATCGAGGTACTCGATTCACCTCCCGGTGAGGAAGCACTAATCCACTTCATAAACGCAGCACAGCCCTGAAGCCGGTCGTCATGCGACTCGCCACGATCCGTTCTGGATGCCATGCTATATCAGCCGAGCGGATGTCGCCGTCATGACAGGAGACAACACACCTTCCGGCCCAATAGACCTCGATGCGCTAGACGACTATCTGATGTCCGACCATGCACCTGACGACAGCATGGGTCTGTCCGACCTCGACGGCTTTCTGACAGGCGTAGTCGTGGGGCCAGAGTTGATCACGCCAAGCGAATGGTTACCGGTGATCTGGGGTGGCGCTGAGCCAGAATTCGAGACCGAGGACGAGATGCGGACCGTCCTCGGGACGATCATGGGCCGGTACAACGAGATAGCCGCCTGTTTCAACAGTGATCCCGAGGAGTTCGATCCAATCTTCTGGGAGGGACCGGAAGGTGAGGTGATCGCATCTGACTGGGCGGGTGGGTTCCTAGATGCTGTTGCCCTCCGCACGCAGGCGTGGAGACCGCTGATTGAAGATGACCGTGCAGGCATTTTGCTGGCCCCATTGTTCCTGCTCAACGGCGACATGGAGTTGGACGATGGTGCGGCGACGAGGATGAGTTATTAGCAGAGGCATCGGACATGATTCCGACCTGCATCGCGGGCATTCATGAGTTTTGGCAGAGTTTTCGGAGGCCGCCGTCTAGCCGAGGTCGCAGCAGCGCACGAGGCCGCAGACGCCTAGTGACACGACGCTCGGTATCGACCGCCAGCATGATAGATCAGGTCGGCACAGCCATAGCCACGGCGGACGGTGCCGACTTCGAAAGCGATCCTGCGCGTTACCGAAGGTTGGCATTGGCGGCGCTGAAGCCGCTGACCCGGCCGACCGAGGCGATGGTCGATGCAGCCCATGAGGTAGTGTGGTTCGACGCGTTCTGGCGATCAACAGCCGGGCCGACTTCAATAAGACGGTGCGTGCGATGATTCGAGCGGCGATGGGCCGTTAGGTGTCACTCTCCTTGCGAGGGGAGATGAATAAGCCAGCCCTCCACCTCCGAACGGTATTGCCTCAGCCGTTCCAAGCATTCTGCCGTCGCTTCATTCGGGTCTTGGTCGATGGGATAAATTCTGTTTCCAGCCTCAAGGTAGGCTATGTGGTCTCCTAGACTTTTCCTGATCGCGATCCACTCGGCCCGTAGGTCATCGAGGAAATTCATGGCTACACCTGTACGCTCAGCGTGATGAGCATAGCAGCGGCAGGGGCAGCTTGTCTCTCGCCGGGCCACGTTCACCACTCTTCCTCGAATTCTCGCCGAACCGCTCCATCGTCTTTGATCCTGATGTCTGTAACCCGTAACGTGGGGTATGCTCGAAGTTCACGTTTCACCGCCTCTATGGCAGCGCTGTAGGAAGGCGCGTCCTATCATGGCGTTTTCTCCCGCCGCAAAGGATAGCAGAATTCCGCCGTGACGGAGGATTCCGTAGAAACGCGCCGCTTAAGCGGCCAGCGCAGCGCTGTCCTGTGCCCTGAAAGTCTTGGTTCATTGTCCGGTCAGGTTCGACGGGGTTGCCTCGGCGCGAACAGGGCATTGGCGACCTTACCTGAGATTATGAAATGAGCGGCATGGGGAAACTCTTCATACCATTCAGTAAGTCATACTAGACGAAAAGAAGAGCTTTCTACTAAACAAGACTCGGACCGCATTCGACTCTTAATCTCTTTACCATTGACAGTAGCTCTATTAGGGTTTGGGTTGCGCCGCTCAATCCATGACAGGGGACGGCGATGAACGAAGTGAGGAAGTCGGAATTCGCGGGGGTAATGCCTGATTTTGGCGTGTCGTTCGCTCAGGTAAGTTCAGATGCAACCCGTCGGCTTTGCGAACAAGGCCAGTCCGTCGCGAAGACGATCAGCGAATGGAACACCGAGGTCAGCCATTTCCTCAGCTACCGCGTCGCTAGGAATAGCGAGGTAATCGGACGCATGACGAACTGCCAGAACTTCCCGGAGGTCTTCGCCATTCAAGCACAGTGGGTACGAGAAGCCGCGGACGACTACTTGAAGGAGATGAGCAAGCTGATGGAGGCCAACAGCAGGATCATGAGCGGCATGCTCGGGTCTGTTGGTCAAGTCGGGATGCCTTCAGCCGCCGAGATGTCTACATCGCCCGTAGCGCAGCCCGCCGTCGAGACCCCTGTCTCGCCTGATGCGCGCTCCGCGACGCTCGCATCGCCTGAGGTTCGCTTGGGACCTGAGACACGGACCCAGCCTCCGTCGCGTTTATCACCGGCAAGGTCTACGGCGAAGGCCGAAGACTAACGGTGGGATAACCGGCGTTCAGATTATGGCCGCGGTGGTGTAGTCCGCTGCCAAGTAAGGGTATTCGGTTACTCGCGGTGTGCCGAGCAGCCAGCACCCGACAGCAAGGCCGGGTGAAAGCGACGGTTCGTGCGGCCGGTGCGCGGCAGTGAACGCCCCACTGCGTTGGTCTTCTGTGTCAGTCTGGACGTCACCGATGCCAACCGGCAGGCGCTAGGACGACCATGGTTCGATCCAGGGCGGCCAGACATTCGGAAGCGCAAGGTTGATCCAGACAATGCCGACAGCCGAGGCCAGCAACGCAAGGAGCACCGTTACAGCGAGGTCTCTGAGCAGTGTTATTGGAGCACCAGACTGTCGCCAGGAATGGGTCGCCGCCGTGTGGCGCGGCGAGGCAATACTGATGTCAGTGGCCGGCGTGGGCCGCCATGGCTGGTGAGGCATCTCCCCTGTCAGGCGAATATGCTCGATTATCTCGCGGTAGCGCTGCGTCGAAAATCTGGTCGCCTCTCCTGTGACATCGAATGCAGCATCCGCGAGGACAGCGGCCGTCACAGCGCTAAGTCGGTCGGTTTCCATCGCCCACCTATAGCGCCCACTTGTCAATCGGACGTTAATACCGCGTTAAAGTTGAGCCACTGTGTGCGGACGCTAGGTAGTTCACCAACAAATGATTTCGGTAGCGAGCCAGCAGATAGAAAAAGCCCCGCTGGTACAAGGGGCGTGCATCCGCCTGTTACATCGCCACCATTCCGATAGCGACGCCGGCTTACGCCCGCCGCATTTCGTGCGCAACAAGGTCACACAACGTGGAGCTACGGAACGGCTTTCTCAGGAAAGGCCAACGCAAGCCCACCTGATCGACAAACCCCGAGATAAAAATTACGCGAAGATCGGGACGGCGGCGAACTGCCGCTTCGGCAACATGCCGGGCATACGGACATCGCTAATCATCACGCGCAATGACGGATGATCATCGAGCAAGACGAGAGCCTGAGGGCCGCCTTCCGCCTGAAGGACGCTGTAACCTGCATCAACCAGGGTGTCCTCTGCGACCGAGCGCACATCCTGGTCATCGTCAACGATGAGCAGCTTCGCCCTCATGATGTGTCCCCGGCTATCCCCGTGGTCGCAAATGCGTCCATGGGTACAAATGCCTATAGACGCCCTTCCGTCACAAGAAATATTACGCCACGTGGCTGGCAGCCCTGCCGGCCATTGTGTCGAACTCAACTTGTGCCCGGCCCGCTCCCGAACGGTTTTGGCATTTTCTCTTGCGGATGATTTGCCGCCTCGGAGACTTCCTCAGACCGGCAGCGGCCAGTGCGGCAGGCTTCGCTACGAGGTCACCCAGACACCTCCCATGACTTGCACGTGTCACTGCACTGACTGTCAACGCTTTACCAGCAGCGCAATCTCCATCGGGATGGTGGTAGATACGCAAGCCTTCCATCTGGCGGGTGTTGCGCCACGGGCAACGCTTCGGCATGGCACTCAGCAACCTTGTCGCGCTGGTGATCATGCTGACGGCCGGCGCGACGCCCTATGTCGGGCGCAAGACTGACATCGACAGTTCGCGGATGGAGGCCGAGGCGCTGAGGCCCATCGCGGGCGAGTTCGCCTTCCTCATCTTCGCATTCGGAATCATCGGCACAGGCTTCATGGCTGTACCGGTGTTGGCGGGTTCTGCCGCGTATGCCGTTGGCGAGGCGTTGCGCTGGCCATTCGTCCCCTCCATGGTAAAGCCTCACTGAAACGCGAGGCGTAACGGTGGAAGCGATTATCAGTCGCAGTTCTGTGGCCTTACACCCGTGGGCCGCCCCCTCAAAATCTCGCCATTGTACGCTGGGGTCTTGACCCCGCACTCGGCTTGCGGTCCGCCGCGCCGCAGTATTACGGCCGGAAAAGATGGCGGCCATTGATAACATTCCGGGGAAGCGACGGAGACGTGATTACAATTTCTCCACATGCCACCCGAGAATCATGGCCTCTGGGAGGTCGGCATATGGATCAAGTTGAATTGCAAGTGGCGCCCTGGGACATGGCCTGCTCTCCGGGCTGGCTCTACATGAGTGCTACGGCGCAGGGGGCCGCGATCTATCGGGAGCTACGCGAATCGGAGCGGCAAGCTACCGAGACGCTGTCGTTAAAACCGATACTCCGTGATGCAGCCTCACAAGAGACTATGCTCGGGTGGCGGTGGCGAAGCATTTTTGCGATTTTGCGCCTGGGCCGGATTACGGCGAAGCAAATATGAAGGCGGTGCCGGAATTATTGACCAGCGCGTCTCCAACGGTGCGTCAAACTGTGCCGGGGGCCGGCAAACGACGGCAATAGTCTGACGAGTCGGCGCTCTAAGGAGTGCTCCCCGGCGGGGACATGGCGCGGAACGATCGACACGTTCCAGGCGTTCTAATGCTGCCATACACGATGGCAAGGAGCATTAGCGATGGATAAGGACAGAGTTAAAGGCGCGGCGCATGAGGCCAAGGGCGCTGTGAAAGAAGCTGCTGGCAAACTAACTGGCGACACCAAAACTCAGGCTGAAGGAAAGGCCGAGAAGGTGGGGGGGAAGGTTCAAAACGCGGCTGGCGGAGCAAAGGATGCTGCTCGCGATGCAGTGAACAAGGACTAAGGCCGAAGGAGGCTTCCGGGACGCAGCTTCACCGTGACCTCCGCTTGGACCATGGTTGGGTGCAAGCGCCAGGAGAAGCGCTCACCACGCCCCAATCGATCAAAGCAACTAGAAAGCTGTAGGCGACAGCTGATACTCGGTCCTAAGGCGACGGCTAGATTTACGATCGTCGCGGTTGGGTAGGTTGTTTCTCCGTTCCGAATGGGGCGGAGAGGCGGATGACCCGGCTGGATCGGGAGGCGCGCGTGACGATCAAGACGCTGGTGTCACGTGGTGCAAGAACCGCTGAGCTACTCCTGATTTGCTAAGGGGCGGCTTTGGCCGCCCCTGCCCAGGATGACGTAGCCCTGACATCGTCGCTGCGGTGCCGCTAGTGAAAGTCCCAGCACCGCCCATCATGGCAGGGACGTTCGCCGCGAGTGTTCGTCGGGTGACGGGGAGGGTCGAGCGTCGAGCGTAATCCTTCAGCCTTTCTGGATAACCGTGCGTGCGGAGACCGTGCCGCTTGGCCTGACGCTCCGCCAAGCACGGCTCACCCGAACCTCACACTTGATCCTGCGGGTCGGCTGCCGGAAGATGATAGAATTGCGAGAGGGAGAGACCGAAATGCCAACCGGAACGGTGAAATGGTTCAATGCTCAAAAGGGCTTCGGTTTCATCCAACCGGATGACGGCTCGAAGGACGTTTTCGTCCACATCTCTGCTGTCGAACAATCCGGGCTTGGAGGTCTCAACGACGGACAGAAGCTCGCCTACGAAACCGAAGCCGGGCGGCGACCGGGACAGGTGTCAGCCGTCAATCTCAAAGCTCTCTGAGCCGCGATCAGCAGTTTACGATTGGTGTTGCCGATTCGATCAGTCTGCGTCAGCAGTGTTCGCCGGCAATCCGAGTAATCGCGGCATCCAGTCATTCCGCGCGCCAAGGGGCGACACAAATCGAGCGCACATCAGCAGTGCCCTTCGGTTTCAACGGTGGAGGTGAAGTGTCGCCGGCCGAGATTGGCCATGAACCAGCCCGTGCGCAAGCCATTCGCCCAGTCGTGTCGGCCGTTGCTTTCAGCCCGTGCAACCGCGATTTCCAATCGTAGGTGATCGCGATCATATCTGCGGACACCTGATCTTCGTTGATGTCGAGGACCGCATATCGCGCGTGGGCGGAGCAAGATTCTGACACATGAGGATCGTTGCTCGGATCGTCGTAGGAGGGGCAACCAACGCTACCCGGATTCAGGATCGTTGGGCCGTCGGGCAGTTGGATGAAATGCCCTTGGTGGCTGTGTCCGCACAGAACTACGCGGGCCTGCACAGCACCCAATCGCTCCTTGATCGCAGCCAGACTCGCTCGCACGAGTCGGCCGTCCGACACCTCCTCGACAAGATACCGATTGTCGCTGGTCGGCGTACCGTGGCAGGCGAGAATGCCATGCTCTGCGTTGGCAGAAGTCGGTAGGGCTGCAAGCCAGGAGCGATAACCCTGGTTGAGTTGCGAGTATGCATATCTATCCGACGCACCCGTGGAAGTGAGATCGGGTCCCGACACCCAGCGATCGTGGTTGCCGCGAATGGTCAGGTCGTCAGCGGCCATGAGCAGATCGCAGACTTCGCGGGGCCAAAGCGGGCCAGATACGCAATCTCCCAAGTTGATGGTACGATCTACGTGGCGACGCGCGATATCGATGCGCACGGCTTCTAGCGCGGGTAGGTTTCCGTGGATATCGGCGATGACGGCGATACGCATTCCGATGCTTCTCGATGTCGGTGTCACGGGGCGCAAGCTTGTGCTGAAACCAGCCACAATGCCCCTGGCATACTGACACCGTTCGGACCTTCGTGATCCTTGAAGAAGTCTACCAGGGCTGCACGCGCGGCTTTCAGGGCTTCCTCCGGCTGACCTTGTAAGAGCCGCGCGCCCTGGCCAACGAACGTCGCAAACTCGGCTGCTTCAGCGGCATCGGCGCCGAGGTGGAAAGATATATCCAGCGGCGTCAACGCTACATCGTGGAAACCGGCGCCATCGAGAATACGCCTGACCCGTGCGGGATCGCTCCAACTGAACTGGCCGGGGTCTTCCGGTCCTAATGCCGGAAGTGGTGGTACCAGATGGCGGATCGCCGCGACCGCAGCAGTAGCCCAAGGGTTCTCCGGTCCCGACCGGAACACTGCCAGGAGCAGCCGCCCACTCGGCTTCATGGCGCGTCTGATGTTGAGGAAGGCGGCGACCGGGTCGGCGAAGAACATCACTCCAAACCGGGTGAAGCCAAGATCAAAGGTCTCTGCCCCAAAGGCGTATGTCGCGGCGTCGTCCAGCACAAGCTCCACGTTGGTGGCGCCGGCAGCAGCAACGCGCTGGCGAGCAAGTCCCAACTGCTGTTCGGATATGTCGATGCCGAGCACGCGGCCGGTTGGCCTGACAGCCTGGGCCTGCCTTAGGGTGGTCGTGCAGGTACCGCAGCCGATGTCCAGCACGTTCTCCCCCGGCTTGGGCGCGGCGGCGGTCAATGCGGCATCAGTCACCTCGGCCATCAGCCGATCGATCCGCGTTTGCTCGGTCACCCAGCGTCGCGTCGCCTCGCTGTTCCAGAATGCGCGCTGCGCCTGGGCGATGGATTGAAGGTCGCTCATGTCCTGTCGTTCTCCATTTCCGGTAGAGTGACCTGCCGGCTCGCGAAGGCAAGGGCTGGTTCGGCCATTCAGCGGCAGCGAGCGCACCGATCGACTGCAAACGTGTCCGGCGACTGCTGCCATGACGATAATGTCCCTACGAAGCTCGTGATCGTGGCTACCTCGGCGAAGCAGGCCCATACCCCCGCTACTGCCACCGGCGTCTCCAGCGCGTTGATCAATGCGTTCTCGGTGGCGGGTAACATCTGGCCTCCAATCGTCAGCAGTCGAGCGGGGAGGCGAACTCCCAGACCAGGAGTAGCCGGAGGATGCACGCCGCCGAGACCATCGGCGTCTCGTGGTGCTGACGAATAAACAATCATCACAATTGTCATGCAAAGCGCCATGCCGAATGCGAGGACATCACCCCCGACGAGGGCAAATGAGGCTGGCGATCAGTGTGGACGACGCTTCTGTCACGCCAAGTCACATCCAGCCGACGCCGGCAGTGAGAAACGGCGCGTGGCTGGTCATGCCGTAAGTGCCGGAGGCCCCCCTACTGTGGCAGCGCCATCTGGCCATCTTTCCCCTGAGTGGGCGAAGTTGCACACGGCAGCAGATGGGCGCAGCGAACATGCCACGTATTGACGACCTGTCAGACGCCGAGTTCATGAAGTTGCAGGCCGAGTATGGCGACAGCCTCCCGATCTGTCCGATTTGCACGTTGGAAGACGTGCGGCATCTGTTGCTGGAGTTGGTGGCCGGTGATGCTGTGACCGATGAAGTGAAGAGCGCGCTGGCGTCGGTGCTGTACGCTGTGACAGGCGCGCTGGTGGCGGACCGCACGATCGCGGAACAGGGAGGCGGCTCTGCTCATCTCGGTGGCGATGAGGACAACGATGACGAAGGGGCGTCCCCACGGACGCAGTAGAAGGAGGAGAATTTGCCTGATCAGCCATACCCACACTGCCAAGTTCGGCGGTCAATCAGGCGACCAGAGGGGAATTGTCATGCCAGCGAAGCGACCCGCCGCTTGTAAGGTGTGATGAACTTTTACGTTTTGATCGTGCACTCAATATGATCCGTCCAGACCTGGACTGGCGCAGTAAACCATCGAGCCAGCCGAGTGCTCAGCAGCAGCGGCAGGGCGGCGTTCGCTTGCGTGTGTATTAGGTGACGCCTACCCTTCGCACCTCGCAACCAATAATCAAGGGAGGATACAATGCTTTATCTTGTGCAAACTGATGCCGCAATGGGGCGAGCGAACCAAATCGACGCAGGCGAAGGTCCAGGCCCCACGTTTGCCAAGATTGCTGACCGGTTCCGTCCAGAAGCCATTTACGGCAATCCGTCTCGGCGCTCCGTGATGATGGTGGTGAACCTGGAAACACCGGCTGCGATGGCTGAACTGATGTACGCGCTCACATGGTTTACGGGTGCCGAGCCGACCTTCACGCCCCTCATGAAACCCGAAGTTTATGCCGAGGCGATCGAAAACGCCAAACGCATCGTATCGCCGACGTAGCCCGAAAGTCAGGGCGCCGCCGCCTACATAGCGGGCGCGGCGTCCGACTGGGCATAAGAGATTGGCGACGGATGAGTAGTGCGGCGTCTCTAGTGCTTTGCCAAACCTTGGATCGGGTTGCTAGGACCGCCTCGCTGGTGTTGCATCGACCAGCGGGCGGCTCTTATTGATGGTCTGAAGTCAAACTCGCGCTGGTGCCGCTCACTTGCACCAATACCGTGGAAGGCATGTTTGGAGTTTGCGAGCGTGGCGTGGTCGGCATCTACCAGCACTACGACGAACAGCATCTACAGCGTTATCTTGATGAATTGCTCGGAATCGAGGATCGGGAGCGTGCCCGCATCGCAGCCTAGGCATGAATGAAAAACGCCTGACCTACCGGTGGACTGACGCGGGCTAGGACGCCTCGCCAGTTAGCACGGGCATTCCTGCGATGGCGGGCACGTCGAAGATAGCGCGCGGTGGCATGGATTTAACTTCGGGGGTTTTCGCCTCGCCGTCAGTTCCACTCGGGGATCGCCGGAACAGTCAGGCGCTCAACCTCCGGCAGGTCGAAGCCAAAATGCTCCGCCAGCAATCTGCGCAAAGCTGTACGGTCCGCCAGTTCGGTAACGACCGATGGATCAGCCCCACGAAGATGCGTCACGTTCCGGTTCATGACATTGACCCGCCCCTTGGGTGTGACCGCACTCAGAAAAATCCAGTTCACAAACGGAGATTTCGGGTGAGTGGCGATGTAGTGATTGAACACTTCGAAATCCAACGGGTTCTCTACTTCCAGTGTAGACGCCCAGCCGGCCACGGGCTGCCTATCCTCCCGCGTGACGTGAAGCACCCAGAAGTTGCCGTCGCGCTGCATCCAATGGGTCGTTTGACCCGGTGGCGAATCCACCAATGGCACCGGAAACCGAGGTGCGAACGGTCCGAAGCCGGGATCGACAACATATGTTACGCCATCGACGGGCACAGTCATGAACATGTGGTCGCGCTTAGCTTCGGCCAATGGCCCAAACAGAACGACCCGCGCCGCATGACGGGCGACCTGAAAGCCAAGAGCCTCAAGCACGGCGGCGAACAGGGCAGCGTGCTCGAAGCAATAACCGCCACGGCGGCCACCGACGATTTTTTCCTGGAGGCTCTCAAGGTCGAGACGCACTGTTCGGCCAAGCAATACGTCCAGGTTCTCGAAGGGAATATGCGCCGTATGGGCCGCGATCAACCCCGCCAATGTCTCAAGTGTCGGGTCGCGACTACCAGACCAACCGATGCGCTGGAAATAGGCGTTGAGGCCGACGATGGTGGTCATGGCGCCTCCCTGTGCCGCGCGATGGTCGTGGCTCTTCTAGCAAACATCGGTGCTGCATCGTAGCAGACGCGACCACGCGCGGATGCATCGTCAGCCCTGGCTGAACGTAGTGAATCCATGAATGAAACCTCCCATGGTATTTTTAGGTCGGCACGTTATGTCGAGCCAGTTACCGTCTCGCTGCCCGCTGTCAAGTGGATGACCCGATGACGCACCGCTCCGCACCGTGGACAACCGATTGTGCAACGCGGCGGCAACTCAATTTGTCCTTGAGGGCCTCGCCAAGGGTGCCGAGCCAGGAAGGTATGGACGATGATCAAGTTGGTAACGCCGGTTGCGCGAATCCGATCAACCGTGACCAGATCGGGGCACGCCAAGCCCAACACAGTGAGGACGTCCATGGCAATTGCCAAGAAGGTCGCCAAGCCTGCAAAGAAAGCTGCCCCGGCGACGGCTGCCGTCCAGGCGACCATCACCCTCAAGCACCTCGCCGCCGCGTTGGCCGACAGCCATGACATCGCGAAGAAGCAGGCTGAGGCCGTTCTCGGCGATTTGGTGACGCTGACCACCCGTCATCTGAAGAAGGGCGCCAAAATACGTCTGAACGGCCTCGGCATCCTCCAGGTGCGGAAGCGGGCGGCACGGATGGGACGGAACCCGGCGACCGGTGAGGCCATCAAGATCAAGGCCAGTAAGAAGGTCGGCTTTCGGCCTGCCAGGGAACTGAAGGAAGCGGTGGTGTAGGCCGCGCCGCGGAGCGGCTGTCGTCGGGGTCGGGACGGCAAGGCCGAACGGTTCGGCGCCGTATCCTCTTACGACCGAAGAGGCCACGATTTCTACGCCACGCCGGATTGGATCACCGAGTCCAGTTCCGTGGCCCCATCTGGAGCCTTGCTGTGGCGCTGGAGCGATGTCCACCGATCTCGCCGCGCACGGTTACCAAGTGGTCTCGACGGACATCGCCAACTGTGGGTTGGCACCCCAGGTGTTGATTCCCTGGCAAACCGATACGAGACGGATGCCGCAGCATCATTTACGAACCCTCCCTATGGCGAAGCGGCCATTCATGAGGGACAGCCGCGATCATCGAGGTCGATGCTCGAATTTCTGCGCCACGCTCTGGCGCTCACCGCGACAGTGCAGGGCCAACTCGCGCTCCTGGTGCGCCTTGAATGGATCGCTGGAAAACGGGTCGCCGAAGTGATGACGACAGCCCCGTTCGCTGCGGTTCTGGTGCTGACGCGCCGCATCCGATGGTTCGATATGGGCGAACGCACCAACGCCGGCCAGCATCACCACGCCTGGGTGGTATTCGACCACGCACATCCGCCGGGGTGTCCACCGGTACTGCTGCACGCCTAGCTAGATGGTCGGGCATCCGGCGTGGAGCCGGGAAAGGACAACGTCCTGACCGTGCGGTGCGACGGGGCCGACGACCGAGTATCAACCGGGATGTGGGTTCGAAT
Source organism: uncultured Alphaproteobacteria bacterium (assembly GCA_963738765.1). Classification (GTDB taxonomy): domain Bacteria; phylum Pseudomonadota; class Alphaproteobacteria; order Rhizobiales; family Xanthobacteraceae; genus Bradyrhizobium. The sequence goes on along the minus strand of CAVTYA010000021.1, from coordinate 36,653 downwards.
GCCGCATTGGGATTCGAACTTCGAGGTCGAAGTTCGCGCCAGTTTCGTCAATACTCGGGTGCCGATGGATGGGCAGTGTCGGTCTCTCATTTGGGCGGAATGCGGCAAACAGTGGGCGTCGGGCTGGCCATTCTTGACCGCCGTTTTGACCTCCATTGAAGCAAAATTCGCAAGCTGTATCAATAATCTCAGAAGACTTATGGTCCTTGGGCGGAATATCTCATCCCCTCCGCCAATATATCCCGGTAAACCTTTGAAATTCCGATCATAATCAACAAGCCTAAGTTGCACTGGATTGATCTGTCAGCATTGCTTATAATCGCATCAATGCTGACAGAGGCGATTCCTTGGCGAGCATCACTATCGCAACCGGGACGAATCCCTGAAATCCCGCCTGCGTATTCAGGCGGCGGTTCACGGCCGCTCGATGGAGGACGAGGCGCGTGACATTCTGCGGTCGTCGCTCAATCAGGAGCCGCAGGAACCAAAGAACCTTGGCACGGCGATTAACGCCCTGTTCAAGCCATTCGGTGGTTTCGACCTGCCGAAGGTGCCCCGCGAGCCGATCCGCGAGCCGCCGACTTTCGACGAATGATCCTCCTCGACACCAACGTCGTCTCCGAGCTGATGAAACCAGCGCCCGAGCCGGTCGTCATGGCCTGGATCAACGCCATCCCCGGTGCGACCGTCCTCCTTTCCGCCGTCAGTCAGGCGGAAATCCTTCTATGGCGTAGCCCTCGTGCCGGAAGGAAGGCGTCGGGACGGGCTGGCACAGGCCGCCCGCACCGCGTTTGAAACCTACTTTCGCGGGCGGATTCTGCCCTGCGACTCCGAAGCGGCCGAGGCGTTCGCTGCGCTGGCAGCCGGCCGCCGCCAAGTCGGCCGGCCGATTTCACAGGCGGACGCGCAGATTGCCGCAATCGCCCGATCCCGCGGTGCGGCCCTTGCCACCCGCAACGTGCCTGACTTTGAGGGGTTAAACGGTCCCCGATGCAGCCGGCGGAACGTGTCATTGACTTATACAGCCGGGCCCGGACTTCGGATCGAATATGTAAGGTCGAAGAACAAAAATGAGGAGCTCGGGATGGCAGAGCAGCTAGTTTTCAAGGAACAGGTGGCGGCGGATTGACACCGCGCCTTCGCTAACGCCACTGCGCATTTTATGCCCTTCCTGTTGTGGGCCGCACACATTGCACCGGGTATGCGCGTCCTTGGCATCGCGACGGGCACGGGGCTTTCGGCCGAAGCGGCCCGCCGCGCTGCCCCCTGTGTCAGAGAAGTTGTCGCCCGGATAGGATCGGACCCTTTGGGGGCGTGGACATCAGGAAGTGGCTCGATACGGACCGGCGTACAAGGATCGGATCGTGGCGCGACTGTTGCCGCCGGGCAGTTCGTCCTTGGAGCAGGTGTCTCGCGAGGGTCATCGGCTTCGAGGTGCACGACAGCGACAGCGCCGAGCATGCCGCCCATTTGGCCCGGCGCACCGCGCTCGCCGAGGGTCTGCATGCGATGCCGACGCGCCCGGTGCTGCACGGTGACAATGGCGCCAGCCTGAAGGCCACGATGGTGCTGGCCATGTTGCATTGGCTCGGCATCAGGCCGTCCCACTCGCGCCCGCGTGTGAGCGATGACAACGCCTTCGCCGGGCGCTGTTCCGAACTGCGAAATATCGTCCGGAGTTCCCACTCAAGGGGTTCGCCGATCTGGTGGCCGCCCGACAATGGGCAATGCAGTTCTTGCAGTGGTACAACCGCTCATCAGAACACACATCTCTCTATGTAGTTGGTCAGAATAGATCTTTTTGGTTCTCGTTAGGTATTGCGGGGTGCCTTGGGTTGCTTTGGGCCCGCAGAGCGAGAGCGTGAGCCGCTGGTCCTTCAAGATCTGCTCGTTTGAATATCCACGGACCGTCGTCAAGTGGGTGCAGCGCATCGATCTCGCCTCGTTTTGCAGCGAGCTGCAGAGTTCGTGGCGTGACGCCGATGAGTGCTGCTGCGTGGCGCAGGTTAAGCCAGGGCTCAACGCCATCGTCGGCAGACCGATGCACCGAGATCCTGTTCTTCGAGCGGAGCGAGGTCACCTTCTCGCGGATCCATCGATTGCCGTTGCCTGTCTTAATGCCGTTGCGATTGAGCAGACCCGCTATGACATCGTCCTTGGCGATAAGGGCAAGTTGGTCAACCGCCTCAATGATGTTGGCTGGCGTGCTGTTGCGCTGCCCGCGACGGCGTCGCGGCAAACGGTGTTCGGTATGCACCCCGCCCACCCAGTGGATCGTGATAACGATCTCGCTGGTCGCATCGTCGAGATCGGCAATGGCCTCCCTGATCACTGTCCGCACGATACGCTTCTTCAGGCGAGCGTCGGTTGCTGGCGCGGTCCAAACAGCTTTAAGGTCCTGGGCAAGTGTGGCGAAGCAGACCGGTTCGGCGTCGACACGGGACAGGGCGGCAGCGTCGTGATCGGCGATGCGCTTTTCGACCGCCTCGACATGTCTGAGTGCGCGATCCCAGCGCGCCTCCAATTCACGGGCGATCAGGCGGTTCTCCGGGTCGGCGACATCGTATTGGCGGAACGCCCGATCGGCAGCGAACCGCGCTGCCTCAAGATCACGTCCCAGTACTTCACGCACTTGATCACGCTGTGCGCGAGCCTGTGCCTCAGCCGCCAACGCCGCCTCGGCGGCGACGGGTTGGACGACCGCAAGCAGAGCCTCCTCAACGACATCATCAACACGCAGCCCACCGAAGCTGATGCAAGTCTGCTCTTGATGGTCGAGGCGCCCTGTGACGCAAACGTAGCGGGGAATGCCGCCCTTCGAGCCGCTATAGTGAACCGTCAACTTCTGACCGCAACGCCGGCAGCGTAGAAGCCCCGCGAGGAGTGCCGCGCCGTGTTTGGGTGCGCCACGATATCCGCCGCTCGGTGCGTTCGCGCTGACCATCTTTCGGATCGTCTCCGCCTGCTGCCAATCGACATAACCTTCGTGCATACCGGGTTGCAACGTTAGCCATTCCTCGCGAGGTTTTCGGCGTACGCCGGATCGCGCAACCGGCCCGTTGTACCGTACCACCGGCCCCGTCTTGCCATAGGCATACGCACCGCCATAGGTGGGGTTGGTAACAATATTATGGATGGTCGAATATCGCGGGCGCGTCCAAACGATAGTGCCGTTGCGACGTCTTGCCGGTAGGTCGAGTTTGTGCTCGAGGAACCATAGCAACGCCTGGCGGACGCTCCCGACTGCGGCGACCTTGTCAAGGACGAGCCGGATTGATGCTTGCACGCGTTGGTCTGGATCTTTTTCCAACGTGTCACCAGCCTTTATAAAGCCGATCGGGGCTACGATGAAGAGCTCGCCGCGCCGTGCCTTCTCATGCCGGGCTGATAGGGAGCGTTGCCGCAGAAGATCGAGCTCATACTCGTTGAGACTGCCCTTCAAGCCCAACAACAGGCGATCGTTGCCTTGCCTCGGCGCATAGATCGCCTCCTGATCGATGAGCAGAGTGTCCACTACGCGGCACATTTCGACGAGTTGCTGCCAGTCACGACTATTACGTGCAAACCGAGAGACCTCCCTTGCCGCCACCGCACCAACCTTACCGAGACAAACCTCGGAAACCATACGCTCAAACCCCGCCCGCGCGGTTCCTCCATTAGCCGAAAGGCCAAGATCATCGTCGATGATCTCGATCTCCGACCAGCCGAGTGTGGCCAGCCGCTCGCGCATCGCGTATTGCAGAGTTCTGGCTTTCTCGATTGTGGAGAACTTGCTGGACCGACGACTGCCGGATGTAAAGCACGGCCTTGCGCAAGCGATGCTGTGCGCCGATTTTCTCAATGATCATCGGCGCCGCTCCGCGGATCTTGCATCACGCCGTTCGCGTGCTCGAGAAGCAAGCGAGTCACTAGGTCGGTCAATGCGCGCTGGATCTGGTACGGTAACGAGTGTCCCGCGAGGCTCTCGCACTGCGGCAACGGTGAGTTGAACTCGAGGAGTTCGAGCTGGCGGCGGCGGTGCATGGTGATCTCCCCGATTCTGACTGGGAGATGCTACGACCGTCTCCTCACACTTCCTCGCTGGGACGGGGGTCGCCGTGACCTTCCCGAGCAGTGTACGCAGCGCCATCAGTGCGCCGAGATCAGCCATAGGACGCTCCGCTTGCCTCATGGACTGACATGACGCCGCGTCAAGCATCCAGCGAGGAAATTGCCGCACTCGACATGTGCTGTCGTCGATAAGACTGCAGCGCGCCATCGAACCTGCTGGTCTGGCTACGACCCCGTGGACGCGCACCGCCTGACCGGCCCACGGATGCCAAGGGTAAGCGACCTCAACATCGCCAAAAACCGCGGTATTGTGGGGGTTCTGTCGTTTGCTTATACAACCATGAGCACCGGCACAGCGGCATCCGCTATGTTACCCCGGCACAGCGTCATGCCGGATCGGATCGCCGTCTGCTCAAAGCCCGCCACGCGGTCTAAGTGCGCGGGAACGCAACCCGCGACGCTGGAGTGGGAAGACGCGTAACTGGACGCCGGTCAGCGTCGTCACGCTCAATCCGGAGCGCGATGCTTACGTCCAGGCGGCGGCCTCCCAGATCCAGCTTTGTTCGATCGGCGAGCCTGTTTTTCCCGTCCCGACCTGGCAACGCCCAAGCCACACGGAGCACAACGGAGGAGATGGGAGGCGCGGAGCCGCCCGCAGCCACGCGCAGCGCATCTCATTGCGCGAGCATGGCGAGGATGGCAAGCACCGACCTTCTCCGCAGTGAGCACCGTGGCACACTCACCACACACTGGAGATGCGCTCCTCCGGACACCCAGAGTGACGGCTCAGCGGCTACGACAATAGACATGTCGTTACAAAATCCGGGCGACAACTTCCTTGAAACTCACCGGAGCAGGCCGAGCGTCGTGCGTTGGCCTTGGACGAAGTCCTGCGCGAGGTCAAGGACGATGAACGGGTGCTGCGCGCGATGCGCCTGACGGTATGACCCTGCCATTTCCCGGGGGACAAGCCCTTACCCGCCGCGTCACGCTAGCGGAATGACGGACGGCCTCCATGACCCAGGTCCAGAATTTCCCACGTGAGCGGTTCACCGAGATGACCGATGGCAATCTCTCAACCAAGGCGTCCGTCCTCGGCTGGCCGGCGGGGTCCTTCCCCGAGGAATTCACCATCGAATTGACTCCACACAGCCCAAGCTTGACGCGCGCGCGCCTGCGCACGTGAACTATATAACTATGAGGCCGCCGATCAAGCTGATGGTGACAAGTGCGTGCGGCGCTGCGTCACGTAATAACAAATCATGTGCTGTGCCAGCCTAACGCGTTGATATTGCTAGCTTTGCATCGAATGGCATGATCACGCGGACCCACCATTGCTACCATTATCGGACATGTGAAATGCGCGACGATCACACACCGGTGTATGGGACGGATTGTGGGACAGCTCGCACCCACGCTGGACACATTCAATTATATTAATGACTTATGGTATGATTTAGGCGGAGAGTGTGTCCGCGCACGATTGCACCGATCCGTCCCGCCGCTGGGTCACGTCGACATGGGCAATCCGCGGAGGGCCGATCCATGTTTGGCCGAGCTGTCAGACCGAGTTTGGGGGGCGGCCGCCGGGTCCGCTGGCGAGCCACACCGGAAGAGAGGAAGGTTAGCCGTTGCCGCCTGATTTCTGACGCTGCTGTGGGCGGTTTAGGGCGAGGGCCGGTTCTTACAGCGATTCCACCTGCTACCCCTCCGGCGGCTCTACTCAGCGGGCATGCATTCTTCGGTTCAGCGGGACAGCTACACGTCGCCGGGCGATCAGGTGGGACATGCCTCGTGCGCGACTTTGGAGACTCCTCCAGGGCTTCGCGGAGCATCGGCCGCAGCTCCCCTACCTGATGCTGCCCAGACGCCGCGTAGGCGGCTCCTACGAGTCGGAAATCGCATGTGCTGGGCGGGGTGCAGCTGGCTTGCTCCTCTCACATTGGCCAGCAGCAGGATCGCCAATAGCGCAGCGGCGGAGAACCAGGCGATGCTGCTCTGCCCGCGCGGCACCACAATAAACGCGGCGAGCAGCGGCCCGATGGCCGATCCCGTGCTGCCGCCGACCTGGAACAGCGATTGGGCGAACCCATGCCGCCCGCCGGAGGCCATGCGTGCCACCCGCGATGACTCAGGGTGAAACACCGACGAACCGACGCCGACGAGTGCCGCGGCAAACAAAATCGTCGGATTTCGGGGAACTTTAGCTTGCTTTCCACCTCAGCGGAGGGGGTGTCAGTTAGTATTGGGTAAAGAAGCTTTACCCTTAGGGTGGCAATGAAAATTGGCCGGCCGTTGCGTCTTCGGCGAAGCAGAACTGTGCCGGATCACGTGGGCCGCTGCCGCCCCGACTGACAACCTTCAGGAAGCCGCCATCGACCAGGATGTTCCTTCGCCTTGCGGACCCGGACATGCGACCAGCCGGGCAATGTCTGATCGCGTGCCATCGCCTTGGGCGCCACGGCAAACTGGGCGCCGGTCTTGTGTGTTGAGCGCAGCAGCAAGTGCAGAGCAAGGGCCTCAACCCCGCCGGGGACGGATATCAGGGCCTTGAACATAGCATCGGGCGTGGTCAGCAATTTTCCCCTGCCTACGAAGTTTCGGCCTTCCTGTTCGTAATTCCATGCCGAGCAGGCTGTCTTGACCACATCGGCGTCAGGCAGTGGCGGATCGCAGCTTTCATTGATCCACCGCAGCCGGTCCACGAGGGCATCGAAGGTATCGCACGCCTTTACCTCCCGCAGCCCGTGGCGGAAGAGCTCATTGTGTCGGACGCCGTCCTGTATGCGATCTGGCCGCCCTTGCTGGGCTGTGGCGGGCGCTGGCAGGCTGCCGGGCTTGATGGTGGGCAGCCGGGCAACGTCCTCCCATGTGCCTTCCAGGATCCTGTAGAGCTTGCCGGCATGTTCGCCTGACGGCCGCACGCTGGGCGGCACCACGACGAAACCGCCGATGCCCTTGAGGTCCACCGGCAGTTGTTCGGTCCGGCGCAGATCACCGCAACGCTCGCCGCTGGCCCGGTAGTAGAGGTGGATGCCACCGCTGGGCGTCTCGACCATCAACGGCGTGGCACCGAAGCGGCGGATCATGTCCTCCACCAGTCGGGCCTGATCGATGTCCACCACGAATATCCGGCTTAGACCGGTGAGGATCCCGACGTTCGCCTCGGGGAAGCGCAGCACGAGTTGGCGCAGCCGCTTCGCGCCTGGGCGGCGTGTCCAGCTCTTGGTAGCTATGGCTGGCGTCTTGCCATCATCGTTGGCCGAGCACGGGATCGGCGCCAGACCTAGCGCATGGAGATTCAGCGCCTCGGCAGCGAATGCGCCGCTCATGGCTGGCCGCGCCGCCGATACCGGCGGCAGACAAGCTGGCCACGATATTTGCATTCCGGCGTCGGCGGGCGGCGGTCTCGAATGTGACGACCGGCGAGCCGTTCAATGATGCCATGCCTCGCGATGTACGCCGCCGGCTGACCATGACAGTCCAGATGTCGCGCGGCAGACCGGGCGTGACGGCGTCTTCGTTCATCTCGAGCTCATGCCATCATCTTCGTTCGCGCCGAGCTATGCCACGGCAGGCGTGTCAGAACGGTTGCGCAGTGGTCGCAATGAGAGAACCTCGCACCTGCTCGGAGGAGCAACGCTCCGGCAACCTTGCTGGCGTGGGAAATCCGCCTACACGACGCATGCGATGTCCGGCGTCAGCGCCTGTGAGACAGCAAGGATGGATTGAGGAAGGGAGGATTTCTGGCCCATCGTAACGACGAAGGCGTGAAGATGAGCCAGAAATTGTCGAAGCCGCCGTCAGCATCGGAGCGCGATGGCAGGACCTTGGCCCTGGCTCACACCGCGAACGCGCGAAAACTCCCCCTGCCCGTCACCTCCCTCACCACCCCCTTCGCCTGCAGCGCCCGCAGCAGCGCCGTCGCCGGTCTGCGGCGCGATCCCGAGTGTTCCGGCGAGCGCCTTCGGCGTCAGCACCGGCGCGCGCAGCAGCGCGTCGAGCGCATCCGGCAGCCGCGACCGTTTGTCGAGCGTCGGCAGCGAGCCCCCTGCCCTGCTCCGCGGCCGTCGTCGAGCCGGTCGAGCTCGCGCAGGCCCGCGCGCGCGCTCTCGGCGACCAGGTGCAGGAAGGCGAACGGCCAGGTGACCGGCCGGCCGCGGCCGACCAGGCGATCGGCGGCGTCGCTGCGCAGGGTCGGCAGGTGCGTCGCGATCGCCGAAGCCGGCGGCCGGGTAGGCCGCCCAGACGGGGAGGAACACGGCGCGGGTCGACGCCGGCGCGGGCGACCAGGCCGGTCGCGGCGAGCAGCGCGTGGGCGGGCGCCGGGGGCTCGGTGATGCCGGCCTCCATCCAGGCTTTGCGCCGCATGCGCCGCATGCAGCAGCGGCGGCAGGGGCGGATCACCCCCCTCCCCTCCCCGCATGCCGTATCGACGGCGCCTGGCGTCCGGCTGCGGCGCATGCGCCGACCACCAGGCGGACAAATTTTCCTCGTCGAGCTCGCCGGCGCCGAGCGAGGCGAGCGTCTCGGCCGCTGCGGTCGCGCTGGCGAACTGGGTCCGGCCGGTGTTTTCCGGCGAGGCGGCGCAGCAGCCGGGCGAGTGCCAGTGCCTCGGCGACCGCGCGGTCAGCCCCGGCCAGCGCCTCGAACGGCGGATCGGCCCAGTCGCGGTGCGCGGCGGGCCCGGCGAAGGTCTGCGGCAGGGCGCGGTGCCGGCGCCGACCGCGGCCAGCGCCGTGGGGGCGGTCAGCCCGAGGTCGCGCAGCGCGAGATCGAGCGGATGCACCCAGGCATGGGTGTGGGCGAGCCAGCCGGCGGCCTCGGCGAACGCCATGCGGGCGATGCAGCCCCTCCCGGACGGCGTCGGTGACGCGGCGGCGCGGGCGTCGAGCCGGGCCAGCGCGTCGGTGGCATCGGCCAGCGCCGGTGAGCAGCACCGGCAGGTCGGCGCCCGCGAGCCAATCGCTGTCACCGGATGGGGATGGGTGCCGACGCGAGGGCGAAACAATCGGCGTCGGTCTCGTCCGGGGTGTCCTCCCAGGGCGGACGGAGCCGCTCGTCCGCGGTGTCCGGGTCGTCGAACGGCGTGTCGTCGGCCATAGCGGCATTTCCCCAAGTGCTTGTTTTCGCTGGGCCATGATAGCCGATCCGCGCCGATTCTGGTCGCGATCGGTTCGTCACTTGGGGGATTTCCGCGCGGCGGCGTTCGGCGGGCCGGCAAATCGGGCGTGATAATGAAATTTATCACGCTGAATTCGGGCGCGGCTGCTAACGTCCCGCCGCCGCGGGCATTCCCCCGCCGACGCCGCGAGAGGCCCTTGCCCATGGCCGCCGATCCTGCCGACGATCTGCCAGCCCCGCCGAAGGTGCCGGCCACCGCGCTCGCCACGCTGGATGCCGACTGGCTGGCCCCGGCCGAAGTGGCGGCCACACTGCGTTTCGCCGACGCCGCCAAGGCCCAGAACACCCGCCGCGCCTACGCCGCCGACTGGGCCGATTTTTGCCGCTGGGCGGCTGCCCGCGGCGCGCCCCCCTGCCCTGCCCGCCCGGCCTCGTGTGCAGCTACCTCGCCACCCTGGCCGAAGCCGGCCGCCGCGCCTCGACCATCGGCCGTCGCGCCGCCGCGATCGCGCACATGCACCGCGCCGCTGGGTTCGACTCACCCAGCACCAATCCCGCGGTGCGCGAGGTGCTGCGCGGCATCCGCCACACGCTCGGCACCGCGCCGCAGAGCAAGACGCCGGCGACCGCGGACCTGATCGCCCGCATGCTTGCCGCCTGCCCCACCACGCTCATCGGCCTGCGTGACCGGGCGCTGCTCGCGTTCGGCTTCGCCGGCGCGCTCCGCCGCTCGGAGCTATTCGCCCTCATGGTCGCCGATCTGCTTGAGGTGCCGGATGGGCTGCGCGTCGTGATCCGCCGCTCCAAGACCGACCAGGCGGGTGAAGGCCAGGAGATCGCCATCCCGCGCGGCACCCATCTGCGCCCGGTCGAGACGCTGCAGACCTGGCTCGCCGCGGCGGCGATCAGCGACGGTCCCCTGTTCCGCCCGGTCAGCAAAGGCGGCCGCGTCGGCGCCACCCCCCTCGGCGACGACGGCTTCGTCCGCGCCCTCAAGCGCCGTGCCGCCGCCGCCGGCCTCGATCCCGCCGGGTTCAGCCGGCCACTCGCTGCGCGCCGGGTTCCTCACCGCCGCCGCCGAGTCCGGGGCGGATGTGCTGAAGATGGCGGAGGTGTCGCGTCACCGCTCCATGGACACGGTCCGCCGCTATGTGCGCCGCGGGAACCTGTTTAAGGGGCATGCCGGCGCAGGCTTCCTTTGACCTGACCATCGCGGCCGCGGCGCGTGGGCATCTTGCCAGATCGCCCACAGGACGGGGAGTTCATTGCCCCCGCCACGCCGCCTTGAGCCGCGCCACGAGGCCCAGCCGCTGCCGGGCGGCGGCTGTCTGCAAGACTTCGTCGGCCGTCTGTGCGGCCTGCAAGACCGCAGCCTCCGCGACCTCCCTGCCCTTCTCTGCCTCGGCCAACCGCTCCCGCAGCGTGTCGAGCTCGCGTCTCGTCAGGACCTCGACGTCCAAGAAGTCCTGGCGCTCGTGGGCGGCCGCAGCCTCGGCGCGATCGGCCCGTTCCCGTTCAGCGTCCGCTCGCCGCTCAGCCGCTGCTAGATGCTCGCCCGATATCCAAGCTCGATCTTTGGCTGCCTTAGCATCCGCTTGGGCCGTCGCGAGCTTCATCAGCAAGCCTTCCATCCGCTCCCGCAAGGTGTCGGCGCGGGCCTCGGCAGCACGGCGATCGACGTCAGCGGCATCCGCTCTGGCCTCGGCGGCGCGTCGGTCGGTATCGGCCACATCGGCCCGCTTTTCAGCTCGATCTGCCCTCTGTTCGGCCTGTTCGGCCCTTTGTTCGGCCAGTATCGTACGGCCTTCGGCGGCAGCGAGTTTGCCCTCATCGGTGATTTGTGCGGGCGAACGTTCGCCAGCATGTGCGCCCGAACGTTCGGGCGAACGTGCGCGCGGTTGCACGGCTGCATCTTCGGGGACCAGCACCAGTGTCCGCCCATCGTTACCTGGCTGCATCCGCCACCCAAGCCGGTGTGCACGCATTCGGACTGCATCGGCGGACAGGCCGAACCGTTCCCCCGCTTGGGCGTACGTGAGCCAGACGCCCGCCATGGGTCAGGCGCCTGTTCGGGTGATCTTCGGGTGAACGTGCGGGCGAACGTTCGGCTTAAAGCGCATGGCGTCCTCCGAATCAGAATTGCCGTACAGGACGAATTGAGGTTGTGCCAAGCCAGAATTGCCCGAACATCATCGCGAAACGGTGTTTGTGGGCCGCCTTTGCGATGGTTCAGCCGAGCAAGGGATGGCAACAGGGGCCCGATCAAGTCGCCAGCCACACGGCTGTGATGCAGGGAGCGCCCACGGTGAGGTGCACACTCGGCCACGGCACCAGTCATCGGGGAAACTGAGCCATGCCAAAGTTGGTGGAGATGGCCGCCGCGGCCGTCCTGGTAGTGGCGATGCTCGCCATAATCGCCCTTGCGACGGGGCATCTGCCGAGCCACACGGGGTAGGGCAGGGGGTTACGCCATGGTAGATCACCTGAGTAAGCGGGGCGTAGGATGCCGGCGCCGGCTGGCTGCCGCCGAAATCCGTCAGGTGTGTTTATAGTTGACCTGCCGCACCAGATCGGGCCGTGCCAGCTAGCAGATCGGGTCCCCTATCCAGGAGTCCCGTGTTGATGATTTCATGGGACCCATTTCTGACCCACATAGTCGAGCTCGGCGCCCTGGTGGCGATCCGCTGTCCGTCCGATCTCGACGGGATCCCTGCGTAGGGCCGGGGCGACGCGGGAGCCTGGTGGAAGTCGGCGATGGCTCCTGTCGCCCGCGCGTGCCGCCAAGGTGGTCCCGAAGCTCCGCCAGCACCGATCCGCTGTTCAGGCGGGTGGGTCTCGATCTGGACCACGAATAGGGCAGGGGAGTGGACACCCACATCGAGCGGCTCCGGTGGGCCCGACGGCCTACCTGGGTGCCATTGGCGCTCATGGCCCCGGGATCGACTTCAGCTCTCACCTCGGTCGGCGAGCCTCCCGTCCACCATAGCGTGGCACCTGAAGCACATCGACTGCGAAACCGCGGCCGAATGCGACAGCCAGTTGCCCGGCTCGATACACGCCAGATAGCACGATGCGTGACATGCAATGATGCACGGCGGGCGGCATGGATTCGGAACCGGGCGGTCGCTGGATCAGCTACACTGAACTGGCGGAAATCCGCGGCACTGATAAGACCTCCGCACTCAAGCTGGCGCTTCGCAAGAAGTGGCCGCGGCGGAAGGACAACCATGGCACCATGCATGTATGCGTGCCGACGGAATGGTTACGGGCATGGGGTAACCGTAGACCACCTGATGACATGCCATCATCCGTGCCTAATGGCGTGGACATTTCCCGCTCGATCAGCACACTAGAGATGGCTCTTGCTTCCGCCGACAAACGAGCGGACCAAGCCGAAAAGCGCGCAGATCGAGCGGAGATCAGGGCGGAACACGCCGAAGCTAGGGCCGATCAGGCCCAGCAAGCCATCGAGACTGAGCGAAATCGGGCGGATCGGGCCGAGGCAGGCCGGGAAGCTGCCCAAATCCGAGTGGAGCGGGCGGAACAGGCTGCCGATGCGCTTCGCGACCGGCTGGATGCCACGCAGGCCGACCTGCAGCAAGCTCATGCTGCGACCGATCAGGCCCGTGCGCAGGCGCACGAAGCTCAGGACGCCGCGGCCGTGCTCCGCCGGGCGGGAGACAGCGCGACAGGGCAGGGGACGATGGGCGCGGCTCCGGGCGGCATGGCGCGGTCAATGAGGCGCCGTCATCGCGGCCGAGCAGGGCAGGGGCCGGCCTCGATAAGCCTGAAGCCGGGGACGGTCGTTTTAGGAACGGCAGGAGCAGACGGCTTCAGCAGCAGGCCGTGCGGCGTGACGTCGATCCGTGCGTGCGGATAAGCCGTCAGCACATCTGCCATGACAGAGCGGATGCGGTACGCGAGATTAAACGCCTCTCGGTCGTTCGATCCGATCTGTGCTTGCAGCGCATTCCATCGCAGGTGCATTTCGCGCTGTAGTTTCGGTAGCCGATAGGCGAGCAAGGCGTAGAGATCGAGGCCGAGCGAATTGCCGGCCAGATGAGCGATACCGCGCCGGTCGAGCGGAACAGCGTGTTGGCGAAGCTGTTCGTGGAACCGCTCTGACAGTTCGACGGTCCCGCACCACTCCTCCCCACTCGCTGAGCGCCACAACTCCATACCGTCGACTATGCGGGTATCTGCAATCAGGGTGCGTTCATCTCCCGCCTCGTTCCTGTCGGTCCATTGCATAGTCATCGTGCACCGAGCGATCCGGAGACTTTGCTCGCGTATGGCGATGATCGAGCCACGCGGCCCCCCAGAGACCGGCAGGCCGAGGCTTCGAAGGAATGCCGATAGCGATGGACCAAGGGAAACGGTGCGAGACTTTAGCCCTTCGCTCTGTAGGTGCAGCATGATCAGTCGCGCGCGGCTGCCATAGGGCACGCCAACGTGGCGCGCGACCCTCCCGTCATCGATCACGCCAGGCTGCACCAGGAGGCTGAAGCGACCGGATTGCCGGCGCCAGACACTTTGGTTGGCTGCGGGCCGTGAGTGCGGCAGGCAGGTTTGCGCTAAGCCGGAGTGGAGGAAGGCCAAATCCTCCGCCGTAGGGAGCGCGGAGAGCATCTCGTGGGTCATCTCGACCCGTCGAGCGATCCTGTTCTTTTCGGCCTTGGTGGCGCCCCCGGCGATGGCCTGACGTCTTGCCTCCTCCAGGCCGAGAAGCTCTAGCTGGTCAGAGATACGCATCCCAGCCCCCTACCCCGCTATGCCCGATTCGGGTGCGATGAATTGCCAATCCGTTGCACCCTAGGACTGGTCACGCTGCGTCACCCGTGAGCTACGATAAATCGCCAAGGTACCGCGGGCCCGGCTTGAGATGAATCGCCAAGGTGTACCTGGCTTATCCACGATGAATGGGCAATGGACTCTGATAAGAGTCTGATAGGGAGAATCTCCTATAGGACGGCTAAACCTTGGAGATTCAGCGTGCTGTGGAGCAATGAGCGCGCAGGGCCAACCACCAGGCTCCAGAACCTTGGCAATTCATCGTGCTCTCGTTGGGGTGTTGCCAGCAAGAAAGATGCTCGTGAACAAAGCTCCGGGACGGTCAGAGCCCAACTCGCCTGGCGGTTCGAGCGCCTAGCACGGTTGGTGACCCGCTTTTTCGAGCGGGCCGATCGCGGTTTCCAGCGGACCATGATGGTCTACACTCGTGGATCGCCGTCTTGACTTGACCAGCGATGGGCGGTCGCGCATGGGAAAGGCCGTTATCATACGCAAGATTCCCCGTACCTCCCAGGCCAGGGATCGGCGCTGTGAGATGCGTCACAGCGTTGGCCCCAAGTTTCAGTCACGCTACGGGAAATATCACTGCAGAAAGCAAGCGGGGATGAAAACGTGCCAGATCCGGATTAGCGTTCGAGACGATTGAGCGGCGCAATCTAAAGCTGCTGCTAATGCAGGCGCCAGCGCCGGTTCGTTGTAGCTGGTCTACGTCGAAACAAACAGTTGAGCGTGACAATCATGGCCGTGTCGTGGGTCGTCGTAGAGGGTTTGATAGCACACAGACAATTCCGAGCGCCTATTGGCGACGACTTGGAGGCAATGGTGCGAAGTCCGGAACGACGAACTAGGGCGGAAGCGGTTCGAAGAGTTTCGGTGTCCCGGCACCCTTCCAGCTGAGAAAAATGGCATTTGCCCAAATTGGGCTTAGAGTTACCCTCAGTAGGACTTGCATATTCGGGAGGGCGGGGCGTGGCAACGGAACTGATGTTGACCTTCGAGACCGAGACTGCAGCACAGGCAAATCAATACGCGGCGGATCTCGCGCAACACTTGAAGGCGGCTGCACCGGCTGTCGATGCACGACAGCGCAGGACCGACCCCAATGCCCAGGACTTCGGCGCATCGATCGTGCTCATTCTTGGGGCTCCGGCTGTTGTAGCACTCGCCAAGGGAATCGCTGACTGGCTTCGCATGAGCCAGACGGCCAAATCGAAGCTCGTCATTCGGGACAAGAATCGCAATACGGTCATCGAGATAGACAACGCGAGGAGTTCGGACCTTCGAGCGCTTCTGGAAGGCAAACTAGGGGATGCAGTTGGCCGGTAGGGTATTGCGAAAGCTCCTGCTACTCCTCGGAGCGGCGCGGTATCCACACCGGCCGGATCTTGCATTGTCGGCGTTCGGTAGGGCTCATGCTGCATTCAAGGATGTCATGCTCGCCGGGCGCACGCCGATTATCGCGCACGAGGACCACCTCGACCTTTTCGATGTGGAGGAATCATGGCCCGAACAGCAACATATTATTCATAACTGGCTGCAAGCGAAGCGCGAAGAAGAGGTTAAGCCGGACGCCCTTGTCATGTACTATGTCGGTCATGGCGGCGTAGGCGTGGGCGGCGAACAGGTCTTCCTCACGATCAATAGCACCAACGATTTTGACCCCTATCACTCGTCGATACCGCGCAACAGCCTCGCGATTTTATTGCGGAACTCGGCCAATGACTTTCGCAAATTTCTAATTATCGACTGTTGCTTTGCGGCGGCAGTGGTTAAAGACCTACAATCCCCCCTCCAAGATAAGTTAACGGTGGAGCTCAAGGAGGTCGGCAAGACTGTTAACAAGTCCGACAGCGGTGGCATCGCCGCCCTGTGTGCCAGCAGCAGCATCGCCTCAGCAGATGCGGGTGGGCTCAATGGACTGACGCAATTCACTGATGAACTCTGTCAGCGCTACACATCGGAGATCCGAACAGCACAACTGATCTGTCATTCGAGACCATGCGATCGCTGATCGAGCAACAGCTTCGTGAGCGCTACGCGCTAGGAGCTGTTCCTCCAAGTTCCTATTTTCCCGACGATGTCTACGCGCCAATTCATCAGCTGCCGCTGTTTCCGAATCGTGCGGAGCGAGCCATCAGAGCTACTGGCGACCCGCTAATTAGCCTCAGCCCAGCTACTGCAAAGTCGCTGGCCGAGGATCGGACTGCTACACTGATCCGTGACTATTGCGAGGCGGTTATACAGAAGTTCGATATAATCGAAACGGCTGTTCTTAAGAATTCGGACTGGGATGAACCGCGTCCTAAGAAGTCCTACGGGAATGAACAGCCCGCTTCTGGCCCGAAGTACCACAGGTTGGCCAAACTGTTTGTTCCGCTGCGGTTTACCGTCACGGAGTCAGCGTGGTCCAGCAGTGCCGGGTCCCCACATGCCGGACCCAACGTCAATCAATCATTGGGAGGACAGAGCGAAGCAAACACGGGCGTCCTTGGAAGAGACCAGCCCGGACGGAAACCGCGCGAGGAAAGCTGGGTCGGGACACCGAGCCGAGATGCCTCAACATCGAACGCGGCGCTGACGGGGGGCCGCGAGGGCGCCAGGGGCAGAGACGCGGGCACAACATCGCGCAATCCGAACGACGCAGGGCGCTTTCAGATTGGAAGGTTGCTGCAAGAAAAGCGCCGGCTGCTGGTGCTTGGTGATCCAGCCTCCGGGAAAAGTACCTTCATCAATTGGGTTGCCGTTGTCTACGCGTTGCGCAGGATTCATGATCCCAGCTGGACGCAGCTGGAAGGTGCGGATCTGCTGCCCGAAGAGGATATCGTTCCGGTGGTGCTGCGATGCCGAGAGCTCAATCCCGAGAAGCCTCCCAATTCGACGGTTCCCGCGAAAGCTCCCTGGGGATCGACCTTGAACGATCTCCTACATTATTACCTGAAGCAGGAGATGTTCGGTGAACGAGCCGAGGATCTTGCGCGGACACTGGAGGATCAGTTGCGGAAGGGCAGCGCCGTCCTCTTGCTTGATGGCCTGGATGAGATCACCGACGCCGTGCAACGCGGCAGCTTGATCGACCTGCTTGAAAAGATCGCGATCCCCAACAAAGCCTACATCATCGTTACCTCACGGAGCATCGGGTTCCGCGAAACCAATCGCTCGCTCGAACAGCAATTCACCCAGGTTACCGTTACGAAATTTCTGCCGGAAGACAAGGAGGAGTATACTTACAAGCGCTTTTCACTCACGGAGAGCGGCACGGAAGCGAGGCGACTGAGCCAGCAACTCATACAGGAAATCAATGACACAGGACGGCTCGAACGATTATCGGACAACCCATTGCAGCTCGCCACGATGACTGTCGTCAAGACGACACATCGCGCGCTTCCGAAGCATGTGCACCGCCTGTACGAGGAGACCTTCAAGATCATTCTGGAAAAGACCCAGGGCATGCTCGACTGGGACGAAACAATCCCGCAGCTTGCTTACGTCGCATATGATATGAACGCGCGGCGGGTCCAGAAAATAACCAAGCTTGAGTTGATCGAGCTGCTAAACCGTATGCGGATCGACTACCCGAACTTGCAGCAAATCAAGCGAATCGATCCCGAGGAATTCCTGAACTTGGTGGAAACAAAAACCGAGCTTTTGCGGACTACCGGCCACGGTGTCTACGAGTTCCTGCACCTTGTCTATCAGGAATACCTGGCGGCACTTGCGGTGGTCGATAGAAAAGCACCGATGGCACAGCTCCCGTCGGCCGACCTTTCTCTCGCCGACCATGTCGCACACCTCGCGGGCAGAACCTCCGGCGACGGGCAGGACTATTCGGCGGTGGACTGGTGGGAGCCGTTGCAAATGGTTGTCGCCATGAGCAAGGACCATGAAATCGAGCCGGTGCTCCTAGCGGTCCTGCAGGGGCACAAAAAGCAGCCCGAGGTGGGACGTATCCGTGCCGCGCTCGCCGCGGAATGCCTCGCCAACGAACCAAATGTCAGCGGCGAGCTCGTCGACCGGATTCTCGGCCAGTTTGTCCGGTACGTCACTGACGACGACGGCACGGGGGCGGAAAGAACGACCCACGATAAAGCGGCTATAGCACTGGCCCGCTCTCGCTACGCCAAGATTCTGGTCCGATCTTTGATCAAGGATTTCATCCAACACGGCGACAGACCGTCCCGCGGCGCCGGTGGTCTAGCCGGATTGATGGCAACATCAATGGCGCCGGAAGCGGGGCCGGCACGGGATATGTGGCTCATGGGGCAGGAATACTGGCTGCACAGCCCCGATGATGATGAGGCGGCAGCCGGAGCGGCCATCACAATCACCGGCCTGGCGTTCCGCAGCCGCTTTGACCGGTTTCCCCTTCCTCCTGAACGGATCAAACCGATCGTGGAAGCGTTGCTGAGCCGGTTGAATGGCGCGCCACCGACCAGCGCGGCGGCGGCGCTGGCTCTCTTCTGGATCAGCGGCGGCACGCGGGCGGAATTTACGGTGCACTGGAGACCCGATGACGACCAGCTTGAGAAGCTGTGGAGGGTCACCGCCGACCCAGCAACGTCGCTCGACACGCTTGCCAACCTGGCCGCGATCTTCGGCCGGCAACGGATCATCAAGGCGATCCCTGTCCTGTTGCCGTGGCTAAATGCGGCGTCCCCCTGGCTTCGTTTCCACGCGGTGCAGGCCCTGGGTCAGATGCACGACGTACATCCCGATCTGGCGCGGGTTCTCGCGGAGGAACCTGAGCCAGACATTCGCCTGGCCGCAGTGGCGCCAATCGGCAGGGTTCAGTCGGACCGCAACATGGCGACGCTGGTGGCGGCGCTGCGTCGAGCGGGTGAATCATCCGATGTAAGGCTGGCCTGTGTCTCGGCATTGGGCAATCAGCGAGGTGGACCCGAGGTCAGCGAGGTCTTGATTGCTGCTTTGGACGATACGGGCGACGAGCGCGTGCGGATCGCCGCGGCTACAGTCCTGGGCAGGACCCGGGACAGCTCGGCTGTCGCGGCGCTGCGGGATCGTCTGAATTGGGCCGCGACCGGGACGGAGGAGCAGCGAGCGATTGTGCGGGCGTTGGATGCGATCGACGATCCCGATGGTCTCGCGGCGATCAGTGCGCAGATTGCTAGCCTCGACCCCGAGCTACGCAAAGCGGCGATGAACGCGCTGGCGCGCACGCGACCGCTGCCACGTTACGCCGTCTCTAGACTAGCTGCTCGCATCGACGATGAGCGGGATGCAGGGGTGCTTCGCAGCATCGCAGCGGCCCTTGGCTCGACCGGAAGCCCCGAGGCGGCCATTCCGTTAAGCTCACTTGTAACGGATGTTTACGATTGGAGCGTCCGTCGCAGTGCCGCCGCCGCCCTGGCGCGTATCGGTGGCCCGATTGCGCAGAAGGCACTGGTCGAGTACGCGTTGGAAGATGAGATCCCGGAAATCCGCCACATCGCCGCCCTGTCGCTCGGACAGCTCGCTACAAAGGACCACCCGGACGAATTGGCCGAACGGCTGGGCGCGCGCCTAATTAAGGAGGAGCCTCTGGTCCGCCATGCCCTGATCTCCGCCTTGGGAGAGATTAAGGGCGAACGGGCGGTCGATGCGCTGGCTCGGGAACTCGAACAAGCACCGTTCAGGATTGCCGCGATCCGGGCGCTGGGCCAGATCGGGAATGGCCGAGCCATCGACCTGCTGAATAAGACGATCGAAAGCACGGATGCGGAGCCTGAAGTCGCGCCAGGTGGCGCTGGAGATGTTGATCAGTGCAAAGGTAAAAGAAGCTGCCGGGCAACTGATCGGTCTCCTGACCAAACCCGACGATCAGCTGCGTCCGACGGCGAAGGCAACCGAGTTTAAAACAACCGTGATTAAAGCACTGGGCCAGATGAAATACGAACCGGCAATACCGGTCTTGGTCCAATTGCTCAAGGAATCCATCGCTGACGCGAAACAGGCCGAACTCGACATAGCGATCGTGCGCGCGCTGGGCCGGTTCGAAACCAAGGCGGCACTGCGACCGCTGCTCGATGCTATCGAAGGTGCGCCCGGGCCCGCCTGGCTCCTGCCGGTGGTCATCGAAACCCTTCTAAGAACCGTCGATCCAGCCGTGCTGCAGCGCCTGGGCCGCGTCCTGCAACATGGGGGGACGCCCTCCATCCGGTGGGCAATCCTGAACCTGGCTTCGACATCCTCAACCGGTCAGTGGGTGACAGCCGCCCGCGAAGCGTTCAAACCGACCTTGATCGCCCTCGTCGATACAGACCCTGATGACGACATGCGCATCGCCAGTCTTCGCACGCTGATGAAATGGGCGGCTAGTGATGACACGATATTCGAATTGGTGAAGCCCGGTCTCCTAGCGAGCGGCTGGGATTGCATCATTGACAAGCTTGGACATGAGTTCGCGTTTTCGCCGCGACGATTTGCTCGCGTTGTTCTGGCGAGGCCAGGCAAGGGTGGAAAGTGGCGATCACGACAAAGCCGTCCTGGATTTTGCCCGCATAGTGGAGCTTGGAGAGAGCGCGGAGAGCGTGCGCCTCAGCTATGCGAATGCACTAGAGAAGGCGAATGATCTGCCGAACGCGTATCATCAGGCCCGGCTTGCGGTGGAAGAGAACTCGGGCTCGGTCGATGCGCATGGCTGTCTTGGATGGTATGCATTTCGAGTACGCGAGTTCAGCGAGTCCATCAAGGCATCGCGGCGCGCCTTGGAGCTCGATCCGCAACGGCTTATGCCGGCGTTCAATCTTGCGTTGGCCTATCTGGCGCGTGGAGATCAGCAGCAGGCACTGGGAATATATCGGCGGACGATCGACGACTTCAAGGGACACGCTCCGGAAGAAGCGGCGCGCGTGCTGCAGGACGCGCGCGGTGATCTGGATTTGCTTCCGGATGCTGGCGAGAGTTTGGCGCCCTTTATCGCGAACGTTCGCGAGATGATCGACACGGCGCTCCGGGAGCGCGTGACCGCTGCATGCGGATCAGCCGCTGTGCAACAACCAAAACTGAGTGTGCAAGCATGAGAATTGTCCGGCATGGTGACATCGCGATCCCGCTTAATTTTGGGTGGATAGATGGCTCACAGATAGTTCTGCTTAAGGAAACCACGACCAATTTCCGACCGAATGTGGTGGTGAGTTCCGAGGACTTGCCGCCGGGGGAGACCCTGGAGGACTTCCGCGCGAGGACGTGGACAAGCCTGCGCAAGACGTTGACCGCTCTACGGAAGGATTACGAGGGACACGCCACGTTAGGACCTTGGAACGGCTACATGGTGGAGTATCGATTCGAGGTTGACGATTATGTTCTCAAGCAAATCCAGTTCTCCATCCTTTTCGAGGCCAAGGTCCATACAGTGACATGCGGGAATCTTGCGTCTGACTTCGAGGATACACGCCTTGAGTTTCAGCAAATTATCTCGGGGCTGCAGATTTCTCCGTGACCACCAGAGCCAGCGTGATGGCGTTTTCAGCCGCAGTGCCTTTAACAGGCCGCGGAAATTCACCATCGTCGTGCGGTAAAGGGCATCTCGTCGCCGTGGTGGGAACCTGTCGATGATGCTCATGCTGCCCTCTGACCTCGAAGGACATCACCAGCTTGATTGTAGTCCGAGGCTTCCAACCTGCTGGCGCAATTCCGTGAAGCGCGGTGGGGACGAAAGGGCGGATCGGAATTCGACTGCGCCTCGGAGGGCGGGTCGAACCGAGGGCGAGGAAAGTGGTATAAGCCACTGATGGCACAAGGCACTGCGAAACCACAATATCGAGCAGAACCCGCTGACCAACCGTCAAAGCCTGCGCTAAGCCGCTCGGCTGCGGACGATGAATTTCTGCTGCGGGGGAGACTTGGCCGCGCGGCCAAGGCGAAAGTGGCCGCTGCGCTGCTGCGCAAGCGTCGGGGGCAACGAAATTCGGATTTAGTTTCTACTGAAACTATGCAAGATAACCCTGTGTCCGGGGAACCCATCACCCCGACCGGGGAGACTGGAAAGCCCCGGTCGCGATCTGCACCGCCGGAAGTCGGCCACGAATTGACGCGCCCGGCACAAGCTGCGGATCGTCTGCAATGGCCAAGCGAGAAATGGAAGGGATCACCGGAAGAGCTTTCGAGGAAGACCCATTCACTCGTCATGTTCCTGCGTCGTGTGTGGAAGCCGTTCATTGACGACAACCACATCTTGGTCACTCGCGCGATGATTGGTGAAGTCGATCCAGCAGCAGCAGCAGCGATTAAAGAGTATGTCCGCGCGAATCCGCTGCCAGAGGACATTCGCATCGTGCGAACGAGGGACATAAAGGGCATTACTCTTGCTCTCGTAAGGCATGCTGCTGGCGCATAGCTGTAGTGCGATAAGACAACCCCCCCCGCAGACTGGTGACCTAATATCCTTGGCTTTGTCGTTCCTGCCTTGTCGTCGCTGCGATAGGGGAGCGGTGCCGGTTCTCTGACTGCATAATTGACGGCCCGGATTCAGCGGGGGTGCGCGCGGAGGGTTCCCTCGGTTCGACGGTCGCACGGCTGAAGGCCCCAGCCGTCCGGCCTGTCGTTCACCCGTTTTTCCCGGAGGTCAGGAAAGACAACCGGAAAGGCGCGCGGCGATGGGGTCCGAAAACACATCATGGGGTGATGGCTGGCCTGCGCCGGTCTCCCCGCAACCAGCACGACAGGCAATCGTCAACGATACGCGGACGACGGTTCAGCATTTCCATTTCCCGCCGCAACCTCCGCCGCCAGCGCCGCCGCCGCAGATCGTCTATGCGCGCCCGGTGCCTGTGCCGCCGAAAGCGGATGATCTTCTGTTGGCGGGCCTCGTATTCGGCATTGGCGTGTTCCTGATCGCAATCGTGACGGGGTTCTCGGTGATCTGGTTCGACATCGTCGCCGTGTTCCTCGGCATTGTCGGGCTGATCTCGGGCTTCGGCATCTTCATCACTTGGGCAGAACGATTTTCCAACAGCAGCCGGTAAGGAGAATTGCTGTGCCGAGAACGCACAAAGGTTATCCCGTCAGGAACGCATCGATCTACACCGCGCGCCCGGTGTTCACCGTCACCGAACATCGGGCGCAAGTGATCACGGCGAGCGCTGAAAAGCCTGCGACCACGAACCATGTGCCGATGCTGATCGCAGCAATCGGCTGCTTCCTAGTCGCGCTGATATCGATTGGCAGCGCGGTGGCGTTGTTCCAATACACATTCTCGGGCCTCCCACCGGCCCGCTTCGCGATGTTCTTTTTCGCTTCTTCCTGTCTGGCGATTTTGGGCTTTGCGTCAGGAGCAGGGACAATCGGCGCATTCTTCGACTGGGGAGAACTGTTCATCACATCGCTGGAGGAACGGAGCATCCGGCGATGAACATGTCACTAAGACGCAGGCCGCGCGGTTGCGCTACGCCGGTCGTCATGGCCGGTGCGGCGCTCGCGCTGACGGGCTGCACGGACTCCGTGCCGGTGCAGCGAGATACACCTATATATACAATAACTGTGCCTGACCGCTGGCCGTATCGCGATAACGGCACCTATGCGCCGCCGGTTGCCTATCCTCGGCCTGCGCCCGCACCGCCGCCTTCGTATTCGTTCATCCCGCGCGCGGAAGCGCGCCGGCAGCGCCGCAGCAACACCGCCGCCGCTGCGCCCGGTCGATCCGCCATATTCGATTCCGGTCGATTCTTCCTGCGGCTGGTGGCGGCTCTGCAATCTGTGGAGCGGGTCATGAGCGACGATGTGATGCGACGCGCCGCCTTGGCGCGTGGCGACTGCCCGCGCGCCGGCGCCGCTTGATCGCGACAAGGGCAGGCAACTGATGGCGCGCGCGCAAGCGGTTCTCGACGCGCCACGAAAAGAACACTCCGGTTTCTGCCCCGCCACCGGCACCACGCGCGGAACGCGTCAAGCTGCCGGTGACATGCGCGGCACGTGGCGTCACTTATGCCGTGATCGCCGAACGGCGTGGCGACGCACTGCGCTTTGTCGGTCATGAGCTGCCCGCAACCTGGCCGCGGTACGCCGCGAATGCCGGGTCACCTCTCCGGGCAATACCGCATCGAAACAACGGTTGGGCCTGTCCCCTGTGTGGCGATGCCTCCGGCATCTGGCTCTGCGAATGCGCGGAACTGAACGGCGCGATGCACTGCCTCGGCTCCACGCGCGGCCAATACCGCTGCGCCTGCGGGCGCATCGAGGACCGCGAGTTTACCAGCGCCCGCGCCGTCGCCGTGCGCGGCGTCGCGGTCGGTGCCGCGCCGCGCGCTGCAAGCACGGCAACCGCACTCACCATCCGCAACAGGTGACACCATGCGCGACTATCTCGAAGGGCTGCATGCCGCGTGGCTGGAGTCCGGCGTGTTCGGTTATCTGCTGGTGCTGGTGTGGCTGCTCTATCCGGTCGCGGTCGTCACCGTCTTTCATCCTACCGATGCGGTCGGGTTTCAGGCATGGCTGCAAGGCGTGGCGATCCCGCGCGTTGTGACGCAGCGTCAGTGGAATGTCGGCGAAGGGGAAGCGCTGCTCGCGCTGGCGGTGTTGAGCGGCTCGCAGTTGGGCCTTGTCACCCTGATCTATCGCCGCGCGCAGTTCTTCGTCCAACTCTGGCCGCTGGCAACGTTCCTCGTCGGCGGCATCGCCAACGGAATCTGGTGGCTCAAGACCGGGTATTTCGATCCGGCGGGGGCCATGGCCGGATTGACGCCGCTCGTCGCCGCCGTCGTGTGCCACGGTGTCTGCGAGCGCCTTGGCGGCAACTTCGTGTTCGGGCCGGGCCGCAAGCCGCACTTCGAGGATGGATACCAAGCGCCATGGTAGCCGGTTCCCGACGATGATCGATCTCGATCTGATCATCCTGCTGGTGATTGTTGCGCCGACAGTGGTGCTGCCCGTCCTGTTCAATGCCTTGCTAGCCGTCGAAGCACTGGTGTTCTGGCTGCTTCGCAAGGTGTTGGCCGCCGCCGCGATGAAGCGCATGGCGCGTGACGCGGCACGGCAGGCCCGCGCTGATCAACGCGCCTCGCGCCGCCGCCAGCAGGAATGGTTCGAGGCGGTCGCGCGCCAGAGGGCGCGCGGCCATGCCGGATTTGCCGATGAAGCCGAAGCCCGCTCGGCGCTCGCCGGGCGCGGCGGCAGGCCAAGCAATCTCGACCGACGGCGTTTCTGATGAGCGGAACGCGCCGCGTGCCGCCACCCCGGCGCATGAGCGTCATGCGCGGAGTCTGCGTGCACGGCAAGCGCTATGAAGGCTGCCCGCTGGACATGATTGAGGCTGGATCCGCGCCCTCGATCTTCAGGCGCATCGTCGGGTGGATTGCTGTGCTTCTCTTTCTCGCGTGGCTGTTCGGATGAACAACTGCGCGGCACGGCCTGCGGCGTCCCCAATCAAGCTCGGTTATCACTGCCCGCTCAATAGCGATACGCCGGGTGGACCGCTGCTGTCGCACACAGAGCGACATATTTTGCTGCATGGTTTGAACGGCGCAGGTAAGTCGACTCGTTTTCTTATCGAACTGTTGGCAACGACAGCAACCGTTCGCTGCTGGTTTTCGACATCAAGGGCGAGTTGGCGTGGCAGACGGCGCATATAAGAAAGCGCTACGGTGACGTTTTCCTGATCAATCCGCATCGCATGCACCGCCTGCCGTCGCACGGCTTCAACCCCGCGCATCTCGATCCCACTGATGACAGGTTCTTCAGCAATCTCACCGACATTGGTGCTGCGGCAATCGACCAATCGGAAAAGGACAAGCACTGGGATGAATCCGCGCAAAGCCTCTTTGAGGGGTTTTGCGGTTACGAAATAAGGACGGCGCGACGCGAAAGACGCCTGCCCTCGCTCGGTAACGTGCGCCGCCTGCTCTGCTCACCAGATGAAACAGAGGTGTGTAGGGATGTCTATGGTCGCCGTCAGGAACGACTGAAAAGCGGCATCACCTTCACCGCGCAGCAAATCCTGCAATCCGACGATCCCGCGCTGGCAGGCCTCGTCGGCCGCTTCGTGCGTAAGCACGGCCTCAACGAACTAGCCTCGATCCAGTCAACCGCCGATACGCAGACCAAGTGGCTGCTCGATCCCATGATCGTTGCCGACATATCGAAGCCCGGCGTGGACTTCAATTCTTTAAGAACGCGTCCCACGACGATCTATGTGCTGATCGAACCTAACGAGCTGCGCAAAAACCGCCGCCTCACGCGCCTGATCGTTTCGTCGGCCCTCTGCGCGCTGATGCGCCCCGGCGCGGTGAAGACGCTCATCGTCCTTGATGAGTTTTACGCTCGGCATCCAGCTTATGCCGATTGTGCAATCATATGTGCAGTTGCAAAAGCTGATGGGACCGGAATGGGAGAACTATCTAGGCCAAGCCGGATTAGTTGCGACGCTCGGGCCTGCTGGCGATCTCTTCACTGCCGAGGCCATGAGCAAGCGCTGTGGCGTCACCACCATCCTGCAGGCCGGTTTCAATCTCAGCGACGGCTTCAATGAGGGCGACGGCACGAACAGCGGCTCGGGCTCGTCCGGCTCCGGCGCGTCCAGCAATCAGGGCAACAGTTTCAGCAATGGCCGCTCGCAAGGCGGCGGCATCAGCTGGCAGCAAACCGAACGCCGCGTGCTGCTGCCGCAGGAGATCATGAACATCCGCGCCGGGCATGGCCTGATCTGGCTGCCCGGCATGGGCACGCAAACTATTCCGTTCTTCGCGCCTAACTACCCCATGCGCAACGCGTCCTGGGTGCGGCACGTGCGCCCGAACCCATTCCACGTGAGATGAGCGGCATGGCCTATTGGGATAACATCCGGCAACGCCGTAACGAAATGCGCGCCGCGCGCGGTGCACAACCGTTGCCCGAGAGGCGAAGAAGCACGGACGGGGCTGATGAGAATGCGCTGCCGGCATGGGACGAAATGCCGGATGAGTTGGGAGCAACACACGCGGCAGAGGTTGAGGCTGCATTGCAGGAACGCGAGGCCCAGCTTGACGAAGCCAAGCGGCTGGTCGGCGAGCTGAAAGACTATGCCGAGCAGCTGCAAAATCGGGTAGCCGAGTTGATCGCCGGCAATGAGCCGCTGGCGAAGGTGCTGCGGTTACCCGGCGTCAAAACCTGGCTCCTGCAGCGCTTTCATCCCGACAAATATCCCGACGCCGATGAGCGCCAGAAAGAGTTACTCAACGATGCAATGAAAGCGATCACCGCGGCCTATGCGGCTATCGTCAAGGAATCTCAATCAGACGATTGATCTCGTCTTCTGTTTCCACGGACCGGGCCTGACTGACAGGCACGGTCATTACTGCCAAAGACATCGAGACAAAGCGGTCAGCGAGGACCTAGTTTGGGTGAGGGCTGCGGTTGCTGAAATACATGTGACTTTTCATTCCCGTAACCCATCACACGCCCGTCAGGAAATCTCTTTAAAAAGTCCTGCATCTGTGCTTTCGGATCGGGACCAATCATCATATCCTCAGTATATGGCAGATTAACGCCTGGCTCTTTTTGATAGAAAGACCGCGGCACTCCGTGTTGTGATTCTATTCGTTGCTGAGTAGGAGAGTATATAAATACTCTTGTCGCGTCCTCGGGCGGTCCTGATAACTCGATCAAAGGAGATATATCTGTAAACCGGCTACCCGCCATTACTCGCTCATCAAGGCAATGTTGCAGTGTTTGGCACCATATCATACAAATGTATAATTAAAGTTTTGATAATACCGGATATTAACGGCATGTTAACTGCTTCTCGATATCCGGAGAGAGGCGTTTCGCGGTGTTGGCCTCGTAAGCGGCACCTTTAGTGTCCCCTTTGTCCCGTTTGGCCAGACCACGAGCACAGTACGCGGCAGCGTTACTGGGATCGAGCTTGATCGCCTGGTCGAGATCCGGGATTGCTCGGTCAGGCAACCCCGTGCTGCCGTAGGCGACCCCCCGAAAATAGAAGGCTGCGGAGTTGTCTGGATCAAACCTAATTGCTTGGTCAAGATCCCTAATTGCACGATCGAATTGGCGCGCCGCGATGTAGGCTCTGCCACGATTGAGAAAGGCTAAAGCAGCATGATGAGCATCAAGGCTGCTGGGATCTAGCTTCATCACACGTTCAAAATCCTGGACGGCCTGGTCGTACAGGTTCTTATCAAGGTAAACAACGCCTCTGTTGACAAACACACGAGCGTCGGTCGGATCAAGCTTAATAGCCTGATCGTAGTCTTTGATTGCTCGGTCAGCTTGGCCCTGTCGATAGTAGATTGTGCCGCGGGAAAGAAAGCCTTCCGCGCTTTTGGGTTCAAGCCTAACCACCTGATCTAAATCTTGGATGGCGCGGGCAAGCTGATCCTTGCTGGCGAAAGCCTGGCTCCGGGCGAAGTAGGTGTCAGCATTGTTCGGATTTAGCATAATGGCCTGATCAAAATCCTTGATCGCGCGATCAGGCAGGCCCTTCTCGCCGTAGACATGACCCCTGCCTTCGAAAGCCCGGGCATCACTTGGATCGTCAGCGATGGCCTGGTCGAAATCTTGGATGGCCTGGTCATATTGTCCCTTCATGTCATAGACACCAGCGCGCACCAAAAAGGCGGGGGCGTAGCTGGGGGCGAGCTTGATGGCCTGGTCGAGGTCCGGGATTGCTCGGTCAGGCAGCTCCTTTGCTGCGTATGCTCGACCGCGCCCCAAGAAAAAGTCGGCGTTGCTCGGATTGATGGCGATCGCTTGGTCGAAGTCCTGGATTGCCCGGCCGTACTGGTCTTTCTCCATATAGGCACGACCCCGTTCGAAAAATGCGTCTGCGTTCCCAGAGTCGAGCCTGATAGCCTGATCTAAGTCCTGAATAGCGCGATCGTACTGATCTCTCGCGATATTGGCACGACCCCGCTCTAGAAAGATTCCTGTGTTGTTGGGGTCGAGCTTGACCGCCTGATCTAGGTCCTGAATCGCACGATCAGGCAGGCCCTTGTAGTCGAAGGTGGCACCTCGGGCGAGAAAGGCACGCGCATTGCCAGGATCGAGCCTGATCGTCTGATCGAAATCTTGCATTGCACGGTCGTATTGTTGCCTTTTTCCGTAAACAATGCCGCGATTGAGGAACGCGGCACCGTTGCTTGGGTCGAGCTTTATAGCTTGGTCATAGTTCTGGATCGCTAGATCAAGCAGCTCCTTGGTCTCGTAGGCGATGCCACGGTTGAAGAAGGCACCGGCGTTGCTGGGATCAAGCTTAATGACTTCGTCATAATCTTGGATGGCACGGTCAAGCAGGCCCTTGGCGTTGTAAGCGATGCCACGGTTGAAGAAGGCACCGGTGTTGCTGGGATCAAGCTTAATGGCTTGGTCATAGTCCTAAATCGCTAGATCATACTGTCTCTTATTATGGAATACGCTACCCCGGGCGAGGAAGGCATCAGCATTGCTAGGATCGATCTTAATGGCTTGGTCGTAGTCCTGGCTGGCGCGGTCAGGCATGCCCTTTTTGCTGAAAGTGTTGCCCCGGCTGAGAAAGGCAAAACTGCTAGGATCGAGCTTGATCGCCTGATCGAGGTCTTCGATTGCTCGGTCGAGCAGACCCTTATTGTCGTAAGCGATACCCCGGTAGAGGAATGCATCAGCAGCATTGCTAGGATCGAGCTTAATTGCCTGATCAAAGTCTTCGATTGCGCTGGCTGGCTGGCTCATGTTTACGTAGACGTAACCCCGGTTGTAAAATAGGGCAGCATTACGGGGATCAAGCTTCACGGCCTGACTGAGATCTTGAATGGCTCGACCATTTTGGCCCTTTTCGTTATAGGCCAAACCTCGATCGGAGAACGCCCAGGCGTAAGTGGGATCGAGCTTGATCGCCTGGTCGAAATCCTAAATCGCACGATCGGGCAATCCGGTCTCGTCGTAAATGACACCCCTATATCTAAATGCTTTGGCGTTATCCGCATCGAGACTGATCGCTTGGTTGAAATCCTGCATTGCTTTGTCGTGCTGCTTCTGTTTGTCATAGGCAGCGCCACGATAGACAAAAGCGGCGCTAAGGTCCTTCGCTGACTTCCTGTTTGATTGGATCACACGGGTACAGTCGCTGATCGCCACGTCGGCACTTTTGTCGGACGGACAGCTTTCCCAACTTCTGGCGATATCTCTGTTGGACTCGCCGGAGGATGACGGCTGCCAGGGCATCTCTCCATAGGTACTGAGAATCGACACTGATAATGATGTAAGACCTACAACGAAGCTTGTGAACGTTGCAGCTGGATGATCTCTGCACCATTCGCCGATGGACGTCAAAGAGCTTATTAGCGCTGCAGCCGGGTGACTTTTGCACCACGTGGCGATGGCTGCCAAAGGGCTGATGCGACGCATCACATTGCTCGTCCGGCAGGAGGACCACTAATTGTCAAATTATGATGCCACTCGTTTGCCACACTGAGTCCGAATACCACGCAACAGAATGTCTGCCAGTCAGTATGCAGGTGTGCAGCCTGCGGGCTGCGACACCGGTTCCGTTTTTTGGACCATATCCTAGCGCGAGACCGGTTTCGAGTCTCCTTGGGCTCGTGGTGACCGAACTCACTGATAACAGCTATCTATTGCGGCCGCGGGAAAAGGATTTCAGTCAGCAGACTGATCGTCGGCGCTGGTCTCGTCTTCTGTCTCGACGCTAGGCCTGACCGGCAAGCGCGGTTCATTTTCCGGCGGAGGGTCGCCGATCCTCACAAACCGCATGCGTCCGTCCCAACGCGCGGCAGCATGTCGATATAGGCGAAGGGATCATCGCCTTCCCTGAACCGGCCCCCGTCTTTCCAGTAGCCGTAAACCCTGCTCTTCCGCATGCCGGTGCGCACGAAGAGATACGCCGTGTGCGTGAATGACGATGGGGGGCTGGTCTTGTGGACGTCCTCGGTCATGTTGTCCTGACCTTAGGGGTGAGGCGGGTTTTGATTCTGTTGCGTATCGGAATGATCGTCAAGGCCATGTGTGATGGCGACATTTTCCTGCGACCACTGGTTGAGCCATTCGAGCGTGTTGCTGGGAAATTCCTGCGTGTCCGCGAACTCGGGCAAGGCCGCATCATCGGCGGCTTCTGTAAACCTCCGCAGCAGACGCACCGCGCTCTTCCGGATCGATCGCAATCCGGTGTAGCGGCCATGCGCGGCAATCCTGGCCGGAAAGGTGAGCGCTTTCCGCGGGCGAATTGGCGCGCCACTTTCTTTTTCGCCGCTCTTACGTTTGCGCGCGGCGGCCTGCGCATCGTCATCGCGAGCGGCGAACAGTTTTGCCGCAGCCTTGAACATCCCTTTGATGGCGCCGGCAATCGTCCGGTTCTTGCTCGGCCGGCTGGAGTTCCCGTCCAGCCGGCTAGTATCGTTCGCGCTCTCGCTCCCGTCCTGGGTCTTCGCGATAGCCAAGATTTCGTTCGTGCTCGTCCTGCTGGCGGCGCCGGTCTTTCTCGAAGATCTCCCAATCGCGCGCCGCTTCGTTCCGTTGCTCGGCTCCCCGCCAGGCGCGCTGCTCGTCTAGCTCTGCTTCCGCTTTCGCGGCGAGCTCGCGCTGCATCGGCGTGAGTTTGGGTTCGGCAACGCCGAAGAAGCTGAAGAGTCCGCCAAGCGCCCTTTCAACGTGGAACTGGCGCTTGCCAGCTACAGGCGCCGCCGCATAGGCACCCCTGCTACAGCTAACCTCGGCTGCCTCGTCATCGCGTCAATCGCTCGCGCCAGTGGTGCCGCCAAGCCGCTAACGGCGGATCTGAAGATGGCTGATCTGACGTTCGGACCTCCGGCAGGCAGCGCATGACCTAGGGGGCAACCGCCGGCCCTCGCCTTCGTTGGTTCGGAGCCGTGGGAAGGCCGCGAACAATTCCACCCGTGTATGCCGTCCTGACCCTACGTCGGCGTCAGCTAGTGTATTGGTGGAACGATCCACGTTGGTAGGTCAGGCTCCTTGTGGATGTTTGAGGTCCACGGTCTATGCGCATTTCCCCAAATATTTTCTGATGCAGAGCCAGGTTGAGTTTCTGGTACGGAGTGAAGCACAAAACAGTTGTCCACTGTCCGATAATCGAGAGTCTCGAACGGGATTTTATTCACGTGATGGTAAACCACTTCCTGGACGTATGCATTGATAAGTATCCCCGTGTTTGGATCTAAGTCCATGCCGATCAGCTCACCGACCTTCTGAGCTAATTCCATGCTATAACCTGTCGTCATAGTGGCATCGTCGAAAAAATTGCCGTGAGGGGGACCGTATACGTCTACCCTGCTGCCAGCACCTAAGTCGATCCTCAAGCCGAGCTTGTTAACATGAGCAAACTCAAAGCCTCCAATTCTGTTAGCGTAGGATCCCCCGACAGCGATCGTGGTCTCAATCACCTTACCTGCCTTAGCGCCATAAAAGGCATCTCGTAGCGGTATAGCGATGCCGTGCGGCGTCGCGGATCGGATAAACCAAGCGAAAGGTACAGACTTACCAAACGATACGACGTGACCGACCAGTCCAAAACGCAATGTCGAGTAAGGAAACATCATGGCTTGGTTGGCGATCCCACGAGCCATGATGACGCGCGTCACCGTGCGAGAGACAAAGCCGAGGTCCAATGCCACAATTTGCCCAACCTGCCGTTGTGCAGCATACGGGTCGGTGATTACATTAGCGGCAAGGGGAGCCGCGCTGTACACGGGGAGATCTCCCACCCCTAAGTCAGGCACGATTCTTACCCGAAAGCCCGGG
Organism: uncultured Alphaproteobacteria bacterium; assembly: GCA_963738765.1. Taxonomy (GTDB): domain Bacteria; phylum Pseudomonadota; class Alphaproteobacteria; order Rhizobiales; family Xanthobacteraceae; genus Bradyrhizobium. Next base: position 4,019 of record CAVTYA010000021.1, on the reverse strand, counting down.
TTGAGATCGGGAGTCGTCAAGTTCTTTGGCGCAGATGCGATCTGGGACAAATTGTAGCCGACGCGCGTCGGCTGCAGCAATCTGCCCACGAGCCTTCCCACGGGTAGGTCGCCAATCACGTCCTGCCAGCGTGGGTGCAACAGCAGTGATCGGACCACCGCCGGTATGTCGATTAGATGCGGAGGCCCAGTTGTGGTTAGGGAGACAATCCCAACGTCCAACGCCAACCGCTCCAGGAGCTTAATTGTCCAATCCAGTCGCTCTGGATTGTCTTGCCTATCTTGGCGTTCCTTGAACGAAAGGATGCACTCAATCGCGTCAATTACCTTTTGCCAGGTTCTGTAGGGTATGGACTGGGAGGAGCGCTTGAGAGCAGCCTCCAGCCATTCTTGGTAATCGACGAGGCTCACCAGCGTTTCATGGAGCGCCTGCAGGCTGTCAGCCTTCGCTGCCTCTTTGGGGAGCCCAGCGAGAGCGAACTGGCTGTTAACTGCGGAGAGCAACTTCCGTCGGTCTCCCCGAGCAGCTCGGGGTATGACGCGCAACAGCGTGTCTTCGGCTAAGAGTAAGCCGAGCAATTCGCCGGTACTCTTGGTCGGAAGCGGTGGTAACTCGGGCTCGTCGACAGCCGCCTGCACAGCCGCTGCGAGGGAGCTCCGAGCAGCTTGACGCACTTTGTATAGCCTAGGTTGTCCGCCGGGACGCCCAGTTCGCGGCCCCTCTGACTTGTCGAATAGCTCAGCGTGGCGCTGCAGCGTCTTCTGTACCGTCCCCTCTGCCACCCCGCTTTCGCGAGCCAACTGAGCCGCCGTGAACTCCACGAGGCGAAGAGCTGCCTCCAGGGTTCGGAACTGTTCTAGCATGCGCCTGCAGCCCCTCCCACGCGACGCCCGCAGAGAAGCCCCCTACCATCCAGGCACGGATCATAGGCATTCGATGGACAAATGTCCAGCGAATACTTTCAGTCCTTTCTTTCACAAAGGTGGGATAGCAGGAGTGCCGTGTTTTGGCCGCGGCGAAAATTGAGCAGCAACCTACTCAGCTCTGGGTCCCGAGGGCGTTTTTGCAGACCTTTCAAGAGACATGTCAGACCATTAAGCCGATCTACATAATCCCAGCCAGCAAGGTTGAAGGCACAGGCCAAGGCGCGAGCGTCCCTGTCAGCCTGATCAGTCGGCGGATCTTCTTCATAGAAAGAGCGCACAGCCTCCAAAGCGCTCCTACCGAGACTTACAATGGCGGCCTGCGGAAATTGCGGATACCGATCAAGAGAAGCTCGGTCGCCATGGAGAGATTGTGCAGCCTCAAAGTTGCGTTTGGCAACTGGAGCAGTTACAGGATCTTCTTTGGCGGATTGCATTGCAACATCCTTAAATAACTCAACGATCAGGGCATCCATCATCCCTTCGGAGACTGGATCAACCTCCTCTTCAGAAGACATTTTCGGTCTACCCGAGGGATGCGCCGCCATCTGAAATCCATGGCAAAATACCTCGTGCATCACGATGTAGGGCAAGGCAGCGAGATCTTCGCGACTAACCCTATCGGGTACGATATTGATATTGATTCGAGTGGACTTCTCAAAGTTCTCGTCGGCAAAAAACGCTACCCCACCAACCGCCAGTTTATGACCAGGGATCTTGGTGTTCAGGTCTGTTGCTCCTCTGGTTTCGAGCACTAAAGTCGGCAGACCAGAGGTGGTGTAGGGAAGGTAAACAGCCTGCGCCAGTTTAGCCGCTTCGCTAAAAGCGCGCTTGACTTCGCTAATACACTCACCGCCTTCCGCCACGATTTTGTCATCTGCATCGTTTCCATCGCAGATGAGGCCATTAAGACAGTCAGCACCGAACAAATCTGTGCGGCCCGCTTATGCATTTCCTCCAGTACTTCCACTGCCGCAGGTGGAATCTGTTGCTCGTCAAGCTCAGCGTGCATCATTTTTTTGATGCGCCGCAAAAATCGTCAAGAAACCGGTCGAGATCAAGATCGGCCTGGGGATCTCTATTCGAGGCTTTTTCGACAAACGTACACACGTGCTTCTTAAGGGACTGCAGTTCGTCTGGCGCGGCGGTTGCAGCTACCTTTCGCGTGGCAGCATGGAATGCTACCTGCAACACGTATGCCTTCCTGTCGGCTAAGGACATATGGCCAGGCGAAGACATCAGCCGTTTTTTTCCCGCTTCGGCTGTTGGGCGCCGCGCTTCCTCTGTGTGCCTCGTCTCTGTTGGGGGTCGTGTTCGCTTACCCGATCCTCATGAAACAGACGCTTGAGCCGTGGTAATACAGCTATCGTCCAGACAGTCCGCCCCATCATTACGGCTAGGGGTGCAAAGTCACCTATTATCTGCAACCAGTCCTGCGGAGCCAGGCCTTGACCTTGTGAAAGGCGAAATGAACCCTTGAAGGTGGTGCCTGAAGGCCTCGGATATCCTGCTGCCTCAAGTGCAGTGTCGTGGACTCCTTTGTCTACTTCCTCTAGTGCAGCCTCAACCGCCTTTCTAACGTCCGTTAATTTAGCACCTTTGACATAGATTTCGACAGCAGACATCTTCCCGCGTCTCCCCGATTTATGCGCGTTGAAGCTCGCAGCGGCGACTGCCAGTTTAGTCTTACCCGAAAATTTCAGAGGCTATAAAGCCCAAATTTCCGAGGCGTAATCAAGACGAAGAAGAGGAAACGAAAGGACGGCCCACATTAGGGCCCCTCTAGCTCGGCGCGCGTCTGGGCTGGGGCCCCACATGGGGTGTCCCGCTACTCGTGGTCCAGATCGAGACCCTCGCCTGAACAGCGCATTGATGCTGCGACGGGGCTTCGGGACCAACTTGGCGGCACGCGCGGGCGACAGGAGCCACCGCCCACCAGGGGCGATCTGGTACGGCAGGACAGCCCGGCGGCGGCCTTGCCGGCGCCGGGGACAAGCAATGCGGCAGCCGGTCGCTGGCCCGCCATTCGAGATTCTACGCGCGGCCGGCGTGCCGTTGCCCGAGGGCTGACGAACTACAGTTACCTCGGATGATGCCGAGCGGGCGGGAAGTCGCTGGCCGGCGACCGCTGGGCAGGAGCCGACAGCAGACGTCGGAATGGCGAGCGATGTGGGCAGTCCACACGAGGCCATGCTGGCGATCGGCCGCAAGGCGCTGGCCGAGCAGCCGCAGCCCGAGCGGGAGCGTGGACACGACAGAGGACATGCCCGATAGCGGATTTCGCTATTGCCTGGTCCCGACACTAGTTGGGACATATCCGTCCCACTGCAAGACGCACGCGACAACCCGGGCGACGACACCAGCGACGGCCAGTGGGTCACCTATGGCGAGCTGGCGAAGGCGCGGAACATCGAACGGCGTGCGGCCGTGCGACTAGCGCAACGACGACGGTGGCGACGACAGGCCGGCAATGACGGCCTCACCCGTGTCCTGGTCCCGCCTGATTGGCTCAAGCCGGTCGACCGCGCACGCGACGTGACGCGCGATGACGCAGGCGATGACGCCCCGCTTGACGCCACGGCCCAGGTGGACGCGGTCGAAGTATTACAGCGGGCGTTGACCATGCTCGGCGAGCAGTTGGCGCGGGAGCGTGACAGGGGCGACGTCGCGAGCGCTGAGGTGGCGACACTCCGCGAGCAGATCGCCGCGCTGCAGACGGACCTGGCCGCCGCACAGGCCACAGCAGATCGGCACTACGCCGCGCTGCAGCAGGCCGAGGGCGTGCGTGATGCTGCGCTCGAGGCCGCGAACCGGGCCGACGCCGAGGCCCAGGCGGCACGGGACAGGCTGGCGGATATGGAACGGGATGTGGCTGAGCGGCGAGCCATGGGACGCTGGGCCAAGCTGCGGGACGCCCTGCGGGGGCGCTGAACACAAGTTGGGCCGAGGCTTGCCGACCTCGGCCCGGTTTTGTGCATGTCTCGCTAACGCTCACGACTGGTCGCGGGCAGGGAGCCACCCCACGCCGCACCACTAGTAGTGGCATATCGCCTGGATTCTATGCAAGCGGTTGCGTGTCGCCTGGGTTTTCTGGCA
>CAVTYA010000020.1:0-327370 GCA_963738765.1 uncultured Alphaproteobacteria bacterium | reverse complement strand
CCGGGCCCACCAGCCTTCGCTCGCGAAGCGAGGGAAGGCTGCCGCGCCGAAGCCCGCCGGGCGAAGGCGGGCTGGGCACGCGAGCTACGGCTCGGCAAGCCGCGCAAGGCGGCGTGACCCGAAGACGGAGCTGCGCTACCTTCCCTCGATAAAAACAAGAGGAAACGTCAAACGTGTATGACTTCATCATCGTCGGCGGCGGCTCCGCCGGATCGGTGCTGGCTCACCGGCTCTCCGCCAAAAGCGCCAACAAGATACTCGTCTGCGAGGCCGGGCAGGACACACCGCCCGGCAACGAGCCATCCGAGATTTTGGACAGCTATTCGGGCCTCGCCTATTTCGATCCGCGCTTCCACTGGACCGAGCTCAAGGTCACGACGCAAATCGTCAGCCACAACAACCCTGAGGAGCGCCCGCCGCTGCGCAAATATGAGCAGGCACGCGTGCTGGGCGGCGGCTCCTCGATCAACGGCCAATTGGCCAATCGCGGCGCGCCGACCGATTACGATGAATGGGAGGCGCGCGGCGCTGTCGGCTGGGGTTGGACGGACGTGCTGCCCTATTTCAGGAAGGTCGAGCGCGACCTCGATTGCGACGGGCCGTTCCACGGCAAGGACGGCCGTATCCCGGTCCGCCGCATCCCGCGGCAGCACTGGACCGGACATTCGCAAGCCGTGGCCGAAGCCTGCGCACTCGCCGGCTATGATTTTCTCCCCGACCAGAACGGCGAGTTCGTTGAAGGTTATTTCCCGATCACGCATTCCAATCAAGCCGAGCAGCGCGTCTCGGCCGCGATGGGCTATCTCGATCGCGAGACGCGCACGCGCGCCAATCTGACGATCTCGACCAATACGCAGGTGAAGGAGCTGTTGTTCGAGGGCACGCGCTGCGTCGGCGTCAAGGCGCTGGTCAATGGACAGATGCAGGAATTTCGCGGCCGCGAGGTCGTGCTGTCCTGCGGCGCGATCCATTCGCCCGCGCATCTCTTGCGCGCCGGCATTGGCCCGGTGGGACACCTGAGAGACATGGGTATTCCCGTGCTGATGGGCCTGCAAGGCGTCGGTCAGCGGTTGATGGACCATCCCTCGATATCGCTGTCGTCCTTCGTGCGCCGCGGCGCGCGCATGAACGATCACACACGGCGCCACATCCAGATGGGGCTGCGCTACTCCTCCGGGCTGCCGGGCGTGCCGAGCGGCGACATGTTCGTCGCCGCGCTGACCAAATCGGCATGGCACGCGGTTGGCGCGCAGATCGGCTCGCTCTTGACCTTCGTCAACAAGACTTATTCCGAGACCGGGCAGGTCAAGCTCGCCTCGCGCGATCCCATAGCCGAGCCGATCGTCGAATTCAACCTGTTGTCCGACCGGCGCGATCTCGACCGCCTGATGAGCGGCTTCCGCAAGATGGCGGGCTTGCAGATGAGCGCGCCGCTCAAGGCCGTGACCGACAAACCGTTCCCGGCTTCGTACACCGACCGTGTGCGCAAGATCGGCGTGGTCAATGCCAAGAACAAGATCCTGACCTCGATTGCCGCCGCCTTGATGGACGGGCCGGCGGCGCTGCGCCATTACATGATCGACACCTTCGTGGTCGAGGGATTCACCTTCGACCAGGTGATGAACGACGACGAGGCGCTGGAAGCCTTTGTGCGCAAGGCGGCGATCGGCGTATGGCACGCCTCGTGCTCATGTCGCATGGGCCGGGCAGACGATCCGATGGCGGTCGTCGATACCCAAGGCCGCGTCAAGGGCGTACAGGGTCTGCGCGTCGTCGACGCCTCGATCTTTCCGGTGGTGCCCTGCGCCAACACCAACTTCCCGACCCTGATGGCGGCGGAGAAGATCGCCGAAGCGATGATGCAATGAGATCAGGTGAACACGCGCAGCGTGAACACGCGCAGCAACGAGCTTCACCTCTCCCTCTAGGGAGAGGTGAAAGAGGGAGGTGAAGCAGGTTCGCCTTCCTAAGCTCCGTAACCCGGAGCCAGCTTGAATGCGCCGTTCTTGAGCGAATTGGCCTCGACCATAATGACTTCCTCGTCCGGATAACCATCGTGCCGGTCGGACGTAAAGGAGATGTCGCCGTAGACGCCGGGATACCCCTTGAGCTTGTTGAGATAGCCGACGAGCTGTTCCGGTTCGGTGCCGACCTTCTTCATCGATTCCGCGATCAAGTTCGCCGAGTCATAGCCGACCGCAACCCACCACAGCAGCGTGTCGCTCGTCTCGATTTTGGCGCTCTTCAGGCGTTCAATGAAGGCGGAGGTGCGATCGGTGAGCTTGCCGGCGGCATCGTAGCAGACCGGTCGGAAATTGTTGGGATAGACCTTGGCCCAGTATTCGGGTTTTTCCAGCAAGGCCCGGGTCTGGCCGGAGCCGAGCGTGGTCTGGCCCACGATCGGCACGTCCCATTGCATTTGTCCGCGCGTATTGATGATACGCGACAGGAAGCCGGGATTGACGCTCCAGGGCATGATCGCCTCGGCGCCTGCAGAACGCATGCGCAGGATTTCGGCGGTGAGGTCCGGATTGGCGGCGTCGATGTTGCCCTGGTAGACGATTTCCGCGTTCCTGGCCTTGAGCATCGGCACATAGGCGTTGACCGAGGCGGTGCCGTAGCCGGTGGTGTCGCTGATGACCGCCACCTTCTTGCACTTGAGCACCTCCACCACATAGCGGTTGGCGGCGGCGCCGATCTGCTGGTTGGTGGGTGCGTTGCGGAAGCACATCGGATATTTTTTCGGATCGGTCAGGCTGTCGACCCAGCATGGATGGATCTGCGGCGTGTTCGCTCGCGCAAGCAGCGGCACGACCGCGAGCAACTCGCCGGAATTGACTGGCCCCAGCACGACGCTCACCTTCTGGGCGTGGATGAGCTCGGCGGCCCCGTTCACGGCCTTGGTCGGCTCGCTTTGGGTGTCGCGGACGATCAGCTCGATTTGCCGTCCGTCGATGCCGCCGGCCGCGTTGATTTCCTGCACGGCTAGCTGGACGCCTCGGTTGATCCCGATCCCGGTGGAGGATGAGGGACCGGTGAGCGCCGGCAGATAACCGATCAGGATCGGTTCCTTGGCGGCAATCGCAGGCTTGGCAACGGTGGTTGCAATCGCGGCGGCAGCGGACGCCAGCGCTTGACGACGAGTCAGCGACATCTGATTTCCTCCCTAAGCGTTCTTGATTCACTCCCAAACTTGCTGAAGTTTCTTCGACATCGGATTTTTCGATGTCCTCGATGGACTATAGCGTTGGCTTGACGGCTCGCATAGCGATACCCTTCAAGCGCAATCCGGAGTTTGCGATCGCGTGATCCTGTCATGCGGGCCGGCCCATGATGCAGCGCATCATGCGACGTTGATCCAATCGCACGCTCATCTATCCAAAGGCATCGCCGGATGTGCCGGAGCGGCACCGCGCCTGCGCAGCCAACTCTAGTGCTGCATCTTGAGCCGCTGTCGATGCGCCGCCTGTTTCGCGCGGTTGCCGCAGAGCGCCATGCTGCACCATCGGCGCGCACGGCCTCGCGTGTGGTCGGCGAACATCAGCGTGCAGGCCGGCCCCTCGCAGGCCTTCACGTTTGAGAAGTCTTCTTCGCAAACGAATTTCGCCAGTGCTTCCCCGATCGGCAGCAGCAACGCTTCCGGCGACCGCCATCGGCGCATCGCGCGAAACGCCAGAGCGGAGCCATGGCCGTGGTCCTGGTCGTGCGGCACGATTCGCCCGAACCCTTCGTCGCGTTCGAGCAGCCGGTTCAGCGGCTCCAACTCGCGCAGGTCTGCTGACGTGAGCGGCCGCCCTTTGCGCTGCCGGACGAATCCTCTGAACCATTCACGCAAGCTTCGCGCCTGAGCCGCGACGTTGTCGAACTCTCCAGGCATCGCCCCTGCCCGCAGGGTTTCGAGCGTTTCGGCCGGCGCGAGTTGCGCCTGCGCCAGCCAGGCCAGCAGACCGTCGCCGTCGTCGATCCAGTCGATTTCCGCGTCGACCGGAGTGGCAACCGAATTCAGGAAATCGAGGCCGAGTGCGTCGGCAACGAACATCGCTGGCGGGCGCCGGGGCGCCGTTTGCGCTTGCGAGCTTTTTGTCATTTCTGCGCCTTGGTCAACTTTCGGTCACAAAATAACCGCTCGGAAGCCTCTTGACAAGTTATTCGCTCTGATAGTAACCTGCTTAAGTCATTTAGATAGGTTACATCTAAATTACGAGAACCGGCAAGGAGTGAGAAATGTCTCTCAACGATGTGAGCGTGGTGCTGGTCCATGGCGCCTGGGCCGACGGATCGAGCTGGAGCAAGGTGATCGGCCCGCTGCGGGCTGAAGGCGCGCGGGTCTGTGCGGCGCCGCTGCCACTGACTTCGCTGCCCGATGATGTCGCGGCGCTCGAGCGGACCCTGGAGCGGATCGAAGGCCCGATCGTGCTGGTCGGCCATGCCTATGCCGGCGCCGTGATTGCGGCGACCCGCAACGAGAACGTCAGGTCGCTGGTCTACATCGCAGCACTCGCCCCCGACGAAGGGGAGACGGTCGCCGAGATTTTCTATCGCGCCGCGCCGCATCCGCAGGCGCCCTTGCTGGCCCCTGACAAACACGGCCTGATCTGGCTTCCCGAACATGCCTTTGCCGAGGCGTTCGCTCAGCATGGTTCTGCCGAAGAGCAGACATTGCTGGCCGCCGTTCAGCGGCCGATCGCGGCTGCCTGTATCGGCGTCGCGGTGGGCCGGCCGCTCTGGAAGGATCGTCCGAGTTGGTTCCTGGTGGCCGAGCAGGATCGCATGATCATATCAGACACCCAGCGTTTCCTCGCGGAACGGATGAAGGCGAAGGTGCGTTCACACCCGGTCGATCACACGCCGATCGTCACGGCGCCCGGCACCGTCGTGGACATCATCCGCGAGGCCATGCGCGCCGCAGCGGCGGCCCGCGCCCCAGTGTCGATGAGCTAGCCACAGCGCAATTCTGGCCCAACGGCACCCACAGCCGATAACCTTCCCTGTCCTTCAATCTGGTTACAAACCAAGGAGAATCCCCAATGACTGCGATCAAATATCGATCCGCCGATGTGGACGGCCTGAAGATCTTTTATCGCGAGGCCGGGGCTGCGGATGCACCGACGCTGCTGCTGCTGCATGGCTTTCCGAGCGCGGGCCACATGTTCCGCGATCTTATCCCGCTTCTCGCCGATCGCTTCCACATCATCGCGCCCGACCTGCCGGGCTTTGGCCAATCGGACATGCCGGCGCGCAGCAATTTTGCCTACACATTCGACCACATCGCCGGCGTCATCGACCGCTTCACCGAAGTGATCGGCCTCAAGCGCTTTGCGATCTATATTTTCGACTATGGCGCGCCGACGGGTTTTCGGATCGCCGCAAAACATCCCGACCGCATAACCGCGATCATCTCGCAGAACGGCAACGCCTATGAAGAAGGGCTGAGCGAGGGCTGGAATCCAATTCGCGCTTATTGGAAGGAGCCGTCGCAAGCCAATCGCGACGCGCTCCGCGCTTTCCTCGCGCCCGAAACCACACGCTGGCAATACACCCACGGCGTGGCCGACGAGGCGACCATCTCTCCGGACGGACTGTCGCTGGACAATTTCTATCTGGCGCGCCCCGGCGCCGACGAGATCCAGCTCGACCTGTTCGGCGACTACAAGAGCAACATCGCGCTCTACCCGGCGTTCCAAAACTACTTCCGCACCCACAAGCCGCCGTTCCTGGCGGTGTGGGGCAAGAACGATCCGTTCTTCCTGCCGCCCGGCGCCGAGGCGTTCAAGCGCGACATTCCCGCTGCGGTCGTGCGCTTCTTCGACACCGGCCATTTCGCGCTGGAAACGCATGCCGCCGAGATCGCCGCGGCGATACGCGAATTCCTCGCCGTCCATCTCTAAAGACCAGGAGACATCCCATGTCGAAATCAGTCGCCATCGTCACCGGCGCGAGCCAGGGCATGGGCCGTTCCACCGCCATCCGTCTCGCCCGGGATTTTTCGTCGATCGTGCTTGCCGCGCGCGACCGTTCCAATCTCGACAAGACGGCAGAGGCGGTGAAGGCGGCCGGCGCCGAACCGCTCGCCATCGATATCGATCTCGCCGAAACGTCGGCCGCCAAAAATTTGGTCGATCAGACGCTCAAAACATTCGGCCGGATCGATGCACTGCTCAACATCGCCGGCGCGGTGCCGCAGATCGATCTGTTCGAGATGACCGACGCGCAGTGGGACGGCGGCCTTGCCCTCAAGCTCCACGGCGCCCGCCGGCTGACGATCGCAGCATGGCCGGCGTTGAAGGAGGCCAAGGGCTCGGTGGTGCTGATGTCGGGGAATTCCGCGCTGTTCCCCAAAGCGCCCTACGCCGCCGTGGGCACGATCAACGCGGCAATCGTGGCGCTCGCCAAGGCTTTTTCGGACCGGGGCATTACCGACGGGGTTCAGGTCAACAGTGTCCTGCCCGGCCCGGTCATGACCGGCCGGCGCCGCTCCTACCTCGCGCATTGGGCGCCGCTGCACGACATGACCGTGGAGGAGGCGACCGCGAAATTCCCGCAGGAGGCCGGCATCGCACGCTATGGCGAGCCGGAGGAGATCGCCGAACTGATGGCCTTTCTAGTGTCGCCGGGCGCCCGCTGGATGACGGGCTCGACGCTGCGGATGGATGGCGGCGAGGTCAAATCGGTCTGAGGCCCGCCGGGCCGTGCGATCGCGCGGCGCGGCACCGCTGAAGTTCTTTGCTTTTCAAGCGATTACTTCTACGCCGCCAGAATCGGAAATCATCGTCATCTACCTGTCATCGAATGCGCCAACAGCTTGTTCCACCAACGCATTCGAGGACCATGATGGACTATTTCCGACGCTTTACATTCCTGTTCGCAGCCCCCGTCTTCGATACCGACGATCTCGAGGGCGTTGCGATTCAACCAGATCATCGACCGAGATCGAGCGCTCCGGCTTCGAAGTCGTCAGGGCGCGGCAAGCTCGAGGACGCCGAGATCGCGGTGCAGACCGATGCCGCGATCGGCTGCATGGTGGTCGACTGGGGCAAGAAGGGCCTCGAAGGCAAGACCGCGGCGCTGATCAATCTGATGCGGCGGCGCGGCCTCGACTTCCCGATCATCCTCCTGATCCGCCGCAAGCGGTTCGAGGACCTGCCGGTCGAGGTGCTCGACTTCATCGACGGCTATGTCTTCCTGTCGGAAGAGACGCCGCCCTTCATCGCCAAGAACCTGATCAGCCGCCTGAAGCAATATGCCGAAACCCTGAAGACCCCGTTCTTCGGCGCGCTGGTCGACTATGCCGAAGAGGGCAACCAGTTGTGGACCTGCCCGGGCCACAACGGCGGCGTGTTCTACAGCCGCAGCCCGATCGGCCGGGTGTTCGTCGAACATCTCGGCGAAGCGGTGTTCCGCGACGACCTCGACAATTCGGTGCTCGACCTCGGCGACCTCCTGACCCACGAAGGCCCGGCGCTGAAGAGCGCAAAAGGAAGCCGCGCAGATCTTCGGCGCGGAAAAGACCTACTTCGTGCTCAACGGCACCTCGACCTCCAACAAGGTGGTGCTGGGAGCGCTCGTCACCGACGGCGACCTGGTGCTGTTCGACCGCAACAACCACAAGGCCGCCCACCATGGCGCGCTGATGATCGGCCGGCGGCATTCCGGTCTACATTCCGACGGTGCGCAATGCCTGGGGGCTGATCGGCCCGATGCGCTGGGACGCGCTCGACGAAACCGCCTTGCGCGAGCGCATCCGCACCCATCCGCTGGTCAAGGATCCGGAAGCCTGGCGCAAGCCGCGCCCGTTCCGCGTCGCCGTCGTCGAGCAGTGCACCTATGACGGCACGATCCACAATGCCGAGATGATCCTCAGGCGCATCGGCCATCTCTGCGACTACATCCTGTTCGACGAGGCCTGGGCCGGCTTCATGAAGTTTCATCCGCTCTATGCCGGGCGTTTCGCCATGGGGCTGTCGGGGTCTCGGTCCCGACGCGCCGGGCATCATCGCGACGCAGTCGACCCACAAGCAGCTGGCGAGCTTCTCGCAGGCCTCGCAGATCCACATCAAGGACCGCCATATCAAGGGCCAGAAGCGCCGCGATCGAGCACCGGCGCTTCAACGAGAGTTTCATGCAGCACGCGTCGACGTCGCCGTTCTATCCGCTGTTTGCCTCGCTCGATGTCGGCGCGCAGATGATGAAGGGCCGCTCCGGCGAAGTGCTGTGGGACGATACGATCCGGCTTGGAATCGAACTGCGCAAGAAAATCCGCGCGATGCGGCGCGAATTCGAGGAAAAGGAGACGCGCCCGGAGCGCCGCTGGTTCTTCGAGCCGTTCGTGCCCGACCGCGTGGCAGATCCCCGACGCGTCCAGCGACGGCGCCGTGCACAACGTGGCCTGGGAGACGATCAGCACCGATCTGCTCGCCACCAACCCGTCCTACTGGCAGCTCGCCCCGGACGCCGTCTGGCACGGCTTCCCGGATCTGACCGCCGGGCTTTGCCATGACCGACCCCAACAAGCTGACGGTGCTGACGCCCGGGCTTCGACCATGCGACCGGCGGCTATGCCGAGCACGGCATTCCCGCGCCCATCGTGGCGCAGTATCTGCGCGAAAACCGCATCGTGGCGGAAAAGAACGACCTCAACTCGCTGCTGTTTCTGCTCACCCCCGGCGTCGAGGCCAGCAAGGCCGGCACCCTGATCAGCGGCCTCGTCGCCTTCAAGAAGCTGCACGACGACAATGCGGCTGCTGGAAGAGGTGATTCCCGAATTCTGCCAGCGCCGGTCGGCGCGCTATGCCGGCGTGCGGCTGCGCGATCTCTGCGCCGACATGCATCGTTTCTTCCGCGACGCCGACGTCAGCGCCCTGCAGGCGAAGCAATTCCTCGGCCGAACATCTGCCCGACATCGCGATGTCGCCGCGCGATGCGGCGCGCTATCTGGTGCGCAACGACGTCGACTATCTGCCGATCGACGCCGATCGCCGGCCGCATCGCCACGACGCCGTTCGTGGTCTATCCGCCCGGCATCGCGACCATCGTACCGGGCGAGCGGCTGACCGAGCGGGCGCAGCCCATGATCGATTACCTCAAGATGTTCGAAACCTGCTTCAACACCTTTCCCGGCTTCGATGTCGAGATCCAGGGGGTCTACCGGGAAGTCGATGCGTCGGGGCGCATCCGACTGCACACCTACGTGGTCTGCGAATGAACCGGCCGATGGAACGCGACAGGACCAGTTGCGGCGAACGAACGCCCGGTGCTCGTTCGCCCCTCGCGCGACAGCGATGTCGAGGCGATGCTAACGATCTACCGCCACCATATCCGCCGCGGCATCGAGGAGAGCGTCGACGACAGCGGCACGCCGGAGCCGGACGATCTGCGCGACCGGCGCAAAAACCTGCGCAGTCACCGTTTGCCGCATCTGGTGGCGACCTGTGGCGGCGAAGTGCGTGGGCTATGCCTATGTCGTGCTGTTTCGCAAGCGCCCGGCCTACCGCTACACGGTCAAGCACTCGATCTATATCCACCGCGAGCATCTCGGCCGCGGCGTCGGACGGCTGCTGATGCAGGAACTGATCGATGCCTGCGCGGCGACCGGTTTTCGACAAATGATCGGCTACATCGATGCCGACAACACGGCCTCGCTCGCCATTCATGAAAAGTTCGGCTTTCAAAGGGTCGGACTGCTTCCGGGCGTCGCCTACCGCTACGGCCGCTGGGCCGACACCGTGATGGTACAACGCTCGCTCGCCGCCGGCTCGACCGAGCCTCCGCTGATATCGAGCTTCAGCCGCTGAAAAGGTTTTGAGGCGCAGCCTGAGCGCAGCGAGCGACGACGGGATGAGCCGCGACCTTCACCTCAAATGGCAGGCGACCCAATGCCCGTCGGAGCTTTGCTTGAGCGCCGGCGTCTCGCTGCTGCATAGCGGAAACTGCGCGATCGGGCACCTGGTGTGAAAATGACAGCCGGATCGGCGGATGAATCGGGACTCGGCATCTCGCCCTGCAACGCGGATGCGCTGGCGCTTCACCTTCGGATCCGGAATCGGGACCGCCGACAACAGCGCTTCGGTATAGGGGTGCAGCGGCGAGGTATAGAGCTCGCGCGCGGGCGCGGTCTCGACGATGCGGCCGAGATACATCACCGCGACGCGCCTGCTGATATGCTCGACCACCGACAGATCGTGGGCGATGAAGAGATAGGCCAGCCCGAACTTCTGCTGCAGGTCCTCCAGCAGATTGATGACCTGGGCCTGGATCGACACGTCCAGCGCCGACACCGGCTCGTCGCAGATGATCAGCTTGGGCTCGACGGCGAGCGCGCGCGCAATGCCGATGCGCTGGCGCTGGCCGCCGGAGAACTCGTTCGGATAACGGCCCATGTGATCGGCCTGCAGGCCGACGATCTCGAGCAGATTCACCACACGCTCTTCGAACTGCCGTCTGGTCTTCGTCAGCTTGTGAATGATCAGGGCTTCGCCGACGATCGCGCCGACATTCATGCGCGGATTGAGCGACGCATAAGGGTCCTGGAAGATGATCTGGATGTCGCGGCGCAGGGCGCGAAGCTCGCTGGCCTCCAACGATCGGACATTCCTGCCTTCGAAATCGATCTCGCCCGAGGTCGGCTCGATCAGGCGAAGCACGCAGCGCCCGGTGGTCGATTTGCCGCAGCCGGATTCTCCGACCAGCCCGAGGGTTTCGCCGCGGTCGATGTCGAAATCGACGCCGTCGACCGCATGGACGCTGCCGGCCTGGCCGGCCGAACAGGCCGCCCTTGAGCGGAAATTCCTTGGTCAGGTTCCGGACGCTGAGCAACGGCTCGCTCATGTGCACGACCGTCTCTTCGGCATGGATACAGGCAACCTTGTGACCCGGCTCGATCTCGCGCAAGGCCGGTTGCGCCTGCCTGCATTCATCCGTCGCAAGGCTGCAGCGCGCCGCGAAGCGGCAGCCGGCCGGCGGATTGATCAGCTTCGGGCACGATGCCGGCGATCGTCTGCAGGCGGGTGTTGTGCACGGCCGCCAGATCGATGCGCGGGATCGAGCGGATCAGACCTTGCGTATAGGGATGGCGGGGATTGGCGAACAACTCGCTCGACCGGACGCCTCCTCCACCACCTTGCCCGCATACATCACCACGACGCGCTGCGCGACCTCGGCGACGACACCCATGGCGTGGGTGATCAGCATGATCGACATGCCGAAGCGGGATTTCATGTCCTGCAGCAGATCGAGGATCTGCGCCTGGATCGTGACATCGAGCGCCGTCGTCGGTTCGTCCGCGATCAGCAGCTTTGGATGGCACGACAGCGCCATCGCGATCATCACGCGCTGCCGCATGCCGCCGGAAAACTGATGCGGATAGTCGTTGACGCGCCGCTTCGGATTCGGGATCTGCACCAGCGCCAGCATGTCGATGGTTCGCTCCAGCACGGCGCGGCGGCCCAATCCCTCGTGCAGCGCGATCACCTCGCCGATCTGATCGCCGATGGTGTAGACCGGATTGAGCGAGGTCATCGGCTCCTGGAACACGATCGCGATTTCCCGGGCGCGAATTTGGTTCATCTCGTCCGCCGGCAGCGGAACGATATCGCGGCCTTGCCACAGGATCTGTCCGCCGACGATGCGCCCGGGCGGCATCGCGATCAGCTTCAGGACGGACAGCGCGGTGACGGTCTTGCC
Source organism: uncultured Alphaproteobacteria bacterium (assembly GCA_963738765.1). GTDB lineage: Bacteria > Pseudomonadota > Alphaproteobacteria > Rhizobiales > Xanthobacteraceae > Bradyrhizobium. The sequence continues at coordinate 315,691 of CAVTYA010000020.1, read as the reverse complement.
GCAGCCGGACTCGCCGACGACGCAGACGGTCTCGCCGCGCCCGACGGTGAGATCGACGCCATCGACCGCCTGCACGATGCCGTCATCGGTCGTGAAGTAGGTCTTGAGTCCCCTGATATCCAGCAGCGGAGGCTCCGCCGGTCGGGTTCGCGTCGAGGCTCGATCGCAGCGCTCCGCGCAACATCACATGACCTTCCTGGGATCGAGCGCATCGCGCAATCCGTCGCCGATGAAATTGATGGCCAGCACGGTCAGGAAAATCGCGGCGCCGGCGAACAGCGCCCAATGCGGCGCAATGTCCAGATAATCCTTGGCGTCGAACAAGAGCCGGCCCCAGGTCGGAATGTCCGGCGGAAAGCCGAGGCCGAGGAACGACAGCGTCGATTCCGCGATGATCGCCGCCGCGACATCGATGGTGCCGGCCACGATCACCGGGCCGAGCGAATTCGGCAGGATATGCCGGATCACCAGCCGCGGCGTCGTGGCGCCGAGCGCGCGCGCCGCTTCGACGAATTCCTTCTCGCGCAACGACAGGAACTGCGCCCGCACCAGCCGCGCCACCGGCATCCAGCGAAAGGCGCCGATCACCAGCACGATCAGGATGAAGACGCCGCCTTCCGGGCCGACCCAGTTCTTGAGGAAATCCCGGAACAGATAGATCACCAGCAACAGCAGCGGCAATTGCGGCAGCGCCAGGAACAGGTCGGTGATCCACATCAGCACGGCGTCGACGCTGCCGCGGGAGATGCCCGATATCGCGCCGATCAGCGGTGCCGGCGATCGATGGCGACCGCCATCGCCGCGAAACCGACCGCCAGCGAAATGCGTCCGCCATACAGCATGCGCGCCAGCAGGTCCTGGCCGAGATCGTCGGTGCCGAACGGATGCTGCCACGAGGGCGAGGCTGAGCCGCGCGGTGAAATCGATTTCGTTGATCGGCACGCGCCAGAGCAGCGGCCCGAGCACGACGGCCGACGTCAGCAGCGCCAGGATCACCACGCTGGCGACGGCCATGCGATGGCGGCGAAACTTTCGCCACGCCTCGAAGCCGGGCGAAATGCGGCGCGCGGCGCCCCTCGAGCGGAACGGCCGACGTCAGCGGTAGGAGATGCGTGGGTCAAGCCAGCCATAGATGATATCGGCCAAGAGGTTGAAGACGACGACGAGACAGGCGAACACGAACGTCACCGCCATGATGACGGGCGTGTCATTGGCGAGGATCGCCGTGATCAGCAGCGAGCCGATACCCGGGATGCGGAAGATCTGCTCGGTGACGATGGCGCCGCCGAACACCGCGGGCATCTGCAGCGCGACCAGCGTCACCACGGGAATCAGCGCGTTGCGGACCACGTGCTTGATCATGACCTTGCCTTCGCCAATGCCCTTCGAGCGCGCGGTCGTGACATAGTCGAGGCGGATGACGTCGAGCACCGCCGAGCGCACGTAGCGCGTATAGGATGCGGCCTGAAACAGGCCGAGCACCGCGACCGGCATGATGGCCTGCTTGAAATATCTCCCAATACCAGTGCCAGCCGGTGGCGGCGATATCGACGCGATAGACGAACGGCAGCCAGCCGAGATTGACGCTGAAGATCAGGATCAGCAGCAGCCCGGTGAAGAATGTCGGCAGCGAAAAGCCGACAAAGGCAAACGTGTTGGCGATCTGGTCGAAGATCGAATAGGGCCGCATCGCGGCATAGACGCCGACCGGCAGCGCGATCGCCAACGCCAGAATCTGCGACGAGCCGACCACGAACAGCGTCGTCGGGACGCGCTGCAGGATCAACTTGTCGACGTTGATGCGGCTTGCGAACGAAAAGCCCCAGTCGCCGTGCAGCATCGCGACCAGCCAGTGCAGGTAGCGAACGAAAATCGGATCGTCGATCCCGAATTTCACCCGCAGCGCCGCCCGGACCTCGGGCGGAATATTGGCGTTGGTGGCGAGTTCGCCGAACGGATCGCCCGGCGCCAGCGCCAGCAGCACAAAAAGAATGAGGCTGATGCCGAGCAGGCTGGGAAGAGCGATGATCAGGCGCCTGAGAATGTATTTTCCCATCGTCGTCCCGCCGCCGCCGCGTTCAGGTTCTTCGCATCGCAAGTCTCATATCCGACCTCACGCCTCCCGATACCAGCTCGCGATCTGCTACAGGTCGTTGTCCCAGCCGCTGAGATGCGCGACCAGATTGCCGTTCAAGGCCGTGACCCTCGGCCGGTAGACGACGGGCAGGATATAATTGTCGCCGACCGACCAGGTCGTTGAGCTTGATGATACATCGCCGCCCGCTTCACCGGGTCGAGCTCCTGTTCGGCCTGAGTGATAGAGCTCGTCATACTCCTTGTTTTGCCAGCGCGAGATATTGCGCCCCTGCCACTTGTTGTCCTTGGTCGCCGCTTCCCACGACACGCACTGGTTCATGAAGAACTGCGGATCAGGCTGCGTCATGGTGGTGGTGTACATCTGCGCGTCGCAGTAGAAATGCGGGTAGGTATCGGGGTTGGCGGTGTCGGACGAGAAGAACACCGATGCCACGACCGACTTGAGCTCGATGTCGATGCCCGCCTTCTGGCACGCCTGCTTGATGATGGCCTGGGTCTTCTGCCGCGGCGCGTTGATCGAGGTCTGGAACACGAATTTCAGCGACTTGCCGTCCTTGGCGCGAATGCCGTCGGCGCCCTTTTTCCAGCCGGCGGCCTCGAGAACCTGGTTGGCCTTCTCGATGTTGAATTCGAATTTGGTGTTCTTCGACCGGAAGCGTTCCGGGTTGTTCAGGAAGTTGGCCGTGGCGATGGCGGTGCGGCCGTAGATGAATTTCTCGATCGAGCCGCGATCGATCAACAGGTTGATGGCCTGGCGCACCGCCGGGTCGCTGAACAGCGGATGTTTGGTCTTGAGGCTCGCGCGTTCGCCGTCAACCTCGACCGCCGGATCGGTCGCGTTGAGCATGATGAACTCGACATTGCCGGTCGCGACGATGCTGACCTTGCCCTTGCCGCCGCTCTCGAGCTTGGGCAGGATTTCGTCTTCGACCTGCATGTTCCAGGCGTAATCATATTCGCCGGTCTGCAGCACCGCGCGCGCGGCCGACACCGCGTCGCCGCCGCCCTTGACCTCCAGCGTGTCGAAATAGCGGCCGGTTGGGGACGTGGTAGTCGGGATTGAGCTTGGCGCGTGACGGTGTCGCCCGGCTTGAAATCGACGAACAGATAAGGGCCGGTGCCCACCGGCTTCAAGTTGGTCGGCGCGTCGCGCGACTTGCCGCCGATGTAGTCCGCAAACAGATGTTTCGGGATGATCATGCCGTAGGTGCCGACAAAGGCATCGGCCCAGAACGGCGTCGGCTTTGCGAAGTTCACGCGAACGGTGAAAGTCGTCGATCTTCTCGACCTTGATATCCTTGTAGCTGGCGATCGATGACCGCCGCGGTCTCGGGCGTTCGCGCATATTCCCAGTTGAACACGACATCGTCCGCCGTGAACGGCATGCCGTCATGCCATTTGACGCCCTTCTTCAGTTTCCAGACCACCGAGAGGCCGTCTTCGGCGAGGCCGTCATTTTCCTTGCTCGGAATTTCGGCGGCCAGGACCGGAACCAGATTGCCGTCACTGTCCCATCCGGCCAGCGGCTCGTAGAAGATCCGGGAGCCGTCCTGGTCCTTGGTGCCGACGGCGAAATGCGGGTTGAGCAGGGTCACCGCCTGCCAATACAAAAGTTTGAGAGGGCCGCCGCCGCCGGCCTTGGTCGGCTTGTACGGGATCGGGGTCTGCGGCCATCGCCACCCCGGAATGGCTCAGCATCATGCCGGCCATCGGCGCCGTCAGGCCGACGGCGATCATCTTCTGGACAAAGGCCCGCCGCGACAACCGGCCGGTCTTGACATCTGCAATCAGATCTCGAAGTTCCCGCTCTTTCATCGGTTCGGCTCCTCGCTGGTGCTGAATGCTTAATTCCCTCTCGATGCCCCTGCCGTCGCAGAAGCCCAGAGCGGTCGGAAATGGATCAGGTTAGCGACCACCCTGTCAAAGCAGGATCCGGGCCACGCTTCGCCTTGGCGGGCTACGTGTGGCGCAGCCACGCAAAGACCGCCACGGTGAAGCGTGGCCGGCGTAGCTGGAGCGAAGCGAAAGCGAAGACGGACCGGATCCGTTCCCTTGGTGGGCCAGGGCAATCCCCAACTAGCCGCCGCGCCCGCAGCGCGGTAGGTTACCGGCAAAGCGGTCAAAGCCGTGATGTCAAAGGAGGAACGCATGCAAGAGCTGACGCCGGACACCATTACGGACGCCGTGCTGGAGCAGATGGCGACGACACCGGACCTGCGCGATGCGGGAGGTGATGGCGTCGGCGGTGAAGCACCTGCACGCCTTCGCCCGCGACGTGAACCTGACGCCGGCGGAATGGATCAAGGGCATCGAATTCATGACCACGGTCGGCAAGATGTGTACGCCGGAGCGGCAGGAATTCATCCTGCTATCGGATACGCTCGGCCTGTCGGCGCTCGTCAACGGCCTGCACGACAACACCGCCGTCGAGGAAGGCACCCATACCAGCCTGCTCGGCCCGTTCTACCGAGAGACCACGCCGAACACTGCCGCCCGGCAGCCAGATCGCCGGCACCGTGAAGCCCGGCAGCGAGTGCGTCGCTCTACGGCCGTGTCACCGACGTCAACGGCAAGCCGCTCGCCAACGCCACCGTTTCGATCTGGCAGACCGGCGCCGACGGGCTCTACGACATCCAGGAAAGCGCCACCGCGGTCGATTATCGCGGCGTATTCACCACGGACGCCGACGGCGTCTATCTGCTGCGCACCGTCAAGCCGATCGGATACTCGATCCCGATGGATGGCCCCGTCGGCGGCATGGTCCGGGCGCAGGCGCGGCACGGCATGCGGCCGGCCCATATTCACTTCCTGGTCGGCGCGCCCGGCTATCGCGAGCTGGTGACCGCGCTCTACCTGCGCGACGATCCGCATCTGGCCGACGACGTCGTGTTCGGCTCGTCGGACGACCTTGCCGTCGACATCGACCCGAACGATCCCGGTTGCCCGATCAAGGGACTGCCGAGCATCCGCTTCGACATGCGGCTGTCGCGCGAAGGCGCGGCCGACAAGGTCAGCGGCCGCGTCGGCGCCGATCCGGCCGCGATCCTGAAGCCGGCAGGCAGCGGCGAGCAATCGCCGTGGCGGCGACTTGACCGCTGTCCTGCCAGCGTCACGGCGCAAGTGATCGGCGCAAGAACGTTAACGGCCGCAGGGCCCGTATCAGCGACTTATTGTGGCTTGTGACGCCGGGCTCGTGCTTTCGTCACGACACTGATCTGCCGCGACAATCGGAGCAAAGAATCCGAACGCGGGCAGACAGCGAAACATACTTGAGACAACAAAATTCGAACAGAATTGGGGAGGATCAATGAAACGCAGGACGTTTCTCGGCGGAACGATCGCCGCCGCCGTGGTCGGGCGGACCTCGGGCGTGGCCGCGCAGCAGCCGCCGATCAAGATCGGCATGTCGCATGGCGCAAACCGGCGGCCTTGCCGGCGGCGGCAAGGCTTCGCTGCTCGGCATCGAGATCTGGCGCGACGATGTCAACGCCAAGGGTGGCCTGCTCGGCCGCAAGGTCGAACTGGTCGTCTATGACGACAAGTCGAGCGCGTCCGAAACCCCGGCGATCTACTCCAAGTTGCTGGACGTCGACAAGGTCGATCTGCTGTTCGCGCCCTACGCGACGGTGCCGACGGCGCCGATCATGCCGCTGGTCAAGCAGCGCGGCATGTTGCTGATCGGAAACTTCTCGTTCCAGGTGAACAGCAAGGTCGGCCACGACATGTGGTTCAACAACGCGCCGTGGGGACCGGCCGACAGCTGGGCGGCGGCGTTCCTCGATCTCGGCCAGAAGGCCGGCGGCAAGACCATGGCGCTGCTCGCTGCGGACCAGGAATTCGCGCAGAATCTGGCGGTGACCGCGCGGGACGGTCGCCAAGAAGCGCAACATGTCGGTCGTCTTCGACCAGGCCTATCCGCCGAACACCGTGGAATTCTCCGGCATCATCCGCGCGCTCAACGCCACCAAGCCCGACATCGTCTATGTCGCGTCCTATCCGCCGGATTCGGCCGGCATCCTGCGCGCCGTCAACGAGATCGGGATCGCCGACAACGTCAAGATTTTCGGCGGCGGCATGGTCGGCCTGCAATTCGCGGCCGTGATGGAGAATCTGGGTTCGCTGCTCAACGGCGTCGTCAACTACAACACCTGGCTGCCGGAACCGAGCATGTATTTCGACGGCACCAAGGCGTTCTTCGACGACCTACACGAAGCGTGCCGTGGAAGCCAAGGTCGATCCGCTCGGCTACTATCTGGCGCCGTTCGGCTACGCCACGGGTCAACTCGTCGAGCAGGCCATCAAGGCGACGGGGTCGCTCGACCAGAAGGCCATCGCAAAATACCTGCACGAGAACGAGATCAAGACCATCGTCGGTCCGATCGCGTTTTCGGCGGACGGCGAGCGCAAGGAAACCGCGACGCTGATGGCGCAGTTCCGCGGCGTCGTGGACAAGAACATCGAGCAGTTCCGCAAGTCCGGGCAAACAGGTGATCCTGTTCCCGGACGGCTGAAGTCCGGCGAACTCATCAGCCGTTCGAGGCCGCCCGGAAGTAAGCCTCGCGGCTTTTCTCCGGACATGGCGCGGCTGGCCGGGATCGGGGCAAATGCGCCCCGATCATGGGATGAGATATCCGCTGCCGGGAAGCGGCGGCCCGGAAACGGGTCAGGGGGGACCTCAATTGTTTTCAATGGACCTGCTGCTCGATGCGGTGGTGATCGGCGTGCTGCTCGGCTGCTTCTATGCGGCCGTCAGCCTCGGGCTGTCGGTCTCGTTCGGCCTGCTCGACGTTCCCCACGTCGCGCATCCGGCGTTTCTGGTGATGGCGTCCTATGGCGTGTTCTTCCTCAACGACAGCTTTGACATCGACCCGCTGCTGGCGGGGCTGTTGATCACGCCGCTGCTTGTTCGTGTTCGGTCTTGTCGCCTACCGGCTGTATTACGAGACCTTCGAAAAGCGCGGCAGCGATGCCGGCGTGCGCGGCATCGCGTTCTTCTTCGGCATCGCCTTCATCATCGAAGTGCTGATCATCCTGCAATTCGGCGTCGACCAGCGCTCGGTCACGCGCATCCTATATCGGCAAGGCCTGGCGGATCGGCGATATGCGGATCCCGCTCCGGCTGGTGGTCGCGTTCGCGGTTGCCGCGGCGCTGACGATCCTGCTGTCGCTGTATCTGTCGCAAAACCTTCATGGGACGCGCGATCCGTGCCGTCGCGCAGGACCAGGAGGCGCTGCGGCTGATGGGCGCCAACCCGGTCAAGATCAAGCAATGGGCGTTCGGCATTGCCACCGCCGTGCTCGGGATCGCCGGCGCCCTGCTGATTATCGTGGCGCCGGTCGAGCCGACGCTCGACCGCGCCTATATCGGGCGGACCTTCTGCGTCGTCGTCATGGCCGGGCTCGGCAGCATGACCGGCACGCTGATCGCGGCCATCATCCTCGGCGTCGCCGAAACCATCGTGCTGACGATGTTCGGCGCCTCCTGGGCGCCGGCGATTTCGTTCGCGATGCTGCTCGGCGTTCTCGCGGTCCGGCCGCAGGGCCTGTTCGGCAGGCTGATCATGAGCCGCAACAGCACCGCTTTCTGGATCGGGGCCGCCGTCTTTCTCGTCGCCGTCTTGCTGATGACACAGCTCGTCCGCAACGAATATCCGTTCTTTGCCGGCTATGTGATCCTGCAATTCGTCGTGCTCGCGGTGGCCTGGAGCATCCTCGGCGGCTATGCCGGTTACGTCAATTTCGGCACCAGCGCGTTTTTCGGCGTCGGCGTCTACACCGCCGTGTTCCTGTTCAAGGCGACCGGCGCGCCGCTTGCCGTGCAGATCGCCGCCGCCGCCGTGGTCGGCGCCCTGCTCGGCTTCGCGGTCGGCCTTTTGACCTTGCGCATGCAGGGCATCTTCTTCTCGATCGCAACGATTGCGCTGACGATCGTGATCGAGACCTCGGTGACGAACTGGCGCTTCGTCGGCGGCGCGGCCGGCATCCAGATGCAGCGGCCGCCGGTGATGCCGCCGTTCGAGACCTATGTGCAGATGCTGTTCTTCGTCCAGGCGCTGCTGGTGGTGCTCGCGATTGCGATCGCGCGCTACATCCAGAGCTCATGGATCGGCCGCGGCCTGCAGGCGCTCAAGGACGACGAACTGGCCGCCGAATGCACGGGCGTGCCGACCCTGCGGCTGAAGGTGATGGCCTGCGTGATCTCGGGCGCGCTGATGTGCGCCGCCGGTGCGCCCGCCGCCATGTACCTGCAATACGCGGACCCGTCGTCCGCCTTCAATCTCAATTACTCGGTCTCGGTGCTTGCGATGTCGCTGATCGGCGGCACCGCGCATTGGGCCGGCCCGGTGATCGGCGCCATCCTGCTCGGCACGACGCAGCAGCTGCTGACCGTCACGATCTCGTCGGAAGTGAACGTGCTGGTGCTCGGCATCATGCTGGTGCTGTTCGTGGTGGTGGCGCCGGAGGGCCTGATCGGCCTGGTCCGCAAGGCTGGTCCGCAAGCGCGCGGGAGGCGAAGCATGACGTCCTGCCGAACCCGATCTGCCCTTGCTGCGGATCGGCGCACTCACCAAGCGCTTCGGCGGCTTCACCGCGCTGGACAATGTCAGCGTCGATATTCGCGCCGGCGAGCGGCTTGGCCTGATCGGCCCGAACGGCTCGGGCAAGACGACGCTGATCAACTGCATCTCCGGCGCGTTCCGCACCGAGCCCGGCACCGTGGTGTTCCGCGGCGAGGACGTCACGCAGCTGCCGCCGCATATGCGCACCCGCCGCGGCATCGCGCGCAGTTTTCAGATCCCGCGGCCGTTCAAGAGCATGACGGTGGTCGAAAACCTGATGGTGGCGCTCGATTTCGCGACGGTGGCCGGCGGCTTCGTCCCGGCCGCGCACCGGCGCGACACCGTGATGTCGATCCTGGCGCAGACCGGCCTCGCGTCCAAGGCCGACCTGCCGACCACCGGGCTCAGCCAGGTCGAATTGCGCAAGATGGAGCTCGCCCGCGCGATGGCGACGCATCCGAAGCTCTTGATTTCCGACGAGGCCATGGCCGGCCTTTCCGACTTCGGAAGTCGATGAGGTGCTCGATCTCCTGATCAAACTTGCCGGCGAAGGACATCACCATCATCATGATCGAGCACATCATGCAGGCGGTGATGCGCTTTTCGGAGCGCGTGATGTGTCTCGACGCCGGCAAGATCATTGCGATCGGCGCGCCGGCCGAGGTGATGGCCAACCAGCGGGTGCAGGAGGCCTATCTTGGCACTTAGCCTCGCCGTCAGCGACCTCGATGCGGGTTACGGCGCCGTCAAGGCGCTGCGCGGCGTCACGCTCCATGTCGAGGCCGGCGAGACCGTCGCGCTGCTCGGCACCAACGGCAACGGCAAGAGCACGCTGATGAAGTGCATCGCGGGCCTGGTCCAGCCGGGGCGCGGCAGCATAACCCTGACGATCGACGGCAACGCGCACGATCTGACAAAACTGTCGCCCGAAGCGATCGTCGATCTCGGCGTGGCGATGGTGCCCGAGGGACGGCGGTTGTTTCCAAAACTGACCGTGCTGGAAAACCTGATGCTCGGCGCCTTCCGCAAGGCCGCCCGCCGCGACATCGATCGCAACCTTAGCGCTCGCCTACGAGACGTTTCCGGCGCTCAAGGACCGGCAGAGCCAGCTCGCCGGCACCATGTCAGGCGGGCAACAGCAAATGCTCGCCATCGCGCGTGCGCTGATGTCGTCGCCACGGCTGTTGCTGATCGATGAGCCGTCGGTCGGCCTGTCACCGCTGCTGGTGTCGCAGACCATCACCAAGATCGGCGAGCTCAACCGGCATATCGGCCTGACCGTGCTGATGGCCGAGCAAAACTTCAACCAGGCGATCCGCATCGCCGATCGCGGCTACATCATCGTCCATGGCGAAATCGTCGTCGCGGCCGCTTCGGTCGACGAATTGAAGGGCAACGACATCGTCAAGCGGCTCTATCTCGGCGGAGTAGCGTGAGGGCGGCGCAGGATTGTTGCGCCGCCATATTCGGGCTTCCGACGTAGCCCACGCTTTCGCTTTTCCCGACGAAATAACCAGCCCGGCATGGAACCCGCCGGGCACCGCCGCGATTATCACACCGGATAGGTTTGAACCTTTGGCCGGGGGCTGAGACCTACCTAACAGAGGTAGACCCCCAGGAGGCGGTTATGACCCACTGGCACGATACCATGGTGGACAGGCCCGAGACCGATGATGCGGTCTACGCGACCGGCTGGACGATTTCCGGCCTGGCGGTGCTCGGCACCATCATTGCGGTCTGGGCTTTCGGGATCTGACGGGGCGGCAATTTCCGACCCAATTTCCAACCGACACTGCGCTGCAACCAAACTTGACCCAAGCGCGACCCGGGAAGCCCATAAGCCCGGGCCTCAAGGCGCGGCGCCCACGCCCTCACTGACCTGCCCATACAACTCCTCGACATACGGGTCTTCGATCTCGAGCGTCCGCAGCTGCGTTGCCAGTTGCGCGAGGTATTCGCGGTTGGTGCCCAAGATGCCCTTGCCGCTGGCAATGATCGCCGCGGTCTCGCCGAGCGGCAGCTCGCCGACGTAGCTTGGATGCGCAAGGTTCGAGACAAAGGCGAGTGCGGTGATCGGCCCCTGCGGCGTCGCCATCGGCACCAGCGCCGGCGCATAACCGCCGCGCAGCATCTCGCGCCGCCACAGGATCGCCAACTCCGCCTGCACCGAGCCGGCGGCGATCCGGAACGCCAATCCGCGGCAGCACCCGGCCTGCTGCTCGAGCGACAGCATCAGCGCCGGATGCTCGCGCGAGCCGCGGCCGAGATCGATCTTCAGGGTGAACCGGCGCTGATAGCCGTCGAGGTCGGCCAGCCTGACTTCGGTAAAGTGGAAACCGGGGTCCCACATCAGCGATCCGTAGGAGTAGATCCAGAGGTCGTCGGTATTGCCGTGGTTGCCGAGCAGTGCAAGCCGCGACGCTTCGATGATTTCATCCGACAACCGCCAATTCGCCGGCAATCCCGCGGCGCGGGCGCGTTTTTCCCACATCGCGAACATCTCCGGCGTGAGGCGCAGCAATGATTGCTCCGGCGGCGTCACGCGGTCGCGAAGGTCAGGCAGATGGATGAAAGCGTCCTGGGTCAAGCACGGCTCCCAAAAATGTCTTGGTTCGAGCTTATATCCGGGCGTTTCGGGCAATGCGGTCACGATTTGGTTGGCAGAAGCTTCCGTGGCGACGATCAGGCCACGGCGCATCGAATGGCTTTACGAGGCTGCATCCATTCCCTAATTTTCGCGGCGCCAGCTCAAGCCAGTGAAAGCCCGTGCCATGAACGACCTGTTCTCCAACGCCCAGCAGATCCGCAAACCGGCGGTGACCTCCAAGGGCGGCATCGTCGCCGCGCAATCGCGCAAGGCCGCCGAAGTCGGCGCCGCGGTGCTGGCGGCCGGCGGCGACTGCGTCGACGCCGTGATCGCGACCACGTTCGCGCTCGGCGTGCTGGAGCCCTGGATGAGCGGCGCCGGCGGCGGCGGCGCGATGGTGCTCTACCGCGCGCGCGAGGACCGCTACGAGGTGATCGACTACGGCATGCGCGCGCCGAACAGCCTGCGCACCGCGGACTATCCGCTGACCGGCGAGGGTGCGGCCTCCGACCTGTTCCCGTGGCCGCGCGTCAAGGACGACCGCAATCTTCACGGCCCCGGTTCGATCGCGGTGCCCGGCGTGGTCGCCGGCATGGAGGAAGCGCACCGCCGCCACGCCAAACTGTCCTGGAAGGAATTGGTGAGCCCGAGCGTCGGTCTGGCCGGTGAAGGCCTGCTGGTGGATTGGTGGACCACGCTGATGATTGCCGGCTCCGCCGCCGATCTCAGGCGCTATCCCGCCAGTGCCGCCGCCTATCTTCACGACGGGCTGCCGCCGGATGCGAAATGGGGCATCAAATCCGAGGTGCGCCTGCCGCAGGAAAAATTGAAAGTCACGATGGCGCATCTCGCCGCACAAGGCCCGCGCGATTTCTACGAGGGCGACCTGGCGCGCAGCATCTCCGCCGACGTCCAGGCCGGCGGCGGCGCGCTGTCGGTCGAAGACCTTGCCGCCTTCCGCGCCCATGGCCGCGAGCCGCTGGTCGTCCCCTATCGCGGCGGCAAGGTCTACGCGACACCGGAGCTGACCTGCGGACCGACGCTCGCGCATACGCTGCGCTTGCTGCAGCAAAACCTGCAGCCGGTACCAAGCGGACCGGACGCCGCGGCTTACACCGCTTATGCGCTGGCGCTGCAAACCGCCTATCGCGAACGCCTGAAGGACATGGGCGACGCCGACGGCCGCCGTGCGCTCGGCGCCGAGGCGCTGGCGCCGGCCTGCACCACGCATTTCTCGGTGGTCGATCGCGACGGCAACATGGCGGCGGTGACGCAAACCCTGCTGTCGCTGTTCGGCTCCAAATACGTGCTGCCGCAATCCGGCATCCCCATGAACAACGGCATCATGTGGTTCGATCCGACCCCGGGCACGCCGAATTCGCTGGCGCCCGGCAAACGCTGCCTGACCAATTACACGCCGGTGCTGGCGCAGGCCGCAGACGGCCGTCGCGTCGCTGTCGGCGCGTCCGGCGGCCGGCGCATCCTGCCGGCGGTGACGCAACTCCTGTCCTTCGTGATGGACTACGGCATGGACCTCGACGCCGCGATCCATCAGCCGCGCATCGACGCCAGCGAAGGCGCGATCGTGATCGGCGACGTCCGGCTACCGGCGCCGGCGCGGGAAGCCTTGCGCGCCCGGTTCGATTACGAGGAAGCCCGCGTGCAGACCGCGCCGATGAAGTTCGCCTGCCCGAGCGTGGTGCTACGCGACGGCGAGGCCAACAGCGGCGCCACCGAACCGTTCCAGCCCTGGGCCGATGCGGTGGCGGAGGGTTAGGACGGGCGCGCGAGCGCTTGTGCCCGCTGGCGCCGGCCCAGAACAATGTGCAGCGCCAGCAGGCCCGGCAACAAGACCCCGAAGCCCAGATGCACCCAGCTCATCCAGGGCCGCACGGATTCGGATCCCAGATAATAAAGACCGAACGCCGTCGCAATCAGGATCGCGTTCAGCGCGACCATCACCGACCCCATCACGAGATTGTTGCCGCGCCGCCATGCGCGCAGCACATGAACGGGAATGAGGGCGCCGAGTAGCAGCAGCGTCACCATGGCGCCGCCGCCGTGCAGCATCAACAGGTAGACCGCGACCTGCTGCCAGGTCTCGCCGTTAGCGCCCTCCTTCTGCCAATCGGCCGCAAACCAGCCGATACCTGACAAAAAAAGCACCGCGACTGCGGCGTAAATGCCGTAGCGAAATCGAGGATTAAGCCGCAAGGGAAACCTGGTCTTTGAGGTCGGAGGAAATCTGGATGTCGCCGTCCGCCAGAACCAATAGCGCGCCGGCGCGATAGTGCTCAAGCAAATCGGCCGCGGAGGTGCCGGCAATCATCACGACTTTTGTCAGCGCATCGGCGATGACGCAAGATGGCGCGCGCACGGTCGTTCCCTGAATCGAGCAGGAGGGCTGCTGCGTCACCGGATCGATGATCGCCGAATTCATCGTCTCGTCCGATTGAAATGGATCGAACCGGCGCGCCGATGACGCCAGCGCCTGGTTCTCGATGCTGATGTCGCACACAAAACTTTGCGGATCGAGCGGGTTGCGAATGGAGACCGTTTGAGGCTCCGGCCCGAATGCCGCAAGGTCGCCGCCGGCATTGACCAGGCCGTTGACGACGCCGAAGCCGCGCAAGGCGTCCAGCGCGCGATCGACCGCAAAACCCTTGGCGATACCGCCGAGATCGATCCTGATCCCGGGAGCGGCAAAGCGCACCATTTTGTCGCCCAGCAGTTCGACCTGGTTCGCGCTCCGTGCTTGCGGGACGTCCCGCGATCCTTCGCCCGATCCCGGAAGCAAGCCAAGCACCTGGAGAATCGGAGCAATGGTGATGTCGAACGCGCCGCGCGAGCGGAAGTTGAGCTCCACCGCTATCCGCAAAACCTCGTAGGTCCAGGGGTCGACACTCACGGGATGAACGGAAGCCAACCGGTTGAGCCGGCTGACATCGCTGTCCGGCTCGTGAAAGCTCATCAAGCGATGCACTTTTGCGACCGCGTCGAACGCGGCATCGATGCCCGCATTCAGATCGGCCTTGCTGGCGCCTGACGCCTGGATTTCCACGAACGTGCCAAGCAGCGGCCTGGCGCGACGGATTTTATCGCAATCGATTGCCATATGCCGACAATACCCGTTTGACGCCTTCGGTGACGTGGGTGGACGACAGCGTAGCACCAGCAATGTTGCGAATATCGCCGTTGATCTTCAGCGCGCTGCTGCTGGTCTTGCCGACGAATTGCGCCAGCCAGCTGGCGCTCCGGATCTCGCCGCCATACGATTCCCGATATTGCAGAATCTCGACGCTGTGCACGGCCCCTGCGGGCGTCAGCGCGACGGCATAATCGATCAAGAGATGCTTTCCGACCACCCGGTCGAAAATGAAGAACCCGATCGCGCGGCCGCCGGCTTCCGCCTTCCAGACCCGGCCCGCCTGCACCTCCGAAAAACTGGTCGCCGACGGAAACGCCTGCTTCTGCGCTTCGGCGATCGAAAGGTACTGCATCGCATAGGCCGGCGACGCGATCGATGCGATCGCGGCCGCCGGCAAGGTGTATCGAACCCACTTCGTCATAGTCCAATTGCCTCCAGTGTGGCGTCAGGCCGGATCAGAAGAAGAATCCGACGCCGCCAAGGAACGAGTCCGACAAGGCGCCGACGACGCTCTTGTCGATGACCCTCTGATAGGTCGCCTTGAGAACGAGCTTGGGCGACGGGAAGACTGCAAGGCCCGCGGTGTGGAAGGTGCGCTGGCCGGCGCCCGTCGGCATGTTGGCGTCTGCGCCCGCAAATCCGCCGGTCTGCAAATTCTCATAGGTGTAGCGATAGAACGGCACCGCTTCCCATTCGCTGTTCAAAATCGTTCCCATCGGGACGTGATAGGCGATTTCGCCGGAATAGCCCCACATCGACTTGCCGACATTGTTGGTCGGATCGGTGTCGTTGTTGGCGCGAAGGTTTTCGGGGCGACCGAAATTCACCCGCACATATTCGCCGCGCAGCTCGAGGCCGGTGGTGGGAACGCGGTAGCGGAATTCGGCATCGAAGATGCCAAGACTGGTGCGGCCGAGCAATTCGCCGGTGTCGGCATAGGCGCCCCGCGGCTCGACGTTGGGGCTGTAATAGCCGCTGATGCTGCCCGCAAATCCCGGAATGAACGCCGGCGCGAAATCCAGCTTGCCGGCGACCGCAACCGCGTCGCTGAGTTGTGCAAAATCGCCGCGGACGGGGGCCGCGAAAGCGAGCGCATCGAGACCGCTGATGCCGGGCGTGTAACCGGTCGGGAACGGTGGCACGGTTTTGGCGTCGGTTCGCAGGCCGAAGTCGCCGCCAAAATCCTCCAGGCTGGTGCTGACCTGGACCTGATAACTCAAACCGTCCGCGATGGTGCCGTAAACGCTGCTGGCGCCGGCCTTGAACGTCGACGGGATCAGCCCGTTGTAAAGCTCCGGCCGGTTGACGCTGTAAAACTGGGTTGGCTCGTGGTGCTGGTTGATGTAGCCGATCGGCACCAGATCGATGCCCGGCGCGCGCCAGTTGAACTGGTCGATGATCTTGAAGTCGACCCAGATCTGCTCGATTTCCGCCGTTCCGTGCAGCTTGTCATCGGCGTCGAATCCGGAGCCGGCATGTTCGAATTCGATCTCGGCATTGAAGATGATGTTGTCGGTGATCGCATAGGTCGGCAGCAGCACGAAACGGGCGGCATCGAAACCGTTCTGCCACGCGCCGTTGGCGGCGGGGTTCTGCATCGCGCCATATTTGATCTCGCCATAGGCGCCGATGCTGAGGCCCGCCACCGGCGAGGCCGCCACTCCGAGAATGGGTAGATCCGGCGTTGAAGCCGGCGTGCGAAGCGCCTTGCCGACCGATTTGGTGCCGAGATCGGCTGCACCGGCGGGGCTGGCGCCCGCATTGGAATCCTTGCTGGCATCCTTGCTCGAATCCTTGCCGGCGTCCTTGGTGCCAGCCGTGTTGGCATCCTTGTCGCCTTCCTTATTCGTGTCCTTGTTAGTATCCTTGGCATTGGCCTGCAGTGCCGATGTTCGGGCGGGCTTGGCAGCCTCGTCCTGTTTCGCGACCTGCTTCTGCTTCAATTCGGCCTCGAGCGACTCGATGCGCCGCTCCATCTTTTCCATTTTCTTCAGGAGAATGTCGTTGGCATCGCCGTCCACGGCGAAGGCCGCTCCGCCGCTGAAGGTTGACAGCGCGGTCGCCGCCAGAAACAGACCCAATCTGTTTCGATAGCCGGTTCGAACAAATGATGACGAATCTGATCGCGGCGTGAACAGACGCAAAGACATGGAGCCCCCAAACTGCGGAGCTCGGTACTCCGCGACGATATGTAGCTAACACCGCTCGGGGACGTTTCGAAAAACGGAAGGGGTCTTTGAAACTGGAATCTGTCTAACATCGAACATTAGAATGAAACTAAATCAGCCGACGAAAAAATTAGAACGGTTCTACGAGAGAAGCATCGCGCGCCAGCCGGCGGCAGATATTTATAACGCTTCTAAAGCGACAGCTTACGGCTGCGGACCTGCGGCGGTATCCCGCGAGTTTGCGCACCATCGGTCCTGGAATTGCCGGATGAATGGTCGCAATCCCGATCCAATCCCGGCTTGTCGGGCAGGCCCGCAGCGGTAAGATGGTGGCGGAAACGCCGATCAAAAAAATCCAGATGACCGGGAGCGCAGGCCATGACGAGCGCAGCAGACCAGGCATCCCCGTGGCTCAACGGCCGCACGTTCGAATCCCGGCGCGAGAAATTCGACCGCCAGGGCTATCTGATCTTTGAGCGCGTGCTGTCGCCGGCCAAGGTCGCCGAGATCCGGGCCGCGCTGGCGCCGCACCTCGCGCACGATCTCAAGGGCCGCAACGATTTCGAGGGCGAGAAGACCAACCGGGTCTATGCGCTGCTGGCGAAATCGCCCGTGTTCGCGGAGCTTGCGATCCATCCACTGGCGCTCGCCTTTGCCGAGGCAGAGCTTGGATCGAGCTGCCTGTTGTCCGCCCTGCTCGCCATCAATTTGCATCCCGGCGAGACCGTACAGCCCTGGCACTTCGACGATGGTGGTGCAAAAATCCCCCGACCACGCCCACCGCTCGGGATCAGCACGTTCTGGGCGATCGACGATACCACTGAGTTGAATGGCGCCACCGAGATCATTCCGGGCAGCCATCTGTGGGACGGCCAGATCGTCGACGGCGCGGTGCAGCCGTCGGATTTCGCCCCTAAGGGCGCCGATCGGGACAACGGCGAGCGGCCCGACGCGATCAAGATGGTGATGCCGTCGGGCTCGCTCGCGATCACCAAGGGAACGCTATGGCACCGCGGCGGCGCCAACCGCTCGGACCGGCCGCGGCTGATCATCACGCCGCAATATTGCGCGGGTTGGGTGCGGCAACTGGAAAACATGGCGCTCGCCGTTCCCGCCGACGTCGCCGAGCATTTGCCGGAACGCGCCCGCGAACTGATCGGCTATTCGATCCATCCGCCGTTCATGGGGCATGTGAACGGGCTGCATCCAAGGCGCCTGTTGCACACCAAGGCGACCTGATTCCGCAGGCGGCGTGATCAAATCCCGAGCCGGTCCCGCACCCGCCCCGCCAGAACCGCGGCAGTGACGCCGAGCGGCCAGAACGCATGCATCGGGATCGGTTTGATACCGGTCACGGGCATGTCGATCTCGGCCTTTATGCCGCCGATCAGGCGGCGCGTCAGTTGCGCGCCCATCGCGGTCGAGAGCGCGACGCCGCGGCCGTTGCAGCCGAGCGAGATCAGGAGATTTTCCGCGGGCTCATGCACATGCGGATAATGATCGGCAGTGATCGCAAGCCGGCTGTTCCAGCCATGGGTCCAGGCGACGCCCTTCAGCTGCGGCCATAGCCGTTCCGCATAGCGGATGAAATAGGAAACGTCGGACGCATTGCGGATCCAGCGCATCGGCCCGCGCCCGCCCATCAGCAGGCGATTATGTTGGTCGATGCGGTAATAGACGGTGATGTGCCCGCTCTCGTAGAGAACCGAGCGCGTCGGCATGATCGCGCGCGCGACGTCATCTGACAACGGCGCGGTGGCGGCGATCGAAGAAAACACCGGCACGATGCTGCGGCGGAGCGAAGGCCAGAGATCATCGGTGAAACCGTTGGTCGCGAGCAGCACTTTTTCGGCATGCACGATCGCGCGCGGGGTTTCTATCCGCCAGCGCGCGCCGTCGCGGCGCAACGACAGCGCCGGGGTTTCGCCATGGACCGCAGCACCGGCCGCGATCGCGGCACGCGCAAGACCGCGGGCATAGCTCAGCGGATGCAGGTCGCCGCCTCTGGCATCGAACATGGCGCAGAGATAGCGGTCGGTGCCGGTCATCTCGCGCATTTTTGCCGCATCCAGCAGCGTCACCGGCATGCCGCGCCGGATGCATTGTTTGGCGGTGGCTTCGATCGCGGTCGCACTCGCCTCATTATAGGCGGCGCGCAGCGTGCCGTTCTGCCGCGCCTCGCACGGGATCTGGTAGCGGCGGATCAGATCGAGCGTAAAATTGGTGGTACCGTACGAGAAGTCGATCATGCGGCGGCCAAGCTCGGCGCCGAAATCAGCCTCTAACTGGTCGGGATCGTGCTTGAGACCGGGATTGACCTGGCCGCCATTGTTGCCGGACGCGCCCCAGCCGGGCTCCTGGGCTTCCAGCACCGTCGCCTGCACGCCCTGCTCGGCCAGATGCAGCGCGGTGGAGAGCCCGGTAAAGCCGCCGCCGATGATTGCGACCGGCACGCTCCGGTCCGCATCGAGCGGCGGCGTTGGCGCCGGCGCCACCGCCGTATCGGCGTAGAGGCTGGGTGGCAGCTTCAATCGGGAGGGCGCGTTCATCGATGGCAACCTGATAATCAGAGCGGATGCAGCACGCGGCGCAAAAAGTCCTGGGTGCGCGCATGCTGGGGTTGGTTGAGGACCGCCTTGGACGGACCTTGCTCGACGATGACGCCACCATCGATGAAGAGCACGCGGTCGGCGACATCCTTGGCAAAGGCCATCTCGTGGGTGACGACGACCATGGTCATGCCGTCGTCGGCGAGCTTGCGCATCACCGAGAGCACTTCGCCGACCAGTTCCGGATCGAGCGCCGAGGTCGGCTCGTCGAACAGGATCGCCTTGGGCTGCATCGCCAGCGCCCGCGCAATCGCGACACGCTGCTGCTGGCCGCCCGAGAGCTGCGGCGGATAGGCATCGGCCTTTTCGGCAAGGCCCACTTTTATCAGGAGATCGCGGCCACGCTCCAGCGCCTCCGCGCGCGGCTCGTTCTTCACATAGATCGGGCCTTCGACGACGTTTTCCAGCGCAGTCCGGTGCGGAAACAGATTGAAGCGCTGGAACACCATCGAGACCTGGGTCCTGATACCCACGATCGACGGCGAATGGGCGTCGACCCGCGCGCCCTCGACCAAAATGTCGCCGGCCTCGTAGCTCTCCAGCCCGTTGATGCAGCGCAGGATGGTCGACTTGCCCGAGCCCGACGGGCCGATGATGCAGACCACCTCGCTCTTCTCGACCGACGCGGTGATGCCCTTCAACACCTCATTCGCGCCAAATCGCTTGTGGACGTCGCGGAGCTCGATCATTTGCGATTCGCCTTGTTCTCGAAATGGCGAACCAGCAGGATCAGCGGAATGCTCATGGTGAGATACATCAGCGCCACCAGCGTGAACACGCTGGTGTTCTTGAAGGTCGAGGATGCGATCAGCTTGCCCTGAAGGGCGAGCTCGGCGACCGTGATGGTCGAGGCCTGCGAAGAAGTCCTTCAGCAGCATGATCATGATGTTGCCGTAGGGCGGCAGCACGATTTTGACCGCCTGCGGCAGCACCACGCGGCGCATGGTCAGCCACCAGCCCATGCCGATCGGTCTGCGCCGCCTCGATCTGCCCCTTGTCGATCGCCTCGATGCCGGCGCGGAAATTCTCCGCCTGGTAGGCCGAATAGGCGATGCCCGAGCCCAGGATCGACGCCTGCAGCGCGCGTCATCGCCACGCCGAAATCGGGCATCACGAAATAGAGGTAGAACAACAGCACGATGATCGGAATGCCGCGGATCACGTTGATCAGCCCGCCGCTCAGCAGCGTCAGCGCACGGATGCCGGAAACCCGCATCAGGGCCCACAGCAATCCAAGAACGGTCGACAACAACAGCGAACCGATGGTGACGACGATGGTCAGCCAGACGCCCTGCAGCAGGATCGGCAGGAACTCGGCGGCGTCGTTCAGGAATTTTTGCATCGGTTCAGGTCACGTACTGCGCCCTTCCGTCAGGCGGCCTTCGGCTTCAGGCCCCATTTGTCGAGGATCTTGTCGAGCGTGCCGTTGGCCTTGAGTTTTGCGAGCGAGGCGTTGATCTTGCCGAGCAGCTCGGCATCACTCTTGCGGACTCCGATCGAGACCGTGCCGACGGTGGCCGGCTTGTAGGAATCGACCAGCCGCACCTCGCCAAACGCGCCCTGCTTGAGGTTGTAGGCCAGGATCGGATAATCGGCGAAGCCGGCCTTGAGACGGCCCGCATTCACATCGCGCAGGATGTCGGGAATGGTGTCGTAGACCTTTACTTCGCTGAACAGCCCGGTCTTCTTCAGCGCATCGACAAAGGCGGTGCCGACCTGGGCGCCGACCGTCTCGCCCTTGAGGTCCTCCTGCGTGGCGTAATTCTTGGTGTCTGGCTTCGGCACCACCAGGCCTTCGCCATAGGTGTAGACGGCGTCCGAGAAATCGATCACCTCCTTCCGCGCCGCGGTCGCGAACATCGCCGCCGAGATGATGTCGATCTTGTTCGAGGTCAGCGACGGCACCAGCGTCGAGAACTGCATCGGCTCGATCTGCACCGTGAAGCCGGCATCCTTGCCGATCTCGGTGATGAGATCGACCATCACGCCCTGAATGCTGTTGGTCTTGGTGTCGAGGAAGGTGAAGGGAATGCCGGTTGGCGTCGAGCCCACCTTCAACACTTGCTGCGCGGACGCCGGCACGACGGCGGCAATGGCGGAGGCCGCGACGGCGACCTGGACAAGACGCTTGAAGGACATCGCATTACCTCCTGTAGGGGAGGCCGAGCGGTCGTCCACCACGATGCTCGAAGAGAGGTTTCTCGACGAGAAGGTTGCGGACAAGGCCGTTCAGGCCTATTTTCACCAATATGAAATTGTGGTCACATTTCCAAAGTCATTGCAAGCGGTTTTCATGCACATGAAGGAAGCGGATTGACGTGAGCGGTGGCAAGAGAATGCGCAAACCGGCGGCCGAAGCAATCGGCAAGGCTGTAGCGAAGGCAACCGCTAAACCGGCCAGGAAGCCGAAGGCCTCGGCCAAGGCCGCCGAACCGGCGATGGATCTCGCCGTCGGCCGCCGCATCCGCGAGCTGCGCCGCGCAGCGCCAATTGTCGCTGGAGACGGTGGTGGCGCGAACCGACCTGTCGATCGGCTTCGTCAGTCAGATCGAGCGCGGCCTGTCGTCGCCGTCGCTGCGCGTGCTGGCGACGCTGGCCGATGTGCTTGGCGTCGGCATCGCTGCGCTATTCGGCGCGACGCCAAGCGACGATGCATCCGGTGGCGTGGTCACGCGCCAGAAGCAGCGCGCCGAACTAAAACTCTGGCGCACCGGCATCTCCAAGCAATTGCTCAGCCCGGCCGGCGCGGAGAACCGCCTCAACCTGTTTCTGGTGCATCTGGAGCCAGGCGGCTCTACCGGCGACGAGCTCTACACCCATGACGGCGAAGAAGCAGGCCTCGTGCTGGAAGGCGAGATGACGCTCACCGTCGACGCCGAGACCTGGTCGCTCAAGACCGGCGACAGTTTTCGCTTCGCCAGCCGCCGCCCGCACCGCTTTTCCAATCCCGCCGATGACGCCAAGGCCGTGGTGCTGTGGGTGAATTGCGTAACGGGGGCGGGGTGAGGACGTCGATCCGTCATTGCGAGGAGCGAAGCGACGAAGCAATCCACTCTTTCTTCGCGCAGTAAGATGGATTGCTTCGCTTCGCTCGCAATGACGAACAATCAGCGAGCCGTCACCAGATCATCAATCCCGATCGGGAAACGCCGCACGCGAATCCCGGTCGCATGCCAGACTGCGTTGGCGACAGCGCCGGCGCTACCCGTGATGCCGATCTCGCCGACGCCCTTGATGCCGAGCGCGTTGACGTGGGGATCGTGCTCGTCGACCGTGAGCACATCCAGCGACGGCACGTCGGCATTGACGGGGATGTGGTACTCGCCAAGATTCGCATTCAAAATCCGGCCGGAGCGCCGGTCGGTCACGGCCTGCTCGTGCAGCGCAAACGACATGCCCCAGATCATGCCGCCGAACAATTGGCTGCGAACCATGCGCGGATTGATGACACGGCCCGCGGCGAACGCGCCGACCATGCGGCTGACGCGGATCTGGCCCAGATCAGGATCGACCGTGACCTCGGCGAACACAGCGCCATGTGCATGCATGGCGTAGTTCGATTGCGCCGCGGGATCGGGCGCGCCGGTGCCGCTGGCTTCGATCTCATTGAGGCCGGCACGCCCAAGAATATCGCCAAAACTCTCGCTGCGCGATTCGTCGTCACGACGGTGCAGGCGGCCGCCGCGCGCGATCACGCCGGCATTGCCCGCGCCGAACAGAGGCGAGCGCTGCTCGCCGGTGGCGAGATCGGCGAGTTTTGCGATCACGGCAGCGCCGGCATTGTGGATCGCCATGCCGGCGGTCGCGGTATGCGCCGAGCCGCCCGCGATCCCTGCGTCGGGCAAGTCAGACGAGCCGGATTTGAACTCGACCTGTTCGAGATCGAGACCGAGACCGTCGGCGGCGATCTGGGCGAGCGCGGTCCAGGCGCCCTGCCCCATGTCGTGCGCGCCGATTTCCATTACGCCGGATCCGTCGCGCCGCACGACGGCGCGCGCCTGCGCCTGGAACATCAGCGCCGGAAAGGTCGCGGTGCCCATGCCCCAGCCGACCAGCAGGCCGGAATCATCGCGCATTTGTCGCGGGGCAAGCGGCCGTTTCGCCCAGCCGAAGCGTTCGGCGCCTTGCGCATAGCACTGGCGCAGCGCTTTGGATGAGAACGGTTTTCCGGATATCGGTTCGAGTTCGGCGTAATTCTTCAGGCGAAATGCCAGCGGATCCATCCCGCAGGCAAAGGCCATTTCGTCGATCGCGCTTTCCAGCACGATCGATCCGGTCGCCTCGCCCGGCGCGCGCATGAACAGCGGCGTCCCGGTATCGACGCGGACGGCTTCGTGCGAGGTCGTAATCGCGGGGCTCGCATACAGCGTATGCGAGGCGTCGGCGGCCGGTTCGAAGAAATCGTCGAACGTGCTCGATACCGTCTTGGCGTGGTGATCGATCGCGGTGAGCACGCCGTCGCTATCGGCGCCGATGCACATGGTCTGGCGGGTCGGCGCACGATGGCCGACCGGACCATACATCTGCTCACGGCGCAGCACGAGCTTGACCGGCCGGCCGACCAGCCGTGCGGCCAGGATGCCGAGCAGTTGCGGTCCTGATATAAAGCCCTTGGAGCCAAAGCCGCCGCCGAGGAACGGACTGCGGATGTGGATTTTTTCCGGCGAAATACCGAACAGTCCCGCGATCCGCCCTTGCGCCATCGCCATGCCCTGGCTTGGCGTATCGACCGACAGCGTGTCGCCGTCCCAAGCCGCCACGATCGCATGCGGCTCCATCGCATTGTGATACTGCGCGGGCGTCTCATAGGTCGCTTCGATACGTTTCGACGCGGACGCAAGGGCCGCCTCGACGTCGCCGCGGCGAATCTCCGAGGGATTGCCGATGCCGACGACCGGCGGCACGAAACTTTCGCTGGAATCGAAACCGATGCGGGCCGGCAGTACGTCATATCGCGGCGCCAGCAGCGCCGCGCCTTCCGTCGCGGCCTCCAGCGATCTCGGCGATCACCACCGCGATCGACTGGTTGGCGTAGCGCACCTCGTCGTTCTGCAACAGATCGAGCCGGAACATGAAGGGATTGGTCTTGGCGTCCGGATCTTCCGCAAGCTGTGGCCGGTTGGCCGGCGTCATGACCTCGACGACGCCGGGATGACGTTTGGCCGCGGGCACGTCGAGAAAGTTGACGCGGCCACGGGCGATGCTGCTGACCGCCAACACCGCGAAGAGCATTTTGGGCGGATGATTATCGGCGGCGTAGCGCGCTTCGCCTTTGACCTTCAAAAGGCCATCGCGGCGGGTCAGCGGCTGGCCGATATTCGAGCCGTGCCGGACATGGGCGGGATCGCGGGTGAGTTCGATGATCTCAGGCGACATGAAGGGCTCCAGAAGCGGACGAGAATGGGGATGCCGGCAGGGCGGGAAGACGCTGCGGCGTTCCGGCTGCCGCCAGCGTCAGCGCGCGCACGATGATGCGCTCGGCAAGTTCGATCTTGAACGCGTTGTCGCCGGAGGGTTTTGCATCCGCGAGCGCGGCCTTCGCGGCCTTGCGGTAGATGGCGGGATCGGGACCAGCGCCCGCCAGAATTTCCTCCGCCGCGCGGGCGCGCCACGGTTTGGCGGCGACGCCGCCGAGCGCCAGCCGCGCCTCGCCGATCGCGCCGTCTTCGAGCCGCAACGCCGCAGCGGCCGATACGACGGCAAAGGCAAACGACGTGCGTTCGCGAACTTTCAAATAGCGTGCATGCGCCGAAAATCCGCGCGCCTCCGTCGGCAGCCGCAGCGCGACGATCAGATCACCGGGCTCAAGCACACTTTCGCGCTTGGGCGTATCGCCAGGCAAGCGATGAAACGCATCGAGCGCAATCTCGCGCCTTCCGCTCCTGCCCTCGATCTCCACGACCGCATCGAGCGCTGTGAGCGGCACGCAGAAATCCGATGGATGGGTGGCGATGCAGGCGTTGCTCCAACCGAGCACCGCATGCGATTTGTTCTCGCCGTCGCGGGCATCGCAACCCGCACCCGGCTCGCGTTTGTTGCAGGCGCTGGCGGTGTCGTAAAAGTAGGCGCATCGGGTCCGCTGCGACAGATTGCCGCCGACGGTCGCAACGTTGCGAAGCTGCGCGGACGCGCCCGACAGCAGCGCCTCGGCAACGGCGGGAAAGGCGCGTGCAAACTCCACATCATGCGCGAGGTCGGCATTGCGGACTATCGCGCCGATGCGGACGCCGCCATCGGGCAGCCATTCGATGCGGTCGAGCCCCGGCAGCCGCGTGACGTCGACAAGGCGGTCCGGACGGCTGACGCCGCCCTTCATCAGGTCGAGCAGATTGGTGCCGGCCGCAAGATAGACCGCACCGGGTTCGGCGGCAGCCGCGATGGCGTCGGCGACGGACGCCGGCCTGACATAATCGAAATTCTTCATGCGGAGCGCCTCTGGTCGGATGGTGCAAGTTTTTTCGTTGCCTCGAGCACGGCGTCGGTAATCCCGGCATAGGCGCCGCAACGGCAGAGGTTTCCGCTCATGCCTTCGCGCACGCGCTCCGGATCGTCACCGGCCTGTCCCTCATGGATCAGGCCGATCGCGCTCATGACCTGGCCGGGGGTGCAGAACCCGCATTGCATTCCGTCATGGGCGATCAACGCGGCCTGCACCGGATGCAGTTGATCGCCGCGCGCGACGCCCTCGATCGTCAGCACCTCGGCGCCATCATGGCTGATCGCCAGCGCCATGCACGAATTGATCCGCTGCCCGTTGACCAGCACCGTGCACGCGCCGCATTGGCCGCGATCGCAGCCCTTCTTGGTTCCGGTGAGCTGAAGCCGCTCGCGCAGCAGGTCGAGCAGCGTGACGCGGGGGTCGTCGAGTTCGATATCCCGCCGCACGCCGTTGACGGTAATGGAAAGATTCATGAAGGCTCCGACGATACTGGAGACAAATCCAAAACGCTGGCCGCAGGCGTTGGCCGGCGAGCTTGTTCAGGTCCGGCGCCGGGAGTTGGCGCTCATCGCCATATACGGAGGCGTCCTCCGTTTAGCAAGTCGTGGGCTGCCTGAGTACCAATCGTGAAAACGCCAATTGGTTTTCCGAAAAGATCGTGCTCAAACAACGCGATGAGCGCATGATCCGCTCGATCCTAACCAAATCGTGATCGAGATTATTTTTCGATGGCAGATCAGTCCGCAGAAGCGCTTCGCAAGCCCCGCTCCGACGCGGTGCGTAATCGCGAGCGCGTGCTGGAGGCCGCCAAGGCCGTGTTCAGCGCCGGCGGCGCGGACGCCAGCCTGGAGGCGGTGGCGAAACGCGCCGGCGTCGGTATCGGAACGCTCTACCGGCATTTCCCGACCCGCGAAGCGCTGTTCGAGGCCGTCTATCGCCGCGAGGTCGAGCAGCTCGGCGAGCTGGCGGAACAGTTGAAGAGCGCAGCCTCGCCGGTCGATGCCTTGCGGCGCTGGCTGCGCGCCAATGTCGAGCTCGTCGCCACCAAGAAGGGGATGATCTCGGCGCTGGCGCTGGCGGTGCAGAGCTCTTCGGAATTATACGCCTATTCGTTCGATCGGCTGACCAGGGCGGTCGGCACGCTACTCGATCGCGCCGTCGCCGCCGGCGAGATCCGCGCCGATATCAGCCCCGAAGACCTGCTGCGCGCCCTGATCGGCATGTGCTATCTGCACGAACAGCCCGGCTGGCAGTCGACCGTGCTGCGGCTGATGGATGTGTTCATCGACGGCCTTCGCGTGCAGCCTAAGGGCAGTCGCAAGGCGGCATCACCGTCACGACGCAGTGGCGTCAAAAAGAGCGTGAAAAGACCGAGATGAAAGAAATTTAGACATACTCGAACGAAATCGAACATCTGTATTTAGGATTGTCGCTTCAGAAGCCGTCAACCTTCGGCGGTCTAGGCTCCAGTCAAGCAGGGTAAATCAGGGAGCCGAGCATGCCGAACCAAGCGAAGCATGGCAAAGCACGAGCAGCCGCGACCGACGCCCGCGAAGATATCATGAGCGCAGCCGCCATCAGCACCATAAGCGCGGGTGTCGTAAGCGCCATGAGTGCCGTAGGCGGCGCCGTGATCAAGATGCACAAGGAGGCGATGGACGAGAAGCCGGATTGGTTCTGGCATCTCTTCGCGAAATGCGAAGCCAGGGCCGCACGCGTCGCCGCGCAAGCTGCGGATGAGCCTCAATCGAGCGGTGACGCCACGTTCATTGAGGTCTATGCCAGGACGTTGCCGGCGCTGGTGAAGAAGGCTCTGAACGCTCACGAGCAGGCGCTGAATCGCCCCGTCAACCGAACCGGTGATCGTAGCGGCTGATCGACAACTCGCTGGTATCGATGTCGGGCTTGCGGCCGGACAGCTGATCGGCGAGCACCCGGCCCGAGCCGCAGGCCATGGTCCAGCCCAGCGTGCCGTGGCCGGTGTTGAGATGCAGATTGGCGTAGCGCGTGGCGCCGATCACCGGCGGGCCGTCGGGCGTCATCGGCCGCAGGCCGCTCCAGAACGTCGCCCTGGCGAGATCGCCGCCGCGCGGGAACAGATCGGTCAGCGAATGATCGAGCGTCGCGCGGCGCGCGGCATAGAGCTTGTCGGAATAGCCGGAGATCTCCGCGGTGCCGCCGACGCGGATGCGGTCGCCGAGGCGCGTGACCGCGACCTTGTAGCTCTCGTCCATCACCGTCGACACCGGCGCGCCGTCGGCATCGGTGATCGGCACCGTGATCGAATAGCCCTTCACCGGATAGACCGGCAGCGAAATGCCGAGCGGCCGCAGCAGCCGCGGCGACCAGCTGCCGAGCGCCAGCACATAGGCGTCGGCCTGCAACATGCCGGCGCTGGTAGCGACGCCGGTGATGCGCGTGCCGTCCGCGTTCAGTCGCTCGATCGCCGGTGTTGAACATGAACCGCACGCCGAGCTTTTCGGCTTCAGCGGCCAGCGCCTGCGTGAACATGTGGCAATCGCCGGTCTCGTCCTGCGGCAGCCGCAGGCCGCCGACGAACTTGTCCTTCACCGCCGGCCAGCGCCGGCTCCGCGGCGACGCAGCCGTCGCGATCGAGCACCTCGTAGGGCACGCCATATTGCTTGAGCACCGCGATGTCGTCGGCGGTGTCGTCGAGCTGCGCCTGCGTGCGAAACAGCTGCAGCGTGCCCTGCTCGCGCTCGTCATAGCGAATGCCGGTCGTCGCTGCGCAGTTCGCGCAGGCAATCGCGGCTGTATTCGGCGATCGGAATCATCCGGCTCTTGTTGACCGCGTAGCGCGCCGAGGTGCAGTTGCGCAGCATCTTCAGGAGCCAGATCCACATGACGGGATCGAGCTTCGGCCGGATCACCAGCGGGCCGTGCTTCATCAACAGCCACTTGACCGCCTTGACCGGCACGCCGGGACCGGCCCACGGCGAGGAATAGCCCGGCGAGACCTCGCCGGCATTGGCAAAGCTGGTCTCCAGCGCGGGCTTTGGCTGACGGTCGATCACCGTCACGTCGTGGCCGGCGCTGGCGAGATAGTAGGCCGAGGTGACGCCGATGACGCCGCTGCCGAGAATGAGAACTTTCACGATCCTCGTACGCTCCTGCTGCAGCACCGCTCGATAACGGCCGAATGCTCGATGCCGCAGCTGGAGCAAGGATCAGGCCACGCGCTTGATGGCATCGCCGAGGATCGAGACCATGTCGTCGATATGACTTTTCTCGACGATCAGGGGCGGCGACATCGCAAAGGAGTCGCCGCTCATGCGCAGGTAGAGGCCGTGTTGAAGCAGTCGACCATCACATCATAGCCGCGCGTGCCGACACCGTCCTTGCGCGGCGCGAGCTCGACGGCGCCCATCAGGCCGACGTTGCGGATGTCGATCACGTTCGGCAGACCCTTGAGCGAATGCAGGGCATCGCGCCAGTAGTCGGCAATCGCGGCGCCGCGGGTCAGCAGACCCTCGTCCTTGTAGATGTCGAGCGTCGCGAGGCCCGCCGCGCAGGCCACCGGATGCGCCGAATAGGTGTAGCCGTGGAACAGCTCGATCGCGCCTTCCGGGCCGGTCATCAGCGCGTCGTGGATCTTGCGGCTCGCGAACACCGCGCCCATCGGAATGGCGCCGTTGGTGATGCCCTTGGCGGTGGTCATCAGGTCCGGCGTGACGCCGAAGAAGTCGGCGGCGAACGGCGCGCCGAGCCGGCCGAAGCCGGTGATGACCTCGTCGAAGATCAGCAGGATGCCGTGCTTGTCGCAGAGCTCGCGCAGGCGCTCCAGATAGCCCTTCGGCGGCGGCAGCACGCCGGTCGAGCCCGCCACCGGCTCGACGATCACGGCGGCGATGGTCTCGGCGCCATGCAGCGCCACCAGCCGCTCGAGATCGTCGGCGAGCTCGGCGCCATGCTCCGGCTGATCCTTGGCGAAGGCGTTGCGCGCGAGGTCGTGGGTGTGGCGGATGTGGTCGACGCCCGGCAGATGGGTCGCGAAGGCGCGGCGGTTGTTGACCATGCCGCCGACCGACATGCCGCCGAAGCCGACGCCGTGATAGCCGCGCTCGCGGCCGATCAGGCGCGTGCGGGTCGCCTTGGCCGATGGCGCGCTGGTAGGCGAGCGCGATCTTCAGCGCGGTGTCGACCGACTCCGAGCCGGAATTGGTGAAGAAGATGCGGTCGAGGCCCTTCGGCGCGATCTCGGCGAGCCGCTCGGCGAAGTCGAACGCCATCGGATGGCCCATCTGGAACGAGGGCGCGAAGTCGAGCGTCAGTCAGCTGCCGCTCGACCGCGGCGGCGATCTGCGCGGCGGCCGTGGCCGGCATTGACGCACCAGAGGCCGGCCGAGCCGTCGATCACCTTGCGGCCGTCGACGGTCGTGTAGTGCATGCCCTCGGCGGAGGCGAACAGGCGCGGCGCTGTCTTGAACTGCCGGTTGGCCGTGAACGGCATCCAGAACGAATCGGTTTGCAGGGTGTTCGGAATCTGATGAACGGTCACGGTGTCGCTCCATTGCTGACTGGAACAGCCGAACCACGGCTTGGCAACGCTGCAACAAGTCCTTTTCTGTGCCGCCGCAAGCTATTGATTTTGTTGAGGCCCAAGGTGCATATTTGCGCGATCCGCAACACCTGCAACAGGGATTGGCGATGAGCGTCGATATCGGTGGACGGCTGCGATTCATTCGGGCGCGTCACAAGCTCTCGCAGCGTGAGCTTGCGAAACGCTCCGGTGTGACCAATTCGACGATCTCGCTGATCGAATCCAACCAGATGAATCCCTCCGTCGGCGCGCTCAAGCGCATCCTCGACGGTATTCCGATGGGGCTGGCCGAATTCTTCGCCATCGAACCGGAGCGCAAGCAGAAAGGCGTTCTACCGCTCCGACGAATTGACCGAGATCGGCAAGAAGCCGATCTCCTATCGCCAGGTCGGCGACAACCTGTTCGGCCGCGCCTTGCAGATACTGAAAGAGCGCTACGAGCCGGGCAGCGACACCGGCCGGGTGCCGCTGGTGCACGAGGGCGAGGAAGGCGGCATCGTGGTCTCCGGCCGGCTCGAGGTGACCGTCGACGACGAGCGCCATATCCTCGATCCCGGCGATGCCTATTATTTCGAAAGCCGCCGGCCGCACCGGTTCCGCTGCGTCGGCGCAAAGCCCTGCGAAGTCATCTCAGCGCCTGCACGCCGCCGACGTTTTGAGATCCTGAACCTGGACGGCAACACCGGCGACCTAAGCGCGGGGCTCGTATTACGCCCTGTTCGAGAGCCGAAAACCATGTCCGCCTCACTCGCCTGGCCGCACTCGCGGTTGCCATCTCCGCGCTGATCCCCGCCACGACCCTGCGATGGACGATTTCATTGTCCGCGAGCAGCAGCGCGCCCACGGCGATCAAACTGTGCGGCAACGGCGGCGACAGCCTGATCGACATCAGCGCCTGCAAGGAGGCCGGCTACGACAAGCAGGTCGCGCAGATCGACAAGGCCTTCAATGCCGCGCTCGCCAAAACGCCCGCCAATATCCGGCCGCTGCTGAAGCGCGATCAGGCCTGGTTCAACGAAATCGTCCTCAATGCCGCGCAATCGGTGCCGCAATCCGACGATTTCGACGAGAAGGAAGGTTTTGGCCAGACGCTGGAGCAGCGCGCAGCAGCGCTGCAAGGCATCGCCGCCGGATTCGGCCGCCCGGGATTGACCGGACGATGGGTCAACGCCTTCGGCAGCGTCGTGGTGACGCCGGCCGATGGCGGCGCCTATCATCTGGCGGCCGATCTGCGCGCGGTCTATGGCAGCGACAACGATCAGGTGCGCGCGTGCAAGCTGAGCGCGCTGGTCAAGCCGTCGGCCGGCGCCTGGTTGACGGGCGAGGTGCTGCCCGACGAGGCGAGGCCGGCGAAGGCGGCCGACGACAAGTCGGAACCAAAAAAGCCGCCGGCGATCAAGCTCCGCCGCCAGGGCGAAACGCTTCGCGTCGTCGTCACCGGGCAGGAGTGGAATGACGATACCCGGCCGAACTGCCAATACATGTGGCAGATCACCGCGAGCTATTTCGCCAGCGGCAAGCCGGACCCGGCCGCGACCGACAAGGCCGACACCAGCTTCGTTGTGCCGACCTTCGACTGCACGCGCCCGGAAACCGCGACCGACGAGGAGATTTGCGCCGATCCCGATCTGGCCGACAACGACCACAGACTGAACCGCGCCTGGAAGGCGCTGCTGCCGCGGCTCGACGACACGACCCGGCGCGCCCTGATGGAAGACCAGCGCGGCTGGGTTCGCGCCCAGGCCCGTCAATATCCGATATTCCTGCATCCGGGCTGGGAGAAGCTGACCTCCTTCATGCATTTCACCGCCGACGGGCGCGACAGGCTCGACAAGCTGCAGCGCGAACGGATCGCGCTGCTCGAAGGCTTTGACGACAAGCGCAGCGGGCTCGCCGGTGTCTGGCTCGGCTACAACGCGATCCTCAATGTGACGGTAGACGCGGACGGCAGCCTCGAGGCCAAGGGATGGAAATGGGACCAGGGCAACTGGAAAGCCGGCTGCGACTACGACATGCAGGGCAAAATGGCCGGCGGCCAGTTCCGCGCCGACGACAAGGCAAAGAATCCGGATACGCTGGAACGCGATCACGCCACGCTGGTCGTCAACCGCCAGGACGACGCCTTCGCCAAAAAGCGCAGCGGCGAGAACGCCGTCGACGAAATGAAGTGCAAGCGCAGTCCGTCGAATTCCTCGACCGCGCGGCTGTTCCCGGCCCGCCCCTCGCCCGATATCAACGATTTCGGCAATTCGATCCGCTAACGCGTGATGGCTTTCATCGGCGCGGCGCGCTCACGTCATCCTGAGGTGCGAGCGCAGCGAGCCTCGAAGGATGGGCCACGGGCCGTGTCTATCCTTCGAGGCGCGCAAGGCGCGCACCTCGGAACAGCTGCGCCGAACTACCCAAACCATCACGATCCAGCCCGATCAAGACGCGAGCGAAACCAGGGGAACATCGAGCGCGTAGACAAATCCGCTCGGTTCATAGGTCAGCTTGACATCGCCCTTCAACTGCCGGCCGAGCGTCTCGATCAGGCGGGTGCCAAAGCTCTGCCGGGTCGGGGCCTGAACCGCCGGGCCACCCTGTTCTTTCCAGACAAAGTGCAACCGCGAGCCGCGGCATCCACCGACCATCCGATGGCGACATGACCCGCGGGCACCGACAGGGCGCCGAATTTCGTGGTGTTGGTGCAGAGCTCGTTGAGGGTCATCGCGATCGCAATGACGGCGCCTGACGCGATCTGGACGTCGGGCCCATGAATCGAAAATCTCGGCGTATCCGGGTTGTCGAAAGGCTCGGTGGCGCCGCGAACGATTTTTGCCAGCTCCGCGCCGGTCCACCGCGCCTGCAACAGCAGATCATGGGCGCGGCCGAGCGCCAGCAGCCGGCCTTCGATCGCGTGCTGCGCATGCTCGCGTGCTCGGCGCATTGCGCAGGCTTTGCGACGCAATGGCGCTCACGGTCGCCAGCGTGTTCTTGATGCGATGGTGCAGCTCTTCCAGGATCAGCTTTTGCAGCTTGTCCGAGGCTTCGCGCTCCTTGGCGTCGATGCCGGCCTGGGCCAGCAGGGTCTCGGCGCTGAGCTTGGCCTGCGTCAGCAGCAGCCGCAGGCTGACGTTCTCTGCCACCAACAGCTCCTGGGGAGACGCCGGATCGGACGCCAAGTCCGAAGCATCCTCATCATGGTCGATTTTGAACATCGTCAACAAATATCACCATATGTTCGGTTCCGGACATTTCTTTAGGGTAATGATTTCAGCAGCATGGCCGGATAATACCGCGAAAATCGCGATTTTTGGCCTTCACCGATGTCAGGCATGGCCGAGCATGTCCGCATCTCCGCGATCATTTCGCCGGACTTGAGCGGCTTTCCGAAGAAGCGGCTGTCTGGCGG
This sequence comes from uncultured Alphaproteobacteria bacterium, assembly GCA_963738765.1. Classification (GTDB taxonomy): domain Bacteria; phylum Pseudomonadota; class Alphaproteobacteria; order Rhizobiales; family Xanthobacteraceae; genus Bradyrhizobium. The sequence continues at coordinate 282,128 of CAVTYA010000020.1, read as the reverse complement.
GATGTCTGTGCCCGACAGCTGCAACTGCCCGGACGCCAGGATGATCTTGATGGGCGGCCAGCGCTCATGGACGGCGTGCGCCAGTTCGAGCCCGTTCATGCTGCCGGGCATCTGGATGTCGGTGAACAGCAACGCGATGTCGGACCTGGATTTGAGGATGGCAAAAGCATCGTCCGCATCCACGGCCTCGACCGGAATGTAACCGGCGTCTTCCACCATATCGACCACCCGCATACGGAGCAGCATCTCGTCTTCAACGACGAGCACTATTGGCGGAATGAGGGAGTGATCCAGAGCCATCATGAAGGGTCTACTGCGGCTGGTTGCCAACCCCACACTATCCGGGGACGATTGGAACAGCGCAGGAGGCGCTGAGTTCCTCAAAAATTGCTTATATTTGAGTGAGTTCCAATTCGATGCCGGGCGCTCGAACCTGCCGCCACGCCAGCGAGACCAACAGCCAAGAGCAGAATTCCTCGCTTCCTCGGAGTGCATCACCATGACCAGCCGGATCGGCATCGTGTCGCGATTGCTCGTCGCGGCATTTTTGCTGTGCGCCGGCACCGCGGCGCACGCGGAAAAGCGCGTTGCGCTGGTGATCGGCAATTCGGCCTACCGCGACGGTGCCGACGCTGCCGAACCCCGCCGCCGACGCCAAACTGATGTCGGATACGCTGCTGTCGCTCGGCTTTTTCGTGGTCGGCGGCGGCGCACAGCTCGACCTCGACAAGTCCGGCTTCGACGACGCGCTGCAGAAATTCCGGCACCGAGTTGATCGGCGCCGACGTCGCGCTGTTCTATTACGCCGGCCATGGCGTCGAGACCCACGGCCTCAACTATCTGGTCGCCGGTCGATGCCCATCCGGCCGACGAAGGCGATGTCTTTGCGCAGATGGTCGGCATGTCCGGCTTGCTCGACCAGCTGGAAAAATCCGGCACCAGCATCAACCTGGTACTGCTCGACGCCTGCCGCGATAATCCGTTCCGCGATCAGCGGTGTGCGTTCGACCACCGGCGGTCTGGCGCAAATGCCGGCGCCGGTCGGGCACGCTGATTTCGTTTGCGACCCAGCCGCGCAGCGTCGCGCTCGACGGCGATGACGGCCACAGCCCCTACACCCGCGCGCTGGCGGAGGCGATGCAGCAGCCGGTTACGGCCTGTTCAAGACCTTCAACGAAGTCGGCCTTGCGGTCGAGAAAACGACCCAAGGCCAGCAATTGCCGTGGGTGTCCTCGTCGCCGATATCGGGCAATTTCTATTTCGCCGGCAAGCCCGCGACAGCGGCAGTTCAGCACCGGTGGCGTCCGATGACGCCGGAGCCGGTCCGCCGTCAGGACGCGGCTTTCGCCGACCGAACGATCCGTTGCGCCGCGATCTCGTCACCGACTGCGACCGGCTGGCCGGCGATGCCCTACGACACCGGCCATCGCGCCTGATCTGCCGGGCGTCGAACCTGGCAAGATCAACATCACCGCGGCGGCGGCCGCCTGCAACGACGCGATGCAGCGCTATCCGGACGTGACGAGATTTATCTTCGAGGCCGGACGCGTCGCGACCGCACGGAAGGATTATGCCGAGGCGCGGCGTCTCTACGAGCAGGCCGCCGCCGCCGGTTACGCGATGGCGCTGAACAATATCGGTGGCATGTATGAGGGCGGCGAGGCGGCGCCGGTGAACTATGCCGAGCCGCGCGCTGGTACGGCAAAGCGGTCGGCGCCGGCGAGCCGATCGCGATGGTCGATCTCGGCTGGCTGTATGAAACCGGGCACGGCGTGACCCAAGGATTACGCGGAGGCGGTGCCGACTGTATGAGACCGCGGCTCAAGGCCGGCGTGCCCGTCGGCATGAACAATCTCGGCCTGCTCTATATGTACGGCCAAGGCGTTCGCCGCGACTATGCCGAGGCGCACCGCCTGTTCGAACAGGGCGTCGCGCTCGACGATGCCTCCGCCATGAACGGCTTGGGCGCGATCTACAACGAGGGCGACGGCGTTCGCCGCAATCTCACGGCTCGCGCGCCAGTGGTTCGAGAAGGCGGCGGCGCTGGGCGATCCCGAAGCCAAACGGAATTTGCGCGAGATGCGCAGGTGACGGCCGGCGCCGATGAACTCCCTCGCCCCGATCAAATCATCACCGTCCGCTCGCCGCGAAAATCGATGCTGCGCAGGATGATGCCGGCGGGATTGCCCTCGAACTCCCGCGCCACGAATTTGCGCGACGCGCATTGTTCGATCCGGTCGCGCAAGCGCAAGAACTGCTCTTCGCGCTGCTCCGGCGCGCGTGCGCGAGACGTGTTCGAGATCGTCCATCGCCGAGGCGCTGACGGCGCAGGGGATTTCCCTGGCGCCGTCCATCATCGAAAACAGCAGCACCATGCGGTCGTATTCATAACCTCCGATGCTGCCGCGTGCGAGTGTCATCGGGGTTTCCTCCTCTGAGAGGCGAGCAATGATTCCCATTCGCCTCTCCGCTCATCTCTTTTTCTTGGCCGGCGGCGGATCGATCTCGGCGATCTTGCGCAGGCAGTCGGCCTCGGAATCATGCGGGCCCGAGACGAAGGTTCCGCTGACCTTGGTGGAATACCAGCCGGATACGACACCGAGGCGCAGCGATTCTTCGGTCTTGACGTGACGGGGCGAGAGATTTTGCATCAGTTGCTTTCGGTTGGCCGTTCGATCTTGCATCGAACGCGGTGGATGAAGGTTTCAATCGTACAAGTTTCGTTCAGCTCTCCCCGGAGAGCCGGGTGAGGTCCGCCAGTACCGCCGCCACGAGGTCGCGGTGATGGGTGTCGGACGGAGCCAGGCTGGCGGAATACAGATTCAGGACGTAGCGCGCCTTTGCCACCGCCTCGGGCCAGAGGTGGCCGGCACGGCAAGCAGTTGGATTTCGACGACGCCCTGGTGGTCGCGCAGCAGCTTTGCGTTGGCCTCGACGTCGGCGAGCACGCGGCGGATATCGGTGGCCTTCTGCGCCGCCATGCCGCGATGCTTGTCGAGATCGATCGGGGTTTCAGTCACGATGGTGCGCTCGCGTCGATGCGTTGTGCATCGGACAGATCGACCGAACTGATCGAGATCATCTCCATCGACGAACGCTGCGGCGGCGCACCGGGGACCATGATCATGGTGGCGACGCGCCGGAAGCACGGAAACGAAAGACCTTCGATCATCTCCTCGTCGGTGATGACCTCGTAGGCGCCGGGCGGCAGCTGGCGATCGATGCCCTTGATGCGGAACGAATGCCTGAAATGAACCGTTTCCCGCCGCGAGCGCGTGGTCATGCCCACAGCCCAGCGCTTCTGCGCGACGGAACATCTGATTGTTCGGACATCGGACATAGCCGTGCGCGCTTTTGCGGCAATTAGCTATCGTTTTCTCGGCAGATCGGGCGCCCTTGGACCGAATAAGGCAGCGAAAGCCTTGTATTCGGCGGCCTCGTAGCCATTTCGATGAGATAGCAACCAGGAAAGCATTTTCGAATGAAGATTCGCGTCGGATTCGAAATGCTCTACGATTTCCCGCAACCGACGCCGATGATCATGGTGCTGGGCACGCATTTCACGCGCGCCTCCGATGTCATCGTCCCCGACTTCCTGACCACCGATCCCGTCGGTGCCGATCACGCCCTACCGCGACATGTTCGGCAACTGGTGCAGCCGCATCGTCGCGCCCGCCGGGCGGATGCGGCTTGGCCGCCGACGGCGTCGTGCGCGACAGCGGCCTGCCCGATCCGGTGTTTGCGTCGGCGGTTCAGCACGCGGTCGAGGACCTGCCCGCCGACACGCTGGTCTATCTGCTCGGCAGCCGCTATTGCGAGACCGACCGGCTCTCGGACATCGCCTGGAAGTTGTTCGAGAACACGCCGCCGGGCTGGGCCCGGGTGCAGGCGATCTGCGACTTCGTGCATCGCCACATCGCCTTCGGATACGAGCACGCGCGCGCCACCAAGACCGCCTTCGAAGCCTACAACGAAGGCAAGGGCGTCTGCCGCGACTATGCCCATCTCGCCATCACGTTCTGCCGCTGCATGAACATTCCGGCGCGCTACTGCACCGGCTATCTCGGCGACATGGGCACGCCGCAGCCCTGGGCCGCCGGCGATTTCGCCGGCTGGTTCGAGGCCTATCTCGGCGGGCGCTGGCACACCTTCGATCCGCGCAACAACGTGCCGCGGATCGGCCGCATCCTGATCGCGCAGGGCCGCGATGCCTCCGACGTGCCGATCACCCAGACGTTCGGGCCGAACACGCTGGTCAGCTTCAAGGTCTGGACCGACGAGGTCGCCTGACAGGGTTCGGCCCGATCATCCGGCGCAATTTAATTGCGCAGGCCGGAAACCGGTTTTCGAGGTAAAACGTAGGAGTAGCATCGGCATCGGAGCGGTCGTCATGCGCGCCATCGTCTTGCTTCTCGCAATACTGTTTTCGAACATCCCGGCTGCTTTCGCCGCCGACGACGTCGCCGCGCGCCCAAACCGTGATCCGCTCGCAGGAGCAGGCTTTCGGCCATGACGACGCCGCGGCCGCCTATTCCTATGCCGCGCCCGCGATCCAGCAGATGTTCCGGCAGCCCGACATCTTCATGTACATGGTGCAGAACAACTACCCGCCGGTCTATCGCCACAAGAGTTTTGAATTCGGCGAAGCCCGCGCCGCCGACGGCCAGATCGCCCAGCGCGTCCACATCATCGACGCCGACGGCGACGCCTGGGAAGCGCTGTACACGCTGGAGCGGCAGCCCGACGGCAGTCTGAAGATCACGGGGTGCAGTCTGTTGAAGGCCGGACAGGCGGTGTGAGACATCGATGAACGTGATGGGTTTCGCTGCGCTCTACCCATCCTACGCACCGTCTTCAAAGAAAGCCCTACGCCATCGCCAGCCGCTGCCGCGAGCGCCACAGCAGCGACAGCATGATGGTGACGTTGACCGCGTTCCAGGCGAGGCCGTTGAGGAACGCCGCAGCATAGGAGCCGGTGGCGTCGAAGATCACGCCGGAGATGAAGCCGCCGAACGACATGCCGAACACCGAGGCGAAGATCACGATGCCGACGCGGGTGGCGGCCTCCGAGGCCGGCATCGCCTCGCGCACGATGATGGCATAGCTCGGCACGATGCCGCCCTGGAACAGGCCGAACATCGCGGAGATGATGTAGAGCGAGGTCAGGCTGTCGAAGAACAGATAGAACAACAGCGCGGTGCCCTGCGCGATCGAGCCGATCAGCAGCGTGGCGATGCCGCCGATCCGGTCGGCGAGGAACCCCGAGCCGATGCGGCTGATGATGCCGAAGCCCAGCATCAGCGACAGCATCTCGGCGCCGCGCGCCACGCCATAACCGAGATCGCCGCAATAGGCGACGATGTGAACCTGCGGCATCGACATCGCCACGCAGCAGGCGATGCTGGCCAGCGCCAGGATCGCGGTCAGCGCATTGGTGGAGAGCCGCAGATTGACCCGCGGCGGCGGCGCGTTGACATGGTTGCGCCGGGTCGCCGGCGCCCATCAGCAGCCGCAACGCCGATCAGCGCCAGCGTCATCGCCACCGCGGTGAAGATGCCGATCGCGATATGGGTGGTGCGCCAGCCGATCGACTGCATGCCCCAATTCACCAGCGGCGGCCAGATCGTGCCGCCGATGTAGTTGCCGCTGGCGGCGATCGCGACCGCGAGCCCGCGGTAGCGGCTGAACCAGTGCGAGGCCTCCGCCATCAGCGGGCCAAACGTCGCCGACGACGACAGCCCGATGGCGAAATGCACCAGGATGAATTGCCAGATCGAGGTCGACATGCCGGCGCCGATATAGCCGAGGCCAAGAATGCCGATGCCGAGCCCGATCGCGGTGACGATGCCGTAGCGGTCGGTGATCTTGCCGGTCAGCACGCCGCCGGAACCGAAGCCGAGCATCACCAAGCGTGAAGGCCAGCGACGCGGTGCCCCGGCTGGCGCCGAACTCGGTCTGCACCACCGGGAGCGCGACCACCACCGACCACATGCCGACGCTGCCGAGCGAGCCGATCAGCACGGCGACGGCGAGCCGGGTCCATGCCCGACGCGAATCGGGGACGAACAGCTCGGAATCTGAGGTGATTTCAGTAGAAATATCCACGGCAGGCGCAACTTCGGCGGCAATTGCCCGGAGGTCAAGCGCCATGGCGCGATATTGGGCATGCAGATGCGCCTGGGATTGGAGGGCCGCGGCGGCCGCAAGAGCGGGGATCGGGCGGCATTGGCGAACACGCGTGACCACGGGGATCCGGCAAGCCCCGGTTTAGGACATCTTTAGGTTCTTCCGTCGTACTCGTACCCGGCAGTGGCAAGCGCGAGGCCGTCGTAATGTCGTCGATATCCGGTGTCGCGAAATCCGCCCCCGCGCCGGCCGGCCATGGCCTCGCCGCCGATCCGATCCGCCTTCAGGGCCTCGCCGGCCGCTGGCTGATGTTTGGCGATTACGGGCCGCTGGCGCAGCGCCACATGGCGACCGTCTGGGCCTGCGTGTTTGCTTGCGCGCTGGCCGACGCGCTCTGGCTGCCGAATTCAAAACTCTCCTTCGCCGCGTCGAACTGGGCGGGTCTGCTGCAGGGCCTGGTTTGCTGCGCGCTGGCCGCAGCTTTCATCACCACCGCCTCATGGCGCCTGCGCAACGACCCGAGCCGTGCGGCGATCGTGATCCGAAAAACCCTCGTCGTGGCGGAATTGCTGTGGCGGGCGGCCCTCCCGATCGGCGCGCTGCTCACCGCCGGCGTCACGCTGAGTTATCTGATTACGTCGGCGGACCTGCCGCTCGGGGACGACCTTTTGGCGTCGGTCGACCGCGCGCTTGGCTTTGACTGGCCCGCTTTTCTGCAGGCGACGAATTCCAGCACGCTGGTCGCGGCCTTGCTGACCTTTGTCTACCAGACCACCGGTCCGGTCGTGCTGCTGGTGATCCTCTGGCAGGCGCTGCACCGGCGCGGCGAACGGCTGGCGGAATTCATCGCCGTTCTCGCCCTCAGCACCGTGATGCTGTGCGCGGTCATGCCACTGCTTCCGGCCGCGGGCGCCTTCGCCTTTTACCGGCCGGCCCCGGACCAGTTCGGCAATTACGCAGCCTTCGGCCAGATGTGGTCGTTCGCGCACACGTTCGAGATGCTGCGGACCGGGGCGCTGGCGGTGATCGATCTGTCGGCGCTGCAGGGGATCGTCAGCTTCCCCTCGTTCCACACCATGCTGGGCGTCATGGCGATCTACGGGGCGCGCGATTCGCGCTGGCTGTTCATTCCGGTGCTGCTGCTCAATGGCGCGATGTTCGTGTCGACGCTGACGGTGGGCGGCCATCATCTTGCCGATGTGCTGGCCGGCGCCGCGTTGACCCTGGCCGCGATTATCGTCGTGCGTCGCCGAACCGGCGTCCGGCGCGCAGGTTAACCAGAACTTACTTTCCGCTGCGGACCGGCAGTTGTACAGGGACGTGCGGCGATGTGCTGACGACCCGTGTGCTGCCGTCCGAGTGGGTCTGGCTTTGGGTCCGGATCAACGATTCCACGACTAAAAGGAATTTTTCGGCGAGCATGGCTTGGCTCCCATAAATCAGTTGTTCAATCGTGCCAGCATGCTCCGCAAACATTTCCGGCGGTTTTCGAGAATCCGTAAAATGGTTTCGTCCACGGTGGGAATTGTTTCTTCGCGCGCCGCGCCGTGAAGCCGGATCACGGGATCGTTATGGGTAACCCGAACGGGGGAATGCACGTTGCGTGGAACGGGCGATCGCCACCCCGGTCAAAAAGGATGAAGCTGACGATTTGGCATGGACGGGCTCTACGAGTTGGCGCCTAATGGGCACGGCATCACACGCGCTTCGACACGATTTCAAAAGGACACCCAAATGAAATCGCACATCGCCTGTTTCCTGCTCGCCGTTGCAGCCCTGCCCGCGTTAACGCAACCTTCACTGGCCCAAGGCACCTCCGGCGCAACCGGGGCCGTCGCCTCCATCCCCAGCAGCGTCGTCCGGGACCATCAGCAAGGCCCGGGTCTTTTCAGCATTCTCACCGCTTCACCCCCGCCAGCCTACTACAGCCCGGATTTGAGACGAAGGACGACCGCGGGCGAAGCCGAGCAGTTGTCCAGACAAAAGACCGGGAAATGATTCGCTAGCTGTTTCGCGCTGCCGATGGCCGGCTATATCGCCCCACCCGCTGCGACTGAATAAATGGTATTCGCGGGGTCATGGCCGGGCATGGCCGTCCGAAGGACGGCGTCGCTCTCGCTCGCCCATGTCCCGGCCATCCACGTCTTTGCTCCTTCGGCAAGCAAGACACGAGGCATGATGCCGGCAATCGCCAAGCCGCGAAAAACGGCGTAAAACAGTGGTGCTCGATCAGGAGCGGACACCGTGGCGGCAATTTCGGACAGCAGGGCAAAGGCGCGCATAGCGATTGCCTTCCTGCTTCTGTTCGCCGTTGCGGCGGCGCTTTCGGTGGGGGTCCGTTACCTGGGCGAGCTTCAGGAGAATATGGCCGGCCAGGAAAGCCGGATGGCGCTGGACGCCATCAACAATGCCACCTCCATCGACGAGGCGCTGGCTCGATACAAGTCAAACCGGCTCCTGAAGCTGATCGCGATCGCGACCGCGGCGGCCGCCGAGAGCAACGCGGCCAGTGAAAAGTTGTCCCGTGAAATCGAACCACCGGCGCTCTCGGGAAATATCACCCTGACGGCGGCGGGCCGCGACGACCTCGAGGCCGTTCGCCGCGATTTGAAGATCGCCGAATCCAACGCGGCGACATTCATGCCGCGCTACCTTGCGCTGCTCAAAGCCGAGCGCGACAGGCTGGAAAATGGCGCGCGCTCGCTCAATCTGGAAAAGACAGTCGTCAGCAGGTTTGTGGCCGATGTCGACAGGCGGCACGCGGAGATCGCCGCAATTATCTCCAAAACGCTGGCGGCGCGCACCGAGTATTATCGCGCCTACGATAAATGCGCCGCGGCCCTGCTCGCGGAATTCGGCATCTACAAGGTCGCGAATGGTCAATTCGTATTTCCAATTCAGTACATGGCGGACCGCTACAATGTCGCGGCCAATGCCATGACATCGGCCGCAAAGCGCGTCGCTGAACTGGAAGAAGAGAGGAAAGCGCTGGCGCTGCCGCCGCTGAAGGAATGGGCGCCGGTCGTCGGCGGAAAGTGACGGGGCCGGGGCGAGGAAGATCAACCGGATTCACGCCGTTCGTTTTTGTCCGATCGCCTCGAACTGCGCCTTCTGCTCGTCGCTCAGGGTCGCATAGAAATGTTCGAGCGCGGTGCTCACCAGATAGATGGCGCGCTGCATGGCCTCGAGCCGCCCCTCCACGGCGTCGAGGCGGGCGGGCGGCGTGGTGGCGTCTTCCGGCTGGCAGTCGGCGCTCAGAATGTCGACGGCCGCAGCATTGGCGTCCTGCAGCATCTTGAGTGCGGCGCGTTGGGCCTCGTTCGGGTGCAGCCTGGCCTCGATCTCCGCCGCCGGCCATTGCAACGCGGCCGGCAGCGCCGTGCCGCAAGCTTGCGCCGGTGCATCCGCGGCGCCGTTGGCGGCGGACATTTTGCGCCGGTCCTCGGCGATTGCGTTGAGTTCGCGCTTCCTGCTCGTCTTCCAGCAGGTCGTAGAATTTCCCGAGCGGCTGCTTCAGGGCTGCCTCCGCCATCATCATCGCCCCGATGCGCTGCTGCATGACGGCCAATCGGCCGGGCGCCGTGAACGCCGTCTGCGACGGACACGAGGCCTGGATCATCCGGGCTGCTGCGACCGATGCGCCGGCAAGATCGTCCAGCGCGGTGTGCAGCGCCTCGTTCGGTTGTAACGCCTGCTGCATCTGATCAATCGGCAGGCCGGCCATTTCGCCGTCATCGCCGCAGAGCTGCTGCAGCGAAGGCACCCTGCGATATCTCGAGCCTGGATGTTTTGGTCCGTGCGGGCCCGGTCCGGTATAGGCGGCGAGATCGTCATGGCCGTAAGGCGCGAAGATCGCGGCGTAGATGTCGGAATAACCGTAGTCCCAGAAGCCTGTGCCATCGCCCCAGAGGGCGTAGTCGTGGATATCGTAGATCGCGAATGGCCAGAACAGCGGCCCGACCCAGCCGTATGAGCCGTCGCCGTGGCCCCACCACCCGTTGGCGTCGCGGCCGCCATGCCAGCCCGCCAGCGCCGCGGCCGCGACGATTTGCCGGCGCAGCGCCGGGTTGCCGAGCCCGGATTCCATCGCGGCGCGGACCTCTTGCGGCCGAAGGGCGGCCGTTCGGGTCTGGCCGTGACGCGCAAAGGAACGGCCGTGGCGTAACCCGCCCAGCGACAACACGCGCCCGACCGCGAACCGCGCGATCCCAAGGGGACTGATGCCGATGCGCACTCCGGCCATGGCCGCACTCGACAGCAGGGCCGTCACAACGACAACCGCAATTCCAATGCGGAATTTTGACATGGCACCCTCCCGCGCCAAGCCTTATCGCATCACTTTTTACATGACGCCGAGTACATGACGCCGAGAGGAACCTAAAGTTCCCTGCGATTGACCGATCTGACCATGGGCAGTACCGATTCTCGTCGCTGGCCGGTGCAGCACGAATACAACCGCCGCATGAAGCGGCGATTCCAGGAATGCGGGATCGAGATCGCGGCGGCGAGCCAGACGATCCTGATGCAGGTGCCTGCGCCGGCCGACGTCGCCGCGGATGCGATGCCGCGGCGGGCGGCGGGGTAGCTAATCTATGCCACGCCCGATCGTCGAAACCGCTCAGTGCTTTGGTTCGAGCACGACGAGCACGCCGGTTGGTTCCGGCTCGTGCGGCCGCAGGCTTGTGAGCGTCGCATCGCTCCAGCTGGCGAGGCTCACGACTTCGCCGGTTTGAGCGTCCGATTCCGCCATGTCGGCGGGCTCCAGCACGTTGAGGCCGCTGCCATCCAGAAAGAACGTGTGATCCCCGAAAATGCCGCTCAATTGCTTGAGTGCCGGATGATCGTCCGGCAGCACTTCTGCCGGAAATTGACTCAGGGTTCGTTCCAGCTGCGTTGAATTCAGTTTCATGGCCTGTCTTTCCTTCAGCCGTTTGGATTGCGCCCTGCCCCGGTTGCTGACGGTCCGTGCGCGGTCACGCCAAACCTGTTTTCGCTGATGGTTACGCCCCGGCCGCAAATGCCGATCCGAGGCTTGTCGCGGCGGCAAGCATCAGCTTGCGCTGCCTGGTTGGCGGAACTCCATCTCTTGCTGACGAAATGGACATCCCTGACAAGGACGTCCTCCGGCCCGACATTTCGCTTCGCACGCCTTTTCGCACGCCTCTTTGCGCACGCGTTGGATTTGGAATGATCGCGACACCATAACGTTCCCGGCGCGAGCGATCATTTTTCCGGTGCCGGCATGGATGAGCGACTGCTCCGACGCGAGCGCGAAGGGCGCTTCATTCAGGCGTTTCGTCCGGACGTTTGACCAACTCGAATGTGGGAACGTGGGTATTTTCCAGCCAGGACTCCAGCGTGTCGCCGCAGACCGTACAGTGCGCGTGACCGGTGTGTGGCACCAGGAACTTTTCTTCCGTGCGTCTGTACTCGGCGCCGCAATTGCTACATCGGACAATCGTCGTCATGCGGGGAGGATGCGCTTCAAACCGTCGTTTTTCCAGCGGAACGCGGGCTGGCCGTTTCGACCTGTGGTGGCCCAGGTTGAATTTGGCAGCGGCCTGATTTGACCCTCAACCAGGTCGAGGTCATGAGGTCGGGCCGTGCTTGCTCCATGGAAATATTGGACTACCCCATGTGGGTCTTCCCCTCACAAAGCAGGTTCCTTGCAAGGAACCGAGCGGAGCGCACAGTAAGTTCAATCGGGGGGCGGCTACGGAGGCCGCCAGATGCGTGAGTATCGACGCGGTGTCTATCCAGAAAACCACTGAGTGGATACCGGCTCATTGCACCGCAGCGACGATCAGCAGCAACAGAAAAATGCTTTGCGTCCGTTCAAAAGACGCGCTCAAATTATCGCATGGGATAAAGAAAATGCGGAGCGAGTGGGAGGTCGGCGATGGGTACAAACGGAGCGGTTTTTCAGCCCGAGCTAATCGAACTGATGAGGGCAGTCCTTGACGATGCGGCGGTCCTGCTCCCCGAGGCAAAGCGCACGTCGGCGATGAAGGCCGAAATCGCGTCTAACATTCTTGCATGCGCCGCGAAAGGCGAGCGAGACCCGGTAGCGCTGAGAATAGCTGCGCTCTCGGCGATCGTGGAGTGCACTCATTATTCGCACGACATCTCTCCGGAACGCAGGGCAGTCTAACGCATAAAGCCGCCCGGGCATGACTCCGTGCGGCTCTATACGCGACTGCCGGTTTCCCGGTTCCGTCGCTGCCATCATGAAACTGCCGAACAGCGCAAAGGTTCCGTCAGCGAAATCCCGCCGGCATAAACCCGCGGGCTTGCGCGCGCATTGCAGCCGCATTGGTTTCACTGAATGGCCACATCGGAATCAGACGCCAACCAAATTTCGCGGATAGAAGTTTTTCCAGAGCATGATCCGGACAAGCGGGTAGCGGTTTTCCCTCGCGACAAACGCGAAGCGTTTGCGCGGAGAGCATGCTCAAACAAAAGGATAGAGCGAGATGACGCTTCGATGAAAAGTCGTCAGGCTCTCGTCAAACTGAAAAGGAGTGAGCATGCGCATCGTTACGGCATCCGTCATCATTGCAGCCCTCTCTCTGGGGACGCCCGCTTTCGTGCAGGCACAAGGGGCGCCCTCGCAATCCGAGGCGCAGCCGCCGCAGTCCAGCACGGTGATACGGAGCATACAGGTCGTCGACGTCAAGGATCTGCAACCGGAGGTGCGCGCGAAGGTCGATGACCTCGTGGCCCACACGCGCGACGAAGATATTCAGTCGCTTCGAAAGTCTATTGACGAGTTGCCGGAGGCGGCAGCCGTGCTCAAGGCCAAGGGCCTGAACTCGTCACAAGTCGTGGCCATCAATATCGCCGACGGTGTCCTGACGATGTTTGCCAAGACCGCTTGAAACAAGACCGCTTGAAACAAGACCGCTTGAAACAAGACGGCTTGAAACAAGACGGGTTGAAATCGGGATCGCCGATGCTCGAATGGCCAACCATTCCGCCTTCGCGACCTCTCCCCGGAGGGGAGAGGTCGGACAACTCGATTTAACCAAAAATCATGCTGCTTTAGTTGGGCTACCGCGGGACGCGGGCGGCTCCCGTCCGCCCCATCGGCGGGGGCGCGTTACTCGCGCACGCCCCGTATCGAGGGCTGGATCGTGAGGCGATAGGTGACGAATGCGTTGCCGTCGAACTTTTCCAAAATCTCGCCGCAGGTGGGACAATGGTATTCGCCCTGGGTCGCGGGCGCAGACGCCAGCTCAAGCCGCCGAAAACCGGCTCCGCACTCGGAGCAAGTCACATCACCCTTTTTCATTGGTCCCGCCTTTATCAATCCTGTCCCGAACCCGATTTAGGTAAGAGTTGATGGCGGAACTTTGTTCGCGGCCGGAGAACTACGGGGGAAAACGATCGCTCGCCTGTGACGGCTTCCCGGATTGCAATACTGCTTACCTTCGGGCTTCTCGCCCGGTTGCTTTTCGTTGGGATTCCCGTCGTCGGCCATCCGAAGCTGCCGTGATGGCCGGCGGCGACAGGGTCGAAACGGGCAGCTTCCTTTTCTTGAACCCGATGGCCGGTAGCGTGGCGACACGCCGGCGCTGTTGCACGTTGTTCGCCGCGGGTCTTGCGCCGACGGACGGCCGGTGTTTTTCGCGCAGCCGTTCGGTGATGGCAGGCAGCCGGTCGCCGCCGCCGAGCCTGACCCATTCCCGGATGAGAGCGGTCAGCGCCCGGCGCATCGCCATCAGCTGGAGCGACGATTCGGCGCAATCCTGATCCCGCCTGATCTGGTCGCGGGTGACCGCCTCCAGCTCCAGCATTTCGGCGCGCAGTGCACTGATTTTACGACGTAATTCGTTGAGCCGGTTATCCATGGCAACCTCCAGGTCGGGAGCGTCACCATAAGAACAAAACATGAACAATGAGTCAAGACGGAAGGCGGCGTGAGAGCCTGATGGAGAGAGAAAATGAAAACTAAAGTCAGGGTCACAAAGAGCAGTGGCAACGGGTTCGCGGATATCGGTCTCGCCGATGCCGCTGCACATTCAATCAAAGCGGATCTCGTCTTGCGCATCGCCACCCGGATCAAGTCAAAGGGCATGACCCAGGCCAAAGCGGCATCATTGCTCGGTTTAGCTCAGCCGTACGTGTGCAAACTTTTGCGCGGGCATTTTGCCGGATACGCCGACAACCGCCTGTTCGGCTACCTCAATGCTTTGGGCGAGAAAGTCTCGATCGAGGTATCGGAAGCAAAGACCAGGATAGAAGCCCGGCTTGAGCTGGAAATGACGGACTGAAAGCGAATACTCCTGGGTGCGAGCCATTCGGGGAACTGCGGTGACGGTTTAATTATCAATTGAGTGCACTGGCGCGCGTGAAGAGAGTGAATTTCCCGAAAGCAATTTGCGCATGAGCGACAGAGATCACCCCAGAGCTCTGCGCCCCGCGTCAATGCAGCCGGAAGACTCCGTCCACGGCGCGTAGTTCGGCAGGCTTGATCAGTTTGGAGTGCGCGACGGTGACCGCAAACAGCGGGCCTTCGAGCTTTGTTTCCCAGAACGCGAGGAAATCCTTTAGCGCCGGGAAATTCGGAAACATATCGTAGTCCTGCCAGACGTAAGTTTGCAGCAACCAGTGACGATCCGGACGGCGATAAACGATTTCCGCTGTTGTCAGTCCGTAGCCTAAGACCTGCTTCCTGAAATCCTTGGAAACCGCATCTTTCTCGACCATGCCAACCTCCAGTCCAACTAAAACAGTTGCATGATTCTCAATTCGCCAAAAACGAAAACGTTCAATAGGTCATAGTAATCAACGCGCTAGCAGCATGTTACTTCGCCTGCTAGCAATCGCCGCAAGCGTTCCTCCTGAAACTCAAGTCAAACATCGTGGGCCGAAGCCCTTGCGCCCCAGTGTCACAGGCTTATGTGAAGGGCGGCTAGCACTCGCTCATTGCGACTGCCAATCCAGAAATAATCACAAAAGCCAAGGAGGATCGCATGAAATTCCGTCCGCTCCACGACCGCGTCGTGGTCAAACGCATCGATGCCGAAGACAAAACCGCAGGCGGCATCATCATTCCCGACACTGCCAAGGAAAAGCCCTCGCAGGGCGAAATCACCGCCGTCGGTCCAGGCGGCCGCGACGAAGCCGGCAAGCTGATTCCGATCGACCTCAAGGTTGGCGACCGCGTGCTGTTCGGCAAATGGTCCGGCACCGAGGTCAAGCTCGATGGTCAGGAACTGCTGATCATGAAGGAAAGCGACATCATGGGCGTCCTCACCGATCTGCCCGCCGCCAAGAAGAAGAAGGCCGCGTAAGCGCCAGCCCATTTCCTCATCCTGAGGAGTCGGCGCAGCCGGCGTCTCGAAGGATGAGGCCCGCAATCCAAATCTCATCCCTCAAGAACCCGCCCAGTCGCGCGGTCTTTGGGATCTGACCAGTTGAAAACGGAGATCATTATGTCAGCCAAAGAAGTCAAATTCGGCGTCGATGCCCGCGACAGGATGCTGCGCGGTGTCGAAATTCTCAACAACGCGGTGAAGGTCACGCTCGGCCCCAAGGGCCGCAACGTCGTGCTCGACAAGTCGTTCGGCGCTCCCCGCATCACCAAGGACGGCGTCACCGTCGCCAAGGAAATCGAGCTCGAGGACAAGTTCGAGAACATGGGCGCCCAGATGGTGCGCGAAGTCGCCTCCAAGTCGGCCGACGCGGCCGGCGACGGCACCACCACCGCGACCGTGCTGGCCGCGGCGATCGTGCGCGAAGGTGCCAAGTCGGTTGCCGCCGGCATGAACCCGATGGATCTGAAGCGCGGTATCGACCTGGCGGTGGACGCCGTGGTCGCCGACCTCGTCAAGAACTCCAAGAAGGTCACCTCGAACGAGGAAATCGCCCAGGTCGGCACCATCTCCTCCAATGGCGACGCCGAAATCGGCAAGTTCCTCTCCGACGCCATGAAGAAGGTCGGCAACGAGGGCGTCATCACGGTTGAAGAAGCCAAATCGCTCGAGACCGAACTCGAGGTCGTCGAAGGCATGCAGTTCGACCGCGGCTACATCTCGCCCTACTTCGTCACCAACGCCGACAAGATGCGCGTTGAAATGGAAGATGCCTACGTCCTGATCAACGAAAAGAAGCTATCTCAGCTGAATGAATTGCTTCCGCTGCTGGAAGCCGTGGTGCAGAGCGGCAAGCCGCTTGTGATTATCGCGGAAGACGTCGAAGGCGAAGCGCTTGCTACCCTCGTCGTCAACCGTCTGCGCGGTGGTCTGAAGGTTGCGGCCGTCAAGGCTCCGGGCTTCGGCGATCGTCGCAAGGCCATGCTGCAGGACATCGCGGTCCTGACCGGCGGCCAGGCGATCTCGGAAGACCTCGGCATCAAGATGGAGAACGTCACGCTCGCCATGCTCGGTCGCGCCAAGAAGGTGATGATCGACAAGGAGAACACCACCATCGTCAGCGGCGCCGGCAAGAAGGCCGACATCGAGGCGCGCGTCCACCAGATCAAGGCGCAGATCGAGGAAACCACCTCGGACTACGACCGTGAGAAGCTGCAGGAGCGTCTGGCCAAGCTCGCGGGCGGCGTCGCGGTGATCCGCGTCGGCGGCGCGACCGAGGTCGAGGTGAAGGAGCGCAAGGATCGCGTTGATGACGCGATGCATGCGACCCGTGCGGCGGTCGAAGAAGGCATCGTGCCGGGCGGCGGCGTCGCTCTGCTGCGTGCCTCCGAGCACCTCAAGGGCCTTCGCACCAAGAACGACGACCAGAAGACCGGCGTCGAGATCGTGCGCAAGGCGCTGTCCTATCCGGCGCGTCAGATCGCGATCAACGCAGGCGAAGACGGCTCGGTGATCGTCGGCAAGATCCTCGAAAAGGATCAGTATTCCTACGGCTTCGACTCCCAGACCGGCGAATACGTCAACCTGATCTCCAAGGGCATCATCGACCCGACCAAGGTGGTTCGCGTAGCGATCCAGAACGCGGCCTCCGTTGCGGCGCTGCTGATCACCACCGAAGCCATGGTGGCCGAAGTGCCGAAGAAGAACGCGGCGCGGCGGCATGCCTGCGGGCGGCGGCGGCATGGGCGGCATGGGTGGTATGGACTTCTAAGCCAACCGTTCAGAGCTGGTTCAAATAGAAAAGGCCCGGCAGCGATGCCGGGCCTTTCTGCATTAGCTACACGTCCATCTCGACAACGATCGATTACGGATTACGGTGACAGTGCATTTAATTGTCAATCGCCAATTTAGTGCACTGTCACGGTAACTCCTCGAGTTTATTGTCCCGCCGCAGCCAGAAATGAAAGAGGCCGCCAACTGAGGCGGCCTCCAAATAACTGCCCGTCTCTATGGCCACGGTGTAGGCATCCCGCCACCATCCGGGACTTCCGGGTGATAGTACGTGGTAGGTGTGCAATTCATAAGTGCGTTGTCTATGCCCGTCCACACCGCCTTCCAGGCATCGGTTTGACAATTCTTCATCCCGCCGGTCACGTCGTTCAACTCTTCAAACGTCAACTCGCCGATTTCCATTGGCTGTCTCCTGCTTGTAGGGCGATGAGACCATCCGCACCGTCCAGTTGATGAGTTTGGGTTAGCGTCGGGCAGCGTGCTGTGATGCAAATCACGGAAATTCCAAAACAGGCCACTGTCGCGGCGCTCTAATGAAAGAGGCCGCCAACGAGGGGTTTCTCCTTTGATTTAAGGTAGCTCTTGGAGTAGCTGCTGAAATGCCTTGATTTGGTCCCCCGCTTTTTTGTCTTCCGCCTGCTGTTGTAGTTGTGCCTGTAAATCGGCCTGGGCTTGCTTGGTCATAGCGGCTATCGCCTTGTTGTCGCCGCCAGACACCGCATCGAGCTCGTCGTCCGAGAGAGAGCGTGTTTCAACTTTCTGGGTATCCATGACCGTCTCCTGTTGGTTCGACGCAGCGACCATCCGCTCGTCCTATGTGCAGGAGAATAGGCCCGGGCTCACGAACTACCGTGATCCGGATCACGCACAGCGAAACTAGGACACTCCCAGATTCTACCTAGAACACTTGGGGTTACGGTGACAGTGCACTTAACTTTCCCTACAGCGATTACATTCGTCAACCCGCTGCCGCAGTCAGTTTAGTGCACTGTCACCGTAACTCTGCGGCGGGTGGCGGCGGCATGGGCGGCATGGACTTCTTAAGCCAACCGTTCAGAGCTGGTTCAAATAACAAAGGCCCGGCATCGCTGCCGGGCCTTTCTGCATTAGCTACACGTCGATCTCGACCACGGTCGCCGTATGGAGGTGACCGCTCTCCATGGATTTCGGTGACAGGATTTCGGTGACAGTGCATTTAACTATCAACGTCAATTGAGTGCACTGTCACCGTAACTCCAAGATTGACGTGGCCTTTTTGTTCGGTCTGATCTCGAAGGAAGCACACACGGACCTGGTAATTATGAAAAACGTCAGGAACGGTTTTGCTCACGATCTGACGATCCAAGATTTCAATACTCAATCCATCAAGGATCAATGCAAGAACCTCAAGCTCCTCGAAACATACGTCGAGGACTCCACGGCGCTAACATCGCTCAGGACGCTGGAAGATGGCACTCTGGATGCCGTGGTGAACAGTGATCGATCGTTCCGGATCGGCGGCCACAAGGCACTGTTCGAGATACACGATCCACGAAAGCGCTACATCTGGACTACAAAAATCTTCAATCTAGCGCTCGGGCTAGTGCCGCAGTTGCCACCGATACCGCCAATACGGCGCGGCAAACCTGCCTGAAAATCTCTTCATCGGAATTCCAGCGCGGATCGACGGCATAGTAGGCCCCCGATGGCCGCATCTATCATCGCGGACGTCAGACACGTTGGGAGATGCGGTGGACGCGGCAGCGTCGGGCGCGCTTAGGCTTCGCAGGGCAGGCTTTTTGAGTTTGTGAGCGGATGCCCGCGCGCGCGAAGATCGTTGCCTCACGCGTTTGCCCGTCGCCTTGCGACAAATTAACGCGACGGGCAAAATTCCGCTTCGCCAAAACCCCAAATCAGTGGCCTATCTGCGGCCATCCCGTTCCGGCAAGAGGGGCGGTCGCGCGTCGTCACGAACGTGGGACGGGATGTGGTGGACGCGAGAGCGTCGGCGTGCAGTTGCTGTCGCAGGGCGGGTTGAACCTCGTGAGCGATCGGCAGGCGCGCAGGACGAACGACGTTTGAGCGTACGGCAAAACCGTGTGGTTCCGGCACCCGTTGCTGGTGTCAAATCGGCGGAGGTTTTTGCAGGCCCGACCGGGCGCGGCAAAACCGTTAATTCGCCGATGACGGTGACAAGACGAATTCGTCGCCGAGGAGAGCACGGCATAAGCCGTAAAGCCATTGCGCAGGGACGCCGGAATGCTCCGACTGTGCCTGTATGCTCGTGTGCGTGTTCTTATGCACAAATTGCACGCGAGACCGCGGGTGCAGCAAGCACCCGGCGTTCCCTGCGCCCTCGTTTTTTAGGGCGAAACGATTTGCACGGCCCGGGCGAAATGCGCCGCGGGAATGCGGAGGTGTGGTTTGTCGTCATTGCGAGCGCCTAATTTAATCATTCGGTGTCGTCGCCCGGCTTGACCGGGCGATCCAGTATTCCAGAGGCGACAGCGATAGAGCCGAGAAGCCGCGGCGTACTGGGTCGCCCGGTCAAGCCGGGCGATGACAGCGGTGGGTGCGAGCGATGACGGCGGTGGGTGTGGGGCGAGATTCCGGGTTCGCTTCGCGCCCCGGAACGACAGCATCATCCCGGAATGACGCCGGAAATTAACCCTTTGCTAACCATACACACGGCAAAAATTGCCGGGTGAAGTCGAGTGTCGTCGGTCGCGTAAAACGGGAGGAACCCCGTGGACGCCAGTGCGGTGCCTCACTTTCGAAACGGTGGTCCTTCGGCCGCCGCGAAGACGTCTGGCGGCCGCGGCCGTCATTCGCGGGGGGATCAGGCTACCATGGTCGATGTCACGGCAGGTCAAGGCACAGGCGCCAGCAACGGGTTTCCTTCCCTCAGCGAAATCGGCGATATCCTCAAACGCGGCGATCTGGCGCTGGCGTTCGGCGTCCTCACCATTCTGGTGGTGCTGATCCTGCCGCTGCCCTCGATCGTGCTCGACCTGTTTCTGGCGATCTCGATCACGGTGTCGATCCTGATCCTGATGACCTCACTGTTCATCCAGGCGCCGCTGGAATTCTCCTCGTTTCCGACCATCCTGCTGATCTCGACCATGCTGCGGCTGTCGCTCAACATGGCCTCGACGCGGCTGATCCTGGCGCACGGCCATGAGGGCACGGCCGCGGCCGGCCACGTCATCGAGGCGTTCGGCAATTTCGTGATGAGCGGTAATTTCGTGATCGGAATTATCGTGTTCGCGATCCTGGTGATCGTGAACTTCGTCGTCATCACCAAGGGTTCGGGCCGCATCGCCGAAGTCGCGGCCCGCTTCCAGCTCGACTCGATGCCGGGCAAGCAGATGGCGATCGATGCCGATCTGTCCGCCGGCCTGATCGACGAGAAGACCGCCAAGGCGCGCCGCAAGGAGCTCGAGGACGAAAGCGGCTTCTTCGGCGCCATGGACGGCGCCTCGAAATTCGTCCGCGGCGACGCGGTCGCGGGCCTCTTGATCGTGTTCATCAACGTCATCGGCGGCATCATCATCGGCGTCGCCCAGCAGGGCCTTTCGTTCGGCGAAGCCGCCCACACCTATACCGTGCTGACCGTCGGCGACGGCCTCGTGACCCAAGTGCCGGCGCTGATCGTCTCCACCGCGGCGGGCCTCCTGGTCTCCAAGGCCGGCATCAGCGGCGCCGCCGACAAGGCGCTGATCAGGCAGCTCTCCGGCTATCCGCAGGCGCTCGGCATGTCGGCCGGCGTGATGCTGGTGCTGGCGCTGCTGCCGGGCATTCCGATGCTGCCGTTCCTGGCGCTCGGCGGCGGTGCGGCCATGCTGGCCTGGAAGGCGCGCAACCACAACCGCGTCACCCGGGCAGCCGCTGCGGCCGAAGCCAATGCACCCGCGGCGGCGGCGGCAGCCGCGAGCGCGTCGGCGGAAGAGCCGATCGCCACCTCGCTCAAGATCGACGATCTCAAGATCGAGCTCGGCTATGCGCTGCTGCCGCTGGTCAACGGCCCCGACGGCACCGACCGCCTGACCGAGCAGATCAAGGCGCTGCGCCGTTCGCTCGCGATCGAAATGGGCTTTGTGATGCCGGCGGTGCGCATCCTCGACAATGTGCAGCTCGAGGCCAACACCTACATCATCAAGATCAAGGAAGTGGACGCCGGCACCGGCAAGATCTGGCCGAACCAGTTCATGGTCATGGACCCCGGCGGCAACCAGGTCGGCGTGCCCGGCATTCACACCATCGAGCCGACCTTCGGTCTGCCCGCGACCTGGGTCGATGCCAGCCTGAAGGAGGAAGCTTCGCTCAAGGGCTACACCGTGGTCGACGCCGCCACCGTGCTGTCGACCCATCTGACCGAACTGCTCAAGAGCAACATGTCGCGACCTGCTGTCCTACGGCGAGGTGCAGAAACTGCTCAAGGACCTGCCGAAGGAACAGGGCGAACTGGTCAAGGACATCGTGCCGAGCCTGATCACCGTCTCCGGCATCCAGCGCGTGCTGCAGCTGCTGCTGGCCGAGCGGATCTCGATTCGCGATCTCTCGACCATCCTCGAAGGCATCGCCGACGCGCTGGCGTTCTCGCGCAATCCGGCCACCGTGGTCGAGCATGTCCGCGCCCGGCTGGCGCGGCAGATCTGCGCGCAAAACACCTCGCTGAACGGCTATCTGCCGCTGATCGCGCTGTCGGCGAAGTGGGAGCAGGCGTTTGCGGAATCGATCGTCGGCACCGGCGAGGAACGCAGCCTCGCCATGCAGCCGTCAAAACTGTCGGAGTTCATGACCGCGGTGCGCGACCGCTTCGAACAGGCGGCGCGCGAGGGCGAGGCGCCGGTGCTGGTGACGTCGGCGGCGATCCGCCCGTTCGTGCGCTCGCTGGTCGAACGCTTCCGCTCGCAGACCACCGTGCTGTCGCAGGCGGAAATCCATCCGCGGGCGCGGCTGAAGACGGTCGGCAGCGTCTAGCGGCGGCGGCAAATCAGGCGCCGGCGACGAGGCTTTTTCGCCACAGGCAACTGGTTTGTCGGGAGGGCTCGCGGCGCGGGCGGTTTTGACCGCGCACCTACGATGCAATTAATTTATTGAAATCATTACATAATATTCGATATTCGCGTTGTGCGCGACTATCCCGATCGCGGTCGTTCAAGTCTTTTCACTGCCTTGTGATCGCCTCTGTGGAACTAAACGGCGAATCCCCACGTTTCCTGATGCGAGACGTTGAACCGGCCTGCGGACGAGATCGACGAAATCTTAACGCAGGAAGGCGGCAGGAGACTTCCATGAACCACTCGATCTACAGCGCGGATCGCACGACCCACCTCAAGATCGTGGTCGTTGCGCTCGTCGCGGGTATCGCGGTGGCCGGCTTCGGCATCTCGGCGCGCAACACCAGTTCGGACGAAGGCTACACCCAGACCGCGCGCGTCATCAAGGCCGGCAAGCCGGTGGTGATCACCAGTTCGAACACTTCGATGGTACGCTAAGAGGACCCAAAGGAATTTACGAATTCACGCGGCTCTTTACAGCCCCCCAAAGTCGCCACGTGGATATTTGAAGACCCCAACTACCCCCAAGTTGACTACGGAAAACGCCCGCTCCCCACGGGCGTTTTCTCTTTGTGTCGGCGGATCGTCAGCGCGAGCACCGATCAGCGCAGGGCTGCCGCGCGGCCGGCACGGTCTCGATCAGCTTGCCGGTAAAGACCGGCGCCGAATGCGGCTTGCCGTCGGGCGATCCGCCCGCCTGCTCGACCGTCACCGCATAGGTCGCGGTGTTGACGATGTCGGCGTCGTAGGAGGCCAGCACCGGACGCGCGGTGAAATCGCCGCCGCCGATCACGCCGAGCGAGCGCGGCTGCGGCAGCTTGTCGGAGATCAGCCAGAGCTCAAAGCTCTTGCCGGGCTCGGCGGCGCGCGCCGACCTTGCGCACCGTGAAATTCCTGGTCGCGGCGTCGACCGTGAGAATGAAGGCGGGCGAGCCGCCATCCTTCTGCAGCACCGCGACATATTGCGCCGACGGCGGCGCCGGCGGGCCGGCGTCTTGACCTCGACCACCTGCGTGCGCGGCTTGGGGCGCAGGCCCGTCGGGCAGCAGATCCGGCTGAAAGACCTGCAGCGCCGATCATCGCGACCAGCGCGGCGGCGATCGCGCTCGGCAAAGGATGCGACGTTGCGCCAGCGCCGCAGCCGGCCCGGACAACTGGATGACGTTGGAACTGTCGGCGACGGGAGCAGGCTCGGCGGCGGCGGCTTGTTCGGCGAGCGACGGGCGCGGCCGACGGCGGCGGCGCTTCCGGCAGCACCAGCGGCGCCTGCGGCGCGGAATGGCCGACCGCGGCCCTGATCTTGTCCCAGACGATCGGCCGCGGCTCGACCGATCCGACCATCTGGTTCAGCACGCCGAGCCTGTACTCCCACGCCTCGACCATCGCCGTGAAGTCCGTGTCGACGGACATCATGGTCTCGACCTGCGCGCGCTCGTCGGCATCGAGGGTGCCGAGCGCATATTCCGCGGCGAGCGCGATATGGTCTTCGCTATAGGCCATCATCAAGTCCAAGATCTCCTAAAGTCCGAGACACTCCCGGATATCCATCATGCTGCGGCGCAGCCAGGTCTTCACCGTATTCACCGGCGTCTCGAACTTCGCCGCCAGCTGCTCGCGGCTCCAGCCGTTGTAATAGGCCAGCAGCACCAGCTTCTGCCGATCCGGCTCGAGACGGCCGACGCATTCCAGCAACCGCTTCAACTCCTCCGTCATCTCCCGGCGCGCCAGCGGATCCGGCGTATCGGCGGCCACTTCCATCGCCGCCGGCTCCTCCTCGATCGAGATCTCGCTGCGTCTTGCGCACGACGTCGATGGCGCGGTTGCGGGCGATCGACGCCATCCACGTGATCGGCGACGACAGGCCGGGATTGAACTGTCCGGCGCTGTTCCAGATCTTGACGTAGGCCTCCTGAATGACCTCCTCCGCGAGATCCTGTCGCCGCAAGATACGGAGCACCACGCCAAAGAGTTTCGCGCGCGTGGCGGCGTAAAGGCGCTCAAAAGCGGCCTCATCCCCCTTCGCAACAGCGGCAATCAGCCAGACCAGCTCAGCTGGCGTCAGCATTCAGCGTCCCCAAATCGCGATGCCCCCATCGCTTCTGCACGCCGGAGCAGGCAGTCGCAGAATCTTCGTATCATACCTTGCGCCAAACCAGTCCACCAAGTCGCCGAGCGGCCGGACATTGTCAACAACAGAAAAACCCGGGCCTTCGCGGCCCGGGTTTCGATCCATAGTTGCAGCAGCGCAGTCTGAACCGACGAAGGCCGTCAGGCAATCGCGCCGATGCGGGCGCGCATCAGGCCGATGCTGTCGAGATCGGCCTGCTCGCGGGCGCTCTCCTCGGCGCGCTCGCGGGCCTGGTCGCGCTCGTCCAGCAGTTCGACCTTCTTGAGTTCCTCGAAGGCCTCGCTCAGCAGGCTCTTGGCGTCTTCGAGCTGGATCCGCAGTTCGTCGGCGGAGCGGGTCAGGTTTTCCCGGCGCTGGATCGCCGCCTTGGCATAGGTCGGATAGGCGAAATGCGTGGGATCGTTGATCCCGGCGCGGTCCTGCTCGGTCTGGATTTCGCGCTCGAGGTCGACCGACATGCGCTGGAAATCGGCGATCATGCCTTCGATCTGGGCGACCCTTCGGCGCTTTTCGTCGACCTGAAACTTCTTCAGGCGGATCAGCGTTTCACGTGACTTCATCGACTCATACTCCCCAGAAGTCCCAATCTGAACGCGGGACAGAGCCGGCTCCCCCCGAGGGCCCCGCCGGCATCGCTAATTGTGTGGCGGGGATGATGGCCTGACAAAGTTAGCGTTCCGTTTCCAAATTCGCGAGGATTTGCTCAAGTTGCCGGTAGCCTTGCCCAGGCCGGTCACCTCGTCCTTGGCCTGGCGCAGAAAGCCCTCCAGCGGCTCATGCAGCCGGATCGCCTCGTCGACCTCCGGCGCTGGACCCGGCCCGATAGGCCCCGAGCCGGATCAGTTCCTCCATGTCGGCATAGGTCGCCATCACCTGCCGCGCCCTGGTGATGACGGGCAGATAGGCCGGATCGGCCGATTTCGGCATGGTGCGGGACACCGATTTGAGAATGTTGATCGCCGGAAAACGCCCGCGCTCGGCGATCGAGCGCTCCATCACCACGTGGCCGTCGAGGATGCCGCGGACCGCGTCCGCGATCGGCTCATTGTGGTCGTCGCCGTCGACCAGCACCGTGAAGATGCCGGTGATGGTGCCGGCGCCGATGCCCGGGCCGGCGCGCTCCAGCAGCTTCGGCAATTCGGTGAACACGGTCGGCGTATAGCCCTTGGCGGTCGGCGGCTCGCCGGCCGACAGCCCGATCTCGCGCTGCGCCATCGCAAAGCGCGTCACCGAATCCATCAGGCACAGCACGTCCTTGTCTTCGTCGCGGAAATATTCCGCGATCGCCAAGGTCAGATAAGCCGCCTGCCGCCGCATCAAGGCGGGCTCGTCGGAGGTCGCCACCACCACCACCGAGCGCGCCAGGCCCTCGTCGCCGAGATCGTCCTGCAGGAATTCCTGCACCTCGCGGCCGCGTTCGCCGACCAGGCCGATCACCGTGATGTCGGCATCGACATTGCGCGCCAGCATCGACAGCAGCACCGACTTGCCGACGCCGGAGCCGGCGAAGATGCCGAGCCGCTGGCCGCGGCAGCAGGTCAGGAAGGTATTGAGCGCCCGCACCCCGAGATCGAGCGGCGCGCCGACGCGCTTGCGCGAATGCGCCGGCGGCGGCGAGTTGCGATAGGGCATCGGCGACGGCGCCCTGCGGCAACGGCCCCTTGCCGTCGATCGGCTCGCCCATCGCGTTGAGGACGCGGCCGAGCCACGACGGCGACGGCCGCACCTGGCTGGCGGCGTTGGCGATCACCGCGCGGCAGCCGCGCCGGACGCCTTCGAGGCCGGCGAACGGCATCACCACGGCGTTGTTGCCGGTGAAGCCGATCACCTCGGCAGGGATGAAGCGATTGCCGCCGGTCTCGATCACGATGCGGGCGCCGACCGACATCGCGTGGATCGGGCCGGCGATCTCGACCATCAGGCCGCGCACGCCGACCACGCGGCCATAGATATTGACGCCGTCGATGTCGCCGATCTGTTCGGCGAGCGCTTTCATTGCGAAAACCTTAAGTTTCCGCGCTTTCGGCCGGCGCGCTTAACCTCGTGTTTACCCGCATCGTTAATCATTACGTCACTGTCTTTGGTGACTGAGAGCGCTCGTCCGTCAGAAGGAAGGTTGAGTCGCGGGAGTTGGTTAGGCCCGTCTCTTAATGTGGAACTTGAACGAGAACGGATACGAAAAGCTGCTTCGACGCAATATCTTAGGGCGATTCGATAAAAATTGCACGGATAGAGCTTGCGGACAGGAATCAGATTTTGTTAACCATATGTCGTCAGGATCCGAATCAGTTGTTCAAAGGCGTTTTGAGTGCCGCAAGTGCGGCCGACCTGACGCCCGGAGCGGCGACTATAGGGGACTGGCATGCGCGTTTTGCTGATAGAAGATGACAGCGCCGTCGCGCAGTCGATCGAGCTGATGCTCAAATCCGAGAGTTTCAACGTCTATACGACGGATCTCGGGGAAGAAGGCGTCGATCTCGGAAAGCTTTACGATTACGACATTATCCTTCTCGACCTCAATCTGCCCGACATGTCCGGCTACGACGTGCTCAAGCAGCTTCGGGTCTCGAAGATCAAGACCCCCATTCTGATCCTCTCCGGCCTCGCCGGCATCGAGGACAAGGTCAAGGGTCTCGGCGTCGGCGCCGACGACTACATGACCAAGCCCTTCCACAAGGACGAACTGGTCGCCCGCATCCATGCGATCGTGCGCCGCTCCAAGGGCCACGCCCAGTCGGTGATCCAGACCGGCGATCTCGTGGTCAATCTCGACACCAAGACGGTCGAGGTCGGCGGCCAGCGCGTGCATCTGACCGGCAAGGAATACCAGATGCTGGAGCTGCTCTCGCTCCGCAAGGGCACCACGCTCACCAAGGAAATGTTCCTCAACCATCTCTATGGCGGCATGGACGAGCCGGAGCTGAAGATCATCGACGTCTTCATCTGCAAGCTGCGCAAGAAGCTCGCCAACGCCTCCGAAGGCCGCAACTTCATCGAGACCGTGTGGGGCCGCGGCTACGTGCTGCGCGAGCCGCACGAGGCCGAAGAGCGCATTCCCGCCTGATCTAAGGGTTTACCGCGAGCCGCACGGCTCGCTCCTCCCGACTGGACCCCGCCGCAAATGGCGGGGTTTTTGTTTTTGGGATTGAACCCGCCATGCGCGTGCATCGACCAATGGATCGTGCAACGCCTAACGGTTCGACGAGTTGGGGCGCTGCAATGATCCTACAATCCCTGGCCGGATTGCCGGCGTTCCTGGTCTATTTCTGCACGGCGCTGGTCGCCGTCGTCGCCTATCTCTTCGTCTACACCCGCATCACGCCGCACGACGAATTCCAGCTGATCCGCGACAACGATCCGGCGGCGGCGATCGCGCTGGGCCTGAGCCTGCTCGGTTTCGTGCTGCCGGTGGTCAGCGCCATCGCCCACTCCGCCAATGTCTGGGATTGCCTGATCTGGAGCGTGATCGCGCTGATCGTCCAGATCGTCGGTCTATTTCATCGTCAAGATCCCGGTGCCGAACCTGTCGGCGAAGATCGCGGCGGGCGAACTGGCGGCCGCGATCTGGCTCGGACTTTCCTCGCTGGCCGCCGGCGCGCTCAACGCCGCCTGCGATGATCTACTGACCATGGCAGACAACCCGCGAACAGGGAATTCGGAAAGCGCCGGCCGGTCGCGGCCCAGCCGGGCCCGCAGCGCCGGTGAAACGCTCCGGCCATGTCGCGCTGCTGCTGATGGGCACGCTCGCGGTCGGCGGCGGCGCCTATGCGCTGATGCCGCGCGAGAATTGCGGGCCGACCTCAGCCGGGAATGGCGGGTCCGGCGATCCCGCAAATCAGCGCCGAATGCCCGCCGCGCGGATCATCATCCGGCGGCCAGGCGGAGGAGGCGGTTCGTCGTCGCGCAGCAGTTTCTTCTCGCGGCGATTCCGCGTCGTCCAGCCATGCCTCGTCGGGCAGCTTCCGATTCCGGATCCGGCGGCGTGACGCGCGGCGGCTTCGGCTCGTTTGCGCACGCCTTCGCGGTCGCATTTTTCCTCGGCGGCTGACCAATGCCGGCCTTTCGCCCGCAGATTGCCGTGACACGCAGCGCTTTTGCTTGCGCCTGCCCGCACGAGCTGACCGAAACTCGCACCGCTCCGGACCGTCAGAAGAACAGGATCGCAACCATGAAACGCTCGCGTCGTGTCGTGCTGACATTGATGGGAACTGCGGCGGTCGGCGCCGTATCGATGGGCCTTGTGCCGCGAACGGACTGCGGCCCCGGCAATACGGCCGTGCCCGGTCCAGGCGGCAAGCCCGTACTGCCGCGCGGCCTATGGCGGCTTCGGCGGCATGCGCTTCCACGGCGACGCCCATGGTCATGGCGGCCACGGCCATGGCGGCGGCTAGCAGCCGTTCATGCAGCGCATCGTCTGTCCCGAACGCGACGACTGGCAGGCGACCGCCGAAAGCGCCGGTTTCGAT
This sequence comes from uncultured Alphaproteobacteria bacterium, assembly GCA_963738765.1. Lineage (GTDB taxonomy): Bacteria > Pseudomonadota > Alphaproteobacteria > Rhizobiales > Xanthobacteraceae > Bradyrhizobium. The sequence continues at coordinate 253,258 of CAVTYA010000020.1, read as the reverse complement.
TTTCACACCATCGACGGCGAGCGCTATTGGGACGAGCGCGCCTACTACGCCTTCACGCTCGATGAGATCGAACGCCAGATCGAGCGCCGACCGGCGAGATCGACGCGATGTGCCTCGAACTCGTCGGCCGCGCCGTCGACGACGAAGACTATCTTGCGCCGGCTGAAGATACCGGAAGCCTTCTGGCCGCTGATCTCCGAGAGCTGGCATCGCGACGATGCCAGCCTCTATGGCCGGCTCGATCTCAGTTTCGACGGCCGCAGCCCGGCAAAACTGCTGGAATATAACGCGGATACGCCGACCTCGATCTTCGAAGCCGCGGTGTTCCAGTGGACCTGGCTCGAACAGGCGATCGAGCGAAACATCATCCCGAAGCGCGCCGACCAGTTCAATTCGATCCATGAACGGCTGATCGACGCCTGGAAGAAACTCGGCGGCAGCACATCATCTTCATCTCGCCGGCATGACCGAAAGTACCGAGGACGCCGGCACGCTGGCCTATCTCGAGGACACCGCGTCAGCAGGCCGGCCTCAAAACCACGCTGATCGATATCGAAGAAATCGGATTGCGCGACGACGGCAGCTTCGTCGATCTCGACGACCGCGAAATCGAACTCGCATTCAAGCTCTATCCCTGGGAATGGATGTTCCACGACGCGTTCGGCGCAAAGCTTGCGAAGGCGCCGACGCGCTGGATCGAGCCGCCGTGGAAAGCGATCCTTTCCAACAAGGGCATCCTTCCGCTGCTATGGGAGATGTTTCCGAACCATCCCAATTTGCTGCCGGCCTATTTCGAGGATGATCCGAACGCAGCCAAACTCGGCACGTCGTTCGTGCGCAAGCCGCTCTACTCGCGCGAAGGCGCCAACGTCGCGCTGGTCAGCGCCGGCACCACGCTGGTGGAGCAGGAAGGACCCTACGGCGCGGAGGGCTTCATCCGGCAGGCGCTGGCGCCGCTGCCGAATTTCTCCGGCCAGTATCCGGTGCTTGGAAGCTGGCTGGTCGACCACACAGCCTGCGGCCTGTCGATCCGCGAGGACGAGAATCCGATCACCGGCAATACGTCGCGGTTTTTGCCGCACGCGATCCTGTAAAGTGAAGTGCAGCGCGCCGAAGCAACCGCTCGCAATGCGGGCGGCGCCATGGTCGTGACGCCGGCGCGCGCCGCCGATGCGGTGTTCGGACGATAAAGTCCGCGCCGCTCCGGATACGGCTTGAACGCATTGGTGATGCCGACCACGGATTCGGCAGCACCCAGCGCCAACACGCCGTCAGGTTCGAGCATCCGGGAGAGGCGATCGAAGATATTGATCTTGGTGTCCTGGTCGAAATAGATCAGGACGTTGCGGCAGAAGATCACGTCGAAGGTGCCGAGGTGGGAGAAATCCTGCAGCAGGTTCAACTGGCGGTGCTGCACCATGCCGCGGATCTCGGCGTTGAGCTGCCACAGCTCGCCGGTCTGGGTGAAGTACTTGACCAGCATCTGGATCGGCAGACCGCGCTGCACTTCGAACTGGCTGAAGATGCCGGCCTTGGATTTTTCCAGCACGGCCAGCGACAGGTCGGTCGCGACGATCTCGATGCGCCAGCCCGCAAGCGCTGAGCCGAACTCCTTCAGGCACATCGCGATCGAATAGGGCTCCTGCCCGGTGGAGGAAGCCGCGCACCAGATCCGCAAGGACCGGCGAGCGGCCCGCGCCTGCACCAGCGCCGGCATCACCGTCTCCTTCAGATGATCGAACGGAATCTTGTCGCGGAAGAAAAACGTCTCGTTGGTGGTCATGGCCTCGACCACTTCGGCGGTCAGGGCGTCCGCCCCGCTCCTCATCTTCTGGACAAGTTCGGGAATTCCGGGAAGGCCCGACTTGCGCGCCAGCGGCACCAGCCGGCTTTCGACCAGATATTGCTTGTCGGCCGACAGATCGAGACCAGAACGCTCTTTCAGAAGCTTGCGCAGATACTCGTAGTCGGAAGGTGTCACGAACGATCTCCCGAAAACATACGAACCAGTTTCGGCGCGATCTGATTGAGCGGCAGGATGGCGGCGCAAATGCCCGCATTGGCGGCCGCACCCGGCATGCCCCACACCACGCTGGTCGCTTCGTCCTGGGCCATCACACTGCCGCCGGCGGCGACGATGTCCTTGCCGCCGCGCATGCCGTCGGAGCCCATGCCGGTCAGGATCAGCGACATGATACCGCCCTGCCAGACATCGATCGCGGAAGTGAACAGCGGATCGACGGCGGGCTTGCAGAAATTGACCGGCGGTCCGTCATCGAGCGCGATCGCGGCATCCGCGCCATGGCGCACGACGCGCATGTGGCGGCCACCGGGCGCCAGATAAATCCGGCCGGCCTTGACGATCTCGCCGTCGATGGCCTCGTGCGCCGGCCGACGGCTGCTGCGCGCCAGATGCTCGGCGAGAATCGTGGTGAAGGTCGGCGGCATGTGCTGGGTGATCAGCACCGGAAAACGATCGATCACCGGTCCGATCTCGGCGACCAGCGTCATCAGCGCCTGCGGACCGCCGGTCGACGAACCGATCAGCAGCACGCGCGGGGCCAGCATGCTGAACGGACGGCGCATCAGTTGCGGCTGCGCCACCGGTGCCGGCGCCACCGGCGACCGGGCCGATGCCTCGCGCGCCCTGTCGAGGGTCGGAGCCAGGGACGGGCTCGCGGCACGGCGCACCTTGGCGCCGAGGTGACGAATCTTCTGGATCAGATCGTGGCGAAAGGTCTCGGCGGCGGTCGCTTCGCGCGTGCTTTCTGGCTTCGGGATATAATCGGACGCGCCCAGCGACAGCGCCTTGAAGCTGATCTCCGCATTGCGGCGGGTCAGGGTCGAGGCCATGATGATGATGAGGTCGCGCTTCTTCGCCAGCAATTGCGGCAGCGCGGAAATGCCGTCGAGCTCCGGCATTTCGATGTCGAGCACGGCGACGTCAGGGTTGATGCGCTCGAGCTGGTTGACCGCATCCAGACCGGTGCGCAACGAGGCCGCGACCACCATGTCCGGCTCGGCGCCGATCCAGCGCGAGATCATGCCGCGGATGACGACGGAGTCATCGACGACCATCACGCGCAACGGCTCTTGCCGCGTCGAAGCCGGGGCCGGAGCACTTGTCAACGCAATACTCATTACTTCACCAACGGCTCAAACGGCGCGGTCAACAACACTAAAGCCGAAGGCCGTTCAGCCGCCGGATCGGCTATGCGAGATCAGATGAGGCCGACTTCCTGGAACTTCGCGGTCACGATGTCCTTGTCGAACGGCTTCATGATGTATTCGTTGGCGCCGGCGTGCAGCGCGCGTGCGATATGTGCGACGTCGTTTTCGGTGGTGCAGAACACCACCTTGGGCGCATCGCCGCCGGGCATGCGGCGCAGATTGCCGAGGAATTCGTAGCCGTCCATGACCGGCATGTTCCAGTCGAGCAGGACCGCCTCGGGCATGGCGCGCTTGCACACTTCAAGCGCTTTCTCGCCGTCTTCGGCTTCGATGATCTGGAAATCCAGACCTTCGAGGATACGACGTGCGACCTTTCGAATGACGCTGGAGTCATCGACGACCAGACATGTTCTCATTTTCGGCCTCTACTTCCAATCCCGCAAAGGGGACGTTTCATTTCCGACTTTTACTACGCTTGCATTGCTGCTGATATTTACGCCGCCATCAAGTCGGGCACGATTTCGAGAACGCGATCGACATCGAGCACGACCATGAGCTGGCCGTCGAGCCGGTGGACGCCGCCGGCGAGCTTGGCCATGCGGGGATCGAGGTTGACGGGGTTTTCCTCGCGGCTGTCGTCGGGCAGCCTGAGAACCTCTCCGATCTGGTCGATCAGGAGCCCGTAGGATTCGCCGCGCAGATCGACGCCGACCGCCATCGGCGGTTTGCCGTCGTCGTTTTTGGGCAGCCCGAGCCGCGCGCGCATGTCGACCACGGTGACGATGCGGCCGCGCAGATTGAGCACGCCGGCGATCTCGCTGGAGGCCAGCGGCACCCGCGTCAGCCGCTCCGGCATGAACACGTCCTGCACCCGCGAGATCGGCAGCCCGAACAGCTGCCCGCCGATCACAGCGGTGACGTATTCGGCGACACTGCCCTCGATGGTATCGGTCTTGGTGTGTCATGGTCAGATTTCCTTAAGCCGCGCGCCGGGTCTCGGCGGTCTGTTCCTTCAGCGCCGCGATCAGCCCGGGACGGTCGAACTTGGCGACGTAATCGTGGAAGCCGGCCTGCCGGCCGCGCTCGATCGCCGCCGGCGACACCATCGAGGACAGCGCGATGATCGGCATCGTGCTCAAGTGCTGGTCGGCGCGGATAACTTCCGGCGAACTCGAAGCCGTTCATGTCGGGCATCTCGATGTCGGTCAGTACGACGTCGAAGGCCTGGCCCGAACGCAGCGCACTAAGGCCTTCCTGCGCGTTGGGGGCGACCCGCACCCGGTAACCGGCGGCCTTGAGCACCGGCGCCAGCATGTTGCGGAAGAAGGCTGAGTCGTCGACCAGCAGCACCGACTGCGAGCTCGCGGCCGGGCGCATCTCCTTGCGCGAGAACCAGTCGGCGAACGCCATCGGCAGGAAGTGGCCGACGTCGATCACTTCGGTGGCCTGACCCTTGATCACGGCCGAACCCAGAATGCCCTCGCTGGAACCGGCGACCTCGATGTGCAGCCGCTCCTCGACGATGTCGATGATCTCGTCGACCACCAGCCCCATCGAGCGGCCGTCGTCGGCGAACACCAGGATCGGCTGCGAGCCCGAGGTCTGGACGTTGACCCCGAGCATCTGCACCAGCGGCATCAGCTGCTCGCGGTACTGCACCATGTAGCGGCCGTTACTGAGTTCGATCTTGTCGGTCGAGATCTCTTCCAGGCGGGTGACGAGCCCGAGCGGCACCGCCTTGGGCTGCGCGCTTCCGGCGCGGAACACCAATAGCGAGGTCAGCTGTTCGCCGGTGTTGGCGTGCGACGCGGCGTGCTCGTCGGCCATTCCCTGGGCGGTCGAGCCGGAGGCGCCGAGCGCCTTGGCGATGCCGTTGGGGTCGATGATCATGATCACGGCGCCATCGCCCAAAATGGTGTTGCCGGAGAACATGTCGATGTGCCGCAGCTTGGTCGACATCGGCTTGACCACGATTTCTTCGGTGTGGAACACGCCGTCGACCACGATGCCAAAGGTCTGGCTGCCGACTTGCGTCACCACGATAAAGCCGTTCTCGGGATCGGAGGAGGTGCCGTCGTCGATCTTCAGGAGCTTCTTCAGATGCATCAGCGGCAGCAGCTTGTTGCGCAGCCGCAAGACCGCGGTGTCCTTGATGCGCTCGATGCGGTGTTCGGAGTTGGCGCGGGCGCGCACCAGCTCGACCACCGACAATTGCGGGATCGCAAAGCGGTCGCCGGCGGCTTCCACGATCAGGGCCGAGACGATGGCGAGCGTCAGCGGGATCTTGATGGTGACGGAGGAGCCCTCGCCGGCCACCGACTTGACGTCGATGGTGCCGCCGATCTGGTCGATATTGGTCCGCACCACGTCCATGCCGACGCCGCGGCCGGACACCGAGGTGATGGCGGCCGCGGTGGAGAAGCCCGGCGCGAAGATGAACTTGTGGATCTGGGCTTCCGTCATCTTCTCGAGTTCAGCCTCGCTGACGAGACCGTTCTGGACCGCCTTGGCCTTGATCCGCTCGGTGTTGAGGCCGCGGCCGTTGTCGGCGATGCAGATGATGATGTGGCCGCCCTCGTGATAGGCGGACAGCCGAATGGTGCCCTGCTCGCCCTTGCCGGCGGCGAGCCGCTCGGCCGGGGTCTCCAGGCCGTGGTCGGCGGAGTTGCGCACCATATGGGTGAGCGGATCCTTGATCAGGTCGAGCACCTGGCGGTCGAGCTCGGTGTCGGCGCCGTGCATCTCCAGTTCGATCTGCTTGCCGAGTTCGCCCGAGAGGTCGCGCACGATCCGGGGCAGCTTCTGCCAGGCATTGCCGATCGGCTGCATCCGCGTCTTCATGACGCCTTCCTGCAGCTCGGCGGTGACGTTGGAGAGCCGCTGCAACGGCACCTTGAACTCGGTGTCCTCGTTGCGCCGGGAGATCTCCAGCAGCTGGTTGCGGGTCAGCACCAGTTCGGAGACCATGGTCATCAGATGTTCCAGCGTGTCCACGTTGACGCGGATCGACTGGTTGGCGATCTTGTCGGCTTCCTGGACATCGCCGTCGACGGCGGCGGCCGCCTTCTTCACGGCCGGCTTTTTCTCTTTCGATGCGGCAGCGGACGGCTCGGCGGCAGCAGCGGGGGCGGCTTCCTGCTTTGCAACAGGTGCGGGCGCCGCCGGCTTTGCGGCGGCGGCTACTGGCGCGGGCGCGGCGACTTCGATCGCGGTCTCGCGGAAGGCGCGCTCGAGATCGTCGAGCGAGACTTCGCCGGGACGCAAGGGCCGTTCCAGCACCTGTTCCACCAGCGAGCCCTTGGTCGCCGCGGGCTGCACCGGGGGTGCTGCCACGACCGGCACGGGGGCTGCTTCAACGGACGCGGCTTCAACCTCGGCCGGCGCCGCATGCCTGGCCCCTTCGGCCATCTCGTGCAGCTTCTCGATCAGGTCCTCGTCGGTGCCTTCGGGCTCGTTCTCGGTGGCTTCGAGGCCGGCCAAAATCTCCTTGATGCGGTCGATCGAGGACAGGATCAGCGTCACGGCGCCGGCGGTGACCGGCATGCCGTCGCGGAATTTGCCCATCAGGGTCTCGCCGGCATGCGCCAGCGCTTCCAGCCGCGGCAGGCCCAGGAAGCCGCAGGTGCCTTTGATGGTGTGAACCAGGCGGAAAATATTATCCAGAATCTTGGCGTCAGTCGGATCCTGCTCGAACTTCACCAACTGATTGTCGACCGTATCCAGGCTTTCGCTGGTTTCCGTCAGAAATTCCCGCAACAAATCATCCATGAAACTGGCCTTCGCACGTACTGGCACGCGACATCGACGCGCCTTACGGAATTTGGCCAGCTTCCATGCAAACCGTTTAATATTGGTTGAGTAATTGGAAAAGAACGGGATCAACAAAGAGATAAGACGGCTTCATCGAATCCGATGGCCGGCCGTCAACCATTGGTTAACCATGTTGCGCCGCGTCGTACCTTCAGGAGGCGGCGACGATCACCTTTTCGCCCTCGGGCGCAAGCGTCACGCTGAGCCCGCAGGCCTGTGCGAGCAGCCGGGTATAATAAGGCTGAACCGCATGCGCATCGACCGAAGCGGGCGAAGTCGCGCTCAGGAGATCTGCGATATGTTGCGGCAGGCGCGCATTGTGGCCGGCCGCGGTGACGCGAAAGCTCATGGTCTCGCCGTCGCCGACCGGATCAATCGTCAGCGTACCGCCGCGCGGAATCGTCTGCTGCGCGATGATCAGCATGTTCAGCAACAGCTTGACCCGGTTCTTCGGCAACAGCAGGCGCGGCAAATTCCAGGTGATGGTGATCTTGCCGTCCTCGATGTGGCCCCGCGCCATGTTCTGCGCATCGCCGAGATCGATCTGCGCACCGGCCGATCCCGCCGCGCCGAACGCCAGGCGGCAGAACTGCAACCGCGCGGAAGCGGTCTTGGCGCTCTTGCGAATCAGATCGAGCGCAAATTCGCGGTCTTCGGGTTTTGGATCATCGTCGAGCACCTCGAGCCCATTGACGATGGCGCCAACCGGACTGATGAGATCATGGCAGACTCGCGAACATAACAGCGCCGCCAGTTCGAGGGCATCGGGAGCGGGACCGGAAGACGAAGTGGCAGACATCAGTTGTTCCTGGGGAGCCGCACGAGAAGCGGGCAGTTACGAATCACGCAGTCTCGCTGGTTTGATACACTGTGGACGCGCATGCGGCCAGCTTGCGGCGGCCATGACAAGGGAACACGAACAGCCTATGAGCCCCGCATATGAATGAGGCATGCCTATCAATGATCGATCGCGACGCCGCCGCCACCCTCATCGAGCCGCTGACCGATCTGGTGATCCGGGCCGGCGCCGCCATCCTTGCGGTCAACCGTTCGGCCATGAAGGTCGACGGCAAGTCCGACGGATCGCCGGTAACGGAAGCCGACCTCGCGGCCGACCGCATCATCGCCGAAGGCCTCGCGCGGCTGGTGCCCCAGGTGCCTTCGCTGTCGGAGGAGCGCCTCCAGCTGGCGCGGCTACCGTACAAAGGCAGCTTCTTCCTGATCGACCCGCTCGACGGCACCAAGGAATTCGTCGCCGGCCGCGACGAATTCACCGTCAATCTGGCGCTGGTCACCGACGGGACGCCGCTGCTCGGCATCGTCGGCGCGCCCGCGCTCGGACTGATCTGGCGCGGCATCGTCGGCCGCGGCGCGGAGCGGCTGACGATATCAGGCGGTGCCGCCCAACGCGTCGAGCCCATCCGTACCCGCCCCTGCCCGCCGCGGGGCGCGCCCTGGACGGTAGCGGTCAGCCGCTCGCATGGCGATCAGCGGACCGAAGCCTTTATTGCCGCGCGACCGGGCGCCGTCCGGGCCGTGCTGGGCTCGGCGGTCAAATTCGGCCGGGTCGCCGAGGGGGCCGTCGATATCTATCCCCGCCTGTCGCCGACCTGCGAATGGGACGTGGCGGCCGGCCATGCGGTGGTTGCGGCGGCCGGCGGGAAGATCACCGATTCGAAGGGCGCCGCCCTGCATTTCGGCTCGGGCGCTGCGGACTTCATCGTGCCGGAGTTCATCGCCTGGGGCGATCCGGCGGCAGCGACCTGATTTACTGCGCCAGGGTCTGTTCAAGCTCCGGCCAGCGCGCGGTGGCGGTTTTGAGGAAACGGGCGGGATCGGCGGCGAAGGCGTCGCGGCTTTCCTCGCGGCCGAACAGATAAAGCCGCTGTCCCGTCACCAGCCAAAACCGCGGGTTACCCGCATAGGTCACTCCGCGCACCAGATCGACCGGATCGTAGCCGCCGAATTGGGGGCCATAAACCTCGGGATGGGCCACGAACGAGGCGCGGTTGCCCTCGTTGCGGAAACGCCAGACTGCCCCCGAATCCGAGGCCTCGAAATCCGGCACGCCCTGGACCGCGATGGAGTCGGTGAAATAAGCGACGGGGTCGAAACCCTCGATGGCGAGCCCCGAATAGTGGTTGACCACCACCCGCTCGGTGGTCGTGGCCTGGGCTTTTAGACCAAGGCCCGGCAAATCAAGGCAGATGGACGCGAAAATGCCCGCCAATAGGGCCAAAAAGGCCTTGCCCACCCACCAACCGTATCTTTCCTGCCGCTGTGCCGTCATAGTTGGTACCGATAACATTCGAGTCGAGGGGACACTGGACGCAACCTAGGGCCGTGCTTGTTGGCGTCAGGTTAAGGTGGCGGCCAGAATATCGATACCAGGGGTTATTTATGATTTTCGCATCACGCCTAGCCGCGGCCGCGCTCGCCGCGCTGATGTGCTGGACGGTGACCGCCTCCGCGCAGCAGGCGCCGCCGCCGGAACAGATGCCGCCGCCGCGCCAGCCCGCCCCCAACACCTATGGGCCGGACGAACTGGTCGGCGCCGGGCACAAGTTCTTCGGCAACGTCTCGCGCGGGCTCGCCTCCATCATCGAGCGCGCGGTCAGCCAATGGGGTCTGCCCAACGGCTATGTGCTGGGCGAGGAAGGCTCCGGCGCCTTCGTGGCCGGACTGCGCTATGGCGAAGGCACGCTCTACACCAAAAACGCCGGCGACCTCAGAGTCTACTGGCAGGGCCCCTCGGTCGGCTTCGACTGGGGCGGCGACGGCGCCCGCACCATGACGCTGGTCTATAACCTGCCCGCCACCAATGCGATCTACCAGCGCTTCGCCGGCATCGACGGCTCTGCCTATATCGTCGGCGGTTTCGGCATGACCGCGCTGACCGCCAACAACATCGTGCTGGTGCCGATCCGCTCCGGCATTGGCTTGCGGCTCGGCGCCAATATCGGCTACCTCAAATACACCCCGCGCGCGACCTGGAACCCTTTCTGACGCCCGCTTTCGGGACAACGTCCGCGACATCAACGCCACTGGTTAGCGATCAACGTTAACGCGGCATTGGGCTGGCCTTTTGCCGGTCCGCCATGGCATTGTGATTAACGATTTATTACAAGTGCGGTCGTTCAGAAGTTCTCTTCAGTGGTGCTGCAGAGTCCGCCAAGAGAACTTCTGAACGACCGCACTTAAGAAATATGGATTGCTAGTGTCCTTTTCGAACCCGAGGTTCGCTAAGAGGATGCTGCAAGTTCGTGCGAACCTCGGGTTCGGGACACTAGCGGGGAGTAACCATCCTATGATCGAACCGATCATGTATCTGGCGATCGGTTTTCTGGTCTCGATGCTGTGCGGCCTGATGATCGTACCGCTGGTGCATAACCGCGCGGTCCGGCTGACGACCCGGCGTCTGGAGGCCGCGACCCCGCTGTCGATGGCCGAAATCCAGGCCGACAAGGACCAGTTGCGCGCGGAATTTGCGATGTCGGCGCGGCGGCTCGAAATGAGCGTCGACCAGCTCAAGAACAAGACCACCAGCCAGCTCGCCGAACTCGGCAAGAAATCCGATGCGATCAACCGCATGAAGATCGAGCTTGGCGAAAAGAACGCCACCATCTTCGGGCTCGAAGCCCGCGAGAAGGCGGTCAAGGAGCAGTTGCGCGCCACCGAAGAGGAATTCGCGGCCAAGACCGAGATGCTGCGCAACGCCGAAAAGGCGCTGACCGACAAGCAGGGCGAGCTCGCCAAGATCAATCATGAATTGTCCGACCGGTCGCTGATGGCGGACAGCCGCCAGGTCGAACTGATCACGGTGCGCACGCAGATCGAGGAATTGAAGGGCCGGGTCGGCGACGCCGAGAAGGAATTCGCGGCAACCCAAGCCCGGCTCGCGCAGGAGCGCACCGAATCCGAGACCGCGACGCGCGAATTGATCGAGGCGCGCAGCCGGGTCGAGAATTTGAGCCAGCGCGTCACGGACCTCGATCGCCAATTGATCGTCCAGGTCAAGGAAGCCGAGATGCTCGGCAACCGCGTCAACGATCTGGAAGGCCGGCTGGCGACGCAAGGCAAGCTCCTGGCCGAGCGCGAATATGAAAACAACCAGCTCAAGCAGGCCAATGAAGCCGCCGACCGCGCCGCCAAGGAATTGCGCGTCGAGATCGCCGCCCTGAGCGGCGGCGGCAATTCGCCTGTGATCGAAAAGCTGCGCACCGAAAAGGCCGCGGTCGAGGACCAGCTTCGCGTCGCGCGCGACGAGCGCGCCAAATTGCAGCGCGACATCAACGCGATCCAGCAGCAGGCCGAGAGCTCCTGGGCGACCGAGCGGATGGAAAACGCGCTGCTGCGCGAACGCATCAACGACATCGCCGCTGAAGTCGCAAAACTCGCGATGCAGCTCGAGGGCCCGAATTCGGCGATCGAGGCCATGCTGGCCGCGGAACCGGCGGCGCCCAAAACCCCGCCCAAACCGGGCAACGGCGCAACCGCCCCTGCCGCCGTCCCCGAAGGCGGCGGAACGCTGGCCGAACGCATCCGGGCCCTGCAGTCGCATGCCTCCCGCGCCCGCCAGCAAGGGGCGTAAATCTCTTTGTAGTTTTTGTTTTGACGCGTTTTCTTCACGCGAACCGGTGCCCACTTCGCTCGAAAACGCTCTTTGGCCCGACTGATCGCTTGACACTATGGGCCCGCACTTCGTAAATCGCGGGCTCTGACGAGGCCTGTCTGGCGCCATTTCGCGCCAAAAATCCCGGACGCATAGCTCAGCGGGAGAGCGTTCCCTTCACACGGGAGAGGTCCAAGGTTCGATCCCTTGTGCGTCCACCATTTGATTTTGCCGCCAGGCCCGGCAGAGACATTCACAGACCGAGCGCAAAGCGCGATCCCGGCTTTAACCCGAGCGCTGGAGATTGGCCGGGCGGGGCGACGCGCCTTCGCCAGATGACAGCCGGTTGAGTTCGACCAGTAAATCCTGCACGGCGCCTTCAAGTTCATCTCGCCGGATTCCCGGATCGACACGCGCTCGCTGGTTGCGGCCGGTACGATCATCGTTCGCTGCGATCTGCAGGCGATCGAGATCGATGGCAAAATCCCCTGCCGGTTCGACAGGCCGCCGATCCGGTTCTGGATTGTGCAGATCTGGACCAGGGACCGCTTCGCCGGGCCAGCCCCGGAGCCCGTGCCTGCGCCGGTAACGACGCTGGCGGGAAACGAGTTCGCGTGCGCCATACCCCAAGCCAAAGCTCGCGCCGATGATGGCAGCAAGGATGAGAAACTCCATGTCGTCGTCCTGTGTCGCCCTGCCACGACTCATTTACCTCAATAATTGCGGCAAGGAATTGACCGCAGCAGGTTCCATATGCCGAGCGACCGCATGCCTCATCGTCGCTTCGTTCCTCGCAATGACACCGGTGCTGTCATCGCCCGGCATAGCCGTCCGAAGGACGGCGTCGCTTCCGCTCGCCTGTGACCGGGCGACCCAGTACGCCGCGGCTTCTCGGTTCGATCGCTGCCGCCTCTGGAATACTGGATCGCCCGGTCAAGCCGGGCGACGACGACCGGAAAATTTGGCGCTCGCACTGACCACAAACCACACCTCCGCCTTCCCGCGGCGCATTTCGCCCGGGCCGTGCAAATCGTTTCGCCCTAAAAAACGAGGGCGCAGGGAACGCCGGGTGCTTGCTGCACCCGCGGTCTCGCGTGCAATTGTGCATAAGAACACGCACACGAGCATACAGGCACAGTCGGAGCATTCCGGCGTCCCTGCGCAATGGCTTTACGGCTTATGCCGTGCTCTCCTCGGCGACGAATTCGTCTTGTCACCGTCATCGGCGGATTGACGGTGTTGCACACCCGGTTGGGCTCGCAACACCTCCGCCGACTTGACACCAGCAACGGGTGCCGGAACCACACGGTTTTGCCGTACGCATCAGCGCCGTTCGTCTGTCGCGCCGGCTCGATCGCTCACGAGTCCGAAACTCGCCCTGCGATTGCCGTTCGCGCCCGACGCTGCCGCGTCCACCGCATCTCACCCCAACGTAACTGACGATCCGGATACGCCCCCTCGTGGGGGATGAGACGGCGGGAGTTATGCCGCTGATTTGGGGGGAGATGGGAAGGGGAATATTTTTGGCGAAGGGACTGGACAGGGCAAATCACGTTGAAAGGGTTGGGGAAATTAGCGCGGCCGCGCAGCGCTCCGCGGCGATAAATTCAGGGAAGTTGCCCCTCCCGCGGGGCCGGTCCGGGCTTTTATTTTTGTTCCGCCTCCGATAACTTGCGCCCAAAGCGTTGAATTTCGGGGGGCGTTCGATGCGTAACAGCGCTGACTACATTCTCAAACTGAAACCGTGGTCGCTCTCCACCTTCACGGCTGCATTTTTGGCCGTCGTTCTTGCGGCGACCATGCAGGAAGTTTTGGCCTCGTTCGGCGCCACGCTGCACTTCGCCGCCTTCTTTCCGGCGATCCTGATGGCGAGCTTGCTCGGCGGCATTCCGGCCGGCATCTTTGCAGCGCTGCTTGCGATGCCCATCGTGTGGTGGGCGTTCATGCCACCCGTGTTCGAATTCAATCCGCTCACCCCTGCCGACTACGACAGCTTTGCGATCTTCGTGTTGTGCAGTGCGTTGCTGATCTGCTTTTCGCATCTGTACCGGGAAGCGCTCGCGATCCGGACGAAATTCCCTGCTGGATCCGACCTCACCGGCGATGTGCCGAACTAGCCGCCGATGAGCCTGCAAAAACTCGTCATCCTCTTCATGAGCCTCGCCGGCGGCGCGATCGGATTGTTCGCACCCGTCGGCGTCGTCAAATGGCTGCTGCGGAAGGAGCCCGAGGACGCCGGAATCCTGACGCTGTTTTTCTTTCCGGTGTGGTGCGTGCTGCTGGTAGCGGGATTGTTGATCGGGCGCAGGCTCGGGCTGCTGCTGGTTGGCGGCAAGCGGGTGCTGCAAAGATAGCACCGGCGAAAATTATCCGGCCCTCACTGAATCGTTTCGTGCACGTCCAAAATCGGAACGGTCGGCGTGTTGATGACTTCCGTGATGACATTGTAGGATACGTCGACCGTGCCCGGCTTTTTCGGGTCTGATGTAACGGACCTGACGTGCAAAGTGGCGCGCACCGATCGGCCGTCGCTCAGCGTTATCTCCGTCACGCCATGGCGGATGCCGGAAACAGTAGGGGCGGCACGAGGACCGATCCGGAAAGAAAACGGCTGGAGATATCCGAACGTCATTGTATCCCCTTCATTTCGTTTGGCCCGCAATGACAACGCCGATAACGGTCGCCGGTTCCACCTCAAGGCGTAAAGGCGCGGCGGCCCGAAATCTCCGAACACGGCCGGAAACCGCCCCCTCACCCCACATCCACATTCCCGACCCGTCCCCCCAGTTCATCCACCAGCACCCGCGTGTTCTCGCTGTAGTCGATCGGCACCGCGACGATGTGGACGCCGCCGGCCGCGAACGCTGCTTCCAGCGTCGGCACCAGGTCGGCTGCACGCGCGACGCGGTGGCCGTGGCCGCCGTAGGATTGGGCGTAGCTGACGAAATCCGGATTGCCGAAGGTCATGCCGAAGTCCGCGAAGTGATCCACCGCCTGCTTCCAGCGGATCATGCCATAGGCAAAATCCTCGACGATCACGACCACGAGATCGAGTTTCAGCCGCACCGCGGTCTCGAGCTCCTGGCTGTTCATCATGAAGCCGCCGTCGCCGCACAGCGCCATCACGCGGCGCTGCGGGTTGAGCAGTTTTGCCGAGATCGCCGAGGGCAGTCCGGCGCCCATGGTGGCGAGCGCGTTGTCGAGCAGCAGGGTGTTGGCGACATGGGTGCGGTAATTGCGCGCGAACCAGATCTTGTACATGCCGTTGTCGAGGCAGACGATGCCGTCCTCCGGCATCACGGCGCGCACATCGTGCACCAAGCGCTGCGGAATGATCGGAAACTGGTCGGCTTTGGCGCGCTCGTTGATATGCGCGAGGATGTCCTTGCGCAGGGCTGATATCGCCGGATCGGGCGACAGCTTGCCCGCCAGCCGGTCGGCCAGGGCCGCGACGGATGGCGCCGATATCGCCGATCAGTTCGGCGTCGGGATAAAACACCTCCTCCACATTGGCGGAGACGAAGCCGACGTGGATCACTTTTGGGCCGCCGGCGGCCCTGCCCATCAGGAACGGCGGTTTTTCCACGGTGTCGTGGCCGATGGCGACGATCAGATCGGCGCTGTCGATGGCGTCATGGACGTAATCGCGTTCCGAGAGTGCCGCGGTGCCGAGATAGAGGTTCGAGCCGCCGGTCACCGCGCCCTTGCCCATCTGGGTGTTGAAGAAGGGAATGCGGGTGCGGCGCACGAAGTCGGACAGCGCGTCGACGAGGCGCGGCCGGTTGCCGGCGGCGCCGATCATGATCAGCGGACGTTTTGCTTCCAGGATCATCGCTGTGGTTCGATCCAGCGCGGCGGCCGAGGCCACCGGCCGGTCGACCGGATGCGGGGCCAACAGCGCGGCGTCGGCTTGTTCGGCGGCGATGTCCTCGGGCAGTTCGAGATGCACCGGCCCCGGCCGCTCCTCCACCGCGACGCGGAAGGCATCGCGCACCATCGCGGGGATCGAGGCGGCGGATACGATCTGCCGCGTCATCTTGGTCAGCGGGCGCATCGCGCCGACGATATCGACGATCTGGAAGCGCGCCTGCCGCGCGCTCTTGATCGCCTTCTGGCCGGTGAGCATCAGCATCGGCATGGCGCCGAGATGGGCATAGGCCGCTGCCGTGGTGAAATTCAGCGCGCCGGGTCCAAGCGTCGACAGGCAAACGCCGGGTTGACCGGTCAGGCGGCCGTGGGTCGCCGCCATGAAGGCCGCCGCCTGCTCGTGCCGCGTCAGCACGAGTTTGATCCTGGAATGGCGCAGCGATTCCAGGACGTCGAGGTTTTCCTCCCCCGGCAGCGCGAAGATGCGGTCGACACCTTCGTTTTCCAGTGCCGCGACCAGTAGATCGGCGCCCTTGGCCATTCGTTCCGCTCCCTGTTCATTCTCATCCGCGCGCCCGGGGGCGCGCACGCGATCATGCGACGAGGGCGCCGCGACCGCAATCGCCGGATGGACCGCGCCCTCGTGCCGAACACGCGCCGCTCACGGACAACTGATCCAAGCCGGGGAACCGGCGGGGCGCCGGTTCCGTTGAAGCGCGCTGGGAAAAACGACCTGCAAAAACACCTCAAAAAACTTGGAGATCGATCCGATGCGAAAACTGATCCTCGCTGCCACCGCCCTCGCCTTCCTGTCATCGACCGTATCGGCGCAAACGCCGGACAAGGCCGGAAGCACGGCGGCACCCGCGGCGCAGAGCAGCGACAGCACCAGGAAGGGCGACGCACCGAAGACCAAGATGGCGTCGAAAAAGCCGGCCGCAAAGTCCAGTGACGACGCGAAGTAATAAATTGCAGCACTTTGAAAGGCCGCTCTCGGGCGGCCTTTCTGATGCGCCCCTTCGCCGGCCCGCCTCACCGCAGCGCCGGGTTTCTCACGCCACCCGGCCTCCGCGCCAATTTGAAATAGCCTGAGATATTTCCAGCTGTTCGACGGAACCTTTGGCTTTGTGACGAATTAGCGGCAATGAGCCAGGTGACGGGGTAGGGTAATGTTGAATCTGTTCAGACATTCGGAAGAGGCCGATCTCGAGCGGATCCTGGCCCAACACGCCGCCCGGGGCGCTCAGACCGCAGCCGACACCGATTCCCACGAAAAGCAATTCCGCGACCTGCTGCAGGCGCTGCCCGCCGCCATCTACACCACCGACGCCCAGGGACGGGTTACGTTCTTCAATCGCGGCTGCATCGAATTCGCCGGCCGCACGCCGAAAATCGGCGACATGTGGTGCGTGACCTGGAAGCTGTTCTCGCCGGACGGCACGCCGCTGGCCCATGAAGATTGTCCGATGGCGATTGCGCTGAAGGAAAATCGTCCGGTCCGCGACATGGAGGCGATCGCCGAGCGGCCCGACGGGTCGCGCATCCACTTCGTGCCCTATCCGACGCCGCTGCGCGACGAAGCCGGCAGGCTGATCGGCGCCGTCAACATGCTTGTGGACATCACCACCCGCAAGCAGGCCGAAGAGCGGATGATGCTGCTGGCGCAAGAGGTCGATCACCGGTCCAACAACCTGCTCGCCGTGATCCAGGCGATGCTGCGCCTGACCAAGGCCGATACGGCGGAAGAGTTTCAGGCGGCGTTTCAGGGCCGGTTGAGTGCGCTCGCCAATGTGCAGCGGCTGTTCTCGGTGTCGCGCTGGACCGGCGCCAGCATCAAGACCATCATTGAGGAAGAGCTGCGGCCCTACGGCTCGAACGATGCCAAGCGGGTCAGCATCACCGGCAGCGATGTCAGGCTTCCGGCCGCGCTGGCCCAGGCGATCGCGGTGTCGGTGCACGAGCTTGCGACCAACGCCGCCAAATACGGCTCGCTGTCAAAGGCCTCGGGCAAGATCGACGTCAGCTGGAAAACCGACGCGGCCGACAATCTCCTGCTGCACTGGACCGAATCCGGCGGTCCCCAAATCGCCGAACCGTTGCGCAAGGGATTCGGCGTCGGTGCCGTCGACGGCGTGATCCGCACCCTCAGCGGCAAGATCAGCCGGCAATGGAAGCCCGAAGGCCTGGTCTGCGAATTGAGTTTTCCGAGCATCGCGGCGCGATAACGGACATTCCTTGATCCTGGATCGACCAGGAAGAACGGAGAGACCCGTTCCTTCATGCGACCATGCTTTCCTTGACCTGGGGTGTTCACGGTCGGTCACAGGTTTTTTCCGTATTGAGTGATCCAGCTCACAATCGATTCTCCGTCCACGTGGTGCTCTCACGTGAGGTGGAGGCCTGAATATTCTTCCGGAGACGGCTTATGAGGAGAGTGGTTCGTCTGACCCAGCTTCTGCTCTTGTCGGGGGCGTTCCTTGGTCCGTCGATCGCGCATGCCACTTTATCAGCTCACCTTCAACGCGGTGAGAAGATCGTCGATCTCCCGGTAGCAGGCAGAAACGCCGAGGTCTGCGTAATTCCCAAGCATTTCGCAGGTGGCGAATATTCCGACAAGGATATCGAGGTCGAGACCAGGCTTTGCAATATCGACGGCAATTCGAACGCCGCAGCTTGTCCGAAACTCAACAGCACGAACCCGGGTCTCGATTTTTATTCGCTTCCTCAAGGTGTCGCCCGTGACGACGTCGCGGCGCATTGCGAGACATCAGGCGCCAAAAAAATCGCCAAATACAAGCTCAGCACGAGCTGCAGTTATACGCCTTCCATCCTGGGCTATTATCACGTGTCGCGCATGCTTGGCGGTATCGGTAACGTTCCGCCGGCAGTTCTGCGCACGTTCGATCTGAAAAATCACATTGCTCTCGGTCACAAGGCCCTGGACCAAACCAAATCGGGCACCCTTATTCATCAGACCTGGGCGGGCCTGATGGCACAGTTGACGGGCGGCGCCACAGCCAACCGACGGGATTTCCTGCTCACTGACGATTTTGCCCAATCGTATGGCGCGCTCAGCGAGAACCCTACAAAAGAAGAGTTCTACAAGGAGTTCTTCAATGGTGGCGCGAACAACGTTGCGCGCGCACAGAATTTTCGCAACGGGAACCCGATCATCGCAATGCTGGCCCGCAACCCGGACATCAGTACGCTCGTGGGACGAAACTTCACGACGGAAAATGTTCAGACGATGGTACAGCTCAAAGATGCCGCGGACCTGATCGTGATCGACACCCTCATGAACCAGCAGGACCGCTTCGGCAATATTCACTATCTCCAGACCTATTACTATCGCGATGCCAACGATCTGAACCAGGACGGCAGCGCCAAACTGAAGTCGAGCAAGAGCATGACTCCCGAGGAGGCTGCGCGGGTTGGAGCCGTTCAGGTCAAGAAGTTGCTCCTGAAGGATAATGACTGCGGCGTCGCCAAAGATAATATCGCAAAGCAAACCGGCTTGGCGGATCGTATCGCACACATCGATCCAGAGACCTATCGCCTCATTCAGCATTTTGACGGTATTGCCGATTCTGCGGAAACCAGAGATTTTTTCGTTCGAGAATTGGTTTTCACCGCCAATGATTATGCGGCAGTCCGCAAGAATCTGAAGGATCTTGCGACCAAGCTGCATCAAACCTGCCTACAAGGCCGACTGAAACTCGATTTGGATCTTCAGACACACTTTTCGGCTCAACCTTTGAAAGCACAGAGTTGCGACCTCTGACGCTTTGCTGTGTCGCAATATTCGAAACAGGGAGTGAAACATGACAAGCCTTGTCGCTGGATTTGCACCGAACCGGATTCGTCAGCAACACTTTGTTAGCTTGTCAAAGGCAACAACCTTACTCTGCGCGATCGTTATCGGATTGATCGTTGGGACATCAGGCGCCCTTGCGCAGCCCGCAGGAACGGAAGACGCCGACATGACGAAAGAGAAGCTGTTCCCGGTAGGGAGCGGCGTAGGACTGACGCACTTCCGGGTCGTCATGCCCGGAGTCCTTTATCGCGGCGGCACGGAAGGCCCGCGCGCGGGCGTCGATGGACCACGCCGGCCGCTTCAAAATCAATCGCTCCAGGCGCTATGCAAAGCCGGCTTTTCGCAGGCGGTGTACGCGTATCGAACCGGATGGAATGGAACCGAGAATGCCAGTTGCGGTGCCAATTCGCTACAATATGAGTATCACCAGTGGGACAACCGTGCGGCCCTGAAACAAGTCTTCGTCAAGCTGCATGACATCATCACTCAGAATAAGGGTGCGATGTACGTCCATTGCTGGTATGGCCTGCACGCTTCGGGTTTTATCTCGGCGGCCGCGCTCACTCAATTTTGCGGCACAACGGGATGGGATTCCCACAAAGCGGCAGCCTATTGGGACAGCGTGATCCCGCCCTCGATCCGTTATCCAAAAGAGCATGATGAAGTCGCAAATTTCGTGCGATTCACGGATCCTGAGCTGCAGATTTCCGAGCAGGACGCGACGCGGGTTTGCCCACCGCACAATTGAACGCGACCCGAAAGAGAAGGGGCGCCCGCTTTCGTCACGCCCGCTTCCGGCTCATCGCGTCATTTCGGGGCGATACGTAATTTGACCGCTATCGGGAGATAGCGGTCATTGGTCGAACGCGCACCAATCAAGCCCGACTTGTGAGTACGCGCCCTAGCTCGCCTCCAGCCCGACATCCTTCAGCTGCTGGGCGAAGAAGCCGGACAGGGCCGGCTCGATCAAGCCGCCGACATAGACCTCGGACGTGGTCACGGCGGTTTTTCCCAGCGTCAGCAGCACGCCGATCTGGTAGGCGAACCACAGATGCGGATCGGTCAGCGCCTGCAGCTTGTGCTGGTCGTGTTCGATCGGCTGGTGGTTGCTCGCCTTCCTGACTTCGATCGCGAGCAGATTGTTGGGAATTTCCCGCTGGTGCACCACGATGTCGGGATAGACGGATTTTGCCAGATGGTCGTCGGTCGAGACGATCGTGCCATGGGGCAGCCGCAGCGTCCGCTCGCCGAGCCGGTCGTAGTCGCAGTCGACTTCCCAACCCGGAAAGTGCTTTTCGATCTGTACCGCCAGGCGATGGGTGAGCGTGCGCTCGCCCAGATCCTTTTCGAACAGATGCACCTCGCGGGCATAGAACTCCCGGACCGCGCCGACA
The DNA here is from genome assembly GCA_963738765.1 of uncultured Alphaproteobacteria bacterium. Taxonomy (GTDB): domain Bacteria; phylum Pseudomonadota; class Alphaproteobacteria; order Rhizobiales; family Xanthobacteraceae; genus Bradyrhizobium. The sequence continues at coordinate 232,590 of CAVTYA010000020.1, read as the reverse complement.
AGCTTGTGCAACTCCGCCTGCATGTCGCCTCCGACTCAACAACGTTCCCTCAATAGCGACGGCTAGGTACAGCGCTTCTCCCTCGCCCCGCTTGCGGGGAGAGGTAAGCAGGCCAGCGCTCAAACCATCGTGCCCTACCTTACATCAGCACTTCGATCAGCCGCGGCCCCGGTTCGGCGATGGCTTGCGCCAGCGCCGTGTTGAAATCGTCGACATTGTCGACCGCGCGGCCCGGCACGCCCATGCCCTTGGCGAGCGAGACGAAATCGATGGTCGGCCGGTCGATCTTCAGCATGTCGAGCGCGCGCTGGCCCGGCTCGCCGGCGCCGACGCCGTCGAACTCGCCGCGCAGAATCTGGTAGATGCGATTAGCGAACACAATCGTGACCACGTTGAGGCCTTCGCGCGCCTGCGTCCACAGCGATTGCAGCGTGTACATCGCGCTGCCGTCGCCGACCATGCAGATCACCTTGCGGTCCGGACAGGCGACCGCAGCTCCCGTCGCCACCGGCGTCGAAAACCCGATCGAGCCGCCCATGTTCTGCAGCCAGTCATGCGGGGCTGCGGCCGCCGTCGGCGGAAAGAAGCCGCGGCCGGTGGTGACGGATTCATCGACCACGATGGCGTTTTCCGGGATCGCCATCGCAATCGCCTGCGCGATCGAGGCGTGGGTCAAGGCCCCCGTCGGCTTTGCAATCTCGACCATTTTTTGCGGCTGCACATCGGCCGCTTTGGCGCCGAGCGCGGAAGCCAGCGCTTCCAGGGCGGCGACGGAATTTTCGGCGCCCGAGGTCATGCGATGCACCTCGCAGCCCTGCGGCTTGAGCATGCTCGGCTTGTTCGGATAGGCAAAGAACGCCACCGGATCGTTGGCCTCGACCAGCACGATGTTCCTGAAATCCTTCAGGATCGGCAAGGCGAGTTCGATCACGTAAGGAATCCGGTCGATCGCGAACCGGCCCCGGCCGCGCGCCATCCTGGGATTATAGGTCTGGCCCATCACCTTGCAGCCGGTCTTGCCCGCGATCTGCGCCGCCAGCGCCAGGCCCTTTTCGGTCAGCGCGCTGCCGGTCATCAACAGCAGCGTCTCTGCCCCGCCATGGCGCAATATCCTGGCCGCATGGTCGACCGCCTGCACGGAATAATTGGCGCGCTGGCTTTCCGCCGGCGCGTCGGCAATGCCGTCGGCCTCGTTCCAGGCGGTGTCGGCGGGAAGAATCAGGGTTGCGATCTGCGGCGGCGCGCTCTTGGCGGCGGCGATCGCAGCGGCGCCGTCGGCGGCGACCGATTTGGCATCCGGCGAGGTCCGCACCCAGGCCGACATCGGCCGCGCCAGGCCCTCGATGTCGGAGGTCAGCGGCGCGTTGTAGCCGATGTGATAGGTGGCGTGCTGGCCGACGATGTTGACGATGCCGGAATTGGCCTTCTTGGCGTTGTGCAGATTGGCCAGGCCGTTGGCGAGGCCCGGCCCGAGATGCAGCAGCGTCGAGGCCGGCGTGCCCTTCATGCGGTAATAGCCGTCGGCGGCGCCCGTCACCACGCCCTCGAACAGGCCGAGCACGCAGCGCATGCCCTCGACCCGGTCCAATGCAGCGACGAAATGCATCTCCGAGGTGCCCGGATTGGCGAAGCAGACGTCGACCCCGCCCGCGACCAGTGTCCGCACCAGACTTTCCGCACCGTTCATGGTCTCGCTCCCGTCCGCGATGTTCTGTAAAGGCCGATCAAGATCAATCATTGTTCACACGTTTCGTCAAAGGTTTAGCCGGACAATGCAGCCATCGCCGGCGGCGTGTTGCCTTTTTTAACCGCGCCGTTTGAAAATAATGAAAATCGGCTGCACTCACGGGCTCTTTGCTTGCGAAATCGCGGCGATTATGGCCTGTCTCAACGTGCAGCTGCTTTTTCGCGAGGAAGAATAATGACCCGCCTTGTTGCTTTGCTGTTTGCCGCACTGACGCTCATGGCCGGCGCCGGCCACGCACAGGCTCAAGGCTTCTTCGGCCCGGACACGCGCGACATCATGGGTGGCGGCCCGAATTTCTTCGGCGGCGGCGCGAGCCCGATCCGGCGCACCACCGTGAACTTCGAGAGCAATTATGCGCCCGGCACCATCGTCATCAACACCGCCGAACGCCGGCTCTATCTGGTGCTCGGAAACGGCCAGGCGCTGCGCTACGGCATCGGCGTCGGCCGCGACGGTTTCCGCTGGAGCGGAACCCACCGCATCACCGCGAAAAAGGAATGGCCGGGCTGGACGCCGCCGTCGCAGATGCTGGCGCGGCGCCCAGACCTGCCGCGCCACATGAACGGCGGCATCGACAACCCGCTCGGCGCGCGCGCGATGTATCTGGGCTCGACGCTGTATCGCATCCACGGCTCGAACGAGCCCGAGACGATCGGACAGGCGGTCTCATCCGGCTGCTTCCGCATGACCAATGACGACGTCACCGACCTCTATGGCCGCGTTTCGGTCGGCACCACGGTGGTCGTGAAGAACTAGGGCCGGGAACCCGGCGTTATTCCGGTCGCGCGGATTAACAGTCCTTGCGCGCACACGCCGATTGCTGCAGCGTCGTCGCAATGAGCGCCAATCGCCGGTCCCAGATTCCGCGAATGCTCGCGGTAGCTTTAGCTGCCGCCGTATTCGGCGAGGCCGTGTCGCCGCCCACCGCCGGCGCCGAAATTCCCGCCATCGCGTCGCGCCAGCGCGCCGAGAAGAAGAGCTTTACCGACAGCGAGATCGTCGACGGCTTTCTCAAGACCGCGTTCGGCGCCGAATATCATCTGGCCGGCAGCGTCGACCGCATCCGCAAATACGACATGCCGGTGCGGGTGTTCGCCGACGGCAACCGCGCCGACCGCAAGGCCCAGCTGGCGAAGATCGTCGACCGATATCGGAGCCCGGGTGCAGCATCTCGACATCGCCATGTCGGGCAGCAGCGACGACGCCAACGTGCTGGTGAAGATGGTGCGCGACCGCGATCTCTATCGCACCATCACCACCTTCTACGGCAGCGAACGGGCGAAAGAGATCCGCGCGTCGCTGGATCCGCAATGCCTGTCAGGCTTCCGCAAGAACGAGACATTCGAGATCGAGCATTCCGACGTGATCCTCACCGTCGACAATGGCGACTTCGTCTTCCTCGATTGCGCCTATGAGGAATTGCTGCAGTCGCTGGGGCCGATCAACGATACTTCGAGCGTGCCCTGGACCATGTTCAACGACAATGTGTCGATGGGCTTTTTCGACATCTACGACCAGTACATCCTCAACGTGCTCTACGACCCCCGGATCAAGGCCGGCATGACGGTCGAGGAAGTCAAGGCGGTGCTGCCGGAAGTGCTCGCGGACGTGCGCGCGTGGGTGCGCAAGGTCAATAATCTTCCGGAGTGATCAATCCTGCGGCGGCTCGGCGTGCGGGCTTTCGGGCGCCGGCGGCGGCATGGTGCTCGCCGGCTGACGGGCTGCCGAGCCGCTCCATGATCACGGCCAGCGCCTGCTCGACTTCGGGATCGTCGATCTTGAACAGCGCTTTGACGAAACGGAGCTGACGGCGGGTTCGCGCCGTGTCGTTGTCCGGAAACAGAACCGATGGGTCTGGTGGATTTGTCATGGCCGTCCGGTGTCCCAGCTGAAGGAAAAATCAGGGCGAAACGATTGGAGGTCATTCACGGCAAACGATCCCGTCATGGAGCGCGGCGAAATTCAGGATCTGGTCAGCGCAGGCGGCGGGCTGCAGCATTCCGAGCATCGCCGAGGACGTCTTCAGATGCGTCACGCGAACGGAGGAGATGTTTTCGCGGAGCGCGGATTCCTGGTCGGCGGAGGAGATATTGCTGGCGGTCGGGTACAGCGCAAGCACCGGCGCCTTGATCCTGTCGAGATACGGCCTGGCGTTGACGGTGCCCGCGAAATTGACCATCGCGACGACGACGTCGATATCGGCCTTGCCGACTTCCGTTGCGTACCACTCCATGAAAGCGGGATCGAAACCCTCGGGAAACCGCGCCAGCGTGTTCGATCGGCGCACCCAGCCCTCGACCCCGAGCGCGCGGATGGCGTCGACCCAGCTGGGATAGCCGACCGCGTAGGATTTCCGGATCCACTCATTGGCCCACACCGCCGGTGCCAGCACCGACAATGTGCGGACGCGCTGCGGCCGCTCGGCGGCAAAGATCAGCGTGATCGCGCCGCCGATCGCTTCGCCCACCAGATGAAAATTCGCAGCGCCGGCGTGATCGGCGACCGCGTCGATATCGCCGATGTAAGCCTCGAGCGAAATCGCCGCAGCCGGATCGTGCAGCGGCTGCGATTGGCCGAGCCCCCGCAAATCGGGACAGATCACCCGATAGAAGCGGGCGAGATAGGGGATCATGTTGAACCAGAACTCGCCGGAGCGCGCAAAGCCGTGGATCAGGATGATGGTCTCGGCCTTGCGCCAGCGGTCGGTGTAGTCGTGCACCGCATAATGCAGCGTGGCGCCGTCGTTCGTGGTGACGGTCGGCATCTGGCCGCCCCCGTCAGTTCTGTTTCAGGTGGAGTTCTCGTGCGAGCTGCTCCATCTCGGTGAATTCGCCGTGTGCGTATTTCGCGGCGTCTTCCGGGCCGATGGCCCAGACTTCCTCGCCGCGCTTGGCCGCCATCGCCTTGAACTCCGGGCTCTGGGCGGCCCTGGTCAGGACGTCGCGCAGCTTGTCAAAGCGATCCTGCGGCATCTCGCGCGGCGCGATCACCGCGCGCCACAACAGCGTCTGCGCCTGCGGCATCTTCACGTCCTGGAGGCTTTCGACATCGGGAAGGGTCGCAAACCGCCGCGCCGTCGTCAGCAGCAGGCATTTTGCTTTTCCCTCGCCGGCAAATTCAGCGATCGTGGCAATGGCGCCGCCATAGATATCGATGGTTCCCGAAAGAAAGGCGGTGACCGTCTGGTCGGCCCCGGTATAGGGAATCATCCGCTGGCGAATGCCGGCCGGCGCAAAAATCCGCGCGGTCGCAAACTGAACGAAGCCGCCGACCCCGTCCGAACCATAGGTGTATTTGTCGGGATTGTTGCGCAGCTCGGCGAGGAATTCGGCGGCGTTCTTCGCCGGGAAATCCGGGTGCACGCAGAGCACGCCCGCCGCCTGCGTGATCATCGCGACGATGCGGTAGTCGGCCGGCTGAAAGCTTGGCGCCGCGACATGGGGCGCCATGGTGATGGCGCCGCTCGGCACCCCGCCGATCGTATAACCATCGGGCTCGGAGCGGGTCACATAGCTGACACCGATGGTGCCGCTGGCGCCGGGCTTGTTCAGGATCACGATGGACTGGCCGAGCATCGGGGCGGCGGCCTGCGCCAGCGACCGCATAATGGTATCGGTGCTGCTGCCGGGCCCGGCCGGCACCACCAGCTGGATCGGCCGTTCGGGATAATTGTCCGCCCCGGCCGGTGTGACCGCGCCCGCCACAAGAGCGATAAATATCGCCACCGCGCCGTTCCGGGCCACCCCGCCAAGGCGGCCAAGCTTCAGGCACGGCATCATTTTCGCCAATTTCTCCGTCACGGCGGCAACAGCCGGTGGGCGCAATGGTGGGCCCGGCTGACGACAACGCAGAGTTTCGTTGCCCAAAAATTGTGACTTACAAGGGTGATTCATGTCTAATGAGTTCTTGGAAATGCTGTATAAGATTTTCAAATGAACGACCTCCCGCGTACCCAAGCCCTGCGCTGCTTCATCACCGTAGCCCGAGAAGGCACCGTCTCGCGGGCAGCCTCCATGCTCAACCTGACCCAGCCGGCCGTCAGCCTGCAGCTGAAAGGGCTGGAAGAGAGTACCGGGTTGCAGCTTTTCAACCGCACCCCGGGTGGTTTCACCCTGACCGAAGCCGGCGCCGCCCTGCTCCCGCTGGCGCACAAGGCGGTCTCGGCGACGTCGGACTTCCGGACGATGGCGGATTCGCTGAAAGAGTCCCAGCGCGGAACGCTTCGCGTCGGCACCATTTTGGACCCCGAATTCACCCGGCTCGGACCGTTCGTGCGCAGTCTCGCCAAATCGCAGCGGACCGAGGTGTTCCTGCGCTACGGCATGAGCGACGACGTGCTGACCCAGATCGGCAAGGGCGAACTCGACGTCGGCTACTACGTCGATGCGACGCCGCCCGAACAGCATTCAAAGCCGCCGTTTTCCGAGCGCAAGATCGAAGGCGGCAAATTCCAGGTCATTCCGCTCCTGACCTATGACTACCGCATCATCGCCCCGATCGAGTGGAGCGACAAGGTGATGGGAAAAGACTGGGCGGACCTTGCGCTGCTGCCATGGCTGACGACGCCGCCCGCCTCGGCGCACCGGCGGCTGCTCGACGACATCTTCCGGCCGCTGGGCCCGTTGCCGAAGCGCGTCGCCTATACCGATCAGGAAGAAGCCATGATCGACTTCGTCGAATCCGGCGTCTGCCTCAGCCTCGCCCGCGACGTCGTGCTCGAACAGCGGCTGCCGCGCAAGCAGAACTACGTGATCGCCGACAAGGTGGTGCTGCCTTGCGACCTCAGCCTGGCCTGCCTGACATCGCGGCGGCATGAGCCGGCGATCTCACACGCCTTCTCGGTCATGCAGGCGGTCTGGGAGGTCAAGCCGGCCACTGCGGCCGCCGCGCCGATCCCGGCCGCAAGATCGCGCAAATCCGCCGGACGGTAGAGCGAGATGACTTTTCTTCGAATCGTCATCTCGCTCTACCGTTTTGTTTGAGCATGATCTTTTCGGAAAACCGGTACCCACTTTTCCGGATCATGCTCTAGCGACAACCGGCCGGACGGTTACAGTTTCGGGTCCGGACCGCAGATCGATTTCAGCGACTTCCACTCGTCCGGTGTCAGCAGCGGCGGTCCTGAGGCTGGCCGGTCTTCCCGGCTCATTTGCGCCAGGCGATCCTGCGTCAGGGGATGACTGGAGATGATGGACAGGCCGTTGCCTTCCTTGCCGGTGACGCGAAACAGCAGCTCCCCCATCGGTTTCGTCGGCCGGCCGAGCCGGTGCATGATGTCGATGGCGAAATCATCGGCATTTTGCTCGGCTTCCCGCGAATGGGACGTCGTCACCAGCGTGCGGGAGGCGAAGATCAGCGCGCCGGAACCAGTGATATCGCCGAACAACAGCCCAATCAGAAACGACGTGCCGCCGTCGTGAATCAGGCCCCGCATGTTGTCGCGATGCTTGAGATGACCGAGTTCATGGGCAAGCACGCCGGCGATCTCGTCGGGATTCTCCGCCTTCGCGAGCAATCCGTTGAACAAATAGACCCTGCCGCCCGGCAACGCGAAGGCGTTGGGAACCGGCGTCGCCAGCACACCGGATTGCACGGATGTATCGAGGCCGGCGGATTCGCGCAGCGCCGTGACCAGCGTGGCAAAGGCCTGCTGCCCGGCCGCATTGTCGCAGACCTTGCCGCCGAACACCGTCTTGACCTGCTTGTCCGCGACGTCGCCGAGCCGCCGCTCGAACGCGTCGGGTACCAGCGGCGTCAGCCGATCGGCGATGAGCGGGACGCCGAACAGCACGATGGCAATGATGGAAGCGGTGGCCGCGAGCGACCAGCCGACGATGGCGGCAACACCGCGGCCGGGAGCGTTCTCGTCCATCCTGCCGCAGCGGGCGACGAGTTCGGCGGCAACGGCGGTATCGCGAACCTCGAGCCGCGCCAGCGCGGGCGCCGTCACGCAGCTCACGCGCAGCGTACCGGCCGGACTGTCGGCGCGGCGGATATCGGCATAGGCCCACACGCCAAGCGTCCGTGCGCCCTCGCCGATGATTTCAAGCCGGTCCGCGAAGCGGAGCGTGACCGCGCGCCGCTGGTTCGACGTGCCGTCGAAATAAACCACCGAACCGCCCGGTCGCGGCGACGGAGCCTCGCGCGCACCATGATCGATGGGAGTATCGGTCATGGGTCAGAAGCCGGCGACATCGAGCCCGTCGGCAAAACCTTCACCGAGCGCATTGGCAAGTTCGCCCCGGGCAGCCACGTTCGCCGCTGCGCCGATGTCGTGGACGATCGTCGTTCCGACAATCCTGACCCAGAGATCGCGCATCAGATAGACCCGCATCACCACGTTGGCCGCCAGCACGAACGTCAGATAGCCCAGCCCTGCCAGCACCAGCAGCGGAATGCTCCTGATGAACTCCTGCGACTTGAAGAACTCTCCGAACGGCGTTCCACTCATGCTCGCCACCAGCGCCGAGCAGATCACCAGATAGGCGGCGAAGACCGCCGCAAGGAAGGCAATCCAGCCGATCACCTTCCAGTACAGGCCGATCAGCGCGCTTTTTCGCAACGTCGATTTCAGCCGCACGCCGCCGAACCGGATGCCCGACAGCCACCAGCGCCATTCCACCGCCTTGAACGCGCCGTAGATGAAGGGCGCGAGCGGGAACACGTAGAACGCGATCGGCGCCAGCAGCCACAGCCACCAGCCGCGTTTGAAGAATTCCCAGCCGCGCCCCTCAAAGCTTCCCTGCAGGTCGCCGTAGAATGAATGGCGCATCTTGTAGCGCTCGAGCGAAGCCTCGCGCCACGGCAGCGCCAGTCCGAGCGTCACCATCACCAACAGGGCCCACAGCGTCGCCCGTCCGGCGTAAGCCCAGCCCGACCCGCTCATCCAGAACCGCACCCCGCGCCACACCGTCCGCGTCAGGCGATAGCGCCGCGCCCGGTAGATCGCGAACTGCCCGAACACGTAAAAGAAGGCGAACAGCGGAAAGCTGGCAAACGCCTTGACGCGCTCGGCTTCGAGACCGACGAGGAAGTAGGCGAGATATACCGGCCCGAGGATCGCCAGCGCGACCAGGAAGCCGATCAGCAATTCCTTGGCCCGGCCGGTATATTCCGCCGCGTCGCCATCAATCTCGGTATGCGACCACAGATGACGGCGAATGTCGGTGGCGAGCCAGAACCGGTAAAAGCCAAGCGTGACGAGCTCCAGCCAGGCGCCGTGCTGCACCAGGCCAAAGAAATCCCTCCGATCGCCGGCAAACGCCACCGGCATCGGCGGCGGCACGGCGGGCAGCGACGGCGGCCCCGGCGGGGTCCAGTTCATCTGGTTCACGGGATCAACTCCAGGGCGGCGACAAATCAGGATTAAACCACAGATTTGTCGCAGGGAATGTGATCCGGTTCGAATTCACGGCGCTTTCGGGGGAATGCGGTGAAGAAAGCGTGTCAGAGCAAGGGACTGGCGTGCGTACTCATAAACCGAGCTTGATTGGCGTGGCTTGATCGATGTCCGCTAGACCCTCGATAGCGACCAAATTCCGCAGCACAGCGTGATGACGCGATGTGTAGAGTTGAGGTGTGACGCGGTAGATTTAGGTTCGAACATATCTGTTTCCGCCCCTTTCGTTTGGCGGTGCCTTACTGGTTCGACCATGGCCCCGTTTCCACACCCCGCTCATCGGTAGGGTCGAGGGCTGGCGCGCCGGTGTGGGCCGGGGGTCCCGACCACGCCACGTCTCCAGCCCCCTCCACGTCGCACGCAACGTGCGGATTTCCCGCATTGCGCGCCCCCATTTGCTTCACGCCAAAACTTATGGGACCTATCCTGCTGGGGCGACTTTCGGCCCGTCGCGTCGCACTCGGTAGGCGTTGAACAGCCCTAGAGTGTCGTACAGCCACCGCCTATTCCATCGTTCCCAGCCGAAGCCCTTTCGTTTCTGAGCATGCGCCAGATGGCGCCTGACCTTCTTCTCCACCCAGTCTTTGATGAAGCTGAAGCACTCGCTGGAATGCCCTACCGCGAAGTAGTTCACCCATCCCCGTAGCACCGGATTGATCAGGGCTATTACCCGTTCAATCGGTTGCGACCGGTGTCGGCGGAACACCTCTTTGAGCGCCCGCACCAGCGCCGTCCGCTTTTTGAGCTTGGGCGTGTAATGCGGCCGCATCGCTCCGCTTAGACCGCGGAGGTAGCGGAACTCAAAACCCAGGAACCCGAAGCACTCACCGCGCTCAAGGTCCACTGTGCGGCTCTTTTCATCATTGATTTCAACCTGCAGCTTGCCGAACTCCTCCCGAAGTCGCTTGTCCACAGCCCCGACCAGCCAGTCATGTCGCTTGTAGGCGTCGATCAAGATCACCAGATCGTCAGCGAACCTCGCATATTCGATGTAGGTGTACTTGCCATTTCGCGTGACCTCCCGCGCCCGCTCCAACATCTTGTCCACCTCATTGAGGTAGAGGTTGCTGAGCAAGGGCGAGATGACTCCGCCTTGTGGAACGCCCTTCTTGCCAGAAGCCTTCAGCATAACCTTCAGAAGGTGCATGACGTCCGCGTCGTCGATCCGCCGCGCCACTTTCGCCAACAGCCGGTCGTGCCGAACATTGTCAAAGTAGGCGCGCAGATCAAAGTCGAGGACCCGCGTCTTCCGCCGGACTATCGCCTCGGCAACTCGCTTGACCGCATCATGAGCTGCCCGCTTGGGACGATATCCAAACGATCCCGGTTGGAAATCCGCCTCGAAGACAGGCTCGAGTATGAGCTTGAGCGCGCCTTGCACCACTCTGTCGCGGATCGCCGGAATCGAGAGGACACGGACTTTGCCCCCGTCCTTCGGTATCTCCTGCCTCCGCGCAGGGAGTGGCTGGTAGGTGCGCCCGATCAGTTCGTCCCGTAACTGTCCGAGCAGAGCCTCCACGCCTTGCGCCTCGATGGCCTCGAAGGTGACCCCGTCTATTCCCGGTGCCCCATCGTTCTCTTTGGCCATCTCATACGCAGCGCGCAGGGTCTCCATCTTGCAGACGTGGACGTATAGTCCCCAGAACCGCCAGGACGGTTCAGCCTTCGCCTTGACGTATATTCTCCGCCTCAGGTCCTGCAAATCAATGGACGCCTTTGTCATCTCGTCCTTGCCTTCCCTTATGTTGGAGACATTGCAAATGGCAGGGCCCCTTCGCTCCGCGGACATTGCTCCGCTTCATCGCTACTACTGACCCAGCCGCCACCCTCTCGTCTTCGGCCGACTTCCCGGTTTCGCCGGTTATACGGCCTACCTTGCTCCGACGATTTCGCGCCGGGACGAGGAGGGCTTCTCCAGTTGCTTAGCATGTCCTTGTCACCGTGCTGTCGCTTCCACCCCGCCGAGGTGAACATCCGTATCGGTCAGTCTTCGGCTGCTCATGCGGCCTTCGCCCTCCAGTTGAAGGCTCGGCCCTCGGGGATACTCATTTTCGAGGCCACAACGCGTTCACTTTTATTACGGCCCGGTGACTCGTGGCCTCCCCTGGGGAGACCTTGTCGATAGGCTTCAGAGTTTCAGTTTCCATCACCTCTGCTATCCAAACTACGGGGCTCTGACTTCTACCCCGGCAGGTTTGTCTCCTGCTGAACATGCCAGCCTTCGCTGGACACACAACCGGACAGGCAGATTTCCCGCATCCGGCTCTCGGACAAAACTTCACGCCTTCACCCACGGCACGTCGTGCCCAAGCCTGCTCAGGCGTACGAGCCCAAAGTGCCCGTAAAGATGCGGGAGTGGATAGGTCCCGCCCTTGCGTCGCCTGGTTTTGTGCTTGAACTGCAACCACCGGCGCAACCGCATCGCTGCGTAGCTGTCGAGTGCCCGATACGCCTTGCTGACGGTGCCTACTTGGAAGTAGTTCGCCCATCCGCGCAGCGTGCGGTTCACCTTGCCCACCAGCTTTGTGGTTTCTTGCCATGTCCCCGTTCGGTCCGTCAGTGCGTGGATTTTCTCAACCATGCGCTTGATGCTCTTCTTCGATGGCCGGTAACCCAGGCGCGCCTGGCCGGTTCTCTCTGAGAACATCCGTCCGAACGTGTAACCCAGGAAGTCGAACTCCCCTTCCGGGACCCTGCAGATTCGTGTCTTCTCCTCGTTGACCGTGAGCTTCAGCTTGCTCATGATCTTGCGCAATTGCTGCAGTGCCTGGTCGGCATTGCCCTTCTTGCACAGGATCACAAGATCATCGGCGTAGGTTACGATACGACTGCCGAGGCGTTGCTCCAGTCCGAGCTTCTTCCATCCCAGTACGAACCGGCGCATGTATATATTCGCCAGCAACGGTGAGATGGGTGAGCCTTGCGGAATGCCGCGCCGGTTGTCCCGGGCTTCGGTCGTGCGTGTCTTCCTTCCTCGATCATCGGTTTCTTCCACGGGGCATTCCAGCCACATCTTGATCAGATGCAGCACGCGCCGATCAACAATCCGGCGCGCTACCGACTTTAGAAGTTCGGTATGCGGAATGCTTCCGAAGTAGTCCGCGAGGTCGGCATCAACGACTTCCGGATGGCCGCGGAACAGCAGCCCGTCCACCTTGACCACCGCCTGTTGGGCATTGCGCCCAGGACGGTACGCGTACTGTTCGGGTGGAAGGTCGGCTTCGAAGATCGGCTCCAGCACCAGCATCGCTGCTGTCATGCAGACCCGATCCCGCACGGTCGAGATGCCCAGCGGCCTGAGCTTGCCGTTGGCCTTCGGGATGAACACTCTTCTGATAGGATCCGGTTGGTAGCTCTCCTCCCGGAGCGCAAGCGCCAGTTCGCCAAGCCACTGCTCGACGCCATACGCCTCAATGTCCGCGAAGTCCTGACCGTCGACCCCCGGTGCGCCCTTGTTGGAACGGCACTGGGCAAACGCATGGGCCAGAATGTCCTCACGGCTGATCTTGTCGTATAGCGCGTAGAAGCGATAGCCGGCTTCTGCCTTCGCTTTCGCGTGCAACGCCTTCTGTAGTTTCTGAACAGTTTTCGGAGTTGATAGGTTGCCCAATCTCCAAATCCCTCACCACTTGTTGCGTCTGTCTTGAACTGAGGTCCCTTCCCTCCACCGGAGTTACCCGGTCTCAGCGGTACTACGAACCTCTCCGCCACCCCATGGCGGCCGACCTGTCCCTCGCGGGCGTTCGGTTGATCATCGCTGACCTCGCCTTGGGGCTTCCCGTGTTGCGTACGCTTTCCTTGTGTACATGCCGCCGCCAATACCCCGGTGTAGCAACTGGGCGTACTCTTCGCTCAACTCGCCCAGCTGTTTCAGCCTTCCCCGATATGGCAGTCGGATCGGCCTACACATCTTCCTTTTCGAGGCTTGCTCGACGTTCACTCGCGTTGCGGCCTGCACACTCGCGCTGTCACCAATTCGTGACACGCTAATCGAAGGCTTCAGCCACTTCGTTACCTCCATGACTGCTCCGATTGCTTCCGGCTGGAGCGGTTGCCGGGTGGGGCTTGCACCCACTGGAAAGCGCCGCCTTGTCACGGCGCACGCCAACAGCGGAAGTCGCATTCTCATTCAATCACCTCGTCGGCACGGGACAGCAGCATGGCGGGTATAACCAGATCGAGTGTTTTGGCCGTCTTAAGGTTGACTGAAAACTCAAACTTGATCGGTTGCTCAATCGGAAGGTCACTCGCCTTCGTCCCTCTCAAGATCCTAGCAATGTAACCGCCAGATCGCCGATACATATCCGGAAAGCTCGGTCCATACGAGAGCAACCCGCCATCTCTGACGTATCCGGACGATTCCCAGATTGATGGAAGGCGGTATCGCGCCGCCAATTCGATCAGATGCTGATGACGATAATTCAGGAACGCCGAAGCCATTCCCGCTATGCCGTTGACGCCCTGGCTCGCGGCGTCGGCGAAAATAGAGTCAAACCGGGCAGGGTCCGCAGCCTCAAGGATCACCGCCTCAAGTCCAAGAGCGCGTGCGCCAGACTGCGCGTCGTTCAGCTCGGAAGAAGAGGACGCAGTTGGGTCGTGCAGGATGGCTACCCGCTTGAGCGTCGGAAATGCTTCCTTCAGGAGTTCGAGCCTCTTGCTCTCCAGATGCGAGTTGGCCATCGACAAGCCGGTCAGGTTCTTGCCCGGGCGGGCGAGGTTTTCGACGATCCCATTGCCAATCGGATCGCCATAGATTGCGAACACGATCGGGGTTTTGACGTCGGCGGCGATCAGCGCACCGACCGCCTGTCCGCCGGCAGTGACGATCACATCGAGATTACGCCGCGCCAGTTCGCTCGCGAGGTGTTTCAAACGCTCCAGGCTGCCCTCTGCCCACAGATAATCGACCGTAATATTGCGGCCTTCAACCAATCCATTCTCTGCAAGTCCGCGCTTGAACTGTTCGATCTGGCGGGGGTCTAGTGCCGATGGGCTGGTTGCACCGAGATACGCGACGCGCGCTACCCGATCGTCTTTGCCCTGCGCTCGCACTGCCGCCGGACAGGCTACGAGACCGCCGAGAACCGCAATAACTTCACGACGCCTTATCCGTCGGTCTGTCATAAATTGCCTCAACGCGAAACGCGCTGCACATTAGCACACCGACTAGCATTTTGGGCAGGCGTCGGCACAGCCTTGGACTTCCGAAATGGGTCACCCGCGACCGGGTCGGGCCGGCAGCAAGTCCGGCCATGTCCGCTATGCCCGGAAAGGGAAGCAAATTCAGGCTGCGTGCCAATGTGCCCACGGCATAAAGCATCTCCGGTTGGGCCAACTCATGGCGGCACACCTGGATGCGCGGCCATGAGCCGGCCCGAGCGGAAAAGCTCCTACGCCGATTTCTCGAACAGCTCGCGGCCGATCAGCATGCGCCGGATCTCGCTGGTGCCGGCGCCGATCTCGTAGAGCTTGGCGTCGCGCAGCAGGCGGCCGGTCGGGTAATCGTTGATGTAGCCGTTGCCGCCGAGCAGCTGGATGGCGTCGAGCGCGCACTGGGTGGCCTTTTCCGCCGCGTAGAGAATGGCGCCGGCGGCATCCTCGCGCGTGGTCTCGCCGCGGTCGCAGGCTTTCGCCACCGCATAGACATAGGCCCGCGACGCATTCATCGTGGTGTACATGTCGGCGATCTTGCCCTGCACCAGCTGGAAGGTGCCGATCGGCTCGCCGAACTGCTTGCGCTCGTGCACGTAGGGCAGCACCACGTCCATGCAGGCCTGCATGATGCCGAGCGGGCCCGCCGCCAGCACCGCGCGTTCGTAGTCGAGGCCGCTCATCAGCACATTGACGCCGCGGCCGACTTCGTTGAGCACGTTTTCTTCCGGCACCTCGCAATTCTCGAACACCAGTTCGCAGGTGTCGGAGCCGCGCATGCCGAGCTTGTCGAGCTTTTGCGCGGTGGAAAATCCCTTCATGCCTTTTTCGATGATAAAGGCGGTCATGCCGCGCGGGCCCGCATTGAGGTCGGTCTTGGCATAGACCACCAGCGTGTCGGCGACCGGCCCGTTGGTGATCCACATCTTGTTGCCGTTGAGCACGAAGCGGTCGCCCTTCTTGTCGGCGCGGGTCTTCATCGACACCACGTCCGAGCCGGCGCCCGGCTCCGACATCGCCAGCGAGCCGACATGCTCGCCCGAGATCAGCTTGGGCAGATATTTCCGCTTCTGCGCCTCGCTGCCGTTGCGGCGGATCTGGTTGACGCAGAGGTTGGAATGGGCGCCGTAGGACAGCCCGACCGCGGCCGACGCCCGCGACATCTCCTCGACCGCGATGCAGTGCTCGAGATAGCCGAGCCCCGAGCCGCCATATTCCTCCTCGACCGTAATCCCGTGCAGGCCGAGCGCACCGATCTTGGGCCAGAGGTCCCTCGGGAACTGATTGCTCTTGTCGATTTCGGCGGCGCGCGGCGCGATCTCTTTGCTGGAGAAGGCATAAACGGTCTCGCGAATCGCATCCGCGGTCTCGCCGAGATCGAAATTGAAGATCCGGTACGCGTTGGAGATCATGGTCGGGCGGCCTCCGGCAAATGAAACGTTGTTTGAAACAGCCTTAGTCCCTGCCAATGCCCTTGTCACGGGGCGAAACGGGCGGATTTGCCCTTCGCCGGCCATCGTCGTCGATGCGGCCAAATGCGCGCAACCAGCCCTTGCGCTGAGGCCCGGCTCGGGATGTAATTGGGTAAAACATCCCTCCTTCGGCCATGCTCCGGTGGGATACCAGTCAGGGAGACACCCATGCACGGAACGATCGATCTCGCCGGAGATAGCCGGCGCGAAAAAGCGCAGTCCACGCCGCTCGGGGAGATCGACGTCAGCCACCCCGAACTGTTCAGGACCGATTCCTTCTGGCCGTATTTCGACCGGCTGCGCAAGGAAGACCCGGTGCACTACTGCAAGGACAGCATGTTCGGGCCGTATTGGTCGGTGACCAAGTACAACGACATCATGGACATCGAGACCAACCATTCGATGTTCTCGTCGGCGGCCTCGCTCGGTGGCATCACGGTGCGCGACGTCGCGCCGGATTTGCGCCGCGAGAGCTTCATCGCGATGGACCAGCCGCGCCACTCGGCGCAGCGCAAGACCGTGGCGCCGATGTTCACGCCGACCCATCTCGACCAGCTCGCGATCAACATCCGCAAGCGCTCGGCCGAATGCCTCGACAATCTGCCCAGGGGCGACGTCTTCGACTGGGTCGACAAGGTCTCGATCGAACTGACCACGCAGATGCTCGCGGTGCTGTTCGATTTCCCGTGGGAAGACCGCCGCAAACTGACGCGCTGGTCCGACGTCGCCACCACGCTTCCCGGTCCCGACGGCGTCGTCGCGACGGAGGACGAGCGGCAGGCCGAACTGCTGGAATGCGCGACCTATTTCGGCAGGCTGTGGAAGGAGCGCATCAGCCAGCCGCCGAAGAGCGACCTGCTGTCGATGATGGCGCACAGCGACGCCACGCGCGACATGGACCCGAGCAATTTCCTCGGCAATCTGATCCTGCTGATCGTCGGCGGCAACGACACCACCCGCAACACGCTGTCCGGCAGCATCTATGCGCTGAGCCAAGAATCCGGACCAGTACAGGAAGCTGCGCGAAAATCATGATTTGATCGACAGCTTCGTGCCCGAGGTGATCCGCTGGCAGACGCCGCTGGCGCATATGCGCCGCACCGCGCTTGGCGATATCGAGTTCCGCGGCAAGCAGATCAAGAAGGGCGACAAGGTGGTGATGTGGTACGTCTCGGGCAACCGCGACGAGGACGTCATCGACCGTCCCTACGATTTCATCATCGACCGGGCCCGGCCGCGCACCCACATCTCGTTCGGCTTCGGCATCCATCGTTGTGTCGGAATCAGGCTCGCCGAGCTGCAATTGAAGATCATCTGGGAGGAAATCCTCAAGCGTTTCGACAATATTGAGGTGGTCGGACGAGCCCAAGCGGGTGTATTCGAGTTTTGTCAAAGGCTACGAGACCCTGCCGGTCCGGATTGCCGGCTAGCGCGCTTAACGCCAAACGGGATCCAGCGATGAACATCCAGACAACGGTCAAAGCCGACAAGGCCGAACTGCTGCGCGCGGCGCGCGAGGAAGCCTATGCCACGCCGCTGAAGGATTTTCATCCGGGCGCGCCACGCTTGTTCCAGAACGACACGCTGTGGCCCTGGTTCGAGCGGCTGCGCAAGGAAGAGCCGGTGCATTACTGCACCAACGCGCCGATCGAGCCCTATTGGTCGGTGACCAAATACAACGACATCATGCATGTCGACACCAACCACGGCATCTTCTCCTCCGACTCCACGCTCGGCGGCATCTCGATCCGCGACGTTCCGCCCGGCTACGACTATCCGAGCTTCATCGCGATGGATCAGCCGCGGCACTCGGCGCAGCGCAAGACGGTGTCGCCGATGTTCACGCCGACGCATCTGGACGAACTCGCCAAGCTGATCCGCGAGCGCTCGATCAAGGTGCTGGACAGCCTGCCGCGCAACGAGACCTTCAACTTCGTCGACCTCGTGTCGATCGAGCTGACGACGCAGATGCTGGCGACGCTGTTCGATTTCCCCTGGGAGGAACGCCGCAAGCTGACGCGCTGGTCCGACGTCTCGACCGCGCTGCCCAAGAGCGGCATCGTGGAATCGGCGGAGCAACGCCGCGCCGAGATGGACGAATGCGCGGCCTATTTCGGCAAGCTCTGGAACGAGCGCGTCAACGCCCCGCCGCGCAACGATCTGTTGTCGATGATGGCGCACAGCGACGCCACGCGTCACATGGATCCCGACAATCTGATGGGCAACCTCATCCTGCTGATCGTCGGCGGCAACGACACCACCCGCAACACCATGAGCGGCTCGGTGCTGGCGCTGAACGAACACCCCGACCAGTATCAGAAGCTGCGCGACAATCCTGACCTGATCGATTCCATGGTGCCGGAGGTGATCCGCTGGCAGACGCCGCTGGCGCATATGCGCCGCACCGCGCTGGTCGACACCGAACTCGGCGGCAAGCAGATCAGGAAAGGCGACCGCGTCGTGATGTGGTACGTCTCGGGCAACCGCGACGAGGAGGGCATCGAAAAGCCCGACGAATTCATCATCGACCGCGCCCGGCCCCGTACCCATCTGTCGTTCGGTTTCGGCATCCACCGCTGCGTCGGCATGCGGCTGGCCGAGCTGCAGCTCAAGATCGTATGGCAGGAAATGCTGAAGCGCTTCGACCGTATCGAGGTGGTCGGCGAGCCGAAGCGGGTCTATTCCAGTTTTGTCCGCGGCATTGAATCCCTGCCGGTCCGTATTCCGGCGTAGCCTTGTCCGGGCGCGGCCCCATCCGCCGGCGGCTTCGCCGAAGTGAAAACCGGCTATGCCGAACTTGCACTGGCGCCGCGCGGCGATCTGGTGCAGTTCTTCGGCCTCTGCGCATCTGGCACCGCCAATATGCGTGCCCTCGATCCTCCAACCGAGTTCCGATGACCGCAACAGAACACCACCCCGACGAACATTCCGACATCCGCGACGCCGTCGCCAAACTCTGCGCCCAGTTCCCCGGCGAATACTGGCGCAAGCTCGACCGCGAGATGAAATATCCGAGCGAGTTTGTCGACGCGCTGACGCAGGCGGGCTATCTCTCGGTGCTGATCCCCGAGGAATATGACGGCGCCGGACTGAAATTGTCGGCTGCGGCCGCGATCCTCGAAGAGATCCAGCGCGCCGGATGCAATGGCGGCGGCTGCCACGCCCAGATGTACACCATGGGTACGCTGCTGCGGCACGGCAGCGACGAGCAAAAGGCAAAATGGCTGCCGAAGATCGCCAGCGGCGAGTTGCGGCTGCAGGCCTTTGGCGTCACCGAGCCGAGCAGCGGCACCGATACGTCGTCGCTGAAGACCTTTGCCAGGCGCGACGGCAACAACGGCTATGTCGTCAACGGCCAGAAAATCTGGACCAGCCGCGCCGAATATTCCGACCTGATGATCCTGCTGGCGCGCACCACGCCGAAGGAGCAGGCCAAGAAGCGCACCGACGGCCTGTCGGTGTTCATCGTCGACATGCGCGAAGCCAAGGGCAATGGCCTGGAAATTCGACCGATCCGCACCATGATGAACCACGCCACCACGGAAGTGTTCTTCACGGACATGCGGGTGCCGGCGGAAAATTTGATCGGCGAGGAAGGCAAGGGCTTTCGCTACATCCTGTCCGGCATGAATGCCGAGCGCATCCTGATCTCGGCCGAATGCATCGGCGACGCCAAATGGTTCATTGCGAAAGCCACCGCCTACGCCAACGAGCGCAAGGTGTTCGGCCGCCCGATCGGCCAGAACCAGGGCGTTCAGTTCCCGATCGCAAAGGCCTATGCGTCGATGCGCGCCGCCGAATTGATGGTCAAGGAAGCCACCCGCAAATATGAGGCCGGGCTCGATTGCGGCGCCGAGGCCAACATGGCCAAGATGCTGGCGGCCGACGCGTCCTGGGACGCGGCCAATGCCTGTGTGCAGACCCATGGCGGTTTTGGCTTTGCAGAAGAATACGACGTCGAGCGCAAGTTCCGCGAAACGCGGCTCTACCAGGTCGCGCCGATCTCCACCAACCTCATTTTGTCATTCGTCGCCGAGCACGTGCTCGGCATGCCCCGCTCCTACTGAGAACGCCGATGCTGCCGCTTGAGGGATTGATTGTCGTTGCCGTCGAACAGGCGGTCGCCGCACCGTTCTGCAGCTCGCGGCTGGCCGATGCCGGCGCCCATGTCATCAAGGTGGAGCGGCCGGAGGGCGACTTTGCTCGCGGCTATGATGCTGCGGCCAGGGGACAAAGCAGCTATTTTGTCTGGCTCAACCGCGGCAAGGATTCCGTGGTGGTCGATCTTGCCACCAGCGAAGGCCGGGCGGCGCTGGAAGAGCTGATCGCGGGCGCGGACGTGCTGTTGCAGAATCTCAAACCGGGCTCGATGGACAAGCTCGGCTTCGCGCTGGAGCGATTGCGAAAGGATTATCCGGCGCTGATCTGCTGCACCATCTCGGGCTACGGCGACGACGGCCCCTACGCCGATCGCAAGGCCTATGATCTGCTGATCCAGGCCGAGAGCGGGCTGGCTTCGATCACCGGCGGACCCGGAGGGGCCTTCGCGCGTTGGCATTTCCGTGGTCGATATCGCCACCGGCGCCACCGCGCATGCGTCGATCCTCGAGGCGCTGATCGCGCGCGGACGCACCGGCAAGGGCGCCGATATCCGGATCTCGATGTTCGACGTGATGGCCGACTGGATGGCGGTGCCGCTGATTAATTCGGAAGCCGGCAATCCGCCGAAGCGGATGGCGCTGGCGCATCCCTCGATCGCGCCCTACGGCGTGTTCTCATCGAAGGACGGCAAGGGCATCCTGATCTCGATCCAGAGCGAGCGCGAATGGAAGAAGCTCTGCGCCGAGGTGCTGGATCAGCCCGACCTGCCCGGCGATGTCAGGTTCGCCAACATGGTCGAGCGCGTCCGTAACCGCGCACTCACCGACAAGACCGTCGGCGACAGTTTTGCGACCATGACGCGCGACGTGCTGTTGAAGCGTCTGGCCGAGGCCGACATTGCGTTCGCCGAGGTCAACACCATGGCCGATCTTGCGGTGCATCCGCATCTGCGCCGGATCGAGGTCGATACGCCAAACGGCAAGGTAACCTATGCCGCGCCGGCCGCGATCTTCGTAGGCCAACCGCGCCACTACGGCGCGGTGCCCGGCATCGGCCAGCACAGCGAACTTTCAAAAACCCCTCGCGCCCGGGCCAAATCATCATGACCGAAGCCGTCGCCGATAAGCTCGATATCGACCATCTGCGGCAATGGATCGGCCGCAGCACCGAGGCCTCCGACATCGTCACCGCGCAGCTGGTGAAAGCCCTGCGCGCCACCCTGTTCCAGGAGATCGGCGAACCCAAGACGGGCGACGCCGCACCGTTCACGACGCATTGGTGCCTGGCGCAGCCGGTGTTTCCGATGTCGCAGCTGAGCCAGGACGGCCACCCGACCCGCGGCGGCTTTCTGCCGCCGGTGCCGCTGCCGCGCCGGATGTGGGCCGGCGGCGAGCTCGAATTTGTCGATGCCTTGCGCGTCGGCGATGAAGCCAAGCGCACCTCGCGCATTTCCGACGTGACGATGAAGAGCGGCTCGACCGGCACATTGTGCTTCGTCTCGGTCGAGCACACGATTACGACGCCGCGCGGCATCGCGATCCGCGAGCGGCAGGACATCGTCTATCGCGACATGTCAGGCGCAGCGCCCGCCGCATCGGCCAAAGCGCCGCCGCCGGCGCCCGTCGCAAAACACCGCGAGAGCCACATGGCCGATCCGGTGCTGCTGTTTCGCTATTCGGCGCTGACCTTCAACGGCCACCGCATCCATTACGACCGCGATTACGTCACCAGGGTCGAGGGTTATCCGGGCCTCGTGTTCCACGGCCCGCTGCAGGCGGCGCTGATCGTCGAATTCGCCGCCAAGCTGCACGGCGGCGCGCGCGCCGAAGAAATTCGGCTATCGCGGCGTGCAGCCGCTGTTCGAGGGCAGCGAATTCTCCGTCAACGCCAACGACAGCGGCACCGGCATGGAATTGTGGACCGCGAATTCGGAAGGCGCGCCGACGATGAAGGGTACGGCGACGTGGTGAAAGCGACCAAGCCGAAGACGGCAAAGGCCGTCACCGTCAAGGACGCCACCTTCGGCCTGCTGCGCGCGTTCGGCATAAAAAAGATGTTCGGCAATCCCGGCTCGACCGAATTGCCGTTCCTCAGCGACTGGCCCGACGACATCGATTACGTGCTGGGCCTGCAGGAGGCCTCCGTCGTCGGCATGGCCGACGGCTATGCGCAGGCGACGCGCAACGCCGGCTTCGTCAATCTGCATTCCGCGGCCGGCGTCGGCAATGCGATCGGCAATATCTTCAACGCCTATCGCAACCAGACGCCGATGGTGATCACCGCGGGCCAGCAGGCGCGCTCGATCATGCCGCTGTATCCGTTCCTCTATGCCGAGCGCGCCACGGAATTCCCGCAGCCCTATGTGAAATACAGCATCGAGCCGGCGCGGCCTGAAGACGTACCGGCCGCGATCGCGCGCGCCTATTATGTGGCGATGCAGCCGCCGTGCGGGCCGACCTTCGTTTCGGTGCCGGTCGACGATTGGACGCGCCCGGCCCAACCGGTCGAAGCCCGCAAGGTCAGCCGTGAACTCGGGCCCGATGCTGAAACGATGAAGGCGCTGGTTGCGGCACTTTCGGATGCGAAGCGCCCTGCCCTCGTCGTCGGCCCCGGCATCGATCGCGCCGAAGCGGTCGAGCTGATGGTGAAGGTCGCCGAAAAGGCAAAAGCTACGGTCTGGGTCAGCCCGTTTTCGGCGCGCTGCTCGTTCCCGGAGCGGCATCCGCAATTCGCGGGCTTTTTGCACGCCTCGCCGGGCCAGGTCTCGGATGCGCTGCGCGATCATGACCTGGTGGTCGTGATCGGCGCGCCGGTGTTCACTTTCCATGTCGAAGGCCACGCTGCGATCTTCGATGGCGCCACCACGATCTTCCAGATCACCGACGATCCGGCCGCGGCGGCAGTCACGCCATCGGGCACCAGCATCATCGCGACCATGAAACCGGCGCTGACGATGCTGCTGGAAATGCTGCCCGAGACCAAACGCGCGATGCCGACCGGCCGCACGTTGCCGCCGGCGCCTGCCGCGTCCGATCCGATCCCCGCCGAATACCTGCTGCACTCGCTCTCCGCCGCGATGGGGCCGCAGGACGTGCTGGTGGAAGAGGCCCCATCGCATCGCCCGGCGATGCAAAAGTTCATGCCGATGCGCGGGCAGGACAGTTTTTACACCATGGCCAGCGGCGGCCTCGGCTACAGCCTCCCCGCCGCGGTCGGCATGGCGCTGGGCCGCACCGGCGGGCGGACCGTCTGCCTGATCGGCGACGGCTCGGCGATGTATTCGATCCAGGCGCTGTGGACCGCGGCGCAGCGCAAGCTGCCGCTGACGGTGGTGGTGCTCAACAATTCCGGCTACGGCGCGATGCGCTCGTTCAGCCAGGTGATGCAGGTGCGCAACGTGCCCGGGCTGGAGCTGCCCGACATCGACTTCGTCAAGCTCGCCGAAGGCATGGGCTGCGACGCGGTGCGGGTGGGTAAATCATCGGAGCTTGCAGCCGCGCTCAAGCGCGGGCTCGGGCATCCCGGCGCCAGCCTGATCGAGGTGATGGTGGACTCCGCCGTGCCGCTGCTCTACGCGCAGAAGAGCTAGGCTCTCTCCACGTCATTGCGAGGAGCGAAGCGACGAAGCAATCCATCTATCCGTTATGCCGCGCGATGGATTGCTTCGCTTCGCTCGCAATGACGTTGAAGGAGTTTCCGCCAAACCCTCACTTCCCGTAGGCTTCCCGCATCTTGGCCTGGATCTTGGCCATGCCCGAGATCCAGCGGTCGTAATTCTCGGTCTTCTTGCGCATATAGCCGAGCACCTGCGGGTGCGGCAGAATCGCAAAGGTTTCCTGTTCGAGACCGGCGAGCACGTCCTGCGCCACCTGCTCCGGCGAAAGATCGCCATCGCCGGATTGCGGACCCTTCGGGATCGACCGCAGCATGGCGGTGTCGACGCCCTGCGGGCACAGGATCGAAACCTTGATGCCGTCGGCCTTGTGCGAGATCGCGAGATTTTCGGCAAAACCCACCGCGGCGTGCTTGGTGGTCGAATAGGCCGGGCTGCCGACCTGCGACAGCAGGCCCGCCGCCGAAATCGTGTTGAGGAAATAGCCGCCGCCGCGCGCCTTCATGCGCGGGATCAGGTGCCGCGCGGCATAGACATGCGCCATGACGTGAACGGCCCAGCTTCGCGACCAGGGCTCGTCCGAGGTGCCGCCGGCATTGACCGACAAGGGATCGAAGCCGCCACCGATGCCGGCGTTGGAGCAGAACAGCGCAATCGGGCCGAATTGATGCTCGGTCTCCTCGATGACGTGGAAGACGTCCTTTTCCTTGCCGACGTCGCATTTGAAGGCTGCCCCGCCGATCGGCGTGGCGACGGCGCGCGCGCCGTCCGGATCGATGTCGGCGACCACCACCCGCGCCGCGCCGGCGCGATGAAACGCCTCGCACATCGCCTTGCCGATGCCGCTGCCGCCACCGGTCACAACCACGACTTTGCCAGCCACCTGCATGGTCGTCCTCCCTTATGTTTTTGTTGTCAGGTCAGAACCAGATCGAGGATCGCCGTGTAGTGGCAGGCCGCGCCCATCAGCACAAAGCAATGCCAGATCGCGTTCTGGAAACGCAGCCGCTGCCAGGCGTGAAAAATCACCCCGAGGCTGTACAGCACGCCGCCCGCGATGATGAACGACAGCGCCATGGTCGGCAACGCCTTCACCACCTTGTCATACAGCATCATGCCGCTCCAGCCCATCGCCAGATAAAGCCCGACCGCGAGGCGGTCGTAACGTCCCGGCAACGCCAGCTTCAGCGCGACCCCGACGATCGCGACGCACCACACCCCGATCAGCAGCGCGATGGCGAAATAGCTGTCCTTCAGTTCCATGATGAACGGCGTATAGGTCGCCGCGATCAAGAGATAGATCGCCGAATGGTCGAAGCGCCGCAGCACCCATTTGGCGCGCGACACCGGCCACAGATTATAGGTCGCCGACATCACCAGCATCGCCAGCAGGCCCGCGACATAGACCGACACCGCAACGATATCGAGCGCGGTGGCATAGACCGCTGTCAGCACGATCAGGACGGTGGCGGCGATCAGGCCGAAACAGACGCCGACGACAT
Source organism: uncultured Alphaproteobacteria bacterium (assembly GCA_963738765.1). GTDB lineage: Bacteria > Pseudomonadota > Alphaproteobacteria > Rhizobiales > Xanthobacteraceae > Bradyrhizobium. The sequence goes on along the minus strand of CAVTYA010000020.1, from coordinate 207,605 downwards.
GCACGACCCCATCGGCGATCAGCTCGGCCCGGTCGTAGTTCCAATGCATGGCCCCGGCCGCGGCCTGGATCGACGTCGAGGCAAGTTGCTTCAGTCTGAAGACGGTCATGTCTGCCCAGTCACTTTCGCCAGCGATAAAACATAGGTCTCAACAGGTCAACGAACCGTTCAAATCCTCTCGCCCGTCATCGCGGCCGAATGATGAAGCTTGATTTTGGCCTGCCAATCGCCACTTTCGGGGTGATATCCCGCCAATTGCCCGTTTTTATAGCGCGAGCGCCGCCCCCCGCATGGCCCCCCGTTTTCAAGATATCGTCGAGGAAGCGCGTCTGTCGGCGCGGGCCCTGCTGGATTACGGCGACAGTCTGTTCAACCCGACGGTGCGGCTCGGCGTCACCGGGCTGTCGCGCGCCGGCAAGACCGTGTTCATCACCGCGCTGATCCATGGCCTGACCCGCGGCGGCCGGTTTCCGGTGTTCGAGCCCTATGCGACCGGGCGGATCGCCCGCGCCCGGCTGGAGCCGCAGCCGGACGATGCGGTGCCGCGCTTCGATTATGAGAACCATGTCCGCACCCTGATCGAGGAGCGGCGCTGGCCGCACTCGACTGTCGACATTTCCGAGTTGCGGCTGGTGATCGACTACCAGCGGCAAAACGGCGCCGACCGCACGCTGACCCTCGATATCGTCGACTATCCCGGCGAATGGCTGCTCGATCTTCCCCTGCTCACCAAGAGTTTTGAGCAATGGTCCGCCGAGAGCCTTGCGCTATCGCGCGAGGGGCCGCGCGCAAAACTCGCCGCGCCGTGGCATGAGCATCTGGCGACGCTGAACGCCGAGGGTCGCGCGGACGAACAGGCGACGCGGGCAGCGGCAAAACTGTTCACGGATTACTTACGCGCCTGCCGCGACGAGCGCTTTGCCATGAGCCTGCTGCCGCCCGGCCGCTTCCTGATGCCGGGCAACCTGGCCAATACCCCGGCGCTGACCTTTGCGCCGCTCGATGTATCAGTGGACGGCACGGCGCCCGACGGTTCGCTATGGGCGATGATGCGGCGGCGCTACGAGGCTTATAAAGACGTCGTGGTCCGTCCGTTCTTTCGCGATCATTTTGCGCGGCTCGATCGCCAGATCGTGCTGGTCGATGCGCTGGCGGCGTTCAACGCCGGACCGGAAGCGCTGCACGATCTGGAAGCGGCGCTGACCGGCATTCTGGATTGCTTCCGGATCGGCCGCAGCACCTTGCTCAGCACCCTGTTCCGGCCGCGGATCGACCGCATCCTGTTTGCCGCCACCAAGGCCGACCATCTGCATCACTCCAGCCATGACCGTCTCGAAGCGGTGCTGCGCCGCGCCGTCGCCAAGGCCACCGATCGCGCCGAACATACCGGAGCTGCGATCGACGTAGTGGCGCTCGCGGCCGTGCGCGCCACTCGCGAGGCCACCGTCGCACGCGGCCGGGACAAATTGCCCTCGATCCTCGGGATGCCCGCGCCAGGCGAAATCGCCAATGGCGAAACCTTTGACGGCAACACCGAGGTCGCGACCTTTCCGGGCGATCTGCCCAGCGACCCCGAGGCGCTGTTCAAGGGCGAGTTTCGCGGCCTCTCCAGCACGCCGTCCGAAACGGCCGATTTCCGCTTCCTGCGGTTCCGCCCGCCGCTTCTGCAACGCGAAGGCGAGGACGAGCCGGCTCTGCCTCACATCCGCCTTGACCGCGCCCTCCAGTTCCTGATCGGAGACCGACTGCAATGAGCGAGAAAACGCCGCATCGGCGGCCGGCGACCTTCAAGCTCGACGATCCCGGCGTGGTCGTGATGGACCCGGACGACAGCGGCCGCCCTGCCCGCGGCACGGTCCAGATCACCCCCGATCCCGATCCCGCGCTGTTGCCGGTGCCGATTGATATGCCGCTGCTCCCGGCGCGCCGCGGCTTGCGCTGGGGCGCGGTGTTCTGGACGGCGGTCGCCGGGCTGCTGCTGCTCGGCACGGGATTAGGCGTGGTCAATCTGATCGAGGATCTGTTTGCGCGCAGCGAAAGCCTCGGTGTCCTCGGGCTGGCGTTTTCGTCGGTCGCAGCCCTGGCGCTGATCGTCGTGATCGCGCGCGAAGCGTTCGGGCTCGCGCGTCTGGCAGCAATCGAAAAACTGCATCTGCGCGCCGCCGAGGTGCTGCTCAGCGACGACCGCAAGGCCAGCCGGGCCATCGTCGGCGATCTCGTCAAGCTCGCGCACCAAAATCCGCAACTGGCCCGCGCCCGCGCGTCGCTGCAAAGCCATGCCGACGACATCATCGACGGCGCCGACATGATCAAGCTGGCGGAACGCGAACTGATGTCGCCGCTCGATCAGGAAGCGCGGCGGCTGGTGTCGACGGCGGCGCAGCGGGTTTCGATCGTGACGGCGGTGAGCCCACGCGCGCTGTTCGACGTGCTGTTCGTGCTCGTCGCCTCGCTGCGCATGATCCGGCAACTGGCGCGGCTCTATGGCGGACGGCCGGGCACGCTCGGCATGATCCGGCTGATGCGCCACGTCATCGGCCACCTCGCCATCACCGGCGGCATGGCCGCCAGCGACAGCCTGATCCAGCAGATGCTCGGCCACGGCCTCGCCGCAAAACTCTCGCAGCGGCTCGGCGAAGGCATGCTCAACGGATTGCTGACCGCGCGGCTCGGCCTTGCCGCCATCGACGTCACCCGCCCGCTGCCGTTCACGGCGCTACCGCGCCCGGCATTGGCGGATCTCGCAAAGGATTTGCTGCGCAAGCGGGAGGAAGAGGCGTGAGCTCTGGACGCTGCCGATCGCATCGGGAGCGGGCAGCTCCGCCGACAAGGCCGCTCTTCCGCGCAGGCTGAGCGGGCTAAATGAGCCCAAGCTGCATCCACCAAAAGGGGACCAATGAAGCACCAGATCGCGAGGTAAATCACGCTCATGCTGCCGCCGCGCGATCCTCGTTGTCGGCCCCGTGCATGGCGATCCTGAGCGCATCATCCGGCAGTGGCCGTTGCAGCGCGCTCCCCACGGGCTTCCTCCGGTGACCCGCCAACTGCTGCATAGCGCATCCTTTGGGGCTGTTGTCTGGCTGTTGGCAGACGGGCCTTGGCAGGCTGTCTCCTGGCTGACGTTCGTTTTTGTTTCGCTGGTGCTGGCTGGTCATTGGGCTGTTGTTTTGTGGTGACGGGTTGGCCTGCAGCTATGAAGCGACCGACCGCGAGCAAGCCCGCACCCCTTCCCCAGATCGCAGTTGGCGAGCTGTTGCAAATGTATGGCATGGGTTCACAAGTCGCTCCGATCGTCCAGTGATACAAAACAATCGTGTTTTGTAAGGCTTTGCGCCAACAGCGCCGGGATCCGTTTAACCCCGTGCCAGCGCCAACCTGCACGCTCGGCGCTTTGGCGCGCGAGCAGGCTGCGACACAAGACCGGCGACCACTGCCATATCTGCGGCGGCCCGCTCAACGATGCAGTCGCAAGCAAGCTCAATGACTGCACCAGGGTCGCAGGTGCTCCGCTCGCCGCGCCCAGCCTCTGGATTTCCGCGAGACGCCGACAGCCGCGGCGTTGCTGAGCCAGGCATGACGGAAAGGTGTGGGTCGCCGCCAAGTAAGCGATGCACCCACGAAGGCGCACGGCAGATTTGCCGACACCGATTGGAGATCGTTATCTATGTCTATCCGTTTTATTGCATTCGCGATGGTGCTTAATTCCACAGTTTCCATTGTCGCATGGGAAAGCGGGCGTCCCGTTCCCGCCCGCGCGCAAACGGAAGACTGCGTTGAAGGGCTAAGCGAACTTCAGGATCAGGGCTCCAAGTGTCTTGGCGAGGCGGCACGTCTTCTGAAAGAGCGCGATTGCTGGGAGATGTAATTCACATCCGCGCGGATTGCACGATGACCATCGTCCAGCTGTGACGCGCGCCGTGGCTTGCCCTGAGAACCGTTCGAGCAAGAGGCCGACGGGTAAGTGACATATCAACATGGAGCAAGCCAAATGAACTGGATAATTCTAGCCGTCATGCCGTTCGCAACAGCTGGTAATGGCGGTGGTGTCGCTCACGGGCTGATGGTGTTGATCGGATTGCTGGCGATCTACTTCCTGCCGTGGTTCATTGCGCAGAGCCGTCAGCACCACGCGACGGACGCAATCTTCATTGCCAATCTCGTTCTCGGCTGGACTTTGCTCGGTTGGTTCGGTGCGCTTGTGTGGGCTGCAATGCCCGTCAAGCGCGAGCAAGTCGCATGATCCGGCGTCATGAGCCAGCGATGAGCGACAACAACAAGGCGGGCACCTTCCAGTTTGCCCGGAGTGCCAACCGGTTGATGAACCGAGACGACTTGCTTGTCTGGCTTTCGCTTGCCTGGTCTGTCGCCCTCTGCGGTGCGGCGATCTGGGTGCTGTCTCGGCCTGCATGCGACGTTTTCGGGTAGCCTTAAGACGGTCGCGAAGACCGGAGGCGGACGAAGCAGGGTTCCCCAACCATGATTGATGTAGGTCAACAAACCTCGCTGGAACCTGAAGACGCTCGGGGACGACCTTGGTGGTCACGACGACCCAGTCGCCCGGAGCGAAATCCCTGGGGAGCAGCATATGAGCCAGCCCGCTATCGCCGCCACCACGCCGACAGCACTCCTGCGGCGGGCCGTGACCTGGTGGCTTGCACAGGTGAAGCACGCGCTTCCGCCGACGATCTTCTTCTTCATCGGCTTCAATCTGATCCTGTGGACCAAACGTCTGATCCTGCAGGAGCACGGCGTCGAGTTCAGCGGCTTCTTCACCGCGATCGTAGCGGCGTTGCTCGTCGGAAAAGCCGTTTTGGTAACCGATAACCTGCCCTTTATGCGCCGCTTTGACGGCGCGCCGATGATCCAGCCCATCTTGTTCAAGAGCGCGATCTACTGGGTGTGCGTACTGGTCGTGCGACTGGCCGAGGAGGTCGTCCATTTCGTCGCTGCCGGCGGCGCAATCGCCGCTTTCGGAGACCACTTCGCTAATCACTTTTCGTTGCCGCGCTTTTTGTCAATTCAGATATGGCTGATGGTCCTGTTCCTAGCCTACGTCACGATACACGAACTTAACCAGCTCTTCGGCGACGGTGAACTATATCGCCTGTTCTTCCGCTGGCGCTCGTCCGAGGCCAAACTTACCCGCCGTCAGCGCATTCGCTTGCTCACACGTCTCAACCGGCTCACTGAAGCAAATCCAATCGAGGCGTTCAGTGATCGGACATCGCCTGTTCACACTGAGCTGGTCGCCATACTCCACGAACTCGCGTCGCCGCCCGCCCCTTCGGTGGCGCACGCGTGACTGCGTCATGGCCGATGGGCGAGGCACTGGTAGTCACGCGCCGGGCCGTCTACCGGCTCCTACTTCGGCGCGACGGCTGCCAACCTGAGTGTCGGCGCATTCTCCGCCAGCACCCGCCAGCGGAACAGTGGCGAGCCCGGCGGCGGCGACAGCTCCGGCGTCCAGCCGGTCAGTTTTTCCAGCGCATAGGTATCCATCACGACGCCGCGCCAGCTTCGCTCGACGCGCTCGAGCGGCTGCCGTTTTGCGGTCGTGAGATCCCACAGCGGCAGCCGGTTGTCGGGCTCGCGCGCGACGTAGAGGCCGGGATGATCCTTGATCCAGTCCATGCCGGGATCGGCAAAGCCCTGATAGCGACCGCGCTCGTTGATCTGGACCACGGGAACGCGGCCGTTGAAGTGCCAGCGCAGCATCGCATAGGTGCGATAGTCCGTGGTGGCGATCCAGGTCGCGCCTGATCTCTTCAACTGATCCCGCGCCCGCGCCGCGACCTCCTCATAGCCCGCCTCGCCGCCGACCGGATCGGTGCGGCCGATCAGATTCCAGGGTGCGGCGACATAGTAGAAGAACACGCCGACGACGAAGGCGATGCCGGAGATCACAGCCACCCTCGCCCACCAGAAACTCGACCGGATCATCCATTCCGGCCAGTTTTTTTCGCGCGGCAGCAGCGCCAGATTGATGGCGGCGGCGGCAAAGCCCGCGGGCCAGAGGAACATCGGCCAGGTGTCGCCGACGCGCAGCGTCAGCGACTTCCAGCCGAAATAGAGAAAGGGCACCAGCACCGACGTCGACAGCAGGATCGCGACCGGCTCGCGCGTGCGATAGCCGCGCCACGCCGTCAGCGTCACGCCCGACAACACCACGGGCAGCATCACGAACCCGACGAGACCGAACTGCAGACCGATGAATTCACCGACCGTGCGCAAGGACACATCATGGGTCGCCACCGCGCGCACGAACTGGAACCGGAACGACGCCCAGTCGTGCTGTTCGTTCCAGATCAGCACCGGCGAAAACACCAGCACCGCGATCAACGCCGCCGCCCACGGATAAGGGCTGAACAGCCACCGCCGCCGCCAGTCCGGCACCAGCGCAAACGCCACCACCGCCGGCGCCAGCATGACAGCGGTGAATTTCGACAGCAGCGCCAGCCCCGCGAACAGGCCGGCCGCGAGCCACCAGCGCGGATTGCCGCTTTCGTTGAGCCGAACCAGCGCCCACAGCATCGCGACCGCAAACGGGATCATCGCGGTGTCGGGCGACACTTTTGCCATCAACAGCCCGTAGTACAGCGCCGCCTCCGGCATCAGCACCGCAAACACCACCGCGCGAACATCATGGGTGACACGCCGGACGATATCGGCGAGCAGCAGCTGCGTGACCAGCATCGCCAAGATGCCGGCGAACCGGACGCCAAGGCTGGTATCGCCGAAGATCGCGGTGCCGAAGCGGATGAACCAGGCAATCATTGGCGGATGATCGAGGAACGACAGCGCGCTCTCCTTCGACCAGGTCCAGTAATAGGCCTCGTCGGTGCGCAGATCGAGCGCGTGGGCGTAGATCAGCCGCATCAATGTCAGCAACGCGACCAGCGCCACCACGGCAAGCAGCTGCCGGTACGCAATGTCCGGTTTCGTGCTCCTGTTATCGGGCGGGGCTGTCGTCACGGCGCTTTCTCCTCGAAGCCCGAGGGGGTGTCAACGTGTCGCGGAGGGAAAGACGGGGTGTCGTCCCGGCGAACGCCGGGACCCATAACCACCGATAGTGGTAAGGAAAGCGGCTCGGGCAGCGGCGCCTCTCGATGGGCCGCGGCGTATGGGTCCCGGCTCAAGGCCGGGACGACAGCGGGGGCGTTTTCACCGCGGGAATTAACCCATACTATTTCCGATACTGTAGTACATGGTTCGAATGGCCAAATTTTCTCGAGAGCGACTGGCGACATTCGTCCGCGGCATCAGCCTGCGGCAAATCCGCCTTGCCTGCGGCATGGTGCTGTTCGCCTATCTCGTCAGCCATTTCCTCAACCACGCGCTCGGCAATATCTCGATGGAGGCCATGGCCAGCGGCGTCCATTGGCACATCCTGTTCTGGCAATTCCCGCCGGTCGCGATCGTGTTCTATGCCTGCTGCCTCACTCCACACCGGGCTCGGCGTCTGGGCGCTGTACCAGCGCCGCCAGTTCCACTGGAAGGCGATCGAGCCGCTGCAGCTGGTGCTCGGCCTGAGCATTCCGGCGCTGATCATCACCCACATCATCGGGGTGCGGCTCGGCCAGGCGCTGTTCGGGCATGAAAAACTCTATCCGCAGGTGTTCTTCGCGTACTGGATCGTGTGGCCGCTCAAGGCGTGGCTGATGTTCGCGGTCATGATCATCGCCTGGGTCCATGGCTGCATCGGTCTTTATTTCTGGCTGCGGATGAAAGCGTTCTTCAAGACGCGCCGCGCCGTTTCTGCTCGCCGTCGCGGTGCTGATTCCGACGCTGGCGATGCTCGGCCTCTATCAGGGCGGCCGCAACGTCGTCGACAACGACAGCGCCGAATGGCGGGCGGAAAATCTCGCACCGCGACAAGGTCGGCACGCTGGGCCGAACAGGCGGTGCTCGAGCGACATCGAGCGATTATTTCCTGATCGGCTATCTCGGTCTGCATCGTCGTCGTGCTGCTGGCCAAGGGCGGGCGCGCCATCCACGAACGCCGTGGCGGCATGATCAACCTGTCCTACGGCAACGGCACGGACGGTCCGGGTGCCGAAGGGGCTGAGCGTGCTCGAGGCGAGCCTGCGCAACAACGTGCCCCATGCCAGCGTCTGCGGCGGCCGCGCCCGCTGCTCGACCTGCCGCATCCGCATCATCGGCGACTGCACCGCGCTGCCGGAACCGTCGCAGCGCGAGGCCTTCGTGCTCGGCCGGGTCGGCGACGGCCGACCCGTCGATCCGCCTGGCCTGCCAGTTGCGGCCGACCACCGATCTTTCGTTCTTCCAGCTGTTCTTGCCGCACGCGACGTCCGCCGGCTCGCACGCGACCACGCGGATCGGCCAGGAGCGCTATCTGGTCAGCATGTTCGTCGACATGCGCGGCTCGACCAAACTTGCGGAAAAGCGCTTGCCGTTCGACACCGTGTTCATCGTCAACCGCTTTCTCGGCGCGGTGTCGCAGGCGGTGATCGAAAGCGGCGGCAGGCCGAACCAGTTCGTCGGCGACGGCATGCTGGCGCTGTTCGGACTCACGGCTAGCCGGCAGGAGGCCTGCCGTCAGGCGCTGCGGGCAGCCGCGATGATCGCCGTCAATGTCGACGAACTGAATCAATTTCTTGAGCACGATTTGCGCGAGCCGATCCGCTTCGGCATCGGCATTCACGGCGGCGAGGTGATCGTCGGCGACATCGGCTACCGCGACCACATGGTGTTCACCGCACTCGGCGACGCCGTCAATGTCGCGGCGCGATTGCAGGACATGACCAAGAGTCTTGCCTGCGAAGCGGTCGATCTCCGACGAAGTCCGCGCCACCGCAGGCTTGCCGGCCGACGCCCTGCCGCAGCAGGAAGTCGCGATCCGCGGCCGCAACGAGCCGATGATCGTGCGCACGGTAGCGGAGACGCGAACATTATCCGCGCTGGTCGGCGGCGAACAGGTCGAGGCGGCCTGAGCGTGCAGGATGGGTGGAGCGAAGCGATACCCATCAATCGCAGTCGGCGAAGGTGATGGGTTTCGCTGCGCTCCACTCGTCCTAGTCCTGCGTACCGTGCTGGTTAACGATGAGCAAACCGCCGCTGCCAGCGCTGCGTGATCTTTCTCACACCTGAACGACTATTCAGAAAATTGTCCCCGAACGGACTGCAATTTTCTCGAACCCGCTTTCCCGGGGCGTGCGACTGATGGGCGATGGGTAAGACTGGAAATGAAACTGAAACCCGCGCCAAGACGAAACGTTCGAGGCGCATCACTCAAGGAGAACGACCATGCTTCGCAAAGTCACTCTCGCTCTTGTTGCCGCAGCTTCCCTCAGCGCCATGGCGCTGGCTCCGTCCGCCGCTTCCGCGAGGCCGTGGGGCGGTGGATGGGGTGGCGGCTTGGCATCACCACCACTGGGGCCACGGCGGCTTCGGCATCGGCTTCGTCGGCGGCGGTGACGATGGCTGCTACGCGACCCGCCTGGTGCCGACCCCGTTCGGCTATGCGCTATCGCACCGTCAACGTCTGCGGCTACTGATCCAACCGCAGTTCAGGTCCAGGAAGCCCCGGTCGCTCGTTGCGGCCGGGGTTTTCCGCGTGCTGCAGCGCAACGTCATGTGCCGCGCTGCCAAAGCATGAATTGACTTCGCACGCCTCCGATGCGACATTTGCGGCGATGAGTCTGGTGATGACCGGCTCGAACCCAAGAATGCTTCGGAGGAAGCGCGATGCTCGACAGACGAGAATTGATGAAACGCGCCGGCATGGCGGCGCTGGTGACGGGCCTCGGTTCGTCCCGGGCGTTCGCGCTCGACACCGTGACGCTGCCGATCGACAACGGCGAACGGCCGCTGGTGAAATACCCGCAGAAGCGCCCGATGATCGGCCTGACCAGCCGGCCGCCGCAGCTCGAAACGCCGTTTTCGATCTTCAACGACGGCGCGATCACGCCGAACAACGCGTTCTTCGTCCGCTATCATCTGGCCGACATGCCCTACGATCATCGATCCGGACAAGTTCACGCTGGAGATCAAGGGCAAGGTCGACAAGCCGCTGAAGCTGTCGCTGAAGGAGATCAAGAAGCTGCAAGCCGGTCGAACTCGTCGCCGTCAACCAGTGCTCCGGCAACAGCCGCGGCTTCTTCAATCCGCGCGTCGCCGGCGGCCAACTCGGCAACGGCGCCATGGGCAATGCGCGCTGGCGCGGCGTGCCGCTGAAGACCGTGCTCGACATGGCCGGCGTGCAGGCGGGCGCCAAACAGGTCACCTTCGACGGCATGGACGGCCCGGTCAGCGACAAGACGCCGGATTTCGTCAAGGCGCTCGACATCGATCACGCCCGCGACGGCGAGGTGATGCTGGCCTACGGCATGAACGGCGACGATCTGCCGTTCCTCAACGGCTTTCCGCTGCGCCTGATCGTGCCCGGCTATTACGGCACCTACTGGGTCAAGCACCTCAACGAGATCACCGTGATCGACAGCGTGTTCGACGGCTTCTGGATGAAGTCCGCCTATCGCATTCCGGACACGCCCTGCAACTGCGTCGAGCCCGGCACCGCGCCGAAGGCGACGATCCCGATCAACCGCTTCACCGTGCGCTCCTTCATCACCAACGTCGCCGACGGCGCCAAGCTGAAGGCGGGCAAGACCGCGCTGAAGGGCATCGCCTTCGACGGCGGCAAGGGCATCAAGGAGGTCGCGGTCTCGATCGACGGCGGCAAGACCTGGACGCCGGCGAAACTCGGCAAGGACCTCGGCAAATATTCGTTCCGCGAATGGAAGCTGCCGGTCGAAGCTCGCGGCCGGCGCCAGCGAGCTCAAGGTGCGCGCCACCAACAATGCCGGCGACACGCAGCCGATGGAGCCCTTGTGGAATCCGGCCGGCTATCTGCGCAACGTCGTCGAAACCGTTCGCGTCACCGCGGCGTGAGGAGAATGATCATGAAACATCGCACTCGTCCTCGCGCTCGCCGCCGTCGCAAGTCTCGGCGTCGTTGCGGCCACCGCGGCACCCGGTCAACTACAAGCTTCCGGAAGAAACCGCCGCCTTCAAGCCGGGGCCCAATCTCGACGTGGTGCAGAACAACTGCACCGCCTGCCACTCCGCCGACTACATCAAGACGCAGCCGCGTGGCGAAAAATTCAAGAAGGATTTCTGGCAGGCCGAAGTGACCAAGATGATCAAGGTCTATGGCGCGCCGATCGACGACGCCGATGTCGGCAAGATCGTCGAGTATCTCGCCGCGACGTACTGAAATTGGGCGATTGAACCGGCCCGGTGCGCCCGCCTGCGCGGGCCGGCCGGGGCCCGGTTCCCGGTTCGCCGGCATGCGACCCGACCGCGTTTTCGCCGCCGCAAATGATCGCGAAACAGGCAAAAAGGCCGAAATGCGGTGCCATATACCGCCATTTTTGCCGAAACCCCGCTATCGTTTGCGCTACCCAGTTCGCCCCAAGGCGCGTATTCTTGGAGCCTCGGGCAGGCCGGTGTGTGCGGGGACCGGCGGTTCGTTTTTGTTTTTTGATTCCGCGGAGACGACGTGAATGGCTAAAGGTACGGTGAAGTGGTTCAACCCGACCAAGGGTTATGGATTCATCCAGCCCAGCAATGGCGGCAAGGACGTTTTCGTTCACATTTCGGCGGTTGAGAAAGCTGGTCTTTCGACGCTCAATGAAGGACAGACCGTCGAATACGAAGAGATTGCCAATCGCGGCAAGACCTCGGCCGAGAACCTGAAGGTTTAGCGCAACCGCGCGATCGGTAACGGCGCACTCTCGGACCTGATCCGGGAGTGGGGCTTGAAAAAACTTCCAAAAAAACTGTGAGCGTTCGGCGGAGCGAGCACCGCCTTCGCTCGGCTTTCTTCAAAGCTGCGATCGGTACGACGCCTGATCGCGTTACAGGCAGGTGCCGGACGGCAGCCCGTTGCCTCCGCAGGGCACTTTCTTCGACAGTTCCTGAATTTTCCGTTTTGATTCAGCCTGCGCCAGCACATCGAATACGCCGGCGGGCACCAGCTGGGCGGCGTGGCGGAAATCATCGGTGGCCTTGTCCGGCTTGTTGAGCGCCTCGTAGGCCTTTGCGCGCGCAAAGTAGCTCTCGACGGTCTCCTTCTGCGCAATCGCCCGATCGAGATCATCCAGCGCCTTATTGTATTCGTGCATCGCCGACCACACCAGGCCGCGCAGCGCCAGCGCATCCAGATAGCCGGGCCGCGCGCTCAACACGTGATCGAGATCCGACATCGCCTCAGTAGGCTTGCCCAGCGCCAGCAGCGCCCGCGCGTGCAGGATTCGCGCAAAGGTGTCATCGGGCATTTTCCCGACCAGCGGATCGAGCGAGACCACCGCACGATCGAATTGGCCCGAGGTCAGCAACGCCAGCCCGCGGCCGAGCTGCGCGGTCTGATTGTTCGGATTGCGGTCGAGGGCGGCGTTGATGTCGACCAGCCCTTCGGCGCTCCTGCCCTTCAGCAACAGCGCCAATCCCCGCCAGGATTTTGCCAGATCGTTGGTCTGGCTGAGAACCAGCGCCTGATCGAAATCCAGCAGCGCCTTGTCGATCTGGCCAAGCATCACATAGGCCAGGCCGCGATCGGTGAAGGTCAGCGTATCCTTTGCATTGAGGCTGATGGAATGATCATAGTCGGCGAGCGCCTCCTGCGCCTTTCCTTTGCCCGACTTGAGAAAGGCGCGCCCGCGATAGGCCGAGGCGTTGTTCGGGTCGAGCGAAATCGCGCGCTCGAAGTCGGCCATGGCCAGATCGAACTGCAGCAGGCTGGTCAACGTTGTGCCGCGTATGGCCAATAATGCCGCGTCGTCGGGTTTCAGCGTGAGCAACTCATTCAGGTCGTTGCGGGCTTCGGCGAGGCGGTTCAACCTCATATAGGCGAGCGAGCGCGCGCGCAGCGCCGCTTCGTTGTGCGGCTCGGCGGCCAATAGCTGATTGAGACGTTCGATGGCGGCGGCGTAGTTGCCCTGATCGATGAGCTGCTTGATCGGGTTGACCGGCGGGTTGACGGGCGACGGCGTTGCAAGTTGCGACGGAATGGTTGCCATGGGCACCGCTACCGGCGGCGGTGCCGCCGGCGGCTTCGCGCTGACCCGCGCCAGTTCCGCCTGCATGGCGACGGCCGACTGACGCTGCTGCTGGATTTCCTTGTTGCCAGGCATCAGCGTCAGCAATTTGTCGAAATCCGCGATCGCCCGCGCATAGTCGCCCTTGGCGCTGAACAACTGGGCGCGCGCGAAATAGGATGCGCGCTCGGTCTGCGGGCCTTGCGCGATGGCGCGGGAAAAATCCTCGATCGCATGATCGACATCGCCCTTGCGGCGATAGGCCTGGCCGCGCCAGAAAAATGCGTTCTGGACATTCGGGTTCAGCGCCAGCGCGGTGTTGAGATCGGTCATCGCAGAATCGAGCTGCGCGGTCTCGACATAGGCCCGCGCCCGCCCGACATAGGCCGCGGGCAGATCCTGGCGCAACGCAATCGCCCGGTTGTAGTCGGCGATGGCTTCCGCCCAGGCCTTCTGGTCGCCCCTGAAATTGCCGCGCGCCAGATAAGCAATCGCGTTCTTCGGCTCCAGCTCGACCGCACGCTCCAGATCGGCGCGCGCCAGATCGACGCCGCCGCTGCGCTGGCGCGCATAGGCGCGCGAAAGCAGGGCCGGCACGAATTGAGGATTCAACTGCAGCGCGGCGTCGGCATCGCTGATTGCAGAATCGAATTTCGAACGGCCGAGATAAAACCGCGCGCGACTGGAAAAGGCCGCCACACGCTGCTCCACCGGGCGCTGCGTGTCATTGATCAGCGCGGTGCAGGCGGCTTCGACCTTGTCTTGCGCCGGGCCGTTGCAGTCTTCCAGGTCCCCGGCGCGCGCCGGCCCGGACGAAGCGATCGCGGTCGCCATCAGCAACAATGCGGACAGCCGGGAAAAATTGGAAACCATCCCGCTGGCTGATCGATGGCGGTTTGGAGATGAGATCATCGCGTCGGCCTCTGAACTGATCGACTGCTTTTGGAATATCCCTACAACCAATAGAGTGACTTGCCATACTGACAGCCAGGCGGCCCGCGCCCGGCTCGTCAATCTTCCGTAACCCATTTGGTGACGGTCATGACATCCGGCGGCTGCAGATAGCCGCGCGGCCAGAGGTCCACGACCCATTCCACCTTGGTCGCGCGCTCGATCAGCACCGCGGTGTTGTGCGGCGTCTGCAGCACCAGCGCGTTGCCGCGATAATGCGGATCGCCCACCACATGATATTTGAACAGGTGCCATTCCTGCAGCACCAGCAACAGGCTGGTGGTGTTGCGGGTGGTGTCCCAGCAATCGAAATTATGCTTGTCGTCGAAATAGCGGAAATCCGCTTTGGCCACGCGCTTGTTGGTGCCGATGACCGGGCCCATGCGGCGGTCGAACCAGATCACGGCCTTCTGCACCGCCGCGCGCTCGGCCGCCGCCGAAGCGTGGCCCGCCGCCATGATCTGCGTCAGCGCGCTGCGATCGCCGGCCGAGAAATCGAGGATCTCGCGGCGGCGGCAAACAAAGCCGTAGCAAACCGTCATCGATGCCGCGGACGGCGGATAGATCGACACCGTGGTGTAGAGCGCCGCGATCGCCGGGCTCATCTCGAGCGCCTTCGCCGGCTGGATGCCGGCCAGCGCCATCGCCAATACTGCAATCGTGGTGACGGTCTTTGTCGGCATTGCGGCGTTTCCCATGCCCCCTGCGATTTCGATAAGTCGCCGCAGAATTAGCGCAACCGCTTCCTGCTGCCAACGCGCAAGCCGAGGGCTGTGGATCACGTCGCTGCTACCTTATCCAACCGGCAGCGGCGCATCGCGCTTGACCTCTTCCATCACGGCGTAGGTCCGCGTCTCGCGCACGCCCGGCAGCGCCAGCAGGCTCTCGCCGAGGAACCGGCGATAGGCGGTCATGTCGGCGACGCGGGCTTTGACCAGATAGTCGAAACCGCCGGCGACCATGTGGCACTCCAGCACTTCCGGCGCCGTCTGCACGGCTTTTGCGAACCGCTCGAAGACATCGGGCGTGGTCTTGTCGAGCATCACCTCGACGAACACCAACAAGCCGAAGCCCAGCCGGTGCGGATTGAGCCGCGCGCCATAGCCCTCGATAAAGCCGTCGCGTTGCAGCCGTTTCAGCCGCTCGCCGATCGAGGTCGGCGACAGCCCGATCCGTTCGGCCAATTCGACATTGGCAATCCGGCCATCCCCCTGGAGAATTGAGAGGATATTCCGGTCTATTTTATCAATATCGATCATTTATCCGGTCTATCTCTGAATTATCCTCACTTTCTATGGCAAAACTTCCAATTTGTCTATCGAACTACGGTGCAGACCGCAGTACATTGCGGCGAGTTTCGGGAAATGCCATGCCCGCCGACAAATCGCCTCTCCCACCTTTCACCATGCCCTACGCGCCCGATGACGGCGCCATCGCCGCCCGGCTGCTCGCGACCGCCAGACCGGGCGCGGCGCACGAGCACGGAATCGACCGCACGGCGACGCGCCTGATCGAGGCCATCCGCGCCAACGACGATCCCCTGGGCGGGGTCGAGGACATGCTGCGCGAGTTCGCGCTGTCGACCAAAGAGGGCCTGGCGCTGATGGTGCTCGCCGAAGCGCTGCTGCGGGTGCCGGACGCCCGCACCGCCGACCAGTTCATCGAGGACAAGCTCGGCCAGGGCGATTTCGTGCATCACGAAACCAGATCCAGCGCGTTCCTGGTCAATGCGTCGGCTTGGGCGCTCGGCCTGTCGACCCGGGTGATCCAGCCCGGCGAAACCCCGCAAGGGACGATCGGGCGATTGACCAAACGGCTGGGCGCGCCTGCGGTGCGGGCCGCAACGCGTCAGGCGATGCGGCTGATGGGCAGCCATTTCGTGCTCGGCGAAACCATCGAGGCGGCGCTGGCGCGGGCGCAGCCGCATTCGGCGCATCCGCCGCGCTATTCCTTTGACATGCTCGGCGAAGGCGCGCGCACCGCAGATGATGCCGGTCGCTATTTCAACTCCTATGCGCGCGCGATCGAAGCCATCGGCCGCACCGCCGATGACCATCCCCTGCCCGACCGGCCCGGCATATCCGTAAAGCTCTCGGCGCTGCATCCGCGCTTCGAGGCGGTGAGCGCGGCGCGCGTGATGACCGAACTGGTGCCGCGGCTGATCGATCTGGCGCGACAAGCCCGGGCCCATGATCTGAACTTCACCGTCGATGCCGAGGAAGCCGACCGGCTGGAACTGTCGCTCGACGTGATCGCCACAGCGTTCGCGGATACATCGCTCGCCGGCTGGGACGGTTTTGGGCTCGCGATCCAGGCCTATCAAAAGCGCGCCGGCGACGTGATCGACTACGTCGACCGCCTCGCGCAAAGCCTGAACCGCAAAATGATGGTGCGCCTCGTCAAGGGCGCCTATTGGGACACCGAGATCAAGCGCGCGCAGGAGCGCGGGCTCGACGGCTATCCCGTCTTCACCCGCAAGGCGATGACGGATCTGAACTACATCGCCTGCGCACGGCAATTGCTGGGCTTGCGGCCGCGGATCTTTCCGCAATTCGCAACGCATAACGCGCTGACGGTCGCGACGATTCTCGAATTGGCCAGCGGCGAAAGCGGATTTGAGTTCCAGCGCCTGCATGGCATGGGCGAAGCGCTGTATGCGCAGCTCAGCGAAGATCGCCCCGACATCGCCTGTCGCACCTATGCGCCGGTCGGCAGCCACCGCGATCTGCTCGCCTATCTGGTGCGGCGGTTGCTGGAGAATGGCGCCAATTCGTCCTTTGTGGCGCTTGCCGCCGACGAGACGGTGCCGGTGGCGGCGCTGCTGCGGCGTCCAGCCGACGTCATCGGCACCGCCGGGAATGCGCGGCATCCGAACATCCCGCTGCCGCGCGATCTGTTTTCGCCGCAGCGGGAAAATTCGCGCGGTATCGAGTTCGGCGAACGCGCGGCACTGGGCAAACTGGTCTCGGCGGTCGCGGCGGAATCCGCGCCCGCGACGGGAAGTATCGTCGAGGCGACGCCAACGGAAGCGAATGCGGCCATCGCCGCCGCCCGCGCGGGATTCAAGGGCTGGAGCCGCACACCGGCTGACACGCGCGCGAAAATCCTCGAACGCGCCGCCGGCCTGCTGGAGCAGCGATCCGCACATTTCATCGCGCTGCTGCAACGCGAGGGCGGCAAGACGCTCGACGATGCGCTGTCAGAACTCCGAGAAGCCGCCGATTTCTGCCGCTATTATGCCGCGCAGGGTAAAAAACTGTTCGGCGCGAGCGAGCCGATGCCCGGACCGACCGGCGAGAGCAATGTGCTCGTCTTGCGCGGCCGCGGCGTCTTCATCGCGATCTCGCCGTGGAATTTTCCGCTGGCGATCTTTCTGGGCCAGGTCACGGCGGCGCTGATGGCCGGCAATGCCGTGGTGGCAAAACCCGCCGAGCAGACGCCGTTGATCGCGGCGGAAGCCGTCAGCTTGCTCCATGAAATCGGCGTGCCGCTATCCGCACTGCATCTGGTGCAAGGCGACGGCCGCATTGGCGCAGCGCTGGTGGCCGATCCCGATATCGCCGGCGTCGTCTTCACCGGCTCGACCGAAGTCGCGCGCACTATCAACCGGACGCTTGCCGCCAAGGACGGCCCGATCGTGCCGCTGATCGCGGAAACCGGCGGCATCAATGCGATGATCGTCGATGCCACCGCCTTGCCCGAACAGGTTGCCGACGACGTCGTGACGTCGGCGTTCCGTTCCGCCGGCCAGCGCTGCTCGGCGCTACGGCTGTTGTTCGTGCAGGACGACGTCGCCGACCGCATGATCGAGATGATCGCAGGCGCGGCGCGAGAACTCAGGATCGGCGATCCCTCCGATCCCGCAACCCATGTCGGCCCGGTGATCGATGCCGACGCGAAAGCGCGGCTGGATGCGCATATCGAACGGATGAAGCGAGAAGCCCGCGTGCATTTCGCGGGCGCAGCGCCAGCGGGCAATTTCGTCGCGCCGCATATTTTCGAACTGTCGGACGCCGATCGCCTGACCGAGGAAGTGTTCGGACCGGTGCTGCACCTGGTGCGTTACCGCGCCGACAAGCTCGATCACGTGCTGCAATCGATCGAGCGTTCCGGCTACGGGCTGACACTCGGCATCCACTCGCGGATCGACGATACTGTCGACGACGTGATCGATCGCCTTCAGGCCGGCAACATCTACGTCAACCGCAACATGATCGGCGCCGTGGTCGGCGTGCAACCGTTCGGCGGCCACGGGCTGTCCGGCACCGGGCCGAAGGCCGGCGGCCCGCATTATCTGGCGCGCTTTGCGACCGAACAGACGGTGACGATCAATACGGCTGCGGCGGGTGGCAATGCCGCACTGATGGCGGGCGGGGAGTAGTTCCTTCACCCTCCCCTGGAGGGGGAGGGTCGACGCGACTGAAAGGAGCGGCGGGGTGGGGTGACAGTTTCTCGTCGTGCAGGGTGCTCGTTGAGAGATCACCCCACCCCGTCTCGCATTTCGCTTCGCTCAATACGAGCCGACCCTCCCCCTCCAGGGGAGGGTAAGAATGTGCCGTTGCATCCCCCACCCAACATGGGTCAAATGGTCCTCCGTCGGGATCATCGGCAGCGATAATTCCAGCCCGCGAAATAAAACCAACAAGACCTCACCGGAGCGACGCCACGATGGAAAAAGGCATTTTTGACGGCCTCAAGGTTCTGGACTGCGCAAGCTTCATCGCAGCCCCCGCGGCCGCCACCGTGCTGTCGGATTTCGGCGCCGACGTGATCAAGATCGAGCCGCCTGTTACCGGCGATCCTTATCGGAACCTGCCGAACCTGCCGGGTTATCCCCATAGCGAGCACAATTTCGCGTGGCTATTGGAAGCGCGCAACAAGAAGAGCCTGGCGCTCGACCTCACAAAACCCGAGGCGCAGGCGGTGCTGTATCGCCTCGTCGCCGAGGCCGACGTCTTCATCACCAATATGCCGCCGCAGGTCCGCGCCAAGCTCGGCATCACCCACGATCATCTGGCGCATCTCAACGACCGCCTGATCTATGCGTCGTTCACCGGTTATGGCGAAAAGGGCGCGGAGGCCAACAAGCCCGGCTTCGATAGCAACGCCTATTGGGCGCGCTCGGGGCTGATGGATCTGGTCCGCGCCGACCAAAATACCACGCCGGCGCGATCGATCGCGGGCATGGGCGATCACCCCTGCGCGATGGCGTTTTACGGCGCGATCGTGACCGCGCTGTACAAGCGCGAACGCACCGGCAAGGGCTCGCATGTCAGTTCCAATTTGATGGCCAACGGCGTCTGGGCGGCCTCCGTGCTGGCGCAGGCAAAACTGGTCGGCGCCAAATTCGGCGAAAGGCGGCCGCGCGAGCGCGCGCTGAACGCGGTCACCAACCACTACCAGTGCAAGGACGGGCGCTGGCTGATCCTGTCGCTGCTCAATGAAGACCGGCAATGGCCGACGCTGGCGCGCTGCCTCGAGCGGGAGGATCTCGTCACCGATCCCAGATTCGCCACCAAGCCGGACCGTCACGCACGATCGCTGGAACTGATCAGGATTTTCGACGAAACCTTTGCCACCAAGCCGCTGGCCGAATGGCGCAGGATTCTCGACGGCAACGGGCTGGTGTTCGGCGTCGTCGGCATCCTCGACGATATTCCGAACGACCAGCAGATGATCGACAACGAGGTGCTGGTGCCGTTCGAGAACGACACCATGCTGACCATCAGCAGCCCGATCTGGGTCGATGGATCGAAAAAAGTCCAGCCTCGCAAACCACCCGGCCTCGGCGAGCATTCCGACGAGATTCTGCGGCAGGCTGGCTATGACGAGGCGGCGATCGAGAAGCTGAGAGCTTCCGGCGCGGTGGCCTGACGGCGCGCTTGCACCGTCTCCCGTCATCCTGAGGGGCGCGCTCCAGCGCGCCTCGAAGGATGAGCACCGCCCGTGAACCATCCTTCGAGGCTCGCTCCGCTCGCACCTCAGGATGACGGGCTGAACCTCGGCTCAACGTTTCAGCCACGCCCAGGCGATGCCGAACACGATGACGCCGGCGATGACCGTGACAACGATCGCCCAGACGCTGACGCGGACGTCGCCCACGGTTTGCCGGTCGGCCTCGTTCTCCGCGATCTCGCGATTGCGCTGCTTGTCGTCCTGGTCGGAACCCATCGGCCAGCCTCCGCTCAAGTCCTGGTCAAGACCCGGCTGTCGTCGCCGGCCGCAGTGTAGCATCAATCGATGACGCCTGCCCGGCTGTGCCGCCGTTCATGCGCGCAAGCCGGCTCAGCGAGAATGCCGCCAGCGCCGCGCACAAGGCTGCCGTCGCCGCGGCCATGAAGACCGATCCCGTGCTCCATTTCGCCGTCATCAGCGCCCCGCCGACCAGAGGCCCGATGATCGAGCCGATCCGGCCGATGCCGAGCGCCCAGCCGACGCCGGTGGCCCGGACCGAGGTCGGATAGAACGCGGCCGCCAGCGCATTGGCGGCGATCTGGCCGCCGACCATGCAGAAACCGGCAACGAAGATCGCCATGGTGACGAAGACGGTCGAATGACCGAGCTGGCCGATCGCGCCGACGGCGAAGACCGCGATGAAATACACCAGCGCCAGCGCGCGGAACGAGAAGCGGTCGATGATGCTCCCGAGCGCAAAGGCGCCGACCACGCCGCCGACCTGCAGCATCGATCCGATCACCGCCGAGGCGGATACCGAGGCGCCGAGATCGTTGAGCACCGTGGGCAGCCAGTTGGTCAGGAAATAGAGGTCGAGCAGGCTCATGAAGAACACCACCCACAGCAACAGCGTGGGAAGCGTTCGCCGCTCCCTGAACAGATGCTGCACCGGCATTCCGGCCAGAACCGGTTCATGCACGACGAACTGGGTCGCCGGCGCAAACGCGGCCTTCGGATTGATCAGCGCGAGCAGTTCGGTAACGCGCGCATTCGCGCTTCCGGTCAGCGCCAGAAAGCGCACCGATTCCGGCAGCCGCAGCGCCAGTATCGGCACCAGCAGGAGCGGCGCGGCGCCGCCGACCACGAAGACCGAGCGCCAGCCGAAATGCGGGATCAGCGCCGCCGCAAGCAGGCCGCCCAGCGCCGCGCCGAGCGAAAAGCCGCAGAACATGATCATCACCATGGTGGCGCGGCGGCGCTGCGGGTTGAACTCGGAAGTCATGGAAATGGTATTGGGCATGGCGCCGCCGAGACCGAGCCCGGTCAGAAACCGGATCGCCAGCAGCGCGTTGACGTCGGGGACGAACGCGGTGATCAGCGTGCCGATGCCGAACGCCAGCGTCGAGAAGACGATGATCTTCTTGCGCCCGATGCGGTCCGCCAGCGGCCCGAGCGTCAACGCCCCGATCATCAGTCCGAACAGGCCCGCGCTGAACACCGGGCCGAGCGTGGCCTTGGTCAGCCCCCATTCCTTGGCCAGCGAGGGCGCGACAAAGCCGATGGCGGTGGTGTCAAAACCGTCGAGAAGCAGCACCGCCGCACAGGTCAGCAGCAGCTTGATCTGAAAAGCCCCGACCGGTTGCTGATCGATGTAGCCGGCGACCTCAACTGATGCGCCGCCTTGAACCTGAGAATCCGTCATCGTCGCCTCTCCCCAAAAACGCCGAACCGCGGTTCTTGTCGACCGTCTTGCGGCAGCCTAACGCGAATTCAATGCCTGCGGCAGGATTTCCGGCCGTTACCTTCGTAGTGCATCCTTCGAAT
The DNA here is from genome assembly GCA_963738765.1 of uncultured Alphaproteobacteria bacterium. Taxonomy (GTDB): domain Bacteria; phylum Pseudomonadota; class Alphaproteobacteria; order Rhizobiales; family Xanthobacteraceae; genus Bradyrhizobium. The sequence goes on along the minus strand of CAVTYA010000020.1, from coordinate 185,880 downwards.
AACCCGCAATCTGCTTGTAGCCTTCGGACAGACCGACAAGCTCCTCTCGGCTGATGACCTCCTCGATCGCGCCGAACGGCCGATCTCCGGTGCGCTGAAACACCTCGCGCAGGATCGCATCCGGCGGGTTGGTGCGGTTGGTGAGCACGATCCGCGTGGTCGCCTCCAGGCGCTGCTTTTCATACGCGGCCAGCGCGGCCACCCGGTTGGCGTTGCCGAGCAACGCGGCGGTCAGCGCGCGGGCATCCAGGATCGCCTGTCCCGCGCCGTTGGAGCCGCGCGGCACCATCGGATGCGCGGCGTCGCCGAGCAAACTTATCCGGCCAAAGCTCCAGCGCGGCAGCGGGTCCTGATCGACCATCGGGAATTCCAGCACGCTATCGGCTGCGCGGATGAAGGCGGGCACGTCGAGCCATTCGAAATGCCAGTCGGCGAACGCGCCGATGAAATCGTCGAGCGAGCCGGACCGGTTCCAGTCGCGCTTGCGATAATTGGGCGTCTCGATTTCAGCGACCCAGTTGACGAGCTGCAGCCCGTCCGCACCGGCGGCGCGGATCGGATAGATCACCATCTTGCCGTGCGCCAGCCAGCCGGCGCGCACCATGCTGGCGCCCGACAATATCGGCTTCCAGCGCGTCACGCCGCGCCACATATTGACGCCGGAATAACGCGGCTCGCCCTCATCCGGGAAAAACTGCTTGCGGACGGCGGAATTGATGCCGTCGCAGGCGATCGCAACGCGGCCGCGAACAGTGTTGCGGTTGGCGCCTCCCGGCCCATCGGAGAATGTCACGGCAACGCCGGAATCATCCTGTTCGACGCCGACGCAATGATGGTTGGTGAGCAGGCGGTCCGCACCCGCGCGCGTCACGAAAGCATCGAGCAGCACTTTTTGCAAATCGCCGCGATGAATTGAGAATTGCGGCTGCTCGTAGCCCGCCGCGCGGCCGAGCGGCTCCTGATAGATCAACTGGCCGAAGCGATTGAAGAAGGTCGCATCCGTGGTCGCGATCGCGACCTTTGTCAGCGCCGGTTCGAGGCCGAGCGCCGCGAGTTCCCTGGTCGCATGCGGCAGCAGATTGATGCCGACGCCGACCGCCCGGATTTCGGCGGCGGATTCAAAAATACGGCAGGGAATTTTGGCCTCAAGCAGCGCGAGCCCGAGCGTCAGGCCGCCGATGCCGGCGCCGACGATAATGACTTCGTCCATATTTCCGTCCCTGAAATAATTGGGCGCGATCAAACACGATCGGTAAGTCTACTGTCAATCGGACGAATGGCCGCCAAAGGCCAATTTACCGGGAGGTTTTGACGAAGCACATCCCCATGCGCGACGCTTTGCCAGCCACCTGGCAGGCCAGTCCCTCCGCACAGCTCCAGGCGCTAAAACTCTTGTCGTTGTCGGTCATTTTCGCAGATGGCTGATAGCAATGCGCGCCCCAGCCGTCGCTGTACTCGGTTCCCGCCAATTCCGCGCTGCCGCGCGATTGCGGGCGGCTGGAGAAGCCGCGCGAGTAATCCGGCGGCCGGCCATCCTGCAACGCGGCAAGGATGTCGCGGCGGCGGACCTGATCGCCGAAGAAATGCGGCGAGCCCGGCACCACGGTTGAATTGGACGGCTTTGCGGCCATCCAGTCGACACCGGGGAAATGGAAGCCGCCGATGCCGCGGGTTTGATGACAGCCGGAACAGGTGATGTCGTTCAGCCGCCGCTCAAAACCGCCGACCGAGCGGATGTTTTGCAACTTTACGCCGTCTTCGGAAGCTTTCTTCAGCGCACCAACAACGTCGCCCTCCGTGAACACGGGCCGGGCCGCCGTGCCCTCGTCCTGCACCAGACCGAACTCGGGCTGGAGATCGGACGGATCGAACCCGGCTGGCGTCGGCGCGATCGCGCCCTTGGCGAGGAATTTTTCGGGGATCAAGATGACGCCACGATCGAGCTCGCCGAAATGCTTTGGCTCGAGCAGCCACGACTTGAACTCACGCCTGAGATTTTCGTCGGCCAGTATCCGGTCACGATCGATCTGGTTCTCCAACGGCGCTTCTTCGAAGCGTTGCGCCTGTTTGTTGTAGTCAAAGACCTTCAGGAGATAGTCGGTGCGGAAATCGCGGACGGCCGATTTCGGCGCATGCGCGATCTGAAGGTTGGTCTCGACGCGGTCGATGTTTTCGGGACCGATCAGATTGAGCGGGCCGTCCTTTGCCGATAGCTTTTCCGCAAGCTCCTTGCCCGTCAGCGACAACTCACCGGCGGCGAGCCAGCGGCGCGCGATCTCGGCGCAGGTGATCGCAGCACCGCTGTGGTCGATCCCGAGACCGCCCTTGGCTTTTAGCACCAGATTAAGCGTCATCGGCAGGCGCTGCGATAGCCGCGTTTTCGCCGATCAGAGGCACATCCGTGCGTGTCAGGCGATAGATCAGCCGGATCTCACCGCAATTGTTCGGGTCGACGTAAGCGCGGTCCATGCGGTTGACGATGCCGGCCAGCACGAAGCGGGTATCGGGCGAATAAAGCTGCGAACGATCGAAGAGCTGAAAAGCAAAGGAGTCGCCGACGCCGATGGTTTCGTTCGGAAGGCTCGCTTTATGCTTGGCGATATATCGGTCGAACTCGGCCTCGAGCGCATCGCGCACCGGCACCATCGACGGCAGGGCGAACAACTGACTGTTGCTGATCGGAGTGTCGGCCGACCGCTCTGGCGACAGCACGCGGCCAAGGCCAAATCGTCCGCCATCAAGTTCGCGCAACGCCGGCGGATCTGTCATGGCCGCCCCGCGTTCCAGCGCCGCGGCGGCGCGAGCCGGCAAGGCGCCGCACAGCAGGGCGAACAGGATAACTGGAAAAAGTAGCGCGCGGCTCATGCCCCACTAACACCGCGCAACGAGGCCTATTCAAGAAAAAAGGCGCTTCACGTTGCGGTGAAGCGCCTTGGTCTTTTCGATTTCGCCTCGATCAACGCGCGACGATCAGGCCCTTGCTGGTCACGACCACCCAGCGGCCATCCTGCTTGCGGATCGCGTCGACGCGGCCGAGGCCCGGGACGGGATCGCCGGCATAGACTTCGTAGATGCCGCGGCGGCTTTCGATCAGCGCGCCGCCATTGGCGATATCACGCAGCACCCAGCCCTCGACCGTCGGCAGCCTGCCGACCTCGGTCTTGGCCTGAGCGCGCTGCAGCCGTCGCGGCCGCCGCGGCGTCACCGATCCCGTGACTTCCCTCGCCGCGACCGGCGTCGCAGCGGCAACCGGCGGCGGGAGCCGCCGGCGCGGCGCGCAGCTTGTCCACGGCCTCGCTGAGCTTGGCGAGTTTGGCGGCCGGCTCGGCCTGCGCCTTCTCGACCTTGTCGAGGCGGTCGCTGGTCTTGTTGAACTGGCTCGATCGCCGATCTTGGAGGTGTGCTCGACGCCGGCTTTCAGCGCGACGATATCGGCATCGATCCGCGCGATCGACGCTTCCAGCGCGGCGTCTTTCGACAACCGCGGGCTCGCCGCCGGCAAGATGTCCGAGGCCTGCGGTCGCCAGCGCGCCGCCGAGCGCACCCGCAACCGTCGCGAGCGCCACGACGGCCGCCATCGCCGACGATCCGGCGCTTGCCGGACGATCTCCGGCTCGTCTCGGCTTCCGCCTTCGAACCTGTGCTGCGTCGTTCCAGACGCGCTCGCCCGGGGACATGATCATCAGCTTGCCGGGCAAGCGCGGCGCTTCCGGCTTGAGCGGCCTCGACCTTCGGCGCTTCGACCTTCGGCGCTTCAACCTTGGGCGCCTCGACCTTGCCGGCTTCAACCTTGACGGCTTCGTCTTGGGCGCGTCGGCCTTGGGCGAGGTCTCTTCCTGTTCGGGCGCGAGCATGCGGAGACTCGACCTCGGCCGCGGCGCCGTCACCGGCGCGCTGGGCGCGACCATGTCGGGAGCGGCCGGCCCGGCGCCGACGGTTCCGGTTTCAGCGCTGATCGGCTCGGACTTTGAATCGCTCACGTTGCAAGTCTCCAGAATAGGTTGACCATTTGGTAACTTTTATTGCTTGCGAAATCGTTACTGCCGAAGGGCTTACCGAAATTTTAGGAAGTCATCCGGGCCGGTTTGTGGCCGCACAGCGGCGGCGGCGTGGCCGGAGATCTCGCCGCTTGTCCCAATGTTGCTCTGCGGCAAATCCGACGCTCGGTTTGCGCCGGCCGGTTTCCCGACTAACATGGCGCCACCAACCAGCCAGAAAGGCAGGGGGCGCCCATGGCCATCGAGAAATGCATCAACGAATTTGATGTCGATGACGTCATTTTCGAGGAGGGCTCGACCGGGCGCGAGTTGTTCGTGGTGCTCGACGGCAAGGTCGAGATCGCCAAGATGAACGGACGCCGGCAAGACCGTCATCGTGACGCTCGGCAAGGGCGAGTTCTTCGGCGAGATGGCCGTGATCGACGGCTCCTCGCGCTCGGCCACCGCGATCGCTGCCGCGCCCGAACACGCGCGTGATGCGGATCAACCATGCCCGCTTCGTCTATCTGGTCAGCCAGCAGCCGGCATTCGCGCTGATGATCATGGACGCGCTCAGCAAGCGCCTGCGGGCCTCGAACGCCGTCACCTTCAAAGCCGCGGCCAATTCATGAGCGACCGCAAGCCGAGCCCGTTCAAGACCCTGCTCGACACCGATGTCTGCACGCTGATCCAGGCGGCCGAGGACGTCTACCAGATCCGCTTCAAGAACCGCGCGGCCAACGCCTATCTGGTGCGCGGCAGTTCGCGCACCATCATGATCGACGTCGGCCTGTCGTCGAATTATCCGCATCTTTTGCAATGCCTCAACCATCTCGATTGCCCGCCCGAAAAGATCGACATGGTCGTGCTGAGCCACGAACATCTCGACCACATCGGCGCGGCCTGGCATTTCGCCGGCCGCACCTTCATCGCCGCGCACCGGCTGGCCGCCAACAAGATCATGCTGCGCGACGATTTTTCGATGCTGCGAAAAATGTTCAACGAGCCGAACGTGCCGATCAATGTCGACATCTGGCTGGAAGAAGGCAATCTGATCGACCTCGGCAATTTCCGCCTCAACGTGATGTACACGCCCGGCCACACCTCGGCCTGCATCACGCTGTTCGACCAGGACAAGGGGCTGTTGTTCGCCGCCGACACCTTGATGCCCGGCGGCGTGATGGGCGGCGTGTTCGGCTCCGGCAGCATCGCCGACTACATCCAGTCGCTGGAGCGGCTGAAGGGTCTGAATTCCAAAATCCTGCTGTCCGGTCATGGACGGTTGTCCGACACGCCGCAGGACGACGTGCGGATCGCCATCCAGCGCTCGCACACGCTGCTGTCGGACACCGCGCAGTTGTTCGACGCACTGGATGCGCGGTCCAATTTCGAGCCGATCATGCAATCGGTGCGCGACCTCAACAAGCTCGACGACAACTAGAACGCGATGACTTCGTCATCCCGCTCTATTCTTTTTTGAGCATGATCTCTTCGAAAACCGGTGCCCACTTTTCCGGATCATGCTCTGAGGCGCAAGCGGCGTCGCAGGAGTCGAGGACGTCCTGATTTATTCCCGGTACGACTTCTTATTTCCGCGCGAACAGCCGCGGCCGGCTGTGACCCGTCCATTTGACAAACGCCGCGGCGGCCTGTTCAACGGCACCAACAACTACGCCTTCGCAAAACAAAGGGAGAGAGCAAAATGAAGCTTTACGACTCGGTCGGACCGAACCCGCGCATTGTCCGCATGTTCATGGCGGAAAAGGGCATCGAAATGCCGAAGCAGACCGTCGACCTGCGCAAGGGCGAAAACCGCGAAGCCGATCATCTGAAGCGCAATCCGCACGGCCAGATGCCGACGCTGGAGCTCGATGACGGCCATTATCTCTCGGAGGTCACCGCGATCTGCGAATATCTCGAGGAGAAGAATCCGAAGCCGGCGATGATCGGCTCGACGCCGGAAGAACGCGCCGAGTGCCGGATGTGGACGCGCCGCGTCGATCTCAACATCGCCGAACCGCTCGCCAACGGCTATCGCTTCGGCGAGGCAGCGAAATTCTTCGAGAAGCGGATTCTGGTCGTGCCGGAAGCCTCCCCCGGATTGAAGATGATTGCGGCCAATCGGTTGAAATGGCTGAACGACCAGATGGCTGACGGCAGGGACTATATGTGCGGCAAACGCTTCACGCTCGCCGACATCCTGCTCTATTGCTGGATCGAATTCGGTAACCAGGTCGGCCAGCCGCTGGATGCCGCGAACAGCAACATCGTGGCGTGGATGGCCCGCGTTGCGGAACGGCCGTCGGTGAAGGCGTAGGATTGATCTCGTGTCCCGGGCGCGGTCCAGCGTGTTCCCGGCGATCGAAGATCGTCCGGTACGCTGCTCCGCAGAGCCGGGACCCACTGCCCAGCGTGGACCCCGGAACCGCCCCGCAGCCGACGCTGTGACCCATTGCGCTAGCCGGCGACAAACGGGCACTATCCAGTCCCGACCCGAAACGCCTTTCCAGCAGCCCTTGCCAACCCCACGAGTGTTCCCATGCCCATCGTCAATCGTATCGCCGCGCTCACCGACGAAATCGCCGCCTGGCGCCATGATTTTCACGAGCATCCGGAACTGCTGTACGAGGTGCATCGCACCGCCGGCATTGTCGCCGACCGGTTGCGGGAATTCGGCTGCGACGAGGTGGTGACCGGGATCGGACGCACCGGTGTGGTCGGCGTCATCCGCGGCGCCAGGAATTCGTCGGACCGGGTCATTGGCCTCCGCGCCGACATGGACGCGTTGCCGATCGAGGAGGAGAGCGGCGTGCCCTACGCGTCGAAGACGCCCGGCCTGATGCACGCCTGCGGCCATGACGGCCATACCGCCATGCTGCTCGGTGCCGCCAAATATCTCGCCGAGACCCGCAATTTCGACGGCACCGCGATCGTCATCTTCCAGCCGGCCGAGGAAGGCGGCGCCGGCGGCAAGGCGATGGTCGACGACGGCCTGATGACGCGGTGGGGCATTCAGGAGGTCTACGGCCTGCACAATATGCCCGGCATCCCGGAGGGCCATTTCGCCATCACGCCCGGCCCGATGCTCGCCGCGGCCGACAGTTTCGAGATCGTCGTGCACGGCAAGGGCGGCCATGGCGGCGCCGGTCCGCACCGCGCCATCGACAGCGTGCTGATCGGCTCGGAAATCGTAAGCGCGTTGCAATCGATCGTCGCGCGCAACGTCGACCCGATGAAGACGGCGGTCCTGTCCGCCTGCTCATTCCATGCCGGCTCGGCCTTCAACATCATTCCCCCGACCGCGACGCTCGGCGGCACGGTGCGGACCTTCGATCCCGGCGTGCGCGATCTGGTGGAACGCCGGATATCCGAAGTCGCGGACGGCATCGCGCGCGCCTATGGCGGATCGGCGGAGACGAAATACACGCGGATGTATCCGCCGACCGTCAATCACGAGCGTGAAACCGTCATCGCAGCCGAGGTCGCGCGCGACGTCGTGGGCGCGGATCGCGTCGACGACCGCACCACCCCGATCATGGGCGGCGAGGATTTTGCCTTCATGCTGGAAGCCCGCCCGGGCGCCTTCATTTTTCTCGGCATGGGCGACAGCCCGGAGTGCCATCATCCCGCCTACACCTTCAACGATTCGATCCTCGGCCACGGCGCGTCCTATTGGGTGCGCATGATCGAGAAGTCGATGCCGGCGAGTTGAGGGGAAGGGCGGGCACTGGTGAGAGCATAGCTTATCAAAACGTAATTCCAGGATGCGCTCTCTTCACCCTCCCCTGGAGGGGGAGGGTCGGCTCGCATCGCGCGAAGCAAGATGCGAAACGGGGTGGGTGACAGTCTCTCAACTCGGGCATTGTTCGAGCCGAGAGACCGTCACCCCACCCCGCCGCTCCTTTCAGTCGCGTCGACCCTCCCCCTCCAGGGGAGGGTAAGATCAAATCGCCACCGGCGCATCCGGCAGTTCGTTCGGCCCGCCGCCATGGCCGGGGAAATGCGCGGCCAATTGCCGCGACACCGCAGCGATCCCCTTGATCGCGCCGCTCTCGAACTTGCCCGCCCGAAAGTCCGCTTCCATCTCTCTGCAGATTTTCTCCCAGCCTGCCCTACCCACCTTGGCGTCGATGCCGCGGTCAGCGACGATCTCGACATTGTGGTCGGCCAGCAGCAGATAGATCAACACGCCGTTGTTGTGGGCGGTGTCCCAGATCCGCAAGCTCGAAAAGATATCCAGCGCCCGCTCCCGCGCCGGCTGATTTCGGAACAGCGGCGCGCCGTCAAGCGCGCCTTCGACCACGAAACGGACCTGCCCGGAATGCGTGGTCTCGCCAAGCTTGATCGCCTGTTCGATCGCCGCCAGCACCTTTGGCGGAAAATAGCGCCGCAGCCACCAGTGGTGGTGGAGAAGATGCTTGCCGATGCGTCCGATGCCCATATCTCTATTCTCTCTACCAGCTTCCAGACGCACCGCCGCCGCCAAAGCTGCCGCCACCGCCGCCGCTATCGCTGGAACTGCTGCTACTGCCGCCACTGGACCAGGAGCCGCCGCTATAACCGCCACCCGACCACCCGCCTCCCCTGCCGCGACCGCCCGGCGTCGCCGCGGTGATGCCGTCGCTGAACATTACGAAGATCGACGCGACCACACCCGATAGCGCCGCCGCGAGCAGCGAGCCGAAGAAGAACCAGGCGAGCAGTGCCACCAGACCGCCCGATACGGCCGATCCGACCAGCCGGCCAAGCACGCTCCGTATCATGCCGCCGAACAGCAGTACCGGGATGATGAGAAACGGATTGAACAGATCGGTCGGATCGAACGACCGCGTCGAACTTTGCCGCTGCGGCTGCTGCGGCGCCGGCAATTTTTCGCCGTCGATGACGCTGATCATCCGGTCGACGCCCGCGGAAATGCCGCCGGCAAAATCCCCGCTGCGGAATCTCGGCGTGATGATTTCGTCGATGATGCGTTTTGAGGTGATGTCGGTCAGCGCGCCTTCGAGACCGTAGCCGACCTCGATGCGCAGCTTGCGGTCGTTCTTGGCAATCACCAGCAGCGCACCGTCGTCGATCTTCTTGCGGCCGATCTTCCAGGCCTCGGCCACCCGCAGCGAATATTGCTCGATCGTCTCGTCCCCGGTCGTCGGCACGATCAGGACCGCGACCTGGCTGCCTTTCCTCGCTTCGAAAGCCCGCAGCGTTTGCTGAAGCGAGTCGAGTTGGCTACTCGACAGTGTGCCGGTCTGGTCGACGACGCGCCCCACCAGCTCCGGCACCGCGACGTCGGCCAGCGCCGGAGACAGGCCCGGAAAAATCCAGCCCAGCAGCAGCGCAAGCAGAATGGCTCTTGCAGCGTTCATCACGGTCAAATTCTTGCTGTTGGCTGTTAATATTGGCTATTTCGACGGGGCCGCCGGCGCGGGATTGAAGTCGACTTTCGGCGCGACGGAGATTTCCTTTTCGTTCTCGACCGAGAAATTCGGCTTGTCCTTGTAGCCGAACATCATCGCGGTCAAATTGTTCGGAAAGGTGCGGATGCCGACATTGTAGTCCTGCACCGACTTGATGTAGCGGTTGCGCGCCACCGTGATGCGGTTCTCGGTGCCTTCGAGCTGCGCCATCAGGCCTTGGAACAAGGCATCCGATTTGAGCTGCGGATAGTTCTCGGTCACGACCAGCAGTCGCGACAGCGCGCTGGAAAGCTCGCCCTGGGCTGCGGTGAATTTCTGGAACGCGGCGGGGTCGTTGAGCACTTCCGGCGTCGCCTGAATGCTGCCGACCTTGGCGCGGGCGTTGGTGACCCCGAGCAGCACGTCCTTTTCCTGCTGCGCAAAGCCCTTCACCGAATTGACGAGGTTGGGCACGAGGTCGGCGCGGCGCTGATACTGGTTGACGACCTCCGACCAGTTGGCCTTGACCTGTTCGTCATTGGTCTGGATCGCGTTATAGCCGCAATTGGTCAAGCTCAGCGTCGCCAGCGCCGCCAGCACGGTCCAAAATTTACGCATCGAAGTTCTCCCGGTGAAACCTGCCGCCAACGTATCAGAACGGTCTCGCGAGGTAATCCCGCGAGGCCGCGTCCGGATTCATTTTTTGCGGCTGATAGCTCTTGCCTATCAGTCTCCGAACTAGTCATCATGGTTCAACTCGATCCCGGGAGGATCCATGAAAACAACAGAAAATACGTTCGAGACCATCATCGTCGAGCGGCCGGCGCCATCGATCGCGCGGATCGTGATGAACCGGCCCGAGGCGCGCAACGCCCAGAACCTGCAGATGACCTACGATCTCAACACAGCCTTCGACCAGGCGGTGCAGGACGATTCCGTCAAAGTCGTCATTCTCGCCGGTTCCGGCCCGCATTTCTCCGCCGGCCACGATCTGCGCCCCGGCGGTAAAAACACCGCCGGCGTCGATTTTCCGCCGGTCGGAAATTGGGGCGGCTTTGCCGAGCCCAATGCCCATGGCCGCTTCGCGCGCGAACAGGAGATTTACCTGCAGATCACGCGGCGCTGGCGCAATCTGGCCAAGCCGATGATCGCGGAAGTGCACGGCAAGTGCATCGCCGGCGGCTTGATGCTGGCATGGGCCTGCGATCTCATCGTCGCCAGCGCGGATGCTGAATTCTGCGATCCGGTCGTGACCATGGGTGTCTGCGGAGTCGAATGGTTCGTGCATCCCTGGGAGCTCGGCCCGCGCAAGGCCAAGGAATTGCTGTTCACAGCGGATGTCTGGAGCGCCGAGGAAGCGCACCGGCTCGGCATGGTCAATCACGTGGTGCCGCGCGCGGAGATTTCGTCGTTCGTGATGGCGCTGGCGCAAAAGATCGCTACAAAACCCGCCTTTGCGCTGAAGCTGACCAAGGAAGCGGTCAATCGCTCAGTCGATGTCATGGGGCAGCCCGCCGCGATCGAGCAGGCGTTTGCGCTGCATCAGCTCTGTCACGCGCATAATCTGCAGGAATTCGGAATGGTGGTCGACCCTGCGGGTCTGCATCCTTCCGTCAGGAAACCGGCTGTAGCGAAGTAAATCAGATGGACCTTACCTTGAGCGACGAGCAGCGGCTGCTGCGCGAAAGTGCCGACCGCTTTGTCAGCGAGACCTATGATGCCGATCACCGCCGCCGCCAGGCCGGCGATCCGCTGGGCTTCAGTGCCGCGATCTGGAAACAGTTCGCCGATCTCGGCTGGCTGGCGCTGCCGATCGATGAGGCCTATGGCGGCCTCGGCGGCGGGGCCATCGAAACCGGCATTCTGATGGAGGCATTCGGGCGCGGCCTTGTTTCCGAGCCCTATCTCTCGACCGTCGTGATCGGCGCGGCGCTGATATCCGCATGCGGCAGCGCGGCGCAGAAGCAGGCGCTGTTGCCCAAAATCGCCGACGGCTCGCTTTTTCTGGCGTTCGCACATTCGGAGCGCGCGGCGCGCTTCGATCTGGCTGAAGTGTCGACCTCGGCAAGGAAGACACAAGAGGGCTGGCGGCTCGATGGCCAGAAGATCGCCGTGCTCGACGGCAACGCCGCGGGCGAGATCATCGTCTCGGCACGCATCGCCGGCGACAATGGTGCGTCCGGAAAATTGTGCCTGTTCCTGGTGCCCTCAGCGACGCCGGGGCTCATCATGCGCGAGTACGCGCGGCTCGGCGGCGGCCGTGCCTGCAACCTCGATCTCAGGGATGTCCGGCTCCCCGCCGATGCCTTGCTGGGCGACGGCAGCGATACATTGCCTGCGATCGAAGGCGTGGTCGACCGCGCGATGGCCGCGCTCGGCGCCGAGGCCGTCGGCATCATGCAGACCCTGCTCGACACCACGATCGAATACACCAAGATAAGAAAGCAATTCGGCCGGCCGCTGTCGGCCAATCAGGTGATCCGTCACCGCCTCGCCGACATCGCGATGCAATGCGACGAAGCCCGCTCGATGGCGCTGCGCGCCGCGCTGATGGTCGACGCCGAACCTGTCGCGCGCAGCCGTGCCGCGTCGGGCGCGAAAGCGAAAATCGGCAAATGCGCGCGCTTCGTCGCCGAACAATCGGTTCAGCTGCATGGCGCCATGGGCGTCACCGAAGAACTCGACATCGGCTCCTACTTCAAGCGGCTGCTCGCCTTCGACACACTATTTGGCGGCAGCGCCCATCATTATCGCCGCCACGCCGCCCTGGGCGGGCGCAACATTCAAACCTAGGGAGTGCGACATGGATCTGACTTTCAGCACCGAGGAGCGCGCTTTCGAACAGGAAGTCCGCGACTTCATCGCGGAAAACCTGACGCCGGAAATCAAGCGCGCCGCGGCGCTGACACCGTCGGTGTTCTCCGATCCCGACATCGGCATGGCCTGGCAGAAAACCCTGCATAAAAAAGGCTGGGGCGCGCCGGGATGGCCGGTGGAGTATGGCGGGCCCGCCTGGACGGCGGCGCAGCGCTGGATTTTCGAGGCCGAATGCGCCCGCGCCGGCACGCCGAACGTCAACGTGATGGGCGTCAAGATGGTCGGCCCCGTCATCATCGGCTTCGGCTCGCCGGAACAGAAGAACTTTTACCTGCCGCGGATTCTTTCCGGCGAGGATTATTGGTGCCAGGGCTATTCCGAGCCGGGCTCCGGCTCCGACCTCGCCTCGCTGAAAACCAAAGCCGTGCGCGACGGCGACGACTACGTCGTCAACGGCACCAAGATCTGGACCACGCATGCGCACCACGCCAACCGCATGTTCGCACTGGTGCGCACCAACGAGACCGAGCGCCAGCAGGACGGCATCAGTTTTGTTCTCATCGACATGAAGACGCCCGGGCATCACCACAAGGCCGATCCTGACCATCGGCGGCGACCATGAAGTCAATCAAGTGTTCTTCGACGACGTCCGCGTCCCCGTCGCCAACCGCGTCGGCGAGGAGGGCAAGGGCTGGACCTACGGCAAATATCTGCTGGAATTCGAGCGGGGCTCCGGCATCGCTTCGGCGAAACTGCGTGAGGCGCTGAAGACGGTCGCGGACCTCGCGGAATCCGACGCCACCGGCCACGCCATCGATGATCCCGATATCGGGTTAAGGCTGTCCGAGATCGAGGTGGATATCGACACCCTGGAAATGACCGAGCTGCGCGTTTTGTCGGCGCTGCAGACCGGACAGAATCCGGGAGCGGTATCATCGCTGCTGAAGTTGCGCGTCAGCGAAATCCGCCAGGCCGTGACCCGGCTCGGCGTCGAGGTGATCGGGCATGACGGCCTCTATGTCGAGCCGATGCGACCGTTCTACAGGCTCAACGAAGCGCCCGGGATCCCCGAAGAACTGCTGCCGGTGGTGCCGGAATATCTCAACAGCCGGGCCTATACGATTTTCGGCGGCAGTTCCGAGATCCAGCGCGAGATCGTCGCGAAGATGGTGTTGGGGCTGTAGGGCTTTCCCACCCCCGTCATTCCGGGGCATCGCGAAGCAATCCATAACCACGATCGTGAGTATGGATTCCGGGCTCGCGCTACGCGCGCCCCCGAATGACGAGTGGAGAGAGTGTGCCTACGCCCCTGCCCTCGCATCCCGGATCGCCTGCCAGATCTTGGCGGGCGTCAGCGGAGTGTTGAGCTGCTTGATGCCGAGCTCGCTGAGCGCGTCCATCACGCCGTTGGTGACGCAGGGCGGGCCGCCGATGGCGCCGGATTCGCCGCAGCCCTTGGCGCCGAGCGGATTGGTCTTGCAGGGCGCTGAATTCATCCAGCGTCACCGCGATCGGCGGGATGTCGTCGGCGCGCGGCACGCAGTAATCCTGGTAGCTCGCGGTCAGCAACTGCCCCTCGGAATCGTAGGTGACGCCTTCGTACAGCGCCTGCCCGATGCCTTGCGCCACGCCGCCATGGACCTGGCCGGCCACCAGCATCGGGTTGACGGCGACGCCGACGTCATCGACCGTGGTGTAGCGCACCACGCGGCTGACACCGGTTTCGGGATCGATCTCGACTTCGCAGATATGCGTGCCGTTGGGCCAGCTCGGCCCGTCGACTTCGCCTTCACTGTCGACGCTGAGCCGCGCCTCGTCTTCCTTTTTCGCGATCTCGAACAGGCTGATCCGCCGGTCGGTGCCGACCACGGTGAGAAAGCCGTCGCGATACTCGATATCCTCGACCGAGGTCTCCAGCACATTCGACGCCTTCTCGCGCGCTTTCGCGATCATGTCGCTGGTCGAGACTGCCACCGCCGTGCCGCCGACGAACAGCGAGCGCGAGCCGACGCTGCCGAAGCCGGTGGCGACATCGGTGTCGCCCTGCACGACGTCGATCCTGTCCATGGCGATGCCGAGCGATTCCGACACCATCTGGGTGTAGGTGGTCTGCAGCCCCTGCCCCATCGCCATGGTGCCGGAATGCAGGATGATGCGGCCTTCGGCGGTCGCATGCAGCGAGACCTTTTCGGTGTGCGCGCGCCCGCCGGTCCATTCGATGTAGCTGGTGAGGCCGCGGCCGTAGAGCAGGCCCTTCTTCTTCGCCGCCTTCTTGCGGGCGGCAAAGCCGTTCCAGTCGGCGAGATCGGAGGCGCGCTCCAGCATATGCGCAAACGCGCCGGAATCGTAGACCTGGCCGACGGCGTTGGTGTAGGGCAGCTGCGCCGGCTTGATGTAGTTCACCTTGCGGATGGTGCGCGGATCCATTCCGATCTGGCGCGCGGCGGCATCCATCAGCCGCTCGACGATGAACACCGCTTCGGGCCGGCCCGCGCCGCGATAGGCGCCGACCGGCGCCGTGTTGGTCATCACGGATTTGACCTCAAAGTGCACCAGCGGCAGGTCGTAGACGCCGGTCTGCACGAAGGGGCCAAGCACCAGCGGAATGATGTTGCCCGCGCCGGAAGAATAGGCGCCGGTGCCGCCGACCGAACGCACCCGATAGGCCAGCACGCGGCCCTTGGCGTCGAGCGCGAATTCGCCGGTCGAGGTGAGGTCGCGGCCATGGGTGCCGCCGACGAATTCGTCGGTGCGGTCGCCGCGCCAGCGGATCTTCCTGTTCAGCTTGGTCGCGGCATAGGCCACGACGCCGTCTTCGGGATAGAGGCTGGTCTTCTGCCCGAACCCGCCGCCGATATCGCCGACCAGCACGCGCACACTTTCCTTCGGTCGCTTCAGGATCGACTTCGGCGAGAAGGTCGCGGGTCGAACCCGGCGTCTGCGACTGCACGTGCAGGATCAGCCGGCCGGTCTTCTTGTCGACCTCGGCAATGGTCGAGCGCGGCTCCATCGCGGAGGGGATCAACCGCTGGCTGACCAGATCGAGCGAGACGGTATGCGCGGCGCTGGCGAAGGCCGCTTCGACCTTGGCGGCATCGCCATAGCTCATGGCGGCGACGATATTGTCGGGCGCATCGGGCCACACGGCAGGTGCGCCGGGCTTGATCGCCTCGAGCGGATCGACCACCGACGGCAGCACCTCGTAATCGATCTCGATCGCTTCGGCCGCGGTCTGCGCCAGCACCCGCGAGGTCGCGACCACAGCCGCGACCGCCTCGCCGGCGAAGCGCACGATTTCATGGGCGAGCAGACGCCGCGGCGGCACCGTCATCGGCTTGCCGTCCGGCCGCTTGAAGATCGCCAGCGTCGGGATGGTGCCGATATCGTCCTTGATCAGGTCGGCGCCGGTGTAGATCGCCTCGACACCCGGCATCGCGGCCGCGGCCTTGGTGTCGATCGAGACGATTTTGGCGTGGGCGTGCGGCGAGCGCAGCACATGCAGCCACAGCGCGCCCTCCTCCGGCTTGTCGTCGATGAACTGTCCCTTCCCGGTGAGCAGCCTCTGGTCTTCCAAACGCTTGACCGGCTGGCCCGCACCGAAACGTAGATTGCCGGGAAGAATGTTCATCAGTTTGTCCTTCGAGTCTCTTGTGGAATTGGGCGGGTTTTAGCGGAATTTCGGGGGGAAACAACCAACCACGGCCGTCATTCCGGGGCGAGGCGAAGCCTCGAGCCCGGAATCCATACTCACGATGGTGGATTCCGGGCTCGCGCTGACGCGCGCCCCGGAATGACGAGTTGGTGGGACGGCATGCAACTCGCAAGCCAATCACCCAACGTCCCGCAACGCCGCCTCGACCACCTTGCGCTCGTCCGCCGTCAGCGCCGCCTGCGGCGGGACGGGATCGCCGACCTCGTAGCCCTGGATCGCCAGGCCGGCCTTGATGCAGGCGGCGAGGTTGAAGCGGGCGAAGGCCTCGTTGATGCGCCACAGTCTTCGCTGCAAGCGCCATCGCCTCGTCCCAGCGCGCGGCCTTGCAGAGGTTGTAGAGCTCGACGCTCTGCCGCGGGATGATGCAGGCGGGTCCCGCCATCCAGCCGAGGCCGCCGATCAGCATCACCGCCGCCGGGATATGCGCCGACGCCGAGAACACGTTGATGCTGTCGCCGCAGCGGTTCATGATCGACAGCAGCCGGCCGGTATTGGTCGAGGCGTCCTTGATGTAGCCGATGCGCGGATGGGCGGCGAGGCGCGCGATGACGTCGAGCGTCAGGTCCGAACGCTGGAATTGCGGATTGGTGTAGATCACCACGGGAATGTCGACGGCGTCGGCGATGGCGCGGAAATAGGATTCGACCTGCGCGTCGGCGAGCGGGAAATACGCTTCCAGGATCGCGAGGATGCCGTCGGCGCCGAGCTTTTCATAGGCCTTTGCCTGCGCCACCGCGTCCGCGGTCGAGGTCGAGGCGACGCCGGCCACCACCGGCACGCGGCCGTTCGCGGCCTCGATCGTGGTCTGCACCACGGCCGCGCGCTGCGCGTCGTTGAGATAGGCGAACTCGCCGGTCGAGCCGAGCGGCGTCAGCCCGTGCACGCCCGACTTGATCAGATCGTCGCACAGCCGGCCCAGCACCTCGGTGCGGATCTGGCCGGACGCATCGACCGGCGAGACGAGATAGGGAAAGACGCCGTGAAAATCAGCCATATGGGGCAGGTCCTGACGTACAGGGCGCGTCCGTGCGCCCTGTTGCAGGGCCTCTATAGTTGACCTGGTGCCGGTGAGAAAGCCCTGCGGCCGCGCGACGATTTACCGGTCGATACCGGGCAAACTACAATCACAACGCGATCACCCGTAACTGTGATCTATTTGATATTCTTTATGGCGCGTGCGCTGGATTGTCGGTGTTCCGGTTTGGGGGACGACCATGGCCACTTTTCTCGCTGTTCTCCGCCTCGCATGGGTATGCCTTCTTGTCGTGTTCGGCTGGGCCGTCGGCCTGCCGCGGCTGCTGCTCAAGGGCTGGCTCTATCTGTTCAGCCTGCTGCTGACCATCGTGCTGGCGATCTTCCTGATCGAAGTGCTGTGGGTGTCTCCGCGCGACGTGGCCTACCGCTACGTCTCTCCCGCCGCGGCCAGCCATCCCAACGCCTGCGATAGGCAGCAGAACAATCCCCTGATGCTCGCGACCTACGACAACAGCGAGGACGAAGCGCAACGGAAGCTCGGCCGGGACAAGACCGGCCTGGAGTGCATGTTGCAGTATCATGTCGTGCCGTCGGAGCCGGGATCGGTCTGGTACAACAGCGACCGGCCGGTCGGGCCGATCGGCTACTACCTTTCGTTCCTGGAATTCCAGGAATCCGGCCGGCTCGCCGAAAGGGCGATCGACCGCTCCGTGCTCGAGCACTCGCAGCTCGAGGTTCTGGAGGATCACCTTGCCAAACAGAAGAACAATTACGTCCTGGTCTTCATCCATGGCTGGCGCCACGATGCGCGGATCGGCGACGACAACGTCGCCAACGCCCGGATCTATGCGGCCTACGCCGCCAGCGCGCTGGACTACCGCTGCAAGACGACGGCCAAGGATTGCGACTACACCGTCACCGCCGTGTTCGTCGGCTGGCGCGGCGCCCGGGTCAACGAGCGCGCGATCGAGGCCTTCGCCGACCGCAATCTGGGCTTTCTGGGAACGGGCGTCACCAAGCTGTTTTCGAACGTCGTCGGCGGCTTCCCGGCGCTGCTCACGCTGTTCGACCGCAAGCCGATCAGCGAACGGATCGCCCCCTCCGTGATCGCCTCGTTGCGGCACGTCGACCGGCTGCTCAAGAAACGCAACGCCGAAGCGTCGGCCGCCGACCGCCTGATCGTGATCGGCCACAGCCTCGGCGGCAACATCCTGGCGACCGGGCTGAACGCCGACATGATCGAGCAGATCCGGCAGCACAAGCCCGGGGAGATTCTGCAGCCGCCGCTCGGAAACCTGGTCGTCCTGCTCAATCCGGCGGCGGAGGCGTGGAAGTGGACGTCGATCCAGCATGAGATGCGCCTCCACGTCCATTTCCCGGAAAACACTGCCGACGCGGACCCCCAGGCCAAGACCGATGCCGGGTTCTTCCCGCCCAACCAGCCGCCGGTCTACGTCTCGATCACCTCGGCGTTCTCATGGCCCTCGGCGACGTTGACGCAGCTCGAACTGAAAAAAATCGGCGGACGCGACAAGGATACCGACGAGATGAAGTCGCTGGCGCATTACGATTCGGCGACGCACGACGCGTTTCCGTTATTTAAGGGCAACTTTCAGCCGCTGTCCGAGACCCTCGACCGCCTTGCCGGATGGTTCCCAAACAGCAAGCCTTCGGAAGCGACGGTGTTTCCCGACAAGAGCATGTGTGGGACGTGGAAGATCGTTTCCGGCGCCTGCCAACGCGCAGTCGTGAGCACGTTGAGGTTTGCGGCTGGCGTGGTCAGGAATATTCCGTTCACGAAGCCGGTTTCGGACGACACCCTGACGATCGGGCATCTGGACCCGACGCGGCCGCCTTACGACCGATACGACAATCCGGTCTGGCAATCGCCGCTGCCGTTTGGCACGACCACCGAACTGGTCATCAACAATCCCATCGGCCATCCGACGCTCTACAAATATGCCGGCGCAGCCTATTTCTCGGAATGCGCCATGGTCGATCACTGGCTGTGGAAAGCGCGCCATAATCCTTCCCTGGCCCCGTTCGAGGGCTGGGACAGCGGCTATTCCTATGTCCGAAACCACAAGATGATTCCCGACAAGGACACGCCGAATGTCACCCCGATCCGGCCGCGACCGACCGACAACGGCCATCTCGAGATTTAATTCCGGCAATATCTGTTGAAAAGCGGGACCCAGTCGATCATCACGTCGAACGACCCGATGTGGAACATCAGGGCGTATGACAACGTGGTGGCACTTCACGACGGCTACGTATCGTATCCGCTGATCTGCGCCCTCAACCAGCTTGTGATGGACGATGTTGCATCGGAACCAAAGAATTGACGGAGGAATCGCACGAAGAACTGGCCGGCGTTCGAACGACTTCTCATCATCTCTCCTGGCGCTTGTCCCGCTCATCGCCGCAGCGATTTTTCCGGGATGGCCAACCTGCGCCGGGGCGCAGGAAAAACCCACTGAGGCAGACCTCGCCTCCATCATCGAACAATTGACTGCCCACCACCGCGAAGGCTCCCGCGTCGAATTCGTCAACGTCGATCCGGCAATGTCGCCCTCCTGCCGGATGAATGCCGCCGCGATGAAAGTCTCGCGCGGCGCCGATTCGAAATCGTTTCCGGTGCTGATCGACAACGATCGCGGCGGCCCGGGCGTCCGCCAGATGTTCGCCAAACTCGGCCGGATCTCGGTCGACGCCGACGGCGCCGGCCGCGCCTATCACGCCGAGGATCCGTTCGGTGATTGCAGCGCTTCGCCGGACCAGCCATCGCAACGGATCTGCGCGCTCGACAATTTTTCCGACGCCGGCATGCGGCTGTTTCTGGGTGACGTGCGGCTGAAACGCGCCGACCCGAAATCGCAGGCCGCGGATGCGCCCGCATTCCTGCCGAACTGGCGCGATCTGTGGCCGCAGATCCGCGACCGGAAACTCGTGCCGTTGCCGCTGAAGTCGATCGGGGCGCCCGAGGGACCGCGTGACTTCAACCTGATCCACTGGAAGGAACGCAACCTCACCTTTGCGTTCAACACCAGGATCGTTCCGGCCACACGGCACGGCTATCCCTGCCGTTTCGGACCGGAGTCCGACTATCCCGGATATTTCATTTCCGCCACGACGTTCAAAAAGGCGAGCCGTACCCGCGCCGACGGCTGCAAGCCGGCGCAATATCTCGATGCGGAGAAGGTCCCGTTCCTCGTCGTTCCCACGGAAAAATTCAGCGGAATGGGGCTCGGCGACATCGCCATCGGTTTTCTCAAAACGCCGGCGGAATTGCACATCGCCTACGGCATCGCCGGCGACACCGGCCCGTATGATCATTTCGGCGAAGCATCGATCGCCTTCAACAAGGCGCTGCTGGACGAGCACAGGCAAATCGAAGACGCCAAAGACGTCGACAGCCTCGACATCGATCTCGCCGAACCCCGCCGGCTGCATCTTGAAGGCGCGTCGCTGGCCGTGCTGGTGCTCGGGGGCACGAAGAAGCTGTTGGGCGGCGACTACTCCGAAGCCAACATCCGGAAAGTCGGTGAGGCCCAATTCAAGCGCTGGAGCGCGGCCGCGTCAGGTGATGAGGGCAGGCTCAACGCCTGCTTCGACGCCGCACATTGAAAGAGGGCCCGGAGATTGTCCCCGAGCCATCTTGAGGTCACGCGCTTACCAGCCGTAGCGGGCCGGCACGCCGTAATATACCGGTCCGCCGTAATACGCCGGAGCTGAACCGTAATAATATCCCGGCCCGTAAACATAGGCGTCAGCCGCGGCGGCTGCGACGGCGGCGGCCGCAATGGCTGCGCCCGCGCTTACGCCGACACGACGATGCAAGCCGCGCGCTTCGGCAGGTGCGGCAACGGCCGCGATGGTCGCCATTGTCGCAATCAGCAAAACCAGCTTTTTCATGTGGATGTCCTTTCCGTCGATCGCGCGCCCACAGACGGAGTTGGCGCTACGAGGATGAAATGATTGTTGTCCGCCTGATCCGGACCCTAGGCATCCAGGCCTGCGAATTATGTGCGCGGTGTCACATTCGCAGCGCGGCGCCCGGAGCGCACGCCCTGAGGCGGGCTATTGATGCGCCTTGATCCAGGCATCGACCGGCGGCAGCGCGCGGGCCTTGAGATCGGCCGAGATCGCAATCGACTCCAGCGCGCGGGCCACCATCACCCGGCCGCCGCTGGTCGAATGCGCCGGCGCAAAGGCGGCGAGTTCGGCCGCATGGGCGTCGTCGGTGAAATTGGTCATGAAACCCGGAATGAACTGGTCGCGGAACGACGACCCTTGCCGGGCGAGCAGCGCATCGAAATTCTTTTGCACGAAAGCCCAGGCCAGGTCGGGCTGCTCGCCGGAAGACGCGACGGCACCAATCAGGCCTGAGACGATCGTGCTCGGCAGCTCATCAGTCAGGGTCAGCGCCAGCGTGTCGCCTGCGAGTGTCGCGTCGCGCGCGCTGGCCGCGGCGTAATAATAACGCACGCGCTCATTGGTGACGGTGCTCTTGCGCGCCATCGCCAGCAGCGTGTCATAGGTCGGCCGGTCGGCTGAGATGCCGACGAGATGGGTGACGGCGTCGCGCAGCGCGTTCGGCAGCGAGTTCGGATCCTGCAGGAAGCCCGCGAACCGCCGTTTGGCCTCGGCGAGAATATCCTGGTCGCCAAACTCGCCGAGCGCCGAGATCAGGCTGGCGCGCAGCAAGGTGGTGTCGTCGTCGCCCGAGCCGCTACCGTCCCAGCCGAGCCGGTCGAACACCGGGCGCAATCTGGCGCGGGCATAGGCCTGCAGCGCCGGCCGCTCGGCGCGATCGCGCGCCAGACGATTGAGCCCGGACAGGGCGCCGATCACCTGGTCCCACACCGCGCGGCGGTCGTTAGGGCCGATCGCCTCGACTAGTGCGAGATAGGTCGACGGCTCCGCGCGTCCGGCCTGCACCAGCGCCCAGCTATCGGCGACGAAGTTGACGCGATCCTCCACCGGCATCTGCGCCAGCTCTTTCATCAACGCCGCGCGGCTGTTGGGTCCGTACTCGACACGGTAATAGCCGATGTCGCCGAGATTGACTTTGATCGCGTCACCGCAGTTTCCCGCGGCAATGTCGGCGTTGCCCTGAAGCAGCACGACCTGCGCTGGCCCCTTGACGGGCAGCGGCGCGAGCGCGACCGGGATTTGCCAGCTTCGCGGCAGCAGCGGCGCCGCACCGGTCGTTTGCCGGGGCGCGATCACGAACCGGTCCTGCCGCAGCGTCAGGCGCTGCGCACCGCCGGCGCACGCGGTCTCCGCAACGATCAACGGCACGCCGTCCTGCTCGGTGAAGGAGGCGGCGATGCCGGTCACGGGTTTTCCGGCCACGCTTTCCAGCGCCTGCCAGAGATCGGCTGTGGTGGTGTTGCCATAGGCATGCGCGGCCATGTATTTGCGAATGCCGTCGCGGAATGCGTTCTCGCCGAGATAATTCTCCAGCATGCGGATCAGCGCCTGGCCCTTGTTGTAGGTGATGGCGTCGAACGCCACCGTGGCCTCGCTGTGGTCGGCGACCGGCTGCTGGATCGGATGCGAGGTCCGGCGCGCGTCGAGCGCCAGTGCGAATTGCTTCTGGCCGTAGCCGTTCAGCCAGCTCTGCCATTGCGGATAAAACTGTTCCGAAGCCTTGGTCGCCATCCAGCTGGCAAAGCCCTCGTTGAGCCAGAGATTGTCCCACCAGCCCATGGTGACGAGATCGCCGAACCATTGATGCGCCATCTCGTGCGCGAGAATGTTGAAGATGCCGCGCCGCGCGGTGTCCGCATTGGTCGCGGGATCGAACAGCAGCCGGCTCTCGAAGAAGGTGATGCCGCCCCAGTTTTCCATCGCGCCGCCAAAACCGCCCGGCACCGCCAGCAGATCGAGTTTCGGCAACGGGTATTTCACGCCGAAATATTCGTTGTAATAGGCCAGCAGCTTGACCGCGCTGTCGAGCGCAAAGCGCCCCTGTCCGCTTTTGCCCGCGGTGGTGACGACGCCGACGGTCACGCCATCGGCATCCGCGGGCAGCCGTTCGAGTTCACCGACGGTCAGCACGAACAGATAGCTCGACATTTTCGGCGTCGGCGCGAAGGCGACCTTCTTCAGGTTTGGCCCGGCCGGCTCCTCGCGCACGATCGGCATGTTGCCGACCGCCAGGAACGTGTTCGGCACCGTCACCGTCAACTCGAAACTTGCCTTGAACGCGGGCTCGTCCCAGCAGGGAAAGATCCGGCGCGCGTCGGCCGGCTCGAGTTTGCTCGAAAGCAGCCGCTTCATGCCCTTGTCGGTTGGATAATCGACCGAGAACAGACCGGTGCCGAATTTGTTGATCCGCGCCGTAAACGCAATCCGCAAGCGGTGCGCGCCGACCGCGATCGGCTGCGCAAAGCTGAGCGTCGCGGTCTGGGTTGTGGCATCCAGCGTGACGTCGGCGCGCTGCGCGTCGTCGTCGATGCTGGGGGCGCCGAATATCGTGTCGATGGCGTTCAGAACGAGCTGCGTGGTCGGCTCGCGCACCTCGATATCGATGATTTCGACGCCGGGAAGCGCAAGGCTCTCCAGATCCGGCGCCAGCTCGATCGCATAGTGGACGGGAATAACCGTCTTCGGCAGTTTTCCGGGCGAGCTGTCAAACGAAAAAACCGGCTCGGCGAAAGCAGCGCCGCATAGCGACAGCAGCAGCGCGAAGGCGGCAGCGGTGCGCAGCACGAATAGAAGCAACATCGGTGTGACGTAAAACTGCTTCATGCGTTTTCCTGCCCGCCGAACGAGGCGGATGAAGTCGCGTCAGTCGAACACCCGCGCGAGGGCGGACTGGGCCTCGAGCTGGATCTGGCCCAAATGGTTCTTGTCGCGAAAACTCTCGGCGTAGATCTTGTAGACGTCCTCGGTGCCCGATGGCCGTGCGGCGAACCAGCCGATCCCGGTCTCGACCTTGATGCCGCCGAAGGATTGATCGTTGCCCGGCGCCTTGGTCCTGATCGCTCGGACCGGCTCGCCGGCAAGTTCCTTCATGTTGAGTTGTTCCGGCCCCAGCGCCTTCAAGGCGCTCTTCTGCTTCGGCGTCGCCGGCACGTCGATGCGCTCGTAGAAGGGAACGCCGAGCTCTTCGGTCAGTCCGGCAAACAACTGGCTGGGATCGCGGCCAGTCTTGGCCAATATTTCCGCGGCCAGAAGCCCCATCACGATGCCATCCTTGTCGGTGGTCCAGACCGAGCCGTCGCGCTTCAAAAACGACGCACCGGCGCTTTCCTCGCCGGCAAAGCCGAATTCGCCCTGAGCCCAGGCCATCGACGAACCATTTGAAACCGACCGGAGTTTCGACCAGCTTGCGCTTCAGTTTGGCCGCGACCCGATCGATGATCGAGCTCGAGACGATGGTCTTGCCGATCGCCGCCTGTTGCCCCCATTGTTGCCGGTGTTCGAACAGATAGGCGATTGCGGTCGCGAGGTAATGGTTCGGGTTCATCAGGCCGCCGGACGGCGTCACGATGCCGTGCCGGTCGGCATCGGTATCGTTGGCAAAGGCGACGTCGAATTTGTCGTGCATCCGGATCAGGCTGGCCATCGCATAGGGCGACGAACAATCCATCCGGATCTTGCCGTCCCAGTCGGCGGTCATGAACCGGAACGTCGGATCGACGGCATTGTTCACGACCGTGGCGTTGATGCCGTAATGTTCGATGATCGGCTGCCAGAAATGAACAGCCGCGCCGCCGAGCGGATCGATGCCGATCTTCACGCCGGACGATTTGACCAGCGCCATGTCGACGCAATTGCCGAGATCGGCGACGTAGGGACTGATGTAGTCGTGGAGATGCGTCGATGGCGCCTTGCGGGCCCGCTCGTAGGTCATCCGCGCGACACCTTTGAGTGCCGCCGTCAGATAGGCGTTGGCGTTCTTTTCGACGATCGCGGTGACGTCGGTATCGGCCGGGCCGCCGTGCGGCGGATTATATTTGTAGCCGCCGTCCTCCGGCGGATTGTGCGAGGGCGTGATGACGACGCCGTCGGCGAGGCCGCTCGTTCTGCCTTTGTTATAACTGAGGATCGCGTGCGAGATCACTGGAGTTCGGTGTGTAGCCACCGCGATCGTCGATCATGATGTCGACGCCGTTGGCGGCAAATACCTCGATAGCGCTGGCCAGCGCCGGCTCGGCCAGCGCGTGGGTGTCGATGCCGATGAACAGCGGGCCGGTCAGGCCGCTCGCGCGGCGGTGATCGCAGATCGCCTGGGTCGTGGCGAGGATATGGTCTTCATTGAAGGCATTCCTGAGCGACGAGCCACGATGACCCGATGTCCCGAACGCAACGCGCTGCAGTGGATCGGCCGGGTCGGGCTTGTTGGCGAAATAAGCCGTCACCAAACGCGGCACGTTGACGAGAGAAGCGGGATCGACCGGTTTACCTGCGGCGGGATTGGGGGCAGTCACATGACCTCTCAGGGGCGATGGCGGCTCTGAAGGATCACTTTATACCCGGAACAGCCATCGCGAGTTATCGATAGAATGACGACTTGCGGAGGGGCTATGCCAGCGAGTTGAAAATTGCTCGGTCTCGATCGAGAGAAACGAGCGCGTTCGGGTCGCTCAATCCGTCGTTCTGATAAAATGTCTGGTTCTGATAAAATGGGCTTTCGGCGAGCGGGGCGCCACCTCGCCCTCTCGCGATAGCTCCGCAACAGAAAAACGCAGCGTCGGAGGCACCGGGCAGGACGGCGCGATATCCTCTTGCGCCAACGCGATGATGTCCTCTTGCCGCAACGTCATGCTGTTTTCCAGCCAGTCTCCGGCAACGGAGAAAGTGATCAGGACCGTCAGACAAACCAGCAGCACAATGATGCCGGCAACCGGGCGCGTCCTGCGCTGAACGTCGCGACCTGCCGCCTCACAGTTGCTCGTCGTCGTTTTCGTCATGCATACCCCGGCCCCGGAGTTAGGTCTCGACTGCTGCGCTTTCAATATCCGGCAGACGGATTTCGAGCATTAGCCGGTGCGCATCAAAGCAATGTGATGACACGCGGTCGCCCTGGGGCATTCGATGCACATTTCGTGGGCGGCAACGGTCTGCGGCGTGACAATTGTCGGCAGCACGACTGGATTCTTCCACACGCTCTTCACATCGGGGAACGCAAGCAACGGCCTGGGCAATTCCTTTGGTTTTTTCGTCTACGACGCGCCCGACCTGCTCCCGATCAACGCGATCGAGCAGCCCCTGCCACGTCCTGCCAATTCGCCACGGACGCGCGCACGCCCTTGGGGCGCCGCGCGCATCGGTGACACATCCCCTTCGAAGCTGCGCGCTCCCAAAATATCGAAAACAACCCCATGCAAAGTAGCAGGCGCCGGCATGGATGCGCCGAAAGCAAGTTGACACGTCGGGCAAATCAGGGGCATTTCTTCACCATCCCGCGATCCTGTAAACGCCCGTCGCTCCGCAACAATGCGGCGCGTCGGGTTGCGATTGCGGCTCAACATCCTCGCCCACCCTTGGAATTGCACCGCCTCACCGCGGCGATCGCCTGCGCGTGGCCGAACCGCGCGCTTGCCTCGCGCGCCTTAAGGAATCGCGACATGAGCACCGCTCCCGACCTCGCTATGCCAACCACGATCACCGCCACCGACCAGAACCAAAGCTGCCGCAGCCCCGCGGATAAAACTCTTGTCGCACGGATTTTCCATCGACCATCCCGATCCGGAACTCGGCGAACGGCTGATGGCTGACGCATTGGGGGTCGCCGATCCGCGATGCGATGCATGGCATCCTCCGGCAATTGGTCAGGGCCAGCGTGAGCGGCGAGAAGCCCGACGAGGTCAACCTCGCCTTCATGATTTCGATGATGAAGAGCATCAAGCCGAGGGACTCCGTCGAGGCCATGCTGGTGGCGCAGATGGTGTCGGTTCATGTGATGGCGATGCGATGTGCCCATCACCTCGCCAGTGCCGAGGACCTCGCCCAGCACGACAACGCCGCGCGCGCCTTGGGCCGGCTCGCCCGCACGTTTCCGGCCCAGATCGAGGCGCTGAACCGCTACCGGAGCCAGGCGAACCCGCCATCACCGTGCAGAACGTGTCGGTCGGCGACGGCGGCAACGCCATTGTCGGCAACGTCACGCAGCATGCGAGCGTGATCGTATCGGACAAGGTCCCGGCACCGCGGCGCGGAAGACGCCGAAGGTCCCGGGCTCCCGGCGAAGGCGCGATTCCGCCGATGCCAGGCGGAAAGCACAGGCATGAGCGATCACATCCGAAATACCGGCCCGATGCTGGCGAGCCCGCGCTGCGGCGCCAAAACCCGTTCCGGCGGCGCATGCCGCTCGCCGGCGGTGCACGGCAAAAAGCGCTGCCGCATGCACGGCGGTGCACAGGGATCGGGCGCGCCGAGGGCAAACCGGAACGCGCGCAAGCACGGGCTGTTCACGAGGGATGCGATCGCGGAGCGAAAGCAGGATTCAGGCGCTGCTGGGGGAGGCGCGGAAGCTGCTGGAAGAGATGAAGTGATTTGGTTTCGCAGCCTCGCTCGCCACCTACGCCGCTTTCAACTTGCGAGCCTTCTTCGCTCGCACCGGCAACCTGCTTTCGACTGAAAACCCGACATTCAGCGCCCGCATGATGGTAGCAATCGTTTCGAAACGCGGCTTGGCACCCGGCGCCAGCGTCTTGTAGAGGCTTTCCCGGCCGAGACCGGACGCCTTCGCGACCTCCGCCATGCCGCGCGCCTTGGCCACGTCACCAAGCGCCTTGAGCAATACGCCGGGGTTTTCGTCGCGGACTGCGAGCGAAAGATATTCCGCAATCGCTTCCTCACTATCGAGATAGTCCGCGACCTCGAATGGCGCGTAAGTGACCTTTGCCTTGGCGTTTGCCTTGACGTTTTCCTTGGCTTTGGCCTTCTTCATCGCCCGCTCTCCTTCAATTCGCTCGCCATGCGCTTTGCCCTGGCGATATCGCGGCGCTGGCTGGACTTGTCGCCACCGCAAAGCAGCACATAGACGGCGGCACCATGACGCACGAAATAGACCCGGAATCCCGGACCATGATGGATACGCATTTCCGAAACGCCTTCGCCTACCGGCTCGCAATCCCCGAAATTGCCCAGGGAGACTTGCGACAACCGGTGCAGTATCCGCGCCTTGACCTTCTGATCTTTCAAGCTATTCAGCCAATCGGAAAAGACGGACGACCGAATGAGCGTGTTCATGGCCAAATGTATCTAATTGGATACAGTTTGTCAAGGGACGCAACGCGGGGTAGGCACGAGAACATCATGGTCGCCGTGACGGTCGCGAATTGGCGCTTTTGTATTTCGACCGCGACAATTGATCGGTTACGATCGGCTGCGATCTCAACCGGCGTGACGCGCCGTTCGAGATCCCAACGGAAATTTGGAAACTCACTCGGGAGGAACGCCACAATGACCGACAGTCCCTTGCGCGCCAAAGGCCGCGCGATGCGCCGCAATCTCATGGGCGCGGCCTACGCCGACAAGCTAGATCAGCAGCTCTACACCGATCCGATCATGGAGAAATTTGCGGCGCTGACGCAGGAGACGGTGTTCGGCACGCTGTGGACGAGGCCGGGGCTCGACCTCAAGACCAGGACGTTGATCTGCGTCGTCTCCGACACCGCAACAGGGCGGACCCCGGAGCTGAAACTGCATATCCGCTTTGCGTGTAACCACGGCTGGACCGAGGACGAGCTCGTCGAGGCGATTCTGCACCTGCTCGGCTATGTCGGCGCGCCGCTTGTGCGCGAGGCGCTGCTAGTCGCGAAGGAGACCTTTGCGGAGATGCGTGCCGAGAATCCGGTCACGTCATAACGGCGAGCTTGCAGTCCAGCGCCACTTCGGGCCAGTTACGCAGTTACGGTGACAGTCCACTTAACTACGTTGAAGTTGAGTGCACTGTCACCGTAATCCTGAACAGCGACGGCACGGCTGCCAACGCCGACCTGTTGGCTGTATCGCCCAGCCTAACGCTACAGGTTCAAGTGAAGGGAGCGGCGAACACTCATAAGGACCCTTGGTGGGTAGCGTATGGATTTTGCACCAAGGAGATTATAGCCAATCCGAACGAGACCATGTTCAATCGAAGGAACAGTTTCTACAAGACCAACCTTGTTGCATTGGTGGCCGTTCGTTCTCCAAAAGAATATTCCTGTGTCGTTCTCCCTATCTCTGAGGCGGAGCAAGTAGCAAAACTAAATCTTGATCGTGAGTACCGCACAAACACGAAGGCAGGAAAGCCTAAGAAGCCGCATATGGTATGGATTGCCCTTGAGCCGCGCCCTCGCGCACGGGCGAGTGACGTGCGGTTCGTCGAGGAGCGTGCCTTCCTAACGCGCTACCGAGACGAGCAGGGCTGGGATCGCTTGTCGCCATAACACGGCGGCGGCGGCTTTTTGCCGCATGAAACGCTTTGCGCGCCCGATGGGCTCCGCTACGATTGCCAGCCGGGCGCATCACAATCGTCCTTCCATTTTCGCTGTGAGGAAAATCCGCATGCCCGATTTAATCGCGGACAACGCCGAAGCTGCGGAATGGGTTGATCGAATAAAGAAAGCGCATACTGGCAACGGGGCGTTCGGAAAAGTCGTGAGTTCGGTGATCTGGTCGGACAGAAGAGGGCCAGATGGTAAGCTGCTCGTCTCCGCTGACCCGGAAGATATAGTCGCCCGCGTCAAGAACGGGATGAGACTACTTAAAGGACACGATCCCGGCTTTCCTCTCGGTCGAGTTCTTGCGGCGGCGAGTTTCACTAGCTCAGACGGCGAGAGGTTTGTTGCCGCCGCCCTCGGATTTTATGAAGGTAATCGGCTCAGTTTTCGCGATCTTAAGGTAGATACGGCGGCGGAGGCGTCGCCACCCGCGTTTCTCCCCGCTCTCGACAGCGGCGGCTGGATAAATTTTGGTTTCGATCCGCGAGACGTCGAGCCGGAATGGGTTGAAGACGTTCTGCGCTCAGCACCCGTGCCTGTAAAGCGAACGCCACTTTCTTGCAACGAAGCCGACAGTCAGAGCGTTCTAATAATTGTCGGTGTCCTTTTCGTCGCGCTTATCTTCAAGCCGCTCGTAACGACTGTTGCGACCGAGGCGGGAAAAGACTTTTACGCGGGTGTTCGTAGATGGATGCAGAACCTGTTTTTTGAACTATCCAAGCTAGAAGACCCCATTGTGGAAATTCAATCGTTTAACGACGGATGCCTGATATCGTTTATGTTCCGGGGCGCAGATGTAAAACGAAATTATTTGGCACATGATGCATTACCTGATGCTGCTGCGCAGGCCGATAAATTGGTGAAAAATATCAAGAGTGCAGGCTTTGATCCGGCGTTGGTCGTCTACGAATTTCATCCGCAAGACGACAAATGGTTTCCTTCTTACGCGGAGCTCCATGATGGGCGATTTGTCACCGACAACAGTCTCCTTATTGCCGTCGAACAATTGCCCACGCAATTAAGCCTCGGTCTTAGCGTCAGCGAAGACAGACCACTCTTGCCAAGTGTGAAGCGAGATCAGTGACACTTGACGACCATCATGGGGAGGAAGCACACAAAGTGAAGATGCCGAGCCGCCCATGGCTTCCGCCAGTCGAGCCCCTGACCGATATCTTCGGCCTTCACCATGTAAGTATATTGGGTGCAGCGTGTGAGAGCACCACCGAGCGGCAGCACCGTGTTGCGAAAGTAACGGCCGGAGTGAGGGCGGCCTTTCAAGCGGCCGTGCACCACCTCGGGGAAGAAGCCGCGCGCGAGCTTTTCAATCGGGAATTGCGCCGTCCGAAGCGTGGCGCGGGGAAGGCAATCGCTGCCAATCGTGATACCATTCTACTGCGCGCATTCGACGCAGCACCGGACAAGAGCACTATATCAATCGCGCGACAGCTTCACGCCGAGAGCAAACGGCTCGGTAACACTCCAGAAGCGATAGCGACCCAAATTCGCAAGTTGGTGAGGGATCGAGATAAGCAAACAAAGAAAGCGCGCTTAGAAGCACGCCGCTGGCGCATGGCAACTCGAAACGAACCTCCTACGATCCTCGGTGCTGCGGTTGCCGCGCGCAAGAAATGACCCCCTCCCCCTTTACTCGTTTGGGTTCGGTGGGCTGCACCGCGTAATGTGCCTAAACCGAAACACGCGGAGAACGGGACCGTGTCGAAGAGAACTAGTCTCTTGGAAATTTTTGTGAAGTCAGCCGGGCCACTGTCGGCAATCCTGACAGCGGTAACGAGCGGCGCGCTGGCAGGCCACTCTATCGGTTGGTGGTAGGACGCGGAGCGCAGCCACTCAGTAGCCCTCGGCTCGCATCGGGAGCTATGGGTTAGTTGCAACGATGACTTGTGGAGGTGCGCTCACCGCGCAAGGTAAGATGGCCGGACTGCCGCTAACGACTGCCGCTAATGCCGCTAAACTATCCTGTAAGCGATTGATTTCATTGGCTGGCGCTCCCTAGGGGAATCGAACCCCTGTTTCAGCCTTGAGAGGGCCGCGTCCTAACCGCTAGACGAAGGGAGCGTGTGTTGCAGGGAATAGCCGCGAATTCCGCCGGCTGCAAGCCGGGTTTGGTCCTTAAGTGACCATGTCCTTACCGTTCAGCCGCGCGCGCCCATGGGTCGGGCCGCAAAACATGAGCCCTGGAGAAAGCTGCTCAGGGCTCGCTGACGAATTTCAGCTTTCCGGCCGGTTTGAGCGTCTTCGCGTCGAAGGTGCGGATCTCGGTCACCCCGCCTATATCCAGCGTCACCACCAGCCGGTCGCCGGCGACGCCGGTTGAGACGATGCGGGCGCCTTTCGGCAAGGTCGCCGTGATGTCGGCGGAAGCTGCCGTCGTGCTTCCCTCGCCGCGATAAAGGCGGTAGCCAACGGCGATCAGGACGACGACCACGGCCAGCGCCGAGGTGAGGCCCGCGATCATCATCATCCGCCGCACCCGCGCAAACAGCGCGGCCTGCTCGGGGGTCGGTTCGGGCGCAACGGTATCGGTCATGCAAGGCTCTTCTTTGGAACAGGAATTTTCTTCGAACAGCGGTCAGAGGCTTGAGGTCACCGTCGGCGGCGACGAGGGCTCGCCCCGGCTCGACCGCGTGCTCGCGGTGCTCCGCCCTGAACTGTCGCGCTCGCGGCTGAAGGCGCTGATCCTCGCCGGTTCCGTTACCGCCAAGGGGGGCCCCATCCGCGACCCCGCTTATCATGTCGCGAAAGGCGATACGATCACAATCGACGTTCCGGAAGCCGCCCCGCCGGAGCCGCAGGGGGAGGATATCGCCCTCGATATCACCTACGAGGACGACGACATCATCGTCATCGACAAGCCTAGGGGTCTGGTGGTGCATCCCGCTGCCGGCCACGAGACCGGCACGCTGGTCAATGCCCTGATCGCCCATTGCGGCTCGAGCCTTTCCGGCATCGGCGGCGTCAAACGCCCGGGCATCGTGCACCGGCTGGACAAGGACACCACCGGGCTGATGGTGGTGGCCAAGAACGACCGCGCCCATGCGTCGCTGACCGCGCAATTTGCCGATCACGGCCGCACCGGGCCGATGCAGCGCGGCTATATGGCCTTTGTCTGGGGCGTACCTGGCCGCCAGCGCGGCACCGTGGACGCACCGATCGACCGGCATCCCTATGCCCGCGAGAAAATGGCGGTGCGCGAAGGCGGACGCGAGGCGGTTACCCATTGGGAATTGCGGGAGGTGTTTTCCGGGCGCGACGGCAAGCCGGTCGCGTCGCTGCTGGCCTGCCAACTCGAAACCGGACGCACCCATCAGATCCGCGTGCACCTCTCCCATATAGGCCATCCCCTGATGGGCGATACGGTCTACGGCTCGCACTTCAAGACCAAGGCCGGCCAGCTCGGCGAGAAGAGTAAGGACGCACTCACCGCGCTCGGACGGCAGGCTCTCCATGCGTACCTGCTTACCTTGGAGCACCCCCGGACGGGAGAACTTTTGCACTGGGAAGCCGCTTTGCCGGAGGATTTGCTTCTCCTGCAGGCTGCGCTGAAAGCGGCGCTATGACGCACCCTCTCCAGAAAAGTCATGTTATGCCAACAGGTTATAGCAGCCACACGGGGACGTGACGTCAGCAATCCTTCCCTATCGGCCCGGTTTTGGTGTATGTTGCACCTGCGTTGAATATCCAACGCGGAACATCGCAGGCCGGCCGGCTTTGACAAAGCGGCCGTCTGCCGGGCCCGCCGCTATCGGGGGCCTGAACCACTGGAGGGCGCTCGAATGGCCCGTACAGCTACCTTACCGGTTCTCAATGGAGAATCCGGACTTTCCCGATACCTCGCCGAGATCCGCAAGTTTCCGATGCTGGAGCCCCAGCAGGAATACATGTTCGCCAAGCGCTGGCGCGAGCATGACGATCGCGAAGCGGCACATCACCTTGTCACCAGCCATCTCCGGCTCGTGGCCAAGATCGCCATGGGCTATCGCGGCTACGGCTTGCCGATCTCCGAGGTCGTCTCGGAAGGCAATGTCGGCCTGATGCAGGCGGTCAAGCGGTTCGAGCCCGAGAAGGGTTTTCGATTGGCTACCTACGCCATGTGGTGGATCAAAGCGTCGATACAAGAGTACATCCTGCGTTCCTGGTCGCTCGTGAAAATGGGCACCACCGCGAACCAGAAGAAGCTGTTCTTCAACCTGCGCAAGGCGAAGAGCAAGATCTCCGCGCTGGACGAGGGCGATCTTCGCCCCGACCAGGTGGCCATCATTGCCAAGCGCCTCGGCGTCACGGCTCAGGACGTGGTCGACATGAACCGCCGTCTCGGCGGCGATGCCTCGCTCAACGCACCGATCCGCGACGACGGCGAAGCCGGCGAATGGCAGGACTGGCTGGTCGACAACTCGCCCAACCAGGAAGTCATGATGGCCGAACATGAAGAGTTCGATCATCGCCGCCAGGCGCTGAACGGCGCCATCGGCGTGCTCAACCCCAGGGAACGCCGCATCTTCGAGGCGCGCCGTCTGGCGGAAGACCCGATGACGCTGGAAGACCTCGCCGCCGAATTCGGCGTGTCGCGCGAACGCGTGCGCCAGATCGAGGTCCGCGCCTTCGAGAAGGTGCAGTCGGCCGTCAAGGGCACGATTGCGAAGGCGGAACAGGCCGCACTGGAAGCCGCGCTCTAACTGCAGCGGATCGAGAGAGAACACGAAAGCCGGCGGCAACGCCGGCTTTTTTGTTTTTGGGGAACGCGCTCGTTGGCGCATAGCAACGTCGCGATCCGCGGACTTGTAAGCGACGGACGGCACGCACGCTCAGGATTGCTTGAACCGGCAGGTCCGGCCAATCGACCGAGACCAAGGAGCAGTCCACTGGACGGCGAAGGGCAACGGATAATTTCATTGGCCACAACGCCAGCGAGTGACGGGTGCTCGCGATTCAGAAATTCAGCGAACCGGTTCAGGTCGGCAAGAGCTGCGTCCGACCATTCCAGCTTCATCGATTGTGCCAGCTCCGAAAGGCTGGCGTGCCCCATGTCTGAAGCCACCGCACTGCCTGGTCATTCGACACGACCGAGTCTTGGGCTTCAAAAGCCTTCCAGCGGCGATCCAGTTCAGCGATATCATCGGATTCCGCCTCCGCAGGGCTGGCGGCAAGCGTGACCAATTCGGCCACCAGCTCCGGTACGGTCACGCCGCGTTCCGCGGCACGCTGCTTCAGTACCGTGGCAGTATCATCATCAACTTCAATGGTCTGTGTTTTCATGGCCCGATGATAGCTCAACATGCGTTCCCAATCTAGGATACTAACGGGTCGCCCTACTCCCCCCACTCCCGCGCCATTGTCGCCAGCGCGCAGCCTTCGCAATAGCGGGCGTCCTTGAAGTCGATCCAGTTATGGGCATAGACGCGGTCGAGCGGAATGCCGTAGCGCGCGCGCAAGACCTTCACCAGGATGCGCCACGCGGCGATCTGCGCCTCGGTCGGGCCGCGCGTGACGTCGGGGTAATTGCCGGCGAACTCCACGCCGATGGACGTGTCCTTGTTGACCTGGTGATAGGTCTTGCTGTTGTCGATATATTTGTTGTCGTTGCGGTCGGCGCCGTCGGTATGGGTGGGGACCAGATGATCGGCCACCGCCCAATAGACCGTGCCGTCGGTTTCGACCCAGACCATGACGCCGCGCCTGGTCGGGTTTTTGAACTGCGCCTGCGCGCCGCCGCGC
Source organism: uncultured Alphaproteobacteria bacterium (assembly GCA_963738765.1). Taxonomy (GTDB): domain Bacteria; phylum Pseudomonadota; class Alphaproteobacteria; order Rhizobiales; family Xanthobacteraceae; genus Bradyrhizobium. The sequence goes on along the minus strand of CAVTYA010000020.1, from coordinate 150,827 downwards.
GCCGAGCCTGCCGGGCCTTCGGTCTGGTGCACGATGATGTTGCGCCAGGGATGGGCTTTTGCGACGTCGCCCCAGGGCGACAGCCAGACCATTTTCAGACCGGGAATGTCAGGCGTGCCCGCCGAGCGCGCAATCGCCGCGAGGTCGGGCGTCTGCGCGGAGGCCGAAGTAAAATGCACGATGGCCAACAGCGCCGTCGCCAGCAGGCGGAAGATCATTGCACTCTCATCCAGTGAACCCAATGGATAACACGCTCATGCGCGCCTGCGCAGGGCCATATCCGGTTTCACGGAGATTTCGATCCCGGGCGCGAGCGGCGGCGCCGGGTCGTAGGTCGCAAAGCAATTCCGTCCGTCCTTCTTGGCGGCGTACAGCGCGTGGTCGGCGGCGGCGATCAGGCGGTCCGGGAACGCCCCGATCTCCCGATTCCATTGCGCGACGCCGATCGAGACCGCGATCGGAATATCGGAGCCGACGCATTGCTCGGCATCCAGACGGCAAACTTCCAGCACCCGGCGCGCGATCATCGCGCCCTCGCGCAGCGTCGAAGCCGGCAGCACGATGCAGAACTCGTCGCCGCCGGTGCGCGCCAAGAGGTCGCCGGGCCGCAGGCGGGTTTGCGCCATCAGCGTGAAATGCTGCAGGCAGGCGTCGCCGGCTGCATGGCCGTGGGTATCGTTGATGCCTTTGAAGCCGTCGAGATCGATCACCAGCAGCGCGAACGGCTGGCCGCTGCGCTCCGACCTCGCGCATTCCTCGGTCAGCCGCTGCACCAGATGCCTGCGGTTGCCGACGCCGGTGAGGTCGTCGAGCAGCGCCAGATCGGCGACTTCGTTGCGCAGGCGGTCCATCGCCATCAGCAGGAAGCCGAAATTCAGCGCCATCGACAGGAACACCAACACCAGGATCACGACCGACTGCACCAGGGTAAATTTCAGGTAGCTGAACCCGCCGCCGGTATCCGTCAATCCGGCAACCAGCCTCAAGCCGTAAATCACCATAATGAGAATAGCGACGATGCCAGCCAGCCGCGCGCCCGGATTGACGCGCCCCTCATGCGGGGTCAGCAGGAGCTTTACGCTCAGCGCCAGAGGCAGCATCTGGGCGATCGTAAAGATGGAGATCCGCACGGGCACGCTGTCGTAGCCGAAGATGAAGAAAGTCAGGCCGGCAAAGCTAAGCCCCGTGATCAGCAAGGTGCCGCGCCAGGTCACCGGTCGGTCGAAGAACTTGCTGATACCCATCGCGGCCAGGCAGACGGCTAGAATCATCGCCGTGCCGGCAGCGAGCAGCGGCAGCAGCGAGTCCGTCATGACGACCCGCAGCATCGCCATTGCCGCGCCAGCGGCCGCGGCGAATGCCGAGCCGGTCCAGAACCGCGCGGCTGGAAATGACGGATAGCAGCCCGTGACGTAGGCCCAGATCAGGCCCAGCGCGAGAAAGTTGATGACGAAAACCGTCCATAGCGTCGGAACGCTCAACATCGCAAACCCGAAACGCTCATGGTCGCGTCTCCCCTGTTCAAACCGCCCGCCCCAGGCTCTCGCGCCTCAAGGCGTCTCCCCCCACGACAATCCCCGTTGTCTTGCGGACAACGTGCAGCCGCGCCGCTTAACGGACTCTGACCACCGGCGGCGCAATCCCAACCGTGGTTTTAAATTGATGAAGAGGCCGGCGCGTTGGGGCCGCGTTAACCGTGACGCAGCGACGGCGGATGGTGCGATGAACGGCGATTTTGCGAAAAATCGCATCAAAACGCATAACAGCTGTGGATAACATCATGACCGCGGCGTGACAGCACGCGGCATCAGCCTGCGAATCTGTTGGGATCATGATCGAGGATGTTGCGAGGCTGGCCCTCCGCCAAGCATGCCTCGGAGTCGCGTTTCAATCCATTAAACCCTTGAGAGGATACTATGGCTAAGAAAGCGAAGAAGGCGAAAAAGGCGAAGAAGGCGAAGAAGGCCAAGAAGTCCAAGAAGTGAATTCAGGCCCGGGTGGGGCGCTCAGTTCCGCCCGGGCATCCAACGCCAGGCATGATTTTTCGAAAGACGGCGGGCTCAGGCCCGCCTTTTTGATTCTATCAGCACGTCGTCCCGGCCTTGAGCCGGGACGACGGAGGAGATAGTCATCGCTCCGCAAGTGCCAGCTTCGCTCCGAGCGCGGCAAAGCCTAACGCAAAACTCCGGCGCAGCCAGGCCATTACCCTGGGCCGGGTGATGACGCGGTCGCGAACGCCGGCGGCGAACAGGCCGTAGAGCACGAATACCGCAAGGGTCATCGCCATGAAGGCCCCGCTCAATTCCAGCATCCGTCCGATCGGATGAGCCTCGTCGGCCGCGATGAACTGCGGCAGAAAGGCAAGAAAGAAGATCGACAGTTTTGGATTGAGGATGTTGATCAGGAATCCGGTGGCGATGACGCGCCGGCTCGAACGCGCCTCGGCTGGGCGCGTGTCGATCGCGAGCGCCCCGGTTTCGCGCAGCGCCTGCCAGGCCATGTAGAGCAGATAGACCACGCCGCACCATTTCAGCGCCGCAAACGCCACCGCACTGGTGTGCAGCACCGCGGCCAGTCCGAGCATGGCCGCCAGCATATGCGGCACGATCCCGAGCGTGCAGCCGAACGCAGCGGCAACGCTGGCCCGCGAGCCCCGCGTCAGCGCCACCGCCAGCGTGTAGAGCACGCCGGTGCCGGGGGAGACGACCACGATCAGCGAGGTCAGCAGGAACGAGAGCGTCATCGGCGATCTCCCCGTGAATTTCGGCTGCCATATCACGGCCGGCTGGCCAGCGGAAGCGGCGCGCGAACGCCGGGCCCGGTTGCCAAAGCCGACCCGCTGTATCAGGTTGCGCCATCTTTTTCGGAGAGCCAACCGACATGACTGCCATCAAGGGATCCGCCGCCGCCGTGACCGGCGCCGCCAGCGGCATCGGCCGCGCGCTGGCGCTGGAATTGTCCGCGCGCGGCGCCGATCTGGCGCTGGCCGATCGCGACGAGGCGGGACTGCAGGCGGTCGCGGCCGAGATCGCCAGGACGTCCAGGCAGAAAGTCACGGCGCATCGCGTCGATGTCAGCGAGCCCGGCCAGATTCAGGATTTTGCCGCCGCCGCGGCCGCCGCCCACGCCGGCCTCAACATCGTCATCAACAATGCCGGCGTCGCCCTGCTCGGCCAGTTCGACGAGATCGAGCAGGCGCAGATGGACTGGCTGTTCAACATCAACTTCTGGGGCGTGGTGCACTCGACCCGCGCCTTCCTGCCGCATCTGGCCAAACAACCCGCCGCCCATATCGTCAACATCTCCTCGATCTTCGGCATCATCGCCCCGCCCGGCCAGACCGCCTATTGCGCCGCCAAATTCGCGGTGCGCGGATTTTCCGAAAGCCTGCGGCATGAGCTTGCGATGGCGGGCAGCCCGGTGCGGCTGTCGGTCGTGCATCCCGGCGGCGTCGCCACCAACATCGCCCGCAATTCCCGCACCGGCACTGGTGTCACCGACAACGCCCGCCGCGCCCAATCGATCGACCGCTTCGATGCCATGGCGAAAACCACGCCGGCCGCCGCGGCGCTGCGCATCATCGAAGGCATCGAGAAGAACCAGCCGCGGATTTTGATCGGCAACGATGCAAGGTTCATGGATCTGCTGCAGCGGTTTCGGCCGGGGACGTATTGGAAGGTGCTGCAGCGGCGGATCGAGAAGATGACGGCGCAGGCGGGGAAGGTTTCGTAGCGACGAAGGCGCGGTCGCGGCCCTTCTCTTCGTCGTCCCGGCGAACGCCGGGGCCCATACCCCGCGGCCGCGCATTTTTATTGAAGGTATCTAACGCCGGCGTTCTCACCGATGGGCCGCGACGTATGGGTCCCGGGTCAAGCCCGGGACGACGGGGGTGCCGGGTCAAGCCCGGCAGTGACGAAGGTAACCTACCGCCCCACCAGCTGATCGGCAAAATAGCCGATCGTCTTGCGATAGATCGTGGCCCGGTTCCACTCGCGCATGGCTTCGAAATTTGCGGTGCCCTCGCCGTACGGCGCGCCCATTCTGAAGCCGCTGGTGTGCAGCAAATTGGCGGTGGAGGCGAGCACGTCGGGGACGCTGTGGCGGAGATCGACGCGGCCGTCGCCGTCGAAATCGACGCCGTATTTGATGTAGGACGACGGCAGAAATTGCGTCTGGCCGATCTCGCCGGCATAGGCGCCGATCATGTCGTTCAAGCGCAGATCGCCGCGCTGCAGGATTTTCAGCGCCGCGAGCAGTTCGCCCTGGAACAGTTCGGTGCGGCGGCAATCATGCGCCATGGTCGAGAGCACGCGAAACACCGGCAGCTTGCCCATGTCGCCCTTGCCGAAATCGGTCTCCAGCCCCCAGATCGCGACCAGGATCTGCCGGGGCACGCCGAACTTCTGCTCGATGCTCGACAGCAGCGCCGCATGCCGCTGCAGCATCGCACGGCCGGCATTGATGCGGCCTGCGCCCACGCGGGTCGAGACATATTGCTCAAACGTCTTGTTGAAGGTGCCGCGCTGGCGCCGGTCGAAGTTGAGCACGCCCATGTCCTGCTGCACGCCGCCGAGCGCCTGGCTGATCACGGCTTGCGAGATGCCGGCGGAGGCTGCCTCCTGCGACATGCTGGCGACGAAGCTGTTGAAGTCGCCGCCGCAGCGGGCGGCAAATGCGGGAGTGGCAAACGAGATACCGACAATGACGGCCAAGCAACGTCCGAGCATATTGAAATCCTTAAAGATCCACACCACGGACCCCACCATGCCACGACCGAAACAGGCGCGTCAAAAACGCTGCCTTTACGCCTTCCCCGTGGCGGCGCCCGACCATTGATCCGCGTCAAATCCTCCGCGGCGGCTTCGCTTATCGTGGGACGTCAAAAGGAGAGCCTTCATGATCGGAATTACCCTGACCACGGACCAGATTCGCACCGCGCCTGCCGACGTCCGGCAATGGATCGAACATCAGGTGATCGTCTCGCTCGGGCTGGCGGCCGAGACGCCGGCCGCGGAGCAGCCGCACACCAGCCATCTTGCCACCTGCAGCGAGCAAGACGCCGCCGCGGTGCTGGCGCAAATCCAGGGCTCGCTGCCATCAGTCAACGTCTTCCTCGAATTCGGCCGCACCGGCATTTCCTATGGCCAGCCGCCGGTGATGGCGTTCCGGCTGCTCGACATCCTCCATCACACCCGGCTGCGCGATATCGAGCAGGTGATCGCCTGCCTCGACCTCATCAACCAGGCCGTGACCTCGGTGCGGCACGACCCGGGCGCGCGGTTCTGCGGCTTCGACAATCAGGGCCATTGCCTGATCGCGCCGCAGACCCAGCAGAGCATCTTCCGCCTGTGGCAGGGCTTGCTCGCCCGCCAGCAGGCGGCATCCGGCAGCGAGGGTGTTGCAGCCCCCACGCTGGCCCCTGCTCCGCGCACCGGCAACGGCCCAGCCGCAACACGGCTGATGCCGGCGGGGTTCGGCTGCACGGAGGAACGGATCGAGGATTGACGGAAGTCACCGGCGCCCACCTCTACTAAACGTGCCGAATGCGAGGGCACGCGGAGATGCTAAACCAAACGCCAGACCACGAGGGGAAGCCGCAGCGGTTCAATGCCCTGCGCACGCCGCTGTTCCGGCTGCTCGCCATCAACCTTGCGGTCGGCGTGGCGGTCGCGACCTTGATGGTCGGCGGCCTGCTCCTGCTCAATCCCTTCCGCTTGCGCGACCTGATCTTCGCCGACGACTCGCCCGGCCTTGCACTCGGGCTGTTGCTGTTCGGTTTCATCGTCACCCTGGGCTCAACCGCCATCGGCTCGGCGATCATGGCGATGGGGAAGCGCTAGGCTTACGCCTCTGCCGGCACGCCTGCGGCCGGGCGCGGATCGGCTTTACGCCACTCTGCGGTCATCGCCCGCGGCGCATTGATCAGGCTCACCAGCGTATAGCTGATGATCAGCAGCAGGAACCAGGAGCCGAGCTTGTCGAACGAGACCATCGACCAGCCATGCCGCTGCGACGGATAGAGCCAGGTTTTTGTAAAGGTCCCGATGTTCTCCGACAGCCAGATGAACAGCGACACCAGCAGCAAGCCGGGCAGCATCGGCATCGAGCGGTAGGTGTGCGAGACCTTGAAGTAGACAAAGGTACGGCCGAACAGCCATGCTGCCGCGGCAAACAGCAGCCATCGCAGGTCGGGCAAATAATGATGGCTGAAGAAATTGAGATAGATCGCCGCACTGAGCGCGATCAGATGCAAGCGCCGCGGATGGTTCGAGAACCGGAAGTCGAACAGCCGCCAGGCGCGGCAGAGATAGCTGCCGATGCAGGAATACATGAAGCCGGAAAACAGCGGCACGCCGCCGATCCGGAAAAAATTCGGCTCCGGATAAATCCAGGAGCCGACCGAGGTCTTGAAGATCTCCATCGCCGTCCCGACCAGATGATAGATCAGGATGACTTTTGCCTCCTCCCACGTCTCCAGCCGGCCCGCCAGCAACGCGACCTGAACCGCGATCATGCTGAGAAACAGGAAGTCGTAGCGCGCCAGCGGCGCATCGGCCGGATAAAAGCGCCAGCTCCCGATCATCAGCGCCACCGCGATGCCGCCGAACAGGCAGGCCCAGCCCTGCTTGATGCCGAAGCGGAAGAATTCATACAGCCACGCCGTCCACCGGCGGCGCGACATAAAAAGACCGAGGCGGTGTTCGCCTGATATGAACGGGCGTAGCGGCGGCCAGATGGCGGCGGCGCTGGTCTCGACCTTTTCGGTGGCGGATTCAGGGTTCAGGCGGTGATGCACAGCCACGGAGCATGGCGGGGGATCGCGGTCAAAGCTGGGCAAAACTCTGCAGATTTTGCTCAAGGCGCTGAGCTGTACCTCGCAGCGCATTCCCGCGTGGCATCCAACAACGCGCCGTAAGGCCCCTTACTGGATTTCCGCGCGTCCGATCTCGAGTTGTGCGCCCTCCCCCGTTCCCTGCGCCTTGTCAGGGACGATTTCAATTTTCAGGCTCACCGCATCGGTCGCCAGTTCCTTCGGCAGCGCAAAGCTGTAGGTCCGTGCACGGGAAGTATCTGCGTTGAAGGCCGCATCTGGAAACACACCGAACGTTCCGATTTGCTGTTCGGTCCCGTCGGTCTTCTGGACCTTCACGACGCCGCGGACTCCGCCCTGTCGCGGAGGTTGATAGCCTGTGACGTGGACGACCACACGCCGCGCCGACTTGTCCGGCGCAATGCCCTGTGGCGCTTCGGCTGGCGTCGCTGTCACGATCGCGGGCTTGCCAACCTTCGCAATCAATTGGTCCCCTTCCCCGGCGATGGCCGGAATCAGCGCCACGGCCGCCAGCGCGCATTCCGCACCGATTATCCAAAAACGGCGAACGTCCATAGCCCTGGCCTTGGTCCATCAGTTTGCGTCACCCGCAATCCTGATGTGGGGTCAGGCCGAAACGATCGCAACCTCTACGCGGCTTGGCTTGGCTGTGCCATCCGCCTTGGCAGTTGGCTTCAGGGCGACCGGTTGGATCTGCACCCGCAGTTTGCCGGGGGATGTCGTCGCGCTTCCGTAGACGCGTTGAATCGCCGCGGTCAAATCGATGCCGATGGAGGGCTTTTTCGCCTCCTTGCCGCCATGGCCACCGTGATGGCCAAAGAAGCCGAACGACGCGACAAAGTGGCGATCAGTAGCCGGCGTACTTGCCGACAGGTAATCGCAGTTCAGGAACACCCGGTATTCCGTGTTGGCATCCTGCGCGTAGTCGAGGTCGCGGAGGAAGGCGTAGCAGCGGGCACCGCTCAGAAATTGCTGTCGGGCGTGCGAGAGGCTAAGGGTTTCAAGGCCGCTCGACAGCGACTTGCGCGTGGCTACGGGAGCCAGCGCGCTGGCGTCGATCTCGACGGGTATCTCCAGATATTTGGCGACCGTGGCCGGTGGCTGGGTGACCGAAGCAGCGTAGGAGGCAACCCCGGCGGGTCTGGCGACGGCAACATTCGACGTCGCATAAAGGCTCCTGAACTTTTCGGATTGTGCGGCAATCGCCACCGACTGGGTCAGAGCCACGGTCGCGACCGGCGTCTCGACATAGGTATAGCCGAGCGACTCCGGGACAAACAGGTCAGAAACCTTCGGCGAATAGGGCGTACCGTCCGGGTTGAAGAAGTTGTTCTGGAACGTCATGCCGCTCCACAGCGGATCGGGAGAATCGGTCCCACCGCCTTGCGTCCACATCCACCAGATGCGGTCGATGTTGCCATGGTGCATCATGAACAGCGGATCGAGCGCCGAATTCGACTGCGCCATGAGGCCGCCGACGAAAACATGGACGAGATTGTGCGGGGTAGACTCCAACGTTCCCTGAGTGCCGCAGAATTCGCAGTTGATCCATGACTGATCGAGGTTGTCTTGTCCGACCGGGCGGCTGGTGCCGAATGTTTCGAATGGCGATTCCGTGAGGATTTGATTTATCACGGCTTGCCCTACGGTGCTGTCGGGCAACGCGTCGGTCGGCGTCGCATCGCGCTGCGCCTCGAACAGCGGATTCGGTTGCCCGTTGAACATCGGATCAACGAAGGCCTGCGGCATCTGACGGTCCAGTGTCCAGTCCCAATACGGCAGCGCAAAATCGCTGTTGCCGGTCAGTTTCCGCACCGCTTGTTCATAAGAGAGAATGTAAGCCCGATGCCAGGGCAGGAAGAACCAGTTGCCATGGGGACACAGATTGAAGTTATCGGCATTGCCGTGGATCGCGGCAAAGCTTGCCCAGCTGACATTGCCGGACGCCGCCTTCAACAGCCGAACTCCATCGCGCCAAGTCTGCAGGATCGGATCGTTGGGCGCCATGCCGTGCAGCGAGCGCCGCAACTTCGGCGCGCCTTGCGCCCACGCTTCCAACCCGGTCATGTTGGCCGCGATAATACCCGCACCAATAACGCACCCTTGCAGCAAGACCTCTCTGCGCGAAGTTGTCATGACATCTCTCCAGTAAGCGCACCGACGATGCGTGCCCCCGTCAAAATCCACCCATGAGTGCATCATAAAAATCAATCGCGCACAAATAGAATTTGCCGAAGGTCCCGCGACCAGACGACGCGCGGATCGTCGTCCGGCGGCCATAAAGCTCGCCGTGTCTCGGCGGACCGGGAGTGAAGGAGTTCGTTAGCGGATTTGACTTCGATCGCAGTTTTTCAGCGTGAAAAACAAAACGGCGGGCTTTCGCCCGCCGCTCTGTTTCGATGGATGCCCGGATCAGCTAGCGTGAAAACGCGCTTCGCGCTTTTGCCCGGTCATGACAATCTGAATTAGTTATCCAAAAAGCTCCGCAGCTTCCTCGACCTGCTCGGATGCTTCAACTTCCTTAGCGCCTTCGCTTCGATCTGCCGGATGCGCTCTCTGGTCACCGAGAACTGCTGGCCGACTTCTTCCAGCGTGTGGTCGGTGTTCATGCCGATGCCGAAGCGCATGCGGAGCACGCGTTCTTCGCGCGGGGTCAGCGAGGCCAGCACGCGGGTGGTGGTTTCGCGCAGGTTGCTCTGGATCGCGGCGTCGATGGGCAGGATCGCGTTCTTGTCCTCGATGAAATCGCCGAGATGCGAGTCTTCCTCGTCGCCCACCGGAGTTTCCAGCGACAGCGGCTCCTTGGCGATCTTCAGAACCTTGCGCACCTTCTCCAGCGGCATGCCGAGCTTTTCGGCGAGCTCTTCCGGGGTCGGTTCGCGGCCGATCTCGTTGAGCATCTGGCGCGAGGTGCGCACGATCTTGTTGATGGTCTCGATCATGTGCACGGGAATGCGGATGGTGCGCGCCTGGTCGGCGATGCTGCGCGTGATCGCCTGCCGGATCCACCACGTCGCATAGGTCGAGAACTTGTAGCCGCGGCGGTATTCGAATTTGTCGACCGCCTTCATCAGGCCGATGTTGCCTTCCTGGATCAGATCGAGGAACTGCAGGCCGCGGTTGGTGTATTTCTTGGCGATCGAGATCACCAGACGCAGATTGGCCTCGACCATTTCCTTCTTGGCCTGGCGCGCCTCGCGCTCGCCCTTCTGCACGCCGTGCACGATCTTGCGGAATTCGCCGATCTCGAGCCCGGTCAATGCCGCCAGCGACTGGATCTCGTGGCGCAGTTCCTTGATGCGGTCCTTTTCGTGGTGGACGAAATTCTTCCAGCCTTTGGCGGAGAGTTTCGAGACCCGGTTGAGCCAGCGCGGATCGAGCTCGGAGCCCTGATAGTTGCGCAAAAAGTCCTCGCGCGCGACGCCGTGGCTGTCGCCGAGGCGCAGCAGGCGGCCCTCGAACGAGACCAGCTTCTTGTTGATGTCGTAGAGCTGCTCGACCAGCGAATCGATACGGGCCTGGTTGAGCCGCAGCGACTTCACCTCGACGATGATTTCGTCCTTCAGCTTCTTGTATTTGCGCTCCTGCGACGGCGACAGCGTCTCGCTCTGCAGCTGGTTGGCGATGTCCTGCTCCTGCAGGCGGCGCAGCTTCTTGTAGTTGTCGGCGATCTTGTCGAAGGTCTCGACCACCTTCGGCTTCAGCTCGGCCTCGATGGCGGCGAGCGACATCTGGTTTTCGAACTCGTCGTCGTCCATGTCGCCTTCGGCGGCGGACTCGGCCGGATCCTTCTCCTCGGTTTCGCCACCGGGCGCAGCCGCGGGTGCGGCGCGGAACGGGGTCGGCGACGGCGGCGCGGCGGGAGGCGCGACATGCGAAGGCGCTGCGGCCGCGCCATTGCCGTTGGCGGCGGCGAGCGGCTGGCCGTCGGGGCCGAGCGGGGCTGCCAGCAGCGCCGGGTTCATGTTGTTCTTGGCGTCGGGGCCGGCGTAGGTCGCTTCGAGATCGATGATGTCGCGAAGGAAGATCTTTCCTTCGTTGAGTTCGTCGCGCCAGATGATGATGGCCTGGAAGGTCAGCGGGCTTTCGCAGAGGCCCGCGATCATCGCCTCGCGGCCGGCCTCGATGCGCTTGGCGATCGCGATTTCGCCCTCGCGCGACAGCAGCTCGACGGTGCCCATCTCGCGCAGATACATGCGGACGGGATCGTCGGTGCGCTCGCCGGGCTCGGATTTCTTGACTTCGGTGACGGCCTTCTGCGTGACCTCGACCAGTTCGTTGTCGGTCTCGTCCTCGGCCTCTTCCTTCTCGTCCTCGCTGTCGGCGTCTTCGGCTTCGGAGACGTTGATGCCCATGTCCGAGAGCATCGACATGATGTCCTCGATCTGCTCGGGCGAGGTGGTGTCGGAGGGCAAGACTTCGTTGAGCTGATCGAAGGTCACGAAGCCGCGCTTCTTGGCCTGCTTGATCATCTTCTTGACGGCGGCGTCCGACAGGTCGAGCAACGGCGACGGCGCGTCCGGAGAATCCTTCTCGGGGGCGTCCGCTGCCTTGTCGTCTTTTTCCTTGTCCTTAACCTGCAGCGTCTTTGCCTTGGTGGCCATTCATTAGCTCCCGAAACGCGCTCATGCGGGATGCGTCGCCGCATCTCGCACTTGAATCACTAATGTCAGTTACGACGCGGAAAGGGCGGCGCAAACTGTCGCCACCCCCGAACTCCCGTCTCGCCGGTGTCTGCACTCAATAGACCGTGCGGCTATTAAGCTTCGATTAACCCTGTTTTTGCAGCCAAACCATGGGTTTGGCGAGTTTTTTAACGGGTTCGGCCAAAACCGTCCGCATCATTTTTTCATCAAACGCTGCGCTGGAACCGGCCCGAAAGCTCGCCAAAACCCTCGATCAGGGCCTCGGTGCCGTCGACGGAATCCAGCCGGGCCTTGACGTCCCGCAGCCATGCCAGATTGGCCTCGCTGGGCTCCTCGCCCAAGGCCAGCTCGGCATCCTTCATTTCCCTAAGTAAGGAGTGCCATTGCCGATGCAAGGAAACGAGCTGCTGCCAGGTGGAAAGAACGTCCTCCCGTGCGGCGCCGGCCTGCGCGCCCCACACCGCCGAGGTCGTGATCGCGCCTCAACCCTTTGAAGTATTTGCGAAAATCCGCCTGCCTCGAGATCGGCCCGCATTTTCTCGGCCTGTTCCGCGGGCTCGGGCGAATGGTGATGGTCGCTGGCGAAGGCCGCGATGATGCCGGCGCGCAGCTTGTTGGCCTCGGGATGCGCCAGTTCCAGCGCCGCCACCTCCTCCAGATGGTCGTGCAGCAGCCAGGGGTGGTTGATCAGGGATTGCAGGATCAGCGCCTCGCGGCGGGACATCGCGCTGCGCTGGCCGCGCATGATCGGGCTGGTGGCAAGCTGCGGGCTGGCCGCCTGGTAGGGGCCGCGGTTGATGGTCTGGCTGCCGCCCCTGCCCGCGGCCGCCGCGGCCGAATTGGCCGGCAGCGCCCGGGGTGAACGGGCCGCGGGAGGCAAACCGGCCGGCCTGATTCGCCGCCGAGCGCTTGCGCGAAATTGCCCCGGGCGTAGCCGCCGCGGCCGCCTTCCGGCGCAAAGGTGCGCTGCAGCCGCTCGGCCAGATCCTGGCGATAATAGCGCCGCACCACCTCGTCGCGGATGCCGTTGGTGAGTTCGCCGATCCGCGCTTCCAGCGCCGCGCGCCGCTCCGGCGTCGCAAACGTGCCGCCCTCGATCTCGCGCGACCAGATCACGTCGGCGAAGCCCGCGCGCCGCCGCGATCACTTCCTCGATCGCCGCCGCGCCCGCCGGAGCGCGCGAGATCGTCGGGGTCCTGTCCTTCCGGCAGCAGCGCAAAGCGCAGACTTTTTCCGGGCTTGAGATGCGGCAGCGCCAGATCGGCGGCGCGCCAGGCCGCCTTCTGTCCGGCCTTGTCGCCGTCGAAACAGAGGATCGGCTCGTCCGCCATCTTCCACAGCAGCGCGAGCTGGTTTTCGGTCAGCGCGGTGCCGAGCGGCGCGACGCTGGCGGCAAAGCCTGACGTCGACCATGGCGATGACGTCGACATAGCCTTCGACCACCACCAGCGGCTGCGCCGTTATGGGTGGCCTGCCGCGCCGGCGCGAGGTTGTAGAGATTGTCGCCCTTGTGAAACAGCGGGGTTTCCGGCGAATTCAGGTACTTTGCGGCGACGTCCTTTTCCAGCGCGCGGCCGCCGAACGCGATGACGCGTCCGCGCAGGTCGGCGATCGGAAACATCACGCGGTCGCGGAAGCGATCATAGGGCACCGGAATATCGTCGCCCGCGACCAGGAGGCCCGCCTCGACCATGTCCTCGACCGGAATGCCGTGCGCGCCGAGATGCTCCTTCAGCGCAAAGCGGTCGGCGCGGCGCATAGCCGATGCGGAACTGCAATTGCGTGGCCGGCGAAATCGCGCGGTCGCCGAGATAGCCGCGCGCCTTGGCGCCGTGGCGCGACGCCAGCGTGTCGGCGAAGAATTTCGCCGCCAGTTCCATCACGTCGTACAGCGTCTTGCGGCGCTGCTCGTGGCGCGCGGCATCCGGCGTCGCCGCCGGCAGCGCCATGCCGGCCATCGAGGCCAGGCGCTCGACCGCCTCGGTAAAGCCGACGCCTTCGGTCTCCATCAGGAAGCGAGATGATGTCGCCGTGCTTGCCGGAGGAGAAGTCGTGGTAAAAGCCCTTCTGGTCGTTGACGGTGAACGACGGCGACTTTTCCTGCTGAAACGGCGACAGCCCCTTCCACTCCCGCCCCGCCTTCTTCAACTTCACGCGCTGGCCCACGACTTCCGAAACCGGAAGCCGGGCGCGCAGTTCATCGAGGAATTGGGGCGTAAAGCGCATGGGGTTGATTGTCGCTGAGTTCGGGCTAACCGGCCATCGATATAGGGAGCCAGCCCTCACAATACAAGATTGTTGGCTTTCTCCCGGCTATTCACAGCCCCAACTGCCGTCATTCCGGGATGCGCCGTAGGCGCAGGCCCGAATCCATACTCCCGATCGTGGTTATGGATTCCGGGCTCGTGCTGCGCACGCCCCGGAATGACGAGTATCCCTTGCACCCCACCCCGTTCCGCGCTTCGATACCCGCATGTTCACGACCTTCCGGGCGGCCAGAGCGGGGCGTGGCGGATCACCTCGATTTCGCGGGTGAAGGGCGAGGCGCTGCCGCGCGTGTCGGCGCTGTCGGTGGTGCACTCCGAGGCCATTGCGCTGCCGATCCTGCCCTCGGCCACCGCGTGGCGGCTCGCCGGCGTCGCCAGCCATCTGCGCTACGTCGAGCGCGCCGAGAAGGAACAGCTTGCCGCGGTCCAGGCCGGGCTCGGACGTCCCGAGGCGACGCATGCGGCGCTGATCCCGATCCGGAAATCGGCGGCGTGGTGGGAGCTGACCCAGGAAGAGCGGCGGCGCATCTTCGAAGACAAGTCGCACCACATCGCCGCCAGCCTGAAATATCTGCCCGCGATCGCCCGGCAGCTGTTATCACTGCCGCGACCTCGGCGAGCCCTTCGATTTCCTGACCTGGTTCGAATTCGCGCCCGAGCATGCCGAGGCGTTCGACGAACTGGTCGGCGATGCTGCGCGCCACCGAAGAATGGACTTATGTCGAGCGCGAGGTCGATGTGCGGGTGAGCAAGAGCGTTCTTGAATCGCGTGATGCCGCGATAGCGCGCGTGATGCGGAGCGAGAGCCCGCACCGCCGGCCGCTCGCCCCGCAAGCGGGAGAGGCGAGAAGAGCCTGCTTCTACCCCTCCAGAAACCGCCCCGAGGCGATGCGCGGCAGGTCGGCGACCGGCCAGTTGTAGATATAGGTCCACGCCTCGCTCGCGCTGCCGCCGTCCGAGCGTCACCGGCAGCATCTGCCTGACATATTCGGTCGGCTCCGGCAAATCCCTCGCCGCAGGCCTCGTACATGTCGAACTCGCGCAGCAATGCGTCGCGGCTGCGCGCAGGCGATACAGTTCGCCGAACACGATGTCGGCCGGATCGTCCGACAGCACCAGCCCCGGATAATGCTTGATCAGATAGAGCCGGCCGCGGCATTGCGCGCTCGCCGAGAAAATCGGCGCTGCGCGACAGCAGCTTCGCCATCGGATGGTCGAAGCCGCGCATCAGCGTGCCGTAGACGAAGAGACGATCTGAGATCATGGGGCTTCTACTGTCATTGCGAGCGAAGCGAAGCAATCCATCTGCACCGCGCAAAGAAAGAATGGATTGCTTCGTCGCTTCGCTCCTCGCAATGACGAAGCATCGATCTACGCCGCCACGACCTCATCGCTGACGACGACGAACTTCACCAGGTCCATCCGGCCGAAGCTCGTGGTCAGCGCGACGTCGGCGGCGTCGCGGCCGGTGCCCATCAGGATGCGGCCGATGCGCGGATGATTGTGGCGGGCGTCGAAGGTGTACCACTGGCCGGACAGATAGACCTGGAACCAGCCGGAAAAATCCATCGGCGCCGGATCGGGGGGAATGCCGATGTCGCCCATGTAGCCGGTGCAATAGCGCGCCGGGATGCCCATGCAGCGGCAGAAGGTCAGCGCCAGATGCGCGAAATCGCGGCAGACGCCGGTGCGCTGCTCGTAGACGTCATGCGCCGACTTCATGTGATGCGCGTGCTCGTAGCCGAAGGTGACGTGGTTGTGCACGAAGTCGACGATCGCCTGCGACCCGCGCCCAGCCCGGCGGCGTGTTGCCGAACAGCGACCAGGCGATATCGGTCAGCTTGTCGGTCTCGCAATAGCGGCTCGGCATCAGATAGAGCAGCAGATCGTCGGGCAATTGGTCGATCGGCACCTGCTGCGCGGTCGGCATCACCACGTCGGGCAAGCCGGAATCGCGCACCAGCGCGTGGCCGCGCAAGGTGACGCCGCCGGCCGGCGCCACCAGCCGGCCGCAGACATTGCCAAAACTGTCGCGGTAGAATCCGATCGGCACGTTCGGCTCGGCGACGATGCTTTCGGTGCCGACGATATCGGAGAAGCGCGAGGGGTGAATGCTGAGCATGATCACCATCGGCGTCGGCTGCGCCGCGGCATAGGAGATCTCGAAGCCGACCTTGATCTCCATCAGACCTCTACGCCCTCTGCTTCTTCGCCGACCGAGACCACGTTGATGCTGACCTCCATGCCGACGAAGGCGTCGGCCGAACCGAGATAGGTGCCGTGCAGCGGGATCGCCTGGCGCGGATCGCGCGCCACCGCGACGCGGATCAGGTCGCGGGTGCCGACGATGCCGTTGGTCGGGATCGAACTCGATCCAGCCGGCGCTCGGCAGATAGACCTGCACCCAGGCATGGGTCGAGCCGCCGCCGACATAGCCGTGCGCGCGATCGCCGGGCATGAACAGATAGCCCGACACGAAGCGCGCGGCGATGCCGAGCCGCCGCAGCGCCTCGATCATGAACAGCGCATAGTCGCGGCAGGTGCCGGATCCCGTCTGCAGCGTGTCGAGCGGATGCTGGGTGCCGTGCTCGTGCCGCTTGCGATAGGTGAAGGCTTCGCGGATGCCGTGGGTCATGCCGCTGAGGATATTGAAGGTCGGCGTCGGCCCTTCGGCGTCGAGAAAGTCGCGCGCCCAGGCCGACAGCTCGCCGTTCGGGATCGCCATATTGCGGCGTGATGAACTGCTGCGAGATCCGGGAATTCCTCGTCGTCATAGAGGAACGGATAGAAATAGGCCGGATCGTCCGCGGTCAGCGCGAATTCCTCGGCCGGATTGTGCTCGACGGTCGCGGTGGAGACGAACGACAGGGTTTGCGCGCGCTCGTCGAAGGTCGCGATCGCGACGCTGTTGCCGAACACGTCATGGATCCAGCGCAGCGACATCGGCTGCGGCTCGATCTCGAGCTCGCTGGCGAGCACGCGCAGATCATGGCCGTCGCGCGGGCGCAGCATGATGCGGTGTTCGCCGAACGCCACCGGGTGGCGTGTAGCGATATTCGGTCTTGTGATGAATCGTCAGCAGCGGCATCGTCGAAACAATCATCGTGATTTTGGGCCGGTTAATCTATACCGAAGCCTGCTCATTTCTAAGGTCGGTATGCCGCTTCGATAGGCAACAGTTGAGGAAAATGGCAGTTGAACAGCGCCGGCGACACATCACTACTCCTGGGTCACGAAGATGTTCCCGCCGGTCCATCGAATATAATGCGGCGGGACGCTCGCCGTTCCTGCTCACCTGCGACCATTACGGCCGGCTGATTCCGCAGCAGCTCGGCGATCTCGGCCTGCCCGAGAGCGAGCTCGATCGCGGCATATCGCCTGGGACATCGGCATCGCCGGCGTCGCCGAGGCATTGTCGAAGCAACTCGACGCGCATCTGATCGCGCAGCGCTACTCGCGGCTGGTGATCGACTGCAACCGTCCGCCGCATGCCGCAAGCTCGATCCCGCTGCATCAGCGAGGCCACCACGATTCCCGGCAACGAAGGTCTCGCGCGCGCGGCGGCAGAGGCGCGGCGCGCGCAGATCTTCGATCCCTATCACCGGCGCATCGACGAGATCATCGATCAGCGACTGCAGCGAGGCATCCCGACGGTGCTGGTGTCGCTGCACAGCTTTACGCCGGTCTATGCCGGCATCGCGCGGCCCTGGCACATCGGCACGCTGTATCATCGCGACACCCAGTCTGCCGCCGCTGCTGCTGAAGCTGTTGCGCAGCGAAGCCGATCTCGTGGTCGGCGACAACGAGCCCTATGCGGTCAGCGACGAGACCGACTACACCATTCCGGTGCACGGCGAGGCGCGCGGGCTGATGAACACCGGCATCGAAATCCGCCAGGACCTGATCGCGGATGTGGCCGGCGCAGAAGCAATGGGCCGACCGGCTGGCGCGGATTTTTGCCGAGATCGAAGCGATGCTGCGGGCGGAGCGGCTGATCTGACCTAACCCCGCATCGCGACGAAATAGGCCAGTCCCCAGAACGCCAGCGCGAGGCCTCCCAGAATCCATATGATAAAAACACCGCCGCGCGGATTGAGCGTCGCTTCGGAGGGATTGGCGGGATTGACGTAGACCTTGACGCCGGCGCCGTCCTGATAGGCCGCGGTGAACTTGCGCATCAGCCAGCCCGACGCCGAACTGGCGCCGGTGGCAAGGCTGCCCTCGATGCAGGTGTAGGCCACGTTGTTGTAGCTGTAGGCGAACGACGCCTGCCGCTGATACATGACCTCTCCGCGCACGCCGTTTTGCGTCGGCGCGTTGCGGTATTGCTGGACGTCGGACATCTTGATGATGCCCGGCACGACCGGCCAATGCTTTGCGAGCTGCGACTGCCGCCGCATCGCGAGCGCAAACAGCGCGATGACGAGCCCGAACGCGCCGAAGGCGATGACCAGCGGGGACAGTTTGGGGTCTGCGAGCCGCGTCGCAACGAATCCGCTCAATCGATTGATCCCGAACACCCCGCCGAACACGATTGCGAGCACGATCGCGGTCCCGATTCCGAGGCAGCCCCACAGGCCCTGCGGCAGGTCGCGCTCGAGCACGGCCTCGTTGGGATGCAGCGGGTTGTAATACACGGTGACTGAGGTGCCGACCGGATATTTGGCGATGGTCTCGGCGACTTCGAAATTGCCGCGGTCTTCGCCGATGCTGATGCGGTTGTTGCGCAGCTGCTTACCGGCCACCGAATATTCGTAAACGATGTTGGCGAAGTTGCGCCGTTCGATGCGGTAATTGTCTTCCCGGGAGTCGTCGAGAACCCGGACATCCCGCACTTCGGAAGTGGAGATGAAGACCTTGCCCGGCGCCTGCGGCCATTCCCTGGCGGCACGCACCTGCAGCGTCTTGTAGGCCGCGGCAAACCAAACCAGCGCGAGCGGCGCAAGCAGCATCGCGTAGACATACCACGGCAGATCAGGCACCGATTTCCCCCACGAAGACCGGACGGCGAAAATCCGCCCCCTTGGTCAGACGTTCCGGGGCGCCGGAAGGTTCAATCCGCCGGAAAAAGCCGGAGGATTTATCGCGCCCGCGTCAGCGCCAGCCAGATGCCGCCGCCGATCATGAAGCCGCCGGAAATGCGCGACAGCAGCCGGGTCCGCCGCGCCGAGAAGAATTTTCGGGCCCGGCCGGCCAGCACCGCGTAGAGCATGTCGGTCATCACGGCCGTCACCATGAAGGTGACACCGAGCAGCGCCACCTGCGAGACGTGCGCCTTGCTCATGTCCATGAACTGCGGAATGAAGGCGCCGAAGAACACCAGCACCTTGGGGTTCGACAGCAGCACCAGAAAGCCCTGCAGGAAGAAGCCGCCGCGCGGCGGCGGTGGCGGCGCGTCGGCGTTGACGCCTTCGACCGGCGAACGAATCAGCTTGATGCCGAGCCAGACCAGATAGGCAGCACCTGCAAACCGCACCCAGTCGAACCAGTAGCCCATGGTCGCCATCAGCGACGTCAGGCCGATCGCGACAATGCCGATCACGATCGCAAGCCCCGCCTGCGCGCCGGCGATATTGGTCAGCGCCGCGCGGGTGCCGTGCCGCAGGCCGTTGGCGATCACCAGCGTGACGATCGGACCCGGCAACAGCGCCAGCGCGATGCAGGCGGCGACGAAGGCGAGATAGGCTTGCAGGGACATGGGGGGCCTTTCGCGTGAACGGGCGTTTCTATTTTCGGCAATCAGCCGGCCTTGCGAATCCGTGTCGGAGCCGGCCGCTTCTCTTTCTTCACAATCTTGGTCAAAGCGGCGTCAATTCGAGCCTGCCAACCCGGACCCTGGTCTCTGAAGTGCCTAACAACGATCGGACTCAGGCGGATCGATACCGGCACTTTCTTGGGGGCCCTTTGCGGGCCGCGATGCTTGCCGAATTTCGACAGAACGTCCGCTGGCAAAACGTCTTCCGGCGCTTTTGCTTTCGCGAAGTCGCCTCGTGTCCATTTGGGGTTATCAGCGTCTGCTTTTTTTCGAGAGGTCATAGTTCTGGATCTCCTGTTCGGTGGCAGGTCGGAGGCTGATTGCGCGAACTCTCTTGCCGCCCGACTTTCGGTCTTCGATGACCGTGAAAGCTAGTGCATGAGCTTTGGTACCGATGAAGCCGAAAGCGCGGTATCGCACCTCGCCGTAGTTTTTGCGCGTATCCTCCAAGATTGCGACTGGGGAGAACTCGGACGCCCGCGCCAGGCGAATACCGTGCTTGACCAGGTTCGACGCGTCCTTCTTCGGGTCAAACTCGATATCCATGTCTAATTGTATATACGATTAAGTTGCGGCAGTCAAGAAGAGAAAAAATGCAGCTGCCTCAACGCCCTTCCATCGATGCTGTCATCCAGCTTGTCATCTTGCTTGAACCCAGAAACTCCAGCGCCGCACGCCGCACATCCGTCGCCTCGCCCTTCCCTTGCGCGACCGCGACCAGCAGATCGCAGCGGCGCGACACCGCGATGCCGACGGCGGCGTGCTGCGATCCATCCGCCATGTGCAGATCATAGCTCCGCGATCGTCCGGGCATATCGGCGACCCGGACCACTCGGCCCGGCTCGCAGCGGCGCGAAGCGCTCGCTCATCAGGTCGAGATCGGCGACGCGGTCGACCTCGTCGTCATCGGCGACGCCGCTGTCGCAATTGCAGAAGCCGATCTTCGGCCGGACATAGAGTCTCGACCGCATCGCCGCACGAGGCCACGTCGCACCGGAAGGCGCGGCCCGCGGGCCAGCCGTCGCGCGGAAACGGCCAGGCGATCTCGCGCCAGTCGCCGGCGCGTCGGGCTTGCGTGCTCGTAGGCGGCGGCGCCGGACAACGCGCCGAGCACAACAGCCGCAACCGCTATCGCAGGCCAGGCGCGCATGTCGTTCACTCCGTCACGGCAAGCCGGCGACGGCGCGCGCCGGGCCGGTCAGTTCCAGAATGTGCAGGCCGGTATTGGCGCGATCGACGATGTAGATGTAGCCGCGCTCGTCGGTCTCGACATTGTTGGTCTGGATCGCGACCTTGCAGCGGTCCTTGCCGTCGACGGTGACGCAGCGCTTGTCGGTCGCGGCCGTGATCGAGGGAATGAAATAGCCGACTTCCTTGGGATGATAGGGATCGCGGATGTCGAGCGCGCGCACGCCGGCATTGAAGAAGGCGATGAACGCCATCTTCTTGTAGTAGACCGGCGCCATGCTCTCGTTGGAGGAATGCGAGCCGAACCGCCCGCCGCGCTCGCAGAAATTGCCGCTCGCCTCCGGCACGGTGTAGCTCGAGATCATCATCGGACGGTTTTCGACCGTGACGTCGGCGAACCACACCATCTGCCGCGGCTCGGCGCATTCGTTCAGGATCGCCTCGTCGACGATCATCACGATGTCGCGGGTCTTGCCGTCCTTGTCCTTGGCGAATTCCGCGATCGGCATCTCCAGCATCGGAAAGACGGTGTGGGCGCCGTTGAAGCGCCGACATCGGCATCCGCGAAATCTCCGGAAAGCGCAGATTGTCCGGCGTCGGCTCCTTCGGTCCGTTGATCAGCTTGTCGCGGTCGACGATCTGCAGGAAGCCGCCCTTGTTGGTGCCGTAGCCGAAATAGACGCGGTTGCCCGATGGCCCGGTCGAGATCGGCCCGTGCAGCTCGGTCGGCACCGCGCCGGTCGAGCCCGGCTCCTGGCCGGGCAGGCCGAAATCCCGGATCTTGACCGGATGCGCGGGATCGCTGAGGTCGTAGACCTGCGTCATGCGCCGCGTGCGCCAGTCCGGCGCGCCCGACACCAGAAAGGCAATGCCGGTAGTCGCATTCCCACCAGTTCTTGTGGGTGTCCTTCAGCCCGCCGAGCCGTGTGATCAGCACCGGATTGGCGGGATCGGCGACGTTCCAGATCTCATGCGCCTCGCTGCCGAAGGTGCGCAGCATGTAGACCGCATTGCGATCGCCCTTCGGCAGGTCCTTGCCGTCGCAGACCCGCACCATCTGGGCGCCGCCGGCTTCATATTTGCCTGCCTGCCCCGGAATGTGATGCAGATATTTCGGATGCGTCGGATCGGTCACGTCGACGATCGAGGTGCCGTTCGGCTCGGCCTTGCCGGTCAGCGGATTGACCGGGTGCGGGAATATCGTCGGTGCCGCCGTGATGGCCGATATAGGCGATCCAGCGGTCGCCCTGATGATGGATGGTCGGCTGATAGGCGCTGCGCGCCTGCAGATCGTTGTAGCCGACCAGCTTCATGTTGGAGGCTTCCGGCGGCGCGCCGATCACCTGGCTCTGCGCATGAGCGCCGCCGGCGCCCGCGAACAACGAAATCGAGATACACACTGCAAGTTTGACGCGAGCACCCATGCTTCCACCCCAAGTTCAACGCCAATCTTCGTTGGCTGCCAACACGATAGCACAACCGGGGGCTTGCCAAAAACACGCTCTTGACATGCAACCATTTGGTTGCCTATTATCCCAACCATGGATGAGGTCTTCAAAGCGCTGGCCGATGCGTCGCGACGGTCGCTGCTGGACAGGCTTCACGCCAAAAACGGTCAGACGCTGAACGAACTCTGCGACGGCCTCGCCATGACGCGGCAGGCGGTCACCAAGCACCTTGCGATTCTCGAGGAGGCCAACCTCGTCACCACGTTCAAGCATGGCCGCGAGAAGCTGCACTATCTCAACCCGGTGCCGATCCATCAGATCGGCGAGCGGTGGATCAGGAAATTCGAGCGCGGAAAGCTCGCCGCGCTCAGCGAGTTGAAACGGCAACTGGAGAAGCGCGATGAGTAAGCCCGAGTTCATCTACGTCACCTATATCGAGACCACGCCGGAGAAATTGTGGGAGGCGCTGACGTCGGGCGAATTCTCAACAACGCTACTGGTTCGGCGCCGAGTTGCAGATCCGACTGGAAGGTCGGCTCGCCCGTGGAGATCGTGATGCGACGGCACCGTCACCGACGCGGGTGAGATCGTCGAGGCCGAGCCGCCCCGACGTCTCGTCCTACACGTTCAAGCATCAACTCGACAAAGCCATGCGGAACGAACCGCCGCGCTCGGTCGTTTTCGAACTCGAACCGCACGGCAAATTCGTCAAGCTGACGCTGACCCATGAAGGCTTTATCGAGGGCAGCAAGATTCTGCGATGGCATCTCCAGGGGATGGCCGGCGATCCTGTCGAGCCTCAAGAGCCTGCTGGAAACCGGCAAGGCGATCGAGATCCCAACGTCCGCGCTCGATATCGAGGGCGTGTCATGAACGTCGAGCAAATTCAAGCCCGCGATCGTCTACACCATCTACATCGCCTCCACGCCGGAGAAGGTGTGGGAGGCGCTGACGTCAGCCGAGTTCAGCCGAAAATATTTCTTCGGCTATCGCGGTCGAGGTCGATCTGAGGGTCGGCGGCGCGTTCATCGTGCGCACGCCGGACGGCTCGCTGCATATCAGCGGCGAAGTGATCGAGTGCGATCCGCCGAGCAAGCTGACGGTCACGTTCAACGTCAACTGGCCGGGCCTGATCGAAAAGCTCGGGCCGACGCTGGTGACCTACGAGATCGAACCGGCCGGCGATGCGGTCCGACTGACCCTGATCCGAGTCGCACGACCGGCCGCTCAGCGACGACATCCTGTCGGGCGGACGCCAGGGCTGGCCAGCGATCCTGTCCAGCCTGAAGAGCGTGCTGGAGACCGGCAACGCCCTGGTCATCAAGATGGCGCCGCCGGAACGGATGCTGGCCGCGCTGAAGCAGATGGGGATCAAGACGCCGTCGTAATTTCTCGCGTCGTCCCGGCGAACGCCGGGACCCATACGCCGCGGCCGTCCGATTGGAAAGGAAAGAAGATAACTACTATCTCGTGCAACAACTGCGGCCTGTGGTTATGGGTCCCGGCTCAAGGCCGGGACGACGAAATCGCGCTTCGCCGGGACGACGAAATTATCCCAGCGCCCGCAACTCGCGCCGCAACACCTTGCCCGTCGCCGTCATCGGCAGTGTCTCCGCGAACTGCACGAAGCGCGGATATTCATGCGCGGCGAGTTGCACCTTGACGAAATCCTGGATCTCGCGCGCCAGCGTGTCGCTCGGGCGCAAAGCCCGGGCGCAGCACGATCCAGGCCTTGATCGATTCGGTGCGGATCGGATCGGGAATGCCGACCACCGCCGACATCGCCACCGCCGGATGCTTCATCAGCGTGTGCTCGATCTCCGACGGGCCGACGCGATAGCCGGCTGACGTGATGACGTCGTCCTCGCGGCTGACATACCAGAAGTAACCGTCGTCATCCTGCACGCCGAGATCGCCGGTCAGCAAGAATTCGCCGGCGTATTTCTTCGCGGTGCGCTTCCGGATTGCGCCAGTATTCGATCATGGTGCACGGGCACGGCTGGCGCACGCCGATGATGCCGCGGCTGCCGCGCGGCAACTCCTCGCCATGGTCGTTGACGATGCGGACGTCGAAGCCCGGCGTCGCCTTGCCCATCGAGCCCGGGCGGATCGGAAACAGGTTTGAATTGCTGCCGATCACGAGATTGCATTCGGTCTGGCCGAACACCTCATGGGCGTCGATGCCGAAGGTTTCGCGCACCCAGCCCAGCAGTTCGCCGCCGAGCGATTCGCCGCCGGTAAAGATGCTGCGCAGTTTGACGCTCGCGTGCCTGACATTCGCCATGCCGCATCAGTTTCAGCGCGGTCGGCGGCAGGAAGACGTTGCGGATGTTTAAGTCCGCCATCATGTGCATCGCCGCCTGCGGCTCGAACTTGCGGGCGCGATGGCCGACCAGCGGGATGCCGTGATACCAGAACGCAAACAGGGCGTTGATGAGCCCGCCGATCCAGGCCCAGTCGGCCGGCGTCCACATCAGATCGCCGGGCCGGGGCAGGAAATTGTGGCACATCTCGACATTCGGCAGATGGCCGAGCACGACCCGATGCGCATGCAGCGCGCCCTTTGGATTTCCCGTGGTGCCCGAGGTGTAGATGATCAGCGCCGGATCGTCGGCCGAAGTATCGACGGTTGCAAATTCAT
The DNA here is from genome assembly GCA_963738765.1 of uncultured Alphaproteobacteria bacterium. GTDB lineage: Bacteria > Pseudomonadota > Alphaproteobacteria > Rhizobiales > Xanthobacteraceae > Bradyrhizobium. The sequence continues at coordinate 126,050 of CAVTYA010000020.1, read as the reverse complement.
CGGACGCTGCTTCGATCGACGACCAGAACGGCTTGGCGCCGGCGTGAACGGCGCCGCTGGTGATATAGATGTCCTGCAAATAGGGCAGCCGGTCGCGGATTTTCGTAAGCTTCTCCCAGCCGGCCTCGTCGGTGATGATGGCCCTGGCGCCGGAATTCGACAGCCGAAATTCCAGCGCGTCCTCGCCGAACAGGGCGAACAGCGGAATCGAGATCATGCCGGATCGGAACGCGGCCAGATGCGCGATCGGCAATTCCAGCGACTGCGACAAAAACACCGCGATACGGTCGCCGCGCTCAAGGCCGTCGGCCTTCAGCACATTGGCAAAACGGCGCGACATCTCGGCGACCTCGTCGAACGAGGTGCGCGTCGCGACGCCATCTTCGTCGACATAGATCAGCGCCAGACGGCCCGTGCCGTCGGCATGACGGTCGCAGCACGCGGTCGCCATGTTGAACCGCTCGGGGATGTCCCAGCGGAAGTTGCGGTAAAGTTCGTCGTAGGTTTTGGCTTCGGTGAGCATGGCGATAGAGTAGGCGATCGTCGCCTCGGTTTAAACCCTCTCTCCTGAGTAACGTGAGTTTTGCCTGAACCGGCGGCTCAATGGCCGCTGGACTGCCGGTTCATTTCCTCCAAAAGCTGGTGCATGGCATCGAACTCCGTGCCGAAGCCTTTCCAATCTCCGGCCTTCAATCGCTCCAACGCCCGATTGTAGCGATCAAGCGCCTCCCCTGCGCGGCTTGCCGCCGGGTTAACGAGCGGCGTCTCCTCTGTCCCGGTTGGGACCGCCGGCGCGGCACCGGGTTGAACGAACAGCGCCGACAAGGCCTCGGCGAGCGTCTCCCTCATGACGACATGCTCCCCATAGGCTGCGATGACGCGTTTCAGCTCCGGCAGGTGTCCATACTCCGCCCGCAGATAGAGCGGCGACACATAGAGAATCGAGTTCTCGATCGGGATCGCGAGCAAGTTCGCGCCGCGGATCACGCGCGAACCCATCTGGTTCCACAGCGTGAGTTGTTGCGAGATCTCGGTCGTCTGATTGATCCGCGCCTCGATCTGGAACGGCCCGTAGACGAGCTTCTCCTTGGGAAATTCATAGACAATCAGCTTGCCGTAGTCGGGCGGGTCGCAGCGCGCAGCGAGCCAGGCGATCATGTTGTCGCGGCGAGAAGGCACCATGGGCAGCATGAGGAAGAACTCGGCCTGCGGCTCGCCGGGCAGCCGCATGATGATGTAATAAGGCGCCATCATTGCGGTGCCATCGCCGCCCGGCTGGCGCGGGAACTGCCACAGATCCTCGCGATTGTAGAAAACGTCCGCCGCCTCCATGTGGTAGGCCTGAAACAGCCGCGCCTGAATCAGAAAGAGATCCTCCGGATAGCGAATGTGCTTCTGCAGATCCGCCGGCATGGCCGAGAACGGCTTGAACAAATCGGGAAAGATGCGCTGGTAAGTCGCGGCAACCGGGTCGCGGGAGTCGATCAGATAGAAGTCGACGGTTCCGTTATAGGCGTCGACGACGATCTTCACCGAATTGCGAATGTAGTTGAGATCGAGGTCCTGTGCCGGCTGCGCGGAGGGAAAATAGGCGCTCGTCGTGTAGGCGTCCTGCATCCAGAACATGCGCCCGTCGCTGATGACCAGATAGGGATCGTGATCCAGCCTGAGGAACGGAGCGATCGTCCGCACCCGCTCCCGGATATTGCGCCGGATCATGATCCGGCTGTCGCTGGTGATATAGTTTGAAAGAACGATGTTCGGGTCGTTGAAGTAATAGGCGAACAGGCCTCTCCACACCATCGATCCGATCGGAACGCCGCCGACGCCGCCATAGGCCGCGTAGACATTGTCCTTTCCCTTTGGGTAATCGAATTCCGGCGTATTCCCCTTGACGATGACGTAGTCGTCGCTTTCCTCGCTGTAGTAGACGCGCGGTTCGTCGATCCTGGGGCCTCCGTCTGCCACAGGAGGAATATCCCGCAGATAGAAGAACGGCAGTCCTTCCGTGCTCTTGCGGGTGACCGGACTCATCACGGCGCCGTTGCCGTGAGTAAACAGCAGGTGGCGATTAACCCATGTCTGGGCGTTCGGCGGCAGCAAGGAGGACCGCAGTTCGCGGGCCGAAAGCATCACGCTTTGGTACGACCCATCGAGCCGGTATCGATCGACGTCGAGATCATGGAATTTGTAGTAGGTGCGGATTTCCTGCAGCTGCGCATAGGTATCCGACAAGGGCTGCCAGTCCCAAAGCCTGATGTTCTCGATCGTCGCCTTGTTGGCCTGCAGCGTCGCGAAGGTGAGCTTCTGTTCGGCGGCAAATGGCTTGGCCGCGATCCGATCGAGATTGTAGGCTTGCCGGGTGAGCGCGATGTTGCGCTCGATATAAGGCTTCTCGAGCTGCAACTCGCTTGGTTTGACGAAGAAGTGCCGGAACAACCCCGGGACTACGCCGGTGAGCATGAAGGAGCCGACGCCAACGACCATGATCGCTGCAGCCGGAAGCCGGTAGGTTCGCACCCGGATGTTTGCCCATGCGGTGAACGCGGCGATAACGGATATCCCGATCATCAGCCACAGAGCCGGCAGCCCGACATGGATGTCGGTGTAGCTCGCGCCGATGACGACGCCGTTGTCGTCGTAGAGCAGCAGATATCGGTCGAGACCGTACGACCAGGCCTTCACCGCGAACAGAAGGCCGAACAGCGCAGAGCCGTGAGCAATCGCGGTCGGCGACATTGACCGACGATGAGTGTCGTATTCGATATCGCCGTGCACCCAGTAGATCGTTCCGGCGAAAAGCGCGCTCAGAAGGAGTGCGAACAACATCCAGTTCTTGATGATGATATAGGTCGGCAGCACGAAGAGATAAAAGCTGATGTCGTTGTTGTAGAGCGGGTCGTCTGCGCCATAGGGCACATCATAGAAAGTTTGCAGAAAGACGCCCCAGTTGCCGGCTTCGGCCGCGGCGACCGGCAGAGCCAGCAGGCCCGCGGCTGCCGCGATAACCCCGGGCCACGGCAGCCGATCGCGCACCAGCGCCAGCCAATCGGTCGGCGGCACATGGCCCGCGGTGCTCCACGCCGGGCCGGAGACGGGCGGTACCGGCTGTCGCCGGGCAAAACGCCGCGCGAGCCATCCATTGACCGCAAGGATGAGGGCAGTCAGCGTCCAAACGACGAAAAAGACGGCGGCTTGGGCTCCGATCGTCGTCAAAAACACGTGCAGATAACCGATCGAGGAGAACCACAGCCAATCGACCAGGAGGTCGCTCGCGAGCCCGAGCAGCAACAGGCAGGTCCCGACCGCGATGGCCGCAATGATGACGCCGGCCAAGGCACTTCGCCTTGGTGGTTTCCGTTCGGGTCCGGTAATCCCGATCGTCATGGCTTGATGATAGCGGAAATGAAGGACGCTTGCCGCTTAATTCGTGGGCGACGGCGTTGTTGATGACGTCATCGCAGTGCGATGCAAAAATGCCAGGTGCGTCACGGCAAGGCCGCGGCGCACTCCCCAGTCCGCCGGCTTCGCCGCACCCGTTTGCCCGACGTTCAGGCTGTCGCCCGCTCCATCGAAACTTCCGCCTCCAGGCTTGCGGTATCCCGATAGATCGATGCAACGGCAAGCACGCGTCCCCCGCTTTTGTAGCGCAGCAGGCAATCCCTGGCCGCGATATCGCCGTCGACGGCGATCTCGTCCCACTTCTCGGCGTGACCGACATAGTTGATCGGCACATCGTAATGCTGGCTCCAGAAGAACGGCACGGCGTCGAAGACCTCGTGTTGCCCCAGCATATTGCGCGCGGCGGTCTGGCCCTGGCGTTCGGCCACCACCCAATGTTCGACGCGGATGTTCTGGCCGGAATGCGGATCGGGCCAGCGCGCGATGTCGCCGGCCGCATAGATGCCGGGTACGCTGGTTTCGAGATAGGCATTCACGGCGACGCCGCGATCGATCGCAAGCCCGGCCTGTTCCGCCAGCGCCAGCCGCGGCCGGACCCCGACGCCGACCACCACGACATCGGCATCGATCGCGCCGCCGCTCTTCAAGCTTGCGCGCTTGCCGTCGATCGCGGTGACGGTATCGCCGAGGTGGAAGATGACGCCGTGCTCTTCATGCAGGGCGCGGACGAAATCGCCCATCGCGGGTCCGAGCACGCGCTCCATCGGCCGCGCCTCCAGCCCGACGACGTGGACCTCGATGTCCCGGGCACGCAATGCCGCGGCTACCTCGAGCCCGATGAAGCTCGCACCGATCACGATGGCACGGCGCGCACCATCGGATGAGGCGATGATCGCCCGGCTATCGGCCAGCGAGCGCAACAGATGGACATGGGGCTGGTCGGCGCCCGGGATCGGCAGGCGCACCGGCTCGGCGCCGGTCGCCAGCAGCAAGCGGTCGTATGGAATTGTTTCGCCGCCGGCGAGGACCAATTTGCGCGCCCTGGTATCGATCGATGCGACCTCGGTATTGAGCCGCAGATCGATATTGGCTGCGCTGTAAAAATCGTCCGGCCGCAGCGGCAGCCAATCCTCCGGCGCGCTGCCGGCGAGATAATCCTTTGACAGGTTCGGCCGGTCCACGGGTGCTGCGGCCTCACTGCTCAGCATCACGATGCTGCCGGAAAAATCCTGACGCCGCAGCATCTCGGCGGCGGCAAAGCCGGCCGCGCCACCGCCGACGATCACGATTTTGCCGGGCGCATCGGCCGCAGCTTTCGCGCGAGGCTTGGGTTGTTCGCTCTTTTGCCGGACGAAAATGCGGTCACCTTCGCGCTCGACGTTCCAGACCGCCAGCGGATTCAACGCCGGCGCGCGCGTCGCTTCGCCGGTGCGCAAATCGAAGCAGGCGTGATGCCAGGGACAACGGATACCCTTGCCGTCCACGAGGCCCTCGGCAAGCGGACCGTGGTAATGGCTGCAATGGGCGTCGATGGCGAAAATCTCCGCGCCCGAACGCACAAGCAACACTTCTTCGTCGCCGACATGGCCGAGCAGCGCCGCGCCGGAGAATTCGGACGGCGCGATCCCCTGCGACAAATCGGGACCGGGAGCAGCTTGCTGATCGGCCATCGCGGTTCTCCGTTGTGTGACGTCAGATCAAACCGCCGTTCACCGCATCGGTTCCGCAAGCAGGCGGCCCTCACTTCCCGGAATTGGCGCCCTGCGGTGTTCGCTTGACGACCCCGACAGGGGTGGCGAACCCTTCCATGGTTCGAATGCGCTTCTCCAGCCACCAGCCATATTCGGGGGCCCAATCCTCGAATTTCTGGTTGATGCCGAGATCATGGGCCCAGTGATGGGCGATGTTGGGATTGAACTGGGATTGCCGGCCGACCGCGATCAGGTCGGCCTGGCCATTCGCCAAAATCGCTTCCGCCTGCTGCGCTTCGAGAATGATGCCGACCGCCATCGACGCGATGCCGACCTCGTTGCGGACGCGTTCGGCGTAGGGGACCTGGAAACCGAGGCCGCGCGGGACTTGCGCTGCCGTCGCCGAGCCCGAAATGCCGCCGGAGGAGCAGTCGATCACGTCGACGCCCCTGGCCTTCAACTCCCGGGCAAACGCCACCGTGTCGTCCAGGTTCCAGCCGTTCTGGCGCGCCGTCGACCGCGGAGACGCGGACGAACAGCGGCATGGTTTCAGGCATTTCGCGCCGCACCGCTTCGACGATCTCGAGCGGCAGCCGCATGCGCCCGGCACGGTCGCCGCCATACTCGTCGTTGCGCGTGTTGGAGACCGGCGAGAGAAACGAGGCGAGCAGATAGCCATGCGCGGTGTGGATCTCGATCGTATCGAAGCCGGCCGCGACCGCGTTGCGGGCCGCGTTCGCCCAGGTGCCGACCATCGCCCGGCACTCTTCGGTGGTGAGCTGGTGCGGGGTCAGCCATCCCGGTGCCACCGGCTCGCTGGTCGGGCCTACCGGTTGCCACAGTTTTGCACCCGCCTCGATCTGTTGCGGGGTGAGCGGGCCCATGCCGTCCATCGCGCGCTGCGAGGACGATTTGCGGCCGCCATGCGCAAGCTGAATGCCGATCGCGGTGTTCTCGCCCTTCATGAAAGCGATCAGCGGCTTGAAGCTTTGCACCTGCGCGTCGTTCCAGATGCCGAGGTCATGCTCGTTGATCAGGCCGACCTCTTCGACCGCCGTTGCCTCGACGAACACCAGCCCGAAGCCGCCGAGCGCATAGCGGCCGAGATGCACGTTGTGAAAGGGGCCGCAGGTGCTGCCGGGTGCGGCGCGGTAATGCACCATCGGCGGCACCACCAGGCGGTTCTTCAGCGTCAACCCGCGAATTTTGAACGGCTGAAACAACAGCGGACGTGCGGCGTCAACGCTGGCGGCGACAGAGGCGGACATGGCATTGCCTTTGGGTTTGCCTTTGGAACTGCCTTTCGGAAATTTTAGCCCGCCAATGCCGCCTTCACCATGGGGCTTGCTTTGCCAAAATCCATTTGCCCGGCGTATTTCGCCTTCAGCACCGCGATCACCTTGCCCATGTCCTTCATGCCGGCGGCGCCGGTTTCCGTGACCGCGGCCGATATCGCGGCCTTGACGTCGTCGTCCGACATCTGCTTCGGCAGATAGGCCGAGATGATCGCGATCTCATCGCGCTCCTGGGCTGCGAGTTCGGCGCGGCCGCCCTTGTCGTAGAGTTCGACCGATTCCTGGCGCTGTTTGATCATTTTCTGGAACACGCCGAGCAGGTCGGCATCGCTGAGCGGCGGCTTGCCCTCGCCGCGCGCGGCGATGTCGGCGTTCTTGATGGTCGAATTGACCATGCGCAGCGTGGAGAGCTTGCGCTCATCCTTGGCCCGCATCGCGTCCTTGACCGCATTGTTGATGTCGTCGCGCAGCATCGTTCTCACCTCTCAAAATCTCAGCGCACTGATCTAGGCCGTTCGCAGCATCGAGACAACTAGCCCCGCAGCCATTCGACCAGCGCGTCGGCGGTCGCCTGCGGCTGTTCCACCTGCGGCAGATGCCCGCAATTCGGCAGGATCTTCAGTTTCGCGTCGGGGATGCCGTTGGCCATCTCCATCGAGAGCGAATTCGGGATGGTGTTGTCCTGGTCGCCGCTCAGCACCAGCGTCGGACATTTGATCCATGCCAGCGACGGCCGCGAGTCCGGCCGGCCGATCACCGCGATCTGCTGGCGGATGAACGCCTCCGGCCCGACATCGTCGCCCATGTCATAGACGAGCTGGCGCAACGCGGCATCCTGCAGCCGCGACGGATGCACGAAGCCGAGGAAAAGCTCGTCCAGCACAGCCGGGTATTCGCCGCTCCGGGCGCTGGTGATCATGCCGTGGCGGCGGGTCGTGGCTTCCGCGGTATCCGGCCGGGCCTGGGTGTTGAGCAGCGCCAGCCTGGCGACCCGCTCCGGTGCCTGCCGCAGGATCTCGAAGGCGATGTAGCCGCCCATCGAATGCCCGGCCAGCGCAAAGCGCGGCGGCGCCTCGGCCAGGATCCGCCGGGCGATCGCCCCCATATTGTCGTCGCGGATGTGGTTGGCGATCGTGACCGGGCCGAACCGCCATAATGCCGGTACCACGGGTGAGAAAATCCGCGGCGATGACACTAAGCCCGGAACCAGCAGGATCGGCATCGAATTGTCCATGCGCGGCTCCGGATTGGCGGGTTTTGGGCGGAAATCGAGCCCTCACCATGGAACCCCAGCTTAAGACCCCGGCACCCCCTGTCAAATTGACCCGGAAACGCGTGTGAATCCGCATCTTTTTGGGCTTCACGCGGCAGGATGTGGCGACTATGTAATGCGCTCATGACAATCCCTGAAAACACTTCAGCCTGGCCGGACCACAAACCGACCGCGCTCCTCGTGCTTGCCGACGGCACAGTGCTGGAAGGCTTTGGCCTCGGCGCCGAAGGCCACGCCGTCGGCGAGGTCTGCTTCAACACCGCGATGACCGGCTATGAGGAGATCCTCACCGATCCCTCCTATGCCGGGCAGCTCATCACCTTCACCTTCCCGCATATCGGCAACGTCGGCACCAACGACGAAGACATCGAGACGGTGAACATGGCGGCAACGCCGGGCGCGCGCGGCGTGATCCTGCGCTCGGCCATTACCGATCCCTCCAACTACCGCGCCACCAAGCATCTCGATCAATGGCTCCGCGCACGGGGCATCATTGGCTTGTCCGGCATCGACACCCGCGCACTCACCGCGCTGATCCGCAGCAAGGGCATGCCGAACGGCGTGATTGCCCATGCCAAGGACGGCCAGTTCGATTTGCATGGCCTGAAGGAAGAGGCGCGCGAATGGCCCGGCCTCGAGGGCATGGATCTGGTGCCGATGGTGACGTCCGCCCAGCGCTTCACCTGGGACGAGACCCCCTGGGGCTGGGAAAAGGGTTTTGGCCGCCAGACCGCGCCCGAATTCAACGTGGTCGCGATCGACTACGGCATCAAGCGCAACATCCTGCGGCTGCTCGCGGGCGAAGGCTGCAAGATCACCGTGGTGCCGGCGACGACATCGGCCGAAGACATCCTTGCGATGAAGCCGGACGGCGTGTTCCTGAGTAACGGCCCCGGCGATCCCGCCGAGACCGGCAAATACGCCGTGCCCGTGATCCAGAAGGTGATCTCGTCAGGCACGCCGACCTTCGGGATTTGCCTCGGCCATCAGATGCTCGGGCTTGCGGTCGGCGCGAAAACCAAAAAGATGCATCAGGGCCATCACGGCGCCAATCATCCGGTCAAGGACGAGACCACCGGCAAGGTCGAGATCACCTCGATGAACCACGGTTTTGCGGTGGATCAGGCGACGCTGCCGAAAGGCGCGACGCAAACCCACATCTCGCTGTTCGACGGCTCCAATTGCGGCATCCAGCTCGACGGCAAGCCGGTGTTCTCGGTGCAGTACCACCCCGAGGCCTCACCGGGCCCGCGCGACTCGCATTATCTGTTCAAGCGGTTCGCCGATCTGATGCGGGCCAACAAGCGGGCGTAACATCCGCACAACCGTCATCCTGAGGTGCTCGCCGTCTTCGGCGAGCCTCGAAGGATGAGACGTTCGCACCCGTAGCCCATCCTTCGAGGCTCGCAAGGGCTCGCGCCTCAGGATGACGGCAGCATGCGCGGAAATACCGCGAGCAAAAACGCTGGTACATGAATTCAGCGTGTAGTATGATGACCATCATCATAACCGGAACCACCCCAATGGACGCCCCCATCGCCCCCAAGGTCGAATACGGCGTGACCCCGATGCAAGTCATGGCGTCGATGGCCGGCGTCGATTTCGTCCGCGCGATCTTCGACGGGACCTTGCCGGCGCCGCCGATCATGCAGACCATCGAACCCTTCGATTCCAGCGCCGAGCCCGGCGTGGTGGTGATGCACTCCATCCCCGGCTTCCGGCACTACAATCCGATCGGCTCGGTGCATGGCGGTTACGCCGCGACGCTGCTGGATTCGGCGATGGGGCTGGCGGTGCATTCCGCGCTGCCGCCGGGAACCGGCTACACCACGCTGGAATTCAAGGTCTCCTTCATCAAGGGCATGACCGAGGACACCGGAATGGTGCGCACCGAAGGCCGGACGCTCAATGTCGGCCGCCGCGCCGCCGCCGCCGAAGCGCGGATCACCGACGCCAAGGGCCGCCTGCTGGCGCACGCCACCACGACCTGCCTGGTTTTCGAGCTTCCCAAAGAAACGTCCAAGGGAACGTGAGAAGCTGACAGCGGTTCGATCCGCGCGTATTGTCTTGCGCAAGGGATCGCCATGTCCGTCATCAGCGCCGATATCGAGCCGCTCGCCATCGTCTTCGCCGACGACGGCCTCGTGCCCAACAACCCGATGCCGTTCCTGGTCTACAGGGGCGCGGTCGACGTCGGCAACGATCATCCCGAAAAAACCATCGAAAAATTGTTCGGCGCCAATGGCTGGGGCGCGATGTGGCGCAACGGTGTCTATGACTATCTGCACTATCATGCGACCGTGCATGAAGCGCTCGGCGTGGCGCGCGGCCATGCGCGCGTGCGCTTCGGCGGCGACGCGGGCAAGGAACTCGAACTATCGGCCGGCGACGTCGCCATCCTGCCCGCGGGCACCGGGCATCAGTGCATCTCCGCCAGCCCTGATTTCTGCGTGGTCGGCGCCTACCCGCCCGGACCCGCCATGCAGATCACGCGGCCGACGCCGGAAAATCACGCCACGGCGCTGAAGACGATTCCGTTAGTGAAGGTGCCGAAGAGCGATCCGGTGATGGGCGAGAGTGGCCCGCTGGTGAACCTTTGGAAGCGCGGCTAGCGGTTCGGCAAAGGCGACCGCGATCACGTGCCCGGCGTGCAATACCGCCGGTAGAGCGTCCCGAGCACTCGCCGGATTTAGCTGATAGTAGATCGTAGCCCATCCCGTTTGAAGGCTTCCTTACTTGCCTGGCGGGGCCTTCAGCGAAGGTTGCCGGAGCGCTATGTAAATTGCCGGGATGACAAGGACCGTCAGCAGCGTCGATGACGCCAGCCCGAACAGCAGCGAGATCGCCAGCCCCTGAAAGATCGGATCGAGCAGAATGGTCGCGGCGCCGATCATGGCCGCGAGCGCGGTGAGCAGGATCGGCTTGAAACGCACGGCGCCGGCTTCGAGCACCACCTCACGCAACGGCTTTCCCTGTCCGCCGCTGTGCCTGATAAAATCGACCAGCAAAATCGAATTGCGGACGATGATGCCCGCCAGCGCGATGAAGCCGATCATCGAGGTCGCGGTAAAGGGCGCGCCCAGCAGCCAGTGGCCAATCAGAATTCCGATCAATGTGAGGGGTATCGGCGTCAGGATGACCAGCGGCAGCTTGAAGCTGCGGAACTGCGCCACGACCAGCACGTAGATGCCGAGGATGGCGGCGCCGAAGGCCGCGCCCATATCGCGGAAGGTCACATAGGTGATCTCCCATTCGCCGTCCCACAGCAGCGTCGGATGGGACTCGTCAGCCGGCTGGCCGTGCAGGCCGATGACCGGCTTCGGCAATGTACCCCAATCATGCGCGTCCACACGGCTGGCAACCTCGAGCATGCCATAGAGCGGAGCCTCGAAGCGGCCCGCGAGTTCCGCCATCACCATGTCGGCAAAGCGGCCGTCACGCCGGAAGATGACCGGCGATCCGTCCTCGACGGTGGCCTTGACCAGTTGGCCCAGCTCGACAACCGTCTTGCTGCCGGGAAGCGTGTTGGCGGGCACCGGCGTCGACGCCAGCGCTTCGGTCCAGGCGAGATCGCGCTTCGGCAGTTTTACGGCGATCTCGATCGGATTGCGATCTTCGCCGCGATGGGAATAGCCGACCGATACGCCACCGAACAACGTCTGGATGGTATCGTAAACGTCGCGCTGCTCGACACCGAAGAACTCCAGCCTGTCCTGGTCGATCGACAGCCGCAATCGCGGCCGCTTCTCTCCGATCGAATCGTCGATATCGACGATGAACGGCACTTCCGCGAAGACCTTCTTGAGTTCGGCCGTGACCGCGCGGCGGGTAGCGGCATCGGGTCCGTAGATTTCAGCCAGCAAGGTTGCCAGCACCGGCGGGCCGGGCGGCACCTCGACGACCTTGATGCTGGTGCCGGCGGGGATGCTGACCGCCTTGAGGCGCTGGCGGAGATCGAGCGCGATCTCATGGCTTGCCCGCTTGCGGTCCCCGCGCGCGGCAAGATTGACCTGCAGCTCGCCCAGTTCGGGCCGCTCACGGAGATAGTAGTGACGCACGAGACCGTTGAAATTGAACGGCGCCGGCGTGCCGCCATAGGACTGTACCGACGTGATCTCGGGCAATCCGCGCGCGACATCGGCCGCACCGAACAGCACCCGCTCGGTGTCCTCGAGGCTCGCGCCCTCGGGCAGATCGACCATGACCGCGATCTCGGACTTGTTGTCGAACGGCAGCAATTTGACGGTGACGGACTTGGTCGCGAACAGCGTCATCGACAGCAACGTGGCTGCGCCGACGCCGAGCAGGAATATCCAGGATGAGCGCTTGCTGCGGACGATCGGCGTTGCGAAACGCCGGTAGATGCGCCCGAGCACGCCCTCGTCATGCGCGGCGTGAGCGGCAATCGCGGCATCCTCCTTCGGCGCCAGCCGCAGCATCAGCCAGGGCGCCACCACCATCGCCACAAAGAACGAAAACAGCATGGCCGCCGACGCATTAGCGGGAATCGGCGCCATATAGGGCCCCATCAGGCCGGACACGAACAGCATCGGGAGCAGCGCGGCGACGACCGTCAGCGTCGCAACGATGGTCGGGTTGCCGACCTCGGCGACGGCCTCGATGGTGGCCTGCACGCGCGGCCGGCCGTCCTTCATCCCCCAATGACGGGCGATGTTTTCGACCACGACAATGGCGTCGTCGACCAGGATGCCGATCGAAAAGATCAGCGCAAACAGGCTGACGCGATTGATGGTGTAGCCCATCAAATTCGCGGCAAACAGCGTCAGCAGGATCGTGGTCGGGATCACCACGAGCGTGACCAGCGCCTCGCGCCAGCCGATCGCGATCGCGATCAGCCCCACGATCGAGATCGTGGCGAGGCCGAGGTGAAACAACAATTCGTTGGCTTTTTCGTTGGCGGTCTCGCCATAATCGCGGGTGACGGTCACCTGGATGTCAGCGGGGATCAGCCGCGACTTCAGCCCTTCGAGCCTGTGGCCGATATCCTCCGAAACGACTACCGCATTGGCACCCGCCCGCTTGGCCAGCGCGAGGCTGACGGCGGGAACCCGCCCCCAATTGCCCTTGCCGTCGCGGGCATCGTTCCAGACCCGGTGATCGGTCGTATTCGGACCGATGACGACGGCGCCGACATCCTTGACGTAAACCGGCCGGCCGTCGCGCGTCGAAATCAACAAGAGACCGATATCGGGAATTCCCGACAGGGTCTGGCCGGCCGCGACGCCGCGGACGATCCCGGCGTCGCGGACCTGTCCGGCCAGGAACGAACGATTGGCGTCCTTCACCTTGGCGACGAGCTGCTGGAGCGTGATGCCAAATAACGACAGCTTCTCCGGGTCGGGCTCGACCCGGATTTGCTGCGCGGCGCCGCCGGAGATGTAGGTCAACCCAATGCTGTCGACCTTCGTCAGTTCGGCACGCAGCTTGTCGGCAAGTTCGTAGAGATCCTTGTCCGACCAGCGATCGGCAGCCTCGGGTTTCGGCGACAGCGTCAGCACGGTAACGGCGACGTCGTTGATGCCGCGCCCAACGATCAAAGGCTCGGAAATGCCGACCGGGATGCGGTCCAGATTGGCGCGGATCTTTTCGTGAACGCGAAGGATCGCGTCATCGGATTTGGTGCCGACCAGAAAGCGCGCGGTGACCAACACCCGGTCGTCTTCGGTCTGGCTGTAGACATGCTCGACGCCGTCGATGCCCTTGACGATGGCTTCCAGCGGCTTGGTGACGAGTTCGACCGCATCGGGTCCGCGCAGTCCGTCCGCGTTGACGCGGATGTCGACCATGGGAACGCTGATCTGCGGCTCTTCCTCGCGCGGGATGACGACGACAGCGATCAGGCCGACGATGAGGGACGCGAGCAGGAACAGCGGCGTCAGCGGCGAACCAATGGTCGCCCGGGTGAGCCGCCCGGACAGACCGAGGTTCATGGTTGCTCCAGTTGGTCGCCGGCGCGAATGCCCGACAGAATTTCAAGGCCGTTGGGAAGATCGGGGCTCGGCAGGTCGCGGCCGCGCTGCACCGGCGCATCGATGGTCTGGTCCGCCTGACGAATCCGGACGTAGTCGATCCCGAACCGGGTCGTCACATAGTTCGACGGGATCACGAAGGCGGTCCGTGTGCCGCCCGAGATCCACACCCTGAGCCGGTCGCCGACGAAATATTCCCCTAACCCCTCGACCGTGGCGTCGGCGATGACGCGGCCATCCTCGATCTGCGGGTAGACCAGATCGATCACGCCGGATTTGGAAGCCTGGTCGTCGAACTCGGCGCCATCGACCCGAATCCTGTCGCCGGCCTTCAGGAAGCGGGCATGTCGTTCCGGCACCCGCAGCCGCAATTTGAAATTCTGCTGGGCGATCATGGCAACGGCGTCGCCCGGCAGCACGACGGAACCGACAGCGACCTGCTTCTTCAGCACACGCCCGTCGGCGGGAGCAAGGACCTGCCCTTCGTTGAGCTGCTGCTGAACGACCGCCCGCTCGGCGGTCCTGGCGCGAAGCCCGTTTTCGGCGACGTTGAGCGCCGTGCGCGCCTCGTCCAGTTTGACGCGCGGAAGCGTGCCGCGCTCGACCAGCCCCTCGGTCCGCGTAAAATCGATTTGCGCCTGGTTCGATTGCGCCTGCAACGCGTCGATCTGCGCATCCAGCGACTTCATCTGTAGCGCGAGCTTCTCGTCCCCGATCGTTGCAATGGCCTGTCCGCGCGTGACGGCGTCGCCCTCGCGGACATTGAGCTGGACAACCGTGCCGCCGATACGGCCGCGCGCAGGCACGACGCTGATGCTCTCGACCGTGGCAAACACGGCCTTCTGGTCGGCGACCTGCCGCGATGCGACCGCCAAGGTTTCGGCGCCGGCCGAAACCGCGCCCAACGTCGCGACCGCGACGAGACTGAACATCATCAATGCCCGCATGGGTTAATCCACCATCTCGTTACGGTGCCCGGCCACAGTCACCGGAATTTCCGGCGACGCGTTGACCTGCCTCAAAGCAGCGGCACCGGCGCCTTCATAATCTGGGTTTTGTCTTCGCGGCCTTCGGCGGCGCGCAATAGACCTGATAGAGCGTTTTCAGGACGGCGCGCGCAGGCTCGCTGGCGATCGAGTAGTAGATCGTCTGGGCGTCCCGCCGCGCCGACACCAGGCCATCCTTGCGAAGGAGGGCGAGATGCTGGGACACCGTGGAGTCGCGAAGGTCGAGGAATTGCGCGAGTTCGCCAACCGAGCGCTCGCCGTCGATCAGCTGGCAGATGATCAGCAGACGATGCCGGTTGGAAAGCGCCTTCAACAGCTCGCTGGCCTGATCCGCCGCAGCTTCCATCTCCGTGCTATCTATTTTCATACTTGCGTATATACAGATTTATGAATATATAGTCAAGTCAGGCGGTCGAAAAAGCCACAGCTCAATTGGCGCAGCCGCACCGGGAAATGCAGCAAACGGGAGACGAGCATGGCGGAAGTTGTCGTTATCGGAGCCGGTCTCAGCGGGACCTTGATGGCTTACGAATTGTTGCCGCAGTTGAGGAAGGACGACCGCCTCACCGTGGTTTCGCAGGGACCGGTCTATCATTTCGTCCCGTCCAATCCCTGGGTTGCGATCGGCTGGCGCAAGCGCGGCGATATCGAAGTCGATCTTGCCGATATCATGAAGCGCAAGGGCATCCGGCTGCTGACGCAAGGTGCGCAGCGCGTGCATCCCGCGGACAATCGCGTCGAACTCGCGGACGGCACGTCGATCGATTACGACTATCTGGTCGTCGCGACCGGCCCGGAACTCGCCTTCGACGAAATTCCCGGGCTGGGTCCCGACGGCCATACTCAATCGATCTGCCACGTCGATCACGCCACGCACGCCAAGGACGCCTTCGAGGTGCTGGCGGCAAATCCGGGGCCGGTGGTGATCGGCGCCGTGCAAGGCGCATCCTGCTTCGGCCCCGCCTACGAATTCCTCTTCATTCTGGAAACCGAGTTGCGCCGCCGCAAGCTGCGCGATCGCGTGCCGATGACCTTCGTCACCTCCGAACCCTATATCGGCCATCTCGGTCTCGACGGGGTCGGCGACACCAAGAGCCTGCTCGAAAGCGAGATGCGCGAGAAGCACGTCAAATGGATTACCAGCGCCCGCGTCAAGAATGTCGAACAGGGCAAGATGTTCGTTGAGGAGGTCGCCGACGACGGCTCGGTCCGCAAGACCCACGAATTGCCGTTCGCCTACTCGATGATGCTGCCCGCGTTCCGCGGCGTCGGCGCCATCAGAGGCATCGAGAAACTCACCAATCCCCGCGGCTTCGTCATCGTCGACAAGCATCAGCGCAATCCGGCATTTCCGAACGTGTTCGGCATCGGGGTATGCGTGGCGATCGCCCCGGTCGGCGCGACGCCAGTGCCCGTCGGCGTGCCGAAAACCGGTTTCATGATCGAATCGATGGTCACCGCGACGGCGATCAACATCGGATCCCTGCTGAGGGGCCAGGCGCCATCGGCGCAGCCGACCTGGAACGCGATCTGCCTGGCGGATTTCGGCGACTCCGGCGTCGCCTTCATAGCGCAACCGCAGATTCCGCCGCGCAACGTCAATTGGTCCTCAAAGGGCGAATGGGTCCATCTCGCCAAGGTGGCCTTCGAGAAATACTTCCTGCGCAAGGTCCGGCGCGGCGAGAGCGAGCCGTTCTATGAGCGCTTCCTGCTCGACAAGCTCAACATCGCCAAGGTCAAGGAGGTCAGGACAGGGACATGAGCGCAGGCCGAAAAATCGTTTGTGGAGGTTGCGGACAGATCAACCGGCTGCCCACCGAACGGGCGCCGGCAACCGCGCGCTGCGGATCCTGTCATCAGCCGATCTTCAGCGGTCACCCGATCGAGGTCGACGAAGCAGGTTTCGGCCGCCATGTCGCCAACAGCGACATTCCAGTGCTGGTCGACGTCTGGGCGCCGTGGTGCGGTCCCTGCCGCTCGATGGCGCCGATGTACGAACGCGCCGCCAAGGAGCTCGAACCCGGGGTTCGCCTGTTGAAACTCAACGCCGACATCGCACCGGAGGTTTCGTCGCGGCTGGGGATCAGCGGCATCCCCACGCTTCTGTTGATGCGCGACGGCCGGGAGATTTCCCGGACCTCCGGCGCGATGGACACGAACGGAATTGTTGCATGGACGGCGGCCGGGCTTGCCCGGTCCTGACGACCTTCAAAACCAGGTGAAGAAACAAGCAAAGGAAAACGTCATGAATATTGATAAGGCAGTTCTTGGTTTCGCAGGATTTGTGGTGCTGCTCGGCCTCGCTCTAGGCTGGCTGGTCAGTCCCTACTGGCTTCTGCTGACGGCATTCGCGGGACTGAACATGATCCAGGCGTCGTTCACCGGATGGTGCCCCGCGGCGATTGTATTCAAGAAGCTCGGCCTTCGGGACGGCTGCGCCTTCACTTGATTTGCGCGCGCTTATCCCGCCGCCCGAAAGTCGGGAGTGAATGACCATCACTCGCGCGCTCGCCGCTTGGCGATCGACGACCGCCTGTCGCCCGCGCAATCATCCGACCGGAGGAGCACTCGATGTCAGCCATTCCGTGTAACGTCGACCTTTCCGTCAAACCCGAGGTCACACCGTTCTTCGACGCCGCGACCAACACGGTCAGCTACGTCGTCAAGGACCCCGGCTCGAACGCCTGCGCCGTGATCGATGCCGTGATGGACATCGACTACGCCGCGGGGCGCATCGCCTATGATTCAGCCGACAAGATCATCGCGCTCATCGCGCAGCGCGGCCTCAGCCTGGAGTGGTTGATCGAAACCCACGTTCACGCCGACCACCTTTCCGGCGCGCCCTACATCCAGGGCAAGCTCGGCGGCAAGATCGGCATCGGCGCTGACATCGCCATCGTGCAGGAGACGTTCGGCAAGGTTTTCAACGAAGGCACGGAATTTCGCCGCGACGGCAGCCAGTTCGACCGCCTGTTCGGGGACGGCGACGGCTACCGGATCGGCGCCATGAAGGCGTTCGCCCTGCATACGCCCGGCCACACGCCGGCGTGCATGACGCACGTGATCGGCAACGCCGCCTTCGTCGGCGACACGCTGTTCATGCCGGACGGCGGCTCGGCGCGCGCCGACTTCCCCGGCGGCGACGCCCGCACGCTTTATCGATCGATCCGCCGGCTGCTCTCGCTGCCCGACGAAACCCGTCTCTTCATGTGCCACGACTACGGCCCGAACGGCCGCGACATCCGCTGGGAAACCACCGTCGCCGAGCAGCGCGCCCACAACATTCACGCGCGCGACGGCATCACCGAGGACGAATTCGTCGCGATGCGCGAGGCGCGCGACCGGACGCTGGATATGCCGAGACTCATCATTCCGTCGCTGCAGGTCAACATGAAGGCTGGCCAGCTTCCGGTTCCGGGCGCCGGCGGAACCCGGTTCCTGAAAGTGCCGCTCAACGTGCTATAGGCCGTTCGCGTCGCGATGGTGCGAGATCATTAAAGGCGCCAAAAATCTTGCGGGAATAGATCCGCCCGCTCGCCTGCGGCGCGGCCAAATGGCGGCGGCGGATGATGACCGTCTCTGGTCCTCAGTTTTCGCTTGTGCTAGGGTGATGCTCGTGGAGGTAGCCGAAAACGCCCTTCAAACCCTGGCTTGATAGTATCGGTTCCCAATCATTCCTGTTCGATCCTGCATGCGTCGTACGGCGTGTTGTGCAGCCGGCGTTGCATGCTCTGTTGCATGCTTGATTCTCGCGCGCGTCCAATCCGGAGAAGGCGGACAAAAACGGATCACAAATCACGGCGGTTCACATCAGAAAAGGAGGATTCGACATGTTTCGAGGAATTCTGACGCTGACATTGTCTCTCTGCCTGGGCGCCGCGGTCGCGCCTGCGGCGCTGGCCCAAGCGGCACCCGCCGTCACCGAACAGGAGGCGCACGCGATCGCGGTCGACGCCTATGTCTATTTCTACTCCATCCTGTCGATGGATGTGACGCGCAAGCAACTCACCAACGTCGAACCGGGCAAGGAATTCGGCAAGGGCCCGATGAACATGTTCGTCAACGTGCCCGAATACCCGCCGGCGGATTTCAAGGGTGTCGTGCGCTCCAACTTCGACACGCTGTATTCCATCGCGTGGCTGGACATGACCAAGGAGCCCGCCGTCCTCACGGTTCCCGATACCGATGGGCGCTATTATCTGATGCCGATGCTCGACATGTGGAGCGATGTGTTTGCCTCGCCGGGCTGGCGAACGACCGGCACAAGGGCGCAGACCTTTCTGATCGCGCCCACGGGCTGGCGGCCGGACTTGCGCGACAGGTTTGCCGAGGAGCTCAAGCTTCCGGCCGACACCCAGCGCATCGACGCGCCGACGCCCTATGTCTGGGTGATCGGCCGCACCAAGACGGACGGCCCGCAGGATTATGATGCGGTTCACAAGATCCAGGCGGGTTATAAAGTCACGCCGCTTTCCGATTTTGGCAAGGCGCCCCAAGCGATCGACTTCAAGCCCGACCCCAGCGTCGACATGAAGACGCCGCCAAAACTCCAGGTCGATGCCATGACGGCGGGCGTCTATTTCGCCTATGCCGCCGAGCTGCTCAAGGTTAACCCGCCGCATGTCACCGACGGGCCGATCGTCGCGCAGATGAAGAAGATCGGCATCGAGCCCGGCAAGAGCTTTGATATCGGCAAGCTCGATCCGGTCGTGCAACGCGCATTGGAGACGGCGCCGCAGGACGGGCGGAAGCTGATGGCCTGGAAGACGCCGACGCTGGCGCGGGTTGCCAACGGCTGGTCGATGAACACCGATACGATGGGCGTCTACGGCAACTATTATTTGAAGCGGGCCATCGTTTCGCAGGTCGGGCTCGGCGCCAATCTGGTCGATGACGCCATCTATCCGTTCAATGTCGGTGACGAATCCGGCAAGCCGCTCGATGGCGCCAACAAATACACCATCAGCTTTGCGAAAGGCGCGACCCCGCCGGTCAATGCGTTCTGGTCGATCACGCTGTACGATCAGGACGGCTTCCAGGTCGGCAACGCGCTGAACCGCTTCGCCGTCTCCAGCTGGATGCCGTTCAAATACAATCCGGATGGATCGCTCGATCTCTACTTCCAGAACGAAAGTCCCGGCAAGGATCTCGAGGCCAACTGGCTTCCGGCCCCGAAGGGAGCCTTCAACCTGACCATGCGCCTCTACAGCCCGAAGTCGGAGGCGCTGACCGGGAAATGGAATCCCCCGCCGGTCGTGAAGTCGCAAGCGACGGTAGGTATCTCGGCGCAGTAGAAGGTGACGGAACGGCGGCGCTTCGGCGCCGGCGGCGCCCTCGTCCCTTCTCCCCTTGTGGGAGAAGGTGGCGCGAAGCGCCGGATGAGGGGTCTCTATCCGCGGAGACAAGCCCCTCACCCGTGGCAAACTATTCCGCCGCGTGTTTCTGCGACTCATCCTCCGTTGCGGACCCGGAACCATCGGGTGTCCCGGTTCGCATCCAGCGCCCCAACAGGTTGGAAAGGCTGTCGAGATAAAGATACACCACCGGCGTCGTAAACAGCGTCAACGCCTGGCTGACGATCAGGCCGCCAACCATGGCGTAGCCGAGCGGCTGACGGATCTCCGCTCCGGTGCCGGTACCCAGCATCAGCGGCACACCGCCGAGCATGGCCGCCATCGTCGTCATCATGATCGGGCGAAACCGCAACAGCGCGGCCTTTCGGATCGATTGTTCCGGAGAAAGATGCTCGTCGCGTTCGGCCGAGATCGCAAAATCGACCATCATGATCCCGTTCTTCTTGACGATGCCGATCAGGAGAATGATGCCGATCAATGCGATCAGGCTGAAGTCGTAGCCAAATGCCATTAGTATCGCGAGCGCGCCGACGCCGGCCGAAGGAAGGGTCGACAAAATCGTGAGCGGATGGATGTAGCTCTCATAGAGGATCCCGAGGATCAGATAGACCACGACGAGAGCGGCCAGGATCAGCAGCGGAACGGTGCCGAGTGATTGCTGGAACGCCTGCGCCGTACCCTGGAAGCTCGAATTGAGCGTACCGGGCGCGCCGAGGTCGGCCATGGCTTTCTGCACGGCGTCGGTCGCCTGTCCGAGCGCCACGCCCTGGGCGAGGTTGAAGCTGATCGTGATCGCCGGGAATTGGCCCTGGTGGCTGATCGAGAGCGGGCGGACCGGCACGCTGGTCCACTTTGCGAACTCGGACAGCGGCACCTCATCGCCGGTCGTTGGCGATTTGATGTAGATCCTGTCGAGCGTGTCGAGCTTGCCCTGGAGCTCGGGCAGGATTTCCAGGATCACGTGATAGCTGTTGAGCTGGGTGAAATACTGCGCGACCTGACGCTGACCGAACGCGTCGTACAGCGTGTCGTCGATCAATTGCGGCTGGATGCCGAAGCGCGATGCGGTGTCGCGGTTGATAGTCAGCATCACCGTCGTACCCTCGGTTTGCTGATCTGTCGCGACATCGCGCAACTCGGGCAATTTCTGCATCCGGGCCAGGATCTTCGGTGCCCATTCGTTCAGCTCGGCAAGGTCGGCATCCTGCAGCGTGAACTCGAACTGGGTTCGTGTCGCCCGGCCGCCCAGCCGAACGTCCTGCGAAGCCTGCATGAACAGCCTCGCGCCCTCAACCCTGTCGGCCTGCGGCCGCAACCTCGCGATGATTTGCTGTGCGTTGGATTTGCGCTCGTTGCGCGGCTTCAGGGTAATGTACATACGGCCCGTGTTGAGGGCGCTGCCTCCGCCGCCGATGAACATGGCTATACTCGCCACGTCGGGGTCATGCTGCACGATGGCGGCGAGCTCCTCCTGATGCCGCTTCATGTCGGCGAAGGAAATGTCCTGCGCGGCCTCGGACGTTGCGGTGAGAAAGCCGTTGTCCTGTTGCGGAAAGAAGCCCTTGGGAATGATGACGAACAGATAGACCGACAATCCCAGTGTCGCGAAGAAGATGCAGAGCGTCGTCAATTTCCACCGCAGCGCCCGATCCAGGCCCCGCTCATAGGCACGGAGCATCGCGTCGAAACCACGTTCGCTCCATAGATAAATCCGGCCATGCCGCGTTTCGCCGCGGGCGCGCAGGAAGCGCGAAGCCATCATCGGGGTCAGCGTCAGGGAAACGATCAGCGAGACGAAGATCGCCATCGCCAGCGTGACCGCGAACTCGCGAAACAATCGCCCGATGATGCCACCCATCAGCAGCAGCGGGATCAGCACCGCCACCAGCGAGACGCTGATCGACACGATCGTAAAACTGATTTCCCGGGCGCCCCTGAAGGCAGCCGCAAGCGGCCGCTCGCCGCTCTCGATATAACGCGTGATGTTTTCCAGCATGACGATGGCGTCGTCGACCACGAATCCGACCGCAATCGTCAGCGCCATCAGCGACAGATTGTCGATCGTGTAGCCGAATGCCCATATCAGGGAACAGGCGCCCAGCAGGGCCAGCGGAACGGTGACGCTCGGAATGATCGTCGCCCACGCACTTCGCAAGAAGACGAATATCACCATGACCACGAGCACGATGGTCACCAGCAACGTCAGCTGAACGTCTTCGACGGCGGCGCGTATGGTCAGGGTCCGGTCACTGATGATCTTGATTTTGATGGCGGGCGAAATTGCCGCGATCAATCTCGGCAGCTGCGCCTTGATCCGGTCGACGGTGTCGATGACGTTGGCACCGGGCTGCTTGAAGATAACGAGGAATACGCCGCGCTTGCCGTCGGCCCAGGCCGCTTGCTTGACGTCTTCGGGCCCGGAAACCGCCCTGCCGATATCCCTGATCCGCAACGGTCCACCGTTGCGGTAGGCAATGACGACGTCGTTCCACGCCTTCGGATCCAGCAGTTGATCGTTGGCGTAGATCGTGTAGGCGCGCGTGACGCCGTCGATGTTGCCCTTCGGGCTGTCGACGGTCGCCATCGCAATCTGGTTGCGCACATCCTCCAGCGAAAGCCCCTTTGCTACCAGTTTGGCCGGATCGATCTGAATCCGGATCGCGGGCTTTTGCTGGCCGCCGATGAACACCTGGGCGACGCCGGAAATCTGGCTGATCTGCTGCGCCAGCTGGGCATCGGTGCCATCGCTGACTTCTGTGAGCGGCAAGGTGTCCGATGTCGCCGACAACAGCAGGATCGGAGAATCGGCCGGATTGATCTTGCGGTAGGTTGGCGGGTTCGGCAGATTTTTCGGGAGCTGCCCTCCGGCGGCGTTGATGGCCGCCTGCACATCGTTGGCCGCGCCGTCGATGCTGCGATTGAGTTCGAACTGAATGGTGACCGCCGCCGATCCGAGCGAACTCGTCGACGTCATCTGCGCGATCCCTGGAATTTGCGCGAACTGCCGTTCCAGCGGCTGGGCAACCGAGGCAGCCATGGTTTCAGGGCTCCCGCCGGGCAGGTTGGCGGTGACCTGGATGGTCGGGAAATCGACCTGCGGCAGCGGTGCAACGGGAAGCAGCGGGTATGCCACCAGGCCGACGAACAGTATCCCCGCCATCAGCAACGAAGTTGCAATCGGGTTGCGAATGAATGGCGCCGAGATGCTCTCGTCCACAGAGCTGCTCCTAGATCACGATCGCACTCCGTCAAACACCGAGATAGCGCTGCAGAATTTCCGGCTGCGCCTTGATTTCCTGTGCCGGGCCTTCGTGAACGATGTGCCCGTTGTTGATGATGTAGACGCGTTGCGCCAGCGCCAGCGTCGCCGCCAGATTCTGCTCGACCAGCACGATGGTCTGGCCGGCCGCGGCAAGATCGCGGCAGGCCGTCATCAGATCGCGGACGATCACCGGCGCCAGCCCTTCGAACGGCTCGTCCAGCAACAGTATCTTGGGGTCTCGCACCAGCGCGCGTGCGATCGCCAGCATCTGCTGCTCGCCGCCGGACAAATCCGTGCCGCGGCTGCCGCGCCGCTCCTTGAGCCGCGGAAACATCCGTAGATGCGGTCGAGCGGCCAGCGCTTCGACGCGGTCAGGCCTGCCAGAACCAGATTTTCCTCGACGTTGAGGCTGCCGAAAATCCGGCGCTCTTCATGCACGAGCTGCATGCCTGCTTGGGCGATGGCGTGGCTCTTTCGGCCGGCGATATCGGCGCCGTCGAACATCACCTTGCCGGTACGCGGCGTCAGAACGCCCATCAGGCTCTTCAGGGTCGTGCTCTTGCCGGCGCCGTTGCGGCCAAGCAGCGCCACGACCTCGTTGCGCCCGACGCGCAGCGAGACATCGAACAGGATGTGCGAATCTCCGTAATAGCTGTTCAGGCCTTCGGCCTCGAGCAAGTTCATGCAGCGAGCACTCCATGCACACCGCCGAGATAGGCTTCCTGCACCGTCGCGTTGTTCTTGATCTCCTCCGGCGTCCCTTCGACCAGCACGCGGCCTTCCTGCAACACGGTGACGCGCTCGACCATCTCGAACAGCGCATCCATGTCGTGATCGATGATGATCATGGTGCGGCCCCGGCTGATCGACTTGAGCAGCTTGACGGTCTCGACCCGCTCGCGCGGGCTCATGCCGGCGAGCGGCTCGTCGAGCAGCAGCAGGCTCGGCGAGGTGGCGAGCGCCAGGCCGATTTCCAGCCGCCGCTTTTCGCCGTAGGCCAGTTGCGACACCGGCGTATCGGGCCGTGACGACAGATTGACCAGGTCCAGTGTGCATTCCACCAGCTCGTTCAGACCCGGGATGTTGTCGAGGCTGCGGAACAGATCGAGCTTGAACTTCCCGCGCCGCTCGGCAAGTGCGGCGATGACGACGTTTTCACGGACGGTCAGGCCGGTGAACAGCTGGTTGACCTGGTAGCTCTTGGTCAAGCCGAGCTGACAGACGCCGGTGACGTTCATGCCGGTGATATCGCGGCCCTCGAACATGATCTTGCCCGAGGTCGGCGGGATTTCGCAGGTCAGCATCTTGAAGAACGTCGACTTGCCGGCGCCGTTGGGACCGATAATGCCGCGCAGCTCGCCGTGATTGACCATAAAATCGATATCGCTGTTGGCGACGAGGCCGCCGTAGCGCTTGGTCAGGCCGCTCGCCTGCAGGATCGGACCGGTATGGCCCTCACTCCCGCGCCGCCGCGCCGCCATCGCGGCGACGACCACGGCTTCCGCAGCTTTCGGTTTGCCCGCAGCGCCGGCACCGGGCTCAGCAACCGGCTCCGTCGTGTCGGAATCTTTTGCGCGCCTCGCAAAGATCCAGCCGTAGAGATCCTCGAGGCCGCCGACAATGCCGCGCCGCAGGAAGCAGACCAGCAGCACGAAGACGATGCCGAGCACCAGCTTCCAGGCCGCGCCGAGCCCGAGGGCCGCCTGCAGGAAATCCTGCAGGAAGAGCCAGATCGTCGCCCCGACCAGCGGACCGAACAGCGTGCCCCTGCCCCCGATCGCGGTCTGCATCACGAGTTGACCCGAGGTATCGAACGTAAAGGCGTCGGGCGGCATGAAGGCTTGCAGCACGCCGAGCAGACCGCCGGCGAATCCGGCATAGGCGGCCGCGATCACGAAGGCTGCGAGCTTGTAGCCATGGATGTCATGACCGACCGCCGTCGCGCGCAGCGGGTTGTCGCGGATGGCGCTCAGGATCGCGCCGACCGGCGAGCGCACGATTCTGAGCGCGATCACGATACCGATGAAGTAGCACAGCGCCAGGAACTGGTAGAGCGACCAGCCGCTGGTGAAGTGAATCGTGGTGAAGCCGAGATTGAAGCTCGGCGTCGGCACGCCCGGCAAACCATTCTCGCCGCCGGTCCAGTTCGAGAGTGGATTGAACTCGACGAAGAAGAATACTTCCGCGATCGCCACCGTGATCATGGCGAAGTAGATGCCGGTGCGCCGCAGCGCGATCAGCCCGACCAGATAGCCAACCGCGGCCGCCGCCACCATGCCGATGACCAGCGCCAGAACGACGTACGGAAATCCCGCCTGGGTAAGAAGGTAGGCCGCGACGAAGCCGCCGGTGCCGTAGAAGGCCGATTGGCCGAACGACAATAGCCCGGTAAAGCCGAACAGGATGTCGAAGCCGATACCGAACAGGCCCCAGACCAGGATCCGGTTCACGGTGTTGGGTGCGAAGCCGAGATGCGGCAGCAGGAACGGCGCGGCGATCAGGCCGATCGCCGTCAGCGTCTCGATCAGGAACGGGCGTTGTTTGAGCATCAGGCAACCGGGTTCATTCGCGGCCCTGCACGCCAAGCAGTCCGTGTGGCCGCACCACCAGGACCAGCGTCATCACCGCAAACAGCATCACATAGGCGTAACCGGGATTGAACATCGAGGTCACGCTGACGATCTCGCCGGCTATCAGGCCGCCGAGAACAGCGCCTGGAAAGGAGCCGACGCCGCCGATGACCACGACCACGAAAGTTTCAACCAGGATGTCGTCGCCGACCCCCGGGGTCAGCGAAGCGACCGGCGCGTTGACGATCCCGGCGAAACCGGCCGCCATCGCACCGATCCCGAATACGATCATGAAGACGCGGTGGACGTTGATGCCGAGCGAATCCACCATCACGGCATCTTCGATGCCGGCGCGCACGATCATGCCGAGCCGGGTGCGGTAAAGAACCAGGAAAAGGCAGCCGAGCGCGACCGCGACGATGCCGACGACCGCCAGGCGGTAGGTCGGGTAATACATGAAGCCGAGCGAGGTGATGCCTTGAAGAAACGGCGGCGGCGGCACCTGCCTCGACTGGCTGGAGAAGAAAAGACGCACGATTTCGACCATGCAGATGCCGATCCCGAAGGTAACGAGCAGCTGGTCTTCGTGCGGACGGTGATAGAAGTGCCGGATGATGACCCGCTCCATCGCCACGCCGAGCAGCATGACGAACACCGCGCCGGCGACCAGGGCGGCGATATACGAGCCGGTGTAATCATAGGCGACGTAGCCGGCGTAGCCGCCGAGCATGAACATCGCGCCGTGCGCGAGATTGAGCACGCCGAGCGTGCCATAGATAATTGTCAGCCCCGAGCTGATCAGCGCCAGCAATGCGCCGAGCGCCAACCCGTTGAACAGCTGCGAGACAAAATTCGGCCAATTGATCATGAAAAGACAGTCATAGAACCTGGCTGCTGGACGGGCCGGTCATCCCACAAAACGCTAACGAAAAGCGGCACCGCGGAAAGTTCAGGTCCCGCGGCGCCGAAGTTCAGGTGTCGCTCACGTGTAGTCGCCGAGACTGCAGCCGAACGCGTCCGGCTTCTGCATTAGCCCTTCGCCGGGCACGATCTCGACGACGTCATAATAGTCCTCCTTGTTCTTCATCTCCTTGGGAGCCTTGCCCTTGACGATGATCACCGGCCGCACGAGCTGGTGGTCCTCCTTGCGGAAGTAGACCTCGCCGACGGTCGATTGAATCTTTCGGCCGGCCTCATACGACTTGATGACGTCAGGCGGATAGAAGCTGCCGGCGTTTTCCACCGCCTCCGCCCACAGCGCGAACTCCATGTAGGCGTTGTTGGCGCCCCATTCCGGCTTGTAGCCGTACTTCTTGTCGAACGCCTCGACGAACATCTTGGCGAGCGGATATTTGTCTTCGAGCGTCCACCAGAAGTCGGTGGCGGCATAGACGCCCGACATCAGGTCGCCACCGGCCTCGCGGGCGAGGAACGGCGTCTGATAGGGCACGACCAGCTTCATCTTGTCGAAAATGCCGAACTGCTTTGCCTGCTGTGTCGACAGCACCGCGTCGTGACCCCAGTTGACATTGAGCAGCACGTCTGCGCCGGAATTGGCGATGTTGAGCAGATACGAGGAATAGTCGGGCGCCCCGAGCGGCGCGACCTGGTCGGTCGTGGTGGTCCAGCCGGCGGTCGCAAGATAATCCTGCATCGATTTCGTGACGGTGTGCCCATAGGTGTAATCCGGCGTCAGATAGGCGGCCTTCTTGCCCTTGCCGAAGGTCTTGACGACGATCGGGCCGATCGCGGCCGCGGCGGTCTGTCCATAGAAACATTGCCGGAAGCCGTAGCGGACGCAGTCCTTGCCGGTGGTATCGTTCGATCCGGAGATGCCGGCGACGTAGAGCACCTTCTCGCGCTGCGCGAGCTTGTTGAGCGCCACGGCGACTGCGCTCGACGTCGAGCCAGTCATCAGCACCGCCTTGTTCTCGGTGATGAAACGCTGCTCGGCCTGCACCGCCTCGTTGGGCTTGGCGCCGGAATTGGCGACGCCGAATTTCACTTCCTTGCCGAGCACGCCCTTGGTGGTCTTCGGAGAGATCTTCTTGATCAGTTCGTGGCCGCTGTTGATGTGCTCGATCGCGAGCTGGTAGCCCTTGAGTTCGTCTTCGCCCTGCAGCGCGTAAGTGCCGGTGCGCGGCACGGATATGCCGATGAACACCGAGGAGCCGGAAGCGCCGCCCGGATAGGTGCCGATCGCCGGATGATCGTCGGCAAGCGCCCGCCCCACCATGGTCCCCGGAAGCAACGCGCCACCAATGAGGCCCGCGCCGGCCTGCAGCAGCGTGCGACGCGACACGGTCCTATTCACGTCCTGTTCAATCAATTTGCGGGGCATGGCCGATACTCCTCCCAAACATTTTTTGTAAGTGCGTCAGGTTGCGGTCAGATCAGGCAATCAGCCGCGCACGGCGCTCGAGCGCACCGACAGGTAGCGCGCCTTTGTTCCCTTAGAAATTCTCTTCGCGCCGGTCTGTCAATTTCACTTTCGTCGAAGACGAAATGGATAAATTCATATCGCATTACGATATGTATAGAACTATAGGCTATAGCCTCCGGCGCAGCGGCGATCAGCAACGCCGCTGTGCGACGCACAATACCGCCGACGGAAGCGAAATGCTCACCTCGAAGGCCACGAACACAACAGCGCGCAGATCCTGGCGAAGAAGCGCCGGGATGGACGCGACCGGCGGCCGTGCAGCGCCCGCCATCGTCTCCCGTGACGGCAAAAGGCCGGAATCTGCGATCGGTTCCGCCCTCAGGACCGGACCGGAGAATGTTTCTTCGATGCAAGGGGGCGTTCCGCCGGTCCCGCAACGTGACGGGTTGAGCGTTCGCGCCGAAAATGTCCTGAAGGCGTTGGCGGTCGAGCTGTCGGGAGAAAATCCGCCGAAGGGACGGTGGATCCCGTCCGGCAAGCTGCTGCGGGCGCTCAGTTTCGGGGATCTTCTGGTCGCCCGGAACTGCGGCCCTCAAACCATCGATGAGATTATCCGATGGGCGAAATCGCAGGGCGTGGTCATCCGGCGGCCCCTTCACGCCGGAAAATCATTATCGGCGATGTGGCGGGATATCATCGCAAAGTCCTCCAGCGGGGAGTTCATGGGGACGGAAATCGCGGAGGCGCTGGAACGATCGACCCGACGAAAGAACACCCGAATTCCCGTCGCCTTCCAGAGTCTGCTGGTGAAGATATTGAAATCGAGCGGCCGCTGATCCGCTCGGTGTTCCGGGCGGCGGAGCACCAGCATCTTGCAGTCCCCGCAGGTAGGCGCGGGTATCCACCGGTGCTATAACCACCGCGTCCACGGGTGCTATGGCGCCTCATCGTCATCGCCCACGCGGAGCGCCGGATGCTTCAGTCGAAACGGCATGGTCGGCGCAACGCGCCCGTCCGTAAGGTCAAAACGCCCGCCAAGGGCCCGGCTCATGTCGTCGATTACGGAGCCCTTGCGCAGTTTCGTTTTCAGCTGCGAAAGTTTCTGTCGTTCAGCGAGGCCACCGCACGCAGGGCCGGGCTTGCGCCCCAGCAGCACCAGGCGCTCCTGGCCATCAAGGGCTTTTCCTGTGCGGAGCCCGTGTCCGTGGGTGATTTGGCACAATACCTTCTGGTCCGGCACCACACGGCCGTCGAGCTGGTGGACCGAATGACCAAGGCCGGCCTGCTGCGGAGGATCGTCGACGACGAGGACAGCCGGCGGATTCTGGTCAACCTGACAAAAAAGGGCGAACAGAGATTGCAGACGCTTTCGAAGATCCATTTCGAAGAACTGCAAGCGGCGAGCGTTGGACTAACCAGAATATTGCGGTCGTTCCGAACTCGCGCGCGCTAGCCGCAGCAGGCTGCGAATGGAGCCGGCGCAAGGCGCCGGCCCCGGGAAGCCTACCGCGAGCCTCGTTTCCAAGGTTACGCCGCGTTGCTGCCCTCCGCGCGGCTGGCTTCGAACAGGAACCAGGTGCGGCGCTCGGTCTCGTCGATGAAGGTCTCGAGCAGGCCGGCGGTGCCGGAATCCTCGTGATCGTCGGCGAGCTTGTGCGCCTTTCGCATCGCGGCCGCGACGTGCTTGTTGTCTTCCATCAACTCGCGCAGCATTTCGCGCGGCGGGACATAGGCCTCGTTATTGTCCTGGATGGTCTGCAGCTTGGCGACCTGCCCGATCGAGCGCAGCGTGGTGCCGCCGAGCTTGCGGACGCGTTCGGCGAGCTGGTCGGTGGTGGCGAAAATCGCGTCCGACTGCTCATCCAGCATCAGATGATAATCGCGAAAATGCCGGCCGCTGACGTGCCAGTGGAAATTCTTGGTCTTCAGGTAGAGCGCGAAGGCATCGGCCAGCAGCGTATTGAGCGACGCCGAAATCTTGTCGACCGTGGCCTGCGGCAGGTCGGTCGGCGTATCGAGATCGGACGAAACTTTTTCAGACTTTGCTTTGCTCACGTTGGACCTTCCTGTTAGGAAACCGGAAATCGGGGCATTGGACATTCGCCGCCGAACCACCTAACGCATCACGAACCCGCCGGTTCCTCTCCGCCGGCCCCCTGATTTGCCGGACGCTGCACGCATGGATGACTGGATCGACTATTACGATTCCACGCATACGATCTATGCGAGCAAGCTGCATCGCGACCTGCATTTCCAGCTGATCGCGAAGGACATCATCGGCTACATCTCCTCGCCGGACGCGGTGGTGCTGGACTATGCCTGCGGCGAGGCGCTGTCCGCGGCCAAGGTGGCGGAGGCCTGCGGCAAGCTCTATCTCGCCGAGCCTGCGCCCGGCGTCCGCGGCCGGCTGATCGCGCGCTTTGCGCCCAACACCAAGATCCGCGTCCGCTCGCTGGACGATCTGCAGAAACATGGACGAGAAATCGCTCGACCTCGTCATCATGAATTCGGTCGCGCAATACATGACCTCGGCTGAGCTGGATTCCGCTCTCGCCGTCATCCGCCGGCTGCTCAAACCCACCGGACGACTGGTGCTCGGCGATATCCTGCGGCCCGAGGTCGGTATGGTCAGGGACGTGCTGGCGCTGTTGAAATTCGCGGGCCACCCACGGTTTTCTGAAGGACGCGTTTTACGGGCTCGCCAGCACGGCCCTGTCCGACTACCGGCAATTGCGCACGCGGGTCGGCCTGCAGCGCTACGGCGAAAGCGAGATGATCGCCAAAGCTCGCCGCCGCCGGCTTCACCGCCTCGCGCGCCCACGTCAATATCGGGCACAATCCATGGCGGATGACGTTTGTGGCGCGGCAGGCCTTCGACCAGGCCGGTTAGGGTTAATAAAGGGTAAACGTGGCTCACGCCTGGCGTGATCGGCGATGATCGCCGCGGCCCGGTGGCGGAAAGCTTCCTACGCGAGAGCGGTGCATCGCTCTTTATCCTGGTTCAAATCCAGGCCGGGCCTCCACGCTTTGCCCTGCGGGCTACGCGTGGCGCAGCCACGGCGGGCCGGCAGGGCAAAGCGTGTCCGGCGTAGCTTGAGCAAAGCGAAAGCGTAGACGGACTGCAAACTCCCATAGCCCGGGCAAAAGGCGGACGCCAGAATCACCCCCAAATTGCCGGTTGATGGGGGCTTTTTGGGGGTTTCGCGGGTGCGGAATCTGGTCTAAAGACCACCCCGCGCGCGAGGGTAACCTCCCGCTATGGCTCAAGGGACGCGCGACGGCGCGCCCTTTTTTTGTGCCCAAATTCCAGTCCGTGAGACCTGATGCCCAAAAGAACCGACATCTCGACCATCCTGATCATCGGCGCCGGTCCCATCGTGATCGGCCAGGCCTGCGAATTCGATTATTCCGGCACCCAGGCGGTCAAGACGCTGAAGGAAGAGGGCTACCGCATCGTCCTCGTCAATTCCAACCCGGCGACGATCATGACCGATCCGGAGCTGGCGGATGCGACCTATATCGAGCCGATCACGCCGGAAATCGTCGCCAAGATCATCGAGAAGGAGCGCTACGTCATTCCTGGCGGCTTTGCGCTGCTGCCGACCATGGGCGGCCAGACCGCGCTGAACTGCGCGCTGTCGCTGCGCAAGCAGGGCACGCTTGGCAAAGTTCGACGTCGAGATGATCGGCGCCACCGCCGACGCCATCGACAAGGCCGAAGACCGCGGCCGTTTCCGCGAGGCCATGACCCGGATCGGGCTGGAGACCCCGCGCTCGATCCAGACCAAGAACTTGCCCGACGCGCTGCGCGCGCTCGACGACATCGGCCTGCCCGCGATCATCCGCCCGTCCTTCACCATGGGCGGCACCGGCGGCGGCATCGCCTACACCAAGCACGAATTCATCGAGATCGTCGAACGCGGCATCGACGCCTCCCCCACCGACGAAGTCCTGATCGAGGAGAGCGTGCTCGGCTGGAAAGAGTTCGAGATGGAGGTGGTGCGCGACAAGAAGGACAATTGCATCATCATCTGCTCGATCGAGAACCTCGATCCGATGGGCGTGCATACCGGCGATTCCATCACGGTGGCGCCGGCGCTGACCTTGACCGACAAGGAATACCAGATCATGCGCGACGCCTCGCTGGCGGTGCTGCGCGAGATCGGGGTCGAGACCGGCGGCTCCAACGTGCAGTTCGGCGTCAATCCGGCCGACGGCCGCATGGTCGTGATCGAGATGAACCCGCGGGTGTCGCGCTCGTCGGCGCTCGCCTCCAAGGCCACCGGCTTTCCGATCGCCAAGGTCGCGGCCAAACTCGCGGTCGGCTACACGCTCGACGAGATCGCCAACGACATCACCGGCGGCGCCACGCCGGCCTCGTTCGAGCCGACCATCGATTACGTGGTGACAAAAATTCCGCGCTTTGCGTTCGAAAAATTTCCCGGCGCCTCGCACACGCTGACGACGTCGATGAAATCGGTCGGCGAAGTGATGGCGATCGGCCGCACCTTCCAGGAGAGCCTGCAGAAGGCGCTGCGTGGTCTCGAAACCGGCCTCACGGGCCTCGACGAAATCGAGATCGAGGGGCTTGGCCGCGGCGACGACAAGAATGCGATCCGCGCGGCGCTCGGCACCCCGACGCCGGATCGCCTGTTGCAGGTGGCGCAGGCGATGCGGCTCGGCTGGACCAATGACGAGATCTTCACCTCCTGCAAGATCGACCCCTGGTTCCTCAGCGAGATGCGCGGGATCGTCGAGATGGAAGCCAAGATCAAGGCCAACGGATTGCCGGGCAACGCGTTCGGCATGCGAACCCTCAAGGGCATGGGCTTTTCCGACGCGCGGCTCGCGGTGCTGTCGGAGGCCACCGAGGCCGACGTGACCGCCAGGCGCCATGCGCTCGGCGTCCGCCCGGTGTTCAAGCGCATCGATACCTGTGCGGCGGAATTCGCTTCGCCCACCGCCTACATGTATTCGACCTATGAATCGCCGTTCGCGGGCGCGCTCGCCGACGAAAGCGCGCCGTCCGACAAGAAGAAGGTCATCATCCTCGGCGGCGGCCCCAACCGGATCGGCCAGGGCATCGAATTCGACTATTGCTGCTGCCATGCCTGCTTCGCGCTGGATGACGCCGGCTATGAGACCATCATGATCAACTGCAATCCGGAAACCGTGTCGACCGACTACGACACCGCTGATAGATTGTACTTCGAACCGCTCACCGCCGAGGACGTTCTCGAAATCATTTCGACCGAACGCAAGAACGGCACGCTGCATGGCGTGATCGTGCAGTTCGGCGGCCAGACCCCGCTCAAGCTCGCGCGCGCGCTGGAAGCCGCCAATGTGCCGATCCTTGGCACCTCGCCCGACGCCATCGACCTCGCCGAAGACCGCGACCGCTTCAAGCGCGTGCTCGACAAGCTGCGCCTGAAACAGCCGAAGAACGGCATCGCCTATTCGGTCGAGCAGGCGCGGCTGGTGGCGGCCGATCTCGGCCTGCCGCTGGTGGTGCGCCCGTCCTATGTGCTGGGCGGCCGCGCGATGCAGATCATCCGCGAGGAAAACCAGCTTAACGATTATCTGCTCGGCACCCTGCCCGAACTGGTGCCGGGCGACGTCAAGGCGCGCTACCCCAACGACAAGACCGGCCAGATCAACACCGTGCTCGGCACCAATCCGCTGCTGTTCGATCGCTATCTGTCCGACGCCATCGAGATCGACGTCGACTGCCTGTGCGACGGCAAGGACACCTTCATCGTCGGCATCATGGAGCATATCGAGGAAGCCGGCATTCACTCCGGCGACTCCGCCTGCTCGCTGCCGCCGCATTCGATCGACGCCCAGATGATTTCCGAACTGGAGCGGCAGACCCGCGAACTGGCGCTCGGCCTCGACGTGGTCGGGTTGATGAACGTGCAATACGCCATCAAGGACGGCGAGATCTACGTGCTCGAGGTCAATCCGCGGGCGTCGCGCACCGTGCCGTTCGTCGCCAAGGTGGTCGGCACGCCGGTCGCCAAGATCGCGGCGAGAATCATGGCCGGCGAGAAGCTCGCGGACTTCAATCTGAAGAAGCACAAGCTCGGCCATGTCGGCGTCAAGGAATCGGTATTCCCGTTCGCGCGCTTCCCCGGCGTCGATACCGTGCTCGGGCCGGAGATGCGCTCGACCGGCGAAGTGATGGGCATCGACCGCTCGTTCGAAGTCGCGTTCGCCAAGAGCCAGCTCGGCGGCGGCACCCGCGTGCCGCGCAAGGGCACGGTGTTCGTCTCGGTGCGCGAGAACGACAAGACCCGGATCGCGGATGCGGTAAAGCTGCTGCACTCGCTGGGCTTCAAGGTGATGGCGACCTCAGGCACCCAGCGTTTCCTGACCGACTTCGGCATTCCCACCGAGAAGGTGAACAAGGTGCTGGAGGGGCGGCCGCATATCGTCGACGCCATCACCAATGGCGATATCCAGCTCGTCTTCAACACCACCGAAGGGCCGCAGGCGCTGGCCGACAGCCGGTCGTTGCGGCGCGCTGCCCTCTTGCATAAAGTGCCATATTACACCACTCTTTCGGGTGCTGTGGCGGCCGCCCAGGGCATCCGCGCCTATCTGGGCGGGGACCTTGAGGTCCGCACCCTGCAGAGCTACTTTTCCGAAAACTGATCGTTAGCCGGGCGCAAATGCCCGCCAAACGATTGGCAATAAAGCCATATGGCTGGAACTCACCGCGCGAATGGATGTTGTATCGGCCCTTAGCGGGGCCGAAATTTAATAGGCTGGCGGGCTCGCATTCCGGGCCATCAAGGCCGAATCTGACGAATCAAGAAACGTCTCGTGCGCGCCGCGTCGCGGTTCGCACGACCGAAGGACAAAAGAAATGATGGAAAAGGTTCCGATGACCGCTGGCGGCTATGCCGCCCTGGAGGTCGAGTTGAAGAAGCGCCAGTCGGAGGACCGTCCGCGCATCATCGAGCATATCGCCGAGGCGCGCTCGCATGGCGACCTCTCGGAGAACGCGGAATATCACGCCGCCAAGGAAGAGCAGTCGCACAATGAAGGCCGCATCGCCGAGCTCGAAGACAAGCTCGCGCGCGCCGACATCATCGACATCTCAAAGCTCTCCGGCGACACCGTCAAGTTCGGCGCCACCGTCACGCTGGTCGACGAGGACACCGAAAAGAAGGCGGTGTGGCAGATCGTCGGCGAGCCGGAGGCCGACGCCAAGAAGGGCCGCATCTCCATCACCTCGCCGCTGGCGCGCGCGCTGATCGGCAAGAAGAAGGGCGCGACCGTGGAAGTCGTGGCCCCCGGCGGCGCCAAGGCCTACGAGATCACCAAGGTCGAGTGGCGCTAGTTACTTGCGGGTAACCGGAAAAAAGAAGCCGCGTCTTGCACGCGGCTTTTTTGTTGCGCACGACCGACAAGCCGCCGATCACACCGCGCTGACAGGATTGTGAGTGGAACCACGGCCGGATTCGCAATAGTTAACATGTTATGTGTAATGATTATGTACTATAACTAAATGCGATGTATGCTGGCCACGCCGTCCGGTCGCGCGCTTCAAGGGCAACGCTTGCTGCGCCGCAATCGCGAGCGACGTCGCCGTCCGGCCGCAGATGGCGGGGAATGATTCGATTCACACGGTGTTGACATCGCACGCCGGTGACGAAGACCGTGTAACGCGGAAGTGCTAGTTTATCGCGTCAAACAAGGGGGAAAATGACATGGACCAGATGTTCTCGAAGTGGCAACCGACGGCGCTCAGCCTGTTCCGGTTCATCACCGGGCTGCTGCTGTTTCAGTATGGCGTCGCTAAAATCTTCAAATTTCCGGTGTTGCCCTACTTCGCCAGTCCGCCTCCGTTGATCATGGCGGCCGGTGGACTCGAACTCGTGCTCGGCGCACTCCTGATGATCGGCCTGTTCACGCGCCCGGTCGCGTTCATCCTGGCCGGCGAAATGGCGTTCGCCTATTTCATGGGGCACATGCTCAAGAATCCCGCCGAGCCGGTATTCTTGCCGCTGATCAACGGCGGCACCGCGGCGATCCTGTTCTGCTTTGCCTGCCTCTATCTGTCGACGTCAGGCGGCGGCCCGATCAGCGTCGATGAGATGCGCAAGAAGAGCTGAACGCACGAGAGCAGCGATCATTCCGGGTTCGCGTCGTACGACGCGCCCCGGAATGACGACGTCACACCCGACCACCTTCAAATCGAGCGGCACCGCCGCTTCGTATTTCGAATTGTGCAGCACCAGCGATGTCCGGACATTGCGCACATGCGGCGCCGCGGTCAGGTGGGTGACGAAATCCTGGAACGTCGCCATGTCGGGCGCCACGCATTTCAGAATGAAATCCACCTCGCCCGACAGCATCCAGCATTCCCGCACCAGCGGCTCGGCGCGCACGAATTCCTCGAACGCGCGCAGATCGGCATCGGCCTGGCTCGACAGATGCACGGAGGCGAACACCGTGACGTCGAAGCCGAGCCGGCGCGGATCCAGCAGGCCGCGATAGCCCTGGATGTAGCCGTCCTCCTCCAGCGTCCGGACCCGGCGCAGGCAGGGCGGCGGCGAAATGCCGACGCGTTTGGCCAGTTCCACATTGGTGATTCGGCCATCGGCCTGGATTTCGGTGAGGATTTTGAGGTCGATTTCGTCAAGATTCTTCGACACGCGGGTCCGGTTCCCTGGGGCTTACGGGGCTCAAATGAGCTTGGCAGGCGCTGCCGGCAACACTCTTAGCGCAGCCGGCACGCCTTGCGCAATTTTATTGCGCGTGCAGCGCGTCATTTTGCGCAGTTCCGGGGAAAATTCGCTGATATGGATTGCAATTCTTGCATAGCTCGCCAGATGTCCTAGACTTGGATTTGACACTTTTGGCGCCGCCGCGATGCCTTTCCGGGCGCTTCCCGCTCAAGTCCTGACCAAAGTCCCCGAAGAAAGGGATCTGCCCATGTCCGCCCCCATTCACGCCAAGGTCGTCATCATCGGTTCCGGCCCGGCCGGTTACACCGCCGCGATCTACGCGGCGCGCGCGATGCTGGAACCGATCCTGATCCAGGGCATCCAGCCCGGCGGCCAGCTCACCATCACCACCGACGTCGAGAACTATCCGGGCTTCGCCGACGTGATCCAGGGTCCGTGGCTGATGGAGCAGATGGAAAAGCAGGCCGCCCATGTCGGCACCAAGATCGTCACCGATCTCGTCACCAAGCTCGACCTCTCGCAGCGGCCGTTCCGGCTGACCTGCGACAGCGGCGACGTCTATCTCGCCGAAACCGTGATCCTCGCCACCGGCGCGCAGGCGCGCTGGCTCGGCACGCCGTCGGAAGAAAAATTCAAGGGCTTTGGCGTCTCGGCCTGCGCGACCTGCGACGGCTTCTTCTACCGCGGCAAGGAAGTCATCGTGGTCGGCGGCGGCAACACCGCGGTCGAGGAAGCGCTGTTCCTGACCAACTTCGCCTCGCAGGTGACCATCGTGCATCGCCGCGATCATTTCCGCGCCGAGCGCATCCTGCAGGAGCGGCTGTTCAAGCATCCCAAGATCAAGGTGGTCTGGGACAGCGCGATCGACGAAATCTGCGGCACCGAAAATCCGGGCAAGGTCACCCATGTCCGGCTGAAGAACGTCAAGACCGGCGCGCTGACGCGAAGTGCCGGCCGACGGCGTCTTCATCGCGATCGGCCATGCGCCGGCGACCGAACTCGTCGTCGGCCAGATCAAGCTGAAACCGTCCGGCTATGTCGAGGTGGCGCCGAACTCGACCGCGACCTCGGTGCCCGGCGTGTTCGCCGCCGGCGACGTCGCCGACGAAACCTACCGGCAGGCCGTCACGGCCGCGGGCCTCGGCTGCATGGCAGCGCTCGAAGCCGAACGCTTCCTCGCTCTGCGCGCGAGCGATCGCGCGGCGGCGGAATAGATCATGGCTCGAACGCGCGACGGATTTACGGATATGGATTGGGACAAGCTGAAGGTGTTTCACGCGGCGGCGGAAGCGGGCAGCTTCACGCATGCCGGCGAGCAGCTTGGCCTGTCGCAATCGGCGGTGTCGCGGCAGGTCAGCGCGCTGGAGCAGGAACTCTCGGTGTCGCTGTTCCACCGCCATGCCCGCGGCCTGATCCTCACCGAACAGGGCGACCTGCTGTTTCGCACCGCGCATGACGTGTTCATGCAGTTGCAGGCGGCGCGCGCCAAGCTCACCGACAGCCGCGAGCGGCCGAGCGGCGATCTCAAGATCACCACGCCGCCGGCGCTCGGCATCAACTGGCTGATCCCGCGGCTCGACGAATTCACCGCGCTCTATCCGGACATCCGGATCTCGCTGATCGTGACCGACGAGGATCTCGATCTGTCGATGCGCGAGGCCGACGTCGCGATCCGCACCCGCAAGCCGACCCAGCCCGACCTGATCCAGCGCAAGCTGTTCTCGATCGGCTTCCATGCCTATTGCTCGCCGGAATACATCAAGCGCTTCGGCACGCCGCGCACGCTCGACGACCTCGACGCGCATCGCATCATCATGCTGAGCGACGCGCAGGTGCCGCCGCATCTGCAGAACCGCAGCTGGCTGATCGATGCCGGCCGCAACGGCTCGGGGCCGCGCGAGGCCTATTTCAAGGTCAACAACATCCTCGGCCTGGTGCGCGCCTGCCAGCAGGGCCTCGGCATCGCCGCGCTGCCGGACTATCTGGTCGAGGAAAACAACCGCCTGGTGCAGCTGTTCGGCGAAACCGACTCGATCCAGCTCGACACCTATTTCGTCTATCCCGAAGAGTTGAAGACGGTGGCGCGGGTGCAGGTGTTCCGCGACTTCGTGGTGAGCAAGGCGCAGCGCTGGCCGTCCTGAGCGGTGACGTTCGTCATCCCGCTTCCTAATTAGCGTTCTTATACCGCCCCCGGACTCCGCATGACTGACATGCGGCTCGGACGGTTGCTGCAAGGCGCCGATGGGGATCATAGTGTTTGCACGCTGAGCGTTCGCGTTGCGCATATGTCCCCCTCCTCCAGTGGCGCGGAAGCTCAGTAATCCCTCTTGGAAGGTGATTGTGTCGGCCTCACGTGGCCAATACCTTAAGCCGGGCTCTTTTGAGCCCGGCTTTTTTTTGCGTCCGTGTTCGTCTGCGCCGATCGCGCATGCCGCATTGACAAGCGCGCGCTGCGACACCATCATCGCACATGATCACGAATTCGTGCACCGCACTTCGTCGAAAAAAGGTCCCCTCCCGGGGACCCGAGATCGACGCGCGCGATAAACTTTTCGCCTGATCGCCGATCCCGAAACCCCGCCGTCTGGACGGGGTTTTTTTATTGGTCCCGTCTCCGGCTCACCCCAAGGAGATGGACCAATGACCGACCTTCAACAGCCGATCTGCAAAGCCGATTGCAGGGCCTGTGGCTGCCGCTCGTCACGCCGTTTCGCGACGGCGAACTCGACGAGCCCTGCCTGCGCCGGCTGGTCCGGCACTACGCCACCGGCCCGGTCGACGGGCTTGATCCTCGCCGCCACCTCGGGCGAAGGCATGACGCTCAGCATGAGCGAACTCGAGCGGCTGGTCGGCGACTGTGCGCGAGCGAGATATCCGGACAGCCGGACGCACCTGCCGATCTGCCTCGGCCTGTCGGGCGCCAGCACCGCCAAGATGCGCGATGCGCTGGATGAGACGGCGGCGTGGCCGATCGACGGCTATCTGATCGCGAGCCCCTATTACACGCGGCCGTCGCAGCGCGGCCTGGTGCAGCATTTCGAGCGCGCTCGCCGATCACGCCTCGTGGCCGATCGTGCTCTACAACATCCCCTACCGCACCGCCGTCAATCTCGACCAACGAGACGCTGCTGCGGCTCGCCGAACATCGCAACATCGTCGGCATGAAGGATTGCTGCGCCGACCGCGAGCAGTCGATCGACTTCCTGCGCCGGCGGCCGGCCGGCTTCCGCGTGCTGACCGGCGAGGACGCGCAATATTTCGAGGCGCTCAGCGACGGCGCCGACGGCGCCATCCTGCTGTCGGCGCATCTCGAGACCGAAGCGTTTGCATCGGTGTCGGACGCTGCTGAAGCAGGGCGACCGCGATGCGCGCGCTGGCGTGCTGGGAGAGCATCGCCGAACTGACGCGGCTGCTGTTCGCCGAGCCGAGCCCGGCGCCGGCCAAATACTGGCTGGCGCGCGACCGGGCTGATCGACAGCGCCGAGGTCCGCCTGCCGATGGTGGAGGTGAGCGCGGAACTCGCGGCACGGCTCGATCGGGAAATCGAGCGGCGCACACCGCAGCTGTTGCGGCGCGCGTAGCTGTTCGCCCTCTCTCCGTTCGTTGCCGGGGAGAGGGCGACAACACGCCAGCCGCAGCAGAGCTGGTTAATTATCGGTGACCGCAACGCTTCAAAGTCGCAGGGTGCGGCGAGCGTGACTTTAGAGTTTTGGGCTTATTGATATCCCCGCATAAAAAACGGGGGGAAGACCAATGAACACCGAAATCACTCACGATCCCAAATTTCCGACCTGCGAACGCGCGCAGCGGATGCATGACGTGCTGCTGGTGTCGTCGTTCGCGCTGTGGGCGATGCTGATCGGCTTCGTGCCGGTCGTGACCTATCACCTGCTGATCGCCTGATGCGGAACCTGGATGTTGCCGTGGTTAATCCGCGGTAGCACCTGTGGTCAAATGCGAGCGAAATCGCGACCGGGTTTTTAAAACCGGTCGCGTATCAAGGTCGCCACAACAGCGAGAAAACGCGGGGGCGCGTCGTGAATTTCGAAAACAATATGATCCCTGAGCAACAGGGCTTTACCACCGAGGACATGCTCTGGGCGCTCGGCATCTGGTCGGTGATCCTGACCCTGTCGCCGGTCATCGTGTTCTACATGCTGATGGTGGCGTAGAGACCGTCGACCGTCATTGCGAGCGCAAGCGAAGCAATCCATAGCACCGAGAACGGTGGAATGGATTGCTTCGTCGCTGACGCTCCTCGCAATGACGATGAATTTCCTTGCAACGCGCGCAACAGAAAAACGCGCGGAGCCCGCGCGTCTTTTAGTTAGTTCAGACGATGCGGCGTTGTTACGCCGCCTGCTTGTGCATCGCGCCGGACGCCGACGCAGTACCGCGGATCGCCTTGATCGAACGTTCGATCGCAGCCCACAGCCTGCCGATCTCGGCTGCAGCGCGGCCTTCCGCGTAATATTCGCGGGCGCCTTCGCCGTTGCCGAGCGCCATCAACAGATCGGCGCGGTTGGTGATCTGACCGCTCCACACCGGCGCACGGAACTTGGCCAGTGCTTCGCGCGCGATGGTGACGATACGGCTTTCGACGCCGTCCCGCTGCGCAGGCGCGCCGTTGATCACGACCGCATAGGGCTTGCGCGCCGTGCGGCAGGTCTGAATCGTTTCCTGCACCGCGTTGACGTCGAACACGCCCGGCCGCGCCGGAATGATCACCATCGTGGCGTTCTTGATGGCGTCGTCGACGACGGCCGAGAGATTCGGCGGCGTGTCGATGAACACCCATTCGATACCGTCGCGCTTGGCGGCGGCGATGATTCCGCTGACGGAATTCACGGCCGCCTTGATCGGCGGTTCGTTGGTGCCACGCAATTTGTGCCACAAGCGTCAGCGAGCCCTGCGGATCGGCATCGATCATCAAACAGGGTTTCGTCGCCTTATGGACATGCGCAGCGAGATGAGCAGCCAGGGTACTTTTTCCCGAGCCCCCCTTACGCGATGCGAAAACAATGACGTTCATACCTTGGCCTCCAGATTGACCCCAGGAGGCGAAAATGAATCAGCGCGCTGATTCGTGAAAGAAAAATTTACTGGTAATCGCGAAGAAGCCACGGATTAGCCGGCAAGGCTGCTTTTTGAGTCACACCTGCGCCGCAACACAACCGCAAATGGAGTGGGCTAACCGCTTGAATTGACTTCACTGTGCGCCTTTTGCGCGCTGGCGCGCGACCCATTTGCGCTCAACCCATCCGAGCATTCGCGCCATCGGCCGTTGCAGCACCGGCACGTCCTGCGCGAACAAAAGGAGTCCGAGCGGCAGCATCCAGAGTCCGAGTACCGGCAAAAAGCTGAAAATGCCGCCGACGATCAAAAGAAAGGCGAGCGGAATCCTGGCATGGCGCGACGACGGCTTGCGCAACCAGCCGACCAGTCTGGCCGGCCCCGGCGGCAATTTGGTTTCGAACCAGGCAAAATGCCGGTCGATCTCGGCTTGATGATCTTCACGCATCTCACTCTCCTTGTCCGGAGAGATGTCGACGCACCCTGCCGCCGCAAGGCGTCAGTCTGTCGCGCGATCAGGGACTTGAATCGGTGCGCTTGCCTCAGGTCGCCGCGGGCTTGGCCGGCTTCTTGGGCTTGTGCTGCGTGGTGCTGGCCGGCTTCTTTCGCGCCGCGGCCGGTGCGATCGCCATTGGCCGGCCGGCGGGCGCGACCGCAACCGGTGCGGGGTCGGGCCTGAAGTAGACCCGACAGCCCGGCGAAAGCTGGGATTTTTTCCGGATCATGCAGGCGGTGATGCGCTCAACGTCGGGAACGAACTCGCCGCACAGCTGCATCGCATCGCCGGAGCAGGCTTGCTGCTGTTCGGGGGTATAGGCCTGGCTCGCGGCCGGCCACAGGAAAACCGAGAGCGCGATCGCCAGCATCGAACCAAGCTGGAAATTCCCGAACCGGACCATCGTGATGAATCCCCAAACGCTGATTTCGGGAATTGTGGGTGAATGACGGGAGCTTGGCAAGCAGGGGTAGACAGAGCGCCATGGTGGAAGCGTCGCACGCGGATTCCAGCGATGTGGGGCGTGGTACAGTTGGGTGGGCTCGAACCACCGACCTCCTGTTCCACAGACAGGCGCTCTAACCAACTGAGCTACAACTGCATCCTTGCGAAACCCTCAAAAAGGGGGGCCGCGAATTCGGCGGAAACTAGGTGCAACGCCCGCCTTTGGCAAGGCCGGAACGCGGCTTCCTCGGTGTCGTCCCCGCCGAGTGCGCAATTGCGCACGGGGAGCGGGGACCCATAGCCACAGGCGGTTGAGGCTACGAAAAATCGTCAAACAGCCTGTTTCAAACCACCGGCCGCGGCGTATGGGTCCCCGCGTTCGCGGGGACGACGGCGGAGGGACAACCCCCAACAAAAAGCCCGGGCGCGCGGCCCGGGCCTTTTTTAGCGAAAGGCCGATCGGTCAGGCGGCCGGCTTGTAAAACTTCGACGCGCTGGCCTTGATCGGCTCGACGGTCTCGGTCGCGACCTTCTGGCCCAATTCGGCCAACTCCTTGGCCTGGGCGGTGAGGGTCTCGAACTGCTTGCGGGCGTGCGAGGTCCACAGTTCCAGCACCGCCGCCGGCGTTTTTACGCCGAACAGCTCCTGCGCGAAGTCGAGCGAGGAGGTGGTGTTGGCCTTGAAGAATTCGAGCAGTTTTGCCGAGTAATCGCTGGCGCCCTTGCTGGCGGTCGTGAACACGGCCTCGATGGTGCCGTTATGGGTCTCGGCGGCATCCTTGAACTTGGCGTAGCTGTCGCGGACCTGCGAAACGCCCTTTTCGGCGAATGCGCGCATCTGCTCGGGGACCTCGAACGGGATGACGGAGGCGGAGAACGGAT
The DNA here is from genome assembly GCA_963738765.1 of uncultured Alphaproteobacteria bacterium. GTDB lineage: Bacteria > Pseudomonadota > Alphaproteobacteria > Rhizobiales > Xanthobacteraceae > Bradyrhizobium. The sequence goes on along the minus strand of CAVTYA010000020.1, from coordinate 82,232 downwards.
CGGTGGGGTTGGTCATGGCATGTATCCTTCGCAATGGGGTGAAACACTGTGACCCCTTGCGCACCCGGCAGCGAGAATGCCGGAAACGTCGAACCGGATCACCTACACAAACTCACGGAAGTGCCCATTTGCGGGCCTGCCTAACAAGCACCCATATCATGTCAAATTTGTGCATTGCAACGAAGAATTGAGTGCAATGCCGCATACCTGACCCGGAATGGATGCAAGTTCCGCTTGGGAACCGCAAGGGTTGCAGAAAGGGCGTCAGTTTTTGTCAGGCCTTGTTTTGTCAGGTCTTGTTTTGTCAGGTTTTGGGCTTTGCGGCTTCCATCGCGGCCTTGCTTACGATCTGGCCCATTTCGCTGGCCTGCTCCGCCAAAGACCGCATTTGCCCCTGGACATATTCGCTGTGCAGCCGCATCACCTCGGTCAAATCCTTGGCTTTCAGCAGCGACTGGGCATAATCTAGCGAGGCCTGCACGTTCTTTTCGGCATAGGCGATCGCCTTGCTGCTGATGTCCTTGGCGCCGGCGCGAACCGTGGCGCCGCGCTCCTCGAGCGAACCTGCGGTCGCCTTGGCGGAGGTCAGGAATTTCTCGAAAGTCTGGCGGGCCTGATCGAAGCTCGCCTCGGCCATCGCCTTCATGTCCTTTGGAATCTCGAAACGCGTATCTTCACTCATGATCGCACTCCTTTTTTTTGGACGTTTTGTCGGCGGTTTTGTTGGTAGATGCATTTTTCAGGCCCGGTTCCCGGCAGCCTGCCTTAATGATATCGCCAAAAGACCTCGCCGGTGTGACGCCGTCTCCACCGGTTCCCCATCGTGGACCCCTGATGGCGGTTTGCAACATCCCAACGCAGAGAGCGGCCAAACAGTTCAGCCGGATTAAGGTTATCTCGGCTTAGGATACTGCTGCCGTGGCCGGGCCGTGGACCTGCCGCTTCCCGCTTGCGATACTCACGATCCGTTAAGGCTGCCATCGTTTGGCCGCCGGTTTCTGAAGCCATCGTCGGGCGAAAAGCCCAACCCGTTCGGTCATATCGTTGCGATGAATAATGCGGAATTCCAGTTACAAGTGCTCGGCGATCCCCGGCTGGCGTTGCACGCCACCAGCGCCCTGCCCGCATGGCTGTGGTCGACCGACGGCACGCGGGTGCTATGGGCCAATCCGGTCGGCGCCCGCGCATTCGGCGCCGCCAACGGGGCAGCCCTCGCGCTGAAGATTTTCGGACCGGCAGATCCGCACCGGCGACAAGTCGTGCAACTCGCCAACCGGCTGCCGCAAAATGGCGCGATCCGGCTGGAGCGGCTGCGCGGCTTTGGAGCATCCCCCGGCATGCTCGCGACCTGCGGCTGTTCGCGGCTCGATTTCCCCGATGGCAGCCACGGCATCCTCGTCACGACGGGCAACGCCTCCGGCCGCGTCATGCCGCTGGTCGAACGGCTCCAGCGGCTGGTCGAGGGCATCGAGCGGCCGATCGCAGCCTTTGCCCGCGACGGCATGTTCATCGGTGCCAGCGATGCGGCGCGGTCGCTGCTTGGCTTTCACAATCTCTCCGAGGCCGGTCTCGAGGCAGCGCGCACCGATGCGTTGACGCAGGGCCGCGTCGAAACGCCGGTCGGTATCGGCCACATGGTGCTGCAGCGCGTCGGCAGTGGCGCCGACATCGGCCTGGTCGCGCTGATCGTGCCCCCTGCCGCACCGCCGATGCCGGAAGCCCCATTGCCCGAAACGGAAGCGCCGGCCGTCGCCCCCCCCGTCGTCGATGGGCCCTACGCAAGCTACGAAGCGCCGGCACTATCCGGCGAAGCACCCGCCGAGTTCGCATTGTTCGACGCATTCGAGGAACCGGCTGCGGAAGCTGCCGCCGAACACGTCGTTGCGGACGAGCCGGCCGAACCCGAGATGCCGCCGCGCGATCTTGCGCGCGACGAAAACCTGCACGGCGAAGCATCCGTTGCCGAAACATCGTATGATCAAACGCCGCCTGATGATTCCCCGCAATCCGAAGTGCCGCAGCAGGCGGTGACGCCGGAGATCGAAGTGCCGCAGCACGAGCCATCGCCCTACGTCGAGGCCGTCGCCGATGAACCGGCAGCAGCGCCGGTCGACGAGCCTGTGGCGGTTGCAGAATCTCCGCCACCACCGGCCGCTGAAATTTCCGCGCCGACGCCCGCACCGGCCCCGGTCAAAGCCCCGTCATGGCTCGACGAGCCGCTGCCGAATACGCGCCGGCTGCCGCTGCGCTTCATGTGGCAGATGGATCATGAGAGCCGCTTCTCGCTCGGCTCGGACGAATTCGCGCGCCTGATCGGGGCGCGCACCGCCGCCGGTTTCGGCCGGCTGTGGAGCGACATCGCGGCAGCCTTCGGGCTCGATCCGGATGGCCGGGTGATGAAGGCGTTTGCCACCCGCGATACCTGGAGCGGCATCACACTGAACTGGCCGGTCGATGGCGGCGGCCGTTTGCCGGTCGAATTGTCGGGCCTGCCGATCTTCGACCGCGCACGCGGTTTTGCCGGCTATCGGGGTTTTGGCGTGTGCCGCGATCTCGACGGGCTGGCGCGGCTGGCCGCGCTGCGCCGCTATGAATTCTTTGGTGCGACGCTGGCGCCGCAGGCGCTGTCGGCCGACGTCGTTCAGGCAGGTCCGGCCCCGGATGCGCCGGGCGAAGACGTGCCTGCAAAGGGCGCGTCTGCTGACGACATGCCCGTTCAGGAATTGCTCGCCGAAGATTCGCTACAAGAAACCTTGCCTGAAGAAACCTTGCCTCGGGAAGACTTGCCTCAGGAAACCTTGACCGCCGGGCCCCCGCCCGCTGCGGATGTTCCCGGCGACCCCGGCGTTGCGTCAGCTCCGCCTGCAAAATTGCCTGAACCGACAGCATCCGAGACTTCACACCAAACCGATTTGGAAACGCCCGTGGAAACCCCCGTGGAAATGCCAGCGGAAACGCCGAAGAATGTTTTGCCGTTCCGCCCGATCGGCGACGCCAAACCGCCATCGCTGACACCGGTCGAAAACAGCGCCTTCAACGAACTTGCGCGGCAATTGTCGGCGCGGCTCGAGACCGAGATGGGCGCGGACACAACGCCGCCTGCGATCGAGGTCGACGAAACCGTCGTCGGGCCGTCCGCATCCGAAACGCCCGAACCGGCAAGTGAGCTGAGCAGCGAACCGCCGGCCGGCGAACAGCCGGATTGGCTGGCGCCGCCGGAACCGCCCGCGCGCGGCGAAGCCAGGCGCGACAAAGCGCTGCTCGATCTCGTTCCGGTCGGCATCCTGATCTACCGGCTCGACCGGCTGCTTTACGCCAACCCGGCGTTTCTCGCGCAGATGGGTTATGCCGGCCTGCATGCGCTGGAGGACGCCGGCGGCCTCGACGCGCTCTACGTCGAGCCCGGCGTATCGAATGCCTCCAGCACCTCGGGCACCGGTACGCCGGTGACGATTTCCGCGAGCCAGCCGTCGGAACAGCACGCGCCGCCGCAGGCCGTCGACGCCCACCTCTACACGATTTCATGGGACGGCGACTCCGCGCTCGCGCTGATCTTTTCGGGCCCGCATGCGCAAGGCGCGGCGGTTGTGGCCGCGATCGCGGAAGCGCCGCCGGCCGCCGAGCCATCGGCGGTCGGCCATGCCGACGCCGAAGAACTCGGCGCGATCCTCGACACCACGGCCGAAGGCATCGTGATGTTCGACGCCGAGGGCAACATCAATTCCGCCAACCGCAGCGCCGAAGCGCTGTTCGGCTATGACGGCGCCGAGCTCGTGCAGCGCAATCTCGCCGATCTGTTCGCTCCGGAGAGCCAGCAGGCGGTGTTCGACTATCTCGCCAGCATCAAATCCGGCAGCGTCGAGAGCCTGCTCGATCACGGCCTCGATGCGCTCGGCCGCGTCGCCAAGGGCGGCCTCATCCCGCTCGCGATGACGATGGGGCGGACGCGCGCCGACGGGCCGAACTTCTTCGCCGTGTTCCGCGATCTCACGCCGGTCAGAAACACCGAAAGCGAATTGCGCGAGGCGCGGCGGCTGACCGATCGCGCCGCCAACGCCAAGTCCGACGTGCTCGCGCGGATCAGCCATGAGGTGCGCACGCCGCTGAACGCCATCATCGGCTTTGCCGAAGTGATGATCGGCGAGCGCTTCGGTTCGCTCGGCAACGAGCGTTACGCCGAGTACATGAAGGACATCCGCGCCTCCGGCGAACGGGTGATCGCCATCATCAACGATTTGCTCGATTTGTCGCGGATCGAAACCGGCAAGCTCGATCTTTCCTTCACCAACCAGAACCTCAACGAACTGGTCGAGAGCTGCGTCGCCGTCATGCAGCCGCAGGCCAACCGCGAGCGCATCATCATCCGCACCTCGCTGGCGCATATGCTGCCGCCGGTGGTGGCGGATGCGCGCGCGCTGCGCCAGATCACGCTGAACCTGATCGGCAATTCGATCCATCTCGCCAATGCCGGCGGCCAGGTCATCGTCTCCACGGCGCTGTCGGATTTCGGCGAGGTGGTGCTGCGCGTCCGCGACACCGGCCAGGGCCTCAACGACAATGAGGTGGCGGCAGCGCTGGAGCCGTTCCGGACGCCTGCGCCGTCCGATCAGTCCAGCGACAATTCGCCGGTCAACCTGTCGCTGACCAAAGCGCTGGTCGAAGCCAACCGCGCCAAATTCCAGATCAGGACCGGCGGCCGTTCCGGCACGCTGATCGAGGTGGTGTTTTCGCACGCGACCGCGAGGGCGTGACCTCATCGGTTCTGATTGAATCAGAACCGGGATTTGGCGGGCCGCGGCCGCAAATGATTACTTCGCAATGACCACTTCGATCGACGTCCGCTGTGCCAGCCGACTGCCGGCCGGCGGGGTCTGGCTCAGCACTTCTCCCGCGGGCTTGCCGTCTGCCGGTCTCGTGATCTCCAGCAACAGGACCTGCGGCTCGACACCGCTCACTGGCGGTGTCGCCATGTGTCTCTCGCGAACGGTCGCGACTTCCTCGCGCGCCGCGACAACGGACTTGCCGACCAGATCGGGAACCAACAGCGGCGCGCCGGGCTGGGGCGCGCGCTGCGGTGCGGCCTGCCTCGCGGTCCGCGTCGGTTCGCCGGCCGGTTTGGGCGGTTCGACCGACGCGTTGGCGCGGCGGTTGCTCCACAGCATTGGCGACACCAGCATCCGGATTTGCTTCTGCTCGCACGCGCCGCCGAGCGCTGCTTCGCTGCCATAGGCGCGGACCGTGTCGTCATAACCGAGGCAGGCAAGCCGGTAGATCAGCTGTTGCGACAACATGCCTTCGAAATAGCCGCCATGTACGTTCGGCTTTTGATGATGCACGACATAGGCGAAGAGCAGATGGAGATGCGAATACCATGACAGCCTGGCCTCGGCGTCGTACCTCTTGCGCCATTTCGCGAAGGTCAGCAGCGCCAGCCAGTTGTTTCGGGTGTCCGGCTTGGCCGGATCGTCGCGGTCGATGTAGTCGGTACAATCAAAATAGGTGAATCGCTTCGGCAGCGGAGCCTGCTCAGGTGACGCTGCGGTGGCGACGAGCCGTTTCTCCCTGGCATCCTCCAGCGTGTCGTACAGCTGCTGCAGCGTCAGATTTCCGATCCGCAGCACCCGCAGATAATCCTGCTCGTTGACGTCGATCATGCCGAAACTGCGCGACAGGATCTCGACATTGCCGAGCCGAAAGCCGTGGTTCTTGCTCTTGGCGGGGAACACGAAGTAATTCGCCAGCGTCGATATCTGCCGCAACACCTCGTCGCCCTCGTTGCTGAACAGATAGGCTTCGTCAAAGCGCGACAATGCCGACGCCAGGAAATTGCCGCGCGTCGACAACAATGTCTCGGCCGGAATGTCCGGCGACGCCAGCACGAAGCGCTTGAGCTCGAAGGTTTTGCCGATCAAATTCAGCGGCGGGTCGGGACGCAGTTCGGGCGGCGAGCCGGCGCCGTAGGAATTCAGGGCATCGACCGGCACGGCAAAGACGTCGGACAAAGTACGGATGGCGTTGGTGACGACGAAACCACCCATGCTGTGGCCGATGAAGGAGAGTTGAACCCGCGGCCAGTCCGTCCTGTCGCTCTTCTCACGCTGACGCACGATTTCGGCGTCGATGGCACGAATGACCTGAATGAGATCGGGTATACCGTAATTCGATGCGCGGTAATTGTCGCGAAAATACACGATGACCCGCAGCAGCACGGCCATCAGCATCAGGCCGGCCGCAGTCCAGCCGATCAGCGTAAAGACGTGCTCGCCGAGCCGGCCGAGCCAGTTCGCCGTGACATTCGCCGTACCCGGGATAAAATAGAACGGCAGCGAGATCACGACGACCAGGATGCCCAGCGTCAAAATCCAGCCCGCGAGCGTCGGCAGGGCGTCCCTGGCGCCACGCTGCGGTGCTCCCATATTTTCCGACGGCCAGCGATAGCCGACGCAGACGAGGCCTTCCCGGCTGCTGATCTCAGGGTCACGACCGATCGCCAGGGCGGCGGACGTGTACATCCGCAACACGTTCGGCTCCGGATTGTTGAAGCCGTGAACCAACACGACCAGGTTTGGCGTTTCTCCTTTGCCGAGATCTCCCGCAATTTGCTCCACCGCCTTCTCGGAATCATCGATCTTTTCCAGATAGGGCGCATAATCCGGCGGCAAATCCGATGCCGGCACTTCGTCATCGACATTGTCGGGCGCCGTGCTTTCGATGAAGTAGGTCGATGTCGCCCTGTCTTTGGCTTTATATGCGCGGAAGAAATCCATGACCGGTCCCCTGCCAAAAAAACCGCTGCGGCTAGGCTACGAAGGGTCGCGTAATTTTACAAGCTTTGGTTGTAGGACGGCGGTGGCCCTCACGCCGGCGCCGCGTTGGCCGCCGGCAGGAAATCGCCGATCATCGCGAGAAAAATCGCCGGCGATTGCAGCTGCGGCACGTGGGCGCAGCCCGGGATGATCTTCAGATGCGCCTGCGGCAGGCCCGCCGCCAGTTCATGCGACATCGGCGGCGGCGTCGCCTCGTCATGTTCGCCGACCAGGACCAGCACCGGCATCTTCACCTTCTCGAGTTCGGGCCGCAGATCGAGCGTGGCCAGCGCGTCGCAGGCGGCGCGAAAAACGTGCGGATCGGTCCTCAGAAATGCCTCGCGCCGATCGGCCATCAGCTCGGGATGCGCGGCCTGAAAATCCGGCGCGAACAGCCGGCGCATCGCGACATCGGTGATCGCCGACAATCCCTTGGCCTGCGCGGCCGCCGCCATGTTGCGAAAAGCCTCGCGGCCCGGTTCCGAGAACGCCGCGCCGCAGTCGGCGAGAATGAGTCTTGCCGCGATGCCGGGATGGCGAATGGCCATTTGCAGCGCGACGAAGCCGCCATAGCCATTGCCGAGCACGATGGCATCTTCGCCGCCGGCGGCGTCCTTGACCGCCTCCGCCATCCGGTCGGCGACAGCGGCGAGGCCGCCGCCGACGGCGTGCGATCGGCCGAAGCCCGGCAATTCCGGAACGATCACGCGAAAGGATTTCGACAATTCCGGGCACGATGGCGTCGAAGCTCGCGCGGTCCGACAACAGCGAGTGCAACAGGAACAGCGGCGGGCCCTTGCCCGATTGCGCTGCGTTGACGGTGCCGCTCGCGAAAAGTCGATCCATTCCGGTCTCTCTTTCCAATATAGCGCTGACGCCCGCATGGGCGCGCCGATCCATGGATTGATAGATCAAAACTCAGGCTATTCAAGTCTTGAGGCCTTGACGTGATATTTCACGATTGCAAGATTGTGCGCCGCTGCGGAAGGAATTTCGATGCTTTTACGCGATAATGTCTATGAAAGCCTGCGCTCTGATATTCTGACCTGTCACTTCGCGCCGGGCGATGATATGCGCGAACAGGACCTCGCCGAGCGCTATGCCGTCAGCCGCCAGCCGGTGCGCGAGGCGCTGCTGCGGCTGGAGCGCGAGCATCTCGTCACCGTGCAGCCGCGCCAGGGCTACCGGGTCAATCCGATCTCGCTGGCGACGCGCGCGACCTCTTGCGCTTCCGCCTGGCGCTGGAGCCCGCCTGCGTCGCGGAGGCGATCGAGCATGCCACCGACGCCGTGCTGAAATCGCTGAACGAGTTCCGCCGCTTCTCCGGCAACCATGAAGACTTCATCGCCTACAACCGCGCCTTCCACTCCGCGCTGGCGCATGCCTCCGGCAACCGCCGCATGGCCGCCGCGCTGTGCGACCTGATCGGACAGGCCGACCGGCTGGTGCGCGTCAGCGTCGCCAATCTCAGGGGTCACGATCCCGCACAACTGGTCGCCGAGCACGTCGCGCTGATCGAGGCGATGCAGCGGCGCGACGGCCGCGGCGCCGCGCGCATCATCAAGGCGCATATCGCGCAAACCGAAAAACGCGTGCTGCCGGCGCTCAAGCGCAACGCCGTCATCGTCGAAGGGAGAGACGCATGAACATTCCCGCCAAGCCAGCCGCCATCGACGTCGAGATCCACGGCAATTTCGTCGACGGCCGCGAGATCGAGGCCGGCAAGCGGCGAGATGCTCGACGTCCGCAATCCCGCCACCGGCGACGTGATCGCGCAAATTCCGAATTCGACCACGGAAGACATCGATCGCGCGATGAAGAGCGCGCGGGCCGCCTTCGAAGGCAAGGCCTGGGGCGGCATGGACATGCGCGCCCGGGCGCGGCTGGTCAACCGCCTCGCCGATGCCTTCGAGGCCAATCTCGACACGCTGTACCGGCTGGAAACGCTCAACAACGGCCGCCCGGTCAACGAGACCCGCGCGCAACTGTCGCGGCTGCCGGATTTCTTCCGCTACTTCGCCGGCCTGGCGCTGGCGCGCCGCGATTCCGTGATCCCGGTCGAAGGCGCCTATCTGAACTACACCTTGCGCACGCCGATCGGCATCGTCGCCAACTGCACGCCGTTCAACCATCCCCTGATGATCCTGTGCAAGTCGCTCGCCGCGGTGCTGGCGACCGGATGCGTCACCGTGGTCAAGCCGTCGGAATACACCCCGCTGACGACGCTGAAGCTGGCGCAGATCTTTACCGAAGCGGGCCTGCCGCCCGGCGTCTTCAACATCGTGCTCGGCCTCGGCCAGAGCGCCGGCAAGATGCTGGCCGAACATCCTGACATCAACAAGCTGGTGCTGACCGGCGGCACCGAAGCCGGCCGCATCGCCGGCGGCGCCGCGGCAAGGGTGTTCGCGCACCAGACCATGGAACTCGGCGGCAAGACGCCGGTGATGGTGTTCGACGATTTCGACGTCGATCGCGCCGTCAACTACGCCGCGTTCGGCGCCTTCATCGGCGCCGGCCAGACCTGCGTCTGCGCCTCGCGCCACATCGTGCAGGCCTCGATCTATGACGAGTTCGTCGAGAAGCTGAAGGCCAAGACCGAGAGCATCCGCATCGGCGATCCCTTCGATCCCGCGACCCAGCTCGGGCCGGTGATCTCGGCGCGGCAGCGCGATCGCGTGCTGTCCTATTCGCGCTTCGGCCGCGAAGACGGCGCGCGGCTCGTCACCGGCGGCGTCGCGGCCAAGGTGCCCGGCCATGAGAACGGCTATTTCGTCGAGCCGACGGTGTTTGCCGACGTCAAATCCGACATGCGCATCTTCCAGGAGGAAGTGTTCGGTCCCTTCACCTCGGTGACGCCGTTCAAGGACGAGGCCGACGCGTTGCGGCTCGCCAACGATTCCCCGTTCGGGCTTGCGGCCGCGATCCGCACCCGCGACGTCGGCCGCGCCCATCGCGTGGCCTCCGCGGTCAAGGCCGGCATCGTCTGGATCAACGACCATCACCGGCTCGATCCGGCCTCGCCCTGGGGCGGCGTCGACGATTTCGGCATCGGCCGCGAATGCGGCACCGAAAGCTTCGACGATCATTTCAACACCAAGAGCGTGATGGTCGCGACCGACGACCAGCCGTTCGACTGGTACCGCGACACGGCGAAGCAGCGGCGATTGAACTAAACAACAAGCAACGGCGACACCGGATCCAAAGAAGACCGGCGCCGTATCTGAAACATCAAAGGGGGAAATTCAATGGCTCTCGCAGTAAACGCCGGCGCACGTCTCGACCGGCTGCCGATCTCGTCGTTTCACTACCGGATTTTCGGGCTGGTCGGCGCCGGCATGTTTTTCGACGGCTACGATCTCTATGTCGCCGGCGGCGTGCTGGCCTCGGCGATCCAGACCAAATTCTCGACCGTGCCGCAAAACCTGCAATTCATCTCGCTGACCTTCGTCGGCATGACGATGGGCGCGCTGATCACCGGATTTGTCGGCGACCGGCTGGGGCGGCGCTTCACCTATCAGATCAATCTCCTGATCTTCGGGCTGGCGTCGCTGGCGGCGGCGTTCGCGCAGGACATGAACCAGCTGATCGCCTGCCGCTTCGTGCAGGGCCTCGGCCTCGGCGCCGAGATCGTGGTCGGCTATTCGACGCTGACCGAATTCGTGCCGCCGAAGACGCGCGGGCGCTGGCTGTCGATGATGGCGTTCCTGGTGGTGGCCGGATTCCCGGTCGACCGCCCTGCTCGGCTATCTCATCATCCCGGCCTTCGGATGGCGGCCGATGTTCGTCATTGCCGGCGTCGGCTCGCTGATCGTCTGGTATCTGCGCAAGAACCTGCCGGAATCGCCGCGCTGGCTCGAATCGCAGGGCCGCAGCGAGGAAGCCGAAGCCCTGATGCAGGCGAATCGAAAAGGAAGCCGCCGGCGGCGGGACGCTGCCGCCGGTGGTGGTGCCGGCGCCGGTCGCCGCAGGTCGCCGCGTCCGACATGCTGAAGCCGCCGCTGCTGCAACGGCATGATCGTCGGCTCCTGGGTGCTGATCACGATCAACACGCTGATCTTCGGCTTCGTGCTGTTCCTGCCGCAGTTCTTCCTGCGCCAGGGGCTGACCATCGCCAATTCGCTGGCCTATACGCTGGTGCTGTCGGTGGCATCGCTGGTCGGCTGCGCGCTCGGCGCCTATTTGTCCGATGCCATCGGACGGCGCTGGAGCATCATCGGGGCGTCGGTCGTCACCATCATCACCGGCTACATCTATGCCCGCTTCAACGCCGCGTCCGATCCGGCGATCGTGTTGAGCGTCGGCTTCGTGCTGATCGTCGCGATCTATGTGCAGACCGCGATCCTGTTCGGCGTCTACACGCCGGAACTGTTCCCGACCGAGATCAGGCTGCGCGCCAACGGCATCTGCAACACGCTCGGACGCGGTGCGACCGTGGTCTCGCCCTTCATCGTCGGCGCCTGATGGCGTCCTACCAGCTGCCCGGCGTGATCTGGCTGATGATCGGCCTGGTGGTCGTTCAGATCGTGGTGGTGTGGGCCTGGGGCGTCGAGCCGCGCAACCGCGGGCTGGAGGAGGTCGCGACGGCGAAGGTGTGATCGTAGTTGACGTGAAGGCTTACATATCTACGTCGTCCCGGCCTTGAGCCGGGACCCATAGCCAGCGCCGCTGATTTTGAAGCGAGCTGGAGCACCAGCCAAATATGAACCCGACCGTCGGTGGGTATGGGTCCCGGCGTTCGCCGGGGCGACAATGACCACCAATGGGATCTTACGCGTTCTTCAGCGCCACCCGGAACTCGGCTTCGGTCTTCGACTTCACCTCGTCGAGCGTGACGCCGTCGGCGAGTTCGATCAGCGCCATGCCGTCCTTGCCGTGCTTGTCGATGGTGAAGACCGCCAGATCGGTCACCACCATGTCGACCACCTTCTCGCCGGTCAGCGGCAGATTGCACTTCTTCAAGAGCTTTGGGCCGTCCTTGGCGGAATGCTCCATCACCACCACGACGCGCTTGACGCCGGCGACGAGATCCATCGCGCCGCCCATGCCCTTGACCATCTTGCCGGGGATCATCCAGTTGGCGAGATCGCCGTTCTGCGCCACCTGCATCGCGCCGAGGATCGACAGGTCGATATGGCCGCCGCGCACCATGCCGAAGGAGTCGGCGGAGGAGAAATAGCTGGTCGTCGGCAATTCGGTGACCGTCTGCTTGCCGGCGTTGATGAGGTCGGCGTCTTCCTCGCCCTCATAGGGGAACGGTCCCATGCCGAGCATGCCGTTCTCGCTCTGCAGGCTGACGTCGATGCCGTCGGGGATGTAGTTCGAGACCAGCGTCGGAATGCCGATGCCGAGATTGACGTAATAGCCGTCGCGCAATTCCTTGGCGGCGCGGGCGGCCATCTGTTCACGGGTCCAGGCCATCAGACTCTCCTGCTGCGGTCTGGTTCGCGGCGGGGCGCGGGCGGGTGTTGCGGAATTCGATGCGCTTCTTGGCGGTGCCGACCTCGATGATGCGCTTGACGAAAATGCCGGGCGTATGGATGTGGTCGGGATCGATCTCGCCGGCCGGCACCAGATGCTCGACCTCGGCGACGGTGACCTTGGCCGCGGTCGCCATCATCGGATTGAAATTGCGCGCGGTCTTGCGGTAGACGAGATTGCCCGCGGTATCGCCCTTCCAGGCGTGGACGATGGCGAGGTCGGCGAACAGCCCGCGCTCCATGAGGTATTTCTCGCCGTCGAATTCCTTCACTTCCTTGCCTTCGGCGATCAGGGTGCCGACGCCGGTCTTGGTGTAGAAGGCCGGGAATGCCGGCGCCGCCGGCGCGGATGCGCTCGGCCAGCGTGCCCTGCGGATTGAATTCGAGTTCCAGTTCGCCGGCGAGGTATTGCTGGGCGAACAGCTTGTTCTCGCCGACATAGGACGAGATCATCTTCTTGATCTGCCGCGTCTCCAGCAGCCGGCTCAGCCCGATGCCGTCGACGCCGGCATTGTTGGAAACCACCGTGAGGTTCTTGACGCCGGAATCGCGGATCGCGTCCGACAGGGTCTCGGCGATGCCGCACAGGCCGAAGCCGCCGGACATGATCATCATGCCGTCCTTGAGAATGCCGTCGAGTGCCGATTTGGCGTCGGGATAGACCTTGTTCATGGAAATATGACCTGATGGAGGGAGCGGCTTGACGGCCCGCATTAGATCAGAAGATTATTAGGCGAAATCTTCGCAATGCGTCAATGACGGGGCGCATGACCATCGGACGCGGGCGGCAACCTCAGGATGGCCTTGAAAGCGTCAAGAAAACCCATCAAGTTGCGCGGGTTGGCAGGGGCTATCGGATGCGCTGCCCGCTTTTTCAACACTGACCCGACAACATCAAGCCGACTCCATCGAACCAGACTCAGGATATGTCATTGACGATGGCCCAAGGAATAAAGCGCCTGGGGATGCCGGTTGCGGCGCTTGCTCGGCGTGGCGCTGATCGGCCTGATCGCGACGTCCTGGTTCCTCAACCGGGACGCGCTGCGCCAGGCGGTCGAGGCGCAGATCCGCGCCGTCACCGGGCTCGATCTGGTGGTCAACGGGCGCGATCGATGTCTCGGTATTTCCGGGCAGCTACGTCTCGTTTCATGACGTCGGGCTGAAGGGCGGCGGCACCGCCGACCCCGCGCTCCAGGTCGACGTGCTGACCGCGAATCTGCGGCTGCTGCCGCTGTTGCTGCAGCGGTTCGAAATCGCCGACGTGATGATGCTGCGGCCGCATATCCATGTCGTCCGCGACGGCAATGGCGAGAGCAACTGGACGCCGTTCATCGAGACCATCGCGCGCACCATGAAGCCCGGCGCCGAGAACCAGGTGTCGTTCTCGGAAATCCGGATCCAGGACGGCGTGCTCACCTATGAGGACGCCACCAACCACGTCTCCGAAAAGCTCGGCGACATCGACCTGTCGCTGGCCTGGCCGTCGATCTCGCGCTCCTTTGCCGCCACCGGGCAGTTCGACTGGCGCGGCGAGCGCGTCGACGGCTCGATCAGCGCCAGCGATTTCGTCGCGGCGCTGTCGGGCGACCGCTCCGGCCTGAAGGCGCGGCTGGCCAGCGCGCCGCTGAAACTGGCCTTCGACGGCACCGTCGCCAACCGCACCAGCATGATGATGGAAGGCACGCTGACCATCGACAGCCTGTCGCTGCGCAACGCGCTGCGCTGGACCGGGCAGGCGCCGCCCGGCAGCGGCGGCTTCGGCCGCTTCGCGCTGAAGGCGCGCGCCAATGTCGTCGGCGCGTCGATCGCGCTGACCAATGTCAATGTCGAACTCGACGGCAATGTCGCCGAAGGCGTGATGACCTACGCCAATAACGGCCGCCAGACGCTGCAGGCGACGCTGGCCGCCGGCGCACTCGATTTCACGCCCTACATCTCCACCTTCCGCCTGCTCGCCAGCGGCGCGCGCGACTGGAACCGGCAGTTGTTCGACCTCAACTCGCTGTCGACCACCGACCTCGACATGCGGCTGTCGGCGGCGAGGGTCACGGTCGGCCCGTCCAAACTCGGCCGCACCGCGTTCGGCGCCAATCTGCGCGGCGGCGCGCTGGCGCTCAGCGTCGGCGAGGCGCAGATGTATGGCGGCATCGCCAAGGGCTCGTTCGGCATCGCGCGCTCGGACGCGGTCGCCGACGTCAAGGCCCAGTTCCAGTTCACCGATGTCGACCTGCAGGCCTGCGCCAGCGAATTGTTCGGCGTCAACAAGCTGTCCGGCCGCGGCAATCTCAACGTCTCGCTGGTGGCCTCGGGCGCGAGCCCGTTCGGCCTCGCGTACTCGCTCGACGGCACCGCGACGCTGACCGGCCATGACGGCGCCATCGCCGGCTTCAATGTCGAGCAATTGCTCAAGCGGCTGGAGCGCCGGCCGCTGTCCGGCGGCGGCAATTTCCGCTGCGGCTCGACGCCCTACGACAACCTGACCGTCGCGGTGAAATTCGCCGACGGCATCGCCACCGCCGAGGACATCCGCGTCGAAGGCCCGGCCGCGCGCCTCACCCTGACCGGCACCGCGTCGGTGCCGACCCGCGAATACGATCTCAAGGGCGTCGCCAGCCTGACCTCGGCGCCGAGCGCGCGCCCGGCCTTCGACCTGCCGTTCGTGGTGCAGGGCCCGTGGGACGATCCCCTGATCTTTCCGGATCCGGAAAGCCTGATCCGCCGCTCGCCGGCCGCGGCGCCACTGCTCGACTGCGGTCAAGGATCGCAAGACCCGCGACGCCGTGCGCTCGGTGATCGAACGCTTTACCGGCGGAGCGCGGCCGGCGACGCCCGATGCGGCGGCGCCGGCGAGCGCGCCGGCGGCCGCGGAGGCCGCGAAGCCGAACTGACGCCCCACCCCCTTGGGTCGTCTCCTGTCCACTGCCGTGCGCTATCCGGCATGATGCTGGCTTATTGTAGCGCAAGCCGGACTGCTGTTGGATGGTCGTCAAGACCAATCGAGAAATCCGCTCACCGGCATTTTCGATTGCTGCGCATGTGTGGTCTTGACCAACGACAATCGGGAGCGTTCGGGAATGGCGAAAATCAGAATCGGCCTGGCCGGCTGCGGCTTCGTTTCGGAGCTGCACGTGTATGCGTACAGGCGGGTTTACGGCGTCGATGTCGAAGTCAGGGCGGTCGCGGCACGGGGCGGCCATGTCGTCGATTTCGCCCGCAAGCACCAGATCCCGACCGCGTACCGCAGCTTTGGCGAACTGATCGCCGATCGCGAGATCGACGTCGTCGACATCTGCACGCCACCGAATTTGCACGCCGCGATGATCATCGAGGCGATGCAGGCCGGCAAGCACGTGATCTGCGAAAAGCCGTTCGCCGGCTATTTCGGGCGCGACGGCGACAAGACGCCGATCGGCAAGCATGTGCCGAAGGCGCTGATGTATCAGCGCGTGCTCGAGGAAATGGAAAAAACCCGCAGCGCGATCGGCAAGACCGGAAAACTCTTCATGTATGCGGAAGACTGGATCTACGCGCCGGCGGTGACCAAGACCGTGGAGATCCTCAAAGCGACCAAGGACAAGATCCTGTTCATGAAGGGCGAAGAGAGCCACTCCGGCTCGCACGCCGCGCATGCCGCGCATTGGGCCATGACCGGCGGCGGCTCGCTGATCCGGATGGGATGCCATCCGCTATCGGCGGTGCTCTATCTCAAGCAGGTCGAGGCCCGCGCGCGGGGCGAGGCGATCGGCGTCGCCAGCGTGAGCTGCGACGTCGGCAACGTTGCGGCGTGCCTGCGGCCGGACGAACGCGGTGTCATCAAGTCCAATCCGGTCGACGTCGAGGATTGGGGCGTGCTCACCGTCACCTTCTCCGACGGCACCAAGGCAACGGTTTTTTCCGGCGACATGATCGCGGGCGGCGTGCGCAATTTGATCGAAACCTATACCAGCGGCGGCGCGCTGTTCGCCAACATCACGCCGAACACGCATTTGATGAGTTACCAGACCAGCGAGGAGAAGCTCGCCAGCGTCTACATCACCGAAAAAGTCGATCGCAAGACCGGCTGGCAATATGTTTGCCTCGAGGAGGAATGGACGCGCGGCTACTTGCAGGAAATCCAGGATTTTATGGAATGCACAGCGACCGGCAGGCAGCCGCTGTCGGACCTCGCGCTGGCGTTCGAGACCATCAAGGTCAACTACGCCGGCTATTGGGCCGCCGAAGAGGGGCGAAGAGTGGTGCTGTGAGACTTTTGAGCAAGATGGCACTTGGTTGAGCCTGCACAACCGTCATCCTGAGGTGCGAGCGTAGCGAGCCTCGAAGGATGGGCCACGGGCCGTGCTCATCCTTCGAGGCGCGCAAGAGCGCGCACCTCAGGATGACGGGAGGCAGCGCGAGCGCGCCTCCCGATCCAACCGGATCCCGCTACGCGGCGTAGATCGACGATTTCGGCAGCGGGAATACCGGGTCCTGGGTCCGGATGTTGGTCGGCCACACCACCGAGATATGCTCGCCGGCATTTTGCATCACGACCGGCGTCGAGCGCTCGTTCTGGCCGGACATCGGCGTACCCGGCCGATAGAATTTGACGCCATAGCCCTGAATCGTGCCGCCCGGGGGTATGTCGACGTCGAGCGCCGCCTTGCGAATGGCGTCGGGATCGAAGCTGCCGTACTTTTCCTTGGCGACCGGCAGCACGTTGTTGAGCAGCACCCAGGTCTGGTTGAAACCCATCGAACAATGCGGCGGAACGTCGGTCGCGCCGGTCTTGGCCTTGTAGCGCTCCACCATGGTTTTGGTGAGGTCGCCGATCCCGGGCGCCAGCTTCGACGGGTCGAGCAATTGCGCGGGCACCGGATCGATGTTGCAGAAATTGTCGATGTCGGCGGCGAAGGTCGCGCGCAGCTTGTCGAGCTGGCTGTAGCCCGCACCGGCGCCGAACAGCATCTTGAACTTGAGGCCGCTCTCGCGGGCCTGGCGCAACAATAGCGTGATGTCGGGATTGTATCCGGCATGCGAGATCACGTCGGGCTTGGCACGCTTGATCTTGGTCACCAGCACGGAGAGGTCGGGAGCCGAGGCCGAATAGCCCTCTTTCAGCACCACCTGCAGCCCGGCCTCCTTCGAATAGGCCTCGTCGGCAGCGCCAACGCCGACGCCATACGGGCCGTCTTCATGAATGATCGCAATCTTGACGTCCTTGGGCTCCATGCCGAGCTTGGCCTTGGCGTGTTCGCTGAGGAAGCCCGCAAAGGCCTGGCCGTATTGATCGGAATGGATCTGCGCGCGGAAGACGTATTGCAGGTTCTTGTCCTTGAATACGGCGGTCGCGACCGCGGTGGTGATCCAGAGGATTTTCTTCTGCTGCTCGACCTTGGCCGAGAGCGGGACCGCATGCGAACTCGCATACACGCCGTTGATGATGTCGACCTTTTCCTGGCTGATCAGCCGTTCGGCCTCGTTGATCGCGACGTCGGGCTTGCTCTGGGAGTTGGCGGTAACAGGGGCGATCTTGTACTTGCCGAGGATGCCGCCCTTCTCATTGACGAGATCGATCGCAATCTGGGTTCCGATCGAGGAGGCCACCGAGCCGCCGGCCGCAAACGGACCGGTCAGGTCGTAGATCACGCCGATCCGCACGGTTTCGGCTTCCGCCCGCGCGCGGGTCCAATCGAGGCTTACGACAGCGGCCGCCGCCGCGGTATTTTTGAGCAACGTTCTACGTGAAGTCGGCATCATATCCTCCCCACTGAACCGTCGTTTTCCGACTGGCTATTATTTTCAGCCAAGTATTTTGAGAATGCGCCGGAAAGTCAACCGGCGCGGTCTCATCATAAGGGCGCGCCGGGCCCGCCTGCTCGATCTGCTGCGCCGCAAACGATACCGGGGCATTTGAATTGAGAGCGCTATTGCCTGACGTATTTCTGGATGCGCCAGTTCAGCGTGTCGGCCACGAAAATCTCGTCGCGCGGACTGACCGCGATATAATGGGCCTCGCCGTATTTGCCGGGTGTCTTGCCCGGGCCCGCGCCGGCCATCATCCCGACCACCGTGCCGTTCAAATCGAGCTTCATGATCTGGCCGGTGTGACCATGCGCCAGCCAGATGTGCTGGTCGGCGCCCATGAACAGCCCGCAAGGCGTCCCGGGATGCTGCGACTCGCGGATATAGCCGCCGTCGGCGTCGAACACCTGAATGCGGGCGTTGTTGCGGTCAGCGATGTAGAGCCGCCCCTGCGCGTCGAAAACGAGGGAGTGCGGCAGATCGAATTCGCCCGGCCCCTTGCCCTTGCCGCCCCAGGACTTGATGAAGCTGCCGTCGGAAGCGAACTTCAGCACGCGCGGTTCGCCCTTTCCGTGGCCCTGCAGCACGAAGATGTCGCCGCTCGGCCCGACCACCGCCTCGTTCGGTTCGTGGAACAGGCGCAGATGCCCGAACGGATGCCATTCGCCGGTATGGCCCTTGACGCCCAGCACCATTTCCAGGCGCCCGGACGGATTGAACTTGTAGACGAGGTTGGCGGCAACATCGGTTGCCCAGATATTGTCCTCCGCGTCGATCCGCAGGCCGTGCGACCGTTCGAACATCCCGTCGCCGAACCCGCGGATGAAATGGCCGTCGGGATCAAATTCGATCAGCGGCATCGGCCCGCGATGGATGACGAAGATGTGGCCTTTGGAGTTGAAGGCAACGCCCGATGTGCCGCGAAAATTCATGCCGGGCGGCAGCTGGAACGATTCAGCGACCGCGACGTAGGGAAGTGGTGGGGATTCCATTTGCACAATCCGTGAGCATTGCTCCCGGCAAACTAGGAGTTTATCGGACCGTTGCCAAGAGGACATCATCCCTGCGAACTGGTGCGCGTTTCATTGCGTTGCGCTACGGTTGCCTTGACGGGTACGGCCCCTTGTCACGGACGATACATTTCCTAGAATCCGACCTGAAAGGAGTCTGAGCTTGAGCGTTGCCTTCACCAAGGAAGACAGTGCCGAAACGGCGTCGGAGACGCTGCTGCCCGACCGTCCGGTTTCACCGCATCCGAATCTAGTCACTGAAGCGGGATTAAAGGCTCTGGAATTTCAACTCCACCTGGCTCGCGAGGCATACGAGACCGCGCAGAAGATCGAAGACGTGAATGAACGACGGCGGCAAGCCGCAATCCCGTTGCGTGACGCGCGTTACTTTGCGGCGAGAGTTCGCACCGCTCAGGTCATCGCCGATCCCGCGTCAACCGACATTGTCGCCTTTGGGAGCACGGCGACCTTCCGGCGCGACGATGGGCGCATACAAAAATATCGTATCGTGGGCGAGGACGAAGCGGACCCCAAGGCCGGTTCTATTTCGTTCGTATCGCCAGTGGCGAGGCTTCTGATGGGCAAAGCTGTCGGGGATATCGCCGGCACGTCGGGTCAGGAGCTTGAGATCGTTGCGATCGCGTAGCACGGCGGCTCCCAAAGGAACGCCGAGAGCCCGTCTTGAGGAGCGCAGAGCGGATGCAAACGCGCGCGGTCTTCAAGCGTTAGCTTGATCAGCCGCAATTCCAGGCCGGCCCGATCGGCGTCCGCGTCCAGCAGGGGCCGAAGGTGCCGCCATTATAGCGACCGCCGTAAAAGCCGGGCCGGCCGAAATAGTGCCAGTCGCCATCGTAGCCGTAATAACTTGGGACCGGATCAATGTACCAGGGGCGCCGGTTGTGACGCGCCATGCGCAAAACCGAAGCTTTCTGGGCGTAACCTGGAAGGCTGTTATTCACTGGCTGATGATAGCCCGGCAGGAAGCCGTAGCCATGCCAGCGTGGCGGCGGCCGTTTGTGGGCCGGCGCAGCCGGCGCGACGACGGGCAGCAGCGAAAGGACGACGGCAATCGACAGAAACATGAAGCGCGACATGAGCACACCATAGAGGGCCGGCTGTCGGGAGGCGATTCAAATCTGAGTGCACGGTCCAGCGCAACTGCTCCCGATTTGCTTGCGAAACGTCGGCTTCACGCCATATGCGACCATCCGCACAGCAGATGTTAAGGAAATTCATTCTTCCGCCCGTCTCGCAATAGCGAAGCGGAGACCAGGCAAAGGCCGGAACGGCGAAAAAGGGTTGGCTGGTCAGATGAGCCAGAGTACCAATGATCCCAGTGGCACCGCTTCAACCAGCGGATCCCGAACGACAATAAAACGACAATAAACGGCCCTGAGGAAACATCATGAACGTGCCAGCCCGCGCCAAGCCCAGTTCGCGGCCTTTCGATCAACCCAGCGGCATGGCGCTGCTGCGCGATCCGTTGCTCAACAAGGGGACTGCTTTCACCGAAGCGGAGCGCGATACGCTGGGATTGCGTGGCCTGCTGCCCGCGCACGTGCTCTCGATGGACGAGCAGGTCGCGCGCGTCATGACCAATCTGCGTGACCTGCCGAGCGACCTGGAAAAATACGTCGCGCTCAATTCGCTGCACGATCGCAACGAGGCGCTGTTCTTCCGCGTCGTCTGCGACAACATCGATGAAATCCAGCCGCTTGATCTACACGCCTACGGTGGGGCTGGCCTGCCAGCGCTTCGGCCTGATCTTCCAGCGGCCGCGCGGCATGTTCATCAGCGCCAACGATCGCGGACGGATCGCCGAAGCTGCTGGCCAACTGGCCCTATCCGGCCAAGCTCATCGTCGTCACCGACGGCGAGCGCATCCTCGGCCTCGGCGACCTCGGCGCCCATGGCATGGGCATCCCGGTCGGCAAGCTCTCGCTCTACTCGGCCTGCGCCGGCATCCACCCGGAATACTGCCTGCCCGTCATGCTGGATGTCGGCACCAACAACGAGGATTTTCTCAACGATCCCTATTATATCGGCCTGCGGCAGAAACGCCTGAGCGGCGCGGCCTACGACGAATTCGTCGACGAGTTCATCACCGCGGCGCGCGAGGCTTTCCCGGGCGTGCTGATCCAGTTCGAGGATTTCGCCAATCACTCGGCGTTCCGGCTGCTGCACAAATATCGCGACCAGATCAATGTCTTCAACGACGACATTCAGGGAACCGCAGCGGTGGCGCTCGCCGGCCTGTTCTCGGCGCTGCGCGTCACCGGCGGCAAACTTGCCGACCAGAGGGTGCTGTTCCTCGGCGCCGGCGAGGCTGCGACCGGGATCGCCGACCTCGTGGTCTCCGCCATGATGGCGGAAGGCGTATCCGAAGCCGAGGCGCTGCGGCGCACCTGGCTCGTCGACTCGCGCGGCCTCGTCGTGAAGGATCGCGCGGGCCTGACCGATCACAAGCTTCGCTACGCGCACGACCATGCGCCGGTCGGCGATTTCCTGACCGCGATCCACACGCTCAAGCCCACCGCGATCATCGGCGTCGCCGCGGTCGGCGGCGCCTTCACGCCAGAGGTGCTGCAAACCATGGCCGCGATCAACGAGCGGCCGATCGTGTTTGCGCTGTCCAATCCGACCTCGAAGGCCGAATGCACGGCCGAGGAGGCCTACCGCCACACCGGCGGGCGCGCGCTGTTCGCATGCGGCAGCCCCTATGATCCGGTGCAGCTCGACGGCAAGACGTTCGTGCCGCGCCAGGGCAACAACTCCTACATCTTCCCCGGTGTCGGTCTCGGCGCGACCGCTACCGGATCACGGCTGGTGACCGACGAGATGTTCATGGCCGCCGCCCACACGCTGGCCTATCTCGTCAACCAGGACGACATCGAACAGGGCAGCCTGTATCCGGCGCTGCCGCGGATCCGCGAAGTCTCGGCGCACATCGCGGTGGCGGTGGCCGAGGTGGCCTATCGGCGCGGCCTTGCCACCGTGCCGCGGCCAAACGACATGATGGCGTTCATCCAGTCGCAAATGTACGACCCGCAATACTGATCCGGTTCAGTTCAATCTCAATTCGGTGATGTGCCGCGGATCGGGCTTAAGTTCGTTGCGCTCCACGCGCTTGACGATATCCGTCAGCGCGGCATTGGCCCGGCACGAGAGTCCGACCTTCTCGCCCTCGCGCACCACAAAGCCGTTGAGAAATTCGATCTCGGTGCGGCGTCCCTTCTGCATGTCCTGGCCCATCGAGGGACGCTGCGCGGAAGCGGTGTGCTTGCCGTCCTTGAAGCGCTGTTCGTCGCAGGCGTGCATCGCCGCCTCGTCGCCCTCGCCGGCGCGCGCGATCGTCTCGGGCGGCAGGTGCAAAATCTCCTCGAGCTGATAGCCGAGCGCCTGGCCGACGCGGATCGCTTCGCTGCCGAGCCGGGTGGAGAAGCGGCGAATTGGCTCGCTTTGCAACATCTCGCCGCCGGTCAGGCCGGTGCACGCGGAGAGCCCGTTGCCGATGACATTGGCGACCAGTTTCGACCAGCGCTCGCCCCACAGATTGTCGGTGACCTTGGCGCTGTCGGTGTAGCCGACCAGGCGGCAGACTTCCTCCGCCCGTGGCGTGATGCGCCCGTGCACTTCGCCGGCGCGAAAGACGGTGTGCGCGGCCCCGTGCTTGCCGGCGCCACGGTGAATGTGGCCGGGCTCAGGTAAATTGACCGTGATGCTGCTGGCAATGCATCCGAGCGTCTTGCCCCAGCCGACGATGCCGGCGATGGTCTCTTCATTCATGCAGTTCTGCAGCGACACGACATAGCCGCCCGGCGCCAGATATTGCTGGATCAGCGTGGTGGCCCAGGCAGTGTCGTAGGACTTCATGCAGACGAAGGCGATATCGACAGGCGCTTCCTTGGCGAGTTGCTGCGCGTCGGTAAGATGCAGCGCCCGCACCGGGACCGTGAATTCGGCGACGTCCCGGGCGTGGGTGACGCGCAGGCCGTGCTTGCGCATATGCTCGACATGTTCGGGCCAGGGATCGATGAACGTCACGTCCTCGCCCGCCTGCACCATATGGGCGCCGGCATATCCGCCCACCGCACCCGCTCCGACGATCGCTATCTTCCGGCCCATGGTTTCTCCCTGGCATTTTTTTAGCGCCGGAACCCAACCGGTCCACGGCGCCGCACTGGCATTTTTGAGATCCAGACCTTATAATTTCCGGACACTTGACGGTAGCGCGGATGTCGATTTTCTCAAGCAGATTAGGTTTCGCACTGGTATTGGCAGCGCTCTGCGTCGGCGGGCGAACCGCCCATGCCCAGGCCGCCCCGGTGTCCTATTGGCTCCCAAACTGGCCAATCGGCTTCGGTGGCGATCCGACCGCAGGCCAGGGCGCGGACACCTATGGCAATTTTCCGGGCTTTAACGGCAGCGGCGCCTCCACACGCTACAATTTTCCGAACGGCTGGTTTGTCGGCAGCGAAGGCGGCGGCGTCGGTTTGGGCATGAACGGTTTCAGCCAGACCGGCAATTTCGGTTCGCTTTCGTATCAAGGCACGCAGTTCGGCTACAATTTCAAGAACGAGCACGGGTTACCGCTGACGGTCTATGCCGGTTTCGACACCTTGAAATATAACACCGGCATCGGCAGCCCGTTTGCGCCGTTCGACAGCACGTCCACCACCCTGCCGGGCTATAGCGCGCATGCGGGCATCGAATACCAGCCGACGTCGAATCTCAGCCTGTCGCTCGGGTTCGGCTACACCCAGCAATCGGGACGCATCGATAGCGACATCAATTCGCCCGTGCTGCCCGGCGCGGCTCCGTTTGCCATCAACGGCCGCCGCTAACGCGCGCCTTGGCTTTGCGCTAACGCGCGTCCTGGCTTTGCGCTAACGCGCGTCCTGGCTTTGCGACGTCACGCGCTTTTACCGGAGCAGCCGGCCGCCGTCGTTGAGGCGATCGTCGCGTGGATGGGAAAGCTCCCGCAGCAGCCTTGAACTAGGCATTCAGGAAGATCGACAGCGCCTGCTGCAATTGCTTGAAGGCGCGTGCTCCGACTTTCTCGGCCAGATCGTTTTCGGCTTCGGCGACGCCGGACCGGAGCCGGGCAAGCAAATTCGTACCCGTGTCCGTCAGGTGCAACACGTAGTAGCGCCGGTTGATCGTCGAGGCGGTGCGTCCCACCAGGCCCCGCTGCTCGAGGTGGTCCACCAGCCGACCCAGACCCGCGCGTTCGATCGACAGGACCTGCGCGATGGCGAGTTGATTGACTCCGGGATTGGCATCGATGACGCACAGAACGGAGTATTGCGCAGGACTGATGTCGAGCGCGGCCAATTTTCGGCTGACTTGCTTGAAGACCCACAATTGAGCGCGGCGGATTCGATAACCGAGCGACTGCGACAAGCTACCCAGGGCGACCGGCTTCACGCGCACCGGATTCACGCGCACCGACTTTCTCGGCTGGAGCTTTCGAGGCTTCGGTCTTGAAGGCTTCGCCTTGATGCCAATCCGGCGCAGCCGTTTGGCAGTCCGGGCCCGGGCGGGCGGATTTTCCGGCTCCATCGTTAAACGACCTTCATGCAAGTCTGCCCCACCGAGCCGAAGGCCCGAGATTCGTTTCAGTCTATAGCAGATCGAAAAGCGAATGTGGCGCCGGGGTTTACGGCTGCCGGGATCGAGCCGCCGTCGCACGGGTCGCGGCAAGACTTGGTTCGCGGCGCGGCCCAACCGTCCAACATTCAGGTTCCCATGTTGACAAGGCTACATGGCCTTCGCTACGTTGATGCCAGCGGGTCAACGACCGCGAAGCGCTTCCGTTCCAAAAGAGCAGCGCGATGGGAGAGAACGTCCATGCCCTCCACGATCAGTGGACGCTGCCCCGTGCAACATGTCGCGACATGGTCGCGAAATGACCTCGATCGCGCACGCCCCTCCACAGCAATGCAACGATCGAATTCCGTGCGACGTGGCAAGGCCGTACGTCGAGGCCCTCAACCTGCGATGACATTTTCATTGATCCCGCCGGCCTTCCTGCGGAAGGCGACTGCGGCGTCGAGTGGTTACCGGTTCTGACCAAGCATAACGAAGTGAGGGAGGTGTCTATGAAGCGGCTACTTTTGGCATCGACGATTGCAGCAAGCTGGGCGTCGCTCGGCATGGCCGGCACGCTACCGACATCGGGTGTCGCCCCGCGCGCGTCCTGCGCGGGTCTTACCGGACTTGCGCTACCGAACGCCCAGATCCTGAGCGCGACCCAGAAGTCGGGTTATTGCAACGTCATCGGCATCATCAACAAGCGGACCAGCACGCAGGATCCCGATCATTTCACCTACGGTATCGGCTTTGCGCTCAACCTTCCCAACACCTGGCATGGCCGTTTCGAGATGATGGGCGGCGGCGGCACCGATGGCAGCCTGCGCGTTGATCCAACGGGCGCCGCGGGCGTCGAACTCGCCCAGGGCTGGGCCGTAGCTGCTGACGATGGCGGCCACGAAGACAGCCCGAACAGCCTGCTCGGTTCATATCAGGACGACGACGCCAATGCCGGAGGCTCGGCACATTTCGCAATCGATGCGCAGGCCCGCAGCGACTATGGCTACAACGGCATCGAAAAGACCGCGACGATTTCGAAGCAGATCATCGTGCAGTATTATGGCCTCGAGGCGGGTTTCTCCTACATCATGGGCTGTTCGAACGGCGGTCGCGACGCCATGGTGGCCTCGCAGAAATTCCCGTTTCTGTTCGACGGCGTCATCTCGCAGAACCCCGGCTTCAACCTGCCGCAGGCGGGCCTGACCGAAGCCTGGAACGAGCAGGTGCTCGGTACTCTGGCAACCAGCAAGGACGCCAACGGGCAACCCTTCATTCCCGATACCTTTCCGCCCCAGGATCTCCAGGTCGCCTCCGCTGCTATCCTGAGTGCGTGCGATGCGCTGGACGGGTTGGTCGACGGCATCATCGACAACTACCACGCCTGCACCAACAAGAAGGTGTTCCCGGCGCTTGCAAACTACACCTGCGGGGTTGGACCGCATGGCAGCACGCCACATGGCGGCAGCCTGCCTGACCTCGGCCCAAGTGGGCGCGCTGAAGAAGATATACGCCGGACCGGTCAACTCGGATGGCGAACGGCTTTACTCGAACTGGTTTTGGGATGCCGGAATCTGGACGCCACCCACCGCCCCTGGTGCGGGCTGGGGCGCCTGGAACGTCGTCACGGCGCCGATCCCGGGTGTGAACACGGCGATCAATCTCACGCTCGGGGCGGGAGCGTTGCCGATGATCTTCCAGACGCCTCCCGTCGTGACGCCGGTCGGAGGACCTGCCGGGCAGGAAGCCTATGTGTTCCACTTCAATTTCGATACCGACGCGCCGAAAATCTTCACCGAGACCAAGGCCTACCCCGAAAGCTCGATGGACTTCATGGCCGCGGTGTCGACCGATCTTGGCCCGTTCAAGCGTCATGGCGGCAAGCTGATCATTTCCTCCTCCGTGAATGACGGCATCTTCTCGGGAGCTGCCATCGCGCGCTGGTATCGGCAACATGAACCAGCGCATGGATGGCGACGCTGGCGATTTCGCCAGGCTCTTCATGGTGCCCAATATGGCGCACTGCGGCGGCGGCGCAGCCACCGACAGCTTTGCCGAGAACGAACTCAACGCCATCACGGCCTGGGTCGAAAATGGCGTCGCGCCCAAGCGCATCGTGGCGGCCAACACCAGCACCAGCTCGCCGTACCCGCCCGGCGGACTGTTTGATCCGCAGGTCGCAAGGAATTTTCCGACCGGGGGAACCCGTCCGCTGTGTCCCTTCCCGCAAACAGCGGCCTATAAGGGCACCGGGCTGACGAATGACGCTGCAAACTTTGCCTGCATCGATCCCCCGTTCAAGCACGGACGCGGATGACAACGACGACGAACATCCTCGCGGCCAGGACGGCCATTAGGCGTTCTCCTGGCCGGCCGGAACGACTTTGGCCATATGCTGCGTGCAGTTCCGCTGCACGCAGCATCGCTTTTGCAGGCGGCCTCACTTTTGCAAACGATCGAGAAAGTCCGGCTCGCTCGCAGTGCGGTATCGACACGCTTGCGCGACTTCATCCTTGAGTTGCGATATCGATCGGCTATCTCTAGTCGGTCCACCAAAACAAAACAACTAAAACGACAACAATCGGGGAGGACAGAATGATGCGTCATCGATCCTGTCTCGTCGGCGCGGCCATGGCCTGTTTGCCTCTGTCGCGATCGCCGGCACGCCGGCGATGGCGACGCCGTGCACCAATCTCCTATCCTTGCAGCTGCAGCACACCACGATCAATTCGGCGCGGACAACACCAGCGGGGTCTTCGTCGTCTCCCGACCAGCCGCCGACCACGATCGCCGGTCTTCCGGCCTTCTGCCGGGTCACCGCGACCCTGACCCCCAGTTCGGATTCCAGCATCAAGATCGAGGTCTGGCTGCCCGAAAGCGGGTGGAACGGCAGGTTCCTCGGCACCGGCGGCGGCGGCTTCCAGGGCGTGATCACCTACAACGAACTCGCCGCTTGGCCTCAGGGCCGGCTTTGCGGCGACCAACAGCGATCTCGGCACCGGTTCGTCCGGATGCAATCCGCTGTTCTGCGGTTCAAACGGCAACATGGGCAATGCGCTGGCGGCTGCGTTCGGCGATCCGGCGGCGCCGTCGACCGGCCTGTTCGGGCATCCCGAGCGGATCAAGGATTTCGGCTACCGGGCGATCCACCTGATGACCGTGCGCGGCAAGGAAATCGCCAACGCCTTCTACGGGCAAAACGCGGCAAAGGGCCTATTTTGCCGGATGCTCCACCGGCGGCCAGAACGCCCTGATGGAGGCGCAGCGCTTCCCCGACGACTATGACGGCATCCTGGCGGGCGCGCCGGCGTTCAACCGCACGCACCTGCACATGGCAGGGCTTTCGGCGTGGCAGGACACCCATGCGAGCCCGGGCCGGTTGATCCAGCCCGGCCAGATGACGCTGATCAACCAGGCCGTGCTCAAGCAGTGCGTCGGCCAGGACGGCGGCGCCAGCACCGACCAGTTCCTGACCGATCCGCGCGACTGTCATTTCGATCCCAAGGCGCTGCTGTGCAACGGCGGCCAGGTGCCTCCCGCCTGCCTGACGGCCGACCAGGTCACGACCATGCAGAAATACTACGCCGGCACGATCGACCCGGTGAACGGGCAGGTCATCAATCCCGGCTCCGCACGCGGCAACGAGACCGACAACATCCTCGCGCTCGGCCTGGCGTTCCAGGAGCAATTTCCCGAGCCGGCGTTCGACGGCCTGTTCTACTGGGTGTTCGGCCCGAGCTTCGGCTATCCGGCGAGCGCGGTGAATTTCGCGAATTTCGACTTCCACCACGACGTCGACACCGTCGATGACCAGCTCGCCGCGGTGCTGAACGCCAACAGCACCGATCTCGGCGAGTTCCGCGAGCATGGCGGCAAGCTGTTGATGTATCACGGCTGGGCCGACCCGCTGATCCCCTCGCAGAGCAGCATCAACTACTTCAACGCGCTGGTGGGGAACGACAGCCATGGCTTCCAGCAGGCCAGCTTCGGAAATGGCGGCCCGGCGCTGCAGCGGACCCAGAGCTACGCCCGGCTGTTCATGGTGCCCGGGCTGTATCACTGCTCCGGCGGACCCGGCCCCAACGCGTTCGACGCGCTGACACCGCTCGTCACCTGGGTCGAGACCGGCGTGGCGCCGGAGACGATCATCGCCGTCAAGTTCGTCAACGATACGCCGCCCGCGGTCGCGATGACCCGGCCGCTCTGCGTCTACCCCAAGGTCGCGAAGTACAACGGCAGCGGCAACCCCAGCATCGCGGCGAACTTTACCTGCGTCGCCGACGAGCACGACTTCAACCAGACGCCGGCCCCGAAATACGGACCGTGAGGTAGGCATGCGACGCCGGCGGGCCATGTGCTCGCCGGCGTTTTGCTTTTGTGGCGGGGATGGCTTTTGCGTGCGGCGAGCGATGGATCGCCGCCAGCGGAATCTATCGCTAAAGACATCGAGTTGGCTGAACGCCCTCGGCTCAATTCCAAGGCTCTCTCGGGCTGCGGTTCTCCACCCGCCTCCCCTTGATCTGGATCAGGCCAGCCATGCGGCGTTTGGGGAGCCATTGCCCCAAGGGACAATATCGCTGCCGCCGAAACGACGTCACAATCAAGCTGAAAGCTGGTGTATGATGCCGAACAGGATTTCGTCCGCGCCGCCGATCGAACCCCCGCTGGAGCAAACGAGCCGACTCCACAACTGAGCTCATAACACAATAGCGGAGCGTTCTTGCCGCAAGTGTCAAAATCATCATCCGGCGTGCTGCTGTTTCCGCAACAGCCTGCGTTGCAGTTGATCTACGACACGGCGCCGATCGGCCTCGCCTGCCTGTCGCCGGACTGCCGGTACCTGCAGATCAACCAGCGCCTCACCGAGATCTGCGGCATATCGGTCGAGGATCATCTCGGGCGCTTCGTCAGGGATTGCGTGCCGGCGCTCGCGGACGCGGTCGAACAGATCGTCCGCTCGATCATGGAGACGGGAGAGCCCGTGGTCGGCATCGAGGTCGCAGGCCAACGCGCCGACCAGGTGGAAGAACGCTCCTGGATGACCTATTGGCATCCATTGCGCGCGCCGAGCGGCGAGATCGTTGCGGTCAATGTCGCCGCCGAAGAGATCACCGAGCGCAAACGCGCCGAGCAGGAAATCCGCAACGCCAGGGACGCCGCCGAGACCGCCTTGCGACATCTGCGCGAGACCCAGGATTCGCTGATCGAGGCCGAAAAGCTTGCCGCGCTCGGCCGGATGGTTGCGGGCGTCGCCCATGAGGTCAACACGCCGGTCGGCGTCAGCCTGACGATCGCCTCTACGCTGCAGCGGAAGGCGGAGTTGTTCGGCGCGGAGGCCGCGCGCGGCAGCCTCAGGCGATCGAGCCTCGATGCGTTTGTCGGACTGATCGAGGAGGCCTCGACCCAGCTCGTCGCCAACCTCGGCCGCGCCGCCGAACTCGTGCAGTCGTTCAAGCAGGTGGCCGTCGACCAACAGCAGATCAATCGACGGACGTTCGATGCGAGCGACCTGACCGAGCAGGTTCTTTCACATCTGCAACGCGAGTTGCGGCAACGCGGCATCACGGTCAAACTGCAATGCGCGCCCGATCTTTCGATGGAGAGCTACCCCGGCCCGTTCGGCCAGGTTCTCACCAGCCTCGCCTTCAATTCCATGACGCATGCCTTCCCGGCGGGGACCGAAGGCATCATCGATATCAAGCTGCGCGCAGCCGGGAGCGCCCACATCGAACTTGTGTTTGCCGACAACGGATGCGGAATGCCGCCCGAGATCAAGCGCCAGGCTTTCGATCCGTTTTTCACGACCCGCCGACACCAGGGGGCCACCGGGCTTGGCCTGCACATCGTCCACACCATCGTGGTGGACCAATTGGGCGGCCAGCTGAAGCTCGACAGCGGGCCGGGCGCCGGCACCATCCTTCAGCTGATCCTTCCACGAATGGCGCCATCGGGACGAAGCCCTCACGACACAGGCTAGCGGCTTGCGATGATTGGGAGCGCGCGTGTACGTTGAATTGCGCCATACCCTCAGCCGTCGTCGCCCGGCAAGCGCAAAGCGCGTCTTTATTTTGCCAAGTAACCGGGCGATCCAGTATTCCAGAAACGTCAGTGATAGAACCGAAAAGCCGCAGCGTACGGGATACCCCCATGCGCGGGGTATGACAGCACCGTGCGGGGCGACAGGCGACTTGGCCAGACCGACCCTCCCCCTACACAAGTCTGCGCTTGCCCATCTGGATCAGGCCGCGCCCATGGGCTAGTGTTTTATCCAACCGGTTAAAAAGCCGGCGTATGGAGGGAGAACAACGTGAGATCCAAGGTTATACGTGCGCTTTCAATCGCGATCGCCGCTGCCGGGCTGCTATATGCCGCAGCGCCCGCGTTCGCTCAGCAAAAGACGATCACGGTCTGGTGGGTCAAGGGCTTCTACAAGTCCGAGGACGACGCGCTGCTCGAGGCGATCAAGAAGTTCGAGGCCAAGACCGGCATCAAGGTCGAGCTGTCGCAATATGCCATCCAGGACATGATCCCGAAGACGGTGGCGGCGCTGGATTCCGGCACCCTGCCGGATGTCGCCTATGCCGACACCTACGACGTGCAGGCGGCCGGCAAATGGGCGTTCGAGGGCAAGCTCGAGGACCTCACCGACATCCTCACCCCGATGAAATCGGCGTTCGCGCCGAACACGCTGGAGACCGCCTCGCTCTACAACGACCAGACCAAGAAGAAGGCCTATTACGGCTTCCCGCTGAAGCAGCAGACCATGCACGTCCAGATCTGGAAGGACATGCTGGAGACGGCCGGCTTCAAGGAAAGCGACATCCCGACCAAATGGGAGGATTACTGGTCGTTCTGGTGCGACAAGGTGCAGCCCGCCATCGCAAGGCCACCGGCCCGCGCATCTACGGCATCGGCCAGCCGATGGGCGTGGAATCCACCGACTCGTTCCAGTCGTTCTACACCTTCATGGACGCCTATAACGTCAAGCTGGTCGACGACAACGGCAAGCTTCTGGTCGACGATCCCAAGGTGCGGGAGGGCCTGATCGACGCGCTGAAGGATTACACCGACACCTACATCAAGGGCTGCACGCCGCCCTCCTCCACCACCTGGAAGGATCCGGACAACAACGTCGCCTTCCACAACAAGACCATCGTGATGACGCACAACTTCACGATCTCGATCGCGGCGAAGTGGTTCGAGGATTCGAACAATCCGGCGCTGACGCCGGAGCAGCGCGCCGCCGGCAAGAAGGCCTATGAGCAGGACATCATCACCGCGGCCTTCCCCAACAAGCCGGACGGCTCGCCGATCAAATACCGCTCCGACGTCAAGACCGGCGTGATCTTCGCGGCCGCGAAGAACAAGGCGGAGGGCAAGGAGTTCGTCAAGTTCCTGATGCAGGAAGAAAACCTGCGGCCCTACGTCGAGGGCGCGCTCGGCCGCTGGTTCCCGGTGACGACCGCGAGCCAGCAGAGCCCGTTCTGGCAGGCCGACCGTCATCGCAAGGCGGTCTACAACCAGTTCACCGGCGGCACGATGCCGTTCGACTTCACCAAGAACTACAAGTTCACGATCCTGAACAACGAGAACGTCTGGGCCAAGGCGATGAACCGCGTGGTGAGCGAGAAGGTGCCGGTCGACAAGGCCGTCGACGAACTGATCGCCCGCATCAAGCAGGTCGCGGGGTAGGCGCACTGCTCCCTCTCTCCGCTTGCGGGGAGAGATGTAGCGACAACGCCGGCCGCGAGTAGCCGCGGCCGGCATCTCGTTCTAGAGTACGCATCATGGCGATCACGCTCTCAGCATCCGACCTCCCAAGCCCGCCGCTGTCGGCGCGGTTCACCACGCCGCAGGTCTGGGGCATCGTGCTGCTGGCGCCCTATCTGCTCGTGTTCCTGGCCTTCGTGGTCTATCCGGTCGGCTACGGGCTGTGGCTGGCGCGGCATCCGGAGAGCTACGTCGCGCTCTACAACGATCCGATCTTTGCCCGCGCCGCGGTCAACACGCTGATCTTCCTCGTCATCGGCATCAACTTCAAAATGCTGGTGGCGCTGTTTTTGTCCGGCTTCTTCATCCAGCAGCGCTCCTGGATCAAATGGCTGTCGGTACTGTTCATCCTGCCCTGGGCGGTGCCCTCGATCCCGACCATCCTGTCGGTGCGCTTCATGCTCAATCCGGAATGGGGCATGGTCAACCAGCTGATCTTCAAGTTCACCGGCGACGACGGCCCGAACTGGCTGAACGATCCGACGGTGGCGCTGACCATGGCGATCGGCGTGCACATCTGGAAGTCGCTGCCGTTCTGGACCCTGATCCTGATGACCGGGCGGCTTGCGATCGCGCAGGATCTGTTCGAGGCGGCCGATGTCGACGGCGCCAGCTGGTGGCAGAAATTCCGCTTCATCACCTGGCCGTCGATGCAGACGCTCTACATCACCTGCACGCTGCTCTCGATGATCTGGACGCTCGGCGACTTCAACAGCGTCTATCTGCTGACCGGCGGCGGCCCCGCCGACCTCACCCACGTGCTGTCGACGCTCGGCATCCGCTATCTCCGGCTCGACCAGCTCGAGCCTCGCGATGGCGTCGATCGTCTGCGCGCTGCCGTTCGTGCTGCCGCTGGTCTATTTCATGATGAAACGGCTGTCGCGATGAAGTTGCCCAGCTTACGCGAAGTCGGCACCGAGGCGCGGCTGCTGCTGATCGGCATCCCCGTGTTCATCTGGACCATGGTGCCGATCTACCACATGTTCGTGTTCGCGATCTCGCCGAAGGAAGACGCGTTCTCCGGCAAGCTGTGGCCGGCGCATCCGACGCTGCACAATTTCCACATCGTGTTCTACCAGCAGCATTATTTCCTGCGGGATTTCTGGATCCAGTTCTGGAATTCGGTGGTGATCGCGGTCGCCGTCGGCGCGCTGACGCTGTTGATCGCCACCGCCGCGGCGTTCTCGATCTCGCGGCTGAGCGTGCCCGGCGGCCGCTGCGTGATGAATCTGGCGCTGTTCACCTACTTCATTCCGGCCGCCTTCCTCGCCGTGCCGATGTACCGCACCATGGGCAATTACGGCCTGCTCAACAATCACTGGTCGCTGATCCTCGCGATGGTGACGATCGCGTCGCCCTACGCGATCTGGGTGCTGAAGCAGGCCTCCGACAAGCTGCCGGTCGAACTCGACGAAGCCGCCATCATGGACGGCGCCACCACGCTGCAGCTCTTCCGGCTGGTCTATCTGCCGCTTGATGATGCCGTCGCTGGTCGCGATCGGCACCTACGCGCTGCTGCTGGCCTGGAACGAATATCTCTACGCGTTCCTGCTGCTGTCGAACGACACCGACATCACGCTGCCGGTCGCGCTCGGCAACTTCCTCGCCGCCGACGATTCGCCGTGGGAATTGCTGATGACCACCGGCTTCATCTACGCGCTGCCGCCGGCCGCGATCTATTACGTCTTCAAGCGCTACATGGTCGGCGGGCTGACCGCGGGTGCGGTGAAGTCCTAGCGCAGCTTCATTGCGAGGAGCGAAGCGACGAAGCAATCCATTCTTTCCCAACGTCGCGACATGGATTGCTTCGCTTCGCTCGCAATGACGGAGTGTCTACAACGGCGCCGCGCTTTCGCCCCGTGCGCTCGACAGTTTCGAGGCAAAGCGACGCCACCACGATCACCACCGCGATCAAGGCGATCACCATCGTGCAGATCGCGTTGATCTCCGGCTTCACCCCGAGCCGCACCTCCGAATAGATCCGGATCGGCAGCGTCGCCGAGCCGGGGCCGGTGGTAAAGCTCGCGATCACGAGATCGTCGAGCGACAGCGTGAACGCCAGCATCCAGCCGGCCGCGATCGCCGGGATGATCAGCGGCAACGTCACGCGAAGGAATGCCCGCACCGGATCGCAGCCGAGATCCATCGCGGCTTCCTCCAGGCTGCGATCGAGCGAGGCGAGCCGCGACTGCACCACGACGGCGACGAAGCACATCGTCAGCGTGGTGTGCGCGATGGTCACCGTCCAGAACCCGCGCTCGGCGTTGAGCGCCACGAACAGCAACAGCAGCGACAGTCCGGTGATCACTTCGGGCATCACCAGCGGCGCATAGAGCATGCCGGAAAACAGCGTGCGGCCCCTAAAACGCTCGCCGCGCGACAGTGCCACGGCGGCGAGCGTGCCGAGCAGCGTCGCCAGCGTGGCCGAGACCGCGCCGACGCGAAAACTCATCCAGGCCGCATCGAGCATGGCGCGGTCGTTGAAGAATTCGGTGTACCAGCGCAGCGACCAGCCGCCCCACACCGTGACCAGCCGCGAGGCGTTGAACGAATAGATCACGAGGATGACGATCGGCAGGTACAGAAACGCCAATCCCAGCGCCAGCGAGGTGATGTTGAACCGCGAGATCCGGTTGATCTGGCTTGCCATCAGCCCGCGCCTTCCAACTGGCGGCGCTGCAACCGGTCGTACAGCAGCAGCGGCGGCACCAGCAGCACCAGCAGCACGATCGCGGCGGCGGCAGCCACCGGCCAGTCCTTGTTGGTGAAAAATTCCAGCCACAGCGTCTGCCCGATCATCATCGAATTGGAGCCGGCCAACAGATCCGGGATCACGAACTCGCCGACGATCGGGATGAAGCACAACAGCGCGCCGGCGCCGACGCCCGGCAGCGACAACGGAAACGTCACCAGCCAGAACGCCTGCCGCGGCGAGGCGCCGAGATCGCTGGCCGCCTCCAGCAACGAGGCGTCCAGCTTGGCGAGCGTCGCATAGAGCGGCAGGATCATGAACGGCAGATAGGAATAGACGATGCCGAGATACATCGCGCTGTCGGTCGACAGCCACACGACCGGTGTGGAGACGAGATGCAGCGCCAGCAGGATCTGATTGAGCAGGCCGTCATGCTGCAGGATGTTGATCCAGGCATAGATGCGGATCAGGAACGAGGTCCAGAACGGCACGATCACCAGCATCATCGCCACGCTGTGCCAGCGCTGCGGCAGCCGCGCCATGCCGTAGGCGATGGGATAGCCGATCAGGAGCAGGATCAGCGTCGAGATCACGGCGACGACGAGACTGCGCAGATAAGACAGGATGTAGAGATTGTCCGAGATCAAGAGCTTGAAATTATCCAGCGACAGCGCCGCAAAGGCCGCCTTGATCGCCGCCAATCCCTCGGTGAGATCGAACACCGGCGTGTAAGGCGGCTGCGCGATCGCGGTCTGCGACAGGCTGATCTTGAGCACGAACCCGAACGGCACCAGGAAGAACAGCACCATCCAGACATAGGGCGCGATCGCGGCGAAGCGCGCCGGGCGGGCGAAGATGCGGCGCGCGCTCATTGCTCCAGCACCACGCAATCGTCGGGCGTGAACCACGCCACCACGCGCTGGCCCGCGCTATAGGCATCGATATCGAGCCGCGCGGTATTGGCCATCGACGAGCGCACCACGGCGCCGGAATCGAGCTTGACCTTGTAGGTCGTCAGTCCGCCGAGATAGCCGACATCGGTGACGACGCCTTCCAGCCGGTTGATCGCATGCGAGGCGCCGGCATCCGACACCGGGCCGCGGCGCGACAGCTTGACCTTTTCCGGGCGGATCGCGACGCTGACGATGGTCTTGGTGACCGGCTGTCGCGGCTCGGCGACCGTGACCGTGCCGGCATCGCGGGTCGCAATCGTCAGGCGGTTATACTCGCGCGAGGCGACCTCGCCGTCGAACAGATTGACGTCGCCGACGAACTCGGCGACCCAGCGCGAATGCGGCGCCTCGTAGAGCTCGCGCGGGGTAGCGACCTGTTCGAGCCGGCCGGCGTCCATCACGCCGATCCGGTTCGCCATCGTCATCGCCTCTTCCTGATCGTGGGTGACGATGATGAAGGTCATGCCGAGCCGGCGCTGCAGCTCCATCAGTTCGCCTTGCGTGCTCTCGCGCAGTTTCTTGTCGAGCGCGGCGAGCGGCTCGTCGAGCAACAGCACCTGCGGGCGGCGCGCCAGCGAGCGCGCCAGCGCCACGCGCTGTTTCTGGCCGCCGGAGAGCTGGTCGGGCTTGCGCTTCTCGAGCCCGTCGAGCTTGACCAGCGCGACCATCTCCGCAACGCGGGTCGCGATATCGGCGCGCGCCATACGAGCGCGCTTCAGGCCGAACGCGATATTGTCGCGCACCGAAAGATGCGGAAACAGCGCGTAGTTCTGGAACATCATGTTGACCGGCCGCTCGTGCGGCAGCACCTGCGCGATGTCCTTGCCGTCGAGCAGGATGCGGCCTTCGTCGGGTGTCTCGAACCCGGCAAGCATTCGAAGCAGCGTGGTCTTGCCGCAGCCGCTCGGGCCGAGCAGCGCAAAAAACTCGCCGGCGCGGATGTCGAGCGACAGCCGGTCCACCGCGCGGAAGGTGCCGAACTTTTTCCCAACCCCCTCGATGCGCAGCAGCGGCATGTCGGCGACGGCCGTTTGCGGCGCGGGCCCGACCGGCTCCTCGGCCGCTTCGATTTTCGCTACTTCCTCAGCCATGCCCTAGTAGTACACGGCGGGCAGGCTCGGGCGCAACGCGTAGCCCTCACCTCAAGCCACCGCCGCCATGAACGCCGCCAGCGCTTCGCGATCCGCGGCCGGCATGGTCAGGCCGAGCTTGGAGCGCCGCCACAAGATATCGTCCGGGAAGCGCGCCCACTCCCTGGTCATGAGATAGCGCACTTCGGCGCCGGTCAACTCCGGGCCGAAAGCCGGGCCGAGATCGGCCTTCTCCTTGGCGTCGCCAAGGATGTCCTTGACGCGCGTGCCATAGGCGCCGACCAGACGGCGGGCCTGGTCCTCGCCGAGAAACCGCCAGCGCGCACGCGCGGCATCGACCTCGGCCTCGAACCGTCCCCACGCGAAATCGCCGCCCGGCAGCGGCGCCTTCGCGGTCCATCGCGCTGACATCGGATAGAACGGCGTCAGCCGGGAGACGGCCTTTTCGGCGCGCAGACGCGCGGTGGTGACATCGCCGCCGAAAATCGTGATCAGCGGCGCCTTGCGGCGTCCGTAGTCGAACGTCATCGACGCCGTCCCGCGCGGGACGCCTGGCCACGGGATCGGTGACGGCGTTGGCGCCGGACACCGTCCGCACCACGTCGACGGCCTCGATCTTTTCGCGAAAATACCGGTTCGCCGCTTCGCACAGATAAGCCACGTCGACGGCCCCCATCGCGACGATGGCGGGATCGCCCTTGAAGGCGTGGCCCACGGTGCCGATCAGCGTGAAATCGCGCTCATAGGGGCTGGCGAAAATCAGCCGCCGGTCGGCGTTCTGGAACACATAGACGTTGTCGCTATCGAACAGCCGCCTGACCACGATCTGGCTCATCTGCATCAGGCCAAGCTGGGGCATTGGCTGCCGCAATACGGTTTCGGTAACGGACGCGGTCCAGGCCCCGGTCGCATTGACGAGCGCGCGCGCCGTGACCACCTGGCGATGGCCGCGATCGATCGTCACCAGCCGCCAGACCTCGCCGCGTTCGGCGCGGGTGCAGCGCGCGCCGGTGCGGATCACGGCGCCCCGCGCCGCGGCATCGACGGCGCTCAGCACCACCAGCCGGGAATCGTCGACGACGCAGTCGGAATATTCGAACGCGGTGCCGAACGGCCGCTTCAGCGCATTGCCGACCGGATGATGGGTGACGTCGATGGTCGCGGACGCCGGCAGACCGCTGCGCGAGGCCAGCCGGTCGTACAGCAACAGCCACGACCGCAATTGCCACGCCGGGCGTTCATCGGCATGGGCGGGGATCGCAAAGCGCATCGGACGTACCAGATGCGGCGCGATCGTGAGCCAGACGTCGCGCTCGGCCAGCGCGCTACGGACGCGAAAGAAGGCCCGGCGTTCCAGCCCTGCCAGATCGCCGTGGATCAGCCGTGGCGAGGCCTGGGATGCGCCCGCGCCGAGATCGCCCTGCTCCAGCAGGATCACGCGCAGGCCGCGGCCGGCGGCGTCGCGCGCGATGCTGACGCCGTTCAACCCGCCGCCGATGATCGCGAGATCGTAATCCGCCATACGCAACGCTTAACGCAGGGAACCGAAGTTCACCACATCTACCCGGTCTTGCGCGAAGGCTCGATGACATCGCCGCCACCGCGGCCGACCAGGGCGGCGTATTGTCCGATCGGGAACGGCTTGCCGATGAAATAGCCCTGTACCGCGTCGCAGCCTTCTTCCGACAGGAAGCCGAGCTGCTCCTGGGTCTCGACGCCCTCGGCGACGATCGACATTTCGAGGCCGTGGCCGAGATCGATGACGGCGCGCACGATCGCCGCCGACTGCGGATTGCGCCCGAGATTCATGACAAAGGCGCGGTCGATCTTGATCTTGTCGAACGGGAACGCCTGCAGATAGCTCAGCGAGGAATAGCCCGAGCCGAAATCGTCCATCGAGATGCGGACGCCGAGCGCCTTCAGCCGCCGCAATAGCGCCAGACCGCGATCGAAATCCTCGATCAGCACGCCCTCGGTGATTTCAAGCTCGAGCCGGTCGGGCGCCAGCCCGGTTTCGAGCAGGATCGAATGCACCAGGCTGACCACGTCGCCGTGCATGAATTGCGCCGGCGACAGGTTGATCGCGACCTGCAGCGGCACCGGCCAGGAAGCGGCCTCGCGGCAGGCTTCGCGCAGGATCCATTCGCCCATTTCGACGATCAGGCCGCTTTCTTCCGCCAGCGGAATGAAATCGCTGGGCGGCACGAAACCGCGCACCGGATGCTGCCAGCGCGCCAGCGCCTCGAAGCCAATGACATCGCTGGTGGCGACCGTCGGCCCCGAAGTGGCCTGCGGCTGGTAATGCAGCGACATTTCGCCATTCTTGATTGCGAGCGAGAGATCCTGGTGCAGCACGCGGCGGTCGCGGATCTGCTGGTCCATCTCGGGCTCGAAGACGCTGATCGAGCCGCGCGATTTCGCCTTGGCGCGGAACAGCGCAGCACCTGCATTGGCGAGCAGTGAGGCGGCGTCAGAGCCATTATGCGGGAAGACCGAGATGCCGGTGGTGCAGCCGGTGCGGACCGATTTGCCGTCGATCTGGAATTCGTTGGCCAGCGCCTCGCCGACCTGCTCGGCCAGCAACTTGCCGGCCGCCGGCTGCTTGCCGTCGATGATCAATCCGAACTCGTCGCCCGAGAGCCGCGCCACCACGCCGCCGCGGGCGGAATCCTGCAGGCGGCTCGCCACTTCGATCAGCAATTTGTCGCCCATCGCATGGCCGAACACGTCGTTGATTTCCTTCAAGCCGTCGAGGTCGACGCACAGCACCGCGAATTCCTCGTCGGTGCCGGCGCAGGCCTCGATCATCTGGGCCAGTGCCTGCAGGAACGCGGCGCGGTTCGGCAGGTCGGTCAGGCCGTCATGATAGGCCATGTGCGCCATCCGCGACTCGGTCTGGCGGCGATCGGTGACGTCCTCATGGGTCTTGATCAGGTATTGCGGTTCGCCGGCATCGTCGAGCACCGTCATGCGGCGGGTCAGGAACAGCCGCAACCCGTCCTTGGTGGAGATCGGGTGTTCTTCGGTCAACAGGCCGCGCTTCTTGATCGCCGCCTCGTCGCGCGCGATGATCAGCTTGGCTTCGCGCGGATTGAAGATGTCGGCCGCCGTCAATCCGGTGGCGTCCTCGCGGCGGCGGTTGAGAATGGTCTCGGCGCTGCGGTTGGCCAGCAAATAGCGGCCGTCGCTGACGCGCTCGACGATCAGCGAGACCGGAATGTTGTCGACCACGAGTTCCAGGAACTTCTTGTTGTTTTCGAGCTCGCGGGAAAGCGACCGCCGTTCGGTAACATCGTCGAACAGGGCGATCAAAAATTCCGGCTCGTTGTTTTCGTTGCGCGCGACCACGCGATTGGAGGCGAGGATGCGTTTCTCGGAGCCGCGCTCGACGAAGAGTTCGCTGCGGAAGTAACCCTCGGGCGCATCGAGCGCGGAGCGGTCCGCCTTGTCGATGCTGGCCGCGGTTCCCGCACTGAAAATCTCGTCGGCGCGCTTGCCGACGATGTGGTCGCGCGAGAAGCGCGAGAAACGTTCGAAGGCGCGGTTGGCGAAAATATAGCGGCCGTCCTCGATGTTCTTGGCGGCGACGCAGACCGGAACGTTGTCGAGCACCGATTCCAGGAACTGCGTGGTCGATGCCAGCTTCCGCGACAGTTTGCGCTGCTCGGTGCAATCGTCATGGGTTGCGACCGAGCCGCCGTTCGGCAGCAGAAAATGTTTGACCAGAACCGATCGGCCGTCGGGCAGTTCGGTAATCAGGCCCTCCGGGGTGCTGGATCTCGCATAAAACTCCTCGACGCTGATATCCAGTGCGCCACGCCTGTGTCGCAACTCCAGCAATTCCGGACCGGTCATGTTGCGGGGAACATCCGAACGCACCAGGCCGTAGATCTCGAGATAGCGATCGTTGCAGAAGATGATCCGGCGCTCCGCGTCGGTCATCACCACGCCCTGGTTGAGATTATTCAGGGCCGAACTGATGAACGCATTGCGGCGCAGTTGCGAGCGCTTGACCTTGCGCAGGGCCGAAAGCACCCACAGCCCGACCGCCATCAGAAATGATGCGATGACGAGGCCGCCGAGCAGGATGATCCAGATCGTATTCGGATCGGCGGAGCCGACATAGTTCGGGGGCGCAAAGTCATCGGGTGCCGCCCATGTCTCCGCGCCCGGCGCGAGGATAACGAAAAGGGAGGCGACCAGACACAGCACAGCCCGCGCCGGAATCGAATCCTTCCCGCCTGCCTGCCAATTCTTGCCAGCCATCATTCACCCGCGGATTTCTACGGCGGAGTGTCTGGCTTCACGGGTTTGGATCGGGTAAACGCCCATCGTTGCAACCCACAAATGTGACTCAAATTACGGCAATTGCCCTGACATGATTAATGCTTCACTAACGGGGTGGCGTTCGAGGCGTATTTCAAGACAATCCAAGGAGTTGCCAAGGGACTGCTCGACCGCGTTTCTGAACGAAACGATAATAACCGGGCGCGATTGCAGCCCAATTTCGTGCCAAATTCCCGGACCCTGAAGCAGACATGGACAAGGTTGATTGCGTCGTCATCGGTGCGGGTGTGATCGGGCTCGCGGTGGCGCGCCAGCTCGCCCAGGCGGGCCGCGAAGTGATCGTGCTGGAGGCCGCCGAAGGTATCGGCACCGTGACCTCGTCGCGCAACAGCGAGGTGATCCACGCCGGCATCTATTATCGCGCCGGCAGCCTGATGGCGCAGATGTGCGTCAGCGGCAAGCACGCGCTCTACCAATATTGCCGCGATCACGGCATCCCGCATCGCAATTGCGGCAAGCTGATCGTCGCCACCACGCCGAAGGAAACCGAGAAACTGCAATCGATCCGGGCCCATGCCGAAGCCAATGGCGTGCTCGACATGCAGCTTCTCGCCGGCGACGCCGCGCGCGCGCTGGAGCCGGCGCTGAATTGCGACGCGGCGCTGCTGTCGCCGTCGACCGGCATCATCGACAGCCACGCCTACATGCTGGCGCTGCGCGGCGATGCCGAAGCGGCCGGCGCAGC
The DNA here is from genome assembly GCA_963738765.1 of uncultured Alphaproteobacteria bacterium. GTDB lineage: Bacteria > Pseudomonadota > Alphaproteobacteria > Rhizobiales > Xanthobacteraceae > Bradyrhizobium. The sequence goes on along the minus strand of CAVTYA010000020.1, from coordinate 40,031 downwards.
CTTTGCGTTTTACACGCCGCTGGCGCGCGCGAAGGCCGCCGCGGGTGGAATCGAAATCGAGGCCGGCGGCGAGACGCCGATGACGCTGGAATGCAATCTGCTGGTCAACGCGGCCGGGCTCGGCGCGGCGGCGGTCGCGCGCAGCATCGAGGGCATGCCGATCGAGCTGATACCGTCGGCCTATCTGGCCAAGGGGAACTATTTCAGCTGCAGCGCGCGGGCGCCGTTTTCGCACCTGATCTATCCGGTACCGGAGCCCGGCGGGCTCGGCGTGCACCTCACCCTCGACATGGCCGGACAGGCCCGGTTCGGCCCCGACGTCGAATGGGTCGAGACCATCGACTACGCGGTCGATCCGTCGCGAGCGGACCGGTTCTATCCGGCGATCCGGAAATACTGGCCGACACTGCCGGACGGCGCGCTGATGCCGAGCTATTCCGGAATCCGGCCGAAGATTGTGTCTCCCGCGGTCGCGACACAGGATTTCCTGATCCAGGGACCGCGCGACCACGGCGTGAGCGGCCTGATCAACCTGTTCGGCATCGAGTCGCCCGGACTGACGTCGTCGCTGGCAATCGCGGACCATGTCGGCGAATTGGCCAAGCCGTAGCAACGTCCCTGCTGCGGATGAGCACAAACGCGCTCACCCGGTGACGGAAGGTGCTTGCAACGCTACTGGGGGACTTGCGGCTAGTGGAGAGTCTCGCTCGCGGTATGCTTCAACCGCTCGATCTCATCCTTGACCATCAACTTGCGGCGCTTCAGCTCGAGAATTTGCAGGTCGTCTGTGGAAAGGTGCACGAGCGCTTCGTGCAATTCATTTTCGAGTATCTTGTGTTTACGTTCCAGTTCAACAAGATGCGCCTGTATTGCCATACGAAATCTCCTCGGTGGGTAAAACCTCAGATTCGATCCGGACGAATAAGTGTACACAAGCCACCGAATCTGTCGATGGGTATCGCGAATCGCCTGGCTCATATTTTCGGATTTATCTGTAACCAATCGTGAGTATGGAACCCGGTCAGCTTGCGGAGCGGGCTGACAGGGACGATATTCGCCCGGCGGCTTCCGCAAAAAAGACCACAACCTCATCGTGCTTATTAGCTAACGTACACCATGACCAATGAAGATGAGCGCGAACTCCATACCGAGCTGGCAAGGCTGCAGCAGGAGCACCGCGACCTCGACGCGGCGATCGATGCGTTGCATCAATCGCCGGCGCCGGACCTGCTGCGACTGCAGCGCTTGAAGAAGCGCAAGCTGCAATTGCGCGACCGCATCGCCTTCATCGAAGACCAGATCACGCCTGACATCATCGCCTAGATGTCATTCCGGGATGCGCCGTCAGGCGCATACCTCAGATGCGCAATTGCTCATCGGGGAATCGGGCGGCAAGACTTACCTGCCGCCCGTCAACTCCAGCAGCACATCGGCAAGCGCTTGCGCTTCGTAGGGCTTTTGCAAAAATCGACCGCCCTCGGGCAGATCCTTTTCCCCGACATCCACAAGGCCCGAGGTCGCGACGATCTTGATCGGCGGCCAGCGGCCCCTGACCGCGCGGGCGAGCTTCAAGCCGTCCATCGAACCCGGCATCTGGATGTCGGTGAACACGACATTGATGTCGCGGCGGGCTTCCAGGATTTCGATCGCGTCATCGGCATTGGCGGCTTCGACGACCTCGAAGCCTGCATCGGCGATCATACCGACCGCATCCATCCGCAGCAGAAACTCGTCCTCGACGATCAACACCACAGGCCTTTTGGAGGCCGAACGACCCATGCACGTGAACTCCCCGCCAATCGGCGTTAAGTGGCGAATATCGTTTTCGTTCCGCGCCGCCCGATTTTCTCGGTACCCGCTTGCGAAAGGGCCTGCCCATGACGGAACCAGCGAGGCGACATCGCCGCCGCAGACGATGCGATTCACGTTCCGCACGCCGCTCGGGGGGAGACGGCCAGCCAGCCGCGGGAAAACAAATTTGGCGCCGCTGCTTACGCTTGACTCTCCAAGAACAAAGAGGGAACATGCTTCCCTGCCGCCAGCCAAAGAAAGAGGGAGCCTCCCATGTCCGCACCGTCTTCCCTGTCCGACAACAGCCGTTACGAGCAGGCCTGCGATCAGGCGATCGCGATGTGCGACGGCAATCTGCGCTCAACGATCAAGGCGCTGATCATGGCGAACGAATATCTGGAAACCGAACTCGAGGAATTGCAGGCCGCGATCACGGCCGGCTGTGTGCCTGCCCAACCGCTACGCGCGAGCAGTACCGCCGCCTGATCGATCAAAACCGGAGCGATAAAGATGGCCGATGTCACCTACTACGTAGCACTGCCATTCCTGCAGGACGACGACGGCTCGCCGGTCGCGGGCGCGGCGGAGGAATGCCAGAGTCCGACAACCGCGTTGCGGCGCGCCGAGATCCTGTCGAGGACCCCCGGCAGCATCGGCGCGGTCGCGTTCAGCCGCACCGGCGATCCCATGATCGGCGAATTCGGCGACGCGCAATTGCTGCGGAAATTCGGCAGCGTGCCGGACGATCTGAGCGGACTTTAGTACCGCGCCTCCGCTTCACGCCTCATGCCGCCGTTGCGCCTTGCGCACATACATCGCGCTGTCGGCCTCTTCCAGCGCGCGTCCGGCTTCCGCATGCGGACCGAGGATGGCGACGCCGGCGGATGCGCCCGCGGCTACGCTGCGGCCGCGAAACACGAAGGTGAGACGATCGATCGCCGCTTCCAGCGACGCCGCCTTGGCCTTGGCGTCGGTCTCGCTGAGATTCCACAGCAGCAGCGCGAACTCGTCGCCGCCGAGCCGGCCGATCACGTCGGAGGAGCGCACCTGGCGCGATAGCGTCGCCGCAATGGCCTTGAGCACCTGATCGCCCGCGGCGTGGCCGAAGGCATCGTTGATCGGCTTCAGGCGATCGACGTCGAGCACGATCAAGGCGCCGCTGGCGTGATAGCGCTTGATGTAGGCGACCGAGCGATGGAGTTCGCGCTCGAAGCCGCGCCGGTTCAGGATATCCAGCAGGAAGTCGGTATCGGCGGAGGCCTGCAGTTCGCCGATCCGTGCCAGTGCCCGCGCCAATTGGGTCTTGAGCCGCCTGATCGTCGATTTGGCGTCGCCAGGCGCGGCCAGCGGCGGCGAAGCAGGCGCGGAGGCACGGCGCGGCGCGGCTTTTGCGCCCCGCCACCGCGGTTTTTTGGCTTTTTGCAGCCCCGGAGGCCGCCGCCCTGGTCTTCTTCTTCATGGCCTTCCCTGTGCAGGCTTGCTTATGAAGGCTTGCCGGGATTCACCAAGACAGGATAGTCCATTCCGTACCCCTTGCCACCGCCTTGGATGAAGCCCGGGCCGCCCCTATAATCCGGCCTATGTTTCTGGATTCCCGAACAGAATTGACGAGATGACCGCCCCCATCGCCATCATCATGGGAAGCCAGTCCGACTGGGAGACCATGCGCCACGCCGCCGAAACGCTGGCGGCGCTCGGTATTGCCTGCGAAAAGCGCATCGTCTCGGCGCATCGCACCCCGGACCGGCTGTTCGCTTTCGCCAAGGGCGCCAAGTCCGAGGGCTTCAAGATCATCATCGCCGGGGCCGGCGGTGCGGCGCATCTGCCGGGCATGGCAGCGGCGCTGACGGAACTTCCGGTGTTCGGCGTTCCCGTCGAATCCAAGGCGCTGTCCGGCGTCGATTCGCTGTACTCGATCGTGCAGATGCCCGCGGGCATTCCGGTCGGGACGCTGGCGATCGGCAAGGCCGGCGCCATCAATGCCGCGCTGCTCGCGGCCAGCGTGCTGGCGCTGAACGATCCGGCGCTGGCGGCACGGCTCGCCGCCTGGCGCAAGCGGCAGACCGATGCGGTCGCCGAGCGTCCGGAGGGAACGGCGTGACAGCTTCAGGTCAGGTGAAGCTGAAGCCGGGCGACACCATCGGAATTCTCGGCGGCGGACAATTGGGCCGGATGCTGGCGATGGCGGCGGCGCGGCTCGGCCTGCAAGTGCCAGATGTTTTCGCCGGATCCGGATTCGCCGGCCTTCGACGTCGTGATGAACGCGACCTGCGCCGAATATGCCGATGTCGAGGCGCTGGAACTGTTCGCCAACGATGTCGACGTCATCACCTATGAATTCGAGAACGTGCCGGCCGCGACCGCGATGGTGCTGGCCGCGCGCCGTCCGGTGCTGCCCGCGCAAAAAATCCTCGAGACCACGCAGGACCGGCTGGTCGAAAAGGATTTCGTCAAGCGGCTCGGCATCGGCACCGCCGACTACGCCGACGTATCGTCGGTGGAAACACTGCGCGCCGCGATCGCGCGCATCGGCCTGCCCGCCGTGATCAAGACCCGCCGCTTCGGCTATGACGGCAAGGGCCAGGCCATCATCCGCGAGGGCGACGATCCCGATCAGATCTGGAACGATCTCGGCACCAAGTCCGCGATCCTCGAGGCCTTCGTGCCGTTCGAGCGCGAGATCTCGGTGATCGCCGCGCGCAGCGCCGACGGCCAGGTCGAATGCTACGACGTCACCGAAAACGAGCACCGCGACCACATTCTGAAGATCTCGCGCGCGCCGGCCGATATCCCGGACGAACTCGCGGCCCAGGCGCGATCGATCGCGGAGAAGATCGCCAACGCGCTGGATTATGTCGGCGTGCTCGCGGTCGAGATGTTCGTGGTCAAGGAGAACGGCGGCCCGCACGTGCTGGTCAACGAGATCGCGCCGCGGGTGCACAATTCCGGGCACTGGACGCTCGACGGCGCCTCGATCTCGCAATTCGAGCAGCACATCCGCGCCATCGCCGGCTGGCCGCTCGGCAAGCCGGTCCGCCATGGCCCGGTGACCATGACCAACCTGATCGGCGACGACATCCTGGGCTATGAGCAATGGCTGACGGTACCCGGTGCGACCGTGCACCTGTACGGCAAGGGCCCGCCGCGGCCGGGCCGCAAGATGGGACACGTCACCGAAGTGTCGCCGCGCGAAAAATAGCCGCCGTCATCAGGCACCAGCGACGACGCCGGCCGGTTCGTCGCTGAGCCAGCGATAGATCACGCCGCCCAGCACCCCGCCGATCAGCGGCGCGATCCAGAACAGCCAGAGCTGCGCCAGCGCCCATCCGCCGACGAACAGCGCAGGACCGGTGCTGCGGGCCGGATTCACCGAGGTGTTGGTGACGGGAATGCTGACGAGATGGATCATGACCAGCGCCAATCCGATCGCGAGCGGCGCAAATCCCGCGGGCGCCTTGCCGTGGGTGGCGCCCATGATGATGAACAGGAACATCATGGTCATCACCACTTCCGTGACGAAGCAGGCGACCAGGCTGTATTGGCCGGGCGAATGCGCCTCATAGCCGTTCGATGCAAAACCCTTGGCGACGTCGAAGCCGGCAGCGCCGCTGGCAATCACATAAAGCAGCGCGGAGGCGGCGATCGCGCCGATCACCTGCGCGATGACATAGGGGACGATCTGCCCGGCCGGAAAGCGCCCGCCCGCGGCCAATCCCACCGTCACCGCGGGATTGAGATGGCAGCCGGAGATATGGCCGATCGCATAGGCCATGGTCACGACGCTGAGCCCGAACGTCAGCGAGACCCCGACCAATCCGATGCCGACTTGCGGAAACGCGGCCGCGATGACCGCGCTGCCGCAGCCCGCGAAAGTCAGCCAAAAGGTTCCGATTGCCTCGGCTGCGTACTTTTTTGTGTTCATGATTTTCTCCCCTTTGCTGACCGAAACCTAGGCAAGCCCCGTTAAGGGGCACTGAAGGCCTGGAACCAAGCTTTATGCGAACTGATTCGGGCCTTTTCCGGCACAATTCGCTGTACCGCAGGTGGACATCGCCGGTTTTGTCTGATACATCCGCGCCCTCAAGGTTAAGGGTCAGGCCTTTCGCCGACCCTTTGCTTTACCCGAATTCCTATCCGATCAATTGAAAGAGGATGCCGCGTGCAGGTTCTCGTCCGCGATAACAACGTCGATCAAGCCCTCAAGGCGCTGAAGAAGAAGATGCAGCGCGAGGGCATTTTCCGCGAGATGAAGCTCCGCGGACATTACGAAAAGCCCTCCGAGAAGAAGGCCCGTGAAAAGGCCGAAGCCGTGCGCCGCGCGCGCAAGCTGGCCCGCAAGAAGCTGCAGCGCGAAGGCCTGCTGCCGATGAAGCCGAAGCCGGTGTTTGGCGCAGGACCTGGCGCCGAGCGCGGTGGCGCTGGCGGCGGCCGTAGTGGTCCGGGCGCTGGTCGCGGACCGCGCTGATCCCTGGTGCAGATTTAGGAATCCGATGACGCGGGCCTTGCGCCCGCGTTGTTATTTTGCGGGGCGCATTTTCCGGGTTACCAATGCAGGGTTCTCCGCGCGAGCATTTTCCAAAATGGCTGTCCCGGTATCCCTAGCTGCTTCCGGAGTTTCGCGTTGGCGCCGTCGCGCCACCGCGCCGCTGGCGGTGCTTGCGATCGCCCTTGCGCTCCCGCTTGCCGGCTGCTCGTTTGATCTGGGATCCTGGGGATCCGACAGTGAAAAGCCGAAACCGGTCGCGCAGAAACCGACCGACGATATCAGCGCCCGCAGCGTCAGCGATGCCCAGGGCTACACCACACACGGCCAGGTTCTGGCCAAATCCGGCAAGACCGAAGAAGCGCTCGCGGAATTCGATCGTGCGATCGCGCTCGATCCCTATAACGCGCAAGCCCTTTACGCCCGCGCCCTGATCTATCAAGGCGAAAAACAGCACCCGCAGGCGATCGAGGATTTCACCGCGGCCAGCGGCCTGACGCCGCAGCGGGCCGAGCCGTTGCTCGGCCGAGCCACAAGTTATCTCGCGCTCGACAAGGCCAAGGAAGCCGCCGCCGACCTCGATGAAGCGGTGCAGGCCGACCCGAACAGCGCGCCGGCCTGGGCCGCGCGCGGCCTCGCATACGAGCGGCTCGGCGACAAGACCAAGGCCGCCGCCTCCTACAGCCGCGCGATCGCGATCCGCCCCAAGGACGAGGCGTCGCGCAATGCGCTAACGCGCGTCGGCGGCTAAAGCGGGATGTCTTTTGGTTGATTCGATTTGGGATTCCCAAATCAGAGCTGTTCTGATTCAACATGCTGGCTGGGACGGAGGCCAGCATGGATGGGCAAACCTTATTCCATGGATCTTCGCGAGCGGGTTGTGGCCGCGGTTGAGACTGGGGGCATGTCGTGCCACCAGGCGGCGGCGCAATTCGGCGTAGGTGTCAGCACGGCGATTGTCTGGGTGCGGCGCCTGCGTGAGACCGGCAGCGTTGCACCGGGGCAGATGGGTGGGCACAAGCCAAAGGCAATTTCGGGCGAACACCGTGTTTGGTTGCTGGAGCGCACCAAGGCAAGGGACTTCACCTTGCGCGGGCTCGTCGCCGAACTCGCCGAGCGCGGCCTCAAGGTCGATTATCGGGCAGTCTGGAACTTCGTCCACGCCGAGAAGCTGAGCTTCAAAAAAAACCGTGGTGGCCAGCGAGCGCGATCGACCCGACGTGGCGCATCGGCGGGCGCAGTGGCACAAGTATCAAGACCGCATCGAGCCTGAGCGTCTGGTCTTCATCGACGAGACCTGGACCAGGACCAACATGACGCCACTGCGGGGATGGGCACCGCGTGGCCTACGGCTCCAGACCAAGGCCCCGCACGGCCACTGGAAGACTACGACCTTTCTGGCTGCGCTACGCCATCACCGGATCGACGCTCCATGGCTATTCAACGGTCCCATCGACGGTGAGAGCTTCAGGACCTATGTCGAAAAGGTCCTCGTCCCCACCCTTCATCCCGGCGACATCGTCATCATGGACAATCTCGGCAGCCACAAAGCTAAAGCCGTGCGCCAGCTCATTCGCGCGGCCGGTGCCAAGCTCTTCTTCCTGCCAAAATACTCGCCGGACCTGAACCCGATCGAGCAGGTCTTCGCCAAGATCAAACACTTCTTGCGCAAGGCTGCCGCGCGCTCCGTCGAAACCATCTGCACCGCGATCGGCGAAATCCTCGGCGCATTCACGCCAGAGGAATGCGCCAACTATTTCCAAAACTCCGGCTACGGGCAGACCTAAATGCATCATGCTCTAGCTTAAGGATCTGGATTATTTCGGCAGGACCGCGTGGAACACCGACTTCGCCGCCGACAGCATGTCGTCGGCGACGCTGGTGTGCTCCTTGGCCATCGGCTCGGCTGCTTCGGCGCGCAGATCGAGCGGCGGGCGTGTGAGCGGGATGTCGGCCGGCGGGGTCGGACGGCGCGGGTCGCCCATTCCGGAATTCGCATAAGGCGGCCTCGGCTGCGATCCCTGATCGAGCGAGTCGCCTGCCGGGCTCGCCGGCGTCGAGACCATGATCGGCGGCGGCAGCGGCCGTAGCGCAGGCGCGGTCACGACACGGGGAGTATCGGGAACACCTGCGACTTCGGGCGCCCGCGGTGCATCCGGCGTGCGGGCTGCCTGCTGCGCACGGGGCGCATTGTCGCTGTTGCCGCGCAGGCGCTCGATCGCGGCGCGGGCGAGATCGTTGGCGTCGCGTTCGGGCGCGACCGCGGCTTCCACCGGCGGCGCGGGATTTGGCGTCACCGCGGCCGGGGCCACGGCAGGCGTTATCGGCTGCACGGGCGACGGCAAGACGACCCTCACCGCCGTCTTTTCACGCGGCGCGGGCGCGTGACGGCGCGGTTCGGCCGGAATGCTGGCGGTCTCGGCCGGGGTGTCGGTCGGCTTTACATCGGCGGATTTCACATCGGCGGACTTCGCGTCAGATTTTTCCTGCGGCTTTTCAATTACCACGGCCTTTTCGGAAGCCGACCGCTCGAGCAGCGTGCGTTCCGACATGCCCTTGGCCTTCACGCCAGCCTCGGGGAGATTGCTGACATCGACCGGCTTTTCGGCCGGCTTGCCGACGGCGGTGGCGGTCTTAGGGTCGGCCTTGGAGTTGGTTTTGGGATTCGTGGTCGACGCGGCGGCAGCGACAGGGGCGTCGGCCCCCGGCTTGCTCACGATGTAATGGTTGACGATGTAGGCCCCAATAATCGTCGCTGCCACCGACGGCAGGATGTCCATCGTAAATTTCTTCAGGTAATTCAGCATTGCCGGCCACTCCCCGCCGCCATTTGATGCTGGAACTTTGAGGCACATTGAGGGATCAACTGCGACGGATCGATGGCAATTGCCCGGCCGCCGCGACGTTTCGTGTCACATCCGTTTCGATCAGCTTAACGAACCGGTCGGACGGGGCCGCGGCGAAACTGGCCCCGGAGTCTCGGCAGACCTGCGCCCGGCCTGTTCCGTTCGGAATGAAGCCCGGAACGGCGGATGCCCGATCGGTTACGGTTTCAGTTCGACTTCCAGGAACACGATCTCGCTTGCCGTTTCGTTGAGCACGTCGTGTTCCACACCGGCTTTGCGGAAATAGGATTTGCCGACGCCAAGCTGCGCCTTCGAGCGTTCGCCATTGGGCGCCACGATGGTCATTTCACCCGACGTCACCGGCACGATCACGTAATCCATCCCATGGGTGTGACGGCCGGTGGCGCTGCCCGGCGCCAGCCGCCACTCGGTGACGCGAACCTCTGCTGTGTCGACCTGAACGTCTGATTTGGCACTTAGCATTGTTTGGTTCGCTCCAGGGGAACTACGGCAAGTCGTTACGGCACGAATACCATGAACACGAATACGGCAAACACCACCACATGCACCAGCCCAAGCAGGATGTTGGTGCGCCCGGTGCCGAAGGTGAGCATGCTGATGCCGAAGGTCAGCAGCAGCAGCACCACATCCTGGGCATTGAGTCCCAGCACCAGCGGCTTGTCGAGCGCGTAGGCGGCCACCGCGACCGCCGGGACCGTCAGCCCGATGGTCGCCACCGACGAGCCGAGCGCAAGATTGATGCTCTTCTGCAGGTCGTTCTTGCGGGCCGCGCCGACGGCGGCGACGCTCTCGGGCAGCAGGATCAACAGCGCCACCAGCACACCGGCAAAGGCCGGCGGCGCACCGATCATCGCGGTGACGACATCGACAACAAGCGAAAATTTCTTCGCCAGCAGCACGACCGCCAGCAGCGAGAGCAGCAGCAGCGCAATGCTCAGCGCCAGCATCCCGTTCGACATCGGGCTTCCGTCATCCGTGGCACCGGCGGCACCGCTGATGAAATAATCGCGATGCCGGATGGTCTGGGTGTAGAGGAACACGCCGTAGAGAAGCAGCGTAACGACGCTGACGAAGCCAAGCTGGGCCGCCGAATAGACCGGCCCGGGCGTCGTCAGCGTGTAATTGGGCTCGATCAGCGTGATGGTCGCCATCACGAACAGCACGCTGAGATAAAGGTTGGCGCCCGAGACCTGGACATCCTGCTCGCGGTAGCGCAGTCCGCCAAAGAAGATGCAGATGCCGACCAGGCCATTGCACACGATCATGACGACCGCAAAGACCGTGTCGCGCGCCAATGTCGGCACCGGCTTGTCGCCGAGCATGATGGTCGCGATCAGCGCGACTTCGATGATGGTGACCGCCAGCGTCAGCAGCAGCGTGCCGTAGGGCTCGCCGATCCGCTCGGCGATCACCTCGGCGTGATGAACCGCCGCGAACACGGTGCCGAACAGGATCGCCAGCAGCACCGCCGCGAACAGGAGCCCGCCGGCCGACGGCGTGAACGTCAGCCCGAGCGCGGTGGCGACCGCAAAAAGCAGCATCGCCAAAGCGGGGAAAATCCATGCCGATCGCGGCATCGGTCCGTGTGCGCTCATGCAACCAAATCCTCAAATATCCTGCGGGCGCACTATGCGCGAAACCATCGCTGCCGTCAGCCTTTCGCTGCGTTGATGAATTGTCGCGCTACCCCGATCGCGCCAAAATTGTCCAGATCGACGTGGCCGCCTTCGGGAAAGCGGACGAACTGCTTCGGTTCGTGCGCGAGCGCGAACAGGCGTTCGCCAAGGGCGATCGGAATCGTCGGATCCCGCGCGCCGTGCATGATCAGGAGCGGCACCCTGACCCGCGCGATCCGCTGGTCGGAGTGAAAGGGATCCAGCAACACCAGCCGCACCGGAAAGATCCAGAACACGGCAGCGGCGACGTCGACAATCGATGTGTAGGGCGCTTCGAGGATCAGCCTGCCAATCGGCTGTTCGGCCGCCAGCGCCACCGCGACACCGGTGCCGAGCGAGAAGCCCCAGACCACAATCCGCTCGGTGTTATATCGCGCCGTCGTGAAGGCGTAGGCCGCTGCCGCATCTTGCAGCAGCCCCTGCTCACTCGGCTGCCCGCTCGAGCCGGCATAGCCGCGATAGGACAACGCAACGATGCCGGTCCCGTCCAAGATCAGGTCGCGAAAGCGGCCAAAGAACCCGGCCAGATAATCGCCGTTGCCGTGGAAATAAAGCACGACGGGATGGTCCGGCTTGGCCGGCACGTGCCAGACGATGACCTTCTCGCCATCCGCCGTGGTCAGGACATGCTCTTCGGCTTCGGGAAAGCCGGCGGCCTGCGGCGACGTGCGGCTCGTTTGCGGACTCGGAAACAGGAATGACCGCTGCATCAGGAACAGCCCGGCCAGACCGCAGGCATAGCCGACCGAAACGATGATCAGCAGCCATTTCAGGGCGATCATCATTTCCTGTCGTTGGCCTACATCGCCTTGACGATGTTCTCGGTCACCTTCTTGGCGTCGCCGAGCAGCATCATGGTGTTGTCGCGATAGAACAGCGGATTGTCGATGCCGGCATAGCCTGACGCCAGCGAGCGCTTGATGAACATCACGGTGCCGGCCTTCCAGACCTGCAGCACCGGCATGCCGTAGATCGGCGAGGTCTTGTCGTCCTCGGCGGCCGGGTTGGTGACGTCGTTGGCGCCGATCACGAAGGCGACGTCGGCCTGGGCGAATTCGGAGTTGATGTCCTCGAGTTCGAACACCTCGTCATAGGGCACGTTGGCTTCGGCCAGCAGCACGTTCATGTGGCCGGGCATGCGGCCGGCGACCGGGTGGATGGCGTACTTCACCTCGACGCCTTCCTTCTTCAGCGTGTCGGCCATTTCGCGCAGCGCATGCTGGGCCTGCGCCACCGCCATGCCGTAGCCGGGCACGATGATGACCTTCTGGGCGTTCTTCATGATGAAGGCGGCATCGTCGGCGGAGCCGAGCTTTGCAGGCTTCTGTTCGCCGCCTGGGCCGGCTGCGGCCGCGGTCTCGCCGCCGAAGCCGCCGAGGATGACCGAGATGAAGGAACGGTTCATCGCGTGGCACATGATGTAGGACAGGATCGCGCCGGAGGAGCCGACCAGCGCGCCGGTGATGATCAGCGCCGAATTGCCGAGCGTGAAGCCGATGCCGGCGGCGGCCCAGCCGGAATAGGAATTCAGCATCGAGATCACGACCGGCATGTCGGCGCCGCCGATCGGGATGATCATGAGCACGCCGAGCGCCAGCGCGACGATGGTGATCAGCCAGAAGTCGAGCGCGCTGCCGGACATCACGAGGCCGACGATGAACACGACCAGCGCGATGGCGAGCGCGATGTTGATGATGTGGCGGAACGGCAGGATGATCGGCGCGCCGCTCATGCGGGCCGACAGTTTCAGGAACGCGATCACCGAGCCGGTGAAGGTCAGCGCGCCGATGGCGACGCCGAGCGACATTTCGACCAGGCTCTGCGGATGGATGTTGCCGGGCGTGCCGATGTCGAAGGCCTCGGGCGCGTAGAACGCGCCGGCGGCGACCAGCACCGCGGCCATGCCGACCAGCGAGTGGAACGCGGCGACCAGTTCCGGCATCGAGGTCATCGGCACCCGGCGCGCGATCACCGCGCCGATGCTGCCGCCGATCGCGATACCGAGCACGACCAGCAACCAGGCCAGGCCGTCGGCCGGCGGATGATTGGCGAGCGTGGTCGCGACCGCGATCACCATGCCGATCATGCCGAAGAAATTGCCCTGGCGTGATGAAGCGGGGCTGGACAGCCCGCGCAGCGACAGGATGAACAGCACACCCGCCACGAGATACAGAACTGCAGCCAGATTGGCGTTCATCTCAGGTCCCCATTTGTCTTCGTCACCCCGAGGTGCACGCCGCTCACTTTACCTTCTTCTTGTACATCGCCAGCATGCGCTGGGTGACAAGGAAGCCGCCGAAGATATTCACGCAGGCAAAGATCAGCGCGACGAAGCCGAAGCCGCGCGCCCAGCCGCTGCCGCCACTCGACCATGCCGACGCCGCCCGCAAGCAGCGCGCCGACCACGATCACCGAGGAGATCGCATTGGTCACCGACATCAGCGGCGTATGCAGCGCTGGCGTCACCGACCACACCACGAAATAGCCGACGAAAACGGCGAGCACGAAAATCGACAGCCGGAATACGAAGGGATCGACGGCTTGGGCGACATGCTCCATGGCTTCTCTCCTTAGGCTTTCGGCTGGAAGTTCGGATGAATGACGGCGCCGTCTTTGGTCAGCGCGGTGGCCTTCACCAGTTCGTCGTCCCAATTCACCGCGAGCGCCTTGTTGGACTTGTCGATCATGGTCTCGATGAACGAGAACAAATTGCGGGCATAAAGGCTCGAGGCCGAAGCCGCGACGCGGCCGGCGACATTGGTGTAGCCGACGATCTTGACGCCGTCGACATCGACGATCTCGCCGGGCTTGGCGCCCTCGACATTGCCGCCGCGCTCGACCGCGAGATCGACCAGCACCGAGCCCGGCTTCATCGACTTCACCATCTCGGCGGTGACGAGCTTCGGCGCCGGTCGGCCCGGGATCAGCGCGGTCGTGATGACGATGTCCTGCTTCTTGATGTGCTCGGCGGTCAGCGCGGCCTGCTTGGCCTGATACTCTTTCGACATTTCCTTGGCGTAGCCGCCGGCGGTCTGGGCGTTCTTGAACTCCTCGTCCTCGACCGCGAGGAATTTGGCGCCGAGGCTCTCGACCTGCTCCTTGGTCGCGGGCCGCACGTCGGTCGCGGTGACGACGGCGCCGAGCCGCCGCGCGGTCGCGATCGCCTGCAGGCCGGCGACGCCGACGCCCATCACGAACACCTTCGCCGCGGGAATGGTGCCGGCCGCCGTCATCATCATCGGAAAGGCGCGGCCGAAGGCTTCGGCCGCCTCGATCACCGCGCGATAGCCGGCGAGGTTGGCCTGCGATCGACAGCACGTCCATCACCTGCGCGCGGGTGATGCGCGGCATCAATTCCATCGCGAACGCCGAGACGCCGGCATCCGCCATCGCCTTCAGCGCGGCGTCATTGCCGTAGGGGTCCATGATGGCGATCACCAGCGCGCCGCGCTTGTACTGGGCGAGCTCTGACGCCTCGGGCCGCTTCACCTTGATGATGATGTCGGCGTCCTTCAGCGCGTCGGCGCTGACGGTGGCGCCGACCGCGGTGAATTCCGAATCCGGCAGGCCCGACTTGATGCCCGCGCCCGGCTCGACCGCGATATCGACGCCCAGCGCCTTGAACTTCTTCACCGTGTCGGGCGAAGCCGCGACCCGCGGCTCGGACGGATCGATTTCCTTGGCAACGGCAATCTTCATGGGGCCTCCGGCGGCGCGAGGGGCGCGCGCGCAAGCAAACTAGCGTTATTTCCGCCAGCTTGGATACCGGTTTCGCAACCGGATGAGATGCAAATTTTCTGATCGCCGCCGCGCATTGGCGGCGCAGCCGGCGATGGATCAGGTCAGGAAGAAGCCCATCAGGGCGACGATGAAGACGACGGCGGCGGTGCCGTACTTCACCAGCATGATGAAACCTTCATAGGTCTGCTCATGGGCCGGATAATCGTTGCCGTCGGCGGTCGTGTAGGCCACTTCGTTATGCTCTGCCATCGGTGTCCCCAGTCAAAGTTCGAAATCTGGCGTCGAAATACCGCAAAGCGGTTGGGAGGGCAACGGCGGGCGGGCCTGAATTGGCTACTTATCGGGTCATTCGGAAGGCCAATTGTCCCGGATCCAGCGGGTCAGGCCTTCTTCGCTCACCTCGCCGGCGGCGAGGGAGAGGATGATGGCGGTGGCGTGCGCCGGATCCGGCGCAAAGAGGATGTCGTTCCCGCGCAGGAAGACCATCATGGCGTGGAATGCGATGCGCTTGTTGCCGTCGACAAAGGCATGGTTGCGGGCAAGACCAAACGCATAGGCTGCCGCAAGCGCAGCCATATCGGTCTGTCCGTAATGCCATTGGTTGACTGGCCGCAAGAATCGCCAACTCGAGAAGGCCTCGATCGCGAATGCCTTCCGGGCCGCCGAATATCGCCAGTTGCTCGGCATGCATGTCGATGGCTTCATCGACATCGAGCCAAATTGGCTCGCTCATTTTGCAAGCGCCGCAAACGTATCGCGATATTCGTGCATGATCTTGCGGGCGATTTCCATGGTCCGGGCATGCTTCGGATTGAAGGGCGTCAGCCGCAGACTGCCGTCCGGTTGCTCGACCGGATAGAACTTGTCGCCCTCCTTGAGATTGAGCCGCGCAAGAAGCTCCTTCGGCAGGATCACGCCAACCGAATTGCCGATCTTGCGGATTTGGAGAGCGGTGTCTTCCAGCTTGTAATCGCGAGGCGCTTCGTTCAGCCCGAGAGGGATTTTGCTCATGGCACAGCTCCGTTATACAGATGTATAACACGCCTTTCGGACCCGTTCAACAAATGTTTTACGCCGGGCCACCCTCAGCCCATCGCCTCCAGCTCGTCGATCATCCCCGAGATCACCGACAGCCCGCCGTCCCAGAATTTGGGGTCCTTGGCGTCGAGCCCGAACGGCTTGAGCAGTTCGGAATAGTGCTTGGTGCCGCCGGCGGCGAGCATCGCGAGATAGCGCTCGGCAAAGCCGTCGGAGGCGTTCTCGTAGACCGCGTAGAGCGAGTTCACCAGGCAATCGCCGAACGCATAGGCGTAGACATAGAACGGCGAATGGATGAAGTGCGGGATGTACATCCAGAAATTCTCGTAGCCCGGCCGGATGTCGATCGCCGGTCCGAGGCTCTCGCCCTGCACGCTGAGCCAGATCTCGCCGATCCGCTCGGCGGTCAGTTCGCCGTTCTTGCGCTCGGTGTGGACCGCGCGCTCGAACGAATAGAACGCGATCTGCCGCACCACGGTGTTGATCATGTCCTCGACCTTGCCGGCGAGCAGCGCCTGGCGCTGCTTGGCGTTTTTGGTCTGCGCCAACAGCCGCTTGAAGGTCAGCATCTCGCCGAACACGCTGGCGGTCTCGGCCAGCGTCAGCGGCGTCGGCGCCATCAGCGCGCCGTTCTTCGCCGCCAGCACCTGATGCACGCCATGGCCGAGTTCATGCGCGAGCGTCATCACGTCGCGCGGCTTGCCCTGATAGTTCATCAGCACATAGGGATGCGCCGACGGCGTGGTCGGATGCGAGAACGCGCCCGGCGCCTTGCCGGGCCGCACCGGCGCGTCGATCCAGCGATCGGTGAAGAACCGCTCGGCGATATCGGCCATCTCGGCGGAGAAGCCGCGATAGGCCGTCAGCACCATGTTGCTGCGCCTCGGGCCAGGCGATGGTGCCGGTCGCCGCGAACGGCAGCGGCGCGTTGCGGTCCCAATGCGCGAGCTTCTTCTTTTTGAACCAGCCCGCCTTCAGCCCGTAATAGCGATGCGACAGCCTCGGATAGGCCGCGCGCACCGAGCCGACCAGCGCATCGACCACCTCGCGCTCGACGCGATTGTTGAGATGGCGGGAATCCGCGACGTCCTGGAAACCGCGCCAGCGATCGGAAATCTCCTTGTCCTTGGCGAGCGTGTTGGTGATCAGCGCAAAGGTCCGCTCATTGGCCTTGAAGGTCTTCGCCAGCGCCTGCGCCGCCGCCTTGCGCTTTTCCGGCGCGCGGTCCTGCAGCAGGTTGAGCGTCGGCTCGATCGCCAGCTCCTTGCCGCCGACCTTGAAGCGCAGGCCCGAGATGGTCTGGTCGAACAGCCGGTTCCAGGCGGCGTAGCCGGTCTGGGATTTTTCGTGAAACAACTGCTCGACGCGATCCTCGAGCTGATACGGCTTGTCCTTGCGCAGATCCTCGATCCACGGCCGGTAATGCCCGAGCTCGGGCGTCTGCATCGCGCGCTCGATCACGGCATCGTCGACGCGGTTGAGTTCGAGCGCGAAGAACAACAGATGCACCGACGCCGCCGTCAGCCGCTCGGAAACGTCGCCGTAGAATTTGGAGATCGCCGGATCGACGCTGTCGCCGGCATGAACGAGACCGGCATAGGAGCCGAGCCGGCCGGCGAGATCGTCGATCGCCTCGTAGCGCCTGACCGCCTCGGCGAGCCATTTGCCGCCGCCTTCCTTCGCGGTCTGTTCCGCGAGCTTGCCCTTGTAGTCGGTCTCAAACGCGACGCATTCGGCATCCATCTTTTCGAGGTCGCGCGCGACTTCCGGCGCGTCGATCCCGGAATAGAGATCGGCCAGATTCCATTCCGGCAACTTGCCGGGCTTGGCTGGCAGACTTGGCCGCGGATTTGGTCAGAACTTTCTTGGCGGTCGATTTGCGTTGAGCGGTCGACTTGCGGAGGGCGGACGAGGAGCGCGAGGTCATCTTGTTCGAAACCTGTGTTCAATCAGAGAAGCTGCGACGGCGGAATGAGAGCGGGACGGCAAGGTTTAAGAGTGCGTTAATCGGCATCGGCGACAGTGCCCCGATTCGAGACAGATAGTTGTAACGTGCGGGGAAAACCATGGCTGCCACCATTTTGATTGCCGACGACGACGCCGTGCAGCGCCGCCTGGTCGAAAACATGGTGCAGAAATGCGGCTATGAGACCGTCGTCGTCGACAGCGGCGACGCCGCGATCGCCGTGCTGACCGCGCCGGACGCGCCGCGATCGACGCCGTGGTGCTCGATCTCGTGATGCCCGGCCTCGACGGCATGGGCGTGCTGGCGAAGATCCGCGAAGCCGGCCTCAACATCCCCGTCATCGTGCAGACCGCCCATGGCGGCATCGACAATGTGGTGTCGGCGATGCGCGCCGGCGCCCAGGATTTCGTGGTCAAGCCGGTCGGCATCGAGCGGCTGCAGGTGTCGCTGCGCAACGCGCTCAACACCAGCGCGCTGAAGGGCGAATTGCAGCGCATCCGGCACAGCCGCGAAGGCCGGCTGACCTTTGCCGACATCATCACCCGCAGCGAGGCGATGGCGGCCGTGCTGCGCACGGCGCAGAAGGCCGCCGCCTCCACCATTCCGGTGCTGATCGAAGGCGAATCCGGCGTCGGCAAGGAATTGTTCGCGCGCGCCATCCACGGCAGCGGCGAGCGCAAGTCGAAGCCGTTCGTCGCGGTCAATTGCGGCGCGATCCCCGACAATCTCGTGGAGTCGATCCTGTTCGGCCACGAGAAGGGCGCCTTCACCGGCGCCACCGAACGCCACATGGGCAAGTTCGTCGAAGCCTCCGGCGGCACGCTGTTTCTCGACGAGGTCAGCGAATTGCCGCTGGCCGCCCAGGTGAAGCTGCTGCGCGCGCTGCAGGAAGGCGCGGTCGAAGCGGTCGGCGGCCGCAAGCCGGTCAAGGTCGACGTCCGCATCATCTCCGCGACCAACCGCAAGCTGCTCGACCGCGTCAAGGGCGGCCAGTTCCGCGAAGACCTGTTCTATCGCCTGCACGTGCTGCCGCTGACGATTCCGCCGCTGCGGGCGCGGCGCGAGGACATCCCGCATCTGCTGCGGCATTTCCTGGCGCGGTTCTGCGCCGAGGAAAATCGCCCCATCACCGGCATCAGCGGCGAGGCGATGGCGCAGCTGTCGCAGCTCGACTGGCCCGGCAACATCCGCCAGCTCGAAAACGCGGTCTATCGCGCCGTGGTCATGAGCGAGAGCGACCAGCTTGGCCTGGCCGATTTCCCGCAGGCCGCGGCGCACATGCGTGCCGGATGGCCAGCGTCCAGCACGGCGAACCGCTGATCGTCGCACCGTCGACGGCGCCGGCCATGGTCTCAGGTAATGAAATACCGATCGCGCCACTGGCCGAGCGCGGGCAGCCTCTGCGATGCTGACCGCAACCGGCGAAGTGCGGCCGCTCGAAGAGATGGAGAACGAGATCATCCGCTTCGCGATCTCGCATTATCGCGGCCAGATGTCGGAGGTCGCGCGCCGGCTGAAAATCGGCCGCTCGACGCTCTATCGCAAGCTCGACGAAGCCGCCGCCGACGATCCGGCCGAGGGCGACGCCAACACGCACAAGTTGAAGCGACGAGCGCGATTGTGGCGCTCCGGTGGCAAAGCGCGCCGAAGTCAGAGACGCATGGCCGCTTTCCGGAACATTTGAACCGTTGCTTGCCGGTGACAGACAAATGGAAAAGCGCGTGGCAAAAGCGCGCAACCCGTTGCAAACGGGGTGTTTGAAGTCAGTTTGTCGTGAGTTGCCCCGCGTGGCGCTGGCTGCATGATGGGGGCGCGTGTATCGTCTGCGTTTGAATCGTTGCGTGCAGGCGTACCGACTTTTGAACGATCAGGCCGGCGCTTTCGCGGAAGCTGATGGAACGATGACCAAGGACTGTTCCATGCCGGGGCAGTTTCACCCAAGGGGTGTGACGATGCGTGACTGTTCGAAGAACCGTGCTGGATTTGACCGCGTCCTGATGGCCGTCGCGGCGACCTTCCTCACGGTGTCCGCGACCTCGGCGCTGGCAGCCAGCGATCCGCCGCGCGCCAGCGCCGCCGAACTCGCGATCGATGCGGCGATCCCGCGCCCCGAACCCGCCAACGTCCCGCCGCCGACCGCCAGCGACTTCAAGATCGACACCACCGCGTCGGTGCCCGACGCCGCCAAGACCGTAGAGCCCACCAAAGCGACGGAGAAGGCGCCGGAGACGAAAACCACTGAGCAGTCGGTCGAGCCAAGCCGGCCGAAACCGCTACCGCGCCTGCCGACGCTGCCAAAGCCAACGACACCGCGACCGCTGCGCCCGCGACCCCGCCGGCTGCGACCGCGCCGCACCGGCCGCCGAGCCGCCAAGGAGCCGGTCAAGGCTGCAAGCAATGTGGCGCCGGCCGATCAGCCGGTCGCCGACAAACTGCGCGACATGCTCGGCGCAAAATCGCTGCGCTATTTCGACCGCAAGGCCGAACGCGCCGCGGTCGAGAAGTTCTACGCCGCGCGCGAATTCGCGCCGCTGTGGACCCAGGGCGGCAGCCTGACCGACAGCGCCAAGGGCGTCGATCGCGCGGCTCAAGGATGCCGGCGTCCGACGGCCTCGAATGCCGCCGACTATCCGGTGCCGGATTTCGCCGCCGCGACCACGCCGGACGCGCTCGCCGAAGCCGACCTGAAGCTGACCGCCAGCATGCTGGACTATGCGCGCCAGGCGCAGAGCGGCCGGATGCACTGGTCGCAGGTCAGCGCCGACATCCAGTATCCGGAGCATCCGACCGATCCGACCGAAGTGCTGGCCAACGTCACGACCGCCAAGGACGCCTCCGCCGCGCTCGACAGCTACAACCCGCCGCAGAAGCTCTACCAGGAACTGAAGGCGAAGCTCGCCGAACTGCGCGGCCAGGGCGATGGCCCGGTGGTCCAGATCGCCGACGGTCCGGCGCTTAACTTCACGCCCGGCGGCAAGAAGCAGCCGGCCGTGACGCCGGAAGATCCGCGCGTGCCGCAACTGCGCGCCAAGCTCGGCATCACCGAAAACGCCGACGACACCCATTACGACGCCAAGGTCGCCGAGGCCGTGCGCAAGTTCCAGGAAGGCGCCGAACTCAAGGCCACCGGCGTGCTCGACGACCGGACCGTCAAGGCGATCAACAGCCCGAAGCGCGACCGGCAGATCGACACCGTGATCGTCAACATGGAGCGCTGGCGCTGGCTGCCGCGCGAGCTCGGCGCGCCCTCGATCGGCGATGCCTATGTCATCCTCAACATTCCCGACTACACGCTGAAGGTGATGCAGAACGGCGCGCCAGGTCTGGACCACCCGGGTCGTGACCGGCAAGCCGGGCACCATGCCACGCCGCTGCTGACCGAGACGATGAAGTTCATCACGGTCAATCCGACCTGGAACGTGCCGCCGTCGATCATCTACAACGAATATCTGCCGGCGCTGCAGCAGGATCCGACCGTGCTGCAGCGCATGGGACTGAAGCTCGAGCGCGCCCGCGACGGCAGCATCCACATCTCGCAGCCGCCCGGCGAAGCCAACGCGCTCGGCCGCATCCGCTTCAACTTCCCGAACAAGTTCCTGGTCTATCAGCACGACACCCCGGACAAGAACCTGTTCGCCAAGGAAGAGCGCGCCTTCAGCCACGGCTGCATGCGGGTGCAGAATCCGGATCAGTACGCCTCGATCCTGCTCAACATCGCCGCAGCCGAACGAGCACTACACGCCGGAAAAGATCCGCAGCATGTACGGCCACAGCGAGATCGACCTGAAATTCCCGACGCCGATCCCGGTCAACATCACCTACCAGACCGCGTTCGTGGACGACGCCGGCAAGCTGCAGTTCCGCAAGGACGTCTATGGCCGCGACGCCACCATGCTGGCGCTGCTCAAGGGCAGCCACGGCAAGGATCTGGAAAACGTGGTCGCGCATTCGCAGCCGAGCTACGGCGGTCGCGCCCGTCCGACGCCTGCCGCCCGGCGTCAGCTTCGCCAGCGACAATACGTCTTCCGGACCCGTCGTTCTTCGAACGGCTGTTCGGCGGCCGCCGACCCCGCCGGCTCCGGTCGGCCGCCGGCCGCAGCAGCAACGCGGCGGTGATCGCCCGTTAACCCCTCGGTCCGCTCGGCGACCGCTGAAATTCTGAACAAAATCAACGGCCTCGCCCCATGGGCGAGGCCGTTTACGTTAACCATTCTCCATCCCGATTTCGGCAGCGGGCACTTTTTCGCCACACTCGGCGGGTTAGGTTAAGCCTAACTTGGGGGCGGGAAGGTAAACTTCGGTTAACCCTCCCGCTTTAAGACTGCGTTCATCCTCTTTCGCCGGGGTTGGCGGAAGAGTTCATTGATCGCTCGTCGACTGGGTGGGCTCATACGTGCTGGCTGGTTTCGCACGCCAATTCAATTCGCTGTCGCTGCCGAAGGCCGGATATCAGGTCGGCCTGACATCGCTGTTGCTGCTGGCGGGTGCCGGCTCGGTCCACGATGCGACCGCGCTGAACGAAACCCGCACCCTCTCCTTCCACCACACCCATTCCGACGAAGACCTCACCGTCACCTTCAAGCGCGACGGGCGCTACGACGAAGAGGCGCTGAAACAGCTCAATCACTATCTCCGCGACTGGCGCAGCCAGGACCAGACCACGATGGATCGTCACCTGTTCGACATCCTCTGGGAAGTCTATCGCGACGTCGACGGCAAGAAGCCGATCCAGATCATCTCCTCCTACCGCTCCCCCGCCACCAACGCCATGCTCCGCCGCCGTTCTTCCGGCGTGGCGCGCTTCAGCCAGCACATGCTCGGCCACGCCATGGATTTCTTCATTCCGGACGTGCCGCTGGAGCAGATCCGCTTCGCCGGGCTTCGCCTGCAGCGCGGCGGCGTCGGCTTCTATCCGACCTCGGGATCGCCTTTCGTCCATCTCGATACCGGCAGCATCCGCCACTGGCCGCGCATGACCCACGACCAGCTGGCCCGCGTATTCCCGGACGGCCGCACCGTGCATGTCCCCTCCGACGGCAAGCCGCTGAAGGGCTATGAGCTCGCCCGCGCCGACATCGAAAAACGCGGCGATGGCGACGACGCCGCGACCGGGAGCAAGCCGAGCCTGTTCGCCGCGCTGTTCCGGGGCAAGTCGAACGACGACGACGAGGAAGCCGGCGCTGCCGCTGTCGACCGACAAGCCCGCTCCGGCGACCGTCGTGGCCGCCGCGCCCGCAAAATCCGCCGACGCCGTGCCGATGCCGCGCGC
This sequence comes from uncultured Alphaproteobacteria bacterium, assembly GCA_963738765.1. Classification (GTDB taxonomy): domain Bacteria; phylum Pseudomonadota; class Alphaproteobacteria; order Rhizobiales; family Xanthobacteraceae; genus Bradyrhizobium. Next base: position 17,200 of record CAVTYA010000020.1, on the reverse strand, counting down.
GAAGCCGCAGGTCGCGGCCGACCCTCCAGCTGGCCTCGGCCGACGCGCAGATCGTCCCGGCGCCCAAATCCGAATCAGGCCGAAGCAGGCGGCCGTCGCCGACAAGGCCGAGCCGAAGCCGCAGACGCCGGCCGACATCATCAATGCCCGCGGCTTCTGGGGCGATGCCGCCGACGACGCCGAAACAGGCGACGCCCGGCGCAGGTCGCCGCCATCAACGCCCGCGCGGCGGTCGGCGCCGCCGATCCGCAATCGACCGCCAGCGTCTCCGCAGCCTTCAACAGGGCGCTGGCCTACGCGCCGGCCGCCACCTCGCCGGTCGACCGCGCCAACATCGTCGCCGCCTGCGCGCCGATCCCGCGCAGCGTCCGGCCGGCCCGCAACGCCGCGCGCCGCGACCGAGATCAACACCGTCGTCGCCAAGGGCGCGCAGGGTCAGGGCGGCGTGATCGCGACATCGACCCGGATCGCGGCGGCCAAGGGCAACGACGTCTGGATGCGCGTCGTGATGCTGGCGCCGAGCGCCAGCACGTCGATGTCGGCGACGGTGCTGGGCGATACCGACCTGACCATGATGCGCGCGCTATTTCGTCAAGCCGCAGGCTGTGATCGCGATGAGCTTCTCGGACGATCCGATGATGGGCATGGTCTGCGACCAGTTTACCGGATCGGCCACCGCGACGCTCGCGACCCAGTCGTTCGTGCTGCGGACGGCGTCGCTGCGCTGAGCGCGGCCAGACACTAAGCTTCAACAGACTCGATGTCGTCCTCGCGAAGGCGAGGATCCATACGCCGTGTCCTGTCGTTGGCGCACGGTGTCGATCGCCGTCTCCAATTATGAACGCCGCGGATTATGGGTCCGGCTCCTGATGCGCGAGTTGCGCATATGGGCCGGGACGACGAGAGGTCAGCGCGGCTCGCCTCACAGCATCCCCAGCGCCTGCATGTAGGTTTCCAGGATGGTTTCCTGCTCGGCGCGCTCGTTGGCGTCCTGCTTGCGCAGGCGCACGATGGTGCGCAGCGCCTTGACGTCGAAGCCGTTGCCCTTGGCCTCGGCATAGACGTCGCGGATGTCGTCGGAGATCGTCTTCTTTTCTTCTTCCAGCCGCTCGATGCGCTCGATGATGGCCTTGAGCTGGTCTTTGGCGAATTTTGTCGCGGGCTCGTCCTTGACGGCGGCGGCAGAGGTGGCCATCGGGTACTCCTGAAGGAACTGACGGTTGAGGCTGAAGGATCAAGCGCCGCACGCTTTGCCGCGCGGCGCTTTCCGGAATTGACCCTCAAGAGTGCGACGCCTTGCGTCAAGGCAACATCGCGCTCATCCACAGCGCGCCCACAGGAGAAATTCTCGGCGGGTCGTCATGCCCGGGCTGACCCGGCGTCGTCCGACGGCGAAACATCGAGACGCGGATGCCGGCTTGCGAACCGGGACGGATCAATGCCCGCTTTGGGCCTTCTTCATCGCCGCGAGCTGCTCGGGACTGGCCGTGCCCTGATAGGTCGACTTCCAGGTCTCGTAGGGCATGCCGTAGACCGCCTCGCGGCTCTCGTCCTTGCTCATCGGCAGGCCCTTGGCGTCGGCTTCTTCCTTGAGCCAGTTGGACAGGCAGTTGCGGCAGAAGCCCGCCAGATTCATCAGATCGATGTTCTGGACGTCGGTGCGGCTGCGCAGATGCTCGACAAGGCGCCGGAACACCGCGGCTTCGAGTTCCGTTCTGGTTTTGTCGTCAATCGCCATGGCCATGATCCCGATGTTCTCGCCGTTCACGCAGATATTGATATTAGGTGGGAATTGTCACAGATTTTGCCATATCGCAGCGCAAAGACAGCGCCGAGATCGGGCTGAATGTCAGCCTACCCATGGCGTGGAAACGCCTCCTCGGCCGTTGACAGTCCGGCCGGCCCACGCGAAATCATCAATCGAATTGATATAGCTTCGCTGAATGATCCCCGAACAGATTCTCATCCGCTCCACCTCCATTCGCCGCTCGCATGACCGCCGGTCTGATGCCGGTGCTGGCGTTTGCGGTGCTGTGCCTGTGGAACAGTCCGGCGGCGGCGGACTTTCGCCTCTGCAACAACACCTCGAGCCGGGTCGGCATCGCGCTCGGCTACAAGGACGCCGAGGGCTGGACCACCGAGGGCTGGTGGAACGTGTCGTCGCGGGCTTGCGAGACCCTGCTGCGCGGCACGCTGGTCGCACGGTATCTATTACATCTACGCGCTCGACTACGATCGCGGCGGCGAATGGTCGGGACAGGCCTTCATGTGTTCGCGCGACAAGGAATTCACCATCAAGGGCACCGAGAATTGCCTGGCGCGCGGTTTCGACCGCACCGGCTTCTTCGAGGTCGATACCGGCGAGCAGCGCGCCTGGACCGTGCAACTGACCGAATCCAACGAACAGCCGGCGCAGCGGGTGCCGGGCATTCCCGGGACGGTCGGTCCCGGAACGCCGGGTCCCGGCGGGCAGCCGCCCGGGCCTGCCCAATGCGCCGGGCGGAACGCCTCCGGGCGCGTCTGGCCTGCCGCCAGCCGCAGCGCCCGGAAGCAAGCCATGAGACGCCTGCGCCGCATCAAGATCCTCGCGACGCTCGGTCCCGCCTCCTCCGACAGCGCGATGATCCGCCGCCTGTTCGAGGCCGGCGCCGACGTCTTCCGCATCAATATGAGCCACACCTCGCACGACAAGATGCGCGAACTGGTCAAGACCATCCGCAACGTCGAGAGCAGCTACGGCCGGCCGATCGGCATCCTGGTCGACCTGCAGGGCCCGAAGCTGCGCCTCGGCTCGTTCGCCGAAGGCTCGATCCAGCTCAATAACGGCCAGAGCTTCGTGCTCGATTCCGACAAGACGCCGGGCGACAACACCCGCGTCCAGCTTCCGCATCCGGAAATCCTCGCGGCGCTGAGGCCCGGCCACGCGCTGCTGCTCGACGACGGCAAGGTGCGCCTGATCGCCGAGGAAACCTCGCCCGAGCGCGCGGTCACCCGCGTCGTGATCGGCGGCAAGATGTCGGACCGCAAGGGCGTCAGCCTGCCCGACACCGATCTGCCGGTCTCGGCGATGACGCCGAAGGACCGCGCCGATCTCGAAGCGGCGCTGGTGACCGGCGTCGACTGGATCGCGCTGTCCTTCGTGCAGCGCGCCGAAGATGTCATCGAGGCCAAGAAACTGATCCGCGGCCGCGCCGCGGTGATGGCCAAGATCGAAAAGCCGCAGGCGATCGACCGGCTCCCCGAAATCATCGAGGCGTCCGACGCGCTGATGGTGGCGCGCGGCGATCTCGGCGTCGAGCTGCCGCTCGAGCGGGTGCCGAGCCTGCAGAAGCAGATGACGCGGCTGGCGCGGCGCGCCGGCAAGCCGGTGGTGGTCGCAACCCAGATGCTGGAATCGATGATCCAGTCGCCGGTGCCGACGCGCGCCGAAGTCTCCGACGTCGCCACCGCGGTCTATGAAGGCGCCGACGCCATCATGCTGTCGGCGGAATCGGCCGCCGGCAAATTTCCGGTCGAAGCGGTCTCGACGATGAACCGCATCGGCGAAGAAGTGGAGCGCGACCCGACCTATCGCGGCGTGCTCAATGCGCAGCGCGCCGAGCCGGAGCCGACCGTCGGCGACGCCATCGCCGACGCCGCGCGGCAGATCGCCGAAACGCTCGACCTGTCCGCGATCATCTGCTGGACCAGTTCGGGATCGACCGCCTTGCGCGTCGCGCGCGAGCGGCCGAAGCCGCCGGTGGTGGCGATCACGCCGAACCTCGCCACCGGGCGCAAGCTGTCCGCGGTGTGGGGCGTGCATTGCGTCGTCGCCGAGGACGCGAAGGACCTGGACGACATGGTCAACCGCGCCGGCTCGCATCGCCTTCCGCGACGGCTTTGCCAAGGCCGGCCAGCGCGTCATCATCGTCGCCGGCGTGCCGCTCGGCACGCCCGGCGCCACCAACATGGTGCGCATCGCCTATGTCGGCCCCGGCGGCGACGCGGATATGTGAGGCCGGCGCCTGCTGGCAGCGGCTAGCCCCACCAGCGCCTTGGCCGGCAGCACCGCCTGCACCACCAGGCCGCGGGCGCGGGCGTCCATCACGCCGACGGCGCGCAGCGCCAGCAGCGTCACGGTCTGGACGGCATCGCGCAGCTTGGCGGGATCATCCAGATTGTCCGGCGCCAGCGGGCCGACCAGCGATTCATGCAGCGCGCCGAGCAGCGCGGTCGCAGCCAGCGCGGTGTCCTGCGCCGGCAAATGTCCGGCGCGCACGGCGGCATCGATCCGCGTACCGATCTCGCCCGATATCTCGCGGCGGCTTGCCAGCCGCGAGGCGGTGACATCGACATCGACCGGCTCGGCCAGGATGCCCCAGGCAAGCTTGCGCTGCGACAGCACATGCACCGCGACCGTGGTGACGGCGGCCGCCAGCGCCGACGACGGTCCGGGCGCGGCGTCGGCGGCGCGGCGGATCGCCGCCAGTTCGTCGCGCGAGACGTCGGCGATCAGTTCGGAAATCAGATCGGCCTTGGAGGGGAAATAGCGGTAGACGGTGCCGGCGGCGACATTGGCGCGGATCGCGACCGGCGCGATCTGCACCGCGGCCATGCCGCCGTCGGCCGCGGCATCCCGCGCCGCCGCCAGAATGGCGCTGCGCCGCGCCGCCAGCCGTTTCACCACCTGATGGGTTCGCCGATACACCATGGCGCGTTTCCCGTCCCCCGGCGCGGTCGCGCCCGAATGAACGGGCAGAACGCGCGCATCTTCAATGTTTTGAGCGATTGAACGCCAATCGCTTTGAAGAAGTGAACAACTATTCAGGCCGAATGACAAGACGCAAAACAATATGGCGGTCCGCCCGCGATCGCAGGCCTGGCGCATTTGCCGAAATCGGTGGCCGGTCCGGTTAACCACTTCTTCGCCAAACACCGCCATTTTCCCGCGCTCAAGCGCGCAATTCACCTAAATGTATCGCGGCCATGGTCCAGTAGCGGTGCCCCGGCGCCCCTTGCGCCTGTCTCACCCAGACAAGATGCAGATGTCCATTTCCTTCGCTAACCCGATCGCCAATGGCGTAAATATCCGCAGCTTCGCACGCGCGCTGGTGCCGCTCCTGGCCGGTGCGGGGGCCTATCTGCTGTTCCTGTCCATGGGCGAAATCCTGTTGCGGGATTCCGACACGCTCTGGCAGATCAGGATCGGGCAGTGGATCCTCGAGCATGGCGCCATGCCCACGACGGACGTCTACTCGTTCACCCGGTTTGGCGAACCCTGGGTCTCGAGCTCCTGGCTCTCCCAGGTGCTGTATGCCGCCGCCTATGGATGGATGGATTGGGCCGGGCCGGTTGTCCTGACCTCGCTCGCGATCGGCGTCACCGTCGCGATCTTCATCTATCTGCTCGACGAATATGTCGACCCGGCGCGCTCGACGCTGCTGGTCACGCTCGCGGTGCTGATGTCCGCAACCCACTTCCTGGCACGCCCGCACATGCTGGCGTTCCCGTTCATGGTGGCGTTCGTCGGCGGGCTGATGGCGGCTGCGGATCGTCGCGAACATCCGTCGTGGCTGTTGTTGCCGGTATTGGCGCTGTGGGCCAATCTGCACGGCGGCTTCGTGCTGGGATTGGCGCTGATCGGACCGATCGGACTGGAAGCGGTTTGGTGCTGCGATCCCAAGCGCCGCGTTGCGCTGGCCGCGCGCTGGGCGCTGTTCGGTGTTGCCGCCGTTGCGGCGTGCTGCTGCACACCCTATGGCTGGGGCACGTTGCTGGGCGCGGCGAAAATTCTCAGTCTCGGCAAACTGCTGACGCTGATCTGGGAGTGGATGCCGGCCAATTTCGGCTCCATCAGCTTCTTCGAAGTCGCGCTGCTCGGGCTGATCGGCCTCGCTTTCTTTCGAGGGCTGGTGTTGTCCGTGCCGAGAATTTTTCTGCTATTGGGCCTGATCTGGATGGCCCTGAGCCATGCCAGAAACATCGAGGTGTTCGCATTCCTGGCGCCGCTCGTGCTGGCCAAGCCGTTTGCCGAGCAGCTGGGAACCGTCCAAACCGACGCCGCTGCCGCGCGAGCGATCCAGTCCCGCCCTCATGTCGTGATGCTCGCAGTACTCGCGGTGGCCGTCGCAGGATGGGCTTCCACGAAGAGCTTCGTCGCGCATCATCCGTTTTCGTTCATCGAGTCCCAGACGCCGGCCGCAGCGGTTGACGTGCTCAAGCAGCGGCATGCCCAGCGGATCTTCAGCACGGCGCCGTTTGGCGGCTATCTGCTTTCCCGGGACATCAAGACCTTCATCGACGGCCGCGCCGAGCTGTACGGCGAACAATTCGTCATCGATTATTTCGATGCGGTCGAGGCCAAGGACGTCGATCTGTTGCTGCGCCTGCTCGAGACCTACCGGATCGATGCCACCCTGCTGAATCCGACGCTACCCGCAACCAAATTGCTGGACCACCTGCCGGGCTGGAAGCGGCTGTATGCCGATGACATCGCCGTCATCCATGTCCGCGACGACGGTGCAAAGGGTGCGCTATCCTCGGCGCCGCAATCGCCCAAATAACCGCCGCGATCGACGAACGTTCAATTCCCCGTCTGCAATTCCCCGAACCGTTCCCAGGTCTTGCCGCTAAAGCGCATGAACTGCATCTGATCGACCGGCACGTGGTCGGTGGCCGAGGTGTTGACCTTGATGCCTGGCAGCAGCATCGGCAATTCCAGATCGTGAATCGCATAGGCCTGCTTCAGGATATTCTCGGTCGACAGATCGTCGCCGCAGGCTTTCAGCACCGCCTCCAGCGCCATCGCGCTGTTGTAGGAGTTGACGTAATTGGTGTCGTGCAGGTCGGCCTCGGGCACATATTTGACCATGAACTCCCGCCAGCCCTTGACGCCGGCATCGTCCTTCCAGGCGGGATCGTCGGGGTCCTTGACGTAAGCGGTGGAGAGAATGCCGATACCGGCGTCCAGGCCTGCCGGCTCCATCACGGTCGAGACCCAGACCGCGACATTGGAGAGGAAAGTCATCGGCCGCCAGCCGATCTCGAACGCCTTGCGGATCGACTGCGCCGCGAATTTCGGCGTCGCCGCGATCACGAACACGTCGGCGCCTGACGCCTTCAGCTTGACGATCTGCGAGTCGATGGTTGGATCGGAAATTTCGTAGGTCGCGGCGGTGACGAGTGAATCGTATTTCTCGCCGAGCACGTCCTTCAGGCCCAACAGATAGTCGCGGCCGAAATCGTCGTTCTGCGAGATCACGGCGAATTTGGCATTCGGATTCTTTGCCAGCGCATAGCGCGCATAAAGCCGCGCCTCGTAGCGGAACGGCCCCTGCACGCCGAGGGTCGCCTGCGGATATTGCGCCGGATCGGCGAATTTCGAGGCGCCGGAGCCGATGAACAGTTGCGGGATGTTCTTGGCTTGCAGATATTTCGCGATCGCAGTGTTGTGCGCGGTGCCGATCGAGGAGAAGATCAGCGCGACCTCGTCGCTCTCCACCAGCCGCCGCGTCTGCTCCACCGTCTTCGGCGGCGCGTAGCCGTCGTCGAGCGAGATCAGATTGACCTTGCGGCCATTGATGCCGCCGCGCTCGTTGAGCATCTTGAAATAGCCGACCTCGCCCTTGCCGAGCGCGCCGAACGCGGAGACCGGCCCGCTGTAAGGCATGGTCTGGCCGATCCTGATTTCGGTGGCGGTGACGCCGCGCATCTCGGCGGCGGTTGAAGTCGAGGGCAAGGCCAGCAGCGCTATTGCGGCAAGCGCGCTGGCCCAGGTGGCGCTGCGCATCGGTCTCCCTCCCCCTTTTTGACGCGTGCCGGTTTGACACGTACCGGTGCGCATCCGCCTCGTCGGTCAGCGCGCGCCGACGCGGCCCCATAGTTGCCGCGTTCCGGCCACAGGATTCTCCTGTCGCGACAGGTTTTTCGATTGACCGCAGCGATGCTTGTACGCTGATATCGCCAAAATTCAAAAAAATTGGAGCTTCGATGGCCACGAAGTTTGGGGCTGGTTCGGGCTTGGAAGACGATCCGGGGTTTCCATTCGATACCCTCGTCGATCCCGGAACGACCGGGATCCACTACGGATATATCTCGGACGGCTTCGTGCTGCAGGGTACCTCCCCGGGTTCTCAATCCGGCGTCACGACCATTGCTTCCACCACCAGCCAGACCGTGACCTTCGCGGGCAGCGGGATCGTCTTCAATAATACCTACACCGCCAACGTCACCCAGGCCTACAAGAACTGTATCCTCGCCGCGGAACAGGATATCGCAAGTCATTGGACCAATTCGGTCACGATCAACGTGACATTCGACGCCCTGGCCAAGGGAACAAACGGCTTTCTGGCCTCGAATGGTTTTGGTCTCCTGGAGGGCATCAGCTATGCGACGTTGAAAAACGCGCTTGCCACCCATGCCGGCAGCGCCGATGCCCAGGCCGCCGTTGCCTCGCTGCCCGCAACCGATCCCAGCGGAGGCCTCGGCTGGGCGCTCCCGGTGGCTTATGCGCGGATGCTGGGGATCACTTCGATCGCCCCGGCTACCGACGACACCGTCACTTTGAACACCAGCTACAACTGGTCTTACGGCCAGGACGTGACCGCCGCGGTCGAGCATGAGCTCAGCGAAGGCGGGATGGGCCGGATCGGCGCGCTCGGCAAGAATACCGACAATGGCGGCAATACGTTGTGGAGCACGATGGACCTGTTCCGCTATTCGGCGGTTGGCGTGCGCGATTACAGCGACGGGCAGGATGGACAGACCGCGTATTTTTCGGTCGACGGCAGCCGGCTGCTGCTGCCGTTCAACAACCAGTACAGCGGTTCAACCAGAGTGAACAACGGCGACACCGCCGATTACAACGTACTCGATGTGTTCGGGTTTGGCTCACCCGGCGGCTCCGTAACCCTTTCCGCGACCGATATCGAGAACATGAATATTCTCGGCTGGACCCCGGCGGGCGATACGCAGGCGCCGACGATCACCAACGATAATCCGCTCGCGATAGCGGTCGGCGCAACGCTGACCATCACCCCGAGCCTGCTTAGCGCCACCGACAATGTCAGTTCGGGAGCGTCGCTTCACTATACCGTCACGGCGAGCCCGACGCACGGTGTCCTGATGATGAACGGGTCGTCGACGACGTCATTCACGCAGGCCGACATCAACAACGGGCTGGTGAGCTACCACGAGACGGCCAGCGGCGTGGCATCCGATGCGTTCTCCTTCAAGGTCACGGACGCGGCAGGCAACGCGACCGGCACCGCGCTGTTCCAGATCAGCATCAGCCACGCGGCGGCGCGCGAAGACTTTAACGGCGATGGCCACAGCGACGTGCTGTGGTGGAACGACAATGGCGCGGTAACGATCTGGGACAGCGGCCAGCCCGGCGGCGCCCACACGGTTGCCGCCGCAGGCACCGTCGCGAGCAGTTCGCATATCGTCGGCACCGGCGACTTCGACGGCAACGGCCATAGCGACATCCTCTGGCAGGATGACAACGGCACGGTCTCGATCTGGGACAATGGCCAGATTGGCAGCGCACATGTCATCTCGGGTGCCGGCGTCGTGGCGAGCAGCTGGCATGTTGTCGGCACCGGCGACTTCGACGGCAATGGCCACGACGACATTCTCTGGCACAACGACAATGGCGCGGTCTCGATCTGGGATAACGGCCAGATCGGCAGCGCCCATATCATCTCGGCTGCCGGCGTCGTGGCGAGCAGCTGGCATATCGTCGGCACCGGCGACTTCGACGGCAATGGCCACAGCGACATTCTCTGGCAGAACGACAATGGCGCAGTCTCGATCTGGGATAATGGCCAGATCGGAACTGCCCATATCATCTCCGGCGCGGGCAACGTCGCGAGCAGCTGGCATATCGTCGGCACTGGCGACTTCGACGGCAACGGTCACAGCGATATCCTCTGGCACAACGACAATGGCGCGGTCTCGATCTGGGATAACGGACAGATCAGCGGCGCGCATATCATCTCCGGCGCCAACGGCGTCGCAAGCAGCTGGCATATCGCAACCACCGGCGATTACGACGGCAACGGCCACAGCGACATTCTCTGGCGCAACGACAACGGCATGGTCTCGATCTGGGATAACGGCCAGATCGGAGCTGCGCATATCGTCGCCAACGCCGGCGCCATGCTCAGCGACTGGCACATCGCGTAAGGGTATCGCTAAGGCCGCGAGGGCACGGTCAAGTGACCCGGGCAATTACTTCGAGCCTCTGCCCCGCTGGTCCTTCGGGATGACGAACTTCAATCCCGACCAGACGTCATCGATGGCACAGACCTTGATATCGACGAGGCCAAGCGGGAGCGCGGTGTCCCGCACCACGACATCGGTCAGATCGGTCGCAACGCGGCTCGCTTTCTTCGGCCACGACACCCAGATCATGCCGTCCGGCGCGATGGCGGCACGAAACGCCCGCAGCTTTGCTGCGAGCCCCTTCGCCTCGGTGGCGAACACATGCACCATGTCGAGCGGCGCCTTCGCCGCCCTCACCAGCGTCACACCATCAGGCAATTCGCCAACGACGTCGCGATAGGACACGGAAAGGCCGGGCGCAAAAATGCGAAAGCCCGGCTTGATGCCGAGCTTTTGCACTACCGGTTTGCCGGAATAACCGGCCATTTGGTCGAACCGTTACGCTTGCGGCTGCGGCTCCAGGCCGGCATCCGGATCGGGACGCGGGCGCGATTTGCCGGCGGGCGGCACGGCCGAGGCGCGCGGTGTGCTCGGCTCCAGCACCGACTCGCGGTTCGGCTTCTTGCCCTTGAGCAAATCCTGAATCTCGTCGCCGGAAAGCGTCTCGAATTCGAGCAGGCCCTTTGCCAGAACTTCAAGATCGGCGCGCTTCTCGGTGAGAATGCGCGTCGCTTCGTTGTAGCCGTCTTCCACAAAACGCCGGATCTCGGTGTCGATCTTCTGGACCGTCGCCTCCGACGCGTTCTGGGTGCGCGACACCGACATGCCGAGGAAAACCTCGTCCTGGTTTTCGCCATAGGACACGGTGCCGAGCGCCTCGGAAAGACCCCAGCGCGTCACCATCATGCGCGCCAGACGCGTCGCCTGCTCGATGTCGGACGACGCTCCGGAGGTGACCTTCTCGCGGCCGAAGATCAGCTCTTCCGCGACCCGGCCGCCCATCATGATGGCCAGACGCGAGGTCATCTGTTCCAGCGACATCGACAGCTTGTCGCGCTCCGGCAGCTGCATCACCATGCCGAGCGCACGGCCGCGCGGAATGATCGTCGCCTTGTGGATCGGATCGGTCGCCACGACGTTGAGGCCGACGATGGCGTGGCCGCCCTCGTGATAGGCCGTCAGCAGCTTCTCTTCCTCGGTCATGACGAGCGACTTGCGCTCGGCGCCCATCATCACCTTGTCTTTTGCTTCCTCGAACTCGGCCTGCGTCACCATCCGCTTGTTGCGGCGGGCGGCGGTCAGCGCCGCTTCGTTGACGAGGTTCATCAGGTCGGCGCCGGAGAATCCCGGCGTTCCGCGCGCGATGGTCTTAAGATTGATATCCGGCGCCAGCGGTACCTTGCGGACGTGGACCTTCAGTATCTGCTCGCGGCCGACGACGTCGGGATTGGGCACCACCACCTGGCGGTCGAACCGGCCGGGACGCAGCAGCGCGGGATCGAGCACGTCGGGACGGTTGGTCGCCGCGATCAGGATCACGCCTTCGTTCGCTTCAAAGCCGTCCATCTCGACCAGCAACTGGTTCAGCGTCTGTTCGCGCTCGTCATTGCCGCCGCCCAGACCGGCGCCGCGATGACGGCCGACCGCATCGATTTCGTCGATGAAGATGATGCAGGGCGCGTTCTTTTTCGCCTGCTCGAACATGTCGCGGACGCGGGAAGCGCCGACGCCGACGAACATTTCGACGAAGTCCGAACCCGAGATGGTGAAGAACGGCACGTTGGCTTCGCCCGCGACCGCGCGCGCGATCAGCGTCTTGCCGGTGCCGGGAGGGCCGACCAGCAGCACGCCGCGCGGAATCCGTCCGCCGAGGCGCTGGAATTTTCCGGGGTCGCGCAGAAATTCGACGATCTCCTGCAAGTCCTGTTTGGCTTCGTCGACGCCGGCGACGTCTTCAAAGGTGACGCGGCCGTGCGCTTCGGTCAGCATCTTGGCGCGCGACTTGCCAAAGCCCATCGCCTTGCCGGCGCCCCCCTGCATCTGCCGCGACAGGAAGATCCAGACGCCGATCAGCGCGATGAAGGGCAACCAGGAGACCAGCAACGACACGAACCACGGCACGTTGTCGCCGGGCGCCTTGGCGTTGATGTTCACCTTGGCATCATACAGACGCTTGACCAGCGTCGGGTCGCTTGGCGCGTAGGTCTGGAAGCTGGACCCGTTCGTGAAGGTGCCGTGGATATCCGGTCCCTGGATCACGACGTCGCGAACATGATTCTGATCGACCTCGCTCAGCAGCTGCGAGAACGAGATTTCCTGCGAGGACGCGCGCTGACCCGGATTCTGGAAAAGCGTGAACAGTGCCAACAGCAGCAAGACGATAATGACCCAGAGGGCGAAATTCCGCAGATTGGCGTTCATCGATCTTCCTTCGTGGTCGCGCGGATCGCGGCCTTCTATCCTTGGGCAGGCACTTTCAGGGAATCCCCTAAAGAATCCCATCAGTCGACTGCCTACAATCTAGGTGTCGCCGGGGTTGATGCCAAGGGAACTACGCAGGACTATTTAGCGCATCCTAGCGCGATTCCCGGTCAAATAATGGCGCTGGAACCGGTGTTTTTCGAGGGTGGTTAAGACTCCCCGGGCATTTATGGTCGAGATCGCAGCTTTAGATCGGGGTCTGCACCGAAAACCCGGCAAATCAAGGGACCCTTCGGCGGCGGCGCGGCGGCGCCGGTTCGACCCGGATTCGACCGCCGATGATGCCGATGACCGCGCCGGCGAGGGTCTGTTTCAGCTTTGGCCGGCGCTCCGCTACCGCCCGGTCGAGCGCCGCCAGCAAGGTTTCGACCTTGCCGAGCTCGGCCGGCCCTTCATGACCGACGCGGTCGATCGCGCGTTTTAGCAGCCGAAGCCGGATTTCCTCGGGGATCGCGGCAAAGGCGTTTGCGTCGAAGGTATTGGCATCAAAGGTATTGGCGTCGAATCCGGCGTGCGCGGCGTCGCGATCCCTGAGTGCGAGATAGCGCTCGGCGCCGTCGGCCAGTACTTCCACCGCGGCATTCGCGCGCGCAAGACGCGCCGCCAGCCGCGCAAGATTCCTGGCATTGCCGCCCTCCTCCGCGAGAACAGGCATGATCGCGCGCAGCCGGGGGCGGGTGAAGCCGGTGTCGCGATTGGTCGGATCGTCGGCAAAACCGATCTTGGCCTTGTTCAGCGTCGCAATCAGCCGCGATTTCGAGATATCCAGCAACGGCCGCGCCAGCCGCACGCCGTCGCGCTCGGTCTCCCGCGCCATTGCCGCCAGCCCGGCAATGCCGCTGCCGCGCAGCATCCGCATCAACAGCGTCTCGGCCTGGTCGTCGCGGGTATGCGCGGTGAGGACATGCGTCGCGCCATGCTTGCGCGCCGCTTGCGCCAGCAGCCGATATCGCGCGGCACGGGCTGCGGCCGGCAATCCGGTCTTTGGTTTGGTGCCGGTCCAGCGCATGGTCCGGTGCGGCAGATCGATCGATTTCGCCAGCCGCTTGACGTCGCGGGCTTCGCGCGCGGCCTCCGCGCGCAAGCCATGATCGACGGTGATGGCGATCAGCCGCGGGCCGCGTGCGAGCGCGCGGCGCCAGCGGGCCATAAGCCACATTAGCGCGACGGAATCCGGGCCGCCGGAAATCGCGAGCACGATCGCAGGCGCAGCCTTCCAGTCCGCGAACAGAATTTTCGCGTCCTGAGCCGAAATCGGGGAATGGTCGTCGTCAGGCATATCAGCGCCGTTGAAACCGGAGCCCTGCGGGCTCCATCAACACCGCTTTAGCACTTAACCCGCTTTTGCTCACGGTCCACGGCGGCTTTGACGCCGGCGGAGGCGCGCGGATATTTCCGCGTCACTTCGCCGAACGCGGCGCAGGCGGCTTCCTTTTCCTTCAGCGCCGCCAGCGACTGGCCAAGCCGCAGCAAGGCGTCCGGCGCCTTGCCCGATTTGTCGAATTTCGTGGTCACGCCCAGAAAGGTTTCGGCGGCGTCGCGGTATTGCTGACGCTGAAAATAGCTCTCGCCTAGCCAGTATTGCGAATCCGCGATCAAGGGATCGCTCGGATATTTCTGCGCAAAATTCTTCATGGTCTCTTCGGCCAGCGCATAATCCTTGCGCTGCATGTAGCCGATGCCGAGATCGAATTCGTCCTTTGGCGTCGCCGAGGGCGGCAAGGTGGTCAGCGCCGCACTGGCGCCTGGACCGCGCGGTGGCGGCGCGCTGGCGCCGGCCGGGCTGGTATTGCCGAGGTCGAGCGGCTCGCCCGCCCCGCGGCCGCCCGGAGCACCGACGCCAGCGTCGTTGGCGATCGGCAGCTGACCGCCGCCGAGCGCGCGCGGCGCGCCGGGTGCGTTCGGATTCTGGTTGGGATCGAAGGCGTCGCCGCGGCGGCGGCCGGGGGCCTGCGGCGCCGGCGGCTCCTGAATGATCGGCGCAGGTGCCGCGATCTGCGGCTGCTGGTCATAGCCCGGCTGCGCCTGACCGTAGCCCGGCTGGGCCTGCGGTTGCCGATAGGCCGGATTGGGCTGCGCCACGGACGGCAGCGCGGCAACGCCGGGCTGGGCGACAGGCGGCTGGCCGCCAGGCGCCACCGGCGCGCCGCCGAGCTGCCTTAAGCGCTCCTCGAGCTGGCGGTTGCGATATTGCAGCTCCTCGTTCTGGCCGGTCAGTTGCCGCAGCTGGTTTTCCAGCCGCTGGATTCGCATTTCCGGATCGGCATCGTCGGATTGCGCCAAGGCTTCCGAAATGAAGGCTTGCGAGATCATCGCCTGCGAAGACAAAGCCAGCATCGCGGCAATCGCGGCGGCGCCGGTAGCATTAAAAAACCTGGATGACATTTTGCCCTGTCGAGACATCAAAAGCCGAACACATTGAGAGACGGAGTACGCCAGAATTGTGACTGGCGTTCGAAAATCCGGCGCTGGATCACGGCTATGGTTTAGTCCCGGCAGCAAAACAAGCAAGCGGCCGACGCGCCGTGGCGATGATCCCGGATTTTATCGCGTGCCCAAAATAAAACCGGCGCCCGAAGGCGCCGGTGAGAAACTTTGCGAGGACCCGAACGCTCAGGAGTTGGCGTTCAGCACCGTGACGGCGCGGCGGTTCTGCGACCAGCAGGAGATGTCGTTACAGACCGCGACCGGGCGCTCCTTGCCGTAGGAGATGGTGCAGCATCCGGCTGGGATCAATTCCCGCGCGAGGAGAGATAGGTCGTTCACCGACTGGGTGGCTGGTACCGAATGCGAATTGCATCGGCGAGATTGGCCGTCGCATGGCCCTCGATGGTGAAGGCATAGCGGTTATAGGTCTTTAGCCACTGCGCCTGCTTTTCCAGGGTCGCGATCGCCTGCGGGCTCAATTCGGTCTGATCGCTCTCGAAGAACACGCGGTCGCCAACATTGACCACGAAATCCTGCTGGCTGCCCTGGTCGCCGCATTGGCTATTGCATTTGGCCCAGGTCTTCGGCAGGCTATTTACAGCGCCACAGCTAATCTACCGCAGCGACTTTATCCGCAGGACAGCAATCTGACGTTTCATTGGGCCTCGACAGTCAGCGTTATCCACTGTTATCTGGTTACACGACTGATGGTTAAGCGAATGTTTCGTTAATCTTGACGGACGTTGCCAGTACTGATTAATGCCGACTGAAAGTGACCGCGATGGTTAACGCAGTCCGTAAATGTGGCGCGAGGGTGAAGGCAAGGGCGTCAACACCGCGCCGGAACCGCCGGTTTGGTGTTCATTTTGCGCTGGCTGGCTGCAATTGAATCCCAGGGATTGACCCCTCAGGGCCGGTTGGCCTTCCCGTCGAGGTATCCGGGACGATCGAGGTTCGCTCCAGCGGAGCCACCACGTCGAGTGCCGAATGGCGCTCATCGCGGCGTCGAACAGCATACGCCGTTCAAAGCGGTCGAGCGCATCATCGGATAGCGTTCGAAAACCTTGTCGCGCAGGGCCGGGAGTTCGCTGCCATCAGGCCGACCGGTCTCAGGTGGAAAAGCGCGGCTCGGCGATCGGTTCCGGTAGAAGACCTCGCGAGAACGCCGATGTTCGGCCGGCGGACGATGTCGCAAGCCCGAGGTCGGCGTTGAAGTATTCGCACGCCATATAGGCCAGCCGCAGCGTCACATAGGGCAGTTCCGGAAGACGCTTGGCCTTGCCGGAAACCCGGTAGCGACCCGCGCCGGATCGATGATCTCACTCCTTGTTCCTGGTCAAGCTGGTGAAGATCTCGCCGAATGCCTTGGCCGATAAGGATCGCCATTCTCGACGTCAGTACGCTATCTGGAGACGGACTCGGAAGAGTTCCCCCTGAAATAATGCTTGAAGTCCGCTATCGGGCAGATCGTCATACTGGTCGGTGACGCGTTGTCGTAGATTCCACGACGGCGCCTTCGCGAAGGTAGGCCCGGTAGCGCAGGTCAGCATCTTCTTCCTCTTCCTGCGGAGTTTCGGCGAGACGATAGTCGACTTGATCTACAGGTCCGAACTTCGTCCGACGGCCGTGGAGGAAGCTTCGGCCGGGGACCTCATATGATACTCCTTGGACTACTTGGATTCCGAACAACTTGTACGAGAGCTTGCCATGATTAAGAGCTTGTTAGTAATTAAAAGGGATCACGACGTTAGGGTTAACCTAGTCACGCTAGTGGGGACATCACAAGCGGCGCCAGGGAGAGCGCATCTTTATCAGCGATATCGATCGCAGCCGCCCCGGACGAGGCGGCAGCAGCGGAAAGGCGTCAGGCGATCGAGCGCGAGGACACTGCGATCAGCTGGTCTTCCGCGTGCGGCCTCGCCAGGCGTTCAGCAACTGGCGAACCCGACCGGACTGGCCGGCTGAAGATATAGCCCTGCGCCTCTAGTCACCGCGCCATCGGCGCTGATCAGTTCGAAGCGGCCCATTCTGTTCGATGCCCTCGACCACGACCGACATGCCGAGGTCGGCCGAGAGCCGCGCCGACCGCTAGTGTCAGCGGACGGTCGGTGTCGATGCCTTCGAGGAAGGAGCGATCGATCTTCACCTT
>CAVTYA010000019.1:0-11730 GCA_963738765.1 uncultured Alphaproteobacteria bacterium | reverse complement strand
GGGCCCCGGTTTGGCGCGGAAACCGCAACCACCGCGAGGGGAACCAAAATCGGCTCCCGTGACTTGTCACATATCTCAGCCAACATCATTGGAGTTATCATGATCCGCCGTCTTATCGGAATTGCCGCCTTTGCCGCCGTCGTGGCGCTGCCCGTCATGGCGCAGGCCCAGGGCGTCCCTGGCGGGATTGAGCGGGGCTCAAGGGACGGCGAACGAGCCGCCGGTCCTGTCGGCGCCGTGGTCGGCGGCGTCATTGGCGGCGTGGTCGGTGGCGTCGCCGGGGTTCTCGGCGTCGATCAACGCCCCCGCTTCCGCAGCTATGTGGTCGAGCAGCATCGCCCGTCCTATCAGTATCGCGAGGATGTCCGGGTTGGCGCGGTTCTGCCCGAAGAAGGCGTCACCTATTACGACGTGCCGCCGGAATATGGCGTGCGGGATTATCGCTACACGGTCGTGAACGGCCGCACCGTGCTGGTCGATCCGCGCACCCACCGGATCGTCGAGGTCGTCGAGTAACGATTGCAGCATCGGATTGCATCGAATGGGGGCCGTCCGTCGGGATGGCCCCCATTTTCTTACGCCGGAGCGCTGCGTCAGAAGCGGCCGCCGGTTCGAACCAGCCGCACGATCAGGAGCAGCAAGACGGCGCCGATCGCGGAATAGATGATCTCGGAGACGAGGCCGCTTCCGAGATGGATGCCGAGCTTCGGAAACAGGAAACTGGCGACCAGCGCGCCGGCGATGCCGATGCAGATATCGCCGATCAGGCCAAATCCGGTGCCGCGCACGATCTTGCCGGCCAGCCAGCCCGCGATCAGGCCGACGAACAGAATAACGAGAATGCCTTCATTGGACAGATACATCGGAAAAACTCCCCCGGTTTCGCGCGCCGTTTTTCAACAGACGCGAGCGACCCTAACGAACATTTTCCGATGTGACGACTCCAATCTGGAAAACCTGCGCGTGCCGGGCAACCGGCGTTACGTCGCGGCGACGATCTCCTGACGTTCGGCCAGGATGCACCTTGCGATCCGGTCCGGCCCGACCTGCACATTGGGCGGCAGCTGCTCGACGCAGCGGGCTTCCGCGAAGGCGCAGCGCGGCGCGAACGAACAGCTGGCCGGCGCCCTGATCGAGCGAGGGCGGCGTTCCCGGGATGGTTTCCAGCCGCTGGCCGCGTTTGGCGCCGTGGACGGTGGAGGCGAGCAGACCCCGCGCATAGGGATGGATCGGCGA
Source organism: uncultured Alphaproteobacteria bacterium (assembly GCA_963738765.1). Lineage (GTDB taxonomy): Bacteria > Pseudomonadota > Alphaproteobacteria > Rhizobiales > Xanthobacteraceae > Bradyrhizobium. The sequence continues at coordinate 10,494 of CAVTYA010000019.1, read as the reverse complement.
GCGCACGATCTGCCTGAGCGTGCCCTGCTCGACGATCTCTCCGGCATACATCACCGCGACGCGGTCGCAGATCTCGATGGCGACGCCGATATCGTGGGTGACGAAGATCACCGACATGCCGAACTCGCGCTGCAGTTCGCGCAGCAGCAGCAGGATCTGGATCTGCACGGTGGCATCGAGCGCGGTGGTCGGCTCGTCCGCGAGCAGGATTTTCGGCTTGCAGGCCAGCGCCAGCGCGATCATCGCGCGCTGCCGCATGCCGCCGGACATCTCGTGCGGATAGGCATCGAGCCGCCGTTTGGCCGAGGGAATGCGCACCACCTCCAGCATTTCCAGCGCCCGCGCCATCGCGTCGCGCGTGGCTCTTGCCTTCGTGGCGCATCACGGTCTCGGCGATCTGCCGGCCGATCGTGTAGACCGGATCGAGCGCCAGCGCCGGCTCCTGGAAGATCATCGAGACGGTCTGGCCGCGGAACGCCGACAGTTCCTCGTCGTCGAGCGCCAGCACGTCGCGGCCGAGCACCTCGGACGCTGCCCGAGATCTGCGTGCGCTTCTTCGGCAACAGCCGCATCAGCGCGCGCAAGGTCACGCTCTTGCCCGAACCGGACTCGCCGAGCAGGCCGAGCACCTCGCCGTCGCCGAGCGAAAGGCTGAGATCGTTCACGGCATGGACGGTGCGCTCGCCGGTGAAGCGAATGTTGAGGCCGCTGATCTCGACGAGCTTGGTCATGGCAGTCTCCGGCACCCGGTCGTGGAAATCGGTGGCGCGCTGGAACGCCGCGCCGATCCGCAGCAGCGTGGCTTCGTCGAACGAGCGGCCGATCAGCTGCATGCCGACGGGAAGACCGCCGCGCGTAAAGCCGGAGGGGATCGCCAGCGACGGCAGGCCGAGATAATTGATCGGGCGGGTGAAGCGCGTCAGCCGCTGGATCACGGCTTCGGCGTCCGGGCTGTTGCCGACATCGCTCTCGGCGATGGTGGGCGCCGCGACCGGCGCCACCGGCGCGATCACCGCATCGACGCCGGCGATCGCCGCGAGATGCGCCGCCAGCGCCGGGCCGCGCCAGCGCATCGCTTCGAGATAGGAGACGCCGGGAATCGCGAGCCCGTTCTGCAGCCGCATCAGGACCTGCGGGCCGTAATCCTGCGGACCGCTCGATCAGCCAGCGCTTGTGGAAGGCCGCGGCTTCGACCGCGAGCACGAGCTGGCACGCCGCGGTGAGCTGGCGCTGGTCCGGCAGTTCGACCTGAACGATGCGTGGCGCCCTCGCGCTTGAGCACGGCGATGGTCTCGTCGAGCACGCGCGCCACTTCGGCATCGAGATCGTCGACATAGAAGGCGGTGGGCACGCCGATACGTCAGGCCTTTGATCGGCTCGTCGCGTCGCGGCCATGTAATCCGGCACCGGTCCGGCGATCGCGGTCGGAGTCTTCCGGGTCGGCGCCCGCCATCAGGCCGAGCAGCAGCGCGCAATCCTCCGCCGTGCGCGCCAGCGGCCCGACGGTGTCGAGCGATTGCGACAGCGGCATCGCGCCGGCGCGGCTGATCCGGCCACAGGTGGTCTTCAGCCCGGTGACGCCGCAGAAATGCGCCGGCATCCGGATCGAGCCGCCGGTGTCCGAGCCGAGCGCCGCAAAGGTCAGCCGTGCCGCGACCGCCGAGCCCGATCCCGACGACGAGCCGCCGGTGATGTGATCGAGCGCGAAGGGATTATGCACCGGCGCCGTAATGCGCGTTATGGCCGGTCGGCCCATAGGCGAATTCCGCCATCTGCAGCGAGCCGAGCCGGATCGTGCCGGCATCCTTGCAGCCGCTGCAGCGCCGTCGAGGTCGTCGTGGCGACGAAATCCCGCCGGATCTGCGAGCCGCAGGTGACCACCTTGCCCGCGTCGTAATACATGTCCTTGTGCGCCAGCGGCACGCCGTGCAGCGGACCGCGGACTTTGCCTTTGGCCAGCGCCGCGTCGGCGGCATCGGCGGCCGCCAGCGCGGCGTCGGCCTCGATCGCCATGAAGGCGTTGAGACGCGGCTGCCACTGCGCGATGCGGTCGAGACAGGATTGCGTCACCTCGCGCGACGAGAAACTGCTTTTGCGCGATCGCCTTGGCGACCGCGGTCAGCGACATCAGGGCCGGTTCGGCGCTCATTTCGAAACCTTTGCGCAGGCTTGGACCAGAAGAAAGCGTCGCGGGCTCCAGATCGAACGGCAGCGTGCCGGCGATCGCGGCAAAGCCCTCGAACGCCGGTCCGATCGAATTGGCGATCCGCGTGGCGACCTCGGCGTCTGACGGGCACGCCCGCGACATCGGCCATCGCCTTGATCTCCTTGGGCGTGGGTCTCGTCATGCGGCATCTCCCTCCTTTGCCGGCGCGCGGCTGTGGCCCGAGCCCGGGATGGCCATGTAGCACGCCGCCTGATGTCCCATTGTATCGAGCGCGGTCAGTTTTGGTGTGGCATTTGCGCAGAGCGGCTCCGCGAACGGGCAACGGGTGTGAAACCGGCAGCCCGAGGGCGGATCGATCGGATTGGGCGGATCGCCCGAGATCGGCGGCGTCTCGGTGCGGTGATCGGGATCGGACGACGGCATCGCCGCCAGCAGCGCCCGCGTATAGGGATGCGCCGGCGCATCCCAGACCCGGTCGACCGGGCCGAGCTCGACCACCTCGCCGAGATACATCACCAGCACGCGGTCGGAGATGTAGCGCACCACGTTGAGATCGTGGCTGATGAAGAGATAGGTCAGGCCGAACTCGCGCTTGAGATCGACCAGCAGATTGAGCACCTGCGCCTCGACCGATTTGTCGAGCGCCGAGACCGCCTCATCGAGGATCACCAGCCGCGGCGACAGCGCCAGCGCGCGCGCGATGTTGACGCGCTGGCGCTGGCCGCCGGAAATCTCGTGCGGATAGCGATTGGCGAAATTTTCCGGCCGCAAGCCGACCTTGCCGAGCAGTTCGCGCGCCAGCGCGCGCGCCGCGCCATCCGCCATGCCGTGGACCTTCGGGCCGAACGCGATCGATTCCTCGATGGTCAGGCGCGGATTGAGCGAGGCATAGCTGTCCTGGAACACCATCTGCATGCCGCGGCGCAGCTCGCGCAGCGACAGCGCGCGCCCGACCTGCATGCCGTCATAGATGATGTCGCCGGCATCGCGCGGCATCAGATGCATCAGCAGCCGCGCGGTGGTCGACTTGCCGCAGCCGGATTCGCCGACGATGCCGACCGTCTCGCCCTTGGCGATCGCGAAGGAGACGTCGTCGACGGCGCGCACCGTCTTGCGCTTGCTGAACAGATCGCCGCGCACCGGGAAATGCTTGGTCAGGCCGTTGACCTGCAGCAGCGGCTGCGCCGCGCCGCCGCGGTCCTCGATCGGCTCCAGCATGTCGATGGAAGATGCTGGCTCGTTCATGGCGTCAGTTCCGGATGTCCATGGCGCTGCGCATGCCGTCGCTGAGCAGGTTGAAGCAGATCGACACCGCGAAGATCATGGCGCCGGGCAACGCCGCCACCCAGGGATTGATGTAGATCGCGGTGCGCAGCGTGTTGAGCATCAGGCCCCATTCCGGCTCCGGCGGCTTGGTGCCGAGGCCGAGGAACGACAGGCCGGCGGCCAGGATCATCGACACCGAGATCAGGCCGGTGGCGTAGACGAAAATCGGCCCCAGCACGTTGCCGAGCATGTGCACGCGCATGATGGTGAAGGGACCGGCGCCGGAGGCGCGCGCCGCCTCGACGAAATCCATGTTGCGCACGCCGGTGGTGACGCTCTCGGCGACGCGGGTGATCTGCGGCACGAACACGATGGTCAGCGAGACGATGGAATTGACGATGCCGGCGCCGAGCGCGCCGGAAATCGCGATCGCCAGCAGCACCGAGGGAAAGGCGTAGAACACGTCGATGGTGCGCATGATCGCGGTGTTGATCTTGCCGCCGACATAGCCGGCGACGAGGCCGAGCGAGGTGCCGATGCACGAAGGCGAGGATCACCGGCAGGATGCCGATGATCAGCGACAGCCGCCCGCCATAGATCAGCCGCGCCAGCATGTCGCGGCCGAGTTCGTCGGTGCCGAGCGGATAGCCCGGCGTGCCGATATGGCGAAGCCGGCGGATCATCGAGCCCTGATAGGGATCGGCGAGGCCGAGCCAGGGCGCGGCCAGCGCGGAGAGGAAGATCAGCGCCAGGATCAGGGCGCAGGCCATGCTGACCTTGTCGCGCGCGATGCGGCGGCCGACGGTCGCCCAGTAGCCGCGCGCCTTGGCCGCGGCGCCGCCTGCAGGGCCGTATCCGACAGCGCGCTGGTGGGGCTGACGCTCATGGCTCAGCTCCGCTTGATGCGCGGATCGATCGCGGCCTGCGCGATGTCGACCAGCAGATTGAGGAACACGAAGAACAGCGCCAGCACCAGGATCGTGCCCTGCAGCAGCGGCAGATCGCGCTGGAAGATCGCGGAATTGAGCAGCAACCCCGAGCCCGGCCAGGAGAACACGGTCTCGATCAGGATCGAGCCGCCGAGCATGTAGCCGAGTTGCAGGCCCATCACCGCCAGCGCGGTCGGCGCGGCGTTCTTGATGACGTGACGGAACACGTCGGTCTCGCGCAGGCCCTTGGCGCGCAGCGCCTCGACGAAATCCTGGCTCAGGATGTCGCCGGTCAGCGCGCGCACCGTGCGGGTGACGATGCCCATCGGGATCACCGACGTCGTGATCGCGGGCAGGATCAGATAGCGGATGTGCTCCCAGTCCCATCCCCAGGCGCCGGAGCCGCCGGGCCCGGCGCCGACGGCGGGCAGCCAGTTGAGCTGCACCGAGAAGATGATCACCAGCACCATGCCGAGCCAGTAATGCGGCACCGAGACGCCGGCGATCGCGATCGAGGTCGCGACCTTGTCGATCCAGGTGTCGCGGAAATAGCCGGCGATCAGGCCGAAGAACAATCCGAGCGTAAAGCCGATCATGCGCGGCCGCGATCGCCAGCGTCACGGTGTTGCCGACCGCGCGCATGACTTCGCGTCAGCACCGGGCGGCCGGTCGCGATGGAATGGCCGAGATCGCCATTGACCGCCTTCCACAGCCACAGCCCGAACTGCACCGGCAGCGGCCGGTCGAAGCCATAGGCGATCGCGCAACTGCTTGGCGAGTTCCTGCGACGCGTCGGCCGGCAGCACCGCGACCAGCGGATCGCCGGGCGTGATGTGCACCAGCAGGAAGCACACCAGCGCCACGCTGATGACGATCGGGATCACATAGACGATGCGGCGGAGGATGTAGACGAGCACGGGTGACCTTCGCTTCTTCACGTCATTCCGTTGTGGCGAGCAAGGTCTCGCATCCGTCATGCGCCGGCCTTGATGCCGGGCATCCACGTCTTTGCATGCCGAGACAGGTTGCTGCAGGCCAAGGCGTGGATGCCCGGGCATCAAGCCGCCTCGCGCGCATGGGACAGAGGTGAAGCGACGCAGCCTCCGCCGATACTACGGCGTCATCGAGATCGGCGAGAAGTCGACGAACCAGCTCTTCGGCTGCACGAAGCCCTTGATCTTCGGGCTCATGGCGCGGGGCGCGACGTCGTGGGCGACGTAGAGGAACGCCGCGTCGTCGACGGAGGCCGCGTGCAGTTCGGCCAGCGCCTTGTCGCGCGCGGCCGGATCGAAGGTCTGGCGCGCCTTGGTCACCAGTTCGTCGAACTTGGGATTGTTGATATAGCCCCAATTGTTCGACACCGGCGGCGCCATCGACGATTGCAGGAAGCGCACCAGCGCGAAGAACGGGTCCATCGCCGCATAGGTCACGTTGGTGGCGTTGGCGCCGTTGGCGGAGGGATCCTTGGCGCCGCGCCGCCAGTTGGTGAACAGCGTATTCCATTCGATGACGTCGAGCTGGACGTCGAAATAGCATTCGGCCAGCGCCTGCTGCAGATACTCGTTCATCGGCAGCGGCAGCATCTGGCCGGAGCCGGACGCCGAGGTCTGGACCTTGACCGTGAGTTTCTTGTTCGGACCGTAGCCAGCCTCCTGCATCAGCTTCTGCGCGGCGGGCTTGTCGTACTTGATCTGAAAGGTCGGATTGCCGCGCCAGGGATGGCCGGGCTCGAAGGTGCCGGTCGCCGGCACCATCAGGCCGGCGAGCAGGCCGTCCTTGAGGCCCTCGCGATCGACGCAGAGATTGGCCGCCTTGCGGACGCGAATGTCGTTCCAGGGCGAGCCTTCGACGCGCGAGAACTGCCACGGCCAGACATGCGGCTCCTCGTTGGTGTAGATGACAAAGCCGCGCTGCTTGATTTCGGCGACCGCGTCGGGCGCCGGCGCCTCGACCCAGTCGACCTGGCCGGAGAGCAACGCCGCGGTGCGGGCATTGGCCTCCGGCATCGGCAGCAGCAGCATCTTGTCGACCTTGGGAACGCGCGCCTTGTCCCAATAATTCTCGTTCTTCACCAGTTCGAGCCGCTCGCGCGGCGTGAAGCTCGACATCTTCCACGGGCCGGTGCCCGAAGCGTCCTTGGCGAACGCCGCCCAGGCGGCTTGCGATTTCGCCTTGGCGTCGGCGCCCTGGGCGGCGTCATAGAACTTCTGCCATTTCGCCGGGCTCGCCATGAACAGATTGGTGAGATTGATCGGCAGGAAGCTGTCCGGCTCCTTGGTGATCAATTCCACCGTCATGTCGTCGATCTTGCGCGCCGAGGCCAGCGTCGGCATGCGCGACGCGGTGACGCCGACCTGGCTCGGATCGAACTGCGGCGCATCCTGCTTGAGCACCTTTTCGACGTTCCAGACCACGGCGTCGGCATTGAACGGCGAGCCGTCATGGAAGGTGACGCCGGGACGCAGCTTGAAGGTCCACTTCTTCTTGTCGGAATCGTCGACCTTCCATTCGGTCGCAAGCCCGGGAATCACCACGCTCGCCTTGTCGGCGGACGACAGATCCCACATCGTCAGCGCGTCATACATGGTGAGGCCGGTGAAGCGATTGCCCTCAAAGCCCTGATCGGGCTGGCCCAGCGTGCGCGGAATATCGGCAGCGGTCATGCCGATGCGCAGGATGGTTTCGGCGCTCGCGATGCGCGGCAGCGCCACGACCGCGGCCATCGCCAGGATCACGGCCGTCGCCGCGGTCCGGCTTCTTCCCGATTTTTCGATACGCATCAGACCTAATCCTTTTCGACTTCGATGACTAATTCTTATGCAATCTTATGCAACGGCTGTGCCAAGGGAGCGAATTGCCCGCTCAATTGCCGTTGACGGCGCAACTCCTTGTGAGCGCCACAGGCGAATCGCGCAACGGTGCCTAATCTGGCATCAACCTTGCAGCTCCCAGCGCGTACTCCGGTCCCTTCCAATGGAGCTTAGTTCATGCGCGCCCGAAACTCGATCCTTGCTGCGATTGCCGTCGCACTCGCTGCCGGTCTGTCCTTGCTTCCCGCGCGGGCCGAAACGGTGGTGCGATACGGCATCTCGATGGCCGACATTCCGCTGACGACCGGCCAGCCGGATCGCGGCGCCGGCGCTTATCAATTTACCGGCCTAACGATCTACGATCCGCTGGTCGCCTGGGAGATGGACGTGGCGGACCGGCCCGGCAAACTGGTGCCGGGGCTCGCCACCGAATGGAAGGTCGACGACGCCGACAAGACCAAGTGGCGCTTCACCTTGCGCAAGGGCGTCAAGTTTCACGACGGCAGCGACTTCAACGCCGATGCGGTGATCTGGAATCTCGACAAGGTGCTCAACGACAAGGCACCGCAATTCGACAAGCGCCAGAGCGCGCAGGTCAAGACCCGCCTGCCCTCGGTGAAGAGCTACGCCAAGATCGACGACTTCACGGTCGAGATCACGACCAAGACGGTCGAACTCGTTCTTCCCCTACCAGATGCTCTGGTTCCTGATCTCGAGCCCCGCGCAATACGAAAAGCTCGGCAAGGACTGGGACAAATTCGCCAGCCAGCCGTCCGGCACCGGACCGTTCAAGCTGACCAAGCTGGTGCCGCGCGAACTGGCCGAACTCACGAAGAATCCGGATTACTGGGACAAGAAGCGGATTCCGAAGGTCGACAAGCTGGTGCTGATTCCGATGCCGGAAGCGCTGACGCGCACCAACGCGCTGCTCGCCGGGCAAGTCGACCTGATCGAAACGCCGGCGCCCGATGCGGTGCCGCAGCTCAAATCGGCGGGCATGCGGATCGTCGACAACATCACCCCGCACGTCTGGAACTATCACCTCAGCGTGCTGCCGGGCTCGCCCTGGACCGACATCCGCCTGCGCAAGGCGCTCAATCTCGCCATCGACCGCGACGCGGTGGTCGGGCTGATGAACGGCCTGGCAAAACCCGCCAAGGGCCAGGTCGATCCATCGAGCCCATGGTTCGGCAATCCGACCTTCGAGCTCAAATACGATCTGGCCGCGGCGAAGAAGCTGGTCGAGGAAGCCGGTTACTCCAAGGACAAGCCGCTGAAGACCACCTTCATCATCGCCCAGGGCGGCACCGGGCAAATGCTGTCGCTGCCGATGAACGAATTCCTGCAGCAGAGCTTCAAGGAAATCGGCATCGATATCGACTTCAAGGTGGTCGAGCTCGAGACGCTCTACACGCATTGGCGCAAGGGCGCGGCGGACGAGATGAACGCCGGCATCACCGCCAACAACATCGCCTACGTGACCTCCGACCCGCTCTACGCCATCGTCCGCTTCTTCGCCTCCGACCAGATCGCGCCGGTCGGCGTCAACTGGGGCGGCTACAAGAACCCGAAGGTCGATGCGCTGATCGACCAGGCCAAGCAGACCTTCGATACCGCCAAGCAGGACGAACTGATCGCGCAGGCGCATGCGCTGATCGTCGACGACGCCGCGCTGGTGTGGGTGGTGCACGACACCAATCCGCACGCGCTGTCGCCGCAAGGTCAAGAAATTCGTGCAGGCGCAGCACTGGTTCCAGGATCTGACCACGATCGGGGTGGAGTGAAGAAATCTGATCGTCGTCCCCGCGAAAGCGGGGACCCATAACCACCGATGTCGGTTGGTACGCTAGATCGCCGCCCCAGCTTTCGCCAAACACGCAGCTGTAGTTGTTGGGGTGGACGGCCCCCTACGGCATCAGTGTGCCAGAATGAGGTTGTTGCAAATCTCAGACAAGGGAGCCGTCCGTGGAGCAGATTATCCGTATTGGAATGGATACGTCGAAGCATTTTTTTCAGCTGCATGGGGTTGATGCCGCCGAACGGCCGGTGCTGCGCAGGAAGCTGCAGCGCAGGCAGGTATTGGTGTTTTTTGCCAGGCTACCGTCCACCGTTGTCGGCATGGAAGCGTGCGGGGCGGCGCATCATTGGGCGCGGGAGCTGCGCAAGCTCGGCCACGAGGTGAGGCTGATGGCCCCGCAGCACGTCAAGGCTTACGTCAAGCGCAACAAGAACGACGGGCGCGACGCGGAGGGATTGTGCGAGGCCATGAGCCGGCCGACGATGCAGTTCGTGGCGGTGAAGACCGAGGAACAGCAGGCGGCCTTGATGCTGACGGGGATTCGCCAGCAGTTGATCGCAAGGCGTACCCAGCTCAGCAACGCGATCCGCGGCTACGCGGCGGAGTTCGGCCTGACGGCTGCCAAAGGTCTCGACAAGATCGAGCCGTTATTGGCCCACATTGCAGCCGACGAAGCCTTGCCCGGACTGGCACATGAGCTGTTCGCGACGCTTGGCAGAGAGTATGCACAACTGCAGGCCGAACTGAAGAAGATCGAGGCCAGGCTGATGGCCTGGCATCGCGCCAATGCCGACAGTCGGCGTCTGGCACAGATTCCGGGGATTGGGCCGATCGGTGCAACGGCGCTGGTAATGAAGGCGCCAGATCCGCGCGCGTTCCCGTCCGGCCGGCACTTTGCGGCCTGGATCGGGCTGACCCCGAAAGATCATTCCACCGCCGGCAAGACCCGGCTTGGCAGGATCACTCGCGCCGGAGACGAGATGTTGCGCAGCGTGCTGGTGGCGGGAGCGACCGCCGTGATCAGGCAGGCGAGATCAGGCCGCGGTCATCCGTCGCCCTGGCTGCTCGCCCTGCTGAAGCGCAAGCCACCAAAACTCGCGGCTGTGGCGCTCGCCAACAAGATAGCCCGCATCGCCTGGAAGCTAATGGTGACAGGCGAGAGTTACGACGGCGCGCGTTTGCCCGGGGCGTCGCCGGCCGCCGCCTAAGACCAGCCGATCCGGCACGTTCGCCTGACCGGCTGAACCGGAGCTGCAAGAGGAGCAGATGGTGGGATCGATCGATCCGAGGTGCGAGACAGTCCGTGGGACCCATTGGCCGAACAAAGGTCGCGTGGTTGTTTGGAACTCGCGTCGCGGAAACCATCTTGGCCAGCGGTTCAAACCAACCGCATCAACAGGCCGGACATATGGATGCAAGCGATCCGATCAAACCGCAAAACCTCTTGTGCCACGGGGGCCGTCCACATATGGGTCCCGGCTCGCGCTTCGCTTGGCCGGGACGACGCAGATCTTGCAAGGGCCC
>CAVTYA010000018.1:0-313010 GCA_963738765.1 uncultured Alphaproteobacteria bacterium | reverse complement strand
CGTTTCAGTACCTGATCAGCATGCGTCGCCATGCAAGCAGTCGGGCGATTTGAAGCGGACACTGCGGTGCTGGTCTCAGGCTTGAGTTGTGCTCAAGGGCACGATGGGATGCCGTAAATAAACCATGGGCGCGAAGGGCGGGCGCCTCCGGTTATGCGCTCCGGCATGGCACCTACACGGCGGCGGTCGGCCCGCGGCCAGCCACGAGAACGCTGGGCTGCGCGGCGATCGAGCCTGGCGGGCTGAGTGACCGGGCCTGCTCCAGCCTGGGTCGAACCCGGAGGTTATCGGGCAGTCCCAGGTCGTCGAGGACCCGCAGGGCCTGCTGCCAGGCCTCGACGGCGGCTGGCAGGTCACCGGCGCGCTGGCAGGCATCGCCGTAACCGGCCAGCACCATGCCCAGCACCCAGCGGGCCATCGGGGTCTTCCGCTCCCGGGCGCGGGCCAGCGCCTGCCGGTAGCAGCTGATGGCCTGGCGGTGCTCGCCCAGCCGGGAGTGCACCAAACCCAGCGCCGCCCGCGCCTCGGCCAGGATCCCGGGATCCTCAGCCCGGGGGCGACCTCCAGGGCCTGCCGGGCGTAGCCGCGCGCCAGATCGTTGTTGCCCAGGTGAGCGTGCAAAAGCGCGAGGTCGGCCAGGGTCCAGCCCTGCGCGGTCCGGTGACCGATCTGACGGTCCAGCGCAGGGACTGCTCGTTCTGTGTGACCGCCCCGGCCAGGTCGCCGTCGTTCCAGCTGCACACCGCGCCGACAGAAGTGCGCCGACCTGGCCGGCCTGGTCACCGGCCCGCCGGAAGAGGTTCAGGGCCTGCAACTGGTGGGCGCGGTCCTGGCCCTTAGCGCCGGTGAACGCCCGGACCAGCCGATCATCACGTGGGTCCAGCCCTGCGCGGCGTGGTCGCCGGCGGCCTCGGCGGCGGTGAGCACCGCCTGGCCGACGGCACGGAAGTCAGCCCAGTATCCCTGACCGCCCAGGAACCAGCCCTGGCAGACGAAGATCTGCCAGGCCTGGGTGAGGAAGCCCGTCGCGGCGGCCTGCGCGGTGGCCTGCAGCAGCACCTGGTGCTCGGCGCGGGCCCAGTCCGCCACCTGCTCGTCAGCCGGGTGCTCGGGCGCCACTCCCGGCGCGGGCCGCGCGACCGTGAACGGCAGAAGGACATAGGGCGAGACAATCATGACGGTGTGCAGGTAGTGGTCCAGGCTGCGGACGACCGCCTCCCGGATCCCGGCCTCGCCAATCTGCTGCCGGGCTTGCTCGGCGGCATACCCGCGGACCAGGTCGTGCGGTTACGTACCGGCCCGGCCGGTGCTCGGCGGCCAGGCTGGCCGCGGCCAGCTCGGCCAGCGCCCGCCCCGCATCGACGCGGGTGACTCCGGCCAGGCTGGCCGCGGCCGGGACGGTGATGTCAGGCCCGCAATGTACTCCCAGCAGCGCGAACATCGCCGCCGCCGGGGGGCTGAGCTGGCGGTGTGACCAGGACAGCAACTCGCGCAGGCTGGTCGCCGCGTCCCCGGTCTCCAGCACCTCCAGCCGTCCCGCCTCTCCGGTGGCACCGGCATCTGCCGCCTTGGCCAGCTGGGCGGCCATCGAGGCCAGCGGCAGCGTTGGGTCGGCGGCGGCGCGGGCCGCCATCACGGCCAGCGCCAGCGGCAGGTGCCCGCACCGGGCGATCAGCTCGGTGACGGCTCGGGGTGCGGCGGCGACCCGCTCGGGGCCCGGCCGCGCCGCGAGCAGCCGCGCCGCCTGATCGTCATCAAGCGGGCCCAGCCGCAGCGGCCTGGCTCCTTCGGCGGCGGCGAGCCCGGCCAGCGCGGACCGGCTGGTCACGATGGCCAGGCACCCCGGCCTGCCGGGCAGCAGCGGCCGCACCTGCGCGGCGTCACGGGCGTTATCCAAAACGATCAGCACCCGCCGCCCGGCCAGCACGCTCCGGTACAACCCGAACCGCGCTGGCGCCTCCGCCGGGATCTGCGCCGCGGGCACCCCCAAAGCGGCCAGGAACCAGCCCGCCGCCTCTCCTGGCTTCGCCGCCGGGCCCGGGTCATCGCCGCGCAGGTTCACATACAGCTGCCCGCCGGGGAACCGGCCCGCTGCCCTCCGGGCCCAGTGCACCGCCAGCGCGGTCTTGCCCACCCCGGCCATCCCCGCCACCGCCGAGATCACCACGGCCCCGGCCGGCCCGCCATCCCCGTCCTCGCCGTCGTCCGGGCCAACCTGGTCCAGCAGGGCGTCCAGCTCCTTGAGCTCCGCCTCCCGGCAGGCGAAAAACCCCGTCCCGGCGGGCAGCTGCCGCGGCACCGCCCCCGGCGCCGCTCCTTCCGCCCCGGGCGGCATCGCAGCGCCCGGGGCCGCCGGGGCGGCCTCCGCTCGCACGGCCGTCAGCACCTCCGCTACCGGGGTCCGACCGCGGGCCGCCGCCACGAACAGCGTGCGCACCGGCTCAGCCAGGCCCAGCGCGCCCGCCAGCAGCGCGGCGGTGTCCTTGCGGGCCGTTGGGTGGATGCCCCGCTCCAGGTCACTGACCGACCGCGGGGAAAGGCCCGCCGCCTCCGCCAGCTCCTCCTGGGTCAGCCGCGCCTCGGCCCGCAGCTGCCGCAGCAACCCCGCGAACCCCAGTCCAGGCTGTTCCGCCACCGCCCCAACCCCTCGGATCTCGCCTGCGCCCGCCGGCCGGCACGACGGACCGCGCTCAGCCTACGCACCCCCCGTCATCCCAGCCACCACCACTGGCCAGCCCAGCCGGGAAAGCTGCGCTTCGGTGACACCCGGCCCCGGGGAGCCGCCTCGGCCCGCCGGGTCCCGCGCCACCCGAGCCCCGCCTGGCAACGGTCGTCACCGCGGCTTCCAGGCCCGGCCGGCCGAATTGATTCATGTGGGTCATCGTGTGGGCCATCGCGTATGGCGGACACCTCGGCCGCTGGCGATGGTGGAACCAGCCGCGCGACCAGCCCGCTGGGCTCATCAGCTGCCGGCATCAGGCAGGCATCCCGGCAACCCTGGCCACGCCGCCAGGCAGACGCCCAGACCACGTGATTAACGGAGACCACGATGATGTTCCTCGACTGCCCGGCCTACCTGGACCAGGACGGCACCGCACGATGCGGGCTTCCCGCCGAGGTCAGGTGCCGGTTCACCCTGCGCTCCACCGACGGGCCCCTCGAGGCCGCCACGATCAGCTGCCCGGCCGGGCACTACTTCTGCCGGGGCTATCGAATCCCTCACCTGGGACCGCAACGACAAGCACGACCCGGGCCCTGCCGCCCTGACGTCCCGCGCCGGGCACGACAGCCGCCAGCGCGGTCATGATGGCCGTGACGGCATGGACGAGGCCGCCGTCCGGCATTTCCCCGCCGAGGCGGAGCGGGGAGATCGCCGCCCGAACACCGCTCCCGCCTACTACCTAGGCCACCCGGCCGCCCTGTGGATCAGCGTCATGCGCCCGCGCCGCAGGCTCGCCGCCTCCCGTTACCCTGACGGAAGCCGACCTCAGCGGCGGTAACCCAACCCGGGACTCCGGCGTGCTCCGGCGCAGCTGACTCCCCCGTCATCGGCACGGGTCGATGAAGCCCCGCGCTCCGAGCCGAGGTAATCCCGGGGCAAGGGCGACAGCACGGGCGCCGTGACCCGTGGCCCCAGCGATGGTCTTACCGGGTCGCCTGGCCCTCGCTGTCAGACCCTTGCGGAGACCCAGTCCCCTCTGGTGGTGTAAATAGCCGACGCGACCGCCACCACAGCACCACCCCCGCGCGGCGGACAGCAAGATCAGCGTCTGCAAGCATCTGGATAGCAGTAGCGGGGCACATCTTCGCCCATCAAAGCAGGAAGAGAGAGCGGTGACCATATGAAGCTCTGGAAGTGCGATCCCTATATGCCGGACAACAAAGGGCTCGTGCAGGTCGTTGTTATGGCGGAGACGCGGCAGCAGGCGATCGAGAAGGCCAGAGCCAAGCTCCTGGAGGCGCTGGGCCACGTGTTCCCAGATCACTACCGTTTGTCCATCGTTGAGACCTGTGGCGGAGCACGGCACCGCACTCCTGGCACGGGCTGGCGTAGCTGCCGAGGGGGTCGGCCATGTCAGAATCCTTGAGGGCCAATACCGAGTACTACGACCTATGCGTGGTGGGTGCCGGCTACGCCGGTCTGAATGCCCTCTTCGTGGCGAGCCGGTACCTGCCTGTTACCGCACGGGTGCTCGTCTTGGACAAGCACCAGCAGGCTGGCGGCATGTGGAACGACGCCTACTCCTATGTGCGCCTCCACCAGCCGTATCGGCTGTTCACCACCGGGAACATCGCCTGGACGCTGGGCCGGGAGCGGTCCTATCTGGCGACGCGCGGCGAGGTGGCAGCCCATCTGCGGCACTGCTTCGATGTCATCTCGAAGCGACTCGATGTGGATGCCCGGTGGGGCTGGGAGTGTCTCGACCATGCTGAGGACGAAAGGTCCATCGTGGTGTCAGCGCGCGGTCCTGACGGCGAGGTCTGCTCCTTCACCGCCGATCGGTTCATCGACGCCACCGGCTTCGACGTAGAGCCCATCGACCCGCTTCCTCTTGCCAGCCGGCGCGTCCGCTCCATCTCACCACAGCAACTCGAGGATTCGGGCCTGCTGAGTGACGGCCACACCGGCCCGGTGTGGGTCATCGGCAGCGGCAAGACCGCCATGGATACCATCGTCGCTCTGGTGCGAGCCAAGCCGGCGCGCAGGATCGGCATGGTCACCGGCACCGGCACCTATTTTTTCAACCGCGACCTCGTCACTCCTTCCGGTCTCAAGCGGTGGACAGGCGGCGTGCGCCACGGCTCGATCTTCGCTGGCGCCGCCAAGCGGTTCGACGGCACCAACGCCGCAGAGGTCAGCCAGTGGTGCCGGGCGTGGTGCGGCACCTCGCCACTGGTGGATCCGCCGCCGAGTCACCTCCTGTTCGCATTCCTGTCCGAGGCCGAGACAGCGACCGTCGCCACCGGTGTGAGCGAGGTGATCCGTGATCATCTCTCCGATGTCGTGGATGAGGCAACAGGGCCGGTCATGGTCTTGCGCACGGGCGCTCGGCATCCGATCCCATCGGGTAGCTGGGTCGTCAACTGCACTGGCCATTTCGCACCGCGGCAGATGGAGCACGTCCCGTACGTGTCACCGTCAGGAAGAGCGATGTCGATCAACTCGACCTCGTCAGCATTCGGGAACCCCGCGGTGTCCGCCTACTTCCTCTCGCACTTGTTCTTCCTGGGCAAGCTCGCCGACGCCCCTCTCTACGAGGTGGACCTTCACGGTCTTCGTCGCAACGCTCCCGAAGCCGTCCTGGCCGTCTGGTCATCGCTCATCCTGTACAACCTCAGCCTTGTGATGGAGCGAGTGCCGATGCGAGTCTTCCGGGAGTTCAGGCTGGACTTCGACCAGTGGTACCCGCCGGTGCGTCAACTCGCTGGCCAGCTCCAGTTCATGCGCACCCACAAACGCAATCGCCGGCATCACCGGCAGGCTCTCGACACCTTCGGCAAGCACGCCAACGTGCGCTGTGGTCCGCTCTCGTCGCCAGTTCCGTCCGCGCGCTGACACAGGTTCGGCCGATACGCTCATGGATAAAGGTGAACTGATCTGTATTAACTGAGCCTATTGTTACTTCCAGAACACGAGCCCTGACCAGGATGGAAAGCGTTATTGAATCTCTTATGGCGGCCAGCACGCTTTCATCTACGCAAGGTTGAATGTTAATAAGAGCGCTACGCTACGTGCAATTTCGACGCACACTTTATGAACGGCCCAATAGAGCCGCACTCACATCGGCAGATGAGTGAGGTGCGCCAGTTCTCGCAGAACGTGATGTCTCAGCCTTGGTGGGCGGTAGCTGCCTTGAATTTGACCATCAGGTCAGCGGGCACCCGGCCGCGGTCTTTTACCTCGATACCCTGTGCCCTAGCCCACTCGCGGACCTCGGTGGTGTTCAGACCGGCCGCCGATCCGGGGCGATTGCCGCGGGATGGCTTGCGGGCGCTGCCACCGACCCGGCGGGCAGCATCCACGTACCGGGCCAGTGCATCCCGCAACTGCTTGGCGTTCCTGGCGTTCAGGTCGATCTCATACTGCGTGCCGTCCAACCCGAAGCGGACGGTACCCTCGGCGGCGCTGCCGTCGAGGTCATCGATAAGCAGGGTCTGTATCCTCTGAGCCACCGGCGCCCGCGTCCTCTCACTGGTCTTTAACGCACTTATAAGTGCATGCAGTTTAGCCGGACAAGAGCACAGTCCTGGGTGGGTTTCAATCAAGGTCATCGTGGCGATGGCGAGTCCCTTCGAGCGCCGTTGCCCCGTTCCTGGGGAGCCAAGTGGGGAGCCATCATCAGCCGACGCAGGGCTATGCAGAGCGTCCTTGAGAGTCGATATGCGGCCTTAACCTCGTATCTTGCAACACCGAGCCACGTCGGCCGACAGTAAGAAGCTCCATGGCATGGAGGGGGTCAGGGGTTCGAATCCCCTCAGCTCCACCGAAGAAATAGCAGGTCAGAGGCTCACCTACAGCTCTCATCCTACCCGGAGGATGGGAGCTGTCGCCGTATTGGGAGGAATCTGGGAGATCGTGTTCTCCCGGGCTGGTCCGGTGCGGAAGGGCGCCAGCAGGGTGTCGAGAAGCGGGACGCTGGAGTGCGGGTCGATGGCGGCGCGCTCCCGCAGGGATTCCTCCCATCGGGCCTGAAGGTCTGCGGTCAGCTCGTCGCGCATCCGCTGTGAGGCGTGGGCGTACAGGCCGCGCATCCCGGGCACCTGGTGGCCCAGCCGCTGCTCGGCCAGGATCTCGGGAATGCCGTCCTCAGCCATCCACGTCTTGTGGCTGTGCCTGAGGCCGTGCGGCGTCAGCCCGTCCTTGACCGGCAGCCAGCAGGCCAGCGGCACGTCGCTGGCGGGCTGCTCGCCGCTGCCGGGGCAGTCGCCGCCAGCCTTCTTGTGGGCGATGGTCCTTCCGTCGAGGCGCAACCTGACCGCGTACCCGCAGGCTTGGCAGCGCCCCGAGTTCTCCGTGCTAATCAGGCGGGGTGAGCCCCGGCCGGACGGGGGAACGAAGGGCGTCCCGGGTACCGCTGGAGGCCACGATGCGACCGGGACGCCCGGCAATCCGGCGGCGTCCACGACGACCAGCCTGCTTGGCGTGCCGTTCGCTGGCGGGTGCCGCCCGTCGCACGCCGGGCGGAAGACGCGCCGCGCGAAGTTGCTGCGCCGGTGGTGGCCGCCGTCGGGGCTGGGGAACACGTACCGGCCACTGCCGCCGTGCGCTGCGGCGCAGGCGCACCGCCGCCGTGCGCGCGCATCTGCCTGGGCGATCAGCAGTTCGGCGAGGAAGGGCGGGATGTCGACTGGGACGAACGGCTCCACGTTAGTGCTGCGGTAGGAGTCGTCCTTCGGCGGGATCCGGTGAAAGCGGCCATTGATCTCCCTGAGCTGCCACTCGAGGTTGATCAGAGACGGGAGCAGCAGATCGCGCTCCAGGCCGATCGTCTCGCCCCACCGCATCCCGGTGTAGCCGATCGTGACCAGCATGGTGAACTCGTCGTCCCGGCCGGCCAGCAGCGCAGCCCGTTCGGCCACGAGCAGGACCTCCAGCGGCGTCGCCCATGCCCGCTGCGCACTGCGGTCGAGCAGCCTGCGGCCCGTCCTCCTCCCTCGGTTGCGCGGGCGGACGGCGGGATTGAAGGGGATCAGCGGGGGTTTCGCCGCCGCCGCGTCACCGAGGATCGTGTGCAGCAGGGCGCGCGCGTCCTTCGCCGTGCTGCGGGACATGCCCTCGACGTCGTGCAGCTTGCGCTCCCAGACGATGATGTCCTCACCGGTCAGCGAGTTGAGCTTCCGTTTGCCCCAGTACGGCAGGATGAACCGGCGGATCCGGTACTCGCGGTTCGCCACGGTGCTGAGGCCGACATCCTGCATGGCCTGCCAGCGGTCGATCCACTCGCTGACCGTGATCGCGCCTGCTCCCGGATCGATCCATGTGCCCGCGCGGACCTTCGCTTCCTGGTCGCGGCCCCAGGTGAGTGCGGCTTGCTTGGTCTCGAAGCCCGACTGGCTGGCTTCGCCGCCGGGGATCTTGTACTTGACGCGCCACGGTCTTGGCCCCTTGCCGCGTCTTTCCGCATACGCCATCTCTCCTTGTCACCTCCTGGTGGACCGGCGCTTCGGCTGAGGCCGGCGCCTGGGTCGCCGGGCCTGGACGGTTGCTACCGGCGGGTGCCGCGGGCACGAGTCACGGGCTGCCGGGCGCCCTCGGCCATGATCTGCGCGATGTCGTCATCGCTGAATCGGAGGTGCTTGCCAATGAACGTGCAGGGGATCGCCCGCGCCGCGGCTTTGCCGCGCAGCCAGGACTCGCGGATTTTCAGGATCTCCGCAGCCTCAGCTGGTGTGTGAAGCTGAGTCATTCCTGCCGCCCAATGATTCTCGATTTTCCTTTTCTAGTCAAGCCGAATTCCGGGGAAATCCGAATCAGCGCGGCCTCACCCGATAGGCCGGGGTTCCTTCGTCCGTGACCAGGCCAGACTCCTGCGGTTGCCGTATATTCCCTTGACCTCACGTGGTCCCCCATTGCCGGGTTGTACGCTGCCGATCCGAATTGGATCGCCCCATTTCCCTGATCCGGGATGGCGCGGACCAAGGGAAGCGAGCCAATCTGGCCCGCGAATCGGGTGGACCATAGTGGCCCGTGAGCGCGGGTTGCAAACGGTTTCCCGGCGGGAGTAAATTCGCTGTCGCCGGACCGCGGATAGCGCTCGCTTACGGCCCAGCCGCCGCGATGCAGACACCGGGCAGCCGCGCTGTCCGCGACGGTCCGGTACGGATTGGCTGGGCGCTTACTCAAGCTCCATCTCCCTGTCGGCCTGACGCTCTGGAGAACGGAATGTCCGGGTGGGCTCGGGCGGCCTGGACGCGGTGCCGTGCTCGGTCGCGGTGCGGTAGGCCTGTTCGACGGCGCGCAGCCGGGCGGCTACGCGGGTCTCGCGGGCGGCGATGGCCTGGCGGTTGCGTCGGCCGTAGGAGCCTTCGGGCAGGTTCTGGCCGGACCGTTCGACTTCGCGGATGTGGGCTTCGCGTTCGTCGGCGTGGGCAGCGATGGCGAACAGGGCGACGTTCGCGGTGGTGTCGTCTAGGACCAGGCTGATGGTCTGGGTCTCGGGGTCGCGGCGGGCCAGGAGCGCGCCTATCAGATGCTCGGCGGCCCCGCGGCCTCCGCGGGCATTCCTGCGCTGCACGGCGCCTGCCCTGACCTGCTCGGCGAGCTGGCTGATCTCCAGCGCGGTGGGCTCGTTGACCCGCCTGTATCCCCATTCCCGGACCACCCTCGCCCAGTACGGACCGTAGACGCGCCTGGTTCCCTTGGTGACCGCTTTCTCCACGAGCGGTATGTAGTCGGCGATGAGGGGGAACTCGACCAGGCCGGTGCGGCCACCAGTTCGGCGGGGCGGACTCCCACCGCAAGGCATCGGTGATTCCGCGGCTCGTGACCCTCCCAGAAGGATCGACACGCCCGATGCCGTACCCCCATGGAAGTCTCGCTGGGCAGCCGGGGAAGATGGCTCAGCGGCAGCGGGCGCGGCGCTACAGGTGCCCCGCTCGCCGTCGGCAGTGCCAGGGCCTTGATGATCTGCTGGGCGGCCTCGTAGTTCTCAGCGGTGTGGATGTTCATCAGCTTTAGATCTCTTCGGATGGTTCCTGTTAGGTGGCCCGGCCGCTGCCCGCCGGGCGTGAAGTCGCGCGTCCGGGCGGTCAGGCCCCGCCAGTGCCCGGACGCGCGGCCTGTGCTGAGCCGGGCTGCGATGGGATTACTGTCCGGTAACGCGCGAGCAGCCATCTATCCTCGCCCGGTGATGCCGGAGGCGTCGGCGAGGATCTGCGGGCTCGCCTGGTCCGGCGGGATGTAGGTGGCGAATTGCTCGGCGTAGCCGATGGTGGCCGATGTCAGGGTCTGGCCGGAGGAGTAGAAGCCGGGGATGCTGACCTGGAAGGTCTGGCCGGGCGGCGGTGCCAGGGTGAGCTGCGCCGTGAGGGCGTAGAACGCGAGGACGCCGCCGCCGGCCGTCTTCAGGGCGAAGACCCGGCCCGACGCCGAGTGCTTGCCGGTGTCGGTTGATCCGGCGGGCAGTTTCCCGGAGAAGTACGCTTCGTCGCGCAGGTCGGCGAGGTTGCCGGGATTCTTGACCGTGGCGGAGCTGCCATCCATGGACTCGGCGGTCGCCTCCTGGATCTGCGCCGACGTGACGCTCAGCCCTGCCTCGTCTGACGCGCTGGCCGCGATGGCGTAGCCGTGGGCGTCGGTCTCGATGACCGGACCCGGCCCGGTGCCCGGCAGCATGTAGGGTTCCAGGACGTTCTTCCACGGGGCGTTCCTGGCTGCCTGGGTGAACAGCACGTACCCGGCCCCGGTCGCGTGCCGGGGAGCAGCCAGCCTGGCGTAGGTGACCCTGGCGGCGAACCACCGCGGGTACACCCCCGCCGGCTGGCGCGGGATGTAGTACGTCGCGTTCTGCGCTGTGAA
Source organism: uncultured Alphaproteobacteria bacterium (assembly GCA_963738765.1). Taxonomy (GTDB): domain Bacteria; phylum Pseudomonadota; class Alphaproteobacteria; order Rhizobiales; family Xanthobacteraceae; genus Bradyrhizobium. Next base: position 302,491 of record CAVTYA010000018.1, on the reverse strand, counting down.
CGCGGTGTACTGGCGGTTGGCCGGGTCGGTCACCCGGTCCATCTGGTACGTGCCGGCGTCCATGCTGTAGCTGCTGCCTGCCTCGACGATCTTCAGCAGGGTGCCTGACCGTGACTCGTTGGCCGTGTTGTTCACCTGCCAGTAGCGGGCCAGGATGCGCTCGGCGCCGGCCTTGGTCAGCGCGGCTGGCTCCGCCGCGGCGGACGTGCCTCCGCTGCGGACGCTAGGCGCCGGCTGGCTCGCTGTCGCGGCGGGGTTGTCGGCTGGTGAGATGCGGATCGTGTGGTTCCGGGGAAACCTCACGAACGCGATGACGGTGATGCACAGGAGCACGAGCGCCGTGGTTGCGATCAGCCGTGCCGGAAGCCGCCGGGCTGGATGGTGACGAGGTGTCCCGTAAGGCGGAGCCGGTGACGCGGGGCCGGTATCCCAGCCGTGCTGGCCGTCGTCGTGACCGGCTATGAATACTCCCTCGTCGGCCCAGCCGGGTCGCGGGCCGGATTCCTGCCTGGTGTCCCAGCCGCCAGCGCCGCGGGGCGGCGGGTCAGCGTGGTGCCATTCCTCGGTATTGCCGGGTGCCGGTGCGGGGCATTCCGGTGCCCGTGCCGGTGCTAGCGGAGTCGTGTACGGGCAGCTCGTACGGGTAGGCTCCGTTCGCCTCCGCCGGGTGCCCCGGATCTGGATGGCTCATTTCCTTCTCCCTAATAAGGCGCATGGCCGTGTCGTTCTTGTGTTGCGGGATACGCGACATGACCCGCGCGGTCTTCCGGCGGGTCAGAAGGCCGGCGATGCCGGATGTCCTGGCTGGACGGGCCGGGCGTGGTGAGGTGCGTCGTGCCGGGCACCTGCGTCGGCGTTCTGGGGATCGGCGAGGACACTGGCCTGCACTGGCTGCGGGAAGTCCAGGGCGGCCAGCTCGGCCGCGGAGGTGACGTGGACGGGATGCCACGGCTGGGTGATGACGTCGGTCCAGGCTGCGACCTGCGGTTCAAGGTGACGCAGGACGTCGCTGCCGGCGAGGGCGCATGCGTTGCCGATCGCGAGCAGCAGGCTGTCCTTGTCGGCGAGGTCGTGGTCGTGGGGCGGTACCTGGCGCTGCTCGCAGGCCCTGATCCGGGCGGCGGTCTCGATGAGCAGCCGCTCGGCTGCTGCCAGAGATGTCGCGGTCCCCTGGTTCGTGGTCACCGCGGGGAAACTGGCGGCCGGCGCGATCTCGCCGTCCCCCGAGGGGAGTGGTGTCAGCCTGGCCCGGAAAGCGGACGTGGTAGGCCGGTTCGCCGCCGCGCTCGGGGAAGATCGACACCACGACACGCGGCGATCACCGACGCCGGCACGCCCTCGTCCACCGCGGCCAGCACCGTCCAGCGGCCTTCACCGGAATCGGACACGCGCCCGCTGAATTCCTCCAGGTCGGGCGACTTGGCGAAGGCGGCGGCGGTCAGGTCGATCAGCCAGGAACTGATCACGGAGCCCCGGCGCCACACCTCGGCCACCTGGCTCACGTCGATCTCGTACTGGTAGGCCCAGGGGTCGCGCAGCGGCGCGGTCTCCGCGTCGATTTCGTCCTGGTGCAGGCCTATGTCCGCGCCCCTGATGACCGACAGGCCCTCGGCGATCGCGGCCATCATGCCGTACTCGATGCCGTTGTGCACCATCTTGACGAAGTGGCCCGCTCCGGAAGGCCCGCAGTGCAGGTAACCCTGCTCGGCGGTGCCCCCGGGCTGCAGGCCCGGCGTGGGCTACGCACTGCCCTTGCCGGGCGCGATGGTCTTGAAGATGGGATCCACCCGCCGCACCGGCTCGTCCTCGCCGCCGATCATCAGGCAGTAGCCCCGGTCCTGGCCCCACACGCCGCCGCTCGTCCCGACGTCGATGAAGTGGATGCCGTCCCGCTTGAGATCGGCCGCCCGGCCGATGTCGTCTCGGTAGTAAGAGTTCCCGCCGTCGATGACGATGTTGTCGGCGTCCAGCAGCGGGCGCAGCTGATCGAGGGTGGACTGGACGACGCCGGCCGGGACCATGATCCAGATGTTGCGCGGCATGTCCAGCTTGGCCACGAAGTCGGCCAGGCTCTCCGCGCCGGTCGCACCCTCGGCTGCCAGCCCCTTGACCACGTTCCGGGTTCCGCTCGTAGGCCACGCACCGGTGGCCGTCGCGCATGAGCCGGCGGACGAGGTTCGAGCCCATCCGGCCGAGTCCGATCATCCCGAGCTGCATCGGCGTATCAGTTGGCATGGCTGGTCAGTCCTCCAGAACGTCAGCGTGCCTTCAGCCCGCCTGGGCGGGCGCATTGGAGATCGCGCGGGAGTTTTCGACTCCAACAGGGTGGCTAGCACCCTGGCGGCACACTTCCGATGTTCACGGCTGGCTTAGCGAGCTGACATCACATGATCAGGTGATTCGGTGCTAACACCGTTAACTGATAAGTCCATCAACTGTGCGTTGAGCGCACTCATTGCTTGGGGTTGCTCGTCGCGTACTCCTAGGCACTAGCAGCCTTGAGGGTGTCGGCCACCAGGGGCGCGGGTGAAGCTGAACCCATGTCGCCGACGGGCTGGCGGGCTCTACTGCTGCAGGGCCCACCGGCCAGAAGGGCACCGCCCTGGGAAGTCCGCATTCCGGTCCGGCTGCCAATCGACACAGAGGATACGAGACGTGGAGGTGGGAGATGCAGGTAGCGGGGATTCGTACGGTGGGTGCCCGGGTGGAGCTGATCGAGGTGGGCGAGCCGCGGCCGCTGGCCGGTGACGAGGTGCTGCTCGAGGTGATGGCTGCGGGGGTGGGCAACTGGGATGAGTTCGTCCGGGCCGGCGGCTGGGATGTGGGGGGCGAACCGCCGATGGCGCTGGGCGTGGAGGCGGCGGGTACAGTGCTGGCGGCGGGGGAGGCGGTCCGCGGGTGGGCGCCCGGTGATGCGGTGATGACGCACCCGGTGCCGCTGCGGGACCAGGGGGCCTGGGCGCCCCGGCTGATCGCCCCGGCCGCACTGCTCGCCCGCAAACCGCCCGCCGCCAGCTGGGCAGCCGCGGCCGCGTTCCCGGTGCCCGCGCTCACCGCCGCGCAGGTTCTCGGCGACGCGCTAGGCCTGCACGCCGGTGAGCAGCTCCTGGTCAACGGAGCCAGCGGGGTCACCGGCGGCCTGCTGGTCGCCCTAGCCGCGCTGCGCGGCGCGCAGGTCATCGCGACGGCCGGGCCGTCCAGCCGGCAGCGGGTGGCCGCGCTGGGGGCGGACGACGTGATCGACTACCACGACCCCGATTGGCCGGGCCAGGTCCGCGCGCTCACCGCAGGCCGCGGAGTGGCCGCGGCAGCCAACGCCGCCCCCGGCGGCGCCGCTACCGCGATCCGGGCGGTCGCCGACGGCGGGCGGCTGGCGACCATCACCTCGGACCCGCCCCGCCAGGAGCGCGGCATCACGGTCGCCAACGTCTACGTCCGCTCCGACGGAGCCTTGCTGCGCCAGCTCACGACGCATTTCGCCGCCGGGCAGCTGCACATCCCGGTCGCCGCACGCTACAGCCTCGCGGATGCCGCCCAGGCGCTCGTTCAGGCAACCGGCAGCCACACCCCCGGAGCCATCACCGTCACACCCCGGCCGTAGCGTTTCACGGTCCGTGGCGGCCGCAGCGTGCTCATAGCGGCCATCTACATCGTCTGCTATCTCAGCGTCGGGTTGTCGGCGGTGGTGGCAGGTGTCCTCGCCATGCGATCCGGGCTGTGCCCGACGCCCGTCGGCGACGGCATCGTCCTTGCCGTCCCGGCCGCTCTCGCTATCCCCGCCACCCTGCAAGCCCCGGTTCGGGACGACCGGATCCGGTGCTGACTCCGGGTCAGGAGCCACGCTGGATCCGGTGGGCCCGGAGCGCACCAACGACCACATGATCTGACGGTGTGCGGCCGAGGTGGGGCGGCGAGCCTTGGGGCGACGGCGGATCGGCTCAAGTTCGCCGGCTACGCCGTCGTCATCGGGCTGTGGTCCTTGGTGGTCTACGCGCCGGTCGCGCACTGGCTGTTTTCACCCAGTGGCTGGCTCGCCCGGCGGGGCGCAGGACTGGGCGGGAGGGCTGGTGGTCCACGCGTCGGCGGGCGCGGCCGTGCTCGCCCTGCTCCTGGTCATCGGCCGGCGGCGACGGTGGCCCGACGCGGTGACCCGTCCGCACTCGATTCCGCTGGTCGTGCTGGGCGCCGGCCTGCTGTGGTTCGGCTGGTTCGGCTTCAACGGGGCCGACGGTCTGCGGGCGAACGGCGTTGCCGCCATCATCATCGGCGGGCTCGCCGGGCTGATCTGCCATCTGGCGCTGCGGCTGAAGCAGTTCCTCCGCCTCGACGACGCGCTCGACGTCATCGCGGTCCACTTCGCCGGCGGCGTCCTCGGCACGTTCCTGCTTGGCTTCTTCGGGGACAAGAGCATCAACTCCATCGGCGCGAACGGCCTACTTTATGGCGGCGGCAGTCATCTGCTGGGGGAGCAGGTGCTGGGAATAGTCGTTGTCGTCGCCTTCTCGTTCTGCCTGACCTGGGTGATCGCGGCCGCCGTCGCGAAGACGATCGGGCTGCGCGTCTTGCCTGCAGACGAGAACGACCTCGACCAGGTGCAGGAAGCGATGTCTGCCTATGCACACCTTGGTGCTGTCGCCCACGTAGTAGTGAATTCCGGGGAGGGTGGCTCCGCACCGGATATGGGTGCTCCTGCCATGACCCCTGAAGCCGTGACTCGTGATCACTCCCATGCCCTCCGGGAGGAGTCATGGATGCCGCCATGAGGCAGTATTCGTCAGCGCTGCTGACGGATATGCCGTTCAACAGGCTCGGCCACATCGCGATACCCGGCGGCGAAAAGCGCGTCGCGCATCAGCGGGCCAGGTTCACAGTCGGCGCCGAGCAACGTCGTCACGCCGCGGGTCTCGTACAGCAGGTACCCGACCTGGCCAAGGTCGTCCACGCCCTGCTGGCGCAACAGCGCGTGCACGTCCGCGGCTGTCAGGTCGGCCCGGCCAAGTTCACGAGCTTGTATCTCGCCCCGGGCGACCAGGAACCGGGGCGGATGGTCAATAAGGCGGGCGATCCGGCTGTGCCGCCGGGCGAGCGCCACAAGGCGGTGCACGACCAGGAGGGTGACCAGGGCGACCGCGCCGGAGGCAAACGACGCCGACGGCGCAGTCACGGTCCGGCTGATGATCGCGCCGATGGCGACCGCGACCGCGAAGTCGAACGCGCCGAGCTGGACCAGCGTGCGCCGCTCTCCAAGGTGCAGGCCGATGACGGCCACTGCGAACATCAGGACAGCCTTGACCGCCACCCAGGCGAGAAGGCCCGTTCCGCCGACCAGTTCCAGCAACCGCATCATCCCTTCTGAACCTGCAGCCGGTCAGCTCATCTCCATCAGCGGGCCGTTCTGCGAGACATGCGTTCAGCTTCGCCGGGCCCCCGGAAGCCCACACCCGTCAAGAGTGCTAGTGGCACTGTCCGCCCCCGACCAGCCGGTCACGGGCGCATCGGCCATCACCCTTGCCCACCAGAGTGCCGGCTTTGGTGAACCGGTGGGCGCCATCGCAGCCCCCAGCGAGCGCCGCAGGTCTTGCCGGAGTTCGGGCAGATCGCCGAGGACTCGTTCTTAGCGGGACTCGAAGCTGAGGACCGCACGGCGAGAACCTGCGAAGCGCTCCGACGTCCCAATTCCAGAGCCAAGCCGAACAGCAGGTGACTTACGAACTCCCATGCGAACGCGGCCCGCGGCAGGCGCCACGGAGGCTTCTGGATCCGCAGCAGCGGCAGCGCCGTCCCGTGGCTTGCCGCATACACGCCCGCACCTGCGACCGCTCCCGCTCCGGCGGTCGCGGCCGGGAACGCTTCCGCTTGACGGCGCACTTGCCGGGGACGGGTATTGTGCCCGGACTCGAGGCGCGAGGACTCTTCCCAGCACAACCGCTGGCCGACATGGCGAGTGACCCGTCACCTGGATTTGCCTGAAAGCCATCCTGCCTCTTGAGGCGGGTAGGCCTGGCCGTCCTGGGCTGCTGTCGGAGGCGGCCCGGGAACGGCCGCGGATCTGCCTGGTGGATGATGAACGGTGGCTCGACCGGGGGCCTCGGCGCAGGCCGTAGGGTTCGTGGCCCGTCGGCTCGCGGCCGAGGCTGTCGGTCTGGTACCCCAAGGTATCGCGCTGCTGGTGCGGTCGGCGTACCCTCATAGACGGGGGACCTGCTTCACTTATGGGCTGGCCTCGTTGGAACGACTTGAAAAACCGGCGGTTCTGCTCGGACGTCGCGGTGAGTGCGCGCTGATCGGCGCATTCCTTGATCGGCCTGCCGATGACACGGCACTGCTGCTCCGTGGTGAGCCGGGCGCTGGCAAGACGGTGCTGCTGGACGCGGCGGCCGATGCGGTCTCGGCGGCCAAGGCCTGGGTGCTGCGCGCCGCCGGGGTGCAGTCCGAGGCCGAGTTGACCTTTTCCGGGCTCCATCAGCTGCTCCGCCCTGTCTACGAGGAAGAACTGCACGAGCTGAGTGCCGTACACCGGGACGCGCTGAAGATCGTGCCTGGGTTCGGCGAGGGGCTCGGTACCGGACCGGCTTCTGGTGCCCACCAGGCAGGAAGGTCCTGAGCTGAGACATATGGCATGTGAAGTGTCGTCAGCGCCGTGTTCGACCGGCAGCCGGCGCGCTTACCCACGGCCTGCGGCGGCTTACGCCGCGGCCGGTCGAACCGGCCGCCATATACCGACAATCTGCGGATGGGAGGTACACGATGAGCCTGCCTGCACCGGATAGCGCTGAGCTTGGGTTCCAGGTCGGAGACCACGTTTGCGCCTTTTATAACGGTGGCAGCTCGCTGGACGATATAGTCGTGGACTACGTATCGAAGGGGCTGCAGGCCGGGGACAAATGCGTCTGCTTCATCGACACGGCGTCCTCGGTGCAAGATCGGGTTCCCGCCGATCTCATAACGCGAGATGACATCCTGCAATTCTTCACCGAGGATGAGGCGTACCTGCCTGGGGGACGCTTCTCCAAGGATGCGCTGCTCGGCGGCCTGGAGGCGCTAGCCATAGAGGCGGTCTCCTCGGGCTACGACCGCCTCTGGGTGCTGGGCGACGTGAGCTGGATCGCGCGGAGCACGGTCGATATAAAGACGTGGTTCGCCGCCGAATCGGGGGTGAATGAGCTGGCGACCCGGCGCCCCCAGTTCATCATGTGCCTGTACGATCTTGACCTGTTCGATGGTGAAACGGTCATGTACGTGCTGCAGACGCATCCAAGGATTTTCGTCAGCGGGATGATAATCACAAATCCGCACTATGTCCCGAGACGCCAGTTTCTCGGCGGCCCATGACACCAGCGACACGCCGCGTACCGAACGCCAACGACCTCGAGCTGGCCGTCCAGGCGAGACTGTCGTCGGTCAACGCGGTTTTCACCTTGTCGCTGATCCTGACCCAGGCGTCTTCGCCAGCCGAGGTCATGCGCCTTCTCACCACCGCGGTCCCATCGATCACGCCCTGCCGTAAGGCGGTTGCCTGGCATCCCAGCAGGTCGGGCGACTATTACGAGCGCGCGCCTGACGGGGTTGGCGACACGCTGGCCACGCTCACGGCGCCCGGCCAGCTCGAGATGGGCAGCTTTTCGTCGTGTTGGGCGTTCCCGCTCGCTCCCCTGCCGGCGCGTGACCCGGTCTTCTTGGTCATCGAGGGCACCGAGTCGTTGTCCGACGAGGAAACGTTCCTGTTCTCGGTGCTCGCGTTGCTGTGCGGCACCGTAATCGCCAAGCTGGAGCTGATCGGAGCCGAACGAGCGAATGCCCAGCGGATTGCCGCTCTCAACACCGAACTCGAGTCAACGGTCTCGAAGCTTACGAAGATCATGGAGATCCGCCGTCGGCTGAATGAGATCGCTGTTGAAGCGGGGGAGATGGGCATTGCCCAAACCCTGCACCAGCTCACCACGTTCCCGGTTCTCATCCAGGATGCGCGTGGCAATACCCGCGCCGCCGTTGGCCATATGCCGGGCGATCACCCTGTGATGACGGAGCTGCCCGAGCAAGGACGAGAGCTTATCGGCCGGCTTCAGATCGCGCACCGCGCGGTCTACCACCGCCAGGCCTGGGTGGTCCTAGCCAACCCGCGCGCCGACGTCCTCGGCGTCATAGCGCTGATCGACCCCGCACGCACCGCGAGCGAGATTGACCTCGCCGCGCTTGAATACGCCGCCACCGTGCTGAGTGTGGAACTCGGCCGTCTGCAGAGCATGGCCGAGGCGGAACTGCGCAGCCAGGCGACCCGCGAACGTGACATCGCCCAGGCCCGAGCGGCGGAACTGTCTGCGAGCGAGGCCCGCCAGCACGCAATCCTCGAAGCCGCCCTTGACGCCGTCATCAGCATCGACCAGCGCGCTCACGTGACCTACGTCAACAGCGCGTTCGAGCGCATCTTCGGGTACCAGGCTGATGAAGTGGTCGGCCGGGAACTCGCGCCATTGATCGTGCCGCCGTCTCTGCGCGAGGCACACCGGCAAGGTCTCGCCCACCACCTGGAATCCGGGCAAGCGCGCATCCTCGACCAGCGGATCGAGATAACGGCCATGCGCGCCGACGGGAGCGAGTTCCCGGCCGAGCTGACGGTCACCCGCACCGGGCCGACTGGAGAGCCGACGTTCACCGGCTACGTCCGCGACATCACCGAACGCCACCGCGCGCAGCGAGAGCTGGTTGCGTCACGTGCGCGCCTGGTCGCCGCCTCCGACACCGCACGCCGACGCGTCACCCGCGACCTGCACGATGGCGCACAGCAGCGGCTCGTCACCACTGTCCTCAACCTCCAGCTCGCCCAGCAGAAATGGGAATCCGCGCCGCAACGCGCCAGAGAACTGCTCGGCCTGGCCCTTCGCGAGGCCAGGCGCGGGATCGAGGACCTGCGCGAGATTGTCGCAGGGATCCACCCTGCCATCCTCACGCAGCAAGGTCTCGCCGCGGCCATTGACGCCCTCGCCGCCCGGCTCCCGATTCCCGTTCAGCTCGATGTGCCTGACCGCAGGCTCCCCGCTCCCATCGAGGCGAGCGCGTACTTCTTCTGCTCCGAAGCGCTCACCAACGTGATCAAGCACGCTCACGCTACGTCCGCCTGGGTCCGGGTAGACGTCGAAAACGACCGCTGCTGCGTCGAGGTGCGCGATGACGGGATCGGCGGGGCCCGGCCCCGGTCGGAAGCCAGCGGGCTGAACGGCCTGCGCGACCGTATCGGCGCGCTCAACGGAACCGTCGACATCACAAGCCCGGCCGCAGGCGGGACAGTGCTCCGGGCAAGCATCCCGTTCCCCCCGTAATGCGGGCCCTGTGATCGCATATGTTGATGCCGTGAGCCGGCCAGGGCAGATCCGCGTAGTCGTCGGCGAGGACCAGCCGATTTTCCGGGAAGGCATCGTGCACGTCCTGGAGGACAACGGCTTCGAGGTCGTCGGCACCGCGGAGAATGCTCGCGACGTTGTGCGGATAACAGGTGCCCAACGTCCGGACGTCGTTGTCACCGATATCCAGATGCCGCCGGATAACACCGACGACGGGCTCCGCGCGGCGCTTGAGATCCGGGCCACTGTGCCAAGCGTGGGCGTGCTGGTGCTCTCCCAGTTCCTCGAAGATCGCTACGCGATGGCCCTTGTCGCCGACAGCGCTGAGGGCGTCGGTTATCTCCTCAAGGAGAACGTCGGCGACCTGCGCATGTTCACCGAGGCCGTGCGACGGGTAGCCAGCGGAGGGTCTGCGCTTGATCCCGCCGTGGTTGCACGCCTCGTAGACCGAAAGCGCAAGGCGGGGCCGCTCGGCAACCTGACGCCGCGAGAGCGGGATGTGCTCGCGCTGGTCGCTGAAGGCCGCTCCAACGCCGGAGCAGCACAAGAACTCGTGGTCAGCGTGGCAGCAGTCGAGCGGCACGTGACGAGCATCTTCGACAAACTCGGCCTTCACCAGTCACCCGAACAGCACCGCCGGGTTCTGGCCGTCCTGAAGTATCTTCGGGCCTCGACATAGGCCGCTTTCCTCGGCAGCACGGCCGGGCGCTGCGGGGCCGGCTCGTTTCTGCCTCCTCGATCACGGTTACCCGGAGAAGAGCTCGTGAAGATGGGCGGTGGCCAGTTGGTCCTTCGGCACGAACGCCGTCGCGCCGCAGTTTTTCACCACTTTGGCGGCAACCCGATCGACTTCGGATGACGTCAGCACGATCCTGACCCGGTGGCAGGCGGAGGCCAGCGAGGTGGCCACCGCGAATCCGTCTCGCCCCGGGAGGTTTATGTCGAGGAGTATTCCGTCTGGGCACGCCCGGGATACGGCGGAAAATGCGTCGTCACCGTCTGCGGCCTCATCGATGAGCTCGAAACCGCGTTCGGCGAGCAGTTCAGCAGCCGCAGCGCGGAAGTCCGGGTTGTCGTCAACTATCAAGATCCGCTTGCCCACACCACGCATCCTGGTAGGCGGCCGTCTCCGTGGCAATCGGGTGAACCCCACAATCCGCTCCAGTTAGCCCGCCCGGCTCCGTAGCCGCCAGGAGGGCACCTCGGGTTAACCCGATGCCAAACGCGGACGAACCTGACCCCCGGAAACTGAAGGCCGCTCCATTGGATAACCGTCGCCTCCTCGGCAGGCTCAGTACATGCAGAACCGAGATCAACCTATCCGCCTTGCGGGGACCGCCGACTCTCGTGTAGGCGTCTCCAGCACTCTTCTCAGTCACCGAAACTAACGATTCCATCACGACAAGCACCATCAGGCCTATGTGACCAACGGCAACAACGCGATCAAGGGGACCGAATTCGAGGGCAAATCCCTCGAGGACATCGTCAAGGGTTCGTTCGGCAAGAACCCGGCCGTGTTCAACAATGCCGGCCAGCACTACAACCATCTGCATTTCTGGAGCTGGATGAAGCCGAATGGCGGCGGCAGCAAGCTGCCCGGCCGGCTGGAAAAGAAGATCAACGAAGACCTCGGCGGGCTCGAGAAGTTCAAGACCGATTTCGCCGCCGCCGGCGTCGGCCAGTTCGGCTCCGGCTGGTGCTGGCTGCAGGTCAAGAACGGCAAGCTCGAAATCGCCAAGACGGCGAACGGCGAGAGCCCGCTGTGCTACGGCGCAACGCCGATCCTCGGCTGCGACGTCTGGGAGCACTCCTATTACATCGACTACCGCAACCGCCGTCCGGATTATCTGAAGGCGTTCGTCGATCACCTCGTCAACTGGGACTATGTCGACGAGATGTACGGCAAGGTCTGATCCATTCGAGCGATAATTGTTTGGGGCGGTAGCTACGGCTGCCGCCCTTTATTTTGCGCGAGCTGCGCCGCCTGCTCGCCGTCGTCTCCACCTCTGGGGCTGGCCGCGTGTCACTGCCGCATGGGCATCCCTGAGAGGCGCATGGGTATCGTCCAGCTTCCGTTTGCTTCGCCGGGACGCCCGGACTAAGCAGGATCGTATCCCATCACCCGTCCGACTCATTGTCTTGTCAGAAGCACCCTTGAAAGACCCGGCGCCGGCCGACGACGCCGCGGAAGCCGCGCCGCGCACCTTGCGGGTTCGCAAGCCGATCGGCTGGTCGATGATGTTCATCGGCGTGCTGGTCGTGGTCAGCGCGGCGCTGGTCTGGCGCCGCGACGGCATCGACGGCGTGCTGGAAATTCTCTTCCACGATCTGGCGCTGTTCGGCGGCATCCTGCCGCGCGTGCTGGCCGGCTGCCTGCTCGGGGCCTTCATCGCGGAAATTCTGCCGCACGAAAAAGTCTCGCGCTCGCTCGGGCCAAAATCCGGGCTGAAGGGGCTTTTGATAGGCACGGCGTTCGGCGCGATCCTGCCCGGCGGTCCGTTCACGGCCTATCCGGTGGCGGCGGCTCTGCTGACGGTCGGCGCCGATTTCGGCGCGACCATTGCGATGGTGGTGAGCTGGACGCTGATCGGCTACGGCCGGGCGGTGGCCTGGGAGCTGCCGATCATGGGCGTCGATTTCACGATGTGGCGGATCGTGATCTCGCTGCCGATACCGGTGCTGGCGGGCGCGCTCGGGCGCTTCGTCTATCGTGCGGATGTATCCGAAAGGCGAGCCGCGAATGAGCGCATCGCTGCTCATCGACATCCTGCTCTGGGGTTCGGTCGCTGCCGTCGGACTTTATCGCCTGGCGGCGCGGCCGCGTGGTGCTGGTGTCGTCGCTGCGCGAGGGCACCATGGAATTCATCAACATCATGCCGCGCATCGCGCTCGGCGTGATCGGCTCCGGCTACATCGCCGCCGTCATTCCGCCCGAGATCATCACCGGCTGGCTCGGCCCGGACAGCGGCTGGCTTGGCGTGCTGACCGCGGTGATCGCGGGTGCTGCGACCCCCGGCGGCCCGGTGGTCGGCTTTTCGATCGGCGCGGTGGCGCTGAAGGTCGGCGGCGGCCCGCCGCAGGTGATCGCCTATGTGGTGGCCTGGGCGCTGTTCGCCTTTCAGCGGCTGATCCTGTGGGAAATCCCGTTCATGCCGGCCCGCTTCGTCTGGTTCCGCGCCGCGGTGTCGGTGCCGTTTCCGTTCCTGGCGGCGGCGATCGCGATGGCGATCGGAAAGCCGTGAGGGCTGCCCCTTGGTGGACTCCCGTAATGTTATAATATAACATTATGGGATGGATCACTCCCATTCCCACGACCATGGACATCACCACGACCATAGCCACGCTCATAGCCATGGCCCGGCGACGCCGCATCCGGCGCAGGCGGCGCCCTGGTCGATCCTGCGCATGACCGTGCTGTCGCGGCTTGCGTGCGGCGGCTCGCGGTCAGCGCCGGCCCTGTGGGCGGTCGTGCTGGCTGGCGATGAGGTGAGCATGGCCGCCCAACTGCAATTCCGCGACGTCACGCTGGGCTATGACCGGCATCCGGCGGTGCATCATCTCAATGGCGAGGTCGCCGCAGGCGCGCTGCTGGCGGTGATCGGGCCGAACGGCGCCGGCAAGTCGACGCTGTTTCGCGGACATCGTCGGCATTCTCAAGCCGCTCGCCGGTTCGATCGAGCTCGGCGGCCTCGATCAGCCGCGACATCGCCTATCTGCCGCAGAGCGTCGACATCGACCGCAGCTTTCCGATTTCGGTGTTCGATTTCGTCGGCACCGGGCTTGTGGCGCTCGACCGGATTTTTCGGCGGCATGGGCAAGGCCGCGCGCGACAAGATTGCGCAGGCGCTCGCCGCCGTCGGCCTCAACGGCTTTGAGAACCGCGCCATCGGCACGCTGTCGGGCGGCCAGATGCAGCGCATGCTGTTCGCGCGCGTGCTGCTGCAGGACGCGCGCCTGATCGTGCTGGACGAGCCGTTCAACGCCATCGACGCCAAGACCTCGGCCGATCTGCTGGCGCTGGTGCGGCGCTGGCACGGCGAGGAGCGCACCGTGCTGGCGGCGCTGCACGACATGGAGCTGGTGCGCGCGAATTTCCCCGAAACGCTGCTGCTGGCCCGCGGCGCGGTGGCGTGGGGGCCGACCGCGCAGGTGCTGACCGCGGAAAATCTGCTGGAGGCGCGGCGGATGTGCGAGGCGTTCGACGACGGCGCCGCCGCCTGCGTCGTCCACGCGCCCTCGCGGGCGGCCTGACCGCCGATGATCTATCGACGCGCTGATCGCGCCCTTCACCGAATTCGAGTTCATGCGCCGCGCGCTCGCCGGCCGTGATCGCGCTGTCGCTCGGCGGCGCGCCGATCGGCGTGTTCCTGATGCTGCGGCGGATGAGCCTCGTCGGCGACGCCATGGCGCATGCGATCCTGCCGGGGGCGGCGATCGGTTTCCTGCTCTCCGGGCTCAATCTGTTCGCGATGACGACCGGCGGCCTGATCGCGGGCTTTACCGTGGCGATCCTCGCAGGCCTGGTCGCGCGCACCACCGAGCTGAAGGAGGACGCCTCGCTGGCGACCTTCTATCTGGTGTCGCTGGCGCTCGGCGTCACCATCGTCTCCATCAAGGGCACCAATATCGACCTGCTGCACGTGCTGTTCGGCAACATCCTGGCGATGGACGACCAGACCCTGCTGGTGATCGCCTTCAACGCCACCATCACGCTGTTGGTGCTGGCGGTGATCTATCGCCCGCTGGTGATCGAATGCGTCGATCCGGTGTTCCTGCGCACGGTGCAGCCGCGCCGGCGCGCCGGCGCATCTGGCGTTCCTGGCGCTGGTCGTGATCAACCTCGTCAACGGCTTTCACGCGCTCGGCACCTTGCTCGGCGTCGGGCTGATGATCCTGCCCGCCGGCATTGCGCGGTTCTGGTCGCGCGACATCACCGGCATGATCTGCATCGCGGTCGCGAGCGCGATGATCTCCGGCTATGCCGGGCTGGTGCTGTCGTTCCAGACCAAGATTCCCTCGGGGCCTGCGATCATCCTGGTGGCGGCGGTGCTCTATGTCGTCTCCGTGCTGTTCGGCAACGTCAGCGGCCTGGTCCGGCAACTGTTTCCCGGCCGCCATCTCGAAGCGTGAGAGCGATGCGGCGCTTCCTGCTCATTGTCTCTCATGCTCGTCGCGGCGGTCGCTTCCCGCCCGCGCGCAGGACCGCCTCAACGTCGTCGCCAGCTTCTCGATCCTCGGCGATTTCGTCCGCAATGTCGGCGGCGACCGCGTCAGTGTCACGACGCTGGTCGGTCCCGATGGCGACGCGCATGTCTACGCGCCGACGCCGGCGGACGCGAAGAAGATCGCGGATGCGAAACTCGTCATCGTCAACGGCCTTGGGCTCGAAGGCTGGCTGCCGCGGCTGGTGCAGTCCGCCGGCAGCAAGGCTGTCGATCGTGACCGCGACCGCCGGCATCGCGCCGCTCAAGCTCGGTTCGGACGCCGATCCGCATGCCTGGCAATCCGTCGTCAATGCAAAAATCTACGTGGCCAATATCCGCGACGCGCTGGTTGCCGCCGATCCCGCGGACGCCGAGGTTTTCCGCACCAACGCCGAAGCCTATCTGGCGAAGCTCGACGCGCTGGACCGCGAGGTCCGCGAGGCCGTGGCGCAAATTCCGGACGCCCGCCGCAAGGTGATCTCGACCCACCGCGCCTTCGGCTATTTCGCCGCCGCCTATGGCATCGATTTCATCGCGCCGCTCGGCGTTTCCACGGAATCCGAGGCCAGCGCCCGCGATATCGCCGCCATCATCACCCAGGTCAGAACCGCGAAAATTCCGGCTGTTTTTCTTGAAAATATCAGCGATCCCAGGCTGATCCGCCAAATAGCGGCCGAAACCGGCGCCAGGGTCGGCGGGACCCTCTATTCGGACAGTCTGACGGGCGAAAAGGGCGATGCCCCCACTTACATTGATATGGTCAGGCACAATATAAAGGCCCTGACCAGCGCGCTCGCCAACTAGGGCAGGGGCCTCCCTGCCGGCCGGGGCGCGCCAGAAGTCCCGCTTTTGGAGTTGTTATGTCTGAATCCCAGAAAATTCCCGTGACCGTGCTGACGGGCTATCTCGGCGCCGGCAAGACCACGCTGCTCAACCGCATCCTGTCGGAAAACCACGGCAAGAAATACGCCGTCATCGTCAACGAATTCGGCGAGATCGGCATCGACAACGACCTGATCATCGGCGCCGACGAAGAAGTGTTCGAGATGAACAATGGCTGCGTCTGCTGCACCGTGCGCGGCGACCTCGTGCGCATCCTCGACGGCCTGATGAAGCGCAAGGGCAAGTTCGACGCCATCATCGTCGAGACGACTGGTCTGGCCGATCCGGCGCCGGTGGCGCAGACCTTCTTCGTCGACGAGGACGTGCAGAAGAACGCGCGGCTCGATGCGGTCGTGACCGTCGCCGACGCCAAATGGCTGAGCGACCGGCTGAAGGACGCCCCCGAAGCCAAGAACCAGATCGCGTTCGCCGACGTCATCGTGCTGAACAAGACCGACCTCGTCTCCAAGGCGGAACTGGCCGAAGTCGAGGCCCGGATCCGCGGCATCAACCCGTACGCCAAACTGCATCGCACCGAGCGCTGCAAGGTGGCGTTGTCGGACGTGCTGGAGCGCGGCGCGTTCGATCTCGATCGCATCCTCGAAATCGAGCCGGAATTTCTGGACGCCGGCGACGGGCACGATCATGACCACGACCACGGTCATCATCATGACCATCACCACGATCACAGCCACAGCCATGGCGGCCTGAAACACTACCACGACGAGGACATGCAATCGCTGTCGCTGCGATCAGACAAGCCGCTCGACGCGACAAAGTTCATGCCGTGGCTGCAGAACCTGGTCGCCAGCGAAGGCCAGAAGATCCTGCGCTCGAAGGGCATTCTCGCCTTTACCGACGACGACGACCGCTACGTGTTCCAGGGCGTGCACATGATGCTGGAAGGCGATCACCAGCGGAAGTGGAAGGACGGCGAGGCGCGCGAGAGCCGCCTCGTCTTCATCGGCCGCGAATTGCCGGAACAGATGATCCGCGACGGTTTCGAAGGCTGTATCACCACGTGATGAAAGAATTCGATCCGGGCGAATCCGCCTCCATCGTGTCGGTGACCGACAAAGTGCGGCCGCTGCCGCTCGGCCACGCCGTCACCTCAGTACATTTCCTCGGCGACAGCGCCTGCTTCGTCGGCGCCGAGGAGAACGTGTCCGTGATCAACGCCAAGGGCGAGACTTCGCAAATTTCCGTCCACGGCGGCGGCATCCTCTGCGCGGTGTCCGACGGCGGGCGCATCGTCATGGGCGGCGACGACGGCAAGGTCACAGCCCTCAACGCCAAGGGCGAGGTCACGCTGCTGGCGACCGACGCCAAGCGGCGCTGGATCGACAATGTCGCGCTTCATCCCGACGGCGCGGTGGCGTGGTCGGCCGGCAAGACCGCGTATGTCCGCAGCGGCAAGGGCGAAGAAAAATCCTTCGATCTGCCTTCCACTGTCGGCGGTCTGGCGTTCGCGCCAAAGGGCCTGCGGCTGGCGGTCGCGCATTACAACGGCGTGACGCTGTGGTTTCCCAACATGGCCGCAAAGCCGGAATTCCTGGAATGGGCCGGCTCGCATCTCGGCGTCACCTTCAGCCCGGACAACAAATTTTTGGTCACCATGATGCACGAACCGGCGATGCATGGCTGGCGGCTCGCCGATAATCGCCACATGCGGATGAGCGGCTATCCCGGCCGCGTCCGTTCGATGTCGTGGAGCGCCGGCGGCAAGGGCCTCGCAACTTCAGGCGCCGATACCGTGATCGTCTGGCCGTTCGCCAGCAAGGACGGCCCGATGGGCAAGGAGCCGGCGATGCTGGCGCCGCTGCAGGCGCGGGTCTCCGCGGTCGCCTGCCATCCGAAGCAGGATATTTTGGCGGCCGGCTACAGTGACGGCACCGTGCTGATGGTGCGGCTCGAAGACGGCGCCGAAATTCTGGTGCGCCGGAACGGCGGTGCGGCGGTCGCGGCCCTCGCCTGGAACGCCAAGGGCACGCTGTTGGCGTATGCTGCCGAAGATGGCGACGCGGGCTTGCTGGAGTTGTGATAGGACCATCACGATCTCTCTTAGGCAGCCAACATGCGATTCCTTTCCACCTTCCAGACCGCCGATTTCCTCGACACGCTGGTCAGCCTGGCGACAGCGTTCATTCTGGGTACCCTGATCGGCGCCGAACGGCAGTACCGGCAGCGGACCGCGGGGCTACGCACCAACGTGCTGGTCGCCGTTGGTGCTGCCGCCTTCGTCGACCTTGCGATGCATCTGAACGGAGCCGATGGCGCGGTGCGGGTGATCGCTTACGTCGTCTCGGGGATCGGTTTCCTTGGCGCCGGCGTCATCATGAAGCAGGGCATGGACGTGCGCGGCCTCAATACGGCGGCGACGCTGTGGGCGTCGGCCGCGGTCGGCTCCTGCGCCGGCGCCGACATGGTTGCGCAAGCGGTGGCGCTGACCGTGTTCGTGCTTGCCGGCAACACCTTGCTGCGTCCGCTGGTCAACGCCATCAACCGCATTCCGCTCGACGAGCAGTCGTCGGAGGCGACCTATTATTTCAAGCTCGCGGTCACGTCGCATGCCTTGCCTGACATGCGTGACCGCCTGGTGGAACGGCTGGAAAGCGCCAAATACCCGGTCGCCGATGTCGAAGTCGTCGAACTCGGCGACAACCTGCGGGAGATCGTGGCGACCCTGGTCTCGACCGCCATCGATCCCAAGGAGCTGGACGCGGTGGCTGCCGATCTGCAGCGGCAGCCCAGCGTCCGGCACGCCACCTGGGAAGTGAATACCAAGGATTGATGGCGGGCCTTCCGGGCGTTTGGCCGCCCGGAACCATGCGCCGCCGGAATCGTTGATATCACGAACAATTTCGCGGTGAACGATATGTCTGCCAATTCACGCAAACGCGGTTACACCAAGGATTTCCTGCTCGCGGCCGCGCTGGTCACGACCGGGCTGGTGATTTCTGGCCTTTCGCTGACCCAGCTCAAAGCCCGCGATCCGCAACAGCTGGCGCAGGCGACGCCGCCGCTGCAATCGACCCCGGGCGCGGAAACAAAACCCTCCGCGCCGGCCGAGCCGGTCACGACGGGGACCCGCCCGTCCAACGTTCCGCCGCAGCCGGCCCGCCCCGATGCCGAGGCGCAGAAGGCGGGCGCCGAGCCTGCATTGCCGGCTGCGCCCGCGGAAAAGACCGCGGCGCCGATCCGGGAGAAGTAGGGGCGGTCATTCCGGGGCGCGCGCAAGCGCGAACCCGGAATCTCGAGATCGGTTTGCGTCTCTCACACAACTTCGAGATTCCGGGTCGGCCCTTCGGGCCATCCCGGAATGACGACCGTTGGTCGAAAGCTCTGACGCCGTTTTGACGGCCCTGCCAATTCTACAGTCTCGCTTGTGTCATCCGGCTGCCCCATAATCGCTCATCGCGCGAAAGCGAGGTGACACCATGAGGCAAGCAATGAAGATCGACGACGTCAGGCGTACCGCGTATTCGATGCCGCTGAACAACCCTTCGTTTCCGCCGGGGCCGTATCGCTTCTACAATCGCGAATATTTCATCATCACCTACCGGACCGATCCGGAAGCGCTCGCCGCCGTGGTGCCGGAGCCGCTCGAAATCGTCAATTCCATCGTCAAATACGAATTCATCCGGATGCCCAACTCGACCGGGTTCGGTGACTACACCGAAACCGGGCAGGTGATCCCGGTCCGCCTCGACGGCGTCGAGGGCGGCTATACCCATGCGATGTATCTGGACGACGAAGGCCCGATCGCCGGCGGCCGCGAACTCTGGGGATTTCCGAAAAAGCTGGCGGCGCCGAAGATCGCCGTCGAGAGCGATGTGCTGGTCGGTTCACTGCATTACGGCTCGGTGCTCTGCGCCTCCGCCACCATGGGCTACAAGCACCGTCCGGTCGACCATGACACCGTGCTGAAGTCGATGAAGGCGCCGAACTTCATTTTGAAGATCATCCCGCATGTCGACGGTACGCCCAGGATCTGCGAACTCGTGCGCTTCCATCTCGAGGACATCACGCTGAAGGAAGCCTGGACCGGCCCTGCCGCGCTCGGCCTGTTTCCCCATGCGCTGTGCGACGTCGCGCGGCTGCCGGTGCGCGAGGTGGTTTCGGCGCTGCATTTCAAGGCGGATCTGACGCTGGGGCTGGGGACGGTGGCGTTCGACTACATGACGAAGTGACGCCGGCGGACGGTGGTCATTGCGCGCCCTTGAGCGTGCAGGAGGTGGAGCAGGTCGTGACGACGCCGTTTTCGCAGGCGATGCAGGCGCCGACGCACTGCTTCATGTCCTTGGGATTGTACGCGCTATAAAGCTTCCTGACGCAGTTTCCGATCGAGCCGGTTACGTCAGTATTCTCAGGCGTACAGGCGGCAAGCGTGGCTGCCGACAGCGCAATAGCGATCATGGCGCGCATGTTCATCGCTCCACTGGGGGAGCCGTCGCTGGAATGAGGCTGCGGCGACGGTTTCAAGTCCTCGCAGAACAAGGTACCCCTCAGGATGGCGCGAGATGATTAATCCGCGGTTACCATGATCTGCATCGCGGATGCGTAGTTTCACCCTCTATTGAGCCTTATCCGCCGGCAGCAGCGTCGCGAACGCCTTGTCCAGCGCCGCGTCGGCCGTCGCGAGCTTGCCGCGTTGCTCGGCCAGCCAGGACTTGTCGGAATCGAGGCGCTGTTGAGCCGCCTTGAGCATGCGTTCCGCCTCGGCCGGCTGCGGCCCTCCCGTTCCCTTCGTGTGCGCCACGATCCACGCGGGCGACATCACTTCCCTGAATTCGGCTTCGCTCATCGGAAAAGGCTGCGCGGGTTGTCCGGAACTTGCCAGCGCCTTGGTAAACAGGTCCGTCACCACATTGTAGGGAATGGTTTTGGGCGTGAGGTCGAGCGGGCGGGCATAGCTGACCAGTTGCGACGCAAATCCGTGCCCGACCCGGAATGGGACGTGGTGCGCCTGCAACAGCAACTCCGCCAAATTCATCGTGGACGTCCAATCGCTCTCGAGTTCCTGCAGCGCGCGCGGCTTGTTGACCACCAGCGCGTCAAACACGCGCCGGGTGGCGGTAAGCATGCCGACGGCGCGGGGAAACAAACCCAAATCGGTCAGACTCGGATTTGTAGTCGACCATGCCGGAGTCGACGTTGTGGGCGCGAACGATCACGGCTTCCGACAATCCTACGACGTCGGAGGCGGCCAGGCGGGCTTGCGTGATCAGGCCCGGGTTACGCTTTTGCGGCATCGAGCTGCTGGTGTAGGTCGAGCCTTCCTGCAGCAACAGCCAGGGCCGTACCTGGTGGTACTGCGTATGGAGGTCCTGCATCATGGCGCCAATGCGGATGGCGCTGGAACTGGCGATGGCGGTCGCCTCCAGCTGGTTGTCGAAGGCGATCACCTGACTGGAATCGATCGAGTTCTCGACGATGCCGTCGAAGCCGAGCAACTCGGCCAGGCGGCCGCGGTTCAGCGGCCAGACCGAATTGGACATCACGCCTGTGCCCATCGGGCTCAGGTTCAGGCGGCGATAGGCCTCGGTAATGCGCTGCTGGTCGCGCTCGAACAACTCGACGTAGGCCAGAAGGTAGTGACCATAGGTGACCGGCACGGCCTGCACGCCGTTGGTATAGGCCGGCACCAAAACATCCAGATTGTCCGCCGCGCTTGCCAGCAGCCTGGCGCGCAAGCCCAGCAGAGCCTCGGCGAAATCCAGCGTCTGGTTGCGCAACTCGGCGGCACGAAACGTGGCGTACATATCCTGACGGCTGCGCCCGGCATGAATGACCGAGGCCTCTGGCCCCACTTTGTCGGTCATGATGCGCTCGATCTGCAGGACATCGCCGGGTCGCTTGCCGCCGGGCAGCCCGGCCTGGCGAATGGTGTAGTCCACGCCCTTGGCGATCAACTGCCCCACATCCTTTGGAAAAATGCCTTCCTCCACCAGCATGACGGTCGAGGCCTTGTTGATCTTGTTGATCCAGTAGAACTGGTCCTCGGCGGCGTCGGCCGGGCTGGTGTGGGCTTGCGCGTCGCCGCGGGGCGCGTTCGCCCCGATGCTGGCCGCGGCCTCGTTGCATTCCCTGGTGGTCTTGCAGGGCAGCTGTCCGGTGTCGGCGGCCAACGCGGCTTGGGCGACCAACAGGCCCACGCCCAAGGCAATGCAGTTCAAGGCAATGCAGTTGAAGTGCCTCATAGGTCCTCCCGGATTGCGACTGTCGTCAGTGGTCATGATGATGGTGACCCGAACCTACCCAATCACGAGACGGGTCGTCTGTCAGCTTCGCGCGTCCCGGTCTGCCTTCACAGCGAAACTACTTCAAAGGCAACCAGGTAATCTCGCAGGCGCCGTCGCAGTGATTGCAGTGGGTCGGCCGACCGAAGGTCGAAGCCAATTCCCATTGCTGCAATTCGTTGCTCCACTGCACGGTGGCGTGGGCGATGATGTCGTCGGACTGGCAGCCCGAGCAGACCGGCGTCGATCGCGCTATCGTCCGATTGACGATCCGGACCGGCCCGGCCGGCTCCTGGTTCAGATGGAACGGATTGAGAAGTGATGCATGGTCCATGTCGTGCCCGCCGGTGACCTACCCCAGCGGGATGATAACGCGGCGATGACAAGCGCGTCATCATCGCCCTTCTTATGGCTGTGGATAGGTCGCCACCAACCGGCCGGCTTCCGGACAGAAGCCTCGCCGGATCACCGCACCAGCACGTTGCGGAACTGCCAGGGATCGGAGGTGTCGATGTCTTCCGGGAACAGGCCGGGCCGGTCGCTCAGCGGGGTCCAGTCGGTGTAAAAGCCCTTCACCGGGCCGAGATACGGCATCTGGATTTCCAGCAGGCGGTCGAAATCCATCTCGTCGGCTTCGACGATGCCGGCGGTCGGGTTTTCCAGCGCCCACACCATGCCGCCAAGCACGGCGGAGGTCACTTGCAGGCCGGTGGCGTTCTGATAGGGCGCGAGTTGGCGGGTCTCTTCGATGGAGAGCTGCGAGCCGTACCAGTAGGCATTGTTGTCATGGCCGAACAGCAGCACGCCGAGTTCGTCGATGCCGTCGACGATTTCGTTCTCATCGAGGATGTGGTGCTTTTCCTGCATCTTCGCTGCGCGACCGAACATTTCATGCAGCGACAGCACGGCATCGTCAGCCGGATGATAGGCATAGTGGCAGGTCGGCCGATAGATCGCCGTGCCCGATGCGTCACGCACCGTGAAGTAATCGGAGATCGAGATCGAACTCGTTGTGGGTGACGAGGAAGCCGTACTGCGCGCCGCGGGTCGGGCACCAGGTGCGCACGCGCGTGTTGGCGCCGGGCTGCATCAGATAGATGGCGGCGCCGCAGCCAGCTTCGTGGGTACGCGCATTCTCGGGCATCCATTTTTCATGGGTGCCCCAACCCAGTTCGGACGGCTGCACGCCTTCCGACAGGAAACCTTCGACCGACCAGGTGTTGACGAAGACGTCCGGCTCTTTCGGCGACTTGGAGCGCTGGGTGTCGCGTTCGGCGATGTGGATGCCCTTGACACCAGCCTGCCGCATCAAGTCCGCCCATTCGGCTTTGGTCTTCGGCTTGGGGGCATTGAGCTTCAGATCGGCGGCGACATTGAGTAGCGCCTGCTTGGCGAAAAAGGAGACCATGCCGGGATTGGCGCCACAGCAGGAGACGGCCGTCGTCGAGCCCGCGGGGCGAGCCTTCTTGGCGGCCAGCGTCACTTCGCGAAGGGCGTAGTTGGAGCGTGCTTCCGGGCCCTTCGAAGAATCGAAATAGAAGCCGAGCCAGGGCTCGTTGACGGTGTCGATATAAAGAGCACCAAGTTCGTTGCAGAGCTCCATGATGTCGGTAGAGCCGGTATCGACCGAGAGATTGACGCAAAAGCCCTGGCCGCCGCCTTCAGTGAGCAGCGGGGTCAGCAAGTCGCGATAATTGTCCTTGGTCAC
Organism: uncultured Alphaproteobacteria bacterium; assembly: GCA_963738765.1. Taxonomy (GTDB): domain Bacteria; phylum Pseudomonadota; class Alphaproteobacteria; order Rhizobiales; family Xanthobacteraceae; genus Bradyrhizobium. Next base: position 279,120 of record CAVTYA010000018.1, on the reverse strand, counting down.
GCCCTGCTGGATGAATCGTACATTTTGCTTCTCGCAATGTGCCTTGCGGCCCTCGTCCTTGGGGTCGATCACGGTGACGCGCGACTTGTCGTAATCGAGATGCCGCTCGATCATCGGCAGCGTGCCTTTGCCGATCGAGCCGAAGCCGATCATGACAATGGGGCCGGAAATTTTCGCGTAGATCTGCGCGGCGGGGCTCATCAAGTGTCTCCAGGAGAACGGTCTAGGATTGGTGCTGGTGGTGTCAGGTACGTCGCTTGGCGGTCACTTCGATCTCGACCTTCATCTCGGGCTTTGCGAGGGCTGTGACGACCAGCAATGTCGCCGCGGGACGAATCTCGCCGAGGACCTCGCCGCAGACCGCGAAGTGGGCGTCCACGTTGTTGGCGTCGGTGATGTAGTAGGTTGCACGGACGATATCGGCCATCGCGAAGCCACCCTCTTTCAGGGCGGCCTCGATGGTCTTGAAGCAGTTCCGTGACTGGCTCGTGACATCGGCCGGCATCGTCATGGTGGTGTAGTCGTAGCCGGTGGTGCCGGCGACAAAGGCGAAATCGCCGTCGATCACGGCGCGGCTGTAGCCGACGGTCTTTTCAAGCGGCGAGCCGGTGGAGATCAGGCGGCGGGGCATCGGGACCTCGATTCATAGCGTTTTCAAGCGAAGTGGGTACCGGTTCGCGTGAGGAAAACGCGTCAAACAAATACTAAGGGCTTTGGCGGTGTTTAGGGGCTTTTCGCTGGCGCGCGCAAGCCCTCAACTCAGTTCAGCGGGAGCGTTCGGTCACATCGGAGACCGGAGGCGTGGCAGCGGCCCAGCGGCGCACCAAAATGTCCCTGACGATCATGACCGAGATCAGGATCATCAGGATGGTGGGGACGATGCTGCGGACGCGCGAGCGCGCGGCAGCGCCTCGTGTGCGGAGGTTCTCCGACATCGCACGCGCCTTACGCCGCGTGCGGCACGATGCGGAGTGCCTTCCGCGCCCGAGACGCCTTTGACTTGAGCAGCAACGCGCCGGTTGGTGCGATCATGCCGCAGGCGCCGTCGAGCGCGCCCTCGCTCAATTCGAGCCCGAGCAGGCGGTCGCGTTCGAACGGGCCGGGCAGCGACAACTCGCCGGTCTTATCGCCCGTGAAGCCGAAGCGGGCGTAAAAGGGCGCGTCGCCGAGCAGGATCACGGCGCCATGGCCGCGCGCTTTGGCGATCGCCAGTGCACGGTCCATCAGCGCAGCGCCGACGCCGAGCCCGCGGCAGGTGTCATCGACCGCCAGCGGCCCGAGCATCAGCGCCGACCGGCCCCCCGCGCTGACGTGCCACAGCCGCACGGTTCCAACCAGCCGTCCCTGGCGCACGACCGAGAGGGCAAGGCCTTCGGCGGGCGCGCGTCCGTCGCGCAGGCGCTGGCAGGTGCGCGTATGGCGGTTGTCGCCAAAGCAGGCATCCAGCAGCGCTTCACGCGCAACGACGTCTGAAGCCCGTTCCGCACGGATCGCGAACGGAGCGGCGTCCGTGATGAGGGTAACCGGGGTGTTCCGCAAAGCAGTCATGGCACGTCAGTCCTCGCTCCAACGGCGGGGCGCACCGCGGAGCGTTGTCAGAATATTCGAGATGTCAGGGAGGAAGCCGGCAAGCCGGCTTCCGTTCTTTCGCTCCCTCTCCCGCTTGCGGAGGAGGGCTGGGGTGGGGGTGCTTCCGCAAACGCCGGCGCAAGTGGAGAGATTTCCCCCACCCGCCGCGCTCTGCGCGGCGACCTCCCCCGCAAGCGGGAGAGGTGGGAAGGCTCAGATGTGGTAGGTCCGCAGCGGCGGGATGCCGTTGAACGCCACCGACGAGTAAGTCGACGTATAGGCCCCGGTGCCTTCGATCAGCAGCTTGTCGCCGATCTCGAGCGTCACCGGAAGCGGATACGGCATCTTCTCGTACAGCACGTCGGCGGAATCGCAGGTTGGCCCCGCGAGCACGCACGGCGTCATGTCCGCCCCGTCATGCGGGGTGCGGATGGCGTAGCGGATCGACTCGTCCATCGTCTCGGCGAGACCGCCGAACTTGCCGATGTCGAGATACACCCAGCGCACCTCGTCCTCGTCGCTCTTCCTGGAGATCAGGACGACTTCGGTCTCGATGATGCCGGCATTGCCGACCATGCCGCGTCCCGGCTCGATGATGGTCTCCGGGATCTGGTTGCCGAAATGCTTGCGCAGCGCGCGGAAGATCGACCGGCCGTACTGCACGACCGGAGGAACGTCCTTGAGGTACTTGGTCGGGAATCCGCCGCCCATGTTGACCATGGTGAGGTTGATGCCGCGCTCGGCGCAGTCGCGGAACACCGTCGAGGCCATCGCCAGCGCACGATCCCACGCCTTCACCTTGCGCTGCTGCGAGCCGACATGGAACGAGATGCCGCACGGCTCCAGGCCCAGACGCTTGGCGAGGTCGAGCACCTCGACCGCCATTTCCGGATCGCAGCCGAACTTGCGCGACAGCGGCCACTCGGCGCCGGCGCAGTCATAGAGAATGCGGCAGAACACCTTTGCGCCGGGCGCGGCACGGGCGATCTTCTCGACCTCGGCGGCGCAATCGACCGCGAACAGGCGAATGCCGAGCGCGAAGGCGCGCGCGATGTCACGCTCCTTCTTGATCGTGTTGCCATAGGAGATGCGGTCCGGCGTCGCACCGGCGGCCAGCGCCATCTCGATTTCGGCCACCGTCGCGGTGTCGAAGCACGAGCCCATCGAGGCCAGCAGCGACAGCACTTCCGGCGCCGGATTTGCCTTCACCGCGTAGAACACGCGGCTGTCCGGCAACGCCTTGGCGAAGGTCTGGTAGTTGTCGCGCACGACTTCGAGGTCGACCACGAGGCACGGCTCGGTGTCCTGGCCCTCGCTGCGGCGGTTGCGCAGGAATTCCTGAATACGTTCGGTCATAGCACTCTCCCAAACGGCCCAGCGACGGGATTCCGTTCAAAAAATTGATCTCGGATATGAGCGCTCTGGCCACATCGCGCGATGGAGGCGCGACGAAGCCACAAGACTCAGACCGAACTGTGCTGCCGTGGATTGGTTGGGAATGATCCCGCCCGCACACCTGGCAATGAAGGACAAGCCTTTTCAGTAGCCCGCGCCGGCGGTGGAATGCCGGTAGAGACCAAAAAAGCCCGATCCGTCGTTGCTTTAAGTCGCGTCCCCCGTTGAGAGCGGGGTGCGCCGGTTCGCCTCCGGCTGCCAGTCACGGTTGCAAAGGATGCAGAGACCTTCAACGGCATCTCTTGAGAGAGATGCTGGCCACTCGAACTCCTGAACGACCCTCGGTTCTTCATCCCTTGGCGGCTGTCCGGCCTCTTGTCCGGATACCTACCGACTGACACACGACCACAGGCACGTGCGAAATTGGGCAAATCTGCAAATAAGGGTTTTGACTCTGCTTCGCAAGAATTTTTTTAGGCTGCGAGCAAATTTCCCTAACGCGTGCTTTCGACGCCGCGCCCGGCGCTCGCGCGCGACGCCAAACATGAACAGACGTTAAGATTTTTCCGGAGAAGCGACAGCGCGCCAGCGCCTGCGGCGCAGGGCTTTCTCAGCTTCGCGCGTCAGGCGCGTTTTGTGCAGGCGCCGTCAGGCGCGTTTCGTGAACGGCTCGACGCGCTGGGCGGCGCGGATGAACGCCACCATGACGAAGACGCCGATCGCGAACAGCACGGCCTGCAGGATGTGCGCGCCGGTGTCGTCGAGCCCGAACAGGATCGCGAGCGCCCAGCCGCCGGCGAACGCCGCGCCGAACACCTCGGCGCCGATCAGGATCGCCGCCGGATGACGGTGACGACGCTCGGCCAGACGATCTGGCGGGAGCCTGAGGAGGAGGGCTGCGTGCTCATGGGAATAGGTCCTGTTGCGGGCCGCAATCTCTCTGAAAAGGCCGGTGCTATCAAGCGCAAAAGGCCCAAAAAAGCCGGATCGCGTGATATAGATTGCCGCAAGTCATTCGAGGCACAAAAACGGGAATTGTGATGTCAGAAACCCAGCAAACGGCGGCCATCTCGCAAGATCAGGCCAATCCGCTGCTGAAGGCCTGGCAGACGCCGTTCGAGACGCCGCCCTTCGCCGAGATCGCGCCGGAGCACTTCCTGCCGGCCTTCGAGCAGGCCTTCGCCGACCACGCCGCCGAGATCGCGGCGATCACCCACGATCCGGCCGCGCCCGACTTCGCCAACACCATCACCGCGCTGGAGCGCTCGGGCAAGCTGCTCTCCAAGGTCTCGGCGGTGTTCTACGACCTGGTGTCGGCGCATTCCAATCCGGCGATCCTGGAGATCGACAAGGAGGTGTCGCTGCGGATGGCGCGGCACTGGAATCCGATCATGATGAACGCGGTGCTGTTCGGCCGCATCGCGATGCTGCACGAGAAGCGCGCCACGCTCGGCCTGACGGCCGAGCAGACTGCGGCTGCTGGAGCGCACCTATACCCGCTTCCACCGCGCCGGCGCCGGCCTCGACGAGGCCGCAAGAACCGGATGGCCGAGATCAACGAGCGGCTGGCCCATCTCGGCACCGCCTTCAGCCATCATCTGCTCGGCGACGAGCAGGACTGGTTCATGGAGCTCGGCGAGGACGATCGCGCCGGCCTGTCCGGACAGTTTTGTCGCCGCGGCCAAGGCCGCGGCCGAAGAGCGCGGCATGGCCGGCAAGGCGATCGTGACGCTGTCGCGCTCCTTCGTCGAGCCGTTCCTGAAGAGCTCGGCCCGCCGCGACCTGCGCGAAAAGGTCTTCAAGGCCTTCACCGCGCGCGGCGACAACGGCAACGCCAACGACAACAACGCCAGCCATCGTCGAGATCCTCGAGCCTGCGCGAGGAGAGCGCCAAGCTCCTGGGCTATCCGACCTTCGCCGCCTACCGGCTGGAGGACTCCATGGCCAAGACGCCGGAGGCGGTGCGCGGCCTGCTGGAGCGGGTCTGGAAGCCGGCGCGCGCCCGGGCGCTGGCCGATCGCGACGCGCTGCAGGCGCTGATCGCGGAGGAGGGCGGCAATTTCGCGCTGGCGCCGTGGGACTGGCGCTACTACGCCGAAAAGCTGCGCCAGCGCCGCGCCAATTTCGACGACGCCGCGATCAAGCCCTATCTCGCGCTCGACCACATGATCGAGGCCGCCTTCGACTGCGCCACCCGCCTGTTCGGCGTCACCTTTGCCGAGCGCAAGGACATCCCGGTCTGGCATCCGGACGTCCGGGTCTGGGAAGTCAAGGACCGCGACGGCCAGCACAAGGCGCTGTTCTATGGCGACTACTTCGCCCGGCCCTCGAAGCGCTCCGGCGCCTGGATGACCTCGCTGCGCGACCAGCAGAAGCTCGACGGCGAGATCGCGCCGCTGATCATCAATGTCTGCAACTTCGCCAAGGGCGCCGACGGCGAGCCGTCGCTGCTGTCGCCGGACGATGCGCGCACCCTGTTCCACGAATTCGGCCACGGCCTGCACGGCATGCTGTCGGACGTGACCTATCCCTCGCTGTCGGGCACCATCGGTGTTCACCGATTTCGTCGAGCTGCCCTCGCAGCTCTACGAGCACTGGCAGGAGCAGCCGCAGGTGCTGCGGCAGTTCGCCCGGCACTACCAGACCGGCGAGCCGCTGCCGGACGACCTGCTTGAAGCGCTTCCTCGCCGCGCGCAAAGTTCAACCAGGGCTTTGCCACCGTGGAGTTCGTCTCCTCGGCGCTGATCGATCTCGAATTCCACACCCAGCCGGCCGCCGCCAGCCGCGACGTGCGGGCGTTCGAGAAGGCCGAGCTCGAAAAGATCGGCATGCCCGCGGAGATCGCGCTGCGGCACCGGCCGACAGCAGTTCGGCCACATCTTCTCCGGCGACCACTATGCCGTCGGGCTATTACAGCTACATGTGGTCGGAGGTGATGGACGCCGACGCCTTCGGCGCCTTCGAGGAGGCCGGCAACATCTTCGATCCGGCGATCGCCAAGCGCCTGCACGACGACATCTATTCGTCCGGCGGCTCGCGCGATCCCGAAGACGCCTATGTCGCCTTCCGCGGCCGCGAGCCGGAGCCCGACGCGCTGCTGCGCCGGCGCGGCCTGCTTGGAAACGCCGGAGGCGGCCTGAGGTGCAGGCCGCCTTGCGCCGGGTGCTTGGCTGCTGCTGGTTGCCGGCGGCGCTCGCGCTCGGCGCCGCGACGCGGCAGCAGGCGCATCCGCATGTCTGGATCACCGCCACGAGCGAGCTGATCTACGCGCCCGACGGCTCGATCACCGGCGTGCGCCACGCCTGGACCTTCGACGACATGTTCTCGACCTATGCGCTGCAGGGCATCGAGACCAAGACCAAGGGCGTCTACAGCCGCGAGGAACTGGCGCCGCTGGCGCAGACCAATGTCGAGTCGCTGAAGGAATTCGGCTTCTTCACCTTCGCCAAGGCCGACGGCAAGAAGCAGAAATTCCAGGAGCCGGTCGACTACTTCCTCGAATACAAGGACGCGCTGCTGACGCTGCATTTCACCCTGCCGCTGAAGACGCCGGTCAAGCCGAAGCAGCTGGTGCTCGAAGTGTTCGACCCTGACGTTCTTCATCGACTTCAAGTTTGCCGACAAGGACCCGGTCAAGCTGGTCGGCGCGCCCGCCGGCTGCCAGATGCAAGTTCCAGCGGCCGAACGACGGCACCGCCAGCGCCCAGAAGCTCGGCGAGCAGAATTTCGCCGAGCGGCGGCAACTCCAATTTCGGCGTGATGTTCGCCAACAAGATCACGGTGGATTGCCCGTGACGCCGAACTCCCGATCGCACGCCGCGCGCGGCCATCGCTGGTCGGCGTGGCGGCGCTTGCCGCCGTCCTGATGCTCGACGGCGCCGTGCATGCCGCTGCTGGCGCAGAACCCGTTCGGCGGCCCGCGGCCCAGCGCCGCCGCCGAGCCGCAGGTCGGCGGCATCGTCGGCTGGCTGCTTGGCAAAGCAATCGGAATTCTATCGCGAGATGTCGGCGACCATCCGCGCCGCCAAGTCCGACGGCTCGGCGGTCTGGACGCTGCTGGCGATCTCCTTTGCCTACGGCATCTTTCACGCCGCCGGCCCCGGCCACGGCAAGGCGGTGATCTCGTCCTATCTGGTCGCCAACCAGGAGACCGCGCGGCGCGGCATCGTGCTGTCGTTTGCCTCGGCGCTGCTGCAGTCGCTGGTCGCGGTGGTGATCGTCGGCATCTGCGCGTGGCTGCTCAACGCCACCGCCAAGACCATGTGCGGGGCGGAGAAGGTCATCGAGATCGCAAGCTACGCCCTGATCGCGGCGTTCGGCGCGCGGCTGGTCTGGACCAAGGGCGGCGGCTTCATGCGCGCGCTGCAGGCGCCGCGGCCGGTGCCCGCGATGGCCGGTCGCGCGCATCATCACGATCATGGCCATCGACCATGCATCACGACCATGATCACGATCACCACGATCACGACCACGATCATGACCACGTCCATGACGAGCATTGCGGCCATTCCCACGGCCCGACGCCGGACGAACTCGCCGGTCCCGGCGGCTGGCGGCGCGGCCTTGGCGCGATCTTCGCCGTCGGCATGCGGCCCTGTTCGGGCGCGATCCTGGTTCTGGTGTTCGCGCTGGCGCAGGGCCTGTTCTGGGCCGGCATCGCCGCGACCTTCGTGATGGGGCTCGGCACCGCGATCACGGTCGCGACCATCGCCGTGATCGCGGTGTCCGCGCAAGGACCTGGCGCGGCGCCTGAGCGCGGGCCGCGACGGCGGCGGCGCGCTGATCATGCGCGGCATCGAATTCGGCGCGGCGGGGCTGGTGCTGCTGTTCGGGCTCGGCCTGCTGTTCGGCTATCTCGCGGCGGAGCGGGTGACGTGTTTGTAAGTACAACTTCCGTCATTGCGGGACGCGCCGCGAGATCGCGCACCGATGTTTGAAACCTGAAGCAGGAATTTCACCGCCGTCGTCCCGGCCTTGAGCCGGGACGACGCTGGAGACGTACGACGTCTACACCGGCAAATACCCCCGGAGCGCCGGCAGGAAGAAAATCGCGACATTGATCGCAAAGCCGATGTTCCAGAGGATCGAGCGCAGCGTCGGGCGGTTGCCGAGATAGGTGAAGACGTAGGCGATCCGCACGATCAGGAACAGCACCGCCAGCTCGTCGATCAGGCGCTGCGGGCCGAGCCGGAATTCCGCGAGCAGCACCGCGACCGCGAAAAACGGAAACGTCTCGATGCCGTTCTGATGCGCGCCCAGCGCGCGCGCGCGGAGCGGGTCCTGGATAGAAAGCGGGATCGCGCGGCTTGGAATTGTCGAAACCGGCGGAATGGCCGATCCATTTCACCGGCTGCGATGCGTCAGCAGATAGAGCATCAGCGCTCCGAAAACGCACCATTCGGCGACCGTCATGGTTTCTCCCTAGTCGTGAAGACAGCTGCGACAGTATCGAAACGGCCATTATCTTGACAAGGATGGTGCAACGCGCGAAGCCACAGACATCATGACAGTGGTCGTTCCCATCGAAAGCGCAAAGCCCGCGGCCGCCGAAGTCGAGGCCGGAGCGCGTCGGCGTGCTGCTGGTCAATCTCGGCACCCCCGACACCGCCGACGCCAACGGCGTGCGCGTCTATCTCAAGGAATTCCTCTCCGATCCGCGCGTGATCGAGGATCAGGGGCTGCTGTGGAAGCTGATCGCTGAACGGCGATCATCCTGCGCACCCGTCCGCGCCGCAAGGCGCGCGACTACCTGAAGATCTGGAACACCGAGAAGAACGAATCGCCGCTCAAGACCATCACGCGCGCGCAGTCCGAGAAGCTCGCGCGCAGCGATTTCCGACCACGACCATGTCGTGGTCGACTGGGCGATGCGCTACGGCAATCCGTCGATCCGCGTCGCGCATCGACGCGCTGACCGCGCAAGGCTGCGACCGCCTGCTGGTGGTGCCGCTCTATCCGCAATATTCGGCGGCGACCTCGGCGACCGTCTGCGACGAGGTGTTTCGCGTGCTCGCCGCGATGCGCGCGCAGCCGACCCTGCGGGTGACGCCGCCTTATTACGACGACCCCGATTACATCGAGGCGCTGGCGGTCTCGATCGACGCGCATCTCGCGACGCTGCCGTTCAAGCCCGAGCTGATCGTGGCGTCGTTCCACGGCATGCCGCAGAACATATGTCGACAAGGGCGATCCCTATCAGGCGCAGTGCATCGCGACGACGGACGCGTTGCGCAAGCGCCTGGGCCTCGATGCGTCGAAACTGCTGCTGACCTTCCAGTCGCGCTTCGGCTTCGACGAATGGCTGCAGCCCTACACCGACAAGACCATCGAGCAACTGGCGAAGGACGGCGTGCGCCGCATCGCGGTCGTGACGCCCGGCTTCTCCGCCGATTGCCTGGAGACGCTGGAAGAGATCGCGCAGGAAAACGCCGAGATCTTCAAGCACAATGGCGGCGAGCAATTTGCCGTCATTCCCTGCCTGAACGACAGCGACCCCGGCATGGACGTCATCCGCCAGCTGGTGCTGCGCGAGCTGCAGGGCTGGATCTAGGACGCGAACTCATTAAGCCGCAGCCATAGCCTAATTGACGCGAGTTGAACGAAGGCAAGGTAGTTGGCGGCAAGCCTGTCGTAGCGCGTCGCGATCCGACGACATCGTTTGATCCTGTAGCCGCGGCCGGCATGCAGCATTAACCCGGATATCAGACGAGACAGCAGTTTTCCGGCAAGTCGAACGTCGTGCGCCTCGCCGGGGCTCAACGCCAGCCGTACCGGCAGCCCATTGCTATCGACCACCGCATGAATTTTTCTCGTCAAGCCGCCGCGTGAACTTCCCATCAATTGGCGCTGGTTTCTTGTGATGCAGGCTCTGAATCCGTCGAAAATGAACCCAAAGCGGACGTGTTTGAGCATGCAGAAGTTGCTAATTCCAAGAGAACTCGCGTATGCACTATGTGTAGGGTCGTAGTGTGAGCAATTCAAATGGCGATGGAGCTGAGGGGCGCGAGAGGCGAGGGATTTGCGACGATTACCGCTGACGGTCGCGTGTTGGATTCCTGGTTCCTTCAGCTGCGCCTGGTCGTGGAGGCCGACAAGGCGGCTACGGTACGGCTGACGAAGGACGAGATCAACGGATCGTTGGGTGAGTCGGCAGACGGATATGCGCGACACGACGACGTCCGCGATGTCGATATCGTTCCAATCCGTACAGAAATTGACTCCCTTGCATCTGCGCCGACTGATGTGCACGACGCATATCTTCGACTCCATCTACTGAGCCACCGGCTCGTCCAGCCTAATTGCCTGAACCTTGAAGGAATTTTCAGTCTGTTGCCTAACGTTGCCTGGACGACCCTCGGTCCCTGTGAATGCTCTCGCGTACCGGAAGCACGAATCGTAGCACGAAAGCGTGCCCTTGCGTTTGAGGTGACAGGCGTGGACAAGTTTCCGCGCATGACTGACTATGTGACGCCTGCGGACGTGAGAATTGCGGATGCGGGTCGCGTAAGGCTCGGAGCCTACCTGGCTCCGGGCACGACCGTCATGCATGAAGGCTTTTGCAATTTTAATGCAGGTACGCTCGGTCCCTGCATGGTCGAAGGCCGGATAAGCGCCGGTGTGGTTGTGGGAAGTGGCAGCGACGTTGGTGGCGGAGCGTCGATCATGGGCACTCTGTCCGGAGGAGGGAAAGAGAGGATTACAGTTGGTGAGCGCTGCCTGATCGGAGCCAACGCCGGTATCGGCATTTCATTGGGTGACGATTGTATCGTCGAAGCGGGCTGTTATGTCACGGCAGGCGCGCGCATCCTTTTGGAAGATGGCCGAGTACTGAAAGCCAAAGAACTCTCAGGCCAGAAGGGCCTTCTTTTTCGTCGTAATTCCCAGAGCGGCGCTCTTGAGGCAACCAGACGTACACCAAATTGGGACGGCCTCAACTCGCAACTTCACAGCTAGGCAGCTCACTCGAAGATGTCGTTGACGACAATTGTGGCGCGTCAACGATACCGCGTTCTGGCCCCTCGCGTCATTTGCTGCTGCGCAAAAGCGGCCGTTATCGGAGCGAAGCGGACATCATGAGAGCTTATGCGTACGCGCCCTGGTCCAGTATTCACGCGCCATACATCTGGCGGCCGTAAAACGGCTCCCTACGTTATATCTGTTACCTGAGAACAGCCGGGTGAACCGGCGCAGCGGTTTTGCCGACTTATCGATACCGCGCCCGGCAACGGTTCTTGCCGGCATTGGAGGAATTTATGACTGGTTTCGACATTTTCGCGATCGCGCTCGTTCTGCTCGTCATTGTTACATTGTTCGCCGGCGTCAAGACCGTGCCGCAAGGCTATGACTGGACCATCGAACGGTTCGGCAAATACACCCGCACGCTGGCGCCGGGGCTCAATCTCATCATTCCATATTTCGACCGCGTCGGCCGCAAGATGAACATGATGGAGCAGGTGATCAACATTCCCGAGCAGGAAGTGATCACCAAGGACAACGCCACCGTCACCGTGGACGGCGTCGCGTTCTTCCAGGTGTTCGACGCCGCCAAGGCGAGCTACGAGGTTTCCAATCTCAACCAGGCGATCATCGTGCTGACCATGACCAACATCCGCTCGGTGATGGGCGCGATGGATCTCGACCAGGTGCTGTCGCATCGCGACGAGATCAACGAGCGCCTGCTGCGGGTAGTCGATGCCGCCGTCTCGCCGTGGGGGCTGAAGGTCAACCGCATCGAGATCAAGGATATCGTGCCGCCCGCGGATCTCGTCGAAGCCATGGGGCGGCAGATGAAGGCCGAGCGCGTCAAGCGCGCCGACATTCTGCAGGCCGAAGGCCAACGGCAGTCGGAAATCCTCCGTGCAGAAGGCGCAAAGCAGGGCCAGATCCTGCAGGCCGAGGGCCGCAAGGAGGCCGCATTCCGCGACGCCGAGGCGCGCGAGCGTTCCGCGGAAGCCGAGGCCAAGGCGACGCAGATGGTGTCGGAGGCGATCGCGAAGGGTGACGTCGCCGCGCTGAACTATTTTATCGCCGACAAATACATCAAGGCGTTCGGGCAGTTCGCGGACTCGCCGAACCAGAAGCTCCTGATACTGCCGATGGAGGCCACCAGCGTGCTCGGCTCGCTGGCCGGCATCGGCGAAATCGCGAAAGCCACTTTTGGCGAGAGCGCGGCCTCCGCCGCGGCGGCCGCGCGCCGCTCCTCGGTGCCATCAGCGGGTCCCACGCCGCCGGTGACGCCGCAGCGGTGAGGGTTATTTGGTAATGAGTGCATCGACGCGTGCGATCCCGCTTACCTCTCCCCTTGTGGGAGAGGTCGGATCGCATCGCCAGATGCGATCCGGGTGAGGGGTTACGCTCTCTCGATAGACCGTAACCCCTCACCCCAACCCTCTCCCACAAGGGGAGAGGGGGCGCACTGCCGGCGCTTCGAGACCGGCAAGTAACTGAGGTCGTGTCATGGCCGAGATGTTTTCGACGTTGGGCACCTGGAACTGGCTGATCTTCGGCTTCATCCTGATGGCGCTGGAGCTCGCGGCACCCGGTGTGTTCCTGTTCTGGCTCGGACTCGCCGCGATGCTGGTCGGATTGCTGTCGTTCGCGATCAACCCGTCCTGGCAGACGCAATTGTTGATGTTCGCGGTGTTCGCGGCGGCAGCCGTGCCGGCGTGGCGGCGGCTCGCCAAAAGCGAGGGCAGCGTCAGCCGGAGCAACCCGTTTCTCAACAGGCGGACCGAGGCGCTGATCGGCCGGGTCTTCACGCTGGAAAAGCCGATCGTCGACGGCGCCGGCACGGTGCGGATCGACGACACGGTCTGGCGCGTTGCCGGTCCCGACACGCCGGCCGGCAGCCGGGTGAAAATCGTGCAGGCCGACGGCGCCAGCCTGACGGTGGCGGCGGCTTAATTCGCGGTGAGCTTGCTCCAGCGCTCGGCAAAGCGATGCAGCGGCAGAAAGGTTTCAAACAGCTCCCTGCCCATCTCCGTGAGGCGGTATCCGTCGCCGGGGACCAGTTCGACAAGACCGGCGTCGCGCAGCTCTGAAAGCCGGGTTTGCAGAATGGTCGGAGAGGCCTGGTCGCAGGCCGTGCGCAGGGCGCGCGAGGTCAACGCCTGGTCGTCGCGCAGTTCCCAAACGATCCGCAGCGCCCAGCGCCGGCCCAAAAGGTCGAGCAAGGCCATGATCGGCCGGCCCGACCGGGAGCCGCGCACCGAGCGTTTTTTCAGGACAGCGGCCTGTTTCGGCATCGAAAACCCTCTTGCGGATCGCTACAGATATTGTAGCGTGTTGCTACAATTAGTGTAGCACAGGAGTCCGCCATGTCACGCATCGCGCCGCTGGAGCCGCCTTACGAGAAGGAGATTCAGCAGCAGTTCGACCGCATCATGCGCGGCGCGCCGCCGCTCCACCTGTTCCGCGTCATGGCCGGCCATGCCCGCGCCTGGGAAAAATTTCGCGCCGGCAGCCTGCTGGATCCCGGGCCGTTGTCACTGCGGCAGCGCGAGATCGTGATCGACCGCACCAGCGCGCGGAACGGTTGCGAATATGAATGGGGCGTGCATGTCCAGCTCTTCGCCGGGGCGGCAGAACTGAGCGAACCGCAGGTCCGCGCCACCGTGCTCGGGGCGGCGGACGATCCATGCTGGTCCCTGGCAGAGCAGGCGATGATCGCAGCCGTCGATGCGCTGCATGCGCGGGCGACCTTGAGCGATGCGGAGTTCAAGGCGCTGTCGGCGCATTACGACGACGACCAGATTCTCGAGATCATCCTGCTCTGCGGCTTCTATCGCACGGTGGCATATCTGGCGAACGCGCTGGCGTTGCCGCTGGAAAAGACGGCGGCGCGGTTTCCGAGGTAGCTACGCCACGCCCGCGCGCAGCAGATCGTGCAAATGAACAATGCCGACCGGCTTGTTGGCGTCGGTCACGATCAGCGTGGTGATCTTCGACGAATTGAGCAGCTCCAGCGCCTCGCCGGCCAGCGTGTCGCGGTCGATGGTCTTCGGATTCTTCGTCATGACCTCGTCGACCAGCGCCGTCATCAGATCCGGCCGCATCTGGCGCCGCAGATCGCCGTCGGTGACGATGCCGACGATCTGGCCGCGCGACGTCGACGATGCCGACGCAGCCAAAGCCCTTTGCGGTCATCTCGACCAGCGCGTCGGACATTTTGGTGCCGACCGGCTTGAGCGGCACCGCGTCGCCGGAATGCATGAGATCGCGGGTATATTTCAGCATGGCCCCGAACTTGCCGCCGGGATGCAGCACGCTGAAATCGACCGAGGTGAAGCCGCGGCCTTCCAGCAGCGCGATCGCCAGCGCGTCGCCGAGCGCCAGCATCATCAGCGAGGAGGTGGTGGGCGCCAGATTGTGCGGGCAGGCCTCGCGCGCCTTCGGCAGCGTCAGTGCGATGTCGGCGGCCTTGGCCAGCGTCGATTCCCGCTCCGCCGTCATCGCCATCAGCGGAATGCGGAAGCGCGCGGCATAGGTGATCAGGTTCCGCATCTCCGGCTGCTCGCCGGACCATGACAGCGCCAGGATGACGTCGTCGGCGGTGATCATGCCGAGATCGCCGTGGCTTGCTTCGGCGGCATGGACGAAAAACGCCGGCGTGCCGGTGGAAGCAAAGGTCGCCGCGACCTTGCGGCCGATATGGCCGGACTTGCCGAATCCGGTGACGATCAGCCGTCCCTTGGCGTTGCGGATCAGCTCGGCCGCCGCATTGAAGGTCGCGCCGAGATCGGATTGCAGCGCGGCGGTCACGGCCGCGACGCCGCCGGCTTCCGCCTCGAGCGTGCGCAGGGCCGACTGGACGGCGGTATCAGCGGGATCGGTGCCGGATGATTGTGCCATCAGCGGTTTCGGATTGGCCATGTCTGGTTCCAGGGAGGCGGGCCTCGGTCATGTCGGCCCCAAAACCCTCCTTACCATGGCCCGCCGCGTGAGGCGACGCGCCCTGCCGGCTCTCAACGGCTCATTAACCATAATTGTTTTAACTCCATTAACGACGTTTTCCGCGCGCGCTCGGAGGCCGTCGCCTAAGTAAATGAATTTGTTGGAGTATTTTTCATCGTGATGGCGGGTCCAGCAAGGGGCCGAAGCAGGCGCGCGAGCCTCTTCCGCGCGCTTTTGCCATGCCTTGCGCTGATCGCCGTAAGTGAGACGCCAGCGCTGGCTCAAACCGTCACGCCGGACCTGTTCAGTCCGACCCGCTCCAGCCAGATCATCACGCCGGATTCGCCGCTGCGCCGGACCGGCATTACGACTGTCGACAAGACCGGCGATGCCGCCAACGACGCGAGACTCCGTGAACGCGACACCGATACGCCGGCGCCATCGCGGATCGGACAGGTCCCGACTTATGGCCTGCCCGCCGCCAGCGGCGCTTCGGACTGGGGCTACGACTCGCTCAATCGCAAGCGCAAGAAGCCGAAATATTATCCCGGGCAAGTAAAGCCGAAGCCGCCGGTCGGTCCCGGCAGCCCGCCGCCGCCGATCGCATCGACCGCGCCGCTGCGGCTTTCGATTCCGCCGTCGGAATCCGCCAACAAGTCGCCGATCCCGCCGGCGATGGCGGGCACGGTCGCCAGGCCAGCCGCCGCGCAAGCGGCTCAAGATCGACGACGATCCGTTCGGCCCGGTCGGCGACTACGTCGGCGGCTTTCTGATCAAGTCGGCGCTCGAATTGAGAAGCGGCTACGACACCAATCCCGGGCGCACCTTTGTCCCGAAGGGCTCGCCGGTCTATGTCATCGCCCCGGAATTCCTGGCCGTCTCCGACTGGGAGCGCCACGCGCTGGTGGCTGACTTGCGCGGATCGTTCACGGGTTACACCAACACCTTTCCGCCGGTGGACGGCGTGGTGTCGTCGGCGCCGACCAACGTCGATCGCCCGGATTTCACCGGCCATGTCGATGGCCGTCTCGATGTCACCCATGACACGAGGTTGTTGGCACAGACGCGGCTGCGCGTCGCCACTGACAATCCCGGCAGCCCGAACGTGCAGGTCGGCCTCGCCAGATATCCGGTCTATGCGACGTTCGGCGGCACCTTCGGGCTCGATCAGAATTTCAACCGGCTTCAGGTCTCCGCAGGCGCCACCGTCGACCGCACGGTCTATCAGAACTCGGTTTTGACCGATGGCTCCGTCACCAGCAACGACGATCGCAACTACAATCAGTTCGGCGGCCTCGGACGTGTCAGCTACGATCTGATACCGGGCCTCAAGCCGTTCGGCGAGATCGATGGCAATGTCCGCTCGCACGACCTGCTGGTCGATCGCAACGGCTATCAGCGCAATTCGAGCGGCGGAAGCGTCAGGGCAGGCACCACCTTCGAATTCTCCCGGATTCTGATCGGCGAAATCTTCGATCGGCTAGGCGGCGCGCACCTATGTCGATCCGCGGCTGCTGCCGTTGCAGGGCCTGCTGACGTCGGCCTCGCTGATATGGTCCGCGACGCCATTGACGACGGCCAAATTCATCGCCACACGTCGATCGACGGAAACCACGGTGCCCGGCGTCTCCGGCGTGCTGACGCATCTCTACACCGCGGAGGTCGATCACGATTTCCGCCGTTGGCTCACGGGCATCGGAAAATTCACCTGGGGGACGCAGGACTATCAGGGCGATTCGCGGTTACGACCGCATCTATTCGATCTCCGGCGACCTCGTCTACAAGATGAACCGCAATTTCTGGGTCACGGGCACGCTGCGCCGCGACTGGCTGAATTCGAACATCCCCGGCAACAGCACGGCGTCAACCGTCGTCATGCTCGGCGTGCGGCTGCAGCATTAGGGACGCCGCCAAAAAAGACCGAAACTTAACCAGTACGAAATAATGTGTCCCCGAGGGCGGGAGCATCATGTCCGATTCAGTCCAGATCCATTGCAAACGATGCCGGTCGAATTTTCAGGACAGGGCGCGAAGGGTACAGCCCGGATATTCCAGGCAATGCCCGAGCTGCGAAGGGGTCATCTTTTTTGAGGAGAGCTCAAGCGACAAGCACGTTCTAACAGCGCTGCTGGCCGCCCGCAGGCTGCGCCGGGTTCTCCGCGAGCGCGAAGGCCTGAAGCCGGAGGCGACGCCGGTCGTGGTCTACGACCGTTCATCGTAGCTCGGATTGCCGGGTCAGGCGCGGCAATGCCGCTGCTACCGCGGCAGGTCCGTCTTCCCCATCAGATACTGATCGATCGCCCGCGCGCACAGGCGGCCTTCGCGGATCGCCCACACCACCAGCGACTGGCCGCGGCGCATGTCGCCGGCGGAGAACACGTTGGGACGCGAGGTCTTGTAGTCGGTCAGGTTGGCGCGGACGTTGCCGCGCTGGTCGAGATCGACGCCGAGCATCTTCAGCATGCCCTCGTGCACCGGATGCACAAAGCCCATCGCCAGCAGCACGAGCTGCGCGTCGAGGTCGAACTCGGTGCCGGCGATCGGCTTGAACTTGTCGTCGACCTGGACGCAATGCAGTTTCTGCACCTTGCCGTCGTCGCCGGAGAATTTCTGCGTCAGCACCGCGAATTCGCGCTTGGCGCCTTCGGCCTGGCTCGACGAGGTCCGCATCTTCAGCGGCCAGTTCGGCCAGGTCAGGCCCTTGTTCTCGTGCTCGGGCGGCGCCGGCATGATCTCGAGCTGGGTGACGGATTTCGCGCCCTGCCGGAACGAAGTGCCGATGCAGTCCGAGCCGGTGTCGCCGCCGCCGATCACGACGACATGCTTGCCGTCGGCGAGAATTTCCGAAACGCCGCCGAGCGGCTCGCTCGAGACGCGGCGGTTCTGCTGCGGCAGGAAATCCATCGCGAAATGGATGCCGTCGAGATCGCGGCCGGGGATCGGCAGATCGCGGCCGGCTTCGGCGCCGCCGGTCAGCGCCACCGCGTCATATTGCGTGACCAGTTCGCGCGGATCGATCGCGCCTTGCGAAGAGCCGCCGACATGGGCGCCGTAATGGAACGTGACGCCCTCGGCTTCCATCTGCGCCACGCGGCGGTCGATGACGTGCTTTTCCATCTTGAAGTCGGGAATGCCGTAGCGCAGCAGGCCGCCGGCCTTGGCGAATTTCTCGTAGACATGGACGTCGTGGCCGGCGCGCGCGAGCTGCTGCGCGGCGGCGAGGCCGGCCGGACCCGAGCCGATGACCGCGACCTTCTTGCCGGTCCTGGCGGGGGCAATTTCCGGCTTGAGCCAGCCATTGTCCCAGGCGCGGTCGACGATCGCGCATTCGATGGTCTTGATGGTGACCGGGTTGTCGTCGATGTTCAGCGTGCAGGAGGCCTCGCACGGCGCCGGACAGATGCGGCCGGTGAATTCCGGGAAATTGTTGGTCGAGTGCAGGTTGCGCGAGGCTTCTTCCCAGTTGCCCTGATAGACGAGGTCGTTGAAATCGGGGATCTGGTTGTTGACCGGGCAGCCCGGCGTGCCCGGCTGCGCCGAGCCGGTGCCGTGGCAATAGGGAATGCCGCAATTCATGCAGCGCGCGGCCTGGTCGCGGGTGTCCTTCTCGCTCAGGGGAATGACGAACTCGCGATAGTGCTGCACGCGCTCGGCGACCGGCGAGTACTTGCGGTCGTGCCGGTCGATCTCGAGAAAACCTGTGATCTTGCCCATTAAACCTGACGCCCCTGCAACTCTTCTATCCCATCATTCCGCCGTCATCCTGAGGAGCGCGCTCTTGCGCGCCTCGAAGGATGAGCAGCAAGCACCATTTCCTGTCATCCTTCGAGGCTCGCCGAAGAGGGCTCGCACCTCAGGATGACGTCTCTCTCTCTACGCCCCGATCGCGATTTTCGGCTCGGCGTCGGCGTTGGCCTTCATTTCCTTCAGCGCGCGGCGATATTCCACCGGCATCACCTTGCGGAATTTCGGCAGCCAGATCTTCCAGTTCGCCAGGATCTCGGCGGCGCGCTTCGAGCCGGTCAGCTTGGCGTGGCGCGTGATCAGGACGTGCAGCCGCTCGACGTCGGAGTCGAGCAGGTTCTGGAACACGTCGACCCGGCCGTGCGCCTCGAGATCGCCGGTGTGGTGATAGGTGTTCGCGTTGATCATCTCTTCCGACAGCACCGGCTCGAGCTCGACCATCGCCATGTTGCAGAGCTTTGCGAAGTCGCCGGCCTCGTCGAGCACATAGGCGATGCCGCCCGACATGCCGGCCGCGAAGTTGCGCCCGGTCTTGCCGAGCACCACCACGATGCCGCCGGTCATGTATTCGCAGCAATGATCGCCGGCGCCTTCGACCACCGCGATCGCGCCGGAGTTGCGCACCGCAAAGCGTTCGCCGGCGATGCCGCGGAAATAGCATTCGCCCTCGATCGCGCCGTACATCACGGTGTTGCCGACGATGATGGATTCTTCCGGCACGATGCCGGAATTGCGCGGCGGCTTGACGATGATGCGGCCGCCGGACAGGCCCTTGCCGACATAGTCGTTGGCTTCGCCTTCGAGTTCGAAGGTGACGCCGCGCGCCAGCCAGGCGCCGAACGCCTGGCCCGCGGTGCCCTTGAGGCTGACCTGGATGGTGTCATGCGGCAGGCCGGCATGGCCGTAGATCTTGGCGATCGTGCCGGACAGCATCGCGCCGGCCGAGCGGTTGGTGTTGTTGATCTCCTCGTCGATCCTGACCGGCGCGCCGCGGTCGAGCGCGGCCTGCGCCTGCTCGATCAGCCTGCGGTCGAGCACCGCCTCCAGATGATGGTTCTGCTTTTCGGAGTGATAGATCTTCTGGCCCGGCAGTTCCTTCTGGCGCACGAACAGTTTTGAGAAATCGAGCCCCTTGGCCTTCCAGTGCGCCACCAGCTTCGACTGGTCGAGCATCTGGGTCTGGCCGATCATCTCGTCGAAGGTGCGGTAGCCGAGCGACGCCATGATCTCGCGGACTTCTTCGGCGACGAAGAAGAAGTAGTTGATGACGTGCTCGGGCTGGCCGGTGAAGCGCTTGCGCAGCACGGGGTCCTGGGTGGCGACGCCGACCGGGCAGGTGTTGAGATGGCACTTGCGCATCATGATGCAGCCGGCCGCGATCAGGGGCGCGGTGGCGAAGCCGAACTCGTCGGCGCCGAGCAGCGCGCCGATCACGACGTCGCGTCCGGTGCGGAAGCCGCCGTCGACCTGGACCACGATGCGGCTGCGCAGCCGCTCGCGCACCAGCGTCTGGTGGGTTTCGGCAAGGCCGATTTCCCATGGGCTACCGGCGTGCTTGATCGAGGTCAGCGGCGAGGCGCCGGTGCCGCCCTCGAAGCCCGCGATGGTGACATGGTCGGCGCGCGCCTTGGCGACGCCCGCGGCCACGGTGCCGACGCCGATTTCGGAGACCAGCTTGACCGAGACCTGGCCGTCGGGATTGACGTTCTTGAGGTCGTAGATCAGCTGCGCCAGATCCTCGATCGAATAGATGTCGTGATGCGGCGGCGGCGAGATCAGGCCGACGCCCGGCGTCGAATGCCGGACGCGGGCGATCACGGCGTCGACCTTGTGGCCGGGCAACTGGCCGCCTTCGCCGGGCTTGGCGCCCTGCGCCATCTTGATCTGCATCATGTCGGAGTTGACGAGATATTCCGTCGTCACGCCGAAGCGGCCGGAGGCGACCTGCTTGATCGCCGAGCGCATCGAGTCGCCGTTCGGCAGCGGCTTGAAGCGATCGGCCTCCTCGCCGCCTTCGCCGGTGTTGGACTTGCCGCCGATCCGGTTCATCGCGATCGCCAGCGTCGTGTGCGCCTCGCGCGAGATCGAGCCGAAGCTCATCGCGCCGGTGGCGAAACGCTTGACGATGTCCTTGGCCGGCTCGACCTGGTCGAGCGTGATCGGCTTGCGCTTCTCGTCCTCGGCGGTCTTGATCCGGAACAGGCCGCGCAGCGTCAGCAGCCGCTCGGACTGCTCGTTGAGGATCTTTGCGAACGCCTGGTAGCGCTCCAGCGAATTGCCGCGCGCGGCATGCTGCAGCGTCGAGACCGATTCCGCGGTCCAGGCATGGTCCTCGCCGCGGGTGCGGTAGGCATATTCGCCGCCGACATCGAGCGCGGTCTTGTAGACCTGCGCGTCGCCGAACGCGTCGGCATGGCGGCGCACGGTTTCCTCGGCGATTTCGGCCAGGCCCACGCCCTCGATGCGGGTGTGGGTGCCGGCGAAATACTTTGCGACGAAGTCGGCCTTCAGGCCGACCGCGTCGAAGATCTGCGCGCCGCAATAGGACTGGTAGGTCGAGATGCCCATCTTGGACATCACCTTGAGCAGGCCCTTGCCGATCGACTTGATGTAGCGCTTGACGATCTCGTAGTCGTCGAGCGCGCCCGGCAGGCGGTCCTTCATCGCGATGATGGTCTCGAACGCCAGATAGGGATTGATCGCTTCGGCGCCGTAGCCGGCGAGACAGGCGAAATGATGCACCTCGCGCGGTTCGCCGGATTCGACCACGAGGCCGACCGAGGTGCGCAGGCCGGTGCGGATCAGGTGATGATGCACGGCGGCGCAGGCCAGCAGCGAGGGGATCGGAATCCGGTCCGAGCCGACCATGCGGTCGGACAGGATGATGATGTTGACGCCCTCGCGCACCGCGCCTTCGGCGCGCGCGCAGAGTTCGTCGAGCACCTGCTCCAGGCCCGCCGCGCCGAAGCCGGCGTGGAAGGTGGTGTCGAGCGTGCGCGACTTGAAATGCGCTTCGGCGACATCCGAGATCGAGCGGATCTTTTCCAGATCCGCGTCGGTCAGGATCGGCTGGCGCACTTCGAGCCGCTTGGTGGTGGCCAGGCCCTGCAGGTCGAACAGGTTCGGCCGCGGCCCGATGATCGAGACGAGGCTCATGACGAGCTCCTCGCGGATCGGATCGATCGGCGGGTTGGTCACCTGCGCGAAGTTCTGCTTGAAGTAGGTGAACAGCGGCTTCGGCTTGTCCGACAGCGCCGAGATCGGCGTGTCGTTGCCCATCGAGCCCGCGGCTTCCTCGCCGGTGGAGGCCATCGGCGTCATCAGGATGGTGATGTCTTCCTGGCTGTAGCCGAACGCCTGCTGGCGATCGAGCAGCGGCAGGTTCGAGCGCACGCCCTTCGACGGCGCGTCCGGCAGTTCCTCGAGCTGGATCTGGGTGCGGTCGAGCCACTCGCGGTAGGGATGGCTCTTGGCGAGCTGCGCCTTGATCTCGTCGTCGGGAATGAGGCGGCCCTGTTCGAGGTCGACCAGCAGCATCTTGCCGGGCTGCAGCCGCCACTTGGTGACGATGTCTTCCTCGGGGATCTTCAGCACGCCCATTTCGGACGCCATCACGATGCGGTCGTCCCTGGTGACGAGATAGCGCGCCGGCCGCAGGCCGTTGCGGTCGAGCGTGGCGCCGATCTGGCGGCCGTCGGTGAACGCGATCGCGGCGGGGCCGTCCCACGGCTCCATCAGCGCGGCGTGATATTCGTAGAACGAGCGGCGCTGTCTCATCCATCAACGGATTGCCGGCCCAGGCTTCCGGAATCATCATCATCACCGCGTGCGGCAGCGAGTAGCCGCCCTGCACCAGGAATTCGAGCGCGTTGTCGAAACAGGCGGTGTCCGACTGGCCCTCATAGGAGATCGGCCACAGCCGGTTGATGTCCTTGCCGTACAGCTCCGAATGCACCGAAGCCTGACGCGCCGCCATCCAGTTGACGTTGCCGCGCAGCGTGTTGATTTCGCCGTTATGCGCGATCATCCGGTAGGGATGCGCCAGCGACCAGGTCGGGAAGGTGTTGGTCGAGAAGCGCTGATGCACCAGCGCCAGCGCGCTCTCGAAATCCGGCTCGTGCAGGTCGGGATAATACTTGCCGAGCTGGTCGGCCAGGAACATGCCCTTGTAGATCACGGTGCGGCACGACATCGAGCACGGATAATAGCCGGCGAGGCCGCGGTCGCGGCGCTGATAGATCGCCTGCGAGATCGACTTGCGCAGGATGTAGAGCCGGCGCTCGAAATCGTCCTCGGTCTTCGCCGTGCCGTTGCGGCCGATGAACACCTGCATGTGGGTAGGTTCGGTCGGCTTCACGGTTTCGCCGAGCGAGGAGTTGTCGGTCGGCACGTCGCGCCAGCCGAGCAGCATCAGGCCTTCCTCCTTGATCTGGTCGGCGATGATGCTCTTGATGACGTTGCGCCAGGCGGTCTCGCGCGGCATGAACAGCGCGCCGATGGCGTATTCGCCGGGGTTCGGCAGCTGGAAGCCGATCTCGGCCGCCTTGCGCACGAAGAAGGCGTGCGGGATCTGCACCAGGATGCCGGCGCCGTCGCCGGCGCGCGGATCGGCGCCGACGGCGCCGCGATGCTCGAGATTGCAGAGAATGCTGATCGCATCGGAGACGATCTGATGCGACTTCTTGCCCTTGATGTTGGCGATGAAGCCGACGCCGCAGGAATCCTTCTCCAGGCTGAGGTCGTAGAGGCCCTCGGCCGGCGGACGCCAGGTGTGCTCGCGCGCCACTTCCGCCGGTTTCGAGGCCGCGGTCGCCGACAGCGTTTCTGTCACGATGTTTTCGCGCTCGATTTCCGACCCGCTCATCTCAATCCTCTCAATCCGGCTAAGGGCCTCACCGTCATCGTCGGCGCACCTTGGGCGCTTGCGGCACCCACCGGGCCACCGCTCGTCCTCCGCGAGCCGCAATTTCATAAATTCAGGCCTGGGCGTTCAACGTCCCTGAGGAACGGCCTTGCCTGCACCTTCCTTGGAGCTCGAAGCGCCAAGGTTTCGTTGCAATCCCTGTGCCGGGAAAGCCTCGTAATTGAGACAGTGATACTGTCCTAACTTCGACCATGCCAAATTTTTCTGTATCACACAAGCACGTGAAAGTCCCCGCCCGCATAGCTGATCCGTGGCGGCCGGGGGTGCGAACAAGGCGCCCCGGATTCGAAGCAAACGCGCCGCGATCCGGCCCAAGGACCGCCGGATTTCGCGACGAAATTCCGGTCGGGACAAGGGCGCGAAGACGCCAAGGGGACTAACGAGGGGCTTACGAGCGGCTTACAGGAGCATCGGCGATGAAGTTGTTCACAGGATGTGTCGTGGCGGCCGGACTGGCCCTGGCGGCATCCGGGGCAGAGGCCCAGGTGCTGGCGCCCTACGTGGGTTACACGGCGGTATCCGATGTCGGCGGGCCCTATGCGGCGATGCCGTCCGAGGTGCCGGTTGGGCGCTACGGCTACGGGCCAACGCTGCTGCCGCCGACGGAGGTCTACACCGTGGTTCGCGAGGCCGGGTTTTCGCCGCTCGGCATTCCGCAGCAGCGCGGCTTCGTCTACACGATCTCCGTGATCGATCGCGGCGGCGACGATGGCAAGCTCGTCATCGATGCGCGCACCGGGCGGATCGTCCGCTTCATGCCGGCGGACCGGATGGGCGACAATTTGAACGATGATCTGAACATCACCTATGGCGCGCCGGGACCAATGCCGCCGGCGAGCCATGTCAGGGGCGCACCGCGTCCGCCCCGATCCATTCCGCATGTCGCCAGCCGCACGGTACCGGTGCCGAAGGCCAGTCCGCTCGCGGCCAAGCCCGTCCCGGAACCGGTGCAGCAATCAGCGGCCATGGCGAAGTCAGCCGAAGCGCCGGCAGCCGCGCCGCCTGCCGCGGCGCCGACCGTCGGCCAGGCCAAACCGGCCGCGCCGTCGATCCAGCCGACCCAGGAAATGCCTGTCGTGCAGGGGTTGGAATAATTAGGTATGCGGGCTGGCTGCCCCCCAGCCTTCAGCCGGTCGGGAATTCCCGGACGGCGCTCGCCGCGGCCACGCTGACCTTTGCAAAATCGTCCGTGGCGGTCGCCATCATGTCGCGCGCTGCGGTGAGGCCGAGCAAATATTTCGGGTCACCGTTGGTCAGAAACTTGATCATCGCCACGCTGGCCGCGGTCGCCGCGATCGTCGAGATGCCGCGGAGCGCATCGGTCGCGTCCTGCACAGCGATGGCGGCCGATTGCGCGACCAATTGGTAGGCCTTGCCGGCACCGCTGGTGCGCACGACCTGTGGCGAGAGCACGGCCTGCTGAGTTTGATTGATGGCATCGACGACGCGGGGATCGACCGTATTTCCGTCGCTGTCCGGCGTCGCGGCAGAATCGCCCTGAGCCGATGCCGTGCCTGCGGACTGCCCTGCGGCCGGCTGGTCCGGCTTCGCGGCGACGGGAGCTGCCGTTTTGTCCGCGGACGCAGCGGCGCGGGCGGAAGCCTGCGCGGGAGATTGCGCGACGTCGGCGATCGGCACCGACAGCATGGCCATACAGGCCGTCAGGACAGTCGCATTGCGTGCGGCGCTTGCGTTCTGCTGGGCGGTGACCGCGTTGAACATCGCCAGCCCGAGCGCCTGGGTCATGACCGCGTCGAGTAGCACATAGGAATGCGACGGCGCGGTCCCGATCACCAGCGTATCGACGTCGGCGGCCTCGCCTAAAAACGGCTGGTCTGCGCTGTTGCCAGGATTGCTCATCGGCTGTGGTCCCCTTGCCCTGTTCATGATTGGCGCGAGCACTTCGCCAGGCGGATTGGCGCGTCGCAACGAACCGGCATTTTCTTGCTGGTATTCCCGATCGCACCTCGTGCCGGCAGGCGCGCTGAAAGCGCTTCCGGAACTTCTCATCTGCCCGTCTCTAAGGATTACCGGGAGCCCGGCTTGCCTTTGCTTTGCCAATTGCCTTGTCGAGTTCTTCGCTGGAGACCTCGCCGAGCGTCGCGGTGTCGACCGAGTACAGGCTGGCAATTCCCATCGTCGTGCTTGCAGAAATCATTACATTGCACTGCTGTTGCGCGATGGTGGCGTTCTTTGCCGCCTCGGCCAGGGCTTGCCCGACCGCGGCGTAGAGGTTTTGCACACAGAGCGCTGGCGACAACGCCAGCGACTGCGGAGTGGGGCCGGCAGTCTGACTGTCGCTAGCCATGGTGGGATCCCTTTACGTTGACGGTTTAGCCAATCGTGAAATGGAACTCGGGTGCAGTCAACCCAAGATAACTTTTTGTTTTTGACTCAACTGCATTGCTTTTTAATTCACCGCAGCAGCCGTCCAACCAAAGCGCCCCGGTTTCCCGGGGCGCTTTCGCTGGCGCGAGGGCGACAAAGGACCAATCATTATTCCTTGTGACCGGCAGCCGCCAAAATCAGATCCGCGATCTCCTTGGGATGCGACACCAGCGATAGGTGACCGGCGTCCAGTTCCACGGTGGTCGCGTTCATGCGCTTGGCCAGAAATCGCTCCAGATCGGGGTTGATGGTCTGATCGAGCTTCGAGACCGCATACCATGAAGGCTTTGAGCGCCAGGCGGCCGCGGTGGTGCGGCCGCCGAACAGGGACACGGCGGTCGGTTCCTGCACCGCATACAGCACCTCGGCCTTTTTGGGCTCCACGCCGTTTGCGAAATATTTCAGGAAAGAATCCTCGGATAGTTTGGTGAAGCCGTCATGTTCCCTGACGCCGGCCCGGACCGCGCCGGTCGGAAACTTTCCGGACAGCGCCACAAAATCCTCGCCGGCGTCGGGGCCGCGCGCGGCGACATAGACCAGCGCCGACACTTTCGGATCGGTTCCGGTCTCGCTGATGACGGTGCCGCCCCAGGAATGGGCGACCAGCACGGTCGGACCGTCCTGCAGCGCCAAGGCGCGTCGCGTCGCGGCGACGGAATCGTCCAGCGACGTCAGGGGATTTTGCACGGCGGTGACGTTCAGCCCGGCCGCCTGCAGATAGGGGATCACCTCGGCCCAGCTTGAGCCGTCCGCCCACGCCCCGTGCACCAGCACGACATTTTTTGCCACGACAGGCGCAGCCGCCTGGGCCTGCAACCCGCCGAGCATGAGCGCGCCGACCACCAGCGCCGTTACAAATCGAACCAACTTCATCGAACCAACTCCGTGATTTAAGTCTTCCGCGTGATGCGGATGTCCCACACGGGAGTTTCGATCCGATGGCTCGCGATGTTACGAGGCACACGGCGTTGTGAGATTTCAGTGTCATTCCGGGATGCGCCTCTTGGCGCAGGCCCGAAATCCATACTCACGATCGTAGTTATGGATTCCGGGCTCGCGACTGCGTCGCGCCCCGGAATGATGACGACAAAAAAACGCCCCGGTTTCCCGGGGCGTTTTCGCGTTCAGCCAATATCTGCTGACGCCTGAACCGCGCTTACGCGGCGACCTTGGCGGCCGAGCCGTCGACCACCTGCGGCGCCGCTGCGCCCGAAGAGATCGGAATGCTGCGGGGCTTCTTGGCCTCGGGAATCTCGCGGACGAGATCGACATGGAGCAGGCCGTGCTCGAGCGAGGCGTTCTTCACCTGCACGAAATCGGCAAGCTGGAAGGCGCGCTCGAAGGCGCGCGCGGCGATGCCGCGATACAGCACCTTGGAATTGTCGTTGCCGTTCTCGCTGGCGGTTTTCTCGCCCTTGATCGTCAGCGTGTTTTCCTTGGCGACGATCGAAAGCTCGCCCTGGGAGAAGCCGGAGACCGCAACGCTGATGCGGTAGGCGTTCTCACCGGTGCGCTCGATGTTGTAGGGGGGATAGCCGGGGCTGCCGTCCGCGGTCGCCTGATCGAGCAGGTTGAAAAAGCGGTCGAAGCCGACGGTGGAACGATAAAACGGGGTGAGATCGTAGGTACGCATAGGGTAGTCCTCCATTGAGCGACTGTTTCAATAACCCGCCCGCCATCGGGCCGGGCTTAGTCTGTGTGCAGCCTGGCGATCCGGTTCCGAAACGCTGGTAGCGGCCTGCACAGGAATGATATGGGAGGGGTGAAACCGCGTTCAAGAGGGCCGAAACCACCGGCCTTTTTGCCGCGCACGCCTTGATTTCCAGCCCTTCTCACCTACCGGTTCCCTGTCCATGACGCTTGTCTCGATCCCTGCCAATCCGGTTCCGGAGGATGTCGTCTCGGGCACCATCAAGACGCCCGACGGCGCCGAATTGCGCTTCGCGCGCTGGGCGCCGCCGGCCGGCCGCAAGGGCACCGTCTGTGTCTTCACCGGGCGCAGCGAGCAGATCGAGAAATATTTCGAGACCGTGCGCGATCTGCGCGACCGCGGCTTTGCGGTGGCGATGATCGACTGGCGCGGCCAGGGCCATTCGTCGCGGCGCCTGCGCGATCCGCGCAAGGGCTATGTCCGCGATTTCGCCGATTACGAGATCGACGTCGAAACCTTCGTGCAGCAGGTGGTGCTGCCGGATTGTCCGCCGCCCTATTTCGCGCTGGCGCATTCGATGGGCGGCGCTGTCATGCTGCGGGTCGCCCATTCCGGCAAACGCTGGTTCGACCGCATGGTGCTGTCGGCCCCGATGATCGATCTTCCCGGGCGCACCACGTCGTTTCCAGCCCGCGCGCTGCTGCGGATCATGCGGCTGGCCGGGCAGGGCGGCCGTTACGTTCCCGGCGGCAACGACGTGCTGACCGCAACCCTTCGTCAACAACCCCTTCACCAGCGATCCCGTGCGTTACGCCCGCAACACCGCGATCCTGGAGGAGGATCCCACCCTCGGCCTCGGATCGCCGACGGTGGCCTGGGCCGATACCGCGTTCCGGGCGATGCACGGTTTTCGCGCGGCCAACTACCCCCTGGAAATCCGCCAGCCGATCCTGATGCTGGCCGCCAGCAACGACACCGTCGTCTCGACGGCGGCAATCGAGGAGTTCGCCTATCATCTGCGCGCCGGCTCGCACCTGGTGATCGCCGGCTCCAGGCACGAGATCCTGCAGGAGCAGGACCGCTACCGCGCGCAGTTCTGGGCCGCGTTCGACGCCTTCGTGCCGGGCACGCCGTTGTTCAAGTGAACGTCCATCGCGTTTTCGAGCGAAGAGAAGAAAACGCGTCGGAACAAAAAGCCTCGAACCCTACGGGCCGTGCTGCAGGCGCGCGACGATACGGGCGGGAAAGCGCCGCTCGACGAACAGCGTCCTGACCTCGGCGACGCTGAGGTAGCGTTCGTCGCCCTCGCCCTTGCCCATGATGTCGAGCAGCACCGGCCATTCGCCTTTCATCAGGATCGGGTAGTACCATCGCGCCTGGTCGCCGGCGCGCTTGATATTGGCCGCCATGAAGGTCTCGATTTCCCTGGCGTTCAGTCCGCGCTCTGTTCCGCCCGAAGGGTCCGGCCGCTCCTTGCCGAAGGTGGCGAGACGTTCGATTTCGTCCTCCTGGACGTGCGCGGTCACATCCAGGATACGCGAACCGGCGCCATGCTTGTCCAGCGGTCCGTCGCGCAATTCGTCGAGCTCGGCGCCGGAGGTCGCGCTCTTCAGCAGGCGCGCGGGGCCGAGGCCATTGGCGCCGACGGCGACCATATAGGTCTTCACCCCCACCACTTTTTCCTTTGCGCCGTGTTCGCCGCTGGCGGCCTCGATCGCCTCGCAGAGTTTTTGCAGCGGCACGATATGCCCATCGACGTAGCCGTTCGCGACCAGCGCGCGCAGGAAAGGACAGGGGTTATTGGGCGAAACGGCGATTTGCGGGTCGGGCGGCGCGCCTGAAACGATGGGCTCGTCTTGCATGATCCAAATCCTGAAAGCAGCGGATGATGAAAAGGGAATGCGCCTCGATTTGAACGGAATAACGTTCCTGAAAAGCGAATTTTTCGGCCACGCACTACTTCAGGATGCACGCGAGTTTTGGCGTAATTCGCCGCCGTGTCAACCGAGCCGGAGATGATCGCGGTGCTTTGCCGGCAGCGCCTTCAGGAATCGGCTGCCAGTTTTGGGGATTTGACCAGGGTCAGCGCGCCGGGCGGTACGCCGGCTTTCAGGAGTCCGTCGCGGTATCGGGCAACGTCTTCCGGCTGCTTCCAATGGAAATTTCTCAAATGCCGTTCGACGGTCGTGTTCGGATACTTGCCGAGCAGGACTTCGGTCGCCTCCGTCGCTTCCGCGGCCCGCCCCAATTGGGCGAGTGCGGCTGCACGTACCGTCAGCGCCTGGAGGTGATTCGGATTCACGTAGAGCTCTTCGCGCGCCCAGGACAAGGTCGCGTCATATTGCCCGAGCAAATAATGGCTGAACGCGTTCAGCACCGCCCACTGATACCTGGGATCGCTATTGCCGCGCTGCGCGGCCATCGAGAACATCTCGATCGCCTTGCGCTGCTCGCCGGTCACGAGGTAGCACATCCCAAGCACGCCGCGCGCGCCCATGTCGTAGGGATTCAGCGCCACCGCCCGGTTCGCGGCATCCATCGCCGCCTCGTGATGCCCCTCCACCGCGTGGACATAGGCCAGGATCTGAAAAGCGAATGACGAGCGATGATCGAGCCGGACACTGGTTTCCGCCAGATTCATCGCCCAGGCCCACAATTCGCGCGTCCCCTTGACCCATCCAAACTGGATGCTCTGCGCCTGGATGGTGGCGAGATAGGCGTGCGCGATCGAAAGCGTGGGGTCGAGCGCGATGGCTTCCTTGAACAGCGCGACCGAGGTTTCGAAATCCTCCTTGGTCGATCGGTAATAGTAGGAAAGGCCCTTGAGGAACCTGTCCCAGGCGGTGACATCCTTGGAGACACGGGCGGGGGCGGACGCTTCCGCGCGGAATATTTCGGTGGCGAGCGCAGCCGACAGACTGGTGGTGATTTCGTCCTGCATCGCGAACAGATCGCCGATGTCGCGATCATATCGGCCGTTCCATAATTGCTCGCCGTTCTCCGGCGCGATCAGTTCAGCGGTCACGCGAACCTTGGTGCCGCCACGCCGCACCGAGCCCTGGATCAGATAGGTCGCGTCGATTTCGCGGGCGATCAGGCGGGTGCTGAGGTTCTTGCCCTTGAACGGGAACGTCGAGTTGCGGCTCAGCACCCGGTAGAAGGATTGCAGCGACAGCGCGTGGATCAGGTCTTCGGTCAGACCGTCGGAGAAATATTCGTCGCTGGAGTCGCTGAGATTGGCGAAGGGGAGCACGCCGACGATCGCAGTCCGCGATTGCGCCGGAAGGTGTGCGACCTCCCTGTGCTGCGGGCCATGGGCATCCGGCCCCGCCGGGTCCCAGGTCCAGACCTCGATCGGATCGGCGATGTTCTTGAAACGATGGTGGCCGGCGTTGACCAGGGTGACGCGGAGATGCTTGCCGGCCTCGCGGTAGGCCTTGGCCGACATTGCAAGGCCGCCCGGGGCGGCGACCGTTTCCATGCGAACCGCGATGTTGACGTCGTCCCCGAACAACTCGTCCTCGTCGGCCATCACGTCGCCCATATGGACGCCGAGGCGGAATTGCATGACGCGATCGGCGGGCAAATGGTCGTTCCGCTCCGCCATCAGGTGCTGCATCTCGATGGCGGCCTCGACGGCGCCGACGATGCTGGCAAACTCCAGCAGGAAGCCGTCGCCGGTGTTCTTCAGGATGTGGCCGCCATGGTTGAGGATGATCGGATGGATCGCGGTCCGGTGCGCCTTGAAGGCCGCATGCGTCCCCGCCTCGTCGGCACCCATCATGCGGGAATAGCCGGCAACGTCAGCGCACACGATGGCAGCCAGACGTCTCTCCATGTCTCCTGTGCCCCAGAATGGTTAGATGATCGCCGTAATACGTCGTCGGCCGCCGGAATCCAATGATTATAAAGCATACTTATGTGGCGGAAGTCGGTTCCGCCGTCATATTAGAGTAACCCGCCTCCGGAGCGGCGCGATGCAGGGAAGCAGCATGATGGGCATTCACGAACTCTGGCTCTTCGTCCTGTCCGGGGTGTTGCTCAACGTCGCGCCGGGGCCGGACACCGCCTATATCGTCGGCCGCAGCATCCAGCTCGGGTGGCGCGGCGGGGCGGCGGCCGCGATCGGCATCAGCTGCGGCTGCCTGGTTCACGTGTTAGGCGCCGCGATCGGCCTGTCGGCGCTCTTGATGGCGTCCTCGGCGGCGTTCGCGGTCGTGAAACTGGTCGGTGCCGCCTATCTGCTGTTCACGGGCCTGCAGATGCTGCTGTCGCGCCCGCGCCCGGCGGCCGAGGTCGCAGTTCCGGGTGATCGGAATATCGTTGCGCCGGGTGTTCTGGCAGGGCGTGCTCACCGACGCGCTCAATCCGAAAGTGGCGCTGTTTTTCCTGGCGTTCCTGCCGCAATTTGTCGCAGCGGATTCGCCGCACAAGACGCTCGCCTTCCTGCTGCTCGGCCTGATCTTCATCTCCACCGGCACGCTGTGGTGCTTCGGGGTGGCGGCGTTTGCGGCCAGGGCCGCCGGCCGCATCCGGCAGTCGCAGGGCGCCATCGCCTGGATCAACCGCGTGCTCGGCGGGATGTTCGTCTATCTCGGCGTCCGCGTTGCGATGCTGCAGCGGTGAGGACTTACTAAATTCTTCAGCCGTGAATTTTCACCAGCGCGCTGGCGGCGAGATAAATCCCGAGCAGGATCATCGAGATCAGGAACCAGCGGCGGAATATTTCGGGCTGCATCCGGTTGCGCACCGCCTGACCGATGAACATCCCGGTAAAGGACGCCGCCATCGCCACCGCGCCGGGTAGTGCTGTTGCCGCCGTCAGCAGGCCCGCGCTGGTCAGGTTGAAGGCGAGCGCCATGGTTGCCGTCGTGAAGAACACGCCGAGCGCCTGCACCAGCTCGTCCTTTTCCATACCGATCGCCTGCAGGAACGGCATCGACGGGATCACCTGCACGCCGGTCGTCGCCGAAATCACGCCGGTGATGAGGCCGACGATGCCGCCGATCCACTTCTCGTCGCGGCGCGCGACCTTGAAGCTGAATTTGCTCAGGCCGATGAAGGCATAGATCACCAGCAGCACGCCGAGCACGACCGCGGCGTAGGGCGCGTAGGGGCCGGTCAGCATTCCCCGCGTTCAGCCAGATGCCGACGACGGTGCCGACCATCAGCGGCCACAGCCGCCGGATGATGTCGCGCAGATAGGGGCCGACAAAGGTCTGCCAGATATTGGTGACGATCGCCGGCACGATGACGATGGCGAGCGCCCGGCCCGGCGGCATCGTCACCGCGAGCAGGCCCATCGACACCGTCGGCAGGCCGAGCCCGAGCACGCCCTTGACGAAGCCGGCGAGGAGGAAGGCGAATGTGATGAGCAGCAACAGGGAATTGACCATGCGTGATGACATTGACCGATCGGCCTTGTCGGCACAATCTGGAGATTACGGAGATAGCCTTCGTTTGATGCCGAAGGTAGAAAGGTCAAAAGAACCGCGATGCGCTTCGACCTGGTCGACCTGCAATTGTTCATCGCGGTGGCTGACGCGCGCAGCATTACGCAGGCGCCGCGCGCGCCCATCTGGCGCTGGCGTCGGCGAGCGAGCGGATCAAGGGCCTCGAAGCAGCGCTCGGCGTCGCGCTGCTCAAGCGCGGCCGCCGCGGCGTCGAGTTGACCGCCGCCGGCGAAAGCCTGCTCGATCATGCCCGGATCGTCATCCACAATGTCGAGGCGCATGCGCGGCGATCTCGTCGGCCTTCGCCAGCGGCGTCAGGGCGAGCGTGCATCTGCTCGCCAACACTTCGGGACTGTCGGAGCATCTGCCGAAGCCGCTCGCCGCCTTCCTGCGCGAACATCCGGACATCAATGTCGACGTCGAGGAGCGCGAAAGCACCGACATCGCGCCGCGATCGCGACCGGTGCTGCCGATCTCGGCTTTGCCGCCGAGCACGCGCTGCCGGACAGCGTCGAACGGTTTTTGTTCAGCGAGGACCGGCTGATGCTGGTGGCGTCGCGGCGCAGCGATCTCGCCGGCCGCCGCCAGATCGACTTTGTCGAGGTGACCGGCCGCGACTTCGTCGGGCTGACGGCGTCGACCGCGCTGCAGGTCCACATCTCAAAACACGCCGCGCGGCTCGGGCCTGCGCCTGCGGTTCCGGGCCCGGTTGCGCGATTTCGACGCGATCTGCCAGATGGTCGCCGCCGACGTCGGCATCGCCGTGGTGCCGGAAGCCGCGGCCAGACGCTGCGCGCGCGCGATGCCGATCGCGATGATCAGGATCCGCGATCCCTGGGCCAACCGCAAGCTCGTCGATCTGCGCCCGCAGCTTCAAGGCGCTGCCGCGGCCGGCCAAGCAACTGGTGGAGCATTTGCGCAAGGCGGTGGCGTGAGCGGGCAATGATTCGTATCTCCGTCATCCTCGAGGAGCGCGAAGCGCGTCTCGAAGGATGACAGCCCCGCAGCCGCGCATCCTTCTGAGGCTCGCTCTCGCTCGCACCTCAGGATGACGGGAGAAGATTTACTTCGCCGTCTCGACGCCGGCGTTCTTGATGACCTCGGCCCATTTCCTGGTCTCGGCCTCGATGAGCGAGCGAAATTGCTCCGGTGTGTCGCCGGCCACGATGAGGCCCTGATCGGCGAGTTTCCGCCTTCACCGCCGGATCGGCCATCGCCTCGTTGGCGAGCGGTTCGAGGCGGCGACGATGTTCTCCGGCGTTCCCGCCGGCGCGATCATGCCGTACCAGTTCTCGATCAGGAGATCCGGCATGCCGACCTCCGCCGTTGTCGGCACGTCGGGCGCGGTCGGCGCGCGCTCGCGGCGCGCCGAGCGCGATCGGGCGCAGCGTGCCGGCCTTGATGTGCGGCAGCAGCACCGGCAGATCGAGGAAGGTCATCTGCACCTGCTGGCCGAGCAGATCGTTGATGGCCGGCGCGGCGCCGCGATAGGGCACGTGCACGATGTCGATCTTCGCGGTCAGCTTGAAGCAGTTCGCCGGCCAGATGCGGCAGGCCGCCAACGCCGGCCGAGGCGAAATTGAGCTTTCCGGGCTGCGCTTTCGCAAGTGCGACCAGTTCGGCCATATTCTTGGCGGGAACGTTGCTCGCAACCACCAGCATTTCCGGCACGGTCACGACCAGCGTGACCGGCGCGAAATCCTTACTGACGTCGTAGGCGACTTTTTCCATGGTGGGGCTGATCGCCAGCGCAGCTCGCGCTGACGATGCCGATGGTGTAGCCGTCGGGATTTGCCTTCGCGACCGCATCGGTTCCGAGCACGCCGGCCTGGCCGCCGCGATTGTCGATCAGCACCGGCTGCTTGATCAGTTCCGACATGCGCTGGCCGACGATGCGCGCGATGATGTCGTTGGGGCCGCCGGCCGGGAACGGCACGATCAGCCGGATCGGTTTGGTCGGGAAATCCTGCGCCGCGGCTGCGGCCGGCAACAGCAATAGCGACAATCCAGCCAGCAGAATCCGTGCGATTCTCATGTGAGCCCCCTTTGCACGGATCTCTTGCAGCGCAGGCCCAAAAAGCCGGCGTTTCGTCCGTGGCGGGGACGAGTATGGCGCTTGCCGCGGTCCGGTGCCAGAGGCTGCCGTCGTTTCACTGCGTCTGGGGCTGACGATGGTGCCGTGTTGCGCCGCGGGCGCCACGTCGAACTCCGTTAATCGGATGATGCGCCGTCGTTCGCCCCGATGTTGGCTTCCATCGAGAAACTTCATCCATTGGGGGGCCCCGAAAAGTTTTCGGCGAACTGTGGGGCACTTCACGCTTGGTCGACGAAACCGGCGCTATCAAGCAAGGGCCCCTAATCTGCTGACGAGAAAATGGGAGTGCAACATGTTCGAAACAGATCGCCGCATTTTCCTGCAATCGTTCGCGATCGGCGCCGGCGCGCTGGCCACATCGCAATCCTTCGCTGCCGGCCCTGATGGACACGCCGCGGGCTATGATGTTTCGCCGGCGTCGGAATCTCTAAAGACAATTCCACGAAAGTCCGGCAATCCGGTCGTCTTTACAGCCTCGCTCGACAACGGACCGATCAAAGCGACATCGGGCGGCTGGGCCCGCGAAGTGACGGCGCGGGGGCTTCCGATCGCC
Organism: uncultured Alphaproteobacteria bacterium; assembly: GCA_963738765.1. Taxonomy (GTDB): domain Bacteria; phylum Pseudomonadota; class Alphaproteobacteria; order Rhizobiales; family Xanthobacteraceae; genus Bradyrhizobium. Next base: position 243,456 of record CAVTYA010000018.1, on the reverse strand, counting down.
ACCGATATCGCCGGCGCGCATCTGTTCATCAATGCGGGCGGCGCCCGCGAGATGCATTGGCACAATTCGGCCGAGTGGGCCTACATCGTCGACGGGCACTGCCAGGTGACGGTGGTCGACCCGGAAGGCGTCGCCGAAATCGTCAACCTCGCCCCCGGTGATCTCTGGTATTTTCCAAAAGGCCACAGCCACTCGATTCAGACCCTCGGTCCGGCGCCCTGTCACGCCATTCTCGCCTTCGACGACGGTCTCTATTCGGAACACGGCACGTTCGGCATCAGCGACTGGATGAGCCGCTACGATAGCCAAACGCTTTCGCAAGCCTTCGGCATGCCCGGCGGATGCCTTTGCCCGGATCCCCAAGGCCGAGACCTACATCATGCAGGGCGAGGTGTTGCCGCTGGACAGTCCACAGGCACGCGCGGCGCGTGAACTCGACCGTGGGCGCACTCATCGCTATGCGCTGATGGCCCAGAAGCCGAGGATCAGCACGTCAGGAGGCACGCTTCACGTGGCGTCGGCAAAGGAATTTCCGGTCTCGACGACGATGACCGGCATGGTCTTGAAGCTGAAGCGCGGCGCGATGCATGAACCTCACTGGCATGTCGACGCCAACGAATGGCACTACGTGCTGAAGGGACGAACGCGGGTCACGCTGTTCGCGCCTGACAAGCGCGTCGCGGTCGCCGAATTGTCGCCGGGCGATTGCGCCTATATCCCTCGCAATTGCGGGCACTCGGTCCAGAACGTCGGCGCTGATGACGCCGAGATCGTCGGCGTGCTGGACAGCGGCACCTATCATGAAAGCTCGTTGTCGGATTGGCTGGCGAAAGCGCCTCGCCATGTCCTGGCCAATAATTTCGGCATTCCGGAAAAGGACGTCGCCAATTTCGGCAGGAAGCGGATGGTAATTTCCGCATCGATCGCCCCGGCTTGACGCCGATATTTTAGCCCTGGGCATCGGTAGATGGGCCCGTGAGAGGCACAGTTTGCAGATGCATCGGAGGATTTGCGATGACCGCAATTCTACGCGCCTTCACACTCGGGACGGCGCTGTTGGTGACCTCGGTCGCGGCCGGTCGGGCGGCGGATCAAATCGTCGCCCTCAGGCTCGGCGTCAAATCGGCACTGGTGCTGGACAGGGCGTTTGAAACGGTCCTGATCGGCGATTCGGATATCGTCGATGTTCACGAGCGCGACGACCATTCGGTCGTTCTCGATCCACTGGCTCCCGGAACCACGAACCTCATTTTCGTCGACGACCGGAAGATCGTGGTCGCCAATATCCAGGTCCATGTGCAGCAGCCCGTGATCAGTCTGGTCGGAAAAATCCGGTGATGTGAGGCGCGGATCGAAGTCACTCGTCCGCTCGCCGTCGGAAAGCCGTGGATTTCCAAGGAATACGTTAAATCTTGCTTAGGGGGCCGATGGCTACCGTGCACGCACATATTGCGACGGTGGCGACGATGTCGAGTTTTGAGAGCGCCTCTTCCGGGACGCTGGCGTCGGCCGACCCGCGCGCGGCAGCCGGCCGCCTTGTTTCCTATTTTTACGCGGCGACCCTGTTCGTCTCGGCGCTGCTGCTGTTCTCGATCCAGCCGATGTTCGCCAAGATGGTGCTGCCGCGGCTCGGCGGCGCGCCTGCGGTGTGGTCGGTGGCCATGGTGTTCTTCCAGACGGCGTTGCTGGCCGGCTACTGCTACGCGCATGTTCTGGGACGGCTGTTGTCGCCGCGCCGCGCCGCATTGTTGCATCTTGCGTTGATCGGCGCGACGGCCATGACGTTGCCGATCGCTATCGCGGGGGGATGGGGCGCCCCGCCCTCCAGCGGGATCGCGCTATGGCTGTTCGGCCTGTTCGCGGTTTCGATCGGCCTGCCGTTCTTCACGCTGTCGGCCAGCGCGCCGCTGCTGCAAAGCTGGTTCGCGGCCAGCGGCCATCCGCAGGCCAAGAACCCCTACGTGCTCTATGCGGCGTCCAATCTGGGCTCGTTTGCCGCGCTGTTCGCCTATCCCGTCGTGATCGAACCCTGGCTGACGCTCAGCATGCAGACGCGGATCTGGTCGGCCGGATTTGCGATCCTGGCCGTTCTGGTCGCAGCCGCCGCACTGTTTGCCGGGGATACCGGCGCCGGCACCGCGATGCGGTCCAAGCCGCAGGATGATGTCGCGCCCGGTCTCGGTGAACGGGTGCGATGGGTTGTATTGGCCGGGATTCCGTCAGGCCTCGTGGTCGCGGTGACCGCGCATATCACCACCGATATCGCGGCAGCGCCGTTCCTGTGGGTGGTCCCGCTCGCAATCTATTTGCTGACCTTCGTCGCGATCTATCGCGAGCGGCCGTGGATTGCGCACACGACAGTGGTCTGGCTGGTGCCGTTTGCGGCGGCGCCGCTGGCCATCAGCCTGATCGGCAGCGGCAAGGTCTACTGGGTCGCGACGATCCTGCTCAATCTCACAGCGTTCGCGCTGCTGACCCTGATGTGCCATGGCGAAGTCTATGCGCGCCGTCCGGGTGCGCAGCGATTGACGGAATTCTATCTGTTCACTTCGCTCGGCGGGGTGATCGGCGGCGCTTTCGCCGGCCTCCTGGCCCCGCAAATATTCAACGGCAATTACGAATATCCGATCCTGATCGCCGCGGCCCTGCTGTGCATGCCGGGCGTGTTCACCGGCGCCCCGCGCAGGGCGGCGACGGATGCATTGCCGTGGCTGGCGCTGAGCGCGGCGCTCGCGCTGGCCTGGTGGTTCACCCGTTTAAAACTGCCGGCGACGCTCGAACTGCCGTTTCAAATCGCATCCGCCGCGCTGGCCGCCGCGATGCTGCTGCAGCGGCACCGGCCGATGCGTTTCTTTGCGCTCGTGGTGCTGAGCTTTGTGGTCACGGCGTTCTGGCGTCCGGGGCTCGCCCCGATCGAGACCGCGCGAAGTTTCTTCGGCGTTCACAGGGTCGTGGAAACCTCCGACGGCAAGGTGCGCCTGCTCTATCACGGCACCACCATTCACGGCGCGCAGCGCCTGCGCAACGACGACGGCACGCCGGCCGATGGTCCGCCAGTTCCGGCCACGTATTATTATCCGGGCGGTCCGATCGGCGAAGGCATCTGGTCGGCACGCGCAGCCCTCGGCGGGTTCGATCGTGTTGCGGTGATCGGACTTGGTACCGGAAGCCTTGCCTGTCATCGCAAGGCCTCGGAGCGGTGGGACTTCTTCGAGATCGACCCGGAAGTGGTGCGCATCGCCGGCGATCCGCATTTCTTCAATTTCATGTCGGCCTGTGCGCCGGACGCGTCCATCATGCTGGGCGATGCGCGGCTGACCTTGCCGGCATCTTCCAGCCGATACGACCTGATCGTGCTGGACGCATTCTCGTCGGATGCCATTCCGGTTCACCTTTTGACCGTCGAAGCGTTCCGCGGCTATCTTTCCAGACTGTCGCCTCGCGGCGTCATCCTCGCCCACATCTCCAATCGGCACCTCGACCTTGCGCCGGTGATTGCGAACGCCGCGCAGTCGCTGGGGCTTGTGGCCTTTCTCAGGCAGGATAATGCCGCCGGCGGCATGTCGACCGACCTCAACGCCAATGCCCGGGTGATCGTGCTCGGACGCAGCCCCCACGATGTCGGCGCGGTCGCGCAAGGCTGGGTACGGTTGCAGCCCGACCCGTCCAGCGCGACCTGGACCGACGACTATTCCAATATTCTGGGCGCGATGCTGCGCAAGCAGTTGGCCTGGTAAAGGCTGTCGCCGGCGCCTTAGCTGTTGAGCAGCTTCATCGCCGCTTCATGCACGCGCGGGTCGCCGGCGGCGATGATGCGGCCGCCGTTTTGCGCGGGCTTGCCGTCCCAGGTGGTGACGATGCCGCCGGCGCCGGTGATGATCGGGATCAGGGCGGCGATGTCGTACGGCTTCAGTTCGGTCTCGACCACGAGATCGAGATGGCCGGCCGCCAGCATGCAGTAGGAATAGCAATCGCCGCCGTAGCGCGTCAGCCGCACCGCGTCTTCGACCCGGCCGAAGGCGGCGCGGTCGGCGGGGTTCATCAACAGCGGGCTGGTGGTGTAGGAGGTCGCCTCCTTCAGCGAGGCGCAGCGCCGCACCGTCAGCTTGCGTTCGCCCGATGGTCCCGAGTAATGCGCCGAGCCGCTATCGCCGGAAAAGCGCTCGCCGATGAAGGGCTGGTGCATCATGCCGAATACCGGCGTGCCCTTGTGCAACAGCGCGATCAGCGTGCCCCAGATCGGAAAACCGCCGATGAAGGATTTGGTGCCGTCGATCGGATCCAGCACCCAGACATATTCGGCGTCTTCGCGCTCATTGCCGAATTCCTCGCCGACGATGCCGTGCAGGGGAAAGTAAGCCTTGATCAGCCGCCGCATCACCGCTTCGGCGGCGCGGTCGGCTTCGGTGACGGGATCGAAATCGCTGGCGCTTTTATTGTCAATCGACAGCGATGTCCGGAAGAACGGCAGGATGGTTTCGCCGGAAGCGGTTGCAAGGCGGCCGATGAAGGCTGTGAAATCGATGACCGTCACGGCAGTTCCTTGGGCTAACGATGCGGAGGAGAATCCGGAGCGCTATTGCCTATCCCAATCCTGCGTTCCGCGCACGGTTAACGGAGCGTTATCCTATCGTGATGCGCCGGTTTCCGGCTTTCGAATCAGGTTCGTTTGAGCCATGCATTTTCGATGATGCGGCCATTCACGAACGCGAGATTTTGTGAATTGTGGCTCCGCCGTCACACGGGTTTTCACGGAGGTCCCTTCGCAATATATTGATTTAATTAGATAAAATAGAATTTAACCGACCTGTTGCTTAACAGCCATCTTGGCGAAGATTGCGCTGGAAAGGTTTCGATAACACTTGCGTTTTGTGCAGCGCGGCCGCATATTGTTGCGGTGCGGTAGCGCCTCGCGCTATCGCTGCCCTCCTTGGGCGTTTCCTCCCTAGACTTGGGCCGCTTGTTCATTCAAGCGGCCCTTTTTTCTTGGGCGGTACTTTAATTCTCTCGTCATTCCGGGGCGCGCTTCTTGGCGCGAGCTTTGATGTGCAATTGCACATCTTAACTCGCGCTGCGCGCTCCGGAATGACGGTGAGAGATTTCGTCCTACTCCGCCGCCGCCTGGAACGGGCCGAGATCGCCGAGCGGCACATGCGCCAGCGCATCCGCCAGCGTGGCGAAATCGGCGACGACCTGCGCAAACCGCGGGCCGCGTTCGCGGCGCCGCTCGTCCATATAGATCGCGCGGTTGAGTTCGAGCTGCACGGTATGCAATCCGCTGGCGGGATTGCCGTAGTGCTCGGTGATGAAGCCGCCGGCATAGGGCTTGTTGCGTCCGATCGAATAGCCGAGCCCGCTCATGATTTCCTCGACGAGGTCGGGCAGCAGGGATGCGCAACTGGTGCCGTAGCGGTCGCCGATCACGATGTCGGGCCGCCGCGGCTCATCGCGCGACACGCCGACCGACGGCATCGAATGGCAATCCACCAGGATCACGGTGCCGAACGCCTGATGCGCCTTGTTGATCAGCCGCCGCAGCGCGCGGTGATACGGCTTGTAGAGCCCCTCGATACGGCCGAGCGCCTCATCGACGGTGAGCCGCTCGCGATAGATCTCCTGGCCGTCGCCGACCACGCGCGGAATGGTGCCGAGCCCGCCGGCGACCCGCATCGAGCGCGTGTTGGCAAAGCTCGGCAGTCTGCCGGTGAACATCCTCGGATCGAGCTCATAGGGTTCGCGGTTCACATCGACATAGGAGCGGGGGAAATTGACCCGGACCGTCGGGAAGCCGCGCTCGCTCAGATCGGCGATCAATTCGTCCATGAACGAATCCTCGGAGCGGCGCAGCGACGGCAGATCGATCCGCGATGCGTCGAGGAATTCGCCGGGATAGACCGAGCCGGAATGGGGGGAATTGAAGATGATCGGCGCCCGCCAATCGGCCGGCTCGACGATCTCGAACGGAGGCGACAGTTCGCCATCAAACTGGGTCATCGTCGGGCGCCGTCCCTTGGATCCGCGCTTCCTGTGGCAAATCGATTGTGCGATTCTGCCAGAAAAACGGAGGTTTTATGAGGGCGCATTGTCGATAATCGCAACCATTCTGCCAAGTGAAAAAACGCGAAAACCTGCTGGAACGCATCTTAATACGCCGAAATGCGCCTCTTCATTGCTTTGTCGCCGCATTCAGGTACAGAAATAGCCGAGCTTGCCGCCGCCCCCCAGCCACAGCCTTTCACTCGATATTTACCGTCTGTCGGGCTTAGTGTGCGGACCCAATTTCATGAGCCGGATTCGACGAACAAACCCCATGCACAAAATCCTCCTCGCCGAAGACGACAACGACATGCGCCGCTTCCTGGTCAAGGCGCTGGAAAACGCCGGATTTCAGGTCTCGCCCCATGATAACGGCATGTCGGCCTATCAGCGGCTGCGCGAGGAGCCGTTCGAGATGCTGCTCACCGATATCGTGATGCCCGAGATGGACGGCATCGAGCTGGCGCGCCGCGCCTCGGAACTCGACCCCGACATCAAGATCATGTTCATCACCGGTTTTGCCGCGGTGGCGCTCAATTCCGATTCGGAGGCGCCGAAAAACGCCAAGGTGCTGTCCAAACCGGTTCACCTCAGCGAATTGGTCAGCGAAGTGAACAAGATGCTGGCGGCCTGATTCGGCTTCGATTTGGCCCGATAAATACGGCCGGGCGTCCTTGCTTGCCCGCGCCGGAGCCGATATACGGACCCCGACCCCACAACGACTATAGGGCGCGTAGCTCAGCGGGAGAGCACTACCTTGACATGGTAGGGGTCACAGGTTCGATCCCTGTCGCGCCCACCATTCTATTCTTCTCCGACCGCAATCCCGGAAAACTCCCCGACAATTGACCCGCCGTCGCCTTTCGCCGGGTCCCCCGGCGAGCGCCTGGCCCGGCCGCTATTCCGGGGCCGGGGGCGGTGAACTCCCGGTCGTTGGTATCGGCCCTCACGTAACCCGCCCAGACCGATCCGCCCTCGCCAGCGCGAGGTCTTGCGGCTCGCGCACGCGCGTTTGTCGGCGGCCAGGGACGGGTGAACGCGCGACGAACCAATGCACGTTGACGACTGCCGGGCGTGTTGCTACTTTAAATTGTTTTTTTCGGTCACAATAGTTTTGATGTTGGAGCGCTATTGATGATTTTCGCGATGCGCGCCGGGGATTGCTGATCGGTCCGAAAGTTTCGCCGCCATCAGCGGCGTTTGTTGAACGCGTTACGAGTTGCCTTCCGCGTCGCGGCGTCGCCCGTGACCGCAAAAATTTCGCCGAGCCAGAGGTGAAGATCATGCCGGAATCGAACGTTGTGGAGCCGCCGTCGCGTCATCAGCGCTTTCGGGCGATCATGGATGCGGCCGCGGGAACGTCCACCGCCACCTATTCGAATCATCCGCGCTTCTGGAACCTGCCGCTGGCGGAGCTGCGCAATTTCGAACTCTACGGCATCGCGATGATGCGCCCGGGCGGCGCGGCGGCTGCGGCGCCGGCTGCCGCGCCGGCATCGTGCTGTCATGGCGACGATCATTGCCATACGGCGGCGCCCGCGTCCGGCAGTGCGGCGGATGCCGGGCTGGTGCGGGGGTTGCGTGGCCAATTCCCGTTCGACGGCACCCAGTTTCTGCCGCTGCCCTGGGGCGGCAAGCGGGTCGCCGAAGCCGACATCGTCTTCATCGCGCAATGGATCGCCGACGGCTGTCCCGGCGCGGACGAGGATCACAGTAAGGTCCAGGCCGCGCATGTCGGCGAGATGACGACCGCGCTGGCCGCCGGCCACGCGCCGCATCCGCTGTTCGAGGGGCCGACCAATCAACTGGCCGACGATGCCGGCACCGTCAAGGCGCGCAAGAATGTCGAGCACCTCCCGGACGAAGAACTGCGCCGGCTGCGCGCCGCGATCGCGCAGATGAAATCGCTCGACCCGTATCCCCAGGACGAGCGCAGCTTTGCTTACTGGGCGCGCATTCACGCCAATCAATGCCAGCACGGCTGGGAGCAATTCCTGACCTGGCACCGCGCCTATCTCTACGGTTTCGAGAAGCGTCTGCAGGATATCGATTCGACCGTGACGCTGCCCTATTGGGACTGGGCCGCCGACAGCCAGAACGTCAAGGCCTCGCTCGACGACATGGGTGCTGCGAACAACGACAATGGTTTCGTGCCGGCCGCCTATCAATGCTGGATCGACGAGGACGGATTGCGCAAGCTGACCGACGGCGGCAAGGTCCCGCAGGCCGTGCTGGCCGGACTGCGCGCCAAAATGGGCACGAGCTACTGCTCGGGCGCGCGCCTGTTCAAGGACGCCGGCATCCAGTACGCCGCCGATCCCGCGAGCGACGAGGCGATCAAGACGGTGCTCGGCGAGATCAATCCGCTGTTCGACTGGAAACGGTGGCCCGGCGGCGACGCGAACCTGATTTTCGAAGCCTATCCGACACCGGAGGATGTCGAGCGGATTTTGGGGATCGATGACTTCTTCGATTTCGGCAGCGGCAGCCGGGGCAACCAGTTCTTCGGTTCGCTGGAGACCGTGCATAACCTGATTCACAATTTCTCCGGCGGCAACAACCCGTACGCCGATGTCGCGCCGAACGAAATTCCCACCGGCGACATGGTGGATCCGGGGACCACGGCGTTCGATCCGATCTTCTGGGGCCATCACAGCAATTGCGACCGGCTCTGGGCGGAATGGCAGCGGCGCCATCCCGGCGCCGGGCCCGACGATCCCGGCGATCCGCTGCCGCCGTGGAACTTTACCGTGGACGACACCTACAGCATTTCGCAGCTCGGCTACGAATACATGATGGCGTCGAAATCCTTCCTCACCAACAGCGCCGTGCCGATCCAGCGCTTCCAGTCGGTCGCGGCCGCGGTGCATCCGAAGGTGATCGCGCTGCACGGCCGGGCCGAGATCAGGCTGCATGCCGTGCAATATGTGGCGCGGCCGGGTTTTCACATCAGGGCCTTCCTCAACACGCCGGACGCCAGCGTCGCCACGCCGACCCGCGGCAATCCCAACTATGTCGGGCTCGCCAGCATGTTCACCGGGGTCTGTATCGGCGGACCCGGACATTGCGACGTGCCGGCGCCGCGCACCGATCCGTTCGACCTGCGCCCGCGTCCGCACAAGACGCCGAGCAACATCCGCTTCGATGCCACCGCCGCGGTCAAGCGCCTCGCCGGCCAGGGCGCGACCTCGTTCGCGGTCAATCTGGTGGTTCTCAACACCGACGGCACGCCGGCGGCCGATGCGCTGAAAATCGACGCGGTATCGCTCAACTTCTTCGATCGACCCTCGACATCGAAACAATAGGCCCGCCATGGCAACATTTCGTATTCATCCCGCAATCGGCATCGCCCGGCTCGGCAACAGCCCGGACGGTTTCTACATCGCGCCCGACCAGGGCGGGCAGTTGCCGGTCCAGTGCGACGGCAGCGGCAACCCGATCCTCGATGCCAAGGGCAACGAGGTCGGCGTCACCGATTTCAAGGACGCCGAACTTCGCATCCTGCGCCAGGCGGCACGGTTTCGCGTTTTCGTCTACGACGACAAATCCCCCGACGGCCGCGAGGTTTTGATCGGCGATCAGGTCGGGATCGTGAACAAGCGCAACGGCCAGCTGCTCACGGTCCAGATCACCGACATCCTGTGGACCGCCTATCTCGCCAACAAGAAATCGAGCTGGTACACGTTCGACGAGACGCAGGGCGAGCATGGCTATACCAGCGATCATGCGCTCCGCAACGCCGACATCACCAACAGCGAGGAGCGGCAGCGTCTGATCATCGATCCCGGAGCGCGCAGCGTCAGTTTCACCGGCACGCAGCATTCCGTTTTCGACAATCACAGCGCCGCGCCGACCAACTTTCCACCGGAACTGACGCCGCACTCGATCGGCAGTCTCGGCGAGCTTCGTTGCACGCAGCAGGCCAATGCCAACCGGCTATTGGTGCTCGGCGGCTTCGGCAATTCCGGCTCGATGCTCGCAGGCTTTGGCAATCCAAAGATCGAGGCCTATGCCAATAATGACGGCTGGTTCGACGATACGTCCGACGGGCCGGTCAGCGCGCGATTTGTCGGCACGGTCGTCAAGATCGACGGCAACCCGGTTGCTTCAGGAGATCCTGCGCCAATGCCGGCGTCGATCGATCCGGCCTGGGTGATCGTCGGCTATCCCCGCTATGTGCCGCAGGCGCTCGATATCGTGACGATGGACGATCTGCTGTTCGATATCGCGGTCCAGCGGTTCGGCTATGTGCCGTATCTGTACGGGGCGCCGCCCTATGACGGGTCGGCCAGGATTCCCAAGGATCCGGCCGGGTTGAAGATCTGGCGGGCGCTGGCGCACTGGAATCCCGACTTCCGCCCGTATTTCGGCCGCGACATCCTGCCGATCCTGATGCGTCCGCTCGACGCGCAGAATTTCATCGACAAGGATCCGCTCACCGGCGGCAATCCGCACGACGCCAACCCCCACGGCAATTTCGATTTCAACGACCTGTCGGTGCCGCCATTCGACGGCGAGCCTCCAGCGGATCGCAAACGCCGTTACGACATGCGGCAACTTCTCTACGGCGTGCTGCGCAAGGCCGGCCAGGAAAACGAGTTGCTCGCGCCGGCCAGTCCGAGCAAGCCGGGATACAAGCTGTTCGCGATGCCGCTGCTGTGCGGCGACAATCCGATATCGAACGTCGCACCTTCGAAATTCTTCCGCCTCACCGACACCATGCTGTTCCTGCTCAAGCAATGGGCGGACGGCCTGTTCATCAACGAGACCACGGAAGACATGATACCGCCGCCGCTGGTTGCCGGCGCAGGTGCGGCGCTGGATCGCGGCGCGCTGGCGGCGGCGCTCGGCGGCGCATTCTGCCCAGGCGCCGAAGCCGGCTGGATCATGCGCAACCCCGCGATCTATTCCGCACCTTACCGGATTCATCCATCCAAGACGGTCACCCAGGGCGAGCTCAGCCAACCCGCGGACGCCAGCCTCGCGGACGGTCTGGAGCCGGGCGATCTCACGAAATACAGCGCCGTTCCCTGGCAGTCCGATTTCAACGAATGCACCAACCAGCCGATCGACATCACCTATCGCGAATGGAACAGCATCGACGCCGGAAAGCGTCGGGCGATCCGGTCGCGACCATGACGCAACTGACCTATTGGTGGCCGGTGCACCGTCCGGTCTATTTCCAAAGCGCGCCGTGGTCGCCGACATCGATCACCAATTCCGGCGACCTCGCCATGGTCAGCGTGTGGGCGTCGCTGCGTTTCTTCCTCAGGGTCAAGGATGACCAGGGCAACGACACCAACAGCTTCACGTTCGAGGCGTCGGACACGCCGGCCTCATGACGCTTTCGGTGCATTCGCCGCTCTACGACGTCGTCATTCTGGGCGGCGGACCAGCCGGCGCTGCCGCGGGGATCGAACTGAAGAAGTTCGATCGGGCCTTGCGGGTGCTGCTGGTCGAAGCGGACAAGCCTGCCGATTGGCATGTCGGAGAGACATTGGCGCCGGGCGCCCGGCAGCTACTGGAAGGACTTGGCTGCTGGGACGCGGTCGCCCGCGACGGCGTGCTCGAATCGGTCCAAACCCTGGCATGCTGGGGCAGCGAGCGGGCGCACGCCAATGAATTCATGCTCGCGACCCGCGGCAATGCCTGGCATCTCGACCGCGCGGCGTTCAACGCGACCTTGCGTGCGGCCGCTGAAGCCGCAGGCGTCACGGTCTGGCGCGCCACGCGGTTTGACGGTGTGGTGCGGGGCAGGGACGGCCGATGGCGGCTGACGCTGCGCCGCAACGGCCAACCGCTCGCGATCGACGCCGATTTCGTGGTGGATGCGAGCGGCCGGCCGGCGATATTCGCCGCGGCGCTCGGTCACCGCCCGCACTTTGCCGACCGGCTGGTTGGCGTCGCCGCGATCGTTCACCTGCGCGACAAAACGCCGCCTGACAGCGCGACGCTGGTCGAAGCCCGCGAGAGCGGGTGGTGGTATTCGTCGCCGGTCCCCGGCGGCAAGCTGGTGCTGGCCTGGATGAGCGATGCCGATATCGTTCACGGCGACGGTCTCGCGCGGCGCGAGCGCTGGCTCGAACATCTGCGCGCGGCGCCGGTGACCTCGGTGCGGGCCCGCGAGGCGGATATCCCCGGATCGGATCACCACATGGTCGGCGCGCTCGCATTGCCTCGATGCGGTTTGCGGTTCGCGCTGGGTCGCGGTCGGCGATGCGGCGACGAGCTGGGATCCGTTGTCCTCGGCCGGAATCCTCAAAGCGCTGCGCTCCGGCAAGCTCGGTGCGTTTGCCGCGCTCGACGCGATCCGGGGCGTCGATGGCGGATCGGCAAAATACCGGCGGATCATTACGGCCGAGTATGCGCGCTACCGGCAGGACCGGCGCGAGGTCTATCGGATGGAGCAACGCTGGCCGGGTTCGCCATTCTGGCAACGCCGGCACCACGACGAACAGGTCGAGGAACCCATTGCGCTACGGCAATCAGGAGGACGGTTAAGATGACGAATACGGCAATTCCGCGCACCCAGAGAATCGGCATTTTCGTCTACCCGGATTTCGAGCCGATCGACGTCTGGGGATTTGCCGAGGCGTTTTCGATCGCGCGCTTCCTCGGCACCGGCTATTCCGACCCGCCGCCCTATCCGTTCGAAATCGTCCTGATCAGCCGCGATGGCGGCAACGTCAAGAGCATCAACGGCCCGTCGGTAGCGCCCGATTGGGATTTCAAGAAGGCGCTGCAGCAGCCGCTCGATCTCTTGATGATACCGGGCGGCGGCGGCACCTGGCCGCTGCTCGATGACAAGAATCATCCGGCGGACGTCAAGGCCCTGATCGATTGGGTCCACGCCATGGACGGCAAGGTGAAGATCATGGCGTCGGTCTGCACGGGGGCGGGTGTCCTGGCATACGCCGGGCTGCTCGACGGGTTGCCGGCCGCGACCAATCATGGTGCGTTCGATTCAGTGCGGCTGTGGGGCCCGAAGGTGCTGTGGGACAGCGTCTCGCGCTGGGTCGATGCCGGAAAATACGTCTCTTCCGCCGGCGTCTCGGCCGGCACCGACATGGGGTTTTACCTGGTGTCCCGGATGGCGGGGCGGGCGGTAGCGGAGAACGCGGTATCGGCAGCCGAATATGACTGGCACCGCGATCCGCAGACGCCGATCTACTATCCGCCGCAGGCACAGACCTAGCGCGCTCGACGCGTCCGAGCCTTCAGTGCACCGCCGCGTACATGATCTTCTCTTCCGTCGCTTCCAGCGCGGAAAATTCCTCGACCACCTTGCCCTGCCGCGACACCAGGATGCGGTCGGACAGCGCCATGATTTCCGGCAGATAGGAGGAGATCACGACGACGGCCTTGCCCTCGTCGGCCAGCCGCTGGATCAGGTCGTGAATCTCGACGATCGCGCCGACGTCGACGCCGCGCGTCGGCTCGTCGAAAATGATCAGGTCCGGCTCCTGCACCAGCGATTTGGCGATCACCACCTTCTGCTGGTTGCCGCCCGACAGTTCGACGACCTTCATGTCGTTGCCGGTGGTGCGAACCTTGAGCCTGTCGATCCAACTGGCTGCCGATCTTGTCGGCCTCGCGCCGCGACAGGAAGAACCGGCCGCCGGGAAGCTTTGCCAGCAGCCCGAGATAGATGTTGCGCGCGACCGACATGGTCTCGAAGAAACCTTCGACCTTGCGGTCCTCGGTGACATAGGCGATGCCGGCGCGCACCGCCGGCGCCGGAACGCGGTAGCGCACCGGCTTGTCGTGCAGGATGACCTCGCCGCCGTGAAAGAAATCGCGCTTGAGCACGCCGGCGACGATCTTGAACGTCTCGGTGCGGCCGGCGCCGACCAGGCCGAACACGCCGGTGATCTGGCCGGCGAACACCGACAGCGAATTGTTCTTCACCATCGGCGCCATTTTCAGGTTCTGCACGGTCAGCACCCGCGCGCCGGCCGGCCGCATCGTGGTCTTGCGCGAGCCGTAGAGCGTGTTCGACAGGTCGCGCCCGACCATCGCCTGCACGATGCGCGCACGGTCGAAATTTTTGGCGTCGTCGGTCACGACGTGCTTGCCGTCGCGCAGGATCGTGATCCGGTCGGCGAGGATCAGCGCCTCCTCCAGCGCGTGCGAGATGAACACGATCGAGACGCCGCGGCGCTTGAGGTCGCGCACCAGGTCGAAGAAGTACTTCTTCTCCTCCGGCGTCAGCGTCGCCGTCGGCTCGTCGAAGATGATGACTTTGGCCTCGTGCAGCACCGCGCGCGCGATTTCGACCATCTGCTTCTTGGCGGCGCCGAGCAGGCCGACGGTTGCGGTCGGCGTGACGTCGAAATTGAGCGATTGCAGGAATTGCTGGGCGGCGATGTAGATGCCGCGCAGCCGGTTGTAGAAGCGCTCCTGCCCGAGAAACAGGTTCTGCGCGACCGTCATGGTCGGAACCAGGCTGTTTTCCTGAAACACCATCGCGATGCCGAGATGGCGCGCCTCCAGCGGCGTCTTCGGCGCGACCTCGGCGCCGTTGACCTGCATGGTGCCGGAGGTCAGCGTGACGACGCCGGCCATCACCTTGGTCAGCGTCGACTTGCCGGCGCCGTTCTCGCCGACGAGGGCATGAATTTCGCCGCGGCGAAGTTCGAAATCGACGTCGTCGATCGCGGGAACGCCGGCATAGAGTTTGGTCGCCTTGCGCAGCGAGAGGATGATGTCGCTCATGCGCGCAATTCCTTCTCGATCATGGTGAGCGGCGCGCGCAACAGGCGGCGCGGCCCCTTGGCAAGCGCGTACAGCGCGCCGTCCAGTCTCGACGGCCGCGACCACGCCGTGATTGACGCCGTCGACCCGGCTGTGCAGCGCATAGAGCGGCACGCCGTCGGCATTGAGGCGGATCACGAGACCGTAGGAGCGCGGCGGCGCCCACGGCTTGACGACGCCCATGGTCTTGATGTGCGCGCCCTGCATCGGCTCGAGAAACGACTGGCCGGATTTCAGTTTCGGCGCGATCCAGTACTCCGGATCGATCTCCGTCATCATGCGGCGCCGATAGGCGTTCTCGCGCAGCACGAACTCGACGAGCTGGGTGCGCGCGGCGAACGCCGTGAGCCAGAAGCCGCCCGATGCCGCCGGCGACAGCCGCGACGGATAGACCGGCAGATTGTCGAGCACGGCGCGCTGGCTTCCATCGGGGGCAATCGCAGACAAGGCGGTGCCGCCAGCTCTCGCTGACCAGGACATCGGCGCCGGCCGCACAGGCGCCGAACGCGTATTGCAAGTCCGGAGGCGATGGTGCGGACGCGGCCGCTGGGGATGTCGAGGACGAGCACCCGCCCGGTGCGGCCGCGCTCCATCAGATCATGCGCCCATTGCTGATAGGGCCGGGCGCTCGAACCGTCGGTCGCGATCAGCGTTCCCTGCGGGCCCGGCGACAGCGCGTTGATCGCGTTCATCGACGGATCGGAAAAGGTCGCGCTCGGCGTCGGCGCCGATGGCTGCGCAAACACCTGCACCTCGCGCCCGTCGAGCGCGACCGCGATGCCGCCATCCGGCAGGCAGCACAGCGCGGTGATGGCGCGCTCGAAGCGCCTGACCTCTGTGATAGCCGTGCCGTCGACGCGCCGGATCGATGGCGCCGTCGGCGACGTAAAGCACCTTGCCGTCGCTGGCGAGATCCTCGGGCGCGTCGAATTGAGCGACCGTCTCCGCGCTTCTCCAGGATCTGGTTCGGCTTCAACGCGCCGTCGAACGACGGCACCGTGATGGTCGCCTCGCCCCGGCCGAGCAGCCGGTCGGCAAAGCCGCGCAAGCCCGCGATCATTGGCGCTTCCCCCAGCGCCGGTCGTACTGGACGAAGTTTGGATCGGCATCGTCGAGCTTGTAGCGGCCGATGCGATTGTTGGCGATGCCGCCGAGATAGAGATAGCCGCGATGCTCGCGCATCGAGGTGATCATCGGATGGTTGCTCGCCGTCGCAGGTCCCAGAACGATTCCAGCACCTCGCCCTGCTCGTTGAACTTGATGACGCAGCCGGTGTTGATGTTCGGGAACAGCCATTCGTCGATCGGGACCCGCTTGCCCATGCGCTTGCGGAAACCCGGCATCTGCCAGGCCAGATCGAGCGCGGGGCTGCGCATGCCGACCATCGCCAGCCAGTAATTTCCGTCGGAGGCCAGATTGATGTTGTCGGGATAGCCCGGCAGATTGTCGATCACGGTCTCGACCTGTGCCGGTCTTCGGGCCGTCGAACCAGTAGCGCTTGATCGAGCAGCCGAAGGTCTCGGCGAACAGGATCGATTGTCCGTCGCTGGCGATGCAGATGCCGTTGGGGAATTTCAGTCCGCGCAGCACCGTGCGCGTCGTGCCCGTTGTTCGGGTCGTAGCAGATGATGCGGCCATTGCCGCGCGCTTCCAGCCCGTCGACCGGCCATTCGTGCATCTCGTAGCGGACGGTGGCTTCGGAAAAGAAAATGCGGCCGTCGTCGGCGATGTCGAGATCGTCGGCGAGCCGCAGGCGGCTGTCGTCGTTGACCGAATAGAGGCTGCGGTTGGTCTCGTCGGTCGACCTTCTCGACCTTGCGCTCCGGCGTGATGCGGTAGAGGCCCATGCCGCCGATGCAGACATAGAGATTGTCGTTGCGGTCGAACGCCATGCCGAGCGGCTGGCCGCCGATATGGGCGAAGACTTCCATCTCCTTGTAGTCGGGCGCGAGGAAGCGCATGATGTCGCCGTGGCGCGAGCCGGCGTAGAGATTGTCGTTGCGATCGAGAATGACGTCTTCCGGCGCCTCGATGCGGCCGAGCCCGATCAGCGTCACGTCGCGCAGCTTGTCGTTTTGCGCGAACGCGCCGCTGCCGGGTGCGGTCGACGGCGCCGGCGCGCAGCGCCATGATAGGTCGGGCTGACATAGACCTTGCTGATGATGCGGGTGCGGTTCTTCAGCCAGCGGATGTCGATCATGGCGGCGACCAGCAGCACGCGCCGCGAGCACCATGCGGTTGACGCCGCCGCTGCACCGACAGCGTGGTCAGGCCGTTGATCACGAACAGCACGATCAGCGTGCCGACCAGCGCCTTGGCGACCGAGCCCTTGCCGCCGCCGAGGCTGATGCCGCCGAGCACGGTGGCGGTCAGCACCGTGACCTCCAGCCCGACGCCGACGTCGCCGCCGACGGTGCCGAGCCGCGCCGCGAAGAACAACGCGCCGATCGCGGTCAGCACGCCGCTCGCGACGTAGCACAGCGCGATCGTGCGCCGCACCGGAATGCCGGAATTGTAGGCCGAGCGGCGCGAGCCGCCGATCGCGGTGACATGCCAGCCCGGCCGCAGCCGGGTCAGGAAGACATGGCCGAAGATCGCGACGACGAGATAGACCAGCACCACGCTGGGCACGCCGAGCACACCGCCGCCGCCGATGAAATTCCAGGACGGAAAATCGGGGAACGCCGGCCGCGATCTTGTTCGAATTGTCGAACAGCAGGAGATCGTAGGCGGAGCGATAGATGATCAGCGTGATCAGCGTGGTGATGAAGGCGCGCAGCCGCAGATAGCCGATCAGCAGGCCGTTGACGGCGCCGAGCACCGCGCCGCAGACCAGCGTCGCGGCGATCACCGCCGGCACCGGCCAGTCGAGCACGTTGAGGCAGATACAGCGCGCAGAAATCGCACAGCGCGAACATCGAGCCGACCGAGAGGTCGATGCCGCCGACGATGACGACCAGCGCCATGCCGAGCACGACGAAGCCGATCTCGCCGGCCTGCCGTCCGGTGTCGCCGAGACTGCCGACCGACAGGAAGCCGGGGATCGACCGGCTCAGCAGAATCGTGACGATCAGGAGCACGATCACCGGGATCGCGGTCTCGGTCCAGCGCTTGGACAGGATTTCGCCGAGCAGATGGTCCGGCCAGTAGCGGTATCGCAAACGAAGAAGGGCGTCTTGCATCGGCTGACCGGGAGAAATGGAGGAATTGAATCGGATGCGCGTCGATCCGGGACCAGCGGCCATGCCATGGCACGGCCGCTGGTCGATCCGCGCGCGAGCTATTTCTTGAGGTCGCTGAGATTCCAGCAGGCGGTATCGCTGCCGGCGTTGTCCTTGGTGATCGGAATCAGGGTCGTATACATCGAGCCCTTCACCGAACCTGGCTTGACGCCTGAGGAGATCAGCCACTTGATCATGCCTGCCATTTGCTCGGCCTGGGTCGGCACGTCGTAGCTGAGGTCGAGGTCGAAGGCGCCGGACTTGACGAGATCGCAGGCGCCCCTTGCGCTCGCCGCCGCCCGAGGTCGCGACGAAGACCTTGCCGGTGAGGCCGGCTTCCTTCACCGCAGCCGCGGTGCCGATATCCATGCCGTCCCAGAAGCCGACGATGCCGCACAGGTCGGGATTCTGCTTCAGCACGGTCTGGGTGATCGCCTTGGCCTTGGCGGCATCCCAATCGGCGGCCTGGCTGGAGACCACCTTGATGTCCGGATTCTTGGCCAGCACGTTCTCGACGCCCTTGAGCGTATAGGCGCTGGCGCGCGGCCGACAACGCGCCCTGGACGATCGCGATCTTGTTCGACTTGCCCTTGCAGGCCTTCACGACCGCCTCGGTGTCGCGTTCGCCGATCTCGATCCAGTTGGCGCCGACGAAGGCCGAGCTGCGATAGTTCGAGCCCATGTTGATCTGGATGATGTAGATGCCTTCGTTCTCGGCGCGTTGCAGCAGCTTGGCGTAGGTCTGCACGTCGGGATTGTGAATGATCATCACCGCCGGCTTTTCCGAGATCAGCGTCGTCACCGCCTGCGCGCCGGCATTGGTGCTCCAGTTCGGATCGCGCACGATCACCTTCACGCCGTAGGGTTCGAGCTCCTTCTTGAGGCCCGCGAACCAGCCTTCGGTGAGATCGAAATTCATCGCCACCGGGACGTAGGCGACGGTCTTGCCGGCGAGCGATTGCTTGAAGGCGCCCTGGAACGGTTCGTCGAGACCTTTTTGCGCCAGTGCCGGCGTGCATGCGGCCGCCGTCAGGCCGATCCCGAATAGCACGGTCTTGAGTTTCGTCCGTCCTGATCTTGTCATGTCATCCTCCCGGTTATGGTTTCGTTGTGTTGAGATGCAGCCTGCTAGATGTCGCCTTGTTGCGCCGTCTCTTCGTTGCGCGGATTGAGGAACGAGTCCGCGATCACGGCGACCAGCAGCACCACGCCCTTGACGAGGTTCTGGCCGGAATAGGAGACGTCCATGATCGTCATGCCGTTGAGCATGGTGCCGATCAGCAGCGTTCCGATGATGACGTTGAGGACGCCGCCGCGGCCGCCCGACAATCCGATGCCGCCGAGCACGACCACCAGGATCACGTCGTAGATCAGCGTCGAATTGAAGATGCGCGTCGGCATGCTGTTGACCGACGCCGCGAGGATGAGGCCGGCGGCGCAGCCGATCACCGCCGCCAGCACATATTGCAGCACGATGATGGGACGGGTCGGAATGCCCGTCACGCGCGCGCCATAGGGATTGTCGCCGATGGCGTAGATGTAGGCGCCGAGCCGGGTCTGCCGCAGCAGGAAGGAGACCGCGATGCAGGCCAGCGCGAACATCACCACCGGCATCGGTACGCCGAACAGATTGCCCTGGCCGAGATGCTCGAAGCCGTCGAGCCCCGGGCTCCATTGCACGACGTCGAGCTTGAACAAGGCGGCCTGGCCGAGACCTGCGAGAAACAATCCGGAGGCCAACGTCGTGAACAGCGAGGGCACTTCGGCGTAGGCGATCAGCCAGCCGTTGACGAGGCCGAATGCCACCGTCAACGTGAAGGCCGCCGCGAGCGAGATCGGAAGCGAATGACCGTCCTGCACCATCTGCAGCACCAGTCCCGGCGGCACGGCCAGCGCCGCAATCAGCGAAATATCGATGCCGCGGCCGATCACGACGATCGCCATCGCGAGCCCGAGGATGCCGAGCACCGCCACGTTCTGCAGCAGCGTCAGCATGTTCGCCGTGGTCAGAAAGCCGGGCAGGGTGATCGCGAAGACGGCAAACAGCGCAGCAAAAACCGCAAAGACGATTCCCTGCTGACCTATGCTCCTGATTCCCATCCCGGCTTCTCTTCTTGGTTCTTTTGCCGGAGATGTTCGCCCGCTTTGAAGGCCAATGCAAGCCGTCACGCGATTTCCGGGAAGCGGAAGAAAACCGCTTCTAGCGACGCCGCGCCATGGCTTCTATTTGTGCAACTCGCTGGCGAGATGCTTGCCCGCGATATAGCCGAACGTCAGCGCCGGGCCGAGCGTGATGCCGGCGCCGGGATAGTTGCCGCCCATGATGCTCGCCATGTCGTTGCCGGCGGCATAGAGGCCCGGCGATCGGTCGGCCGTCGGCATCGAGTGCGCGCGCGTTCTCGTCGGTCTTGATGCCGGCATAGGTGCCGAGATCGCCGATCACCATCTTGATGGCGTAGAACGGGCCGTCCTTGATCGGCGCGATGCAGGGGTTCGGGCCGTGCAGCGCGTCGCCCTGATAGCGGTTGTAGGCGCGCGATCCCTTGCCGAACATCGGGATCGCGTCCTTCGGCAGCCGTTGTGTTGAATTGCGCAACCGTCGTCTTCGAGCCCCTTCGCGATCGATCCCGGCCTGTGCCGCGAGTTCAGCCAGCGTTGCGCCGCGCTTGAGATAGCCGGTTGCGAGATGATGGCCGAGCGGCATCGGAAACGGCGGCACGCAGCCGAGGCCGTATTTGCGCAACGCGCGATGATCGCAGATCAGGAACGCCGCGATCTCCGCGCCGGGCTTTGCCGCCTTCACCATCTCCTGCACGAAGTCGTGGTAGGAATTGCCTTCATTGGCAAAGCGCGTGCCGTCGCGCGTCACCGCGATCACGCCGGGTTTGGCGCGGTCGATGAAATGCGGCATCACGCCCTTGGCTGCCGTCCTTGCGCGTCGTGATCGAGACCGGCACCCAGGCCGCCGCATTCGGCAGGCGAGTCCTCGATGCGGCCGCCGGCGGCTTCAGCCAGGCGCAATCCGTCGCCGGTATTGCCGGGCGGGCCGGGCGAGAAATGCTCATGTGCCGGTCGGCGCATGCGGAAACATCGCTTTGCGCCGCGCCACGTCATGCGGAAAGCCGCCGCAGGCGAGCACCACGCCGCGTTTGGCGGTGACGCGCACCAGGCGCCCGTCGCGTTCGACGATGGCGCCGCGCACCGCGCCGTCCTCGACGATCAATTCGCGCACCGGCGACGACAGCCACAGCGGGATCTTCGAAATCGAACGCCGATTTCGCCAGACGCCCGGCGAGTGCGTTGCCGTTGGTCAGGGTCATGCCGCGGCCGTAGCGCAGCACGTCGACGGCGTGTCGCGACAGCCGCTTGGCGACATAGAACGCGGACGCCAGCGACTTCGTCGCGCGCATGAAATGGATGATCTCCTTGCCGGAGCCCAGCATCATGCCGAACACGGTGAGTTCGGGCAGGGGGCTGCCGAGATCCTTGAGGTGCTCGCCGAGTTCGTGGCCGTCGAACGGTCGCGTCACCATCGAGCGGCCGCCCTGCGCGCCGCCCGGCGCCTCGGCGTGATAATCCGGAAACGTCAGCGGCATGTCGAAGCGCACCGCGGTCTTGGTGGTGAAGAAATCGACCGCTTCGGGACCGGCGGTCAGGAACGCATCGACGCGCGCGGCGTCAAAACTGTTGCCGGCCTCGTGCCGCAGATAGGTGCGCGCCTGGTCCGGGCTTTCCGTGATGCCCCAGGCCCGCGCCAGCGAGGTGCCGGGAATCCACAGCCAGCCGCCGGAGCGCGCGGTGGTGCCGCCGAAGCGCGGCTCCTTCTCCACGATCAGGACGTTGAGGCCGCGATGCCCCGCGGTGACCGCCGCCGACATGCCGGCGGCGCCGGAGCCGACCACCAGCGCGTCGCATTCGTAAGTCTCATTCGAACTGTTTGCCACGCGACCCGTCCCGCTTCTTCTTCAAGCGGACATTTGGGTTCGGATGGATATGCCTGTCAATCGGGCGCGGCTCAGTTGCCCGGCTCGAACGAGCAGTCGGCGCCGCCGCCGGCGTTGTCCTTGATCACCTTGGGATCGAGGGTGCAGGAGAGTTTTGAGAGCGCCTCGAAGATCGATCCGGCGGCGCCGTCGGAGGGGACGCCCGCCATCACCAGCGTGGCATAGATCTCGTTGGCCTCGCGCCCCGTCAGGTTGCGCTTGGTCGTCTTGAAGGTCAGTTCGCAGGAACGCGCGGTGATGTCGACATTGGAGGTCCGGCACACGATCTTGTCGGCAGTGACGACGATCTTGTTGGCGTAGCTGATGCTGCTCTTGCCGCCGAACAGCGCCGCGACGGCTTTCTTCTGGGCGGACGGCAGCAGCGAGTAGGGCGCCACCACGCCGGCCAGCGCCAGTGCTACCGATCCCGATACCGTAACAGGGGCCGCGGAGACCGCCGTCACCCCCGCCAGCGAAAGCGAAAATGTCAGGACTGCCAGTTTTCCAAATTTCATCTTTGCCTCCTCGGTCGATGCAAATTGTCTGAGCGACGTTCGTCAGTAACATGGGCCGCAATCTCCGAGAGTGAAAATTATCACACGCAATCTCGTAAATGTCGGCTCCGGGATCGGGCAAATGCAGGGCCGGTGTGCGGCCCGGACAGGACCGCCCGAGGGTAAAGCCCTTGCGCTTCGCAGCCCCCGGCGGCACATTTACGCGCGCGGCGCGACCTGCCGCCAAAAAACAAAGCCCTGAGGAACCTCCATGGCGGCGACGCGGATCGACTGCGATATTCATCCCGCGGTGGGCGGAACCCGCACCACGCTGCTGCCCTATCTCGACGACCACTGGAAAGAGCAGGTCGTCAGCCGCGCCATCGACGGCCTCGACCTCAATTCCTATCCGCCCTCGATGCCGCTTTCCGGCCGGCCCGACTGGCGGCCCGGCAGAAGGCAAGCCGGGCTGCTGACCTCGCGATGGTGCAGCGCGGCGCGTTCGACCAGCTCGGTGTCGAGCCACGCGATCTGCAACGTGGTCTATGGCGCGCAGGCGGTGTTCGATCCCTATATGGCGGCCGGCTTCTGCAAGGCGATCAACGACTGGATCGCGGCCGAATGGCTGTCGAAGGATGCAAGACTGCGCGCCTCGATCGTGGTGCCGATGCAGGCGCCGGATCTGGCGGTCGAGGAAATCGAGCGCCGCGCCGGCGACGACCGCTTCGTCTCGGTGCTGGTGCTGTCGCAGGGCGAGACGCTGCTCGGGCGGCGGCATTTCTGGCCGGTGTATCAGGCCGCCGAGAAGCACAAGCTGCCGATCGCGATCCATGCCGGCAGCCAGTACCGCGGCGCGCCGAGTTCGATCGGCTGGCCGTCCTATCGCTACGAATATTATCTGGCCGAAGCGCAGGCGTTCCAGGCGCAAGTCCTGAGCCTGGTCTATGAAGGCGTGTTCGGCAAATTCCCCGGGCTGAAAGTCGTGCTGATGGAATCCGGCGTGAGCTGGCTGCCGGCCTTCATGTGGCGCGCCAACAAGACCTGGCGCGGCGTGCGCGTCGAGGTGCCCTGGGTCGAGCGCGAGCCGGCCTCGATCATCCGCGACCATATCCGCGTCACCATGCAGCCGTTCGACGGCCCGCCGAATGCGGCAGGCGTCGCCGACGTCATCGAGCAGATCGGCTCCGACAAGATGTTCCTGTTTGCGTCCGATTATCCGCACTGGCAGTTCGACGGCGACGACCCGATGCCGCCGCACCTGCCGGAGAGTATCGTCGTCGCGCATGTGCGAAGAAAACCCGCTGGAAACCTTTCCGCGGCTGAAGCTTCATTCGTAATCGAAGGAGGATCGCATGAGTGATGTCATCGACCGCCCCATTCTCGAGCAGGAAACAGCCGCCAAGAGCCGGCTGCGCATCATCGATTGCGACGTGCATCCGAGCATTCACTCGCATACCGACCTCGCATCAGTTCCTGCCCAAACGCTGGCAGGAGCATCTTCGGGAACTATGGCAGCCATCTGCGGACGCCCTATATCGGCACCACGCCCTATCCGCGCTCCTCACCCCTGATCGCGCGGCGCGACGCCTGGCCGCCGACCGGCGGGCCTCCGGGCTCCGATCTCGCCTTCATGCAGAAGCAGCATCTCGATCCGCTCGATGTCGAATACGGCATCCTGCAGGTGCTCGATCTCTTCATCTTCTCGCAACAGAACCTCGAATTCGGCGCCGCGATCCAGCGCGCCATCAACGACTGGCAGCTGGCGTTCTGGTCCGACCGCGATCCCCGGCTGAAGGCCTCGATCCTGGCCGGGCAGGACGACACGCAGCTCGCGATCGCCGAGATCGAGCGCTGCGCCAAAACCGGCCGCTATGTCCAGATCAACGTCTGCCCGCGCGCCAACGAGCCGCTGGGGCGCCGCCGCTACTGGCCGATCTACGAACGCGCGCAGGAACTCGGCCTGCCGCTCGGCATTCACGTCGGCGGCTATGGCGGGCACGCGCCGACCGGCGGCGGCTGGCCGTCCTATTATTGCGAGGAGCATCAGTCGAACGCGCATACGATGGCGGCTCGATGCTCACGAGCCTGGTGCTCGAAGGCATTCCGGAGCGTTTCCCGAAACTCAAGATCGTGTTCATCGAGGGCGGCTTTGGCTGGATCCCGTCGACGATGTGGCGGATGGACCGGCAATTCGAGCGCTTCCGCAGCGAGGTGCCGCATCTGAAGCGGCGTCCGTCGGAATATGTGAAGGAGCATTTCTGGTTCACCACGCAGCCGATCGACGAGCCGGATGAAGCAAAACATCTGCGCTCTCTGATCGAATGGGTCGGCGTCGACCGCCTGCTGTTCTCGTCGGACTACCCGCATTGGGATTTTGACGATCCGCGCTTTGCGTTCAAGACGCCGCTGACGGAGATCGAACGGACCAAGATCTTCAGCAGCAACGCCCGCGCGGTGTACAAGTTTTAAGCGAAGCACATGACCCGGCACATCGTCGCCCGCACCTCGGACATCCCGCTCGGCGGCAACAAGGTATTCGGCGTGGAAGGACGCGACATCGTCATCTTCCACGTCAACGGCGAATTCTTCGCCCTGCTCAACCGCTGCCCGCACGAGGGCGCGCCGCTGGCGAAGGCGGCGTGCGTGGCGCGGCTGACCTCGCCGGAGCCCGGCGTCTATGAGCGCTCGCGCACAGGCGAAATGCTGCGCTGTCCCTGGCACGGCTGGGAATTCGACATGCGCAACGGCCAGTCCTGGTTCGATCCGCAGCGGGTCAAGGTGCGGTCATATCCGGTCGCGGTCGAAAGCGGCGAAGCGCTGGTGGAGGGCCTCGAAAAGGGGCCGTATGTCGCCGAAACCTTTCCGGTCCATGTCGAGGACAATTACGTCATCGTCGAGACGTGAACCCAAATCCTATCTCTTTTTCATCTCACCCGAAGGAGTCATCCCATGACGCACGCCATCCGTTTTCACAAAACCGGCGGCCCCGAAGTTCTGGTCTGGGAGGAAGTCACGATCGGCAAGCCTGGTCCGGGCGAGGCGCGCATCCGCCACACCGCGGTCGGGCTGAACTTCGTCGACATCTACAACCGCTCGGGCGTCTATCCCGCGCAACTGCCGAGCGGCCTCGGCGGCGAGGCGGCCGGCGTGGTCGAGGAAGTCGGCTCCGGCGTCACCGATCTGAAGGCCGGCGACCGCGTCGCCTATGGCGCCGCGCCGATCGGCGCCTATGCCGAAGCGCGGCTGATTCCGGCCGATCGCCTGCTGAAGCTGCCCGACGGCATCGATGACAAGACCGCGGCTGCGATGATGCTGAAGGGCCTGACCACGCAATATCTGATCCGCCAGACCTATCGCGTCAAGGCCGGCGACACCATCCTGCTGCATGCCGCCGCCGGCGGCGTCGGCCTGATCCTCGGCCAGTGGGCAAAACATCTCGGCGCCACCGTGATCGGCACCGTCGGCAGCGACGAGAAGGCAAAGCTCGCCAAGGCCCATGGCTGCGCCCACACCATCGTCTATACGCGCGAGGATTTCGTGAAGCGCGTCGACGAGATCACCGGCGGCAAGAAGGTGCCCGTGGTCTATGATTCCGTCGGCAAGGACACGTTCCTGAAATCGCTCGACTGCCTGGCGCCGCTCGGCGTCGCCGCGCTGTTCGGCGCAGTCCTCCGGCAACGTCGAGCCGCTCAACCTCGGCCTGCTGGCGCAGAAGGGATCGCTCTACGTCACCCGCCCGACGCTCAACACCTATGCCGCCAAGCGCGAAAACCTCGTCGCGATGGCGGACGAGCTGTTCGAGGTGGTGAAATCAGGCGCGGTCAAGATCGAGGTGCACCAGACCTATCCGCTGAAGGACGCCGCCAAGGCCCATGCCGATCTCGCCGCGCGCAAGACCACGGGATCGACGGTGCTGACGGTGTGAGGGCATGACGGCGCGCGTCCTTGTGCTGCTGCCGGCGCGGGATTTCGATCCGAGCGAAGCGGCGGTGAGTTGGCAGGTGCTGGCGCGTGCCGGACACACCGTCGTTTTCGCGACGCCCGAAGGCCGGCCTGCGGCCGCCGACGATATGATGCTGACGGGCAAGGGCCTCGATCCCTGGGGCGCCGTTCCGCTGCTCCGGAATCTTCCTTTGGTCGGGCTCCTGATGCGGGCCAACCGCGATGCGCGGACCGCTTACGCCGACATGATCACTGAGGCGAATTACCTCGCGCCGCTGCGCTGGGACGCCGTCGATCCTTCCGCATACGATGCGCTGCTGCTTCCCGGCGGGCATCGCGCGCGGGGCATGCGCGAATATCTGGAAAGCGAAATCCTGCAAAACATCGTCGCCGATTTCTTCGAAACGGAAAAACCGGTGGCGGCGATCTGCCACGGCGTGCTGCTGGCGGCGCGCAGCCGCGCGAAGCGGACGGGGCAGTCGGTGCTGCGCGGATATCGCACCACCGCGCTGACCTGGGCGTTCGAGAACAGCGCCTGGTCGGTGGCGCGGATCACGCGGTTCTGGGACCCGGATTATTACCGCACCTATCTGGAGCAAAGCGGGCAGCCGAGGGGCTTTATGTCGGTGCAGCAGGAAGTGACGCGCGCGCTGGCGCGTCCGGAAGATTTTTGCGACGTGCCGAAAGCCGATCCGCAGTTTCGCCGCAAGACCTCAGGCCTGGCGCGCGACACCGTCGACGACGCGACGCCGGCCTTTGTCGTCCGCGATCGTCATTATTTGTCGGCGAGATGGCCGGGCGATGCTCACACTTTTGCAAAGACCTTTGCGGGCATGCTGACGCAGTCACGCCGGGCCGATTGAACCGGGGACGAGTTGCCGGCCGGCACTTGCGTGCACGGCCGGTTCGTAACCGTTTGACATTCCCCCAACCGCGAAACGCTTCAACTCGTCGGGTTGCCCTGGAACGCGGCCAGCAGCTTCTTGCCGTCCGGCGAGCCCCAACCGGTGCACGCATCCCATCCCGGACCTGCCGGATACGAGCCGTTCAGCAGCCCTTCCACGTCATTGTTGCCGGCGGTGATGTCGCGCAGCACGTTGCCCGGACCGAATTTGCTGTAGAGCAGCGCGTTGAAGTTGCCGACCCGTTTGCCCATGATCGCGTTGATGCGCGCGATCAGGCTGGCCCAGAGCGGCGCGGAGGCGCTGGTGCCGCCGACCACCGTGAGCTTGCCGTTCGACTTGGTCAGATAGCCGGTCGCAGGATCGGCATCGGCCGCGACGTCGGGAATGGCCCGGCCCGCGAAATGTCCGGGGTTGATCGATTTGACCACCTTGCCGTTCTGCCAGGCCGGGGCCGGCGTGATTTCGCTGACGCCGCCGCCGGTGCCGCCTCCGCGATCGTTCCAGACCGTCTCGGTGATCTGGTTGGTGCCGCTCGCGTTCTTGCGGACGTGAAGCGTCGTTCCTCCGACCGCCAGGACATAGGGACTGGTCGCCGGATAGTTCACATGCGCGCGGCCGTCCTGCATCTGTGCCTCCGCGCCGTCATCCCCGGTGGAGACGCACACCGTGATGCCGAGATGCGCGGCAGCCAGGAAACTCGCATTGCAGTGCGCGATCGCGGCCGGCGACCAGATGACGCCGCTGTTGTTGAAGTTCTCGTTCTCGTCCCAGCCCCAGCTGATCGAGACCACCGAAGGGTCGTTTTCGGAATCGCTGACCACCTTGGCCAGCACGTCGACCAGTCCCTTCTCGTCGAACGTCGCGAAATAGGCCACGATCTTGGCGCCGCTGGCCAGCGCCCCGGCAACGTCGACGTCGAGCATGACTTCGCCGGTCGAGTTGGGGTCGGCGGTCGGATCGGTCGAAACGCCGTCGACCGCGACGACCTGCACGTTGGGGGCCGGTTGCTGGATGGTCTGGAAATAGCTGGTGAGGTCGCCGGTGTCGACGCCGCCTCCGAACTCGAGCAGGCCGATGCATTGCTTCTCGGCGTTTCCAGTTGGGAAATTATAGATATCGCCGAGTTCGGTCGGGATGAACCAGGCCCTCGCGGCCTTGGCCGCGCTTGCCGCCACCGTGTGCGACTGCAACGTACGCCTGAGAACGCGATGGTTGTTCAGGCCGAACACGCCGGTGATCGCGTCGGCGACTTCCGGCGGCACGTGCACCGGCCCGGTGCGGGCGTGAAAGTCACCGAGCTTCGGATGCGAGTAGTCGAACAGCGTGACGCCAAAGGCCTTGCTGACAGCGGCAACGGTGCCGGCAAGGCCCATCCGGGCCGAGACCGTCTCCTTGTGGGTGACGACGAGGTTGTTGGCCTTGGCAAAGGCCTCGATCGCCGCGACGGATTTCTCATCCGCGCCATACTGGCTCGCGAGCTGATCGCGGGTCATGTAGGTGCGCGCTCCCGGAAGCTTGTCGTCCAGACTGGACAGATCCGGCAACTGCTGGCTGCGGCGAACGCCGACGGTGAGTTCGATCCAGCGCTGCTCGCTGGTGCGGCGCATCGCTTTCGATCCGGTCGGCAATTGATGGACGCTGTTGGGAAGCTCGACCGCATTGCTGATTTTGGCAGATTGGGCACTCATGCTCGTCTCCCATGATGTTGATCAATGAAAAAAGGAATTCGGAATCGCAGCCGTTCCGAAGTGTTTTCGGAATGCCCAACGATTTTCAGGTCAGGTTGTAGCTTCGATATTGGCTACGACGGCTGGATCATCTTCGGATCGCTGTCGGCCGTCGCAAATGCCGCTTCCGTCAGTTCAAACCAGAGATAGCAGGTTGCAATCCATGCACGCTAACAAAACGTCGACGGTTCGACAACGTCCCTGCCGTTCAAGTTTAAATGACCGGGAAACGTGATCCTGTTCATATGCGGGAGATGATTGCGCCGCTTCCGTCAGCATGGATGTCCGATGTCGGAGCGCGGCATCGCCGGCAGCGAGACGCGGCGGCAGGGTATCCTGATGATGTCGCTGATGAAGGCCAACAATGCCACACATGTGATCATTCTGTCGCACGATCCCGTCGACCTCATCGTGCTCGCGGTGCCCGTTATTTCAGCCTATCCCGCCACCGAAACCGCGCTCGCGCTGGTGCGTCGCCTTTTGGCATTGACGCCGGAAGCGGCGTGACGACGGACATAAAACCATGATAGGTGGGTGCCCATAGCGGTTTCGAGCGAAGTGGGTACCGGTTCGCGTCAAGAAAACGCGTCAAAATAAACACAAGAGCCCGGTTCTGATCTAATCAGAACCGATCGGGCTCTGCGTTCAAGACAGGTGCGGCGGATGGATAAGCAAGCGATGCGCGAGGAGGCCGAGCGCCTGATCCGCGAGACGATGGAAAAGAAGGCCCTGGTCATCAAACAGGGCAATACCAGGATCGAGACCACCTGCGGCAAATGCGGCGCGCCCAACCGCCTGCAGGCGGAAAAGGGCGCGACCCGGGTCAAATTCGTCTGCAAGCAATGCGGGCACAAGCAGGAAACGCTGTAGCGCCTGCTGGCGCACCGGGCGAGACGCGCAAAAACCCGACCCGACGGGCAAATCACCAAAACCTGTCAAGCCTCACTTGAGAAAATATCCCTCTTGCCGCGTCGGGCAAATCAACTTTAGAACTTCGCCCGTCTCGTCCCGACAAGAGGGGCGCTCGCGATCGTCACGAAACGCGGGGCGGGATGCGGTGGACGTGGAGGTGCCTGTGACGAACGGCGCTGAAGCGGACGGCGAAGTCGTGTGGTTCTGACGCCTCGATGCTGGCGTCAAGTCTCGCAAAAGTATCCGCGAGGCGACGGTGACAAGAGAGCCGATCACCGAGGAGAGCGCGCTATAAGCCGTAAAACCATTGCGCAGGGAAGGTCGGAGTGCCTCCGCTGAACCTGTATGCTCGTGTGCGTTTTTGCTCTGTGCATTTGCGCACGAGACCGCGGGTGCAGCGCGCACCCGGCCTTCCCTGCGCCCTCTGATTTCCGAGGGCGGGAAGCGAACAGCAAAACTCGGGCGGATTGAGCCGCGAGAATGCGATGGCATGCTTAGATGGCATGCTTAATTGAACACGGTATTCCAACAACGTCGTCCCGGGCTTGACCCGGGACCCATACACCGCGGCTCATCGGTGAGGACGCTGGCGTTGGACACCTTCTGTACAATAACCGCCGCGGCGTCGTTCGCCGGGACGACACCTCGGGCAGCGCCTCTCACGACCCTTTCACAAACTTCGCAAACGCCTCCGCATAATCCGGATGCCAGCGCGACAGCGCCGGGCGGTTCTCGACGATGTCGCCCGCCGCCCACAGCATACGCCGCTCGTCGAGCGACCGCGGCACGTCGTTGTCCGGGCAGAGGATATAAAAATCCCCGGCATCGATGCGCGCGATCATGAAGTCGACGGTCTGCTCCGGCGTCCAGGCGCCCGCGGGCTTTTCGGTGCGGCCGCGCGCGGTGAGACCGGTAAAGACATGACCCGGGATCATCAGATGCGCGCTGATGCTGCAACCGTCAATGTTGCGCAATTCGTGCTGCAGCGCCTCGGTGAACGCCTTCACGCCGGCCTTGGAGACATTGTAGGCGGGATCGCCGGGCGGGGTGGTGATGCCCTGCTTCGAGCCGGTGTTGATGATGAGGCCGGGCCGGCCGCGTTCGATCATGTAAGGGGCAAAAATCTGCGAGCCATGAATGACGCCCCAGAGATTGACGGCGAGGATGCGCTGCCAGTTCTCCAGCGGGCCAAAACTGCTGCTGTCCGGGCCGATGCCGGCATTGTTCATCAGAATATCGGTGCCGCCGAACCGCTTCTGCACCGCGGCTTCCAGGCCCGCGACCTCGTCGACATGGCTGACATCGACCGCCGCGGTCATGATATTGTCGGCGCCGCCGGGCGCGAGCGATGCCAGTTTTGTCGCGGCCTCCTTGAGCCGGTCGGCGCCGAGATCGGCGATGCAGACCTTCATGCCGAACTGCGCGAACCGCATCGCGGCGGCGAGCCCGATGCCGGACGCGCCTCCGGTGATCACGGCGACATGATTGGGCGACATCGCGGGATGGGGCATCGGCGTTCTCCTCGGACAAATATCTGGCGCATTCACTAGCTCTACATCGGCGAGCGCGACCATGCACGAACCGGCATGGGAGGTCTTCGTTCCACGCGCCCTCCGACCGGCGCGGCCCGCTTTACGGTTTCGGCCGCCGCTGTAGAATTTCGGATATAACGATCCCCGCAAACACATCGCGAAACGCGAACTGACTTCAAGGGAGTGCAGACATGGCTGTCACGCAGGCAATTCCGATCACGCGCCATCCTTATGCGAATGGTTCCTACAAGACAGATGCTGATCGACGGCAAATGGGTCGACGCCGCCTCCGGCAAGAAATTCGAGACGCATAATCCGGCGACCGGCGAACTGCTCGCCACCGTCGCCGAGGGCGATGCCGAGGACATCAACCGCGCGGTCGCCGCGGCCCGCCGCGCCTTCGAGGGACCGTGGAGCAAGGTCAAGCCGTTCGAGCGGCAGACCCTGCTGCTCAAGCTCGCCGATCTCGTCGAGAAGAATTTCGAGGAACTGTCGCAGCTCGACACCCTCGACATGGGCGCGCCGA
Source organism: uncultured Alphaproteobacteria bacterium (assembly GCA_963738765.1). Taxonomy (GTDB): domain Bacteria; phylum Pseudomonadota; class Alphaproteobacteria; order Rhizobiales; family Xanthobacteraceae; genus Bradyrhizobium. Next base: position 211,424 of record CAVTYA010000018.1, on the reverse strand, counting down.
TCAGCCGCACCCGCGGCAACAAGCTGCGCGTGCTCGGCATGCTGCGCTACTACGCCGGGCAGGCGACCGCGCTGCATGGCGAGACCATCGAGAACTCGCTGCCCGGCGAAATCTTCTCCTACACGCTGAAGGAGCCGGTCGGCGTCGTCGGCGCGATCATTCCCTGGAACGGTCCGCTCGGCGCCAGCGTCTGGAAGATCGGCCCGGCGATCGCCACCGGCTGCACGGTGGTGCTGAAGCCGGCCGAAGAGGCGCCGCTGACCTCGCTGCGGCTCGGCGAACTGTGCATGGAAGCCGGCATTCCGCCCGGCGTCGTCAACGTCGTGCCCGGCTATGGCGAAACCGCGGGCGCTGCGCTTGCCTCGCATCCCGGCGTCGACAAGGTCGCCTTCACCGGCTCGCATGTCACCGGACAAGTCGATCGTCCGGGCGTCGGCCGGCAACCTCAAGCGCGTCTCGCTCGAGCTCGGCGGCAAGTCGCCCGACATCGTGTTCGCCGATGCCGATCTCGATGCGGCGGTGCCGGGCGCGGCGATGGCGGTGTTCGCCAATTCCGGCCAGATCTGCAGCGCCGGCACGCGGCTGTTCGTCGAGCACAAGATCTATGACGAGTTCGTCGGCCGCGTCGCCGAATTCGGCAAGAAGCTGCAGGTCGGCAACGGCCTCGATCCCAACACGCAGATCGGGCCGCTGGTGTCGGAGCAGCAGCTGGAGCGCGTCTCCGGCTATCTCGCGATCGGCCAGAAGGAAGGCGCGACGGCGCTGGCCGGCGGTGCGCGGCTGACCGAAGGCGCGCTGTCGAAAGGCTATTTCGTGCCGCCGACGGTGTTCGCCAACGTCCAGGACAATATGCGGATCGCGCAGGAGGAGATCTTCGGCCCCGTCATCTCGGCGATCTCGTTCAAGGACACCGACGACCTGATCCAGCGCGCCAACGCCACCACCTTCGGGCTCGGCAGCGGCGTGTGGACCACCAATGTCAGCAAGGCGCACAGGATCGCGAAAGCGCTGCGCGCCGGCTCGGTCTGGGTCAACTGCTATCAGGCGATGGACCCGGCGGTGCCGTTCGGCGGCTACAAGATGAGCGGCTACGGCCGCGAGTCCGGCAAGCAGCACCTTGAGGAGTATCTCAACGTCAAGGCGGTCTGGATCAAGACGGGTTAGGATTGTAGCTGTTCACTCACTCTATCATCGTCATCCTGAGGAGGCCGCAACGCGGCCGTCTCGAAGGACGACAGCCCGTGGCTGCTCATCCTTCGAGGCTCGCTGCGCTCGCACCTGAGAATGACGCCGGATTCGCTTTGGGAATGGCGGCTTCGGTCGCCATTCTCATTTCATCACCGCCCCGCGGTCTTCCTCGCGCGCCCGATATCTGTCCGCAGCGCCTGCAAGTCCTTGCGTACCGCGGTCGCAGCGTCCCGTTCGATCTTGCGGTAGCGCGCGACCAGCGAGATGCCGAACGGCGTCAGCACCGCGCCGCCGCCGTTCTTGCCGCCGGTCTGGCGTTCGACCGCGGCCTGGCGGCAGATGCGGTTGATCTCGTCGACCAGATCCCACGCCCGCTTGTAGGACATGTCCATGGCGCGGCCGGCTGCCGAGATCGAGCCGCAGGCATGGATATTCTCCAGCAAATGGATTTTGCCCGGTCCGATCCGGCCCTCGGTGTCGAGGTCGATGCGCACGCTCAGGGAAGGAAGCGGGCTGGCTACGGATTTGGGCATGGAAGACCTGCTTTCTCGCGCCGCTCGGTCAGATTGCCACCGGAGCCTTTTGCCAACATGATGAACCGGTTACATATCTCAATCATAGAAGAAAATTCAGGGCGCAGGCATGAACTTTCCATCGTTGTTTTCGCCACTCAAGATCGGTCCCTACCAGCTCAACCATCGCCTCGCGTTGGCGCCGCTGACGCGGATGCGGGCAGCGAAGCCGCTCTCTCGCGCCGCGGCCGCTGAACGCCGAATATTACGCCCAGCGCGCGACGCCGGGCGGGTTGCTGATCGCCGAAGCCTCGCCGGTGATGGCGACCGGCTTTGGCAATCCCGGTGTACCCGGGCATCTATACGGAGCAGCAGATCGCGGGATGGCGGGAAGTCGTCGATGCCGTTCATGCCAAGGGCGGCGTGATCTTTCTCCAGCTCTGGCATGTCGGGCGCGTCTCGCATTCCTCGTTCCAGCCCGGCGGCGCGCTGCCGGTCGCGCCGTCGGCGGTGCCGATCCGCCGAATCTGAAGACCGGGACCGCTGACGGCAAGGCGGTGCCCTACGAGACGCCGCGCGCGCTGGAGACGTCGGAGATTCCCGGCGTGATCGACGCCTATCGGCAGGCGCGCGAAAAATGCGCTGAAGGCCGGCTTCGACGGCGTCGAGATTCACGGCGCCAACGGCTATCTGATCGAGCAATTCCTGCAGTCGCACACCAATCTGCGCACCGATCAGTACGGCGGATCGATCGAGAACCGCACGCGCTTCCTGATGGAAGTGACGAATGCCGTGGTCGAGGTCTGGGGCGCCGACCGGTCGGCGTGCGGCTGTCGCCGTATGGCGTTGCCAACGGCAGCGGCGAGCCCGACCCGATGCCGCTCTACACCCACGCGATCCAATCGCTCAATCCGCTCGGGCTGGCCTATCTGCATTTCATCGAGCCGCGCTCCAGCGGCGCCGGCCGCGCCGAGGTCAATCACCAGAATGTGCCGTCGGCGATGGTGCTGTTCCGGCCGATCTGGAACGGCGTGCTGATCACCGCCGGCGGCTTCACCGGCGAGACCGCGGATGCGGCGATCGCCGCCGGCCATGCCGACGCGATCGCGTTCGGCCGCATCTTCATCTCCAATCCGGATCTGCCGCGGCGCCTGCAGCGCGGTTTTCCGCTGACGCCGTACAACCGCGCGACGTTCTATGGCGGCGAGGAAGCCGGCTATACCGATTATCCCGTTCACGACGAGTTGGAGCGGCGAGGCAGCCGTGAGCGAAGCGCACGGAATCATCCGTTCGTCCAGAAGACGTCGCGCTCAGGCGGAGACGAGGAAAAGCCAAAGGCCGTGGCGCTCGGAAAGCCGGCCGCCGGCCAATGCCTGTGCGGCAAAGTCGGCTTCGAGATCGACGTTCCCGCACGCTGGGCCTGGCATGATCATTCGGCATCGAGCCGCCGCGCGCATGGCGCGGCCTATGCGACCTATGTCGGAAGCTGGCGCAAGCGCCTTCGCGTCACCAGGGGCAAGACTGCGATCACGCGCTACGAGGACAAATCGACAAAAACCGTGCGCAGCTTCTGCGCGCATTGCGGCACGCCGCTGTTCTACGAACGCCCGCGCTCGCCGCATATGGTGAACATCCCCCGCGCCCTGTTCTCGGGCCGCACCGGCCGGCAGCCGCTCTATCACATCGCGATCGAGGAATTGCAGGAATGGGCCTATGCCGGCGAGCCGCTGGTGCCGCTGAAAGGGTTTCCAGGCGTGGTCTGGCAGCGCTCGAAAAAGAAGAAGCGCGGCAAGCAGGAGGGGATGTTCTGATCAGGCCGCTGGTTTTCGTTTTGCAGATTTGCCCGGAGGCTTTTTTCGCGCCGGCGATTTGGCCGGCATCGACGCCACGAAATCGACGCCGCGCCGGACCCATTTTTTCAGTGCGGCGTCGGTTCGGTAGCCCTCTGGGGCGACGCGGACAAAGCCGGTCATGGTGCGGCCGCGCATTTCCATCGGCAGGACGTGCGGCTCGCCTAGCACCGACGCATGCGCATCCGGCCCGACGCGGACCAAAAGTCCGCCCCTGCCGCTGGCGGAACAGCACATGTGGCCGCCGACCATGAAGCAAAGACCGCCCATCATCTTCTTTTCGGCCACGTCGGTCCGGCTCGCCAGCAGTTCGCGTATCCGCATCGCCGCCTTTTCATCATACCCCATCGGTGCTCCCTCCGCGTTGATCCGACAGGATTTCAGAGAGCCGCTCGAAGCTGCGTGCGCCAGCCGGCGCCGACATTGCTTCGCTGATCGGGCGCGAGAATATCGGAGTGATGCACGGTGAGACGGCTGCCGCCGTCGATCGGCTCCAGAACATAGGTCACCGTCGATGGCGCGCCGGGCGCGCCGACCAAATGCCACGTCTGGACCAGTTTTCGCGGCGGATCGACTTCGAGGAATTTTCCCTCGAGCGCATAGGGCTGGCCTCGGGCGATACCGTAGGCGCGCCACTGTCCGCCGACCCTGATATCGCCGCTCCATTCCCGCGTGTCGAATACGCCTGGATTGACCCACCAGTCGACGATTTCGCGCGAGGCCAGGGCCTGGAACACCCGTTCCGGCGGCGCGGCGAGTTCGACGGAGGCGACGATGCGACCGTCGACTAAATCTGCAACGGCGCGTGCGCGCGTCCTGATCTCGCTCATTTTGCCTCCAGGTTACGCTTCAGCTTGGTCAAACTTGCCTGCCAGAATGCACGGTAGCCCTCAAGCCAGCCGGCGACGCTTTGCAGCGGCACCGGATTTACGACGTAGACGCGTTCGCGCCCGACCCGGGTGTCGACGACCAGACGGGCTTCGCGCAGCACCCTCAGATGGCGGGAAACAGCCGGCCGGCTGGTTCGAAAATCGGCGGCGAGCGTACCGGCATTGGCCGGGCCCGCGCGCAGCCGATCGAGGATGGCCCGCCGCGTGGGATCCGCGATGGCGCGAAAGGCGTCTGATTTGGCTTCGATCCGGGACATAATGTGTAACTGATTGATTACATAATGGTTGACTTCAGTCAAGCTCGCAGCGGTTCACCCGCGCTGCCGCGAAATCGTTCGCGGCCGGCCGCGCAGGGCAGCCATGATGGCGGTCCATTGCTCTCACCCCGCGAGATCGGTCATGTTGGCCCGATCCCGCAGGCCAACGCGCCGCGGGCAGGAGGGGACATGAAAAATCGCATCACCGGGCGCTCGGCATTCCTTGCTTTGCTGAAGGACGAGGGCATCACGCATCTGTTCGGCAATCCCGGCACCACCGAATTGCCGATCATGCACGCGCTGAAGGACCATCCCGACCTCACCTATGTGATGGCGATGCAGGAAAGCCTTGTCGTGGCGATGGCCGACGGCTTCAGCCGCGCCTCGGGAAAGCTCGTTGCCTGCAACGTCCACGTCGCGCCCGGTCTTGGCAATGCGATGGGCTCGCTGTTCAACGCGAAATTTACCGGCACGCCGATGATCCTGACTGCCGGCCAGCAGGAGCAGGGCCACGGGCTGATGGAGCCGGTGCTGTATGGCCCGCTGGTGCAGATGGCCGAGCCGCTGGTAAAATGGGCGGTCGAGGTGACGCGGCTGGAGGATCTGCCGCGGATCGTGCGCCGCGCCGCCAAGATCGCGACCACGCCGCCGACCGGGCCGGTGTTCATCTCGCTGCCGGGCGATATTCTCAACGCGGAAGCCGGCATCGAGCTTGGCCGCTCGACCCGGGTCGACACCCGCGTCAAACCGTCGGATGAATCGTTGCAGGCGCTGACCGCGCGCATCCTGAAAGCGCAGCATCCGGTCATCATCACCGGCGACGAGATCGTCAAGAGCGACGCGCTGCAGGAGGCGGCTGCGCTGGCGGAGGCGCTCGGCTGCCCGGCCTATCAGTCGTCGACGCCCTACGGCGCGCAGCTTCCTGTCCGAGAGCCCGTGCTTCATGGGCGCGCTGACGCGGCTGCAAAAGCAGGTGCGCGAGACGCTCGCGCCTTACGATCTCATGATCGTGCTCGGCGCCGATCCGCTGCGGATGTCGGTCTACAGCGAGGTCGATCCGCTGCCGGACGGATTGGCGCATCGTGCAGGTCGGTCTCGTCGACTGGGACCTCGCCAAGAACTATGGCGCCGAGATCGCGATCAAGGCCGACGTGAAGGAGACGCTGCGCGCGCTGGTGCCGGCGCTCAAGGCCGCCGGCGGCAGTGCGCTCGAAGCGCGCGCCAAGACAGGGACTGGCCGCGCTGGCGTCGAAGAACTGGACCGCAAAGCGCAGGATGCTGGTCGACCAGATCTCGAAGGCCGGTGATAAATCGCCGATCGATCCGGACTGGCTGTCGTTGCAGGTGGTCGAAGCGATGCCCGACAATGCCATCCTGGTCGACGAAGGCCTGACGTCGGCGCGCCAGATGCTGGCGCTGCGGCCGCATCGCGATCGCTACGGCTATCACGCGCTGGCCTCGGGCGGCATCGGCTGGGGCCTGCCGGCCTCGGTCGGCGTCAGCCTCGCCAATCCCGACCGGCCGGTGGTGTGCTACTCCGGCGACGGCAGCATCGATGTATTCGATCCAGTCGCTGTGGACCGCGGCCAATCACAAGCTGCCGCTGACCTTCATCATCGTCAACAATGGCGGCTACCGCATCATCAAGCAGCGGCTGCTCGCCTTCCACGGCGACGATCATTACGTCGGCATGGATTTCATCGATCCGCCGGTGGATTTCACGGCGCTGGCAAAATCGCTCGGGCTGGAAGCGACGAAAGTCACCGATCCCGGCCAGTTGAAGTCCGTGCTGAAGTCGGCATTCAGCCGGCCGGGCGCGAAGCTGATCGAGGTGGTGGTCAATAACGCGGTCAATTGAAGGACCGATCGATACAGACCGTAGATGGGGTAACGGGCCCCGGTCTGCCCTCCAAGCAGGCCGCGCTTGCTACGGCGCTATTGATGGCGCGCTGCGCGCGGCTTGCTTGGAGGGCGGGCGGTCGTCCCTCACATTGATGGTGTGACGGAGTCGAGGGATGAGCCTCGCTCCAAGCATCGAGGAGAGACGACCATGGACCATTATGCCGGAATCGACGTGTCATTGGAATGCTCGAGTGTGTGCGTTGTGGATGCGAGCGGTAAGATTGTGCGGGAAGCGAAGGTGGCAAGTGATCCCGAGGCGCTGATCGCCTGGTTCGCTTCGCTCGGCTTCGGCCTTGAGCGGATCGGGCTGGAAGCCGGGCCGTTGTCGCAGTGGCTTTTTGCGGCGATGCGGGAAGCGGGGCTGGCGGTCGAACTGCTGGAGACGCGGCATGTACGGAAGGCGTTCGAGGCGATGCCAGTGAAGTCTGACCGCAACGATGCGCGCGGGATTGCGCAACTGATGCGGCTGGGCTGGTTCCGGCCGGTACACTGCAAATCGATCAGTGCGCAAGAGACCCGAACGCTGCTAACGGCGCGGAAGCTGGTGCAATCGAAGCTTCACGATGTCGAGAACAGCCTGCGCGGGATACTGCGTGGCTTTGGGCTGAAGGTTGGCAAGACGACGGAGCGTGAGTTCGCGGGACGGATCGAGGAACTTGTGGTGGGCCATCCGCACCTCCAGGTGATCGCCAATGCGCTGTTGGCGGTTCGTGCGGTGCTGCGGAAGGAGTTTGCAGCTTTCGAGAAGCAGGTGCGCAAGATGGCGCGCTCCGACACGCGGGCACGGCTGCTGATGTCGACGCCGGCGGTCGGCCCGATCGTGGCGCTGACCTATGCCAGCGCGATCGACGACCCGGGCCGGTTCAAATCGTCGAAGCAGGCAGGAGCCCATTACGGGCTAACCCCGAAGAAGCATCAATCCGGTGAGACCGACTACACCGGCCGGATCAGCAAGATCGGCGACAGCTCGGTACGCACCGCGCTCTACGAGGCGGCCCACGTCATGCTGACGAAGCCGCTCAAGGGCTGCTCGCAATTGAAGAGCTGGGCGATGCGGATCGCCAGGCGCGCCGGCATGAGCAAAGCCAAGGTGGCGCTGGCGCGCAGGCTTGCGGTGATCATGCACCGCATGCTTGCCGACGGAACATCGTTCAACGCTGCAGCAACAGTCTAACAGGGAGAGGCGCAACAGTTTTCGGGCGGGTCACGACACCAGGCCTTCTCGAAGCGAAGTCCCTTCGCCGGGACGATGGATCAGGTCAGGCCGTTGCCCACCAGGTAGCTTCGTGAGCACGCGAACGTAGATTGGTCGACCTATCCTCTTCCAACCCCATCAGGTGGCGGCCCTGCGCCGACCCCGTACAGAAGCGAGACCCCGGCGAGCGGATAACGCAAAAGGGATTGACCTTTGGAGGCCCGTTACAGAAGGGTGGGCAAAGCGAAGCGTGCCCACCATTCTATCGCGCAATCGGAAAGTTGGTGGGCACGGCGCAAGCGCGCCTTTGCCCACCCTACAGGTCCGTTATTCCGCCGCCTTCGCGTTCATATGCGGCCGGTACTGCGCGGCCGGATGCTCCGCCGTCAGCCGCGCGCGGCCGGCGCCGAACAGCTTCTCGCGCAGAGTGCCGCTCGCGTAGGCGTCCTTGTAGCGACCGCGGCGGGTCAGTTCCGGCACCAGCATGTCGGCGATGTCCTCGAAATCGCCGGGCGAAGTTGCGAACGCGACGTTGAGGCCGTCGACATCGGTCTGCTCGAACCAGGCCTCGATATCGTCGGCGACCTTCTCCGGCGTGCCGACCACGACCGGTCCGGCGCCGCCGATGCCGACATGTTCGACGACCTCGCGCACGGTCCAGACCCTATCCGGATCGGCGCGGGTGACGTTGTCGAGCGCGGTGCGGCCGGCGTCGTTCTGGACGTGGCGGACCTGCTGGTCGAGGTCGTAGCTGGAGAAGTCGACGCCGGTCCAGCCCGACATCAGCGCCAGCGCGCCCTCGGCATTGATGTGGCGGCGATAGTCGGCGTATTTTGCCTTGGCCTCGGCTTCGGTGCGGCCGAGAATGATCGTCATCATGCTGAACATCAGAATCTCGGCGGGGTTGCGGCCACCCTTCGCAGCGAGCTCGCGGATACCGGCGACGCGTGGCGCCGATGATTTTCGCCGACGGCCCCGACATGAACACGCATTCGGCGTGTTGGGCCGCGAATTGCCGTCCGCGCGGCGAGGTGCCGGCCTGATACAGCACCGGCGTACGCTGCGGCGACGGCTCGCTCAGATGAATGGCATTGAGCCGGTAGTTGGTCCCTTCGTGCTCGATGCGATGTACCTTGGCGGGATCGGCAAAGACGCCGCGCGCGCGATCGCGCAGCACGGCGTCATCCTCCCAGCTGCCTTCCCAGAGCTTGTAGACCAGTTCCATATATTCGTCGGCGATCGTCGTAGCGGTCGTCATGCGCGGTCTGCTTGTCCTTGCCGGCGCCGCGCGCGGCGCTGTCGAGATAGCCGGTCACCACGTTCCAGCCGATCCGGCCTTCGGTCAGATGATCGAGCGTCGACATCCGCCGCGCGAACGGATAGGGCGGCTCGAACGACAGATTGCTGGTGACGCCGAAGCCGAGATTTTGCGTCACCGCCGCCATCGCCGGGATCAGCATCAGCGGCTCGTTGGCCGGCGTCTGCGTGGCATTGCGCAGCGCGGCATCCGGGCTGTCGCCGTACACGTCATAGACGCCGAGCACGTCGGCGAGGAACAGGCCGTCGAACCGGCCGCGCTCCAGCGTCTTCGCCAGATCGAGCCAGTAGGGCAGCCGGTTATAGTCGATGGTGCGGTCGCGCGGATGGGTCCACAGTCCGGGCGACTGATGCGCCACGCAGTTCATGGCAAAGGCGTTGAGCCGGATCTGTTTCTTCATAAGTGGCGTTTCCAACGGCGAATTGTTGCATTCCCGGGCGTTTTGGCAAGGCCCATTTGCCGAGGCTGCACTTCCGGTGCTCGCGATATCTCGATAATAGGGACTGAACCGGATTCATAGAGTGCTAGGGAACATCATGGCGACCAGAGACGACGCGATCGCAAGTGCACGTCAGCAGCTTCACTCCGGAGCGTTTCTTGCCGAGCTCAACCGCAGGGTCGGGTTTCAGACGCAGAGCCAGGAACCCCTGCCGGGCGATCCCTTGCGCGCCTATCTCGTGGAAGGATTGCAGCCTGCATTTGAGGAACTCGGGTTTTCGACCCGGGTAATCGAGTCGCCGATCGGCAAGGGCCCGTATCTGCTGGCGGACTATCGCGAGGATCCTTCGCTGTTGACGGTCCTGTCCTATGGCCATGGCGACGTCGTGGGCGGCATGGTCGGCGAATGGCGCGACAATCTTGATCCGTGGCAGACCACGACCAAAGGCGATCGCGTCTATGGCCGGGGCACCGCCGACAACAAGGGTCAGCACAGCATCAACATGGCGGCGCTGCGCGCCGTCCGCGAGGCGCGCGGCGGCAAGCTCGGCTTCAATGCCAAGTTCCTGATCGAGACCAGCGAGGAGATCGGCTCGCCGGATCTGGCGCAGGTCTGCCAGTCGCTGCATCGAGGAACTCGCGGCCGATCTGTTGCTCGCTTCCGACGGTCCGCGGCTTTCGGCGGATCGTCCCACCGTCTTCCTCGGCTGCCGTGGCGGCGTGCGAATCCATCTCGACGTAAACCTGCGCGAAGGCGGCAATCATTCCGGCAATTGGGGTGGCCTGCTCGCCAATCCCGCGACCATCCTGGCCAACGCCATCGCCGCGCTGGTCGATCACAGGGGGCGGATGAAGCTGGATGTAATGAAGCCGCCGCGGATTTCGAACCAGATCCGCGCCGCACTTGCCGACGTGGAGGTCGAGCCCACGGCGGATGAGCCGCAAGTTTCCGAGAACTGGGGCGAGGATGGCCTGTCCGCCGCCGAACGCGTCTATGCCTGGAACACGCTGGAAGTGCTGGCGATGTCATCGGGCAATGTCGAGCAGCCGGCGAACGCGATTCCGGGCAGAGCGCGCGCCGTGCTGCAGCTGCGCTTCGTGGTCGGCACGGAATATGAAAAGGTGGTCGACGCGGTTCGGGCGTATCTGCACGGCAACGGCTTTCCGATGGTGGAAGTCAGCGGGCAGCAGCGGTTTGGCGCGTCGCGTACCGATTTCGACAGCCCATGGGTCAGTTGGGCGGCGAACTCGATCCGGCAGACCACGGGCAAGGCGCCGGCGATCCTGCCGAATATCGGCGGCTCGCTGCCCAACGGCGTGTTTGCGGAAGGGCTCGGCCTGCCGACGATCTGGATTCCGCACTCCTATCCCGGCTGCTCGCAACACGCGCCGGACGAACACATTCTGCTGCCGGTGACCGAGGAAGCGCTGGCTATCATGGCGGGCCTGTTCTGGGATCTGGGTGAGAAGCCGCCCAAATCACAGAGGACATGAGCGACACAACAGGGTCACTGAAAGGGATTCTAGATGGCGTTATCCGCGGCCGAAGGGCGTGAAGTAGCTGATGTGCCGAAACAACGGGACGTGACAAAACTCATCGTCGCCACCTCGATCGGCAACGCGCTGGAATGGTACGACATCGCCGTTTACGGCTATTTCGCCATCTATGTGTCAAAGGCCTTCTTTCCGAACGACGACCCGACCACGTCGCTGCTGCTGACCTTCGGCACGTTCGGACTGTCCTACCTGGCGCGTCCGATCGGCGGGGTTCTGCTTGGCGCCTATGCCGATCGTTACGGCCGCAAGGCGTCGCTGATGGTTTCCATCGTCATGATGACGTTCGGTACGCTGTCGCTGGCGTTGATGCCGACCTACGCGACCATCGGCCTTCTGGCGCCGATCGCGGTCATCGTCGCACGTCTGGTGCAGGGCTTTTCCGCCGGCGGCGAATTCGGCAGCTCGACCGCGTTTCTGGTGGAGCATATGCCGCACCGGCGTGGCTTCGTCGCAAGCTGGCAATTCGCGAGCCAGGGGCTGAGCGGATTGCTGGCGGCGGGATTTGGCGCCTGGCTCACCGCGACGATGGCCCCGCCGACCTGCAATCCTGGGGCTGGCGGATTCCCTTCCTGTTCGGCGTGCTGATCGGGCCGATCGGCATCTACATCCGCAACAATATCGACGACGCGACCGCGCCGCCTGCCGCCAAACACGAATCCGTGGTGGCCAAGGTGTTCGCCGAGCAAAAGCTTCGCGCGCTGCTCGGGATCGGCGCAATCGCGGTGACGACCTCGGTCAACTATTTGATCGTCTACATGCCGACCTATGTGGTCAAAACGCTGAAGCTGCCGCCGTCGGTCGGGTTTCAGGCGGCGCTGGCCGCTGGCGTTGCCGTGACGCTGTTGCCGCCGATCGCGGGCATGATCTCGGACCGGATCGGACGCACCACGCACATGATCGCGCTTTGTCTGCTGTTGCTGGTGTCGGTCTTTCCGGCCTTCCTGATCTTGACGCGAACGCCGACGCCGATGGTGATCCTTCTGGTCGTGCTTTGCCTCGGCGCCATGAAGGCCATCTATTTCGGGCCGCTGGCGGCGCTGATGTCCGAACTGTTTCCGCCGGCAACGCGCGCCACGGGCCTCGGCTTGAGCTACAACATCGGCGTCACGATATTCGGCGGCATGGCGCCGGCGACCATGACCTGGATGGGAAGCTTTGCCGTGTTCGGCAATCTCGCGCCCGGATATTACCTCACCTTCTGCGCCGTCGTGAGCCTCTGTGCGCTGGTCACGATCCGGCGGACATCCGCGGATGACGGGTTCGCCTAGCGGAATATTATTGTAGAAGGATCAGGAAGCGCTGCAATATCGGCAAATATTTCGGTTTGGAGTTTCATCAGGTGGAATAAGGCTCTGTCGCGCACGCGCCGCACTCTCTAGGATCGGGGCGTAGCGGAGAGGCGATCGATGCAGGACGTTCGGTTCGGATTCCAGGCGGCAGCGGCTGATGTGGCCGGGGTGCCTGACCAGCAACTCTATCATGACCTGCTCGCGGACTGCGCGCTGGGCCACCGGCTCGGCTATGACGCGGCCTGGCTCTTGGAGCATCATTTCAGCGACTACTATCCGACCCCAAGTCCGCTGCTGATGATGGCGCATATCGCCGCGAAATTCCCAGACCTGTCGCTCGGTACCTCGGTGCTGGTGCTGCCCTGGTATCACCCCTTAAGGCTGGCGGAAGAAATCGCCATGCTGAACGGCTTGACGGAGGGCACGCTGCATCTCGGGATCGGGCGCGGCACCGCAAAAATGGAATATGACGCCTACAATATCGACATGAACGAAGGCCGCGCGCGCTTTTCGGAAGTGTTCAAGATCGTCGAACAGGGGTCTGGCCGGAAAGCCGTTTTCGCATCGCGGCCAGTTCTGGAACATCGAAAAGCCGATCCGCATCCGCCCCGATCCCGTCGGCAAGCCCGTGCACTTCTATGGCGCGATCGGCAGCCCTGCGAGCGCCGAGGTGATGGGCGATCTCGGCATTCCGCCGATTTGCCTGTCGACCTTCCCGGATGGCTTGCTGGTCAAGATCCTCGAACGCTGGCGGGCGCGCGCCGGCGCCAAGGCGGACGGGGCGATCCTGCCGATCTCGGTGAAACTGTTCATCGCCGATACCGACGAGGAGGCACGCGAGCTTGGCCGCCGCTATTATCCACCCTATTTCGCGTTGCAGGCCGATCACTATGAGGCCGACGCCAACCCGTGGGTCGGCATCCCCGAATATGCCGACTTCAGCCGGATGTTCGCCAACCTGCGCAAGATGACCGATCCTGCCGAACTCGGGCCCTTCCTGGATTCCAATCTGGTCGGCAGCGCCGAGACGATCTGCCGGCGGATCGACACGCTGATGTCACTCGGCTTCAATTACTTCATGGTGTCCTGCGCGACGCCGGGCACACCCCTGGCGATCCGGCAAAAGATGATGACGCGCTTTGCGGAAGAAATCTGCCCGCGCTATTCCAGCGCGATGCGCAAGGGCAGGGCGGCATGACCGCGTCCATCGTTCAGGCGCCGGCGAGAGCGGGCAAGAAGAAGCCGCAAATCGTTTCGGGCCAGCCCGACAAATTCAACGCGATCCAGAAAGTGTGCGCGATCCTGCGGGTGCTGGCGCAACGTTCGCCGCTGCGTCTGACCGAGATCGCCGACGCTACATCGCTCAACAAGGCGACGACATTGCGCATCCTCGCCTCGCTGATCGAGGAAGGCTTTGTCAGCCGCGTCGCCGGCGCAAAAACCTATGAACTCGGCCAGGAGGCGCGGGTGATGGCGGTCGGTGCGCGGCGTTCGGTCGATATCGCCGAACTGGCGCAACCGAGCCTGCTGCGGCTTTCCGAGAAATCCGCCGATACCGCGCTGCTATCGGTGCGCAGCGGCGTCGAGGCGCTCTATATCGGCCGCTCGGTCGGCAGCCATCCGCTGCAGCCGAACTATCTGCAGATCGGCACCAGGCGGCCGCTCGGCGTCGGCGCCGGCAATCTCGCGTTGCTGGTGTGGCTGCCCGACGCAGAGATCGACGCGATCATTGAAGTGATCGTGCCGCGATTGGCGAAGTCGCCGCGTATCACCCCAAAATTCCTGCGCGAAAGGATCGCGGCGGCGCGCAAGCACGGCCATACCGTGCTGATCGATGCGGCCTATCCCGGCATGGGAGGGGTGGGCGTGCCCGTCCGCGACGAGGCGGGGCAGGTGGTCGCCGCGCTGAGCATCGGCGCTTCCAGCGATCGCATCCGGCGGCGCGAGGTGGAACTGGCCGAGATGTTGAAAAAGGAGGCGCAGGTGCTGGCGCGGGCGATCGCGCAGCCTGCCAAGGCCGGTCCGGTCAAAGCAATGATCAAGGTAAGCTAAAGGCTGCGGCGTCTTGCGGGAGCCCCGGCTTTCAGGCCATCATGCGCCGCCAATGCCGGCATTGCAGGACCGCTGCCTCAAATCGCATGACGCCACATCCTAATGCCGCCGACGCCGCCGTCACAAAGGCGTTCGCTGAAATTCCCGCCTTGCTCGAACGGACGCCGGCGCTGATCGCGCGCGGCCGGTTTCTCGATTGCGAATGCCTGCTGGGCCCGATGGACCATCCGTTTCATGTGTCGATCCGTTCCGGGCCGGATCATCGACCTGACACCGGCGCCGGTGCTGATGCGATCCTGGCGCTTTTCCTATCGCGCATCGCTCAGCCGCATGGGCCGAATACTGGCAAGCCATGCCGAAGCCGGGCTGGCACGATCTGCTGGCGCTGACCAAGCGGGGCGAAGCGGTGCTGGAGGGCGATCTGCATCCCTTCATGGCGCATCTGCAGTACTTCAAGGACCTGCTGGCGCTGCCGCGGCATCAGGTCGTGGTGGCCGTCATGAACGGTCATATCGAGCCGATGGTCGGCCGCTACGTCCATGTCGAGATCGACGGCGAGATGCATCGCATCTATTTCGAGGAAAACGGCGCGGGCATTCCGCTGGTGTGCCTGCACACCGCGGGCTCCGACGCGCGGCAATGGCGGCATCTGCTGGCAGATGAAGAGTTTGCAAAGAATTTTCGCATCATCGCCTTCGACATGCCCTGGCACGGCAAATCCAATCCGCCGCCGAACTGGAGCGGCGAGGAATACCAGCTCACCACCGCGCGCTACACGCAGACGATCCGCGCGTTCTGCGCGGCGTTGAAACTGGACAAGCCCGTGGTGATGGGCTGTTCGATCGGCGGCCGCATCGTGCTCAATCTAGCGATCGACCATGCCGCGGAATTCCGCGCGCTGATCGGGCTGGAAGCCGCCGATTTTCAGGCGCCGTGGTACGACACCACCTGGCTGAATCGTCCTGACGTGCATGGCGGCGAAGTCTGCGCCGCGCTGGTGTCCGGCCTGATCGCGCCGCAGAGCCCGCAAGCCTCACGGATGGAGACGCTATGGGGCTACAAACAGGGCGGTCCCGGCGTGTTCAAGGGCGATCTCTATTTCTACCGGGTCGATGGCGATCTGCGCGGCCGGGTCGAGGCAATCGATACTAAAGTATGCCCGCTCTATCTGCTCACCGGCGAGTATGATTTCTCCTGCACGCCGGAAGACACCCAACGGACCGCGGCCGCGATCGGGGGCGCCGAGGTCAGATCATGGAGCAGCTCGGTCATTTTCCGATGAGCGAAAACCCCGAACAGTTTCGCCGCTACATCGCGCCGGTTCTCGGCGAGATTTTCAAGCAATCGATGCAAACCAAACGAGGAGTACACGTATGAGACGCAAGTACATCATTGGCTACGCGCTCGCCGCCGCGTTCTGCGCCGGCCAGGCGAACGCCGAAGAGCTGACGGGAACGCTGAAGAACATCAAGGAAACCGGCGCCATCACGCTCGGCTTCCGCGACTCCTCGATTCCGTTCTCCTATCTCGACGACAACCAGAAGCCGGTCGGCTACGCCATGGACATCTGCTACAAGATCGTCGATGCCGTGAAGAAGGAGCTCAAGCTCGACAAGCTCGAGGTCAAGCTCAACCCGGTGACATCGGCGACCCGCATTCCGCTGATGGCGAACGGCACCATCGATCTCGAATGCGGTTCGACCACCAACAACGCCGAGCGCCAGAAGCAGGTCGCCTTCACCAACACCCACTTCCTGACCGCGAGCCGCTACGTCTCCAAGAAGGCGAGCAAGATCAATTCGATCGACGATCTCAAGGGCAAGACGGTGGTCTCGACCTCCGGCACCACCAACATCAAGCAGCTCACCGAAGCCAACGCCGCGCGCAACCTCAACGTCAACATCATTCCGGCCAAGGATCACGCCGAAGCCTTCCTGATGGTCGAGACCGACCGCGCGGTTGCCTTCGTGATGGACGATATCCTGCTGGCGAGCCTGGTCGCCGGATCGAAGGCGCCGGGCGACTACGTCATCTCCAAGGACGCGTTCTCCAAGCCCGAGCCCTACGGCATCATGCTGCGCAAGGACGATCCGGCCTTCAAGAAGGTGGTCGATGCCGCGACCGCCGCGCTCTACACAGAGCGGCGAAGGCCAGAAGATCTACGACAAATGGTTCATGCAGAAGATTCCGCCGAAGGGCTTGAATCTCAACGTGCCGATCGGGGCGGAGCTGAAGAACGAGTTCGCCAAGCCGTCCGACTCGCCAGATCCGGATTCCTACAAGTAAATCGGGTTTCCCCGTCCATGCAGTGGCCCAACCATTGCATGGGCGTTCGGTGACGAAGATCATGATCCGGTTGAACTGAATCGGATCATGATCCCATCTCTTTGTTTAGGCATGATCTTTTCGGAAAGCCGGTTCCCACCCCGCATCGAGTGTGGGGCAGGCTTCCGGATCATGCTTTAGGGTGCGGAAGGGGATCCGTGAACTATCACTGGAACTGGCACATCTTCTTCGAGCCGGCCCCGAGAGGGACCGGCACCTATCTCGACATGCTGCTGTCGGGACTGGTGCTGACGATCAAGACGGCGCTGCTGGCCTGGATCATCGCGCTGATCTTCGGATCGGTCGTCGGCGTGCTGCGGACGCTGCCGTCGAAGACGGCGTCCTGGATCGGCTTCTGCTTACGTCGAATTCTTCCGCAACATGCCGCTGCTGGTGCAGCTGTTCCTGTGGTTCTTCGTGCTGCCGGAACTGCTGCCGCGCAGCTGCGGGGCTGTGGCTGAAGCAGATTGCCGAACGCGCCGTTCTGGACGGCGGCGATCGGCATCGGCCTGTTCATGTCGGCGCGCGTCGCCGAGCAGCTTGCGTGCCGGCATCGGCTCGCTGCCGCGCGGGCAGAAGATGGCCGCGACCGCGCTCGGGCTGACCACCGTGCAGACCTATCGCTACGTGCTGCTGCCGATGGCGTTTCGCATCATCCTGCCGCCGCTGACCTCGGAGTTCCTCAACACCATCAAGAACACCGCGGTCGCGATCACCATCGGCCTGATCGAGCTGACCGGCGAGGCGCGCGTCGATGCAGGAATTTTCGTTTCAGGTGTTCGAGGCCTTCACCGCCGCGACCGTGATGTATCTGCTGATCAACATCGTCGTCGTCATCGGCATGCGCTTCCTCGAGCGCAGCGCTGGCGATCCCCGGCTACATCACCGGGAAATGAGCCGCCATGTTCGCCAATTTCGACTTCGACGTCATCCGCCGCTCGCTCGGCTATCTGTTCTTCGACGGCATGACGTTCACGCTGACGCTGACGGGGCTTGCCGCCGCTCGGCGGCCTGGTCTTCGGCACGCTGATCGCGCTGATGCGGCTGTCCGGCTACAAGCTGCTCGGGCGCATCGCCGGCCTCTATGTCGACCTGATGCGCTCGCTGCCGCTGGTGCTGGTGATCTTCTGGTTCTATTTCCTGGTGCCCTATATCGGGCAATGGCTGACCGGCGTCGTCGCGGCCGATTCGTGTCGGCGCGTTCGCCTCCTCGCTCATCACCTTCATCCTGTTCGAGGCGGCGTATTTCTCCGAGATCATGCGCGCCGGCATCCAGTCGATCTCGAAGGGACAGCCGGCCGCGGCGCAAGCGCGCTCGGCCTGACCTACGGCCAGACCATGCGCTACGTCGTGCTGCCGCAGGCGTTCCGCAACATGCTGCCGGTGCTGCTGACGCAGACCATCGTGCTGTTCCAGGACACCTCGCTGGTCTATGTGCTGTCGATCCCGGATTTCCTCGGCGCCGCCAGCAAGGTCGCGCAGCGCGACGGCCGGCTGGTCGAGATGTATCTGTTCGCGGCCGTGGTCTATTTCGCCATTTCCTGTTTCGCGTCCTTCGGCGTCCGGCGCCTGCAGGCGCGCATCGCCATTGTCCGGTAGAGAGCCTGCATGATCGAGATCAGCCACGTCGACAAATGGTACGGGCCGAGCTTCCAGGCGCTGAAGGATTGCACCACCAGCGTCGCCAAGGGCGAGGTGGTGGTGGTGTGCGGCCCGTCGGGCTCGGGAAAGTCGACGCTGATCAAATGCGTCAACGCGCTGGAGCCGTTCCAGGACGGCGAGATCATCCTCGACGGCATCAAGGTCAACGATCCCAAGACCGACCTGCCGAAACTGCGCGCCCGCGTCGGCATGGTGTTCCAGCATTTCGAACTGTTTCCGCATCTGCAGATCATCGAAAACCTTTGCCTGGCGCAGGAGAAGGTGCTGGGCCGGTCGCACGACGAGGCGATGGCGAAGGGCTGCAAAACTGCTCGACCGCGTCGGGCTGAAGGATCATGCGCGCAAATATCCGGCCGAATTGTCCGGCGGCCAGCAGCAGCGCGTCGCGATCGCGCGCGCGCTCGCGATGGACCCGATCGCGATGCTGTTCGACGAGCCGACCTCGGCGCTCGATCCCGAAATGATCAGCGAGGTGCTCGACGTCATGGTCGATCTCGCCCGCGAGGGCATGACCATGATGGTCGTCACCCATGA
Source organism: uncultured Alphaproteobacteria bacterium (assembly GCA_963738765.1). Taxonomy (GTDB): domain Bacteria; phylum Pseudomonadota; class Alphaproteobacteria; order Rhizobiales; family Xanthobacteraceae; genus Bradyrhizobium. The sequence goes on along the minus strand of CAVTYA010000018.1, from coordinate 192,455 downwards.
AATGGGCTTTGCCAGCAAGGTCGCGCACCGCGTGATCTTCATGGACAAGGGCGAAATCGTCGAGGACGCGAAAAAGGACGATTTCTTCGGCAAGCCCCGCAGCGACCGCGCGCAGAAGTTCTTGTCGAAGATCCTGTCGCATTGAGGGCATGGCTCATCCCTCCGTTCGTCATTTCGGGCTGCGCTCTCTTGCGCACAGGCCCGGAATGACGAGGTGAGGGTTTATCGGCGTTAACAATTTGCGTATAGGAGTGCGCTGCACTTCGCTCCCTTCCCCCAGGAGAACCCGCTTGGAACAGATCGCTTACGTCAACGGCTCGTTCGTGCCCATGTCCGAGGCCAAGGTCTCGATCCTGGACCGCGGCTTCCTGTTCGCCGACGGCATCTACGAGGTCGCCGCCGTACTCGACGGCAAGCTGATCGACAATGCCTCGCATCTGGCGCGGCTGGAGCGCTCGGTCGGCGAGATCGAGCTCGCACTGCCGGAGACGACGGAGCGGATCCAGGAGATCCAGCGCGAACTGGTCACGCGCAACAACCTCGTCAACGGCATGGTCTATCTCGAGGTGACGCGCGGCGCCGACACCGGCCGCGACTTTGCGTTTCCAAAGGGCGTCAAGCCGACGCTGATCATGTTCACCTCGGTCAAGGACATCATCAGCGCGCCGTCGGCCAAAACCGGCATCGGCGTGATCACCGTGCCCGATCTGCGCTGGACCCGTCGCGACATCAAGAGCGTGGCGCTGCTGGCGCAGGTCCTTGCAAAGCAGGCCGCGGCGGAAGCCGGCGCCGGCGAAGCCTGGATGATCGAGGACGGCAAGGTGACCGAAGGCGGCTCGTCATCGGCGTTCATCCTGACCCAGGACGACGTCATCGTGACGCGGCAGAACGGCAGCGCGATTCTGCCGGGCTGCACCCGCAAGGCGGTGGTTGCACTCGCCGAAGAACGCCAGCTCCGCGTCGAGGAGCGCGCCTTCTCGATCGAGGAAGCGCTGGCGGCCAAGGAAGCCTTCATCACCAGCGCCACCGTGTTCGTGCAGGCGGTGGTGACGATCGACGGCAAGAAGGTCGCCAACGGCAAGCCCGGTCCGATGACGGACCGGCTGCGCGAGATCTATGTCGAGTTCGCCAAGGCGACGGCGGTTTAGCAACTCGCGTCATCCATCCCTTACGCTGTCATCGCCCGCGAAAGCGGGCGATCCAGTATTCCAGAGGCGGCGGTGATTGAGCCAAGAGGCCCCGGCGTACTGGATGCCCCGCTTGAAGCGGACATGACAGTGAGAGCTTACGCCGCCGCCTTGGCCCTCACCGGAGGCACCGCGCGAAAACTGATCGCGAGCCGGTTCCAGGCGTTGATGGTCGCGATCAGCATGGTCAGGTTGACCGTCTCTGCTTCCGAGAACTGGGCGCGCACGCCCTCATAGACGTCGTCGGGCGCGTGGGTTTCCGAGATCAGGGTCACGGCCTCGGTCCACGCCAATGCAGCGCGCTCGCGATCGGTATAGACGGGCGACTCCCGCCAGGCATTCAGCAGATACAGCCGCTGCTCGGTTTCGCCGTGCTTGCGGGCGTCCTGGGTGTGCATGTTGATGCAGAAGGCGCAGCCATTGATCTGCGAGGCCCGGGTCTTGACCAGTTCGATCAGGGACTGCTCGAGGCCGGACGCCTGCACCTGGGCTTCGAGCGCGGTGAGCGCTTTGATGGTGTCGGGCGCGGCCTGGTAGAAGTTCATGCGGGGTTTCATGGTCGTTCTCCTCTTTGAGGGGTTGCGAGGGTTTGAGTGGATAATCCTAGTGGGCGCCGCCGCTTGCAAGATGGTCCGGCTTGCTGAAGCAGCAGGGCTGCCATGAGTGCGACGATCAGCGCGGCGCCCAGCAGATAGAAGGTATCGCTGAAGGCCAGGATGAAGGCCTGCTTCTGCACGATGTGGCCGATCGCGACATAGGCGCGATGCGCGGCGTCGGCGCGGTCGATCGACGCCGTGGTTCACGAAATACTGAGTGAGTTGTTCGATCCGGGTGCGGGTCGCCTGTTCGAACATTGACACCGACTGCATCAGCACGTTGGAGTGATACTGCTCGCGCTTGGTCAGCAAGGTCTGCAGCACGGCGATGCCGACGGCGCCGCCGAGATTGCGCATCATGTTGAACAGCGCGGACGCCGACCCGGCATTCTCCGCCTCGATGCCGGCGGTCGCGACCGCCGAGAGCGGAGCGAACACCAGGGCCTGGCCGACGGCGCGGACAACGTTCGGCCAGAACAGCTGATCGGTCGCGTAATCGTTGGTCATGTAGATATTCATGAAGTTGGAGGCTGCGAACAGCGCAAAGCCGATGCCGATCACGAGGCGCGGGTCGAAGCGCTTCATCAGGCGCGGCACCAGCGGGATCAGCACGAGCTGCGGCAGGCCGGTCCAGGCCAGCACCATGCCGATCTGCTCGGCATTGTAGCCCTGGATGCGCGACAGATAGACCGGCAGGATGAAGACCGAGCCGTACAGGGCGACGCCGAGCAGGAAGTTGGCGAGAATGCCGAAGCCGAAATTGCGACGGAACAGCAGGCGCAGGTTCAACAGCGGCTTGCTTGCGGTCAGTTCGATCCAGAGGAACGCGGTCAGCGCAACGGCTGCGATCACCGACAGTCTGACGATGAAGGGCGAGCCGAACCAGTCGTCCTTGTTGCCTTCCTCGAGCACGGTCTGCAGTGCGGAAAGGCCGATCGCCATGGTGACGATGCCGGGCCAGTCGCCCTCCGCGAGCAGCGACAGCTTCATCGGCTTTGATTCCAGCGAGAACCACAGCATGCCGATCATCATCGCGCCGGGCACCAGGTTGACGTAGAAGATGATACTGCCAGCCCCAGTTTTCGGTGAGGTAGCCGCCGATGGTCGGGCCGATCGCAGGCGCAAACGTCGCCGACAACGCGAACAGCGCGAGACCGACCGGCTGCTTTGCCTTCGGCAGCAGCGTGATGATCAGCGTGAATGCCATCGGGATCAGCACGCCGCCGGTAAAACCCTGCACCGCGCGCAGCACGATCATCTGCGGCAGGTCCTGCGCAAACGCGCAGGCCATCGACAGAGCCAGGAACAGCACCGCGTTGGTCAGGAGATAGATCCGCACCGAGAACACCTGCGCCAGCCAGCCGCTCAAGGGGATCACCACGATCTCGGCGATCAGATAGGAAGTCGAGATCCAGCCGCCGTCATCGATGCCGGCGCCGATTGCGCCCTGGATGTCCGCCAGCGACGCGTTGACGATCTGGATGTTGAGCACCGCCATGAAGGCGCCGAGCGTGGCGCCGATGACCGCGATCCAGGTTTTTGCGGAGATCGCCGGTGTCGCGGGTGCAGCGACTGTTTTGGGCGCGCCGATACCGGCGGGAACGGCGTTGAGGGCGGGCTGGAGCGTGGTCATGGCGGTCTCCTCTTGCTGGGCAGAGGCAGGATGCATTAGGCGGTAAGCTTCGATAATCATGGAAAGGGCGGAAGGATTGTCCGGTCAGATTGGATAATTCTTGAGCGGACAGGAGCCTTTGGCCGCCGTTCTGGCGACCGGGGCGGCACCGGATGCGAGCCGGGCCCGGGTTTCGCGCTCGGCCAGCACGGTTGCCTTGGTGTTGACGGTCGGCTCGGCCGACATCCCCGGGCGCAGCAGGCCCGTCAGCCGGTGATCGTCGAGCACGATCTTCACCGGCACCCGCTGCACGATCTTGGTGAAATTGCCGGTGGCGTTGTCGGGCGGCAGCAGCGCGAATTCGAGGCCGCTCGCCGGCGACAGGCTGTCGACATGGCCCTTCAATTTAGTGCCATGGAAACTGTCGATCTCGATCTCGACCGGCTGGCCGTTGCGCACATGGGTCAGCTGCGTTTCCTTGAAATTCGCCACCACATAGACCGCATCCAGCGGGACCACGGCCATCAACTGCGTACCGGCCTGCACATACTGGCCAACCCGGAGCGAGCGGGCACCGACGGTGCCTTCGACCGCAGCCGTGATCCTGGTGTAGGACAGGTTCAGCGCGGCCTGCGCTTCGACCGCGCGGGCGCGATCGAGTTGCGCCACGGCCTTGGCGCGGTCGGTCGTGAGAACATCGACCTTGCGCTGCGCCGCCAGCAGGCCTGATTTGCCGTGCTGGAGCTGAGCGGTCTTTTCGCGCAGCGCCGCGTCGGTTTGCTGGGCGCGCTGGATAGTGCCGGAGCCGGTCTTCATCAACCCGTCGTAGCGGGCCTGTTCTTCCCTTGCGAATTGCAGATTGGCCTCGGCCGCGGCGACGTCGGCGGTGCCCTGCTCGATGACCGGCGCCTGCAGGGCGATCTGCGCATCGAGATTGCGTACCGCGGCTTCCGACGCATCGACGTCGGCATGGGCCTGGTCGAGTGCGGCCCTGAAATCGCGATCATCGATCCGGGCCAGCACCTGGCCAGCCTTGACCTTCTCGTTATCGCCGACCAGCACCTGCGCGATATAGCCGGAGATTTTTGGCGAGATGATCGTGGAGTCCGCCTTCACATAGGCGTCGTCGGTCGACTCCAGATATTGTCCGGTGGTGAGATAGCCGTAGCCAAGATCCGCCGCAGCGGCGATTCCGAGCACCAAGGCCAGCGCCAAAGCGGCGCGTTTGACCGCCTTCCGGGACGGGCGCAGGCCGATTTTTGGCTTGATATCAGAGACATAAGAAGCGGTCGACATGGCATCCTCCTGGAGACCGGACGCGTCCTCTCAGGGAGGGCGCCGGGTTCGCCGTTAAGATGCAATGTCACCCGCGGTGTGATAATCCCAAGAAAACTGGAAGCATTATCCGGTGAGAGCGGATAATCGGAGGCTTGCCAATGGATCGGTTGACCAGTCTGACCGCCTTTGTCCGGGTGGTTGATAGCGGCGGGTTTTCCGCCGCCGGGCGCCGCCTCAACATGTCGACGACGATGGTGAGCAACCACGTCCAGTCGCTGGAAGACCGGCTCGGCGCGCGGCTGCTCAACCGTACCACGCGAAAAGTCAGCCTCACCGAAATCGGCAAAAGCTATTACGACCGCTGCGTCCAGATCCTTGCCGATCTCGAGCAGGCCGACGATATCGCAGGCAGCCAGCAATCGACGCCGCGCGGCACGCTGCGGATCTATGCCGCGACCCACATCGTGCCATTCATCGCGCCGGTGGTTGCCGAATTCCTTTCGAGCTATCCCGACACCAAGGTCGATCTGAGCATGGGCGAGCGAACCGTCGACATGATCGACGAGGGATACGATGTTGCGATCCGCATGACGCCGCCGCCGGACTCAAGCCTGATCGTGCGCAGCCTCGCCACCTGGCGGCAGGTGCTGTGCTGCTCGCATGCCTATCTCGAAAAGTACGGCCGGCCCGCAGCAATTGTCGGACCTCTCGGAGCGAAATTGCGTTCGCCATGTCAACTATCCCTATGGCGACGAATGGCGGTTCGTCGATCGCAAGGGTGTGCCGGCGTCGGTGCGGGTATCCGGCAATCTGATCTCCAATAGCGGCGAGGCGCTGCGCGTGGCCGCGCTGCATGGCCATGCGATCGCTCTTGCCGCGGGTTTTCTGGTTCATGAGGATCTCGAGGCCGGCCGCCTGGTGCGGTTGTTGCCGGAGCACCGGCCGATCGAATTGTCGATGAACGCGGTTTATCCGCATCGTCATCATCTTTCGGCAAAGGTGCGGACGTTCATCGACATGCTCGTGCATCACAGCGCCGAACAGCAGAAGCTGATCAATCCGTATTCGTGACGGCGAGACCTTGACCGTCAGTGCGACCCGTTGGCTCGGGGAGGCCCTGTTTCCCTCTCTAGATTGGCGTCCAGCAATGCCATAAGTTGCGCCGACCAAAATGGGGTAGGTCGCAGGATGCTTCCGCGCAAATCAGCGTCATCAAACCGTCGTGCGATGTTGTTTGCAGCAATAGCCCTTGCGTTTGTTGCGACCTCCCTATCCGCCGCCGAATTCGGCCCGCCGCCGAACGCGAAATTGTCGCTCGAAAAGCTTTCCAAAATCGACGATTTCATCAACGACCAGGTCGCCACCGGAAAGATTCCCGGCGCCATCGTCCTGATCCAGCGTCATGGCAAGCCGGTCTATTTCAAATGCTTCGGCAAGCGCGACGTCGACGCCGGCATCGAGATGACGGACGGATGCGATCTTTCCGATCCATTCGGTGACGAAAACCATCACCAGCCTTGCGGCGATGATGCTGATCGATCGCGGCAAGATCGCGCTCGATGATCCCGTAGCCAAATATATTCCGTCATTTGCAGACCAGAAGGTCGGCGTCGAGCGCAAGGATGATGCCGGCCGTCCGGTGCTCGACCTCGTGCCGCCGGTCCGGCCCATCACGATCGAGGATCTGCTGCTGCATACCTCCGGGATCACCTACGGCTTCTACGGCGAGGGATTGGTGAAAGCCGCCTATGACGGGATTTATCTCGGCGATTTTGACAATGCCGCGTTCGCCGAGCGGATCGCAAAGGTGCCGCTGGCCGAGCAGCCGCGCACGCTGTGGGACTACGGGCATTCGATCGACGTGCTCGGCCGCATCATCGAGGTTGCATCGGGGCAGTCGCTATACCAGTTCGAAAAGACCCAGTTGCTCGATCCCCTCGGCATGACCACGACCAAATTCTTCCTGACCGATCCGGCCGAGCGGGCGCGCTATGCCCAGCCGCTGCGCCGCGACCGCCATGTCGAGCGCAATTCGCTCGACGTCACGCGGTGGGAATCCGGCGGCGGCGGGATGGTCTCGACAATTTCCGATTTCGCGCGTTACGGGCAGATGCTGCTGAACGGCGGCACCCTGGACGGCAAGACCTATCTCAGTCCGGCGACGTTTGCGGCGATGACCACCGACCATATCGGCCCGGGGTCGGGCGTTGCGCGCAATTATTTCTATTATCCCGGCGACGGCTTTGGCTTCGGCTATGGTTTCGGCATCCGCACCGATCCCGGTAATGCGGTGCCGCCGCCGCCGGGCTCGCCGGGCGAAATCAAATGGGACGGCGCCACCGGCGTCTATATCGTGGTCGACCGCGCCCAGGACATGTTCTTTGTCCTGATGGAAGACGCTCCGTTCGGGCGGATGCACGTTGAGGTGAACCTGAAGAAGATTGTCTACGACGCGTTCGAAAAATGATCGAAGGTCGGCTCACTTGGAGCTGAATCGATGCCGCGCAAAACCGACGAACAACGAGGACAAGAGCGAAGGCGCGTGTCGTTGCGTTCGACCGTGCGCGCAGTTTCATCACGCTGTTGGTGCTGATGCACCATTCCGTCGTCAACTACACCCATTTCGGCAGCGGCGACCAAATGCGCTGGCTCGGCTTCGATCTGGTCGTGCTGTTCAACGACAGCTTCTTCATGGCCTGCATGTTCCTGATCTCCGGCCTGTTCGTCCATGGCAGCCTGACGCGGCGGGGCGTTGCCAATTTCCTGGGCAATCGTGCCTGGCGGCTCGGCGTGCCGTTCCTGATCTCGATCTTCGTGCTGATGCCGATCGCCTATTATCCGACTTTTCTGCGCTATCATTTGCCTGGCACCACCGATTTCAACTTCTTCCATTTCTGGTGGCACACGCTGACGATCGGACCCTGGCCCTCGGGGCCGGCATGGTTTTTGTGGGTGCTGCTGGCGCTGGATATCTTCGCCGCCGCGGTGTGGTCGGTTGCGCCGCGTGTCCTCGCGACGCTCGGCTGGGCGATCTTTTCCCTTCGTGACCGGCCGGTGAGGGCCTTTGTTGGATTTCTGATCTTCTCGGTCATGGTCTATCTGCCGATGCACCTGATCTTCGGCGACACCAGCTGGCTGGAGCCGGGTGGCTATCCGCTGCCGATTCAGACCAGCCGGATCCTGCTGTACGCCGGCTATTTCCTGATTGGTGTCGGCATCGGCGCCGTCAGTCTCAAGGCCGGCATTCTCGAGGAGAATGGTGAAGTCGTAAAACGCTGGCCGGTTTGGCTCGCCATTTCACTGCTGTTCTATGGCGCGATCCTCTCGCTGGTCTATGCCCGCCACAATTGGCTGGCGGATTTCAACGCACCGCCGCTGTCGTGGCGAACCGGCTACGGACTCGGCTTTGCACTGTACAGCGCGGCGATGACGTTTACGGTCCTGGCCGGGTGGCTACGGTTTTCGGAATCCAAATTCGGCCTGCTCGATGCGATGCGGCCGTCGGCCTACGGCATCTTTCTCGTGCACTACATCTTCATCATCTGGCTGCAATACGCGGTGTACGACTATACGTGGCCGGCTGCTGTAAAGGCTGCCGTCGTATTCACCGGCACGCTGGCGCTGAGCTGGGGGATTACGGCGATGCTGCGGAAGATTCCCGTGGTAGCGCGGATGATTTAGCTGCGAATCTGTCCACGCGAGCGGTGCGCCCCCTCTCCCATGGGGAGAGGGTTGGGGTGAGGGGGTACGGTCTATCGATAAACTATAACCCTCACCCGGATTTCTCGCTGCGCGTGAAATCCGACCTCTCCCGACGGGAGAGGTGGAAGTGATCACGGCTTCAGCAAAAGCTTCTGCACCCGCCAGTTCAACAGCTCCGCCACGTACAGAACGTTCTCCGACGGGCACGCCATCGCGTGGATCCAGCCGAACTGCTTGAGCTGCTTGCCGGCCAAGACGCCGCCTGAGATCATCGACCGCCTCAATAAATCGGCCGCAAAGGCCGTGCAATCCGAGGCGTTCAAGAAACTCGGCGTCAACGAGGGCCTCGTCATGGTCGCGCAGCCGCCGGACGCGCTCGATCGCTATTTTGACGGTGAGGAAGCACGCTGGCGCAAGGTGATCCAGGACGCCGGCATCAAGGCCGAATAGGGAATATTGTCCACCCTCTGCGGTTGCATGGACGGCTTTCACCTCAACGACGAGCCGTCACCAGCGTCGACGGCGAGGTCCTGTCCGTCAAATACAAGGATGGCGAAAGAAGCTGCTGGTGACGCGCCAGACCATCGTGGTCACCTATGAATTCGGCAAGCGGGAAGAGATTGTGCCCGGCACCAGGATCTTCGTGGCGGCGGCGAAAAAGCAGCCCGACGGCACCCTGCAAACCCCGCGCATTACCTACGGCAGAAACGGGCAGGGTCCGGCGTTCTGACATCATGTTGTCGGCGGGTTGCGCTTTCGGTCCTGATCCGTTCCGCCGGTTCCCATGGCCGCGATTGTCAGCCAGAGCGTTTTCCAGCGAAATGGACACCGGTTCGCGTGAAGAAAACGCGTCAAAGCAAGAATCTAGAGCCCCGTTCCGATTTCATCGGAACGGAAAAGGCTCTAGGCTGGCGACCGGTCATGTATATCGCCGCTGCAGAAAGCCGGGTGCTGGCGCGCATCTTCGGGCTGTTGTCCGAAGATCCGGGCGAGCATGCCGTTCGCGAGGCGATCGGACATCATCTGCTGGAACTGCTGGAGGCCGATTACTATGCGTCCTTTGTCTGGCAGGACGCGACCAAGCGTTTCGACAAGGCCGTGTTCCTGAACATGGATCCCCAAAACCTGGCGAGCTACGACAGCTATTACCAGTACCATGACCCCATCACCTTCAAGCTGCAGGCGCGCCGCCAAGCAACGCTGGTGACGCAGGTGATGCCGCAACGCGAATTGATGCGGACCGAGTTCTTCAACGATTTCCTAGCCCGCGACGGGCTGCACTGGGGCGTCAACGCCTATAGCTTCGTTGGCGAGCGCAACATCGGCGATGTCAGGATCTGGCGCAGCCGCCGGCGCGAGAATTTCGACGCCCATACGCTGGAGCTGTTGCGATTGATCGGCCCGGCGTTGACAGGCGCGCTCGCCCGCGCGTCGGGTGGTGCGGCCGTGATGGAGCCTTACGGCCAATCGCCGATCCTGAAACTCTCGGTCCGCGAGTTCGAAATCGCGCGCATGATCGCCGACGATCTCAGCGACAAGAAGATTGCGCATCGGCTTGACGTCGAAATCTCGACCATCCGCACCCATCTCAACCGCATCTTCGACAAGCTCGGCGTCCGCCGCCGCAGCGGCGTCGCCAGTCTGTTCGCCAGGCAGCATTGAAGGCGCCATAGCGTTTTCGAGCGAAGTGGAAGCCGGTTCGCGTGAAGAAAACGCGTCAAATAATAGAGCATCTAGCGGGTCGTAGGCGCCGGCAGTCGTCCAAACACCTTCTCGAACGCCATGCCGATGGCGAGCAGCCGGCGATCGCTTGCCGCGGGCCCATCGAGTTCGAGCCCGACCGGCAATTTTGTCGAAGCGCCCAACGATATCGGCAGCTGGATGCCGGGAACGCCGGCATTGCTGCCGGGATCGGTGTTCTGGATGAAGAGGATGAAATTGGCGAGGCTGCTCGAGTCCGGCGCTGCCGGTATCGCAACTTTCGGCGTGGTCGGGAATGCGATGGCGTCGAGCTTGTTGCTGGCAAACATGTCGCGATAGAGCGCCTGCAACGCGGGCCGGGCGGTTTTCATGGCAGCGTCGTAAGCCGGCTTGGCATCGACGACGGTGTTGTCGGGGCCGGGCAATTTGCGCGGAATCACCAGCCCGTCATAGGTGCCTTTCACGTCGGGGCTCGCGATTCCCTTTGCCAGTTGCTCGATGGTGATGCCGGTGCCGCTGCGCTTGAGAAAGGCCACCATGTCGTCATAGGCCTCATAGAGCGCCACCGGAAATCCGATCTGGCCGTTGAGCTCGGCCAGCTTCGGCATCTCGACGTCGACGAATATCACGCCCTGCGATTTGAGTTTCTCGACCGCTGCGCGGAACGCGGCCTCGGTATCGCCGTCCAGATTGGCCAGCATCGCTTTGACGATGCCGATGCGGATCTGCTTGGGATTGGCTGCTGCGATCGCCCCGCCGCCGGCCAGCGCGCGGTCCAGGATCGCTACGTCCGCCATGGTGGAAGCCATCGGGCCGGGCGTGTCGCGGGTGTGGGAGATCGGCGCGATCCCTTCCTGGGGATAGCGCCCGACGGTTGGCCGCAGCGATGCGCATCCGTTCAGCGCGCAGGGAATCCGGACCGATCCACCGGTATCGGTGCCGAGACCGGCGGTCACGATCCGCGCGCCGATCGCGGCCGCCGTTCCGGACGACGAGCCGCCGGCGATTTTGGTCGTGTCGTAGGCATTGCGCACGCCGAACTCGGAACCAGTCTTGAACGCGGTGTTGTAGCCGGAAATGCCGAAAGCGAGCTCGTGCATGTTGGTCTTGCCGATGATGATCGCACCGGTCGCCCGCAATTTTGCAGCCACCGGCGCATCCTTGCGCGGAACGTAGCCCTTCAACGCCGGCGTTCCCGCGCTGGTGGGCAGGCCGGCCACCTCAATATTGTCCTTGACGACCACGGGCACGCCGCCAAGGGGTTTGCACGGCCCCTTCTTGCGGCCTGCGTCGAACGCCTCGGCAGCCTTGATCGCGCCGGCTTCGTCCAGCGTGATGAACGCATTGAGGTTGGGGTTCGCCTTGGCGCGCGCCAGCGCGGCTGACGTCAATGCCTTGCTGGTGATCTTTCCCGAGCACAAATCGGCCGCAGCTTGCGCCGCGGTCAGTCCATCGAGATCGATGGCCGGTTCGGCCAGGGCCGGTATGGAATACCATCCGGCGCCAATGACAAGACTGGCAACGGCTGCCTCGATCGTCAATGCACGCGTGCTGCGTCGGCCCATGGCTTGCTCCCGTCCAAGGTTGGATGAAGACGAATTACGCGTGGACTTTAACCTCCATCGGGCCCTGCGCCTGTCCTCATTTCTGAGGACGCGCTCTCGGTGGGTTTGGCCCCTCGAGGAACTAATGCGCGGTGGAGTAGCGGCCCATGCGCTATCGCTTCTCGGCGACGAATTTGTTGCGCAGCGTGCCGATGCCCGTGATGTCGATTTCGACGACGTCGCCGGCCTTCAAGTCCGGCGAGGCGCCGTCGGTGCCCATCCAGATCACGTCGCCCGGCCACAGCGTGAAATATTTCGTCAGTTCGACGATGAACGGCACGACGCCGAAGATCATGTCGTTGGTGTGGAAGCGGCCGGTCTCCTTGCCGTTGACCTTGATGATGGTCTCCATCTTGTCGAGGTCGACATCGGTCTCGATCCACGGGCCCATCGGCTTGAACGTGTCGGCATTCTTGGCGCGCCACAGCCCGCGGTCGGCCTTCTGCCAGGTGCGCTCGCTGACGTCGTTGCCGATGGTGTAGCCGAACACGCAGGACATCGCGTTGGCCTCGGTGAGGTGCTTTGCCTTCTTGCCGATCACGACGACGAGCTCGCCCTCGTAGTGAATCTTCTCGGTGGCGGTCGCCGGGATCACCACGTCCTCGTCATGGGCGATCAGCGCGTTCTGGGCGCGATAGCCGATCTCGGGCCGGTCAGGGATGTTCGGGACCGTGCCGGCCTTGTCGGCGGCTTCCTTGAGATGCTTGAGGTAGTTCAGGCCGACGCAATAGAAGGTGCGCGGGATCAGCGGCAGTTCGATCTTGACGTCCTTCAGCGCGTGGGATTGCGGCGTGCGCTGCCATTCGCCGAAGGGATCGCCGCTGACGGCGATCACCTTGTCGCCCTCGACGATGCCCCAGGATGTCTTGCCGGCCGCGGTGAATTTGAGCCAACGCATAAGATTTCCTTTTTTTCTTATTCGGCCGCGGCCTGCGGCTGGGTTTTCCAGGCGCCGGCGGCCGGACGCCGCAAGCCGAGATTTTCGCGCAGGGTCTTGCCGGCGTAGTCCTTGTGGAACAGGCCGCGGCGCTGCAATTCCGGCACGATGTGCTTGACGAAATCGGCATAGGAGCCGGGCACATAGGTCGCCGCGATGACAAAGCCGTCGCAGCCGCGGCCGACGAACATCTCCTCCAGCTTGTCCGCGATCTCCTTCGGGCCGCCGACGATCGCGTCCTGGGTCTGGCCGCGGCCGGAGAAGGTGATGAAATCGCGCGTGCTCGGATTGGTCTTGCCCGACGTCTTCAGCACGCCGTCGCGGATGCCGAGCATGCCCTGCATGCCCTGCAGTTCTTCCGTCGTCAGCGGCTCGTCGATGCCCTTGGCGGCGAAGTCGAAATTCAGGCCTTCCGCGAGCAGCGACAGCGCGTCGATCTCCAGCGGCAGCTTGTCGATCAGCGCCATCTTGTCCTCGGCCTCGGCCTTGGTCGCGCCGCATACCGGCGTGATCAGGTTGCAGAGGAACATCTGGTCGGGATCGCGGCCGGCTTTCGCGGCTTCGTTGCGTGATCGCGTCATAGCCTTGCTTGGCGTTGGCGAGATTGCGCGCGGCGGTGAAAATCACCTCGCCCCATCGCCCGGCAAAGCGCTGGCCGCGGCCGGAGGCGCCGGCCTGGATGATCGACGGGATGGCCCTGCTGCGAGCGCGGCACCGTGAACGGCCCGCGCGACTTGAAGAACGTCGCCCTTGTGATCGAGCCGCTTCACCTTGGTCGGATCGGCAAAGCGTCCGCTCTTCTTGTCGATGATCAGCGAGCCGTCTTCCCAGGAATCCCAGTGGCCGAGCACGACTTCCATGAATTCGTCGGCGCGGTCGTAGCGGAGATCATGTTCGAGATGCGCGTCCTTGCCCATGTTGTGGGCTTCGCCGTCATTGACCGAGGTGACGACGTTCCAGGCCGCGCGGCCGCCGGTCATCAGGTCGAGCGTGGCGAAGCGGCGCGCGACGTCGAACGGCTCGTAATAGGTGGTCGAGCAGGTCGAGGCCAGCCCGAGCTTTTCGGTGACCATGCCCATCGTGGTCAGCACCACGATCGGATCCATCTTCACGCAGCGGATGCCGTATTCGACGGTATGGGCGTGATCGTTGCCGTAGCGGTCCGGCATCGCCAGGCGGTCGTCGAAGAACGCCATGTGGAATTTGCCGGCTTCGAGGATCCGGGCGATCTCCTGATAATAATCCGCCGACATCGAATCGTCGCGCGATTCCGGATGCCGCCACGAACTCGGCAAGTTGGTGCAGTTCTGCGCCTGCAGGAAGCCGACCATCGCCATTTGCCGTGTCATGTTGTTCTCCCTGTAGCGGTGTTTCAGTTCACGCCAGATCGAGTTCGGCGGCGAGTTTGTAGTCGCCGGCCAGCGCGCGCAGTTTGTCCCAGGTCGCGTCCTCGATCTCGATGCCGTCGGCTTTGCGCTTCTGCTCGCGGATATATTCGACCTCGCCCGGATAGAACACGCCCGTCGAGCCTTCCGACGGCGGCGTCGACTTGAGATAGCGCGCGAACTCGGCGACCTCCTTCTTGAAATCCTTCAGCGGGCGGAACGCGGCGACGTTGAACACCGCCATGAAGCATCCGTCATTGTGCCGCCCGGTCGGCTCGACGCCGAAGCCAAGTCCGGTCAGCAGGCCGCACAGCACCTCGACCATCGCGGCGAGGCCGCTGCCCTTGTAGCCCTCGCTGCCGCCGAGCGGCAGCAGCGCGCCGCCCTTGCGATATTGCGTGGGGTCGGTGGTGTGCCGTCCCTCGCTGTCGACGATCCAGCCTGTCGGGATTTCCTCGCCGCGCGCGACCGCGAGCTGCGATCTTGCCGGCCGCGACCGCCGAGGTCGCCATGTCCAGATAGAACGGCGCATCGAGGTCGGACGGCACCGCGATCGAGATCGGATTGGTGCCGAGCCGCGCCTCGCGGCCGCCGAACGGCGCGACGTGCTTCGGCGAGCGGCCGGAATCGGCGGTGGCGATCCCGATCATGCCTTCGCGCATCGCCATCATCGGATAGGCGGCGAGCCGCCCGACATGGCTCTGCCGGAACACCGTGCAGGCGGCGACATTGGCGGTCTTCGCCTTCTCGATCGTCAGCGCCATCGCCTTGGCGTTGACGTGAAAGCCAAAACCCCAATGGCCGTCGATCACGGTCGTGGTCGGCGATTCCTGCACGATGGTCCATTTCGCGCCGGGCACGATATGGCCGGCCTTGATGCGGTCGATATAGGTCGGGATCGCGATGACGCCGTGCGAGTCATGGCCGGCGAGGTTGGCGTTGACGCAGCCGATCGGCCACCGCGCTGGCTTCCTCGTCCGAGGCGCCGGCGGCCTTGAGCAGCGCCGCGCCGATGCGCGTGAGACGGTCGGCCTGGACGATCGGCATGGGATTTCCTCGCTGACTGCCCGCGCGGAAGGCGGGTCTTGCTTGTTGTCGAGGACAGCATGGTCTCAAAGCGATGGCTCGAGAGCAAGGGCAAAATATCCGGACGGCCATGCCGTCGGTACGGCCTCGCGCGGGACGGATTTCATCGGGCGGAACTGGCCGCCGCGCTGCCCGGCAAATCGCGCGGCCAGGCGTCGCCGGGCGGCACGGTTACGAATTCATCGACGGAACCGTAATTCTTCGGGTTTTCCGGCTACGTTATTGGCGTGGCATTTACTCTGAATCGCGAGTTTGCGGCAGCCTATAACGTCCATTTAGGCGTCTTCGCTGCATAAATCCGGCGGGGGCCGGCTGTATTGCCCGCAGGGGAGCGAGGACTGTGGAGACGAATATCGCGCGTACATTTGCGGCGTTGAGTGCGACCAACGAAGCGATCCTGTACGCGAAATCGCCGAGGAACTGTACGAGAAGGTCTGCGAAGCCGCGTTTTCCAGCGGAGACTTCCTGGCAACGGCGGTCTTCCTGCTGGAGCCGGCACCGACCTGCTGCGGTTTGCCGCCGGCTTCGGCGAGGACATCGTCGCGGCTGCGCAGCATCGATATTTCGATCGTGGCCGATACGCCCGAGGGATCGGGGGTCTGCGGCCAGGCCTTTCGCGACCAGAAGGTCTGCGTCAGCAACGATTTCCTCAACGACGCGCGTTCGCTGGCCTGGCGCGAGGGCGCTCGCGCCGGCACAGGTCGGCGCGGCGGCGGCGCTGCCGCTGACCTGCAATGGCCGCAGCGTCGGCGTGTTGCTCGTCACCCGGCGCGAAGCCGGGTCGCTCGAACGAGCCGATCGTCTCGCTGCTCGAGCGCATGTCGGCGAACATTTCCTATGCGCTCGACAATTTCGACCATGAGGCCGCGCGCAAGAGCGGCGAGCGCGCGATGCGAAGGCTCAACCGGATGTTCGGCGCCATCAGCGCCACCAACGAAGCCATTCTTCGCGCCAAGACCGAGCAGGAGCTCTACCAGCGCGTCTGCGATGCCGCCGTTCACGGCGGAAAATCCGTCGCCACCGTCGTCCTGCTGGCGGAGCCGGGTTCGATCTGGCTGAAGCCGGTCGCCGGCACCGGCGAGAGTCGTCGATCTGATCGCGCGGACGCGCTTCTCGATCGATCCCGACAATGAGTATGGCAAGGGCATTTGCGGCGAGGCGTTCCGGACCCAGCAGCCCTGCGTCAACCACGATATCCTCAAGACGCACGCAGGGCGGGCCGTGGCAGCAGACCGGACGCGAAGACCGGCGTCGTTGCCTGCGTCGCGGTTCCCCTGGTCAAGGCCGGCGAGAGCGTCGGCGTATTGATGTTCTTCGTCGGCAAGTCCTGGGCTGCCGACGAAGAGATCATCGCGCTGATTGGCGCGGATCGCGGAGAACGTCTCGTTCGCGCTCGATAATTTCGATCGTGCATCCGAAAAGGCGAGGACCGACGAACAAAAGGAGCGCCTGACGCGCATGTTCGCGGCGCTCAGTGCGACCAACGAAGCGATCATGCGGGCCAGGTCGCGAGCCGAACTGTTCGAACTGGTCTGCGCGGCCGCGGTGAACGGTGCGACGTTCAATTCGACCACCATCGCTTCTGGTCAAGCCCGAGAGCGAATTTCTCGACATCGTTGCCGTCGACGGGCCGACCGCAAACAACGCGCGTCGGCTGAAGGTTTCGATCAACGCGGCCGTTCCGGAAGGACGTGGGCTCTGACGGAACGGCGTTCCGTACCCGCCAGGCCTGCATCAGCAACGATTTTCCCGGCGACCGCGCGAGGCGCAGCGTTTCAAGACGTCAGTCGCAGCGACGGGTGCAAAGTCGGCGCGGCGTTTCCGCTGCTGGTCGACGGCGACGCGCCGAGGGCGTGCTGCTCTTCAACTCCTCGAACGCGACACCTTTACGCCCGAATTCGTCGAGCTGC
This sequence comes from uncultured Alphaproteobacteria bacterium, assembly GCA_963738765.1. Taxonomy (GTDB): domain Bacteria; phylum Pseudomonadota; class Alphaproteobacteria; order Rhizobiales; family Xanthobacteraceae; genus Bradyrhizobium. The sequence goes on along the minus strand of CAVTYA010000018.1, from coordinate 175,457 downwards.
TGCAGCGGCTGGCGGACAACGTCGTCCTTTGCGCTCGGAAATTTCGATCGCGCCGACGAAAAGGCCAGGGCCGAGGAGCAAAAGCAACGGCTGACGCGGATGTTCGAGGCGCTGAGCGCGACCAACGAAGCGATCATGCGGGCCAAGTCCCGCGCACGAGCTGTTCGAACTGGTCTGCGAGGCCGCCGTGCGTCGGCGGCCAATTCACCTCCACGACCATCGCGCTGCTGCGAGCCGGGTGAGGATTTCCTGGAAATTGTCGCGACCGCCGGACCGGACCGGGCGCGGGCCAAGAGATGTGCGATTGTCGGCCGATCGCCGGCCGTCCCGAAGGGCAGGGCCTCACCGGGATCGCGATCCGCACGCGACAACCTTGCATCATCAACGACTATCTCGGCGATTCGGCACCCGCGCGCATTTCTACGCCGTCGTACGCGACAGCGGGACCCGATCCGGCGCGGCTTTGCCGCTGCTGAAGAACGGCGAGGCGATCGGCGTGCTGCTGTTTCTCTCCAGCGAGCTCGGTGCGTTCAGCCCGAGATCTGATCGAGTTGCTGCAGCGGCTGGCGGAAAACGTCTCGTTCGCGCTCGATAATTTCGACCGCGCCGACGAAAAGGCGCAGGACCGAGGAGCAGAAGGAGCGGCTGACGCGGATGTTCGCGGCGCTGAGCGCCACCAACGAAGCGATCATGCGGGCGAAATCGCGCAGCGAGCTGTTCGAACTGGTGTGCGAGGCCGCAGTCGGCCGGCGGCAAGTTCACCTCGACCACCATCGCGCTGGTGAGATCCGGACAGCGACTATCTCGACATCGTCGCCGCCGCCGGACCGACCGCGGAGACCTCGCAAGGACCGTCAGCTCTGTCGATCAATGAGGCGCATCCGGAAGGGCGCGGCATCAGCGGCACGGCGTTCCGCGCCCGGCAGGCCTGCATCAGCAACGACTATCTCGCCGACCGCGGGTCAGCGCCTTTCATGCCAGGGCGCGCAGCGACGGGGCGAAGTCCGGCGCGGCGTTTCCGCTGTTCGCGCGCGGCCAGGCGGTCGGCGTCATGATCTTCGTCGCCACCGAAAAGGACACCTTCACGCCGGAATTCGTCGAGCTGCTGCAACGGCTCGCCGACAACGTGTCGTTTGCGCTGGAGAATTTCGACCGCGCCGACGAGAAGACCAAGGCCGACGAGCGGATCGAATATCTCGCGTCGCACGACAGCCTGACCGATCTGCCCAATCGGGAGATGTTCAACGAATTGCTTCGCCACGCGATCGATGCCGCGGGCCGCCACCGAGCGGCAATTCGCGGTGCTGTTCATCGATCTCGACCGGTTCAAGATCATCAACGATTCGCTGGGGCATGACGCCGGCGATATGCTGCTGGTGGAAATCGCGGGCCGGCTGCGCCGATCGCTGCGCGCGAGCGACGTCGTGGCGCGGCTCGGCGGCGACGAATTCGTCGTCATTCTCGAAGAGACCGCCGAGCGTCGACGACGTCGAGCGCATCGCCGGCGAATCTGCTGTCGGCGCTCAGCCAGCCGCTGCAATTGAGCGGTCACGAATGCCACACCACGGCCTCGATCGGCATCGCCATGTATCCGTCCGACGGCGCCGACGTGCAGACGCTGACCAAGAATGCCGACATGGCGATGTATCTCGCCAAGGAAGACGGCAAGAACGGCTTCCGTTTCTTCACCAGGGAGATCAAGACGCAGTCGATCGAGCGCCTGACGCTGGAAAGCGGCCTTGCGCCGTGCGCTGGAGCGCGAGCAGTTCTCGCTGCACTACCAGCCGAAGGTCGATATGGCGAGCGGGCAGATCACCGGCGTCGAGGCGCTGCTGCGCTGGACCCATCCCGAACTCGGCATGGTGCCGCCGGTGCAATTCATTCCGCTCGCCGAGGAGACCGGGCTGATCGTTCCGATCGGCCGCTGGGTATTGAAGGAAGCCTGCGCGCAGAACATGGCCTGGCAGCGCCGCGGCTTGCGGCCGGTGATCGATGGCGGTCAATCTTTCGCCGCGGCAATTCGCCGACGAGCATCTGTTGCAGGACATCGACGAGGCGCTGGCGGCAAGCGGCATGTCGCCGGTGCTGCTGCAGCTCGAGGTCACCGAAAGCATGGTGATGCGCAACGTATCGCGCGCGATCAAGGTGCTCGACGCGATCCAGAGCCGCGGCATCCGGCTTGCGATCGACGATTTCGGAACCGGCTATTCGTCGATGTCGCTGATGAAGCAGTTTCCGATCGACACCATCAAGATCGACCGTTCCTTCGTTCGCGACCTGCCCGATGATACCGAGGACCGGGCCATCGCGCAGGCGATCATCAGCATGGGCAAGGCGCTGGGAATGACCGTCGTCGCCGAAGGCGTCGAAACCGTCGAGCAGGAGGCGTTCCTGCGCGACCATGGCTGCGACGAAATGCAGGGATTCCTGTTCTGCAAGCCGCTGCCGCCGCGGGCAAATGGCCGAGCTGCTGCGCACCTCGCCGCGGCTGGCCTCGCCGCCGCTGCAGCCCGAAAGCGACGATGCGCCGGAAAACCCCGCTGCGCGATCAAGCCTGAAAAGCGCTGTCGTCTGACGGCTGCGGATGCAAATCGCGCACGTCGGAATCGGTAAATCCACCTTGCGCGAGAAATCGTACGGCCACGGCTGGAACGTCTGGCCGGCCAGCGATTGAAACAGGACCTTGGCGCCCGCCGCGTAGGTCGCGCCATCCGACAATCCCAGCCGGGCGGCGCTTCGCGGCGGCAGCTTCAGCGAAATATCCTGCACCTCCATCGCCGCGCCCCACCACCATGCCGGGGCCGGCGGTCGCTCGTCCTCGACAAGCGCCCGCCAACGCACGAACTCGTCGACAACGCGCTCAAATTGCAGCTTTGCGGCCGGATGCATCATCGAAATCCCTTCCTGGCGCGATGATAGCCGTATCCGCGGGCGGCGCAATGCGCGCGGACGGCGGTGCCGTCAGTCGCTTTCCGGCCGTGCGATCCAGACCATACCGTGCCATGTCTCCATGCCGAGCGGTTCGGAATAGTCCAGCGATGCGGCGCGCTGCATGTTGAGCCGTCCGATGACGGCCCGGGAGCGCAAATTGTCCGCCGAGGTGTAGGCGAGCACTTCGCTCAATTGCGCGCGTGCGAAAACATCGCGCAATGAGGCCCTGGCGGCTTCGGTGGCATAGCCGCGGCCCCAGGCCGAGCGCACCAGGCGCCAGCCGATGTCGGCATGAGGTCCGAGCGGATGTTGCGGCCTCGACGGCATGACGCCGGCATTGCCGAGGAATTTCCCGTCGGCATCTTCCAGCGCCCAGCGGCAAAAGCCGTGTTTTTCGAATGTCGTCACGTAGCGATCGAATTTGGCGTCGCTTCGGGCACGATCCAGCGGACCGCCCAGATCCTGGGTGACCTCAGGCGTGTTGTTCAGGGCGGTAAACGCAGCCCGGTCGGATTCCCGCCAGCTCCGAAGCGTCAACCGTTCAGAACGGATCTCCACCGCCGCTCCCGCAGCTATTTCTCTTCCGCCGCCGTCGAGGTCGCCGGACCCTCGCCCATGATCAGCAACACGGCGTCCTCGTCCTTGGCGCCGTCCCAATGCACCTGCTTGCCGAAATGCGTCACAAAACTCCCGGCGGGCATCGGCGTCGTGTTGGCGGGATCGAATTTCGGGCCGGAAGCCACCCACCAGGTGCCCTGCAGCACGACGATGTAGCGGTCGTTGGGGTGGAAATGCGGGCGGCTGAAATGGTTGCCCTTGGTCCATTTGGTGTAGACCATGTAGAAGCCGGGCTTGGTGGGATCGCCGACCACGACGGCGTTTTGTCGCGCCGCGCGCGTCGACCGGGCTCCAGGGAATCTGGTCCGGCAATTTGTAGATCACCGCGGCGGGATTGAGCTCGGCGGCGGAACTGATGCTCAGCATGCCGGCGAAAGCGAGCGGCGCCACAAGGTATCGCCAAAACCGGTTTGTCGCCTTCATGGCTTCCTCCATTGTTGACAACTCCGTGAGCTGAATGCGCCCATCTCTGTTGTCTCCGATGCTAGCCGGTCTCGTTCCGGTGGGGCAAGGCGCACACACGCATGCGTGATGCGACAATAGAAACATTGCGCAACGCAACTGCAGCATGAAAAACGGATTTACGCAGCGCGCTGCGGTGCTAGGTTGCGGCCAACCAAAACAAGGGAGGAAACTCTATATGAAGCGTTTGTCGATACTTGCGGCCGGTCTGTTGATCGGCGCCGCCGCCTTCCAATTTTCGGGCACAGCGTCGGGCCAGAGCGACGGCTGGATCACGCTGCTCGACAGCAGCAAGATGGGCGACTGGGATCGAGGTCGGCAAAGGCCAATTGGGCGATGAAGGACGGCGCGCTGGTCGCCGACAAGCTCGACGGCAAGGACCTGTCCTATCTCGTCTCCAAGAATTCCTACAAGGATTTCCAGATCAGGGCCGAGTTCTGGACCGACGAGGAAGCCAACAGCGGCATCTTCATTCGCTGCGAGGAGTCCAAGAAGATCAACTCCAAGATCTGCTATGAGGTCAACATCTTCGACAAGCGGCCCGACCCGAGCTACGGCACCGGCGCGATCGTCGATGTCGCCAAGGTCGACCCGATGCCGAAGGCCGCCGGCAAATGGAACACCTATGAGATCACGGCGCAGGGCCCGCATCTCGTGGTCGTGCTCAATGGCCAGAAGACCGTCGACGTGCAGGACTTCAAAGCACGCCGGCGGCCCATTCGCGCTGCAATACGGCTCGGGCGTGGTCAAGTTCCGCAAGGTGCAGATCAAGCCGCTGTAACTCGGGCGGCCGACAGGTTTGCCTCATCGCCGACAAGCTCACCCGCCTTCAGCGGGTGAGCTTTTTGATGCCAGGCCCAGGCGGTGCGGATGATGGTCGCAAGATCCGAATGCGCGGGCTCGAAGTTCAGTGTCGCGCGGGCGGCGGAGGCGTCGGCGACCAGATAGGTCGGATCACCGGCGCGCCGTGGCTTGACGACATGCGGCACCTCGCGGCCGGTCTCGGCCTTGATGGCGCAAAGTATCTCGCGCACCGAAAAGCCCTTGCCGGTGCCGAGATTGAAGGCGCCGCCGCGATGTCCCTGCAACAGGAGCTTCAGCGCGCAGCACATGAGCCGCCGCAAGGTCGGTGACATGAATGTAGTCGCGGATCGCGGTGCCGTCGGGCGTCGCGTAATCGTCGCCGAACACGGCGAAGTCGGGCACGTGTCCCTGCAGGGCCATCATGGCGCGGGGAATGAGATGGGTTTCGACGTCGCGCAACTCGCCGATGTCCGCCCTGAGGGTCGGCGCCGCTGGCGTTGAAATAGCGCAGCGCGAATGAACCGAGCCCGTAGGCGCTGCGATAATCCGCCAGCACGCGCTCGATCATCCATTTGGAGGCGCCATAGGGATTGATCGGCGCGCAGGCGTAATCTTCCGGCAGCGCCTTGCTGTCGGCGTTGCCATAGACCGCGCCGGTCGAGGAAAACACCAGGCGGTTGCAGCCGGCCTCGCGCATCGCATCCAGCAGCGACAGCGTGCCGGCGAGATTGTTGACGTAATATTTCTGCGGATCGACGACGGATTCGCCGACCAGGCTCGACGCCGCAAAGTGCATGACCGCGACGATGTCATGCTGCGGCAAAGGCGCGGGCGAGCGTGGCCTTGTCGGCGATGTCGCCGATCACCAGCGCGCCCGTGACAAAGCTGCGGTGGCCGGTGGAGAAATTGTCGTAGCACACCGGCTGATAACCGGCCGCATCCAGCGCCCGGCAGCAATGCGAGCCGATATAGCCCGCGCCGCCGGTGACCAGGATGGCGGGACGGTCGCTCATCAGTCGTCCGTCCGGTCGGAGGCCGACGGCCGGCTCTTGTTGAACAACAGATAGAGCGCGCGCGGATTGGTGGTCAGATAGCGCCAGAACAGCCGGCGCGGCTCCAGCCAGATGCGCCAGGCCCATTCCAGCCCCACGACCTGCATCCATTGCGGCGCGCGGGCACGACTGCCCGACAGGAAGTTGAACAACCCGCCCGATGTCTTGATGACGCCGACATGCGACAGGCGCGCGGCGTATTCCTCGACAAAAGCCTGCTCATAGGGAACGCCGAGCGCGACCCACAAATAATCCGGCGCCAGCGCGTTGATTTCATCGACCTTGGCGCGCAGCGCATCGCCCCGGAGATAGCCGTGCGAACGGCCGACGATCTTCAGGTCGGGATACAGGCTGCGAACGTTGGCGACGGCGGCGGCGTTTTCTACTTCATCCGCGCCGAACATGTAGAAGGTCAGTCCGGCCGCCTGGGCCTTGCGGGCGACGACATGAAACAGATCGGTGGTCGCGACGCGTTCGGGAAGCGGCGTCGATGACTTGAATCGCGACACGGTGACAAGCGGCTGGCCGTCGGCATTGATCAGGTCGGCGGCGCGAAACAGCCGGTCGGTCATCGGCTCGGTCGAGCAGCGCGCCAGCACCTCGCCATTGGCCGAGGTCAGATAGAGCGGGCGATCGATCCGGCGTCGCGGGAACACCATGTCGATCATGAAGTTCGCGGTCTGCTCGAGATCGAGCACGGCGAGCCGGAGCCCGCCCAATGTGATCCGGGGCACGCTGGCGGTGGCGGCTCTCCCGACGGGATTTACGCGACGCTCACGCATATTGTTTGTCCCGCTGACGCTTGACGGCCGTGGGGTTGAGCTCGTTCAGGATGACACCGGCCAGCTTGCGCTCCTTCCCATCGAGCGCGGCAATGATGTCTTCCATGCCGTCGTTGATATCGAGACTGACCGGAAGGACCGCGACGAGGCCGTCGGCGACGTCGAACAGCCTGGCGTCGGCCGCGCTCCACGGCATCGCCGGTCCGTCGAGGATAATGAGATCGTGGCCGCCGGCGGCGCGCGCCTGCGCAATCGCCTTGCGGATGGCGTCGCCGGCCTTCGCGTCGGAGCCGCTGGCGGCCGGCAGGATCGAAATCCCGTTCGCGGTCTCGATGGCGCGGGAAGCCTTGCTGCCGATGCTGAGCCAGCCGAGGCGGCTGGGCTCGCGCTTGCCGAGGTGGCTTACCTTGTCGGTCAGCGCGTGCGCTTCGTGATCGGCGTCGATCATCAGCACCTTGGCGCCGTCGCGCGCCGCGGACAGCGCAATGTTCAGCGCAACGATGCTGCGGTCACCGCCGGCACCTTCGCCGATCACGGCCATGACCGGGGTCGTATCTGCGGCCGACGCGTTTGCCCAGCGTGACCCGGATCTCGCGCATCGCGTTGAGGAATGTCATTAGCGGCAAGCCCGCGCGCAGCGTCGGCCAGCCCAGTCGCGTGACGTCGGCGGTGCCGCCCGTGGTCAGAATGCCACCGAGCGTTCGCATCACGTCGGCTTCCTGCAGCTGCGCAATCAGCGGCTTCTCGATCAGGCTTACCGCGGGCTGCGCCCGGCTTGGCGCGGCCGGCGGCTGTTTCGGAGCCGCGGCGACGGTCCGCGTCTCCGGGGCGAGCGGCGTCTTGGTCTGAAGCGGACTTGCGCCCGGCGACAGGCGGTCGATGGCGATCATCCAGGCGGCCGCGGCCAGCGCGCCGAACACAAAGCCGATCATCGCGATCAGGCTCATCGCCGGCGGGAAGGTACGGCGTTGCGGAACGGTGGCGTCGCCGATCACGCGCGCGCTCGAGGTGTTCAGGCTTTCCTGTTCCTCTGTTTCGCGCGAACGCTTGAGGAATGACTGATAGACGTCGCGGCTCGCCTCGACGTCGCGCTCGAGTTCGCGCAGCCGCACCGACGCCTGGCTCATCTGGACGCTCTGGCGCTTCTGGGTTTCGAGCGCCTTGTTCAGCGAGACTTCGTAGTCGCGGGCGCGGGTCAGGTCGTTCTTCGCCGACTGGGCGTAGCGTTCGACCTCTTCATTGATGGTACGGCGCAGATCCTCGACCTGCTTTTCCATCTGGCGCAGCGCCGGATGCCGCGGCCCCAATTCGCTCTGCAGCTCGGCCTGGCGCTTCTTGGCGTCGGCAAATTGCGCGCGCAGATTGGCGATGGTCTGCGATTGCAGCGCTTCGGGGATCGCGCCGGCATCGGCGGAGGCCCGGCGGCTGGCTTCGATCTGGTCGTATTTGGCTTGCGCGTCGAGCGTCAGCGCCCGTGCCGCGGCGAGCCGCTGGTTGCTGGCGGAGAGCTGCTGGTCGCTGATCAGCGTGTCCTGGGTGCCGACGAAATTGTTCTGCGCTTTGTAGACCGCAAGCGTGTTCTCGGCGTTGCGCAGCCGTTCCTGCAATTCCTTCAACCGGCCGGACAAGTCGCTGGTCGCGCGCCGGGCGGCGCTGGCCTGCGACTGCTTCGATTCAGCCAGGTACGCCTTGGAGATCGCGTTCGCCAGCATCGCCGCCTTGGCCGGGTCATACGACCAGACGTCGATGTCGACAATGAAGGTGCGGTCGGTCTTCTTTACATTGACGTGGCGGTTAAGCGCATCCAGCGCGCCCATCTGGACCACCTTCTGCTGCTCGGCGGTCGGATGGAATTCGATTCCGAACAGGCCAAGCAGCGACGCGAAGGTGCTCTTGGCGCCGCTGCCGCCGAACTCGGGATCGGTGTCGAGACTGGTGTCCTTGATCACCTGCAGCAGCACGTTGTTGGAGGTGATCAGGCGCGCCTGGCTCTCGACCACCATCGCAAGGCCGGAAACGTCCTGGGCGCGCGGCGTGAGTTCGCGATCGACCAGCTGCAATTCGCGGGGGTCGACATAAAGCTGGGCGGATGCGGTGTATTTCGGTGACAGGCTCTTGCCGATCGCGACTGCGACGCAGGCGCAGATCAGCGCCGCCGAGGCGATCGCGACTTTCCGCTGCCACAGCAGCCGGGCCAGATCCAGCACGCTGAAACCGGCAGCCGCCGATACCGGCGCGGGCCTTGCGTCTGGTTTGGCCTGGTTTATCGGCTCGTCATAAATAAGCATCGACCCCAGCTTCCATTCGAACCGCCGCACGCATCGGCTGAGGGGTTACTCTTCGGGTTACGCCACGGGCGCTGCAGGCCAATGCGGAAACAACGCACACAGGAAAATTAACCATACTCCGTGAGGGACTATTCACCGAAATGGCAAACAAAGCGTTTAAACGCGGGCACATCGCAATGCCTCCGCCATGGTCAAGGCCGGGATTTTCCGACGGGCCGCTGCCTTGAGGGCGTGATCGACCAGCGTCGGCGAGCAGCCATAGGGGCTCGGCTCATCGGCGACGTCGTGGCTGTAGAAAATTAACCATCCATTATTGCTCTTGCGCCTCGTCGAAGGCGCGCTCGATCCCGTCGCGGCTCGATCTGGCGATCGATCAGCGGGACCGCGCGCAGGAACTGCATGTCCACGCGGCCGCTATTGATGCCGGGGACGATACCGCGGCAGGTCTGGAACGCGTCCTTGAGCATCTGCTTGCGGGCGAACGATCCGTACCCGAACGGATAGGCGAAGGTCCTGATCTCGATGGCAGGATCGAGCGAACGAAAATAGTTGCGGTTGCGCGCGATCTCGTCGGCCAGCGATAGCGCGTCGAGATCGCAGGCGCGCTGGTGCGAGAAGGTATGACAGCCGATTTCGTGGCCGCGCTGATACAGCGACACGACGTCCGCGGCGTCGCCGGCGTCCCAGTCGGGCGTTCCGACTGCCGACCAGGCCGCCCGACACGTAGAACGTGCCGCGCGCGCCATGCGCTTCGAGGATTTCGGCGCCGGTGGTAGCGGCGCTCTTCGGAAGGTCGTCGAAGGTGAAGCTGACCATCGGCGTGGCGTTGCGCAGCCGAACCAGGTCGACGTGCAGATGCATCGCCAGCCGATGGCTGACTTTCGCTTTGGCCTCGGACCACATCGTGTTCATTGTTCAGTCGCTTTCGCAAAATCACGTGATAGTCGCCGTGCCGCACGTCGGTCTTGCCCGGCAGCGACGAAGTTCATCGCTACGGCGACGGCGCGTCGATCAGGGCCGCGAACAGCGGCTTGCGCGAGCGCATCTCCGGATAGCGCGGGCTCTCATATTCCTTGCGATAGATCACCTGCAGGCCGTGCCTGTCGCGAAGGCTTCGAGCTTCGAAAGCGTGACCAGCGGATGGAAGAAGGTCGGGAACGGCGGCAGCCGGGCAGGCCGGCGTTCTCGTCGCCGCGTACATGGCGGTAGAACCAGACATGGAACCAGTGCGGCGAGTATTTGGTGACGACGCCGGACAGCGACCTCGGATTCGGCGCGCCGATCAGGATCAGGCCGCTCGGCTTCAGCGACTTGGCAGAAGCCGAGCAGCGCCGCTTCGACGTCGGGAACGATGCTCGATCACGTTGTAGCAAATCACGAGATCGAAGCTGTCGGGCTGCGAAGCGATAGGTCTGGATGTCGCCGAGGATGGTCTCCTGCGCGTAGTCGTTGTTGCGGATCTGGTCCTCGTCGATATCGACCACGGTGACGTGGGCGCGGCGCAGCACGTCGAGCGGCAGGAAGCTGGTCGAGCCGCCACCGGCCTCGTAGATCGCAAGCCTGCCGCGCGGCAGTCTCGCCTCGAGAATGCCGTGCACGGCAAGCAGGCTCTCGCGCGCCTCGCCGGGCGGCAAATCGAGCAGCGACTGCGGATGCGCAGGCTGCGTCGACGGCTGACGTCGGCGAGAGCAGGCATGCGAACAAGATTCGAGAGCTAATGTCTTGGTCATTGGTTCATCCAATGTTGATGTTTGCGAATTTGGTCCGGAACAATCGCAACGCCGGTCTTCAGGCGGCCGCGGATCCGGGAAATGTCGAACAGCCAGCACAGCGCGGCGTAGCTGACGAGCCCGGCGCATGCCAGCACCACGCATGCGGTAAGGTCCGAAACATGCAGGCTGCGGTCGAGCGCGCCGACGAGGAGCGCCATGAACAGTCCGGCGATCACCGTCAGCGCCAGCCGGCCGAGCGGAAGCGGAACCGGGAAGGCAAAGCGGCTGAGCAGCAGCGCGCCGGCAAATCCGAAGGCATCGGCGCCAAGCCGAGCCCAGGCCGCGCCGACGGTGCCGTAATGGTCGACCAGAACATAGGACAGGATCACATTGGCGACGATGATCGAGCCGGTATTGATCAGATAGAACGCGTTGCGCCCCGACAGCAGGAAGCTGGCATGCAGGTATTGCTGGGTCAGGATCTGGAAGACCACGGCGACGGCGACGATCGGCATGATCTGCGCGGCCAGATCGCGGAAGTCGGCGCCGAGAACGACATTGGCGACATGGGGGGAGATGACCGCAAAGCCGAGGCAGGCCGGCAGCGTGATGCAGAGCAGCAGTTCGACGCATTCCGCAAGATGCGAGCGCACCGCGGCGTCGCCTTGCTTGGCGTGGATCTGTATGGCCAGCGGGAAGAACGCCGCGGCGGCGCTGATCGCCGGCATCATCAGGGTCTGCCGGACGAGGTCGAGGGAGGCGACATATTTTCCGGCGTCGGCGGCGCCAACCAGATTGGCGATCATGAAACGGTCAGTGACGCTGGAAATTCGCGAGCAGGGTGAGCGACAGCGTCAGGGGCAATCCCGTCTTCGCCAGGGTGGCCAGACCGGCGCGGTCGAATTTGACTGTCGTGCCGCGCCAGGCGGTACGCGACTGCACCAGCACCGCGATCAGATAAGCCAGCGCGGACGACAACAGCAGCATGAAGCCGGCCGGGCTGACCAGCGCCACGCACGACGCCAAGGCCAAGCACCGCGACGGCGCGGACCAGCGTGGCCTTCATGACCGAGAACGCCATCAGACGGGCGCGAACCAGATCCTGGGTCAGTTCGAACAGGCCGATCGCGACCGAAAGCACCACGGCTGCCAGCGCCGACATGGGGTCCAGCCCGAGCAGGCGCCCCAATCCGTAGGCGATGGGGGCGGTCAGGCAGCAGATCAAATATCCTGAAATCACCAGGCCGCGGACGTCGGTACCGTCATTGCGCGCGTGGCCGCTGAGGATGAGGTTGCGGAACCAGCCGACCAGGAAAACGCTGACGACCGCGGCGAAGCCGGTGCCAAGCAGATAGACGCCGTAATCATGCGGCGACAGCAGCCGGGTGAATATGAACACGCTCAACAACCCCAGCATCGCCGAGAGGATGTTGGCGGTCAGATTGATGCTGGCCTGTCCGATCAGCATAGCGCTGCAAGCCCCGCAAGTTCGTTGGAGGGGCCGACCGGCGCAAGAATGGCATCGCTCTCGGCGATCGCGGCGCGAATGGTTTCGACCGGCGTGCCGGAGAAGGACGCGATCGAGAACGCGACGTCGTCCTCTGTCGGCGCTCCGGAGCAACTGGTTCAGTTCACCCTTGCTCGAGCGTCGGCTGCTCCCAATAGCTGACGCATGGCGTGGTCGGGACGGCGTGATGGACGGCGGAAGAAGCCGGATCGTTCTGAACGAAATATCCGTACAGCATGTATTCGGAGAACTCGCGGGTCCTGCAGAGCGCGTCGATCCAGTCGAGGCCGGTCACGGCTTCGATTCTGGAAGTCAGGGCGCGCGTGGTCTGCTGGTCCCAGAATATAATGTGTCCGATGAAGTCGGATGCCGGCAGCGGCGGCGTGGGATGTCCCAGAAGCTGATGGCTGGTCTCGACCCAGCGCGAATGGCGCCGCTGATCCGCGATGATCGCCTTCGTCATGGTCAGAAGCGGGATCGAACCGGGGTACTCGAAACGCGACAGGTCGAAGTCCCGGAAAAACACGACGTCCGAATCGAGGATGCAATAGCGCTGGTGGGGCAGGGAGATGGCTGCTGCGATCTTCAGGAATTGCTGGACATGCCAGCCGCTCACCGGTTTTGCCCGCAACGACCACCAGAACTGCCGTCGCTTGCGCTGGATGATGCGCGGCAGCGGTCGCAGCCAATCCGGCAGGTAGGCCGATGCCGGAATCACGATACGCCGCTCGCTGGCAAGATGGGCGAACAACGGCAGGTCGCAGTCGGGAACCAGCAGATAATGCTTCGAGAACGCGGCGACGTGACGGTCCACGCTCTCGCACAGCAGCGTGCAGAGCTCGAGGTCGCGCCCGTAGGTTGGGGTTAACAACGCGACGGAATTCATCTCGCAGGTCTCTCTGGCGTTAACATTCACGAGCATTGTTCTCTGGGTGCCGTTTCCTTGTGCCAGCCAATGAGCAAGATCGGTGCCGGACCGATCGGCGCGTTATTGCGGCGGTTTGGTGTGGTTAATTTTGTGCGCGCTTAACCATCGCGCGGCGGTTAACCGCGCGTGGTAACCATCGTTCGAGCCGCATTCGCGCGCCGCAGCGGCGCTGGCTGACGATTGCCCGGAATTTGCAGAGCCTGAGCCGGTATCACCGATCTGGTTCAGCGAACGTATGGGCGCATGACGATAGGGTCACATTTCCGGCTGGATTTCCTCGCGAACGGCATCGGGGCCGCGAGGCCAGTTCTTTTCGGCACAACTGGATTGTCCGGGGTGTCCGCTTTTGGCACGGCCACGGCTTTCGCCGCTCGCAGCGGTCGAACCTATGTCCGCGTCATGAAGTACCGTGCCGATATCGACGGCCTGCGGGCGCTCGCCGTCGTGCCAGTGCTGCTTTACCACGTCGGCGTTCCCGGCTTCTCCGGCGGCTTCGTCGGCGTCGACATCTTCTTCGTCATTTCGGGCTATCTGATCTGCGGCATGATCGACGCCGACATCCGCGACAAATCATTCTCGCTCGGCGATTTCTACAAGCGCCGGATCCTGCGCATCCTGCCCGCGCTGTTCGTGATGTTCCTGGTCACCAGCGTGCTGGCCTATGTCTATTGCCTTCCAGTCGAGCTGCAGGACTATTCACGGAGCCTTGCCGGCGCGGTCGCGTCGGTCTCGAATGTCTACTTCGCGCAGACGGCCGGATATTTCGATGGCCCGGCCGAAACCAAGCCGTTGTTGCATACGTGGTCGCTGGGCGTGGAGGAGCAGTTCTATTTTATCGTGCCGCTTTTGATGCTGCTGGCCTACCGGTTTGCACCACGGCGCGCAAAACTCCTGTTTGCCGTTGCGGCTACGCTGTCCCTTGCCGCAGCACTCGCGGTCAGCTATCGAAACGAGACCTTTGTCTTCTACCTCACGCCATTTCGCGCGTGGGAGCTGGCGCTCGGCGCGCTGCTCGCGATCGGGTTTATCCCGGCGCCGGAAACCGGATTCTGGAGAAATGCTTGCGGCGCCACGGGATTGTTGCTCCTGCTCGGCGTCATTTTCCTCGGATCATCATCGGCGCCGCTGCTGCTGATGACGTCGCTCGCCAGCGTCGGCGCAACCCTGGTCATTGCCTCCAGCGAGCGCGGAGTTTCGCTGGTCGGACGTTTGCTGTCGCTGCCGCCGATCGTGTTCATCGGCCTGATCTCCTATTCGCTCTATCTGTGGCATTGGCCGCTGACGGTATTTCAGCGCACCGACGCGCTGTTCTCGGCCAACTCGTCCGCGTCCGCCAAGCTGACGCTGATCGTCCTGTCGTTCGGCATCGCTTATCTCTCCTGGAAGCTGGTTGAGCTCCCGTTCCGTGCGTTGGCGCGCGAGACGTCCAAATCCGCAACCTTCGGCGCAGCTTCGACGGCGATGGCGACGGTGCTGACGCTGTGTGGATTGACGCTGATCGTCGGCGGCGTGCCGTCGCGCTTTCCGGATCGCGCCGTGGAGATCGGCTCCTATCTCGCCTACGATTCCTCGGCCCAGTTCCGTACCGGGCATTGCTACCTGGCGACCAACCGCCAGCGGCTCGACGTCGACACCTGCACGAAGCCGGACCCGATGCGGCCGAACTATCTTCTGGTCGGCGATAGCCACGCCGCGCATCTCTGGTTCGGCCTTTCGGCGGCGATGCCCGATGTGAATGTCATGCAGGCCACCGCGAGCATGTGCCGGCCGGCGGTGGTGCCGGGTCTCGCGGCACGAAACGCCGGCGTGCCGAAATCTCCTGCGGTTCGTGTTCGACGATTTTCTCGTCAACAACAAGATCGACAAGGTTCTGCTCGCGGCGTCGTGGAAAGACGAAGACCTGCCGATGCTGTCGACCTCGCTGGAGATATTGAAGTCGAGGGGCGTTGACGTCACCGTACTGGGGCCGATCGTCGAATACGACGCTGCCCTGCCGCGGCTGCTCGCCGATGAAATCCTGCACGACAGCCCCGCCATGGCAGACGCCAAGCGGACGCCGGGCATTCGGGAGCGCGATCTGGCGATGCGGGAAATCGTGACTGCCCATGGCGCGACCTATCTCTCGGTGTACGACGCCGTCTGCCACGATGGTCATTGCGACGAGTTCGCGGACGAGCGCATTCCGATGCAGTTCGACGCCGGCCATCTCACGGCAAAGGGGTCCGTTGAAGTCGGGCGACGGCTTTCAGCCGCCTTGAGGAAATTTGCGAGCGCAGACCATGCGTCGAACTGATCGAACACGCTGCAATCGGCATCGGTCGAAATGGCTGGCACTCCTCCTGATGGTGTTCGTGCCGGGCGGCTTTGCCGCGGCTGCAAGTGAGGCGCATGCTGCGTCGCGCGGGTTTTCAAACCCGGCCAAGTTTGCCGGCGCATTCGTGAATTGGGGACCCGATGGCCGCGAGCACACGCTGCAGGCCTGGGAGAAATGGCTGAAGCAGCCGCCGACGTCGGTTCTCGGCGTCGACTTCTACGCCCAATCGACCTGGGACGATCTTTACAAATTCAGCTGGGTGCCGGGGATCTGGAAGAAACTCAATCCGGCGCGCAACGTGGTCTGGTCGGTGCCGCTGACGGTGAAGGGGACACCGCTCGCCGATGTCGCCAACGGGCTTGCACGACGCCGAATTCGAAGCGGCGGCGCGCACGATCGCCGAAGCACAGCCAAAGGCGATCATTCGCCTCGGCTGGGAAATGAACCTTTCGACCATGGCGTGGTTCGCCAAGGATCAGGAGGCCGACTACATCAGGGCGTTCCGGCGCGTCGTCGGAATATTCCGGCGACACTCCGCCGATTTCAGCTACGACTGGTGTCCGGGATGGGGCGCCGCAGGACAGCGCCGCGGATCTGGCCTATCCCGGCGACGACGTCGTCGATTATATCGGCCTCGATGTCTACGATTTCAAATATGAGGGCTCCGTCGAGGAACGATGGGAGCTCTTCTATGTGAAAGCGCCCTTCGGCCTGGAATGGCATCGGGACTTTGCCGGCCGGCACGGCAAGCCCATGAGCTATCCCGAATGGGGCGTCGGCAATTTCGGCGACAACCCGTATTTCATCCAGCAGATGCATGACTGGTTCGTGAAGAACCAGGCCATCATCGGCTATGCGGCCTATTTCGACGTCGACGGCTTGTGGCCGACGCAGATCGACAACGATCGGTTTCCGAAATCACAGCAGCTATTCCGGAAACTGTTCAGCCGCTGATGCCCGACGAGCGCTGTTTAGGCCGGGTTAACGCCGTCCGTTAACCGTCGCAAGAAATCGGTGGGGCAACGCGTGCTGCTGGACCGAATGTTGCAACAATGGGCTTGTAACGTTTGGATTCCCTGAGCTTCCCGGAACGAACCATCGTGCCGGAGCGACGATGTCCCGATGTCGCGGAGCGATCCCGTTTCGGGACGATGCCAGAGAGCCGCCGAGAATTCGCCATGAGCCAGATTTCGACCGGATTGCCCGAAGAGGTTGACGCCGCGCCGGATGCATCCCGCGCATGGGTGGCGATCTCGCCGGCGCTCGATCCTTCGATCGAGATCGTGGTCTGCATTCCATGTTTTCGGCGGCCGCAGCACCTGCGGCAGACCTTGCAGTCGCTCGCCGCACAGCGCACCGGCCGCCGCTTTGCCGTCGTGATTGTCGAGAACGACGCGCTGCGGACGGAGAGTGTCCCGGTTGCTACGGAGTTCCTGGCGTCAGGCAAATTTCCGGGGCTCTGCGTCGTTGAGCAGCGCCAGGGCAATTGTCATGCGATCAATGCCGCGTTCGAGACCGCGCTGGCGACGTTTCCCGCGGCAACCAGCTTCCTGATGATCGACGACGACGAAATCGCCTCGCCGGACTGGCTCGAACTGATGGTCTCCGCCGCCGAGACCACCGGCGCCGATGTGGTCGGCGGGCCGGTATTGCCGAATTTCGACGATGCGCTCAAGCGCGGGCTGCGCCGTCATCCGGCGTTCGCGCCGGCCTATGACAGCCCGGCCCGGTTCCGGTCATCTATGGCTGCGGCAACTGCCTGATCACGCGGCCGGTGTTTGCGCGCGTCGGCGCGCCCGCCTTCGATCTGCGCTTCAATTTTCTCGGCGGCGGCGACACCGATTTCTTCTACGTTGCCGCGCGCCTGGCATGCAGATTTCACTGGGTGGCCGAGGCCGTCATCACCGAAACCGTGCCGCACAACCGGACCAACCTGAGCTGGCTGGTCGCGCGTGGCTTGCGGATCGGTGCGATCAATTATCACGTCGCAGCGCAAGGCGGCGCCGACGGCCTGGTCGCGGATCAGGCTTGCGGCTCAAGATGCTTGGCGGCCTTGCCGCTGTCGCTGCCTACGCCGTGCAGGCTTTCTTGACCGAACGCAAGCCCAGCATCGCGCTGCATCCGATGACGGTCGCGGCCGGCAGCGCGCTGGCCGCGATCGGTATCGAACCGCAACCCTACAAAGCCTCGAAGATCGTATCGTGAGCCAGCTCGTCACCACCTCGCGAGGTTCACGCCGTCGTCGGCGAGACTGCGGCGCCAGCAGGTGATGGACATCGTCCGCGGCGTCACCTTTCGTCGGCGCTCTGCTGCTGGCGTGGGTGTCGCTGCAGCCGTTCGAAGATCTCTCGGCGACGTGCAGGTCGGCGACATCTCGACCGGCAACGAGATGCTGACCTATCGGCGTTCGGCGGCCTGGCGGTGCTGGCCGTGGCACTCGCCATGCGCGACAACATGCGCGGGCTGCCGACGCTGCTGTCGCCGCCGTTCCTGCTGTTCGCGGGCTGGCTATTCCTGACCGTCGTGCTGTCGCTCGATCCCGCGCACGTCGATACGGCGCGTCTCGCGCTGACGGCCTGCGTCATCGCGGTCGCGGCGACGCTGCTGCTGCTGCCGAAATCGCAGCACGAACTGATGCGCTGGTTCAGCATCGCCGCGCTGGCGCTGCTGGCGATCTGCTATCTCGGCATATTGCTGGCGCCGCATCTTGTCGATCCATCTGGCGACCGACGCCCAGGAGCCGCAGCTTGCCGGCAACTGGCGCGGCTCGTTCGGCCACAAGAACATGGCGGCGGCCGTGATGGCGATGCTGCTGTTTCTCGGCATCTACTTATCGCGCGGTCCGGCGGCATGGATTGTCGGGCGTCGCGATCGTCGGCTGTCGTCGCTGTTTCTGTTGTATTCCGCCGGCAAGAGCTCGCTGACGCTGTGCTTTGCCGTGCTGCGTGCTGACCTCGCTGACCTCGGTGGTCCGTTCGTTCTGGCTGCGCGCGGTGATGCTGCTGACGCCGCTGCTGCTGCTGAACCTGTTCAGCGTCGGCACGGTGATGAGCGAGAGCCTCGCCGAAATCGCAAAGCTGCTGCCGCTGGATTCGAGTTTCACCGGCCGCACCGACATCTGGGCCTTCGCGGTGCAGTCGCTGCACGGAACGGCTGGCGACCGGCTACGGCTTCGCGGCGTTCTGGGGCAGCGGTGTCGATCCAGAATCTGCCGGAAGGCAAGGAATGGGCGGCGTACGCCTCGCACAGCCACAACGGCTATCTCGACACCACGCTGGCATGGGCTTGCCGGGCCTGGCGCTGCTGATCGCGGTGCTGGTGATCGCGCCGCTTGCGCAATTTCCACGGCGCCGACGAGGGCGGCAACAACGGTCCGCTGGCGATGGTGTTGTTTCGGATCTGGCTGTTCGGGCTTTATCTGTCGTCGATGGAGAGCTTCTTTCTCGATCGCGCCGATCCGCTGTGGTTCACGTTCCTGGTGGCGATGTTCGGCCTGCACTATCTGGCGCGGTTTCGCGCGCGGGCGTGACGCTCAGAGCTGCGCGCGCACCGCCTGCGCCACATCCTGCCACCAGTCCGTCGAAATCGAACGGCTTCGGCACCGGACGGCGATTTGAGCGCGGCAACGATCCGGTCGGCATAGACGTCGTCATCCGACCCGCGTGCGACCAGCACGATGGCGCCGCGATCGATCAATTCCTTGAAGCGCGGATGATGATCGAATTCGTCCGGCATCGGCCGGGCCGGTGACGATCAGCGGCCGGCCGGATTGCACGCAGGTGAGGATGCTGGAGCGCCGCGCGGTGAGGCCCTCATCGAGCGGATAGCAGAAGGCGTCGACCTCGCTGAACAGGCCGAACACCTCGTGGTCGGAGGCGACATAGCCGCTGACGATGACGTCGTCGGCAATGCCGAGTTCGCGGCGCGGGCGTGAAACTCCTCCTCGACCCTGTCGACGCCGCGGATGAACGAGCCGATATAGACGATCAGCGGCTTGAGCCCGCGCGCCTTCAGGATCGCGCCGATCTCGAGCAGCGCATTGGGTTGCTTGCCCGGATAGATCGATCCGAAATGGCCGATCACCAGCCGGCCCGCGTGCCGCGCGGCGGCGAGCCGCTTGCGCAATTCTGGAGTCCGCGCACTCCAGTCGGCGCTTCGATGTTCGGCGGCAACGGCGCCAGCACGCATTTTCGCCGCGGTCCAGCCGACCAGCGGATCGCCGGCGAGTTCGCGCCGCACCAGCGGCGAGAACATCACGATGGTATCGGCGAGCAGCAGCGCCGGAATGTAGGTGATGCGGCGCAGCCAGTGCAGACCGCCCCATTCGTGCTGAATCAGGACGACTGCGCCGCCGCGCAGTCTTGCCATCGCCAGCGCCAGCAGCGGCCGGCAGGATCACGCGCTTCCAGGCCACGATCGGAAAGTTGCAGACCACGCTCTGCGCCGATCCGACCGCGCGCCAGATCTCCGGCGATCGAGCCCTCGGTGCGCGTCAGGGTTAACGTCGTACGTGCTGCCGGGATCGAGCTTTTCGATCGTCTCCTGCAGCAACCGGGTAAATTGCCCGACGCCGCATTGCATCTGCGGTCCGGCGCCGAGGAAACAGCGCCTGATATCGGGGTGTCTGACGTCATCGCGCAGCGCCGGCGCTTTCCGGAAACATCCGCGTTAGCCATACAGCGCAGACATTAGCTTCCGGTAAGCGGCCTGTGGTCGCCGGCGGCACCCTTCTTGCCAGATCTGAGCGTAGGGATCGGCCTGGCCGTCTCATATACGGGACATCGGGCGGCCAAGGTTGGCGGCGACCCCGGATTTCGGGACAGCCGAAATGCCGGTCACCGAAGCGACGGAACAGGAAGCAGAGGAGCGCGACAATGACGACCGAGCAAGATCTTCACCAAATGGGACGAGACGCATTCCGAATTGTGGGGCCATCAGCCGATCCGGCTCGCGCACGAAATGCACAAGTCGCCGGCTGTTCTCGATGGACGATCTCGCCAGGCTGATCGAGCGTTATCCGCGCGAGCATTACAGCCTGGTGCAGACCGGCGCCCGCGGTTCCAGCCGGCTCTGGCGCGAGGGCGATATCGGCAATCTCAGCGGCGCGCAGGTGATCGAGGCGATCTCCCGCGGCGGGCTCTGGCTCAACATGCGCGACGTCGGCGCGGTCGACCGCCGCTACCGCGAGCTGGTCGACCGGATGTTCGAGGAGATCGTCGCCAAGGTTCCCGGCTTCGAGATGCCCGGGGCCATCAGGAAAGCATCCTGATCTCGTCGCCGGACGCGCAGGTCTATTATCACGCCGACCTGCCGGGGCAGGCGCTGGTGCAGATCGCCGGCCGCAAGCGCGTCTATGTCTATCCGAACACGGCGCCGTTCATCACGCCGCAGCATCTCGAAGACATCGCGCTGTTCAATGTCGAAGTCGATATGCCCTACGAGCCCTGGTACGACAAGCATGCCAAGGTGTTCGACATCGGCCCGGGCCAGATGCTGAACTGGCAGCTGAACGCGCCGCACCGCGTCGAAAATCTCGACACCTTCAGCGTCTCGATGACGGTCTCCTACACCAACGACGACAATCCGGCGCGCCGAGATCGTCAACCTCGCCAACGGCCTGCTGCGCCATCGCTTCGGCTATCAGCCGAAGACGCCGCAACCTGCGCGGTCCGTCCTACTTCGCCAAGGCGGTGATGCAGAAGCTGTTGCGCGACGGCAAATGGGTCAAGCGCGAGCGCAGCGCGCGCCGTCCGATCGACTTCCGCCTCGACGCCGCCGCAGCCCGGCAAGATCGTCGATCTGCCGAAGGCGGCCTGAACGGATCTGTGCCAAGATGACGGTGCTTGACGACACAGGCGGGACAGCTGGAGCGCGCGGGCCGATTGCCCGCGCGGCCGGATTCCGCGTCGAATTGGTCGCGCGACTGGAAACAGGCCGCGGCGCGCTGGAACGACTATCGATCCGTCGACGCCGTTCCAGGATCCGCGATGGCTGCGAAGCATGGTACGGCGCCTTCGCCGGCACCGATGGTGTCGAGCCGCTGATCGCCGTGATCACGCGATGCCGCGACATCGGCGAGCAGGTGGCGCTGTTGCCGCTGATCCGCCGCCGGCAGAACGGCATCCGGATCGTCGAATTCGCCGATCTCGATCTCACCGATTACAACGCGCCGATGCTGGGTCCGGCGGCGCCGCGCGATGCGGGCGGCGCGCGCGCTGTGGCGCGATCTGCTGGCGGCGCTTGCGCAAGCATGCCCGGCGGCGCCGATCTCATTCGCCTGCGCAAGATGCCGGTCGATCTCGACGGCCGGCCCAATCCGCTGGCGCTGCTCGACGGCGCGGGCCCGTGTTCGCTCAACGGCAATGTCGTCACCACCGGCGACGATTTCGACGCCTGGCGCTATTCGCTGGAACGAACCGTGCGCAAGGAACTGGAGCGAAGCTGGCGCGTGTTCACGCGCGATCCCGGCGCCGGCTTCAGACTCGTCACCGATCACCGATGAGGCGCTGCGAATCCTCGTCGACCATGGAGATTCAGCAGGGCGCGCGGATGCAGAGTCTCGGCCTGAACTTCATCCTCAACGACGAGACCTGTGCCGCGTTCTACCGCAATCTGGTCGGCGACGGCGTCGGCAGCGGCTACGCCGTGGTGTCGGCGCTGACGGTCGGCGAGGAGGTCGTCGCGACCCTGCTCGGCATCCGCAGCGGCTCGCGCTACGTCATGATCCGCATCAGCAATGCCGGCGACAAATGGTCGAACTGCTCGCCGGGCCGGCTGATCATCGAGCGCACCATGGCGGCGCTGCATGAGGACGGCGTCCGGGAGTTCGATTTCAGCATCGGCAATTATGCCTACAAGCGCCGCTTCGGCGTGACGCCGCTGCCGCTGGTCGATATCACCGCCGCGCTGAGCTGGCGCGGTTTGCCCTATGCGTTGCGCGATCGCGCCGCGCGCGAACTGCGCCACTATCCGCGGCTTGCGGCCTTATCTGAAACGCGCGCTCGGCAGGCCGGCCGTCGCGCGAAGAGAACTAGAGTCCGGCGCTCACGGCGCGTCGATCCTGCTCGATTGCGAGCGGGCGAAGGGCGTGTCGACGATCAACCTGCCGCACCACGCCGGGCCGGCCGGGTGCGCATTCCAGCGCATCGCGATCCCATTTCGCGGCATTGGCCGCGGCCTCATAGGTGCTTTGCAGGAAATCGAGCAGCGCCTGGTCCGGATCGGCGGCGGTGCGCACGGCGTCATAGGGCAGGATGAATTCGCCCAGCGCCTCGCTGAAGAACGCCGCGTCAGGCTGCACCTTCGTCGCGCGAAAACCCGCCGGCTCCGGATAGGCATAGGAATAGAACGCGGGATAGTCGATCGCGCCGCCGCCCGGCCAGAAGCCGGCGCTGCTGACCTCGTGCGAATAGGCTTCGCAGGCGACCGCATCGGGCAGATGCGGCACGCCGCCGGGATGGCGCGGCGCGCGCCGGCCGGAAAAGCGCGTCACCGCGAGATCGAAACTGCCCCAGAAGAAATGCACCGGGCTCGCCTTGCCGAGAAAGCCGGTGCGGAATTGCTTGAACACGCGATCGGCAGTTGACGAGGATCTGCAGAAAGCGCCGCACCGCATCCGGGTCGTAGGACGCATGGACGTTGTCCTGCGAAAACCGGATCGGGTCCGGCAATTCATTCGGCATCTCGTCGATGGCGACGTGAATGCCGAGTTCGGCGAGGGCGGCCATGACGGCCGCATAAAAGCTCGCGACCGATTGTCCGGCCAGCGCGAACTGCCGCGCTGCGCCGTCGCTGGTCGAAATCCGCAAGGCGTGATCGATGAAGTCGAAGTCGATCTGAAAGGTTCGCGCGCCGTCCGGGATCGGCGAGGTCGTCAGTCCGCGCGCGGTGACGTAGAGCGCGACGTGCCAGGAATGATTGAGCCAGGGGGACCGCGTCAGCCGGATCTTGCCGACGATCTGGGTCCACAGATGCAGCGTCGCATAGGTGTCGCGCCACGCCGCAGTCGGCAATTCCGGCCACGGGGCTTGCGAGGTGTTGCTCATGCCTGAACCCTGTGGTGCCGAACGTGAAGGCATAGGGCCTATCACGAATAACTCAGCCCGGCTTTACGATTTGGTGCATTCCGAGCAGCGTCGCGAGCCGCGCGTGGCGCGGAACAGGCTGCGGCACCACCAGCGCCGCGCGATCGCCTGCAGCGGATTGCGCGCCAGTTGAGCCATGAAAAGAATTTCGACCATAGCGATGTCCATCGTCCCCGCGGGGTTAGATGGGGCGGCATTCGCGAATGAGAATGCCGCCCGCAGCGCATCAGCCATGCAGTTTTTTCGCGGTCTCCGCGATCACGCGCCCTTGATAGCGCGCGCCCGCGAGTTCGTTTTCGCTCGGCTGGCGGCTGCCGTCGCCGCCGGTGATCGTGGTCGCGCCATAGGGCGAGCCGCCGGTGACCTCGTCGAGCTTCATCTGGCCGGCAAAGCCGTAGTTCAGGCCGACGATGGTCATGCCGAAATGCAGCAGGTTGGTGATGATCGAGAACAGCGTGGTCTCCTGGCCGCCGTGCTGGGTCGCGGTCGAGGTGAAGGCGCCGCCGACCTTGCCGTGCAGCGCGCCCTTGACCCAGAGGCCGCCGGCCTGGTCGAGGAAATTCGCCATCTGCGACGACATCCGGCCGAAGCGCGTGCCGGTGCCGACGATGATGGCGTCGTAATTGGCGAGATCCTCGATCTTCGCGACCGGCGCGGCCTGATCGAGCTTGTAGTGCGAGGCCTTGGCGACATCCGGCGGCACCAGTTCGGGCACGCGCTTGATGTCGACGGTGGCGCCGGCTTCGCGCGCGCCTTCGGCGACGGCATTCGCCATCGTCTCGATGTGACCGTAGGCGGAATAATACAGAACGAGAACTTTGGTCATGGTGGGTCTCCGTTGAGTTGAGGGTTCGGTGAAAGTTGCTGTCATTGCCGGGCATCCGACCATCGTTCGGCGCGAGATGGATTGCCCGGCGTCAAGACCGGGCATGACGAGTGGTGCTTACGCCGCGTCGACCAGCACCAGTTCGGAATCTTCCAGCGCGGTGATCTTCAGCTTGCGCCTCGTCGCGGATCGCGACGCCGTCGCGGGCATTGACGCGCACGCCGTTGACCTCGACGCTGCCGGCCGCCGGCACCAGATAGAGATTGCGCGTCTTGCCCGGCGCGTATTCCGCGCTCTCGCCGGCCTTCAGCGTGGTGGCGAGCACCCGCGCATCGGCGCGGATCGGCAGCGCGTCCTTGTCGCCGGCGAATGCCGCTGGCGATGGTGACGAACTTGCCGGAGCGATCCGACTTCGGAAACGGCTTGGCGCCCCAGGTCGGCTGGCCGCCCTCCGTCGTCGGCTCGATCCAGATCTGGAAGATTTTCGTCTTGCGTCGGCTCCAGATTGTATTCGGAGTGACGAATGCCGGTGCCGGCGCTCATCACCTGCACGTCGCCGGCTTCGGTGCGGCCCTTGTTGCCGAGACTGTCCTGATGGGTGATCGCGCCTTCGCGGACATAGGTGATGATTTCCATGTTGGCGTGGGGATGGGCGGGAAAGCCGGTGTTCGGCGCGATCTCGTCGTCGTTCCACACCCGCAACGCGCCGTGGCCCATATTGTTCGGGTCATAGTGGCTGCCGAACGAGAAGTGGTGCTTGGCCTTCAGCCAGCCGTGGTCGGCGCCGCCGAGTTTTGCAAAGGGTCTGAGTTCGATCATGGGATGTTCCCTGTGAGTTGAATTCCGTTGGCGCTCTGGATATGCCTCTCCGTTGTGGTATATAAATAGAAACTATCGAAACACATTGTTTCCAATATTGACTATGAGGGCGGCCGATGGCAAAACTTCCGGATTTCGAAGGCCTCGCGATTTTCGCAAAAGTCGTGGAATTGCGGTCGTTTGCGGCGGCCGCGACCGAGCTGGCGCTGTCCAAGGCCACGGTGTCGAAGGCGGTCAGCCGGCTGGAGGAGCGGCTCGGCGCGCGGCTGTTCAACCGCACCTCGCGGCGGCTGGCGCTGACCGATGCCGGGCAAAAACTGTCCGAGCGCGCCGCGCGCCTGCTGGCCGATGGCGAGGCGGCGGAGAACGAGGCGCTGGCGCAATCGGTGGCGCCGCGCGGGCTGGTGCGGCTCGCGGTGCCGATGACGTTCGGGGTCAAGGCGGTGGCGCCGATCCTGCCGGAATTTCTCGAGCGCCTATCCCGATGTCTCGATCGACCTGCATCTGAGCGATGCGATGGTCGATCTGATCGGCGAGGGCTTCGATGCCGGCTTGCGGATCGCGCGCCTGCCGGATTCCTCGCTGATCGCGCGGCGGCTGTGCGCGATGCCGCGCTACACCGTGGCGGCGCCGTCCTATCTGAAGCGCCACGGCCGGCCGACGCATCCGATGCATCTCGCCGCAGCACAAATGCTTCGGCTACGCCTATCTCTCGACGCCCGACGTCTGGCACTACACCAACGCCGCCGGCGAGCAGGCCAGCGTGCGGCCGGCCGGACCGTTGCGCGTCAACAATGGCGAAGCGCTGATGCCGGCGCTGCTCGCGGGGCTCGGCATCGCCGATCTGCCGGAGTTCATCGTCGGCGACGCCATCGCGTCCGGCGAGGTCGAGGTGATCCTGAAAGGCTGGAAGCAGCCCGAAGGCGCGGTGCATCTGGTGACGCCGCCCGGCGGCCCGCGCCCCGCGCGCGTCGAGGTGCTGGCGGATTTTCTGGCGAGGCATTTTGCCAAGGGGAAGAAGAAGTCAGGGTGATGCGTTTTTACCCTCTCCTGGAGGGGTTGCGGACGGGTGAGGTGTTGTCTCCGCAAACACTGAACGCGCATCGATGAGAGTGTGACGCCGTGGCCGCGGGTCGTATCCGGGCTATTTCCGTTTCGGCATCGTGGCGCAGCCGTATAGCACCATCGCGCAGGTCTGGCGATAGCGTGCCGAAAATCCATCGGCCTCGATCGGCGGCAAGGCCTGGTTCACGGCGCGCCCGCCATCGGCTAGCGCCTGCGCAATCTCTGCCGGCGTGAACTGGCCGTTCAACTTCAGCATCCGGCTTTTCTCGAGGTCGACGATCAGTGCTTCCAGTTGATCCTGGAAGTCGACGGCGGACTCGATCATGAGATCCCGGCACCGCTTGAAGGCCTCGGCGTTGAGTTCGACCGTGTGCGGCGAGCGAATGACCCTCCGTCGTGTGTCGCCGTAGCGGATGTCGAGGATTTTCGCGATGATGTCGAGCGCGCTGCCGCCCTTTGCGCGAACCGCCGTTCCGGCTTCGAGCCCCAGCTTGATGGCTTCTTCGTTCCGGAAATCGATCATCGCGCGGAACGCGGCTTCCTTGTTGTTGAAATAGTAATACAAGGCGCGCTGCGTGAACCCGCAGGACCTGGCCATCATCACCATCGACAGCCCGCTATAGCCGTAGTCGAGGAATGCCTGGCTGACCCGCTGCAGCAGGTCATGTCCGGGCTTTATCATGGTCTTCGCCATCGGATTTCCGGTTACGCCGCCGGCAGCGTGCGAGCGAGTTGAGTCCGGATTAAAACCACAGGAATGTTTTCGCAACCGGCAAGTTCGCTGATGCCGCGGTTTCCAGACCCTTGTCCCGGGTTTGGGTCGTGGCGGGCGTTGCGGACAGCCAAGAACCTTGCGGCGGCCAGCGCCGGAATTTGCAAAACTCGTGGCGGAACACGCCGCCCCTTCACATTTTTTTGTCCGCCGCGAACCTTCCGTGGCCTCATTCAATTAACAGGCTTGAGACGACTGCGCCGCTCGGAACCGGCGCGCCAATGCATGAAGAAGAGGATCTTGGGCATGCGAGCAGGACGCATCGTCCTGAGCCTTGCGATCGCGATCGGCGGCGGATTGGCTGCGCAAAACACCGCGGTCGCGGACGAATATCGCGGAACCTGGGAACAGCAGATGGCCTGCACGCCCGATGTCTGGCGTCTCTGCAGCGATCAGATACCGGACGTCAACCGTATCGTGGCCTGCCTGCGGCAGAATACGCCGCAGCTATCGAATGATTGCCGCGCGGTGTTCGAATCGAATGCCAGCGCGCAGCAGCAGGGAGCGCCTCGCGCGTCCCCGCAACAAGCGGCGCCCCGCGCTCAAGCCGCGCCGCCGGCGCCACCGCAGCCCAGGCCTTATGGAGACGACTGAGTAGGCCGGCGCTTCGCGTTCGGGTCTGTGCTCGCAGACATCGACCCATTCGGCCGACGTCAGCTCGGCCATCCGCGCCGGCGCGATTCGCACCGCGCTGTGGGTCGAGCCCGCGGCCGGCACCACGACGTCGAACGCCTTCAGCGACACGTCGCAATAGACCGGCAGCGGCGTCTTCAGTCCGAACGGGCAGACGCCGCCGACTTCATGGCCGGTGATCTCGGCGACCTCGTCGAGGCCGAGCATCTTCGGCTTTCCGCCGAACTGCGCCTTGACCTTCTTGTTGTCCATCCGCGACGGTGCCGGCGGCGACGATCAGCACCACGCGCTCGCCGATCCGCAAGCGACAGCGTCTTGGCGATCCGCGCCGGCTCGACGCCATAGGCCTCGGCCGCCAGCGGCACCGTCGCCGAACTCGTGGTCGATTCGATCACGGCGATGTCGGGGGCCTTCTCGGCGAAGAAGGCGCGGACGGACTCAAGGCTCATGTTTCAGGACCTCATGATCAGGATCAGTCAGGCAACCAGATCGGGCAATTCCGACAGCGCGCGGATGCGATAATCGGGCTTCGAGCCCGAGTTCGTCCATCTGCGTGCGGATCGCCTTGAACATCGTCAGCGGCGCGACGAGATCGCTCTCGACGCAGGCCAGCGCCATCGCCTCCGGCGTCACCCGCTCGATCCAGGCGACGTTGAGGCCGAAGGCCTTGGCGCCGCAGGCATCCCAGGGGTTCGAGGAGACGAACAGCACCTCCGCCGGCGGGACGCCGAGCTCTGCTTCGATCAGGCGTGTAGGCCTCCGGGCTCGGCTTGAAGATCTTGTTGGCATCGACGCTGATGGTGGCATCGAGCACGCGGTCGAGCCCGCTGTTCTTCACCAGCGCGTTGAGCATGTCGGGGCTGCCGTTGGAGAGAATCGCGAGCTTCTGTCGCTTCATCGCCGCGAGCGCAGCCAGCGCGTCCGGATAGAGATCGAGATGCAGATACTTGTCCATGATGCGCGTCGAACGCGCCGCGTGTCGTATTTCAGCCCGAGGCACGCGCAGCGTGTAGGCCAGCGAGTCCCGGGTGACGACCGCGAAATCCTGCATAGCGCCGCATCAGCGACCGCAGCCAGGTATATTCGAGCTGCTTGATGCGCCAGACCTGCGTGATGATCTCGCCGTAGCCGGGAAACGCCTCCTCGGTGACGGCGGCCACCGACTGGATGTCGTAGAGCGTGCCATAGGCGTCGAACACGACGGCTTTGATGGTCACTTCGCAAACCTCACTTTTTGTTCCAGTTTCTGTTCATTTCCCGCCGATCGTCGCGTCGAGGAATTCGCGGAGCGCTTCGATCGATTGATCGGTCGCCGCCTGGTTGAATTCGAGGTGGTGCCCCGAGCAGGTTTCATCGGCGTCTTGAGGTTGGGTGCATCGAAAGCGTGATAGGCGCCGGGATAGACGATGAGCTTGATCGGAGCGCCCTCGCCGGCCGCCGCGATATTCCCATAGTCGTCGCGGCCTCGACCAGGTTGCGGCAGTCCGCCGCCGGGGTCCAGTCGTCGAGCTCGCCGATCAGGATCAGGGTCGGAACGGTCATGTTGCCCTTGAAGCGCGCGGCAGGGCGGATAGAACGCGATCGCGGCGCGGAACTTGTTTGGCGAGGTCTGCTCGATCGCGCCGCGTTCGACCGACGTCAGCGCCAGTCAGCCGCCCTGGGAAAACCCGAGCACCGCGACACGCGCGGGATCGACGAATGGCGCGCTGCACCAGAAAGTCCAGCGCGCGGTAGGCATCCAAGGCCAGACCGGTCCGGAGGCCGCTGTCGCAGGTGCTCTTGATGCCGCGTGGCCCGAAACTGTCGACGGTAAGCGTCACATAGCCCCAGGATGCGATCCGCTTGCCCCAGCGTTCGTCGAGCCGCGCCCAGTTGCCGTTGCAGCTGTGCAGCAGCACGACGGCGGGCGAGGGGCCTGCATTGCCGGGTTGCCTCAGGTAGCCCTGCAGCGGCTGCGGGCTGCGCAAGCGGGCTCTCGATTTCGACGACGATCGGGGACGATTCCGCCGCAAGCGCAGCCGCCCGCATTCCCGCTCAGGAATGCGGCGACCAAGGCAGCGGCTTTTGCGAAGTTCGTCACAAGTCACGATCCCGCTCAACAGCCGGCCGCGTGATGCAACGTCGCTTATATACCCAAAATCTCGCGCGCGTTGGCCTTCAATACCTTCGGCCGGATCTCGTCGCGGATCTCGAGCTTGGCGAAATCCGCCAGCCAGCGGTCCGGCGTGATCACCGGCCAGTCCGAGCCGAACAGCATCTTGTCCTGCAGGATCGAGTTGATGTAGCGCACCAGGATCGGCGGGAAATATTTCGGCGACCAGCCGGAGAGGTCGATATAGACGTTCGGCTTGTGGGTCGCGACCGACAGCGCCTCTTCCTGCCAGGGGAAGGACGGATGGGCGAGGATGATCTTCAGGTCCGGAAAATCCGCCGCGACGTCGTCCATGTACATCGGGTTGGAATATTTCAGCCGCATCCCCATGCCGCCGGGCATGCCCGAGCCGACGCCGGTCTGGCCGGTGTGGAACAGCGCGATCGCGCCGCCGTCGTTGATGGCCTCATAGAGCGGATAGGCCATGCGGTCGTTGGCGTAGAAGCCCTGCATGGTCGGATGGAATTTGAAGCCGCGGACGCCGTATTCCTCGATCAGCTTGCGCGCCTCGCGCACGCCGAGCTTGCCCTTGTGCGGATCGATGCGGACGAAGGGGATCAGCACGTCGAGATTGTCGGAGGCGACCTCCAGCATCTCGTAATTGTTGTAGCGGCGGAAACCGGTCTCGCGCTCGGCGTCGACCGGGAAGATCACGGCGGCGATCTTCTTCGAGCGGTAATAGGCCGCGGTTTCCGGCACCGTCGGCGGATGCTTGTGCGGCGACTTGAAGTAGTCGGCCATCTGCGCCTGGAAATCGTCATAGCCGTCGTCGCCATGCATGCCGCAGGGCTCCTCGGCATGGGTGTGGATGTCGATCGCCACGACGTCTTCGATATTGGGCAGCTTCAGTTTGGGCATCTGGGGTTTCCCGGCGGCTTGATTTTTGGGTCTGGAAAATTGATTATACGATATAACAAATTCCGCAAGGCGGCAGAAGCAAAACAGCGGAAACAGGGAGGATGCGATGGCGCAAGCGGAAGCCTTCGAGACCGATTTCTGGAAAGACGCCAATCTGCGCAAAGTCTGGGACGACATCGTCCCCGGCGAGCCGCGCAAGACCATTCCCTACACGCTGACGCGGGACGCGATCGAGCTGTACTGCAAATCGGTCGGCGAAACCCATCCGATCTATTTCGACGAGGCCTTTGCGAAAACCACCCGCTATGGCGGGCTGATCGCGCCGCCCTCGATCCATATCCTGCTGATGTTCTCCTGCACGCCGGCGGACGACTGGATGCGCTCGCCGGGCACCGTCAATGCCGGGCAGTCCTGGAGCTACAACATCCCGGCGCGGCCCGGCGACGTCATCACGCTTGCAGGCGCGCGCGCTCGACAAGTTCATCAAGCGCGAGCGGCTGTTCGTGGTGCACGACAACGTCTTCTTCAACCAGCATGGCGAAGTGATCTGTTCCGGTCGCGGCCAGACCATCCGGCCGATGTGAAGGGAGGAGGGATCATGACAACGACATTCGAAAACCTGAACGCCGGCGACGCCATCGACGGACCGAAATTCGCGGTCTCCCGCGAATCGATCCGGCTGTTCTGCGACGCTTCGCTCGACTACAACCCGCTGCATCTCGACGACGACTATATGAAGGGCAGTTTCGGCAAGACCAATTTCGGCGGCATCATCATGCACGGCATGAACAATTTCGGGCTGATCTCGCGGATGCTGACCGACTGGGCCTATCCGCGCGGCGCGATCCACCGCCGCCTGGAGACGCGATGGGTCAAGCCGGTGCGGCCCGGCGACACCATCCAGCCGCTGGGCATCGTGAAATCGAAGCAGGTGACCAAGAATTCGCGCTGGGTGCTGATCGACGTCATGGTGCGCAACCAGAACGACGAGAAGGTCGCTACCGGCGAGGCGATGGTCGAGTTTCCGAATTAGCGCAGGGTGAGATTAGACCGTGAACCCATAAATCTGTCGAGCGGGCGGCTTTCGAGGCTCGCTATGCGCTGGAAGCGGACATTCGCGCTGGTGTTCAGCGTGTCTGCTTTGTGCCGATACTGTTGAAAAAGTCTTTTGGAGGCGGCGCATGAAATTTTCTAGGGCCGCTGATGCGCTTCGTGCGCGATGATGTGAGGGGCCTCGTCGCATCTCTGAAAAACGACCACGGCCTTTCGTATCGGCGCTACGGCACATCTCAACGGTAGAGTTGTCCAAAAATCAGTATTTGCGAGATTTTTGGAGTCGTTCGATTTTCGACTTTTTCAACAATATCTGCCACTAGGCGACATCAATGACGAGCCGACAATATTTCGAAGCGTCATGCGGAGCGTGGGAGGCGCGGCCGACCAACATCGGCTGACGATTTTTGCATGGGGCCCGAAGTTTCTCTGATTGGACTATTCGAGCGGCACGGTAAGTTTTTTAATTGTGGTCCTGGTGTCAGGACGGAGGCCACGCCACCACACAAACGCCTCCGCCGCCTGCTCGACCAGCATACCGACCCCGTCCGCAAGCCGCTTCACGCCGGCGTTCCGCGCCAGCCGGAGGAATGGCGTAAGGCCCTTTCCGTATAGCAACTCATAGGCAAGGCAGTCGTCGCCAAAGACCTCTGGGCTCATCGGCGGAAGCTCGTCGCGCAGGCTGGCAGAGGTTGCGTTCACGACTAGATCGAACCGGCCAAGTTTTTTGTCGGCGAGGGCCGAATAGCCGATGGCAGTAATCGGCCCATATTGCTTAAACTGACGCCCAAGCTCTTCCGCCTTAGTTACGGTGCGGTTTGCTATGACCAGCTCCGCCGGCCTCTGCTCGAGGAACGGCAGCACAACGCCGCGTGCTGCGCCACCCGCGCCGAGCAGCGCCACCCGGCGCCCCTTCATCAAGCGGCCGAGATTGCGTGTGATATCGTTGGTAAGGCCGACGCCGTCGAAGTTCTCTCCGGTCACCCGATCTACCTCGAACTTCATCGCGTTGACGGCACCAGCGAGCCGGGCGCGCTCGTTAAGATCGGTGCAATACGCGAACGCGTCCAGTTTGAACGGCGCGGTGATGTTGAGACCTAGCCCCCCTCGCGCCGAAACTTGGCCACCACTTCGTTGAAGCCGCCGATAGGAGCCTCAATCGCGACGTAGTCGATATCCTGCCCCGTCTCTTTGGCGAAGCTGAGATGGATCAGCGGCGATTTGGTGTGGTCGATCGGATTGCCGACAACGGCATATTTGTCAGACATAAGTTGCTCCCTCACGCCTTTATCTCGTCGACGGCAGGCTCGGCGTACAGCACGCCTTCGCTGACCATTGTGTCGATCTCCGCGCCTGCATACCCCTTCAAGTTCTACCGCCGCAATGTCCGCTTCGGGTCCAGACTGTGTAAAAACGCGGATTTAGGTTCGCAGGCGCAACCAGCTGCCCGGGAAGCCGATCCTATGCCCGGATCGCCTCCATCAAACCGCCAACGCCCAGAATGCTGATTACCCTTTTCATGTTGTAGGCCAGGACGTGTAGCGCCATTTCGGTACCGACGTTCTTGAGCGTTTTCATCTGGAAGTGCGTCGCTCCCATCCAAGACTTTATCGTACCGAAGGGATGCTCGACGGTCTGGCGGCGATGTCGCATCTTCGCCGGGTTCCGATCGAGCCGCGCTTGCACGGCCTCAAGGACGGCTTCGTGCTCCCAACGTGAGATCCGTCGCTCTTTGCCTGTCGTGCACTTGCCCTTCAGCGCGCAGGCCTGACACGCGGTGGTCCAGTAGCGACGTAGTGTCTTGCCCTCTTCCTCATTGGTGTAGTGATAGGTTAGCTGCTCACCGGCGGGACAAAGATAAACGTCGTCCGCGGCGACATAGACGAAGTCCTGCTTGCCGAAGCGGCCTTTGGCGAGGAGGCCCGAGGTCATCGGCTTCGGCAGATAGACTGTGACGCCGGCTTGCTCACAGGCGACAATTTCCTCGCCGCTATAGTACCCGCGATCGGCTACAGCCTCGATGGCCTCGGAACCAATCGCTGCGCGCGCCTGCTCGGACATACGGGATAGCTGGCTCCGGTCAGACCCAACGTTGGTCACCTCATGGGTAACAATGAGATGATGCTTGGTGTCGACGGCACTTTGAACATTGTACCCAACCATCCCGCTACCTCGGCCACTTGTGGCCATCGAGCGAGCATCGGGATCGGTCAGGGATATCTGCTTGTCCTCGGTCTGCATCATCAGGGTGTTCAGACCGTTCAGGCGTTGAATCTCCTCACGCAGCGTCGCAATCTTCTCGTTGAGCCGGGTGATCTTGGCCTCCGGTACCGCTTCCCCCTGACGATCGGCGCTGTCGAGCTGCGAGAGATAACGGGCAATGCTCTCGTCAATCTGCGCCAGACGGCGCTGCATCTTGGCCTGGGTGAAGTTCCGATCCCGCGTGTTGACGGCCTTGAACTTGCTGCCGTCGATCGCAACGCTCGCTTCGCTGAACAGTTCAAGACGGCGGCACAGCACCACGAACTCGCGGCAAACCCGGCGGATGGCCTCGCCATTGTCCTTGCGGAAGTCGGCTATGGTCTTGAAGTCCGGCATCAGGCGGCCGGTCAGCCAAACCAGTTCGATGTTGCGCTGGCACTCCCGCTCCAGACGCCGGCTCGACTGCACCCGATTGAGGTATCCGTAGACGTAAATCTTCAACAGCGTCGCCGGATGATAGGCCGGCCTTCCTGTCGCCTCCGGCTCAACACCGCCAAAGCCCAGCCCGGCCAGATCAAGCTCATCGACAAAGACATCGATCGCCCGGACCGGATTATCCTCGGCCAAATAGTCTTCCAGTCGCTCGGGAAACAACGTGCTCTGACTGCGGTCATCGCCAACGACAAAGCGCGTCATCGAATCCTCCCGCCAAATCACAGGAGAATCATATCATTGACGGCCGTTTTCACACAGTCTGGGTCATTCGCTACAGGGGTGAACGAGCGGCAAGTCTGACCATGTCTGCAATGCCAGCGAAAGCGGAAGTAAAGCCAGAGCATTGACCGCGCTAATGTTGGCCCGTGACGACGGACCATTTGTCCTCGCGCCCCCGAACGCAACGCGGCACGAGTGCTGCGAGCCGGGGCTCATTCTACTTTGCATGGGGTTGTTTTCGCGATTTTGCGTCTGAGCCCTGGCTCTCACTCGGTCGGGACGCCGGTCGATCCGCGTGTCGTCAGCCTGCCGCCCTTGGGACGTCCGGCAAGATGCGCACTCGGCGCGACGACATCGGTGGCAAGGCCGAGCCACGCCAACGACGCGGATGGTGAGCCAGGTGTTGTCGATTTCCCACCAGCGGTGACCGTGGCGGGCCGAGCGCGGGTCGGCGTGATGGTTGTTGTGCCAGCCTTCGCCGTTGGAGATCAGGCCGACGACGAGGTTGTTGCGGCTGTCCTCGTCGGTCTCGTAGTTGCGGTAGCCCCACAGATGCGTCACCGAATTGATCGCCCAGGTAATGTGCCAGACCAGCACGGTGCGGACGAAGACGCCGAACATCAAAATGCCAAGTCCGGTCTGCATCGCGTCCGCCGTCGCTTGTCCCGACAGCCATGCCACGGCGAAGCCGGCGCCGAAGAACAGCGGCATCTGTCCGAGATTGATCCAGACCAGCCCGTTGTTGCGCTCGAGCGCGACGTAAAAACGATCGCGCAGGATGTCCCGGGCGTAGCGTTCGTAAATGCCGAGGCGGGCGAGCTCGGGCTGATCGACCAGGATCCAGCCGATGTGGCTCCAGAAGAAACCTGCCAGCGGGGTATGCGGGTCCGGCTGCTCGTCGGCGAATTGATGGTGCCGGCGGTGGATCGCGACCCAGCGGGCCGGCGTTTCCTGCAGGCAGGACATCGCGATCACCACCATCGCGTGCTCCAGCCATTTCGGACATTTGAGCCCGCGATGGGTGAGCAGCCGGTGATAGCAAAGGTTGATGCCGAACAGCCCGCACAGATGCGTGCCCAACAGCGCGACGATCACGCCGCTCCAGCTGAAATAGCCGGGCAACAACGCCAGCAGCGCCACGACATGATAGGCGCCAATGCCGAGAATGTAGGGCCAGTACAGCCGAAAGGGCCTTACCCCCGCGGGCAGCGGGATCAAGGCGTCGGCTGGGGCAGGGGCGATGAGGTCTTCAGGGGCGAGGACCGCAGTTTTGGCGGTCGGCCGGGGAGCGGTCGTCATACGGTGGTCAGTTCCATGGTGCGGGAGGCGTGGCCGTCGGCGGCGCCGGTGCGATTCCCTCTTATACGGATCGGGTCTGCGCCGGGGTGCAAAATCTGAGGCTAATTGACGCTGTTTTCCGGTAAAAAAAGCTGGAGAATCAGTTCCATAACGGCCGGAGAAGGTGGCTGTGACGCTTTGCGCGTGGTTGATTGACATGAGACCCCGCGATGGCTTAGAAACCGCGCATCCCGGGCGGATCGCCGCTGGCGGGATAAATCCCATTTTGCCACTTTCGGGCAGCAACTCGGTTCGGCCTCCAACACGGCCTTTCAAAGCATCAGGATTGTCCCATGAAGGTCCGTAACTCGCTGAAATCGCTGCGCGGCCGTCACCGCAACAACCGTCTGGTCCGCCGCAAGGGCCGGGTTTATGTGATCAACAAGGTGCAGCGCCGCTTCAAGGCCCGTCAGGGCTAAGTTCCCTGCCCGGGAATCGCGCGCCACCGCCTCGCTTCACAGGTCTTTGACGACGTGCTGCTTTGCAGCGCGATTTTGCTGCGTCTAGACTTAGCCCATGGCTTTTCAGATTCCCGCGCGCATGGAACTGGCGCATTGCGATCATCGCCGCGGCGATGATGCGGCGCCCCCGTCGTGACGTCCGCTCAGGACGATCCAAAGGTCGTCCCGCCGCCGAAGCAGCAAAAGAAGTTGCCGGAAGCGCCGAGCAAACTGCCCAAGGTCGGCGCCGACCGCACCCGCGGTCTGGATTTTCTGTTCGGCGCGCTCAAGGCCGCGCCGGACGAAGCCAGCGCCAAGCATGTCGAGGCGCGGATCTGGGCGCTGTGGCTGCAGACGCCGAGCGATACCGCAGCGCTGCTGATGGTGCGCGCCAAGGCGGCGATGGACGCCCAGCAGATGGATGTCGCGCTGAAACTGCTCGATGCGGTGGTCAAGCTGCGGCCCGATTATATCGAGGCCTGGAACCGGCGCGCGACGCTGTACTACCTGAAGAACGATTACGCCCACTCGCTCGAGGATATCCAGCAGGTGCTGATCCGCGAACCGCGCCATTTCGGCGCGCTGGCCGGGCTCGGCATGATCATGCAGGATATCGGCGACGAGAAGCGGGCGCTCGATGCCTTCCGCAAGGCGCTCGCGGTCAACCCGCATCTGGAGAAGGTGCCGGAGCTGGTCAAGACGTTGACCGAAAAGGTCGAAGGCCGCGATATCTGATTTCTCGTGGTTAACCACGAAATAAGCTGACCGATCGTGTGCCCGAACGTTCCTCGCTATCGCGGCTATATTGGCTGTGGATAGCGTGCAGGAGCGAAGCCATGAAAACATTGCTGCTCGCCGGCGCGATGATCGTCGCGACCGGTGCGACCTCGTTTGCGGACGGGTATTATTGGGTGGTCGGCAATCGCGCGACCAGCAAATGCGACATCGTCACCAGTAATCCGGTCATCCAGCCGTACAGCGATGGCGGTTTCTGGTTCGGGGACGGCCCTTACAAATCCATTGCCGATGCCAAGCTCGCGCGATCGACCATCCGGGCCTGCCCGAAGGAGGATCCCCCCGCCGACAAAGACGACGCGTCGTAACGCGAACCGGTCTGCGGCGAGAAAACGCGACAAGCCGGAATCCGGCGCGCAACCGTGCTAGTGCAGGAGCTTGCTGCCGCCGGTAAATTCGCCTTGGGCGGCGGCGTAGAGCTGCGCCAATTCGGCCTCGAGATGCTCGTTGACCAGCAGCAGCGCCTTCAGCGCGCCGCGCAGGTCGCCATTGCAGGTGGCCACGATCTGGTCGATGGCCGCTTCGCTTGAGTCGGAAATCATTGCAAGTCCTCCGGTGGTACCATGGAACAATGTCTGGCCTCCGCCCGTGTTCCTGTGGATTCTGGGTACAGGTTCGGCATCAACCGCCCCCGATCAGACACGCCGTCCCATGGCGAAAGTGCTAACGCGATCGTATAAAAAAGCCGATGACGCCAGTATGACCCCGCTATCCACAGGGAGGGCCGGTTTGTGGACAACTCTCCCGCGCCTGCCCTACTCCCGACTTGATGCCGTCAGACCGCCCGATGCCCCGAAACCCGCACCGCCCACAGCCGTAGCTCGTTGGTGCAGAAGATAATCCGGACATTTTCAATGGTGCCAGTAATTGTCGTGGCGGCGCTGGCGTTCCTCGCGCTGCTCACGCAGGCCGGGGCTTTTTTCGCGGAGCGCGCTTATCCCGCCCGGGGCCGGATGGTCGAGGTGGCGGGTGCGGCGCTCCACATCGTCGACATCGGCCCGCGTGATGCGAGCGGCCCGCCGATTGTGATGCTGCACGGTGCGAGCTCAAATCTGGAGGCGATGCGGCAGCCGGTCGGCGAGCGGCTGGCGAAACATCGTCGCGTGATCCTGATCGATCGTCCCGGACACGGCTGGAGCACGCGCGCCAGCCTCGAGGATTCGACGCCTGAAATCCAGGGCCGGATGATCGAAGAGGCGCTGGCAAAACTCGGTATCGGCCGGGCCATCCTGGTGGTGCATTCCTGGGCCGGCGCGCTCGGCGCGCGCATGGCGCTGGACTATCCGCAAGCGGTGGCCGGCCTGGTGATGCTGGCGCCGGTCGCTTATCCCTGGCCGGGCGGGGTCGGACGATACAACAGGATCGTCACCACTGCCGGTGATCGGCCCGCTGCTGGCCTACACGATCACGCTGCCGCTCGGCACCTTCGTCGCCGAGTCCGGCGCCCGCGGCGTATTCCTGCCGCAGACCATGCCGGACGGGTATCGTCGAAGACACCGCGACGTCGTTGCTGCTGCGCCCGCGCGAGTTTCTCGCCAATGCCCGCGATCTGGTGACGCTGAAGGCGGCGGTCGCCGAACAGGCGCCGCGCTATGCCGAAATCAAGGCGCCGATCACGATCATCGCCGGCGACGTCGACAAGACGGTATCGACCAGCATCCATTCACGCCCGCTCGCCGCCACCGTGCCGAACGCCAAACTGATCGTGCTGCGCCGGTGTCGGTCACATGGTGCAGAACGCGGCGCCGGATCTGGTCGTTTCCGAGACCGAGGCGATGATCGGAAAAATGGCGCAGAGCACGGCATCAGTTCAGTAGGCGCGACTGCGACATTGCGGCCGCCTCAGCCCCTATCAATGATTTGGTGAGCCGATACAATGCCGGGATGGGCATGCGGCGGCGGGAGTTCATTGCGCTGGTCGGCGGCATGGCGGTCGCGGGGCCGTTGGGCACGCGCGCTCAGAACATGCCGGTCCTGACGATCGGATATCTTAGCAGCAAGGACGAGAAGTCCGAGGCCGGCATCATCGCCGGCGTGCGCAAGGGGCTCGCTGAAACGGGACTGGTCGAAGGCCAGAATCTATCGATCGTTTATTCCTGGAGCGCTGGTGATTATCGGCGTCTGCCGGAGCTTGCCTCCGACCTGGTTGCAAGAAAAGCCGACGTGCTCGTGGCGTCGGGGTTGCCGGCTACGCTCGCCGCCAAGGCGACGAGTTTGACGATCCCGATCGTCTTCAGATTGGCTATCGATCCGGTCGCGTTCGGGCTAGCCCAGAGCTTTGATCGCCCGGGAAGCAACCTTACCGGCGTAACCATGTTGTTCGACCCGTTGACGCCGAAGAAGCTCCAACTGCTGCACGAATTGATGCCCGATGCGTCGATCGCGCTGCTGGTCAATCCGAATAATCCGAATGCGGCCTCGCACAAGGAACATGCCGAGACCGCAGCCGTGGCGCTTGGCCTTCGCCTCAGCGTATTGACTGCCGGCACGTCCGATGAAATCGACCGCGCGTTCGCCATGGCCCATCAGAGCGGCATCGGAGCGCTCCTGGTCGGCGACGATCCGATGTTTGACGTCGAAAGCCAGCGGCTGGTCGCCGCCGCCGCTACCCACCGGATCGCGACGATGTATTACGTCAGCGATTTCGTTCTCATCGGCGGCCTGTTCAGCTATGGTCCGAGCTTCGCCGAGATGGCGGTGCAAGTTGGCAAATATGTCGGGCGGATTCTCAAAGGCGCCAAACCGGCGGATTTGCCGATCCAGCAGCCGACCAAGTTCGAACTGGTCGTCAATGCCAGGACCGCCAAGGCGCTCGGGATTATCGTGCCGCCCACGCTGCTCGCCAGCGCCGATCAGGTGATCGAATGAAACGTCGGGATTTCGTCATGCTGCTCGGTGGTGCGGCGACGACCTGGCCCTTCGCTTCCCATGCCCAGCAGCCGGCGATGCCTGTGGTGGGATTTCTCTCCAGCCGGACCGCGCAGCAGGCTGCGTATCTTCTTCCCGCGCTCCACGCGGGCCTGAAGGAGAGCGGGTATGTCGAAGGCCTGAACGTCACGATCGACTACCGCTACGCCGATAATCGCAACGATCGGCTTTCCGGGCTGGCCGCAGAACTCGTGGCCCGCCAGGTGATGGTGATCGTTGCCGGCGGTACCTCTCGCCCCGCGATCGAGGCCACGAGGACCATCCCCGTCGTGTTCACCACCGGTTTCGATCCGGTGGCAGCCGGCCTCGTCACGAGCCTCAATAAACCGGAAGGGAACGTGACGGGCGCCACCTTCTATTCCGGCGCGCTGGGCAGCAAGCAGGTGGAAATTCTGACCGAACTGGCGCCGGGCATCGCGACCATCGGCTTGCTGGTCAACCCAAGCCTGGTCAACGCAATGTCGCAGATCCAGAACATGCAATCTGCCGCCGCCGCCATCGGGCGCGAACTTGTGGTGCTGAACGCCGGCGACGAGCGTCAGTTCGATTCGGCGTTTGCGGATCTGGCGAAACGTTCAAAGCCGGGGTTGATCGTCAGTGTCGATCCGCTGTTCGATAGCCATCGCCCCCAGTTGATCGCGCTCTCGGAACAGCATGCACTACCGACGGTCTATTATCTGCGCGAGTTCGTCCAAGCAGGCGGTCTCGTCAGCTATGGCGCCAGCATCAGCGATGCCTACCACCAGGCCGGGGTCTATACCGGGCGGATTCTGAAGGGGATGAAACCGGCCGACTTGCCGGTCCAGCTGCCGACCCGGTTCGAACTCGTCGTCAATCTCGGGGCGGCCAGGAAACTTGGTCTGACGATCCCGCCCACGCTGTTGGCAACGGCCGATGAGGTGATCGAATAGCGCCATCTGGTATCGAGGAGGGTCCGCCCCGGCTCCGCATCGCGGTCTAAGGCGGACATCGGTCGAGAATGGTGCTCCGGACTTACTTGGTCTTCCCGTCCTTGTCGTATTGCGAGACGAACGCCCAGAGATTGTTGATCTCCGTTCTCGTT
Source organism: uncultured Alphaproteobacteria bacterium (assembly GCA_963738765.1). GTDB lineage: Bacteria > Pseudomonadota > Alphaproteobacteria > Rhizobiales > Xanthobacteraceae > Bradyrhizobium. The sequence continues at coordinate 134,317 of CAVTYA010000018.1, read as the reverse complement.
CTTGATGCCGGCGAAGGCCATCTTGGTGCCGGGAATCTTCGCCTTCGGATCCTTGATGTATTCCTTGAACTGGGCCTCGTTCCAGGTGATGCCGGAATTCTTGTTGGCGTCCGAATAGGAATAATCCGGCGCGGTGCCGGACTTGCGGCCGTCGAGTCCGTTGAGCTCCGGGCCGACCTTGTTCTTGGCGCCTTCGCCGATGGCGTGGCAGGCCAGGCATTTGTTGAACGAGGTCTTGCCGGCGGCGACGTCCTGCGCCAGTGCGGCCGATGCGGCGGCCGACGAGGCGATGACGATCAGCGCGCTCAAGGTCAGTTTTTTCATGGGGTGCTCTTCGTCTCTTCGCCGGATCAGATGGTGCGGTTCCTTGTGGCATGGCGCAGCTTGCGCTGGACAAGCCGCGAAACGCTGACAGGTTTCATGCATTCGGCAGGCTTGCCAGAGAGAACTCACCGCTTCGAGGGCGGCAATCCGACTTTCGGGCGGCCTACCCAAACCGGTCCAGACGTGCTTGATTTGCCATCGACAAATCGACGCGCGGAGCCGCGAACGGGAGATAGCTGACATGACCATCATGATGCCGGCTTCGGATCAGGCGGTGCTGGAGCGCCGCGACGCGATCGTCGCGGCCTTGCGCGCGATCGTGCCGGGCGAGGGCGTGATCGACAGCGCGGCCGAAATGCTGCCCTACGAGTCCGACGGCCTGATGGCGTATCGCCAGCCGCCGATGGTCGTGGTGCTGCCGGACACCACCGAACAGGTCTCGCAGGTGCTGAAATACTGCTTCGAGCAGGGCATCAAGGTGGTGCCGCGCGGCTCCGGCACCTCGCTGTCCGGCGGCGCGCTGCCGCTGGCCGACGGCGTGCTGCTGGGCCTCGGCAAATTCAAGCGCATCCGCGAGATCGATTTCGACAACCGCGTGGTGGTGACCGAGCCGGGCGTCACCAATCTCGCCATCAGCCAGGCGGTGGCGCATGCCGGGTTCTATTATGCGCCCGATCCGTCGTCGCAGATCGCCTGCTCGATCGGCGGCAATGTCGCGGAAAATTCCGGCGGCGTGCATTGCCTGAAATACGGCATGACCACCAACAACGTGCTGGGCTGCGAAATCGTGCTGATGATCGGCGAAATCATCCGCGATCGGCGGCAAGTCCGCCGAGACCGGCGGCTACGATCTGATGGGCATCATCACCGGCTCCGAAGGCCTGCTCGGCGTCATCACCGAAATCACGGTGCGGATCCTGCAGAAGCCGGAGACGGCGCGCGCGCTGATGGTCGGCTTTGCGCAAGTCGAGGCGGCCGGCGCAATGCGTGGCCGAGATCATCGGCGCCGGCATCATTCCCGGGCGGCATGGAGATGATGGACAAGCCCGCGATCCACGCCGCCGAAGCCTTCGTCCATGCCGGCTATCCGCTCGACGTCGAGGCGCTGCTGATCATCGAACTCGACGGTCCCGGCGTCGAGGTCGACGAACTGATCAGCCGCGTCGAGGCGATCGCGCAGAGCTGCGGCTCGACCACCTGCCAGATTTCGAACTCGGAAGCCGAGCGCAATCTGTTCTGGGCCGGCCGCAAGGCGGCGTTTCCGGCGGTCGGGCGGATTTCGCCGGACTATCTCTGCATGGACGGCACCATTCCGCGCGGCGCGCTGCCGAAGGCGCTGGCGCGGATCCGCGATCTCTCGGCGAAATACGGTCTGCGCGTCGCCAACGTGTTCCACGCCGGCGACGGCAATCTGCATCCGCTGATCCTGTACGATGCCAACAAGCCCGGCGAGATGGAGCGGGCCGAGGCCTTCGGCGCCGATATCCTGCGCTGCTGCGTCGAACTCGGCGGCGTCCTGACCGGCGAACACGGCGTCGGCATCGAAAAGCGCGACCTGATGCGCGGAGATGTTCAGCGAGATCGATCTCAACCAGCAGCAGCGGCTGAAATGCGCGTTCGACGCGCAGGGCCTGCTCAATCCCGGCAAGGTGTTTCCGACCCTGCACCGCTGCGCCGAACTTGGCCGCGTGCATGTGCATGGCGGCAAGCTGGCATTTCCGGAATTGCCGCGGTTTTAGGACGGCAGGCGATCCCCGGTAGCGCAGCATGACTGACATCCCGATGGGCCAGACGACGGGCGCGGCGACCGCAGCGAAGAGCGAATCCCGCCTGCTGTTCATCGACAACATCCGATGGTCGATGATCATTCTGGTGCTCAGCATGCACGCCAGCGACACCTACAGCCCGTTCGGCAACTGGTATTATGTCGACCGGCAAAAAACCGGTCTCGGCACCGCCCTGTTCTTCGGGGTCTACCAGAGTTTTCTGCAGGCCTTCTTCATGGCGGCGCTGTTCTTCATTGCCGGCTATTTCTCCGCCGCGGCCTATGACCGCAAGGGCTTTTCGCAGTTCGTCCGCGACCGCTTCGTCCGGCTCGGATTGCCGACGCTGCTGTACATGTTCGTCATCGGCCCGCTGACCCAATACTACCTGTCCCGAACATGGGGAACCGGCGGCTTCGCCCATCAATGGCTGTTGCATCTGAAGGACGGGGAGTGGCTGTCGGAAACCGGGCCGATGTGGTTTTGCGCGGCGCTTCTGCTGTTTGCGATTATCTACGGCCTGATCCGCCTGACCGGGTGGAAAGAGGCGCCGATCGAACCCGTCGGCCATGGCCGGGATGGGATGGCGGTCGCAATCTTGATCGCCATCATGGCGGCGTCGACATTCCTGGTCCGTCTCGCCGTTTCCGAGGGGGCCTCGGTGCTCAATGTCCATCCCGGCGATTTTCCGCAATATGTGCTGATGTTCGCGGCCGGCGCGTTCGGCTATCGCGGCAACTGGATCACGGAGCTTCCCGAACGCTTCTGTATCCAGGTGGCGTCGCTCGCCCTGACGCTTGCAATCCCGCTATTTGCGGCGCTCATCGTGTTCGGCGGCGGCTTGCAGGGCGAGACGGCGCAGTATGCCGGTGGCTTCAATCCGGTCAGTGCTGGAAAATGCCTGTGGGAAGCGCTGGTCTGCGTGGGAATGGGGTTACTGATGCTTGCTGTCTATCGAAGACATTTTGACCACCAGGGGCCGGTCGCGCGGTGGCTTTCCGACAACGCGTTCGGCGTCTATCTGATCCATCCCCCGATCCTGATCGGTTCCGCCATCCTGCTGCACCCGGTTGCACTCAATGCGATTGCGAAGGCCCTGTTGCTGACGGCGGTCGCAGCCGTCGGCAGTTTTGCGGCGTCGGCTTTCGTGTTGCGGAAGTCGCCGCTGCGCGCAATCGTCTAGAGTTTCCGATGGACACCCTAAAAGTACGTGACGCCGCCGACGTCGAGCAGGTGGTGCGCGCGGCGATCGCCAGCGAGCAGCCGCTGGAAATCATCGGTCATGGCTCCAAGCGCCTGATCGGCCAGCCGATGGCGACCAATGCGCTGCTCGATCTTTCCGGCGCTGAACGCGGTCACGGCCTATGAGCCGAACGAACTGATCATCACCGTGCAGGCCGGCGCGCCGCTGGCCGACGTGCAGTCGCTGATCGATTCCAAAAACCAGCAATTCGCGTTCGAGCCGATGAACACGTCCGCGTTGCTGGGCACGCCCGGCCTCGGCACCATCGGCGGCATGATCGGCGCCGGCCTCGCCGGCCCGCGGCGGATCAAGGCCGGCGGCGCGCGCGACCATCTGCTCGGCGCGCATGCGGTGTCCGGCTTCGGCGACAGTTTCAAGACCGGCGGGCGGGTGGTGAAGAACGTCACCGGCTACGATCTTTGCAAATTGCTGGCGGGGTCGTGGGGCACGCTCGCGGTCATGACCGAGGTGACGCTGAAGGTGATGCCGAAGCCCGAAAGCGAACGCACGCTGCTGCTGCGGGCGCTCGACGATGTCACCGCCAACCGGGCGATGACGGCCGCGCTGGGCTCGCCCTTCGACGTGTCAGGCGCGGCGCATCTGCCGAATTCGGCGTTCCGGCCCGCAGCAGACGCGCTGGCCGAGCTGGAATCGGCGGGGCAGGCGGTCACGCTGCTGCGGCTGGAAGGCATTGCGGCGTCCGCCGCGGCCCGGGCGGCTTCGCTCGGCAAAGCCCTCGCGCCATTTGGGGCGGCTGAAATCCTGCAGGATGCCGCCTCCGCGGCGGTCTGGAGTTCGATCCGCGACGTTCAGCCCTTCGCGGCCGGCGGTGCGCTGGGGGCGTGGCCGGTGTGGCGGATCGTGTGTCCGCCGGCGTCCGGCGGCGCGCTCGGTCAGGCGCTGGCGCGCGACACCGGCGGCGAGGTGATCTACGACTGGGGCGGCGGCCTGATCTGGGCGGCGCTGCCGCCCAAGCCCGACGCGCAGGCGGCGCTGGTGCGTCAGCGCGTCGACGCCGCCGGCGGTCATGCGACGCTGATCCGGGCCTCCGAGCAGGTCCGGCGCCATGTCGACGTGTTTCATCCGCAACCGGGCGGCCTCGCCGCCCTGAGCGAGCGCGTTCGCTCGAGCTTCGATCCGAAAAACATCCTCAACCGCGGCCGGATGATCCGGGCGGTCGCGACATGAAAACCGAATTCTCCCTCGCGCAACTCGCCGATCCCGATATCGCCGAAGCCGACAAGATCCTGCGCGCCTGCGTGCATTGCGGTTTCTGCACCGCGACCTGTCCGACCTATGTGCTGCTCGGCGACGAACTCGATAGCCCGCGCGGCCGGATCTATCTGATCAAGGAGATGCTGGAAAAGGACAAGCCGCCGACGGCAGAGGTGGTCAAGCATATCGACCGCTGCCTCTCCTGCCTTGCCTGCATGACCACCTGTCCGTCCGGCGTGAACTACATGCATCTGGTCGATCAGGCGCGGGTCAGGATCGAGCGGGATTTTTCCAGGCCGCTGGCCGAGCGGCTCTTGCGCCAGGTGCTGGCCTGGGTGCTGCCGCGGCCAGGCCTGTTTCGCGCCGGCATGATCCTGGCGCGGCTGGGCCGGCCCTTTGCCGCGCTGCTGCCGACCCCCAAACGGGATCGGCCTCGCCGTCCCTGCTGCGGCGGATCAAGGCGATGCTGGCGCTGGCGCCGAGCGGCCTGCCGGCGCCGGGACCCGCCGGCGGCAGCGTCTTTCCGGCCATCGGCGAGCGGCGCGGGCGGGTCGCGCTGCTGCAGGGCTGCGCCCAGCAGGTGCTGGCGCCGCGCATCAACCAGGCCGCCATCAATCTGCTGACGCGTCACGGCGTCGAGGTCGTGCTGGTCAAGGACGAGCAATGCTGCGGCGCGCTGACCCATCACCTCGGGCACGATGGCGACGCGCTGGCGCGCGCCCGCGCCAACATCGCGGTGTGGCACCGGGAGATGGAACAAGGCGGACTCGACGCCATCCTGGTGACGACATCGGGCTGCGGCACCGTGATCAAGGACTACGGTTTCATGCTGCGCGAGGATCGCGAATTCGCTGGCCCCGCCGCGCGAATATCCGCGCTGGCAAAGGACATCACCGAATATCTCGCCGGCATCGAGCTGCTGCCGTCGGCGCAAACAGGCGACGTCACCATCGCCTATCACTCGGCTTGTTCGCTGCAGCACGGACAGAAAATCACAGCGCTTCCGAAAGAATTGCTTTCCAAGAATGGATTCGTGGTGAAAGATGTACCCGAGAGCCATTTGTGTTGCGGTTCGGCGGGGACCTACAACATTCTCCAGCCTGACATTGCGAGCAGATTGCGCGATCGCAAGGTCGCCAATATTGCGACAGTCAAGCCGGACATGATTGCTGCGGGCAATATTGGGTGCATGATTCAGATTGCCAGCGGCACGTCAGTTCCTGTGGTGCACACGATTGAGCTTCTCGATTGGGCGACAGGAGGTCCAAAGCCTGGATTGAATTGATCGATCGGCCTCTCCAAGCGGACTATTCGAAGCGCTCGACGGACACGGATCAGCGGCAACAGGAGGATCACGATGGCTAAAGCGAAGAAGAGCAAGAAAAGCAAGAAGGCCAAAAAGGCCAAAAAAGTTGTAACGGCGAAGAAGAAAGCCGCGAAGAAATCTTCGAAGAAGGCCGCCAAGAAAGCCGCCAAGAAATCGGCGAAGAAGGCCAAGAAGGGCGGCGTCAAGAAAGCCGTCAAGAAGTCCGCCAAAAAGTCGAAGGCCGCCCCGAAGAAGGCCGCCAAGAAGAGCCCGGCGAAAAAGAAGAAGGCCGCGCCTAAGGCTGCAACCCCAAGGCTGACTCCAGGCTGCAACCCAAGGCGCTCCGGCTGCCCCCCAAGCCTGCTGCCCCCAAGCCCGCAGCCCCTGTTGCGGCTCCAGAACCCGCGCCCGCGCCGGCCCACAGCTGGGCCACGCCCAGCGAGCCCTCGGCGAGCACCACGCCAACATCGACGTCGTGGTCTTCGGGTGGTGGCTCCGACGGGAGCGGTTAGCTCTGGTTCAGCCGACAGAGCCTGATCGAAAGGCCGCAGCGTCCACCGCTGCGGCCTTTTTCGTGGAATGCAGAGACCGAGGCCTTCACGGCAGCGGATGATTCGGCGTGTACCGCATTTCCCTGGCCAAATTGCCCGTGTTTTTACCCGTTCCAAGTGTCGCGTAGCCGACACGGAAACCGCCAAAATTGTTGTGCGAATGCAACACCCGTCAACAACATTTCCCGAAATCGCTCATAACGCCTAAAAAGTCGGCAAATGCTTGTCTTTTTTGCTTCACCTGCCGGGTGGCGCGCTCCAGATTGGGATCAGGTTAAGAAATTTGGTCGCAGTCGGTTATCGCAATGCCCCTGGGGGCGCCGGAACGGGACTGTCTTGAGAAGGTGATGGGGATCGTCATGAAGAAAATCGTTTTGTTAGCAACGGCGCTGGCAACCGTACTGCCGATGGTATCGGGCTCGGCTTTCGCTGCGGATATGGCCGTGAAGGCCGTGAAGGCTCCGCCGCCGGCTCGCGTTCGATCCCTGGGACATCGCCTTCGGCAGCGCGATCATGAACGACTACATCTTCCGCGGCGTCACCCAGTCCAACCACAAGCCTTCGGTCGCCGCCTATTTCGAGCCGCGCTACAACGTCAACAAGGACCTGCAGCTCTATGTCGGCGTCTCCGGCGAGAGCATCTCGTTCGCCAACCGCGCCGCCGCTGAAATCGACGTCTACGGCGGTATCCGCCCGACCTTCGGCGCCTTCGCCTTCGACATCGGTGTCTGGGGCTACCTGTATCCGGGTGGCACCTGCTACTTTGGCGCGCCGGTCGACGCCGCCGGCAAGCCGCGTCAGCGCGGAATGCGCCGCCAACTTCCTGCCCAACGGCAACGTCATGAAGAAGGACGTCAGCTTCTTCGAAGTCTACGGCAAGGTGAACTACACCGTGAACGACAACTGGTCGTTCGGTGTGAACGAGTACTATTCGCCGAACTTCCTGAACTCGGCGCCTGGGGCAACTACGCGTCGATCACCGGCAAGTATACCGCGCCGAGCACGATCTTCGGCACCAGCGGCGTCGGCATGTACGTGTCGGGCGAGTTCGGCCGCCAGTGGTTCGGAACGTCCGACTCGTTCTACGGAACGACCTTCACCGACCCCGGCTTTGCGGGCCCGTTCCCGAACGGCATCAAATACGCCGACTACAACACCTGGAACATCGGTATCGGCTTCACCTACAAGGTGTTCACGCTCGACCTGCGCTACTCCGACACCAACCTGTCGAAGGGTAATTGCAACGCCTTCACCAGCGCCTTCAACGCTTCGGGCACCAACAACGTCACCGCGATCAATCCGACCGGTGTTGGCTCCAACTGGTGCGGCGCGGCCGGCATCGCCAAGCTCTCGGCTGACCTGACGGCGATGACCAACCTGAAGTAAGCTTCTTCGAAGTCGAAGACATGGGGGCGGCAGAGCGATCTGCCGCCCCTTTTGTTTGGCGGTGGCTCCGGTAGCGTTTCCGACTGAAGCATGCCCTTCGGACTTGATCCGGGGGCGGGGACCGGTTCGCGTGAAGAAGAAATGGGATTGGCGGCGCGCGGCGAGCCGGGCGATTTCCCGCAACGATCACCGCAACATCGTGGCAGGCGCAGTTGCCGGCCTTGGCGGCGCGATCGCCATCGGCGCCATGGAGTGGTTCTCCGTTGCCGCCCATTATCCGCTGGTCGTCATCCCGTTTGCGACTTCGATCGTGCTGGTGATCGGATCGCCGGAAGCCGAGCCGGCGCAGCCGCGGGCCTTGATCGGCGGGCATGTCGTGACAATCCTGGTCGGGCTCGCGGTGCTGAAATTGACCGGCCCGCAGGCCTGGGCGACGGCCGCAGCCGTCGGCCTGTCGATCCTGGCGATGTACCTGACCGGAACGTTTCATCCGCCGCCAGTCATGGCCGCGGCGCCGGTTGTAGCGGCCTTCACGGCGTCGCGGCGCTCTTGCCGGCATCCCTCAGCGCGAATTGATCGCCGTTGCGGACCAGCATGATGTTGCGCTGGTGGAAGGCGTTCAGCGTCGAGCGATGGCCGATCGAGACGATGGTGGTCGCCGGCAATTTCTCCTCCAGCAGCCGGTAGAGCGCGGCTTCCGAGGGTTCATCGAGCGAGGCGGTGGCCTCGTCGAGGAACAGATAGTGCGGCGCATGCAACAGCGCGCGCGCCAGCCCGAGCCGCTGCTGCTCGCCCAGCGAGAGCATCCGGTTCCAGTGCGCTTCCTCGTCCAGCCGCGCACTGAGCTGCGGCAGGCCGACCTGGGTGAGAACCTCCCTGACCCGGTCCGGACTGAAGCTTTCGGCTTCGCCGGGATAAACGATCGCCGCCTGCAGCGGGCCGATCGGGAAATAGGGCCGCTGCGGCAGCATCATCAGCGTGGCGTTGGCCGGGATCGAAATCGAGCCGCTGCCGAACGGCCAAATGCCGGCAATGGCGCGGAACAGCGTCGACTTGCCGGCGCCGGACGGACCGGTGACCAGAGTGCGCTCGCCGGTGCGGATGCTGAGATCTTCGGCTCGAGACCAGTGGTGTGCCATTCGGCAGTTTCAGCAGCAACTGGCGCAGGCCGATTTCGCGGCCGGCTGTCGGCTCCGCCCCGATCGAACCGGGATCGGCCGCGAGTTTTTCAGCGGTTGCGATCGACGTCTCGAATCCGTCGAGGCGCGCGACGACGGCGCGCCATTCGGCGAGCGTGCGATACGCATCGACGAAAAACGACAGCGCTTGTTGCACGCTGCCGAAGGCTTCCATGGTCTGCTTCAGGGCACCGAGCTGGATCTTGTCGGCGAAATAGGCCGGTGCTGCGAGAATGACGGGGAATATGACGGCGGCCTGGCCGAAGCTTTGGGTAAACGCCGTCAGCCGCTTGGTCCGGCTCATGATGTCGTACCAGTTGGCGACGACCCGGCTGAAGCGCTGCGAAAGTCGCTGGCGTTCGGCGGGCTCGCCTCGCAACAGCGCGATCTGCTCGGAGTTTTCGCGCACCCGCACCAGGTTGAAGCGGAAATCGGCCTCGAGGCGTTGCTGCTGGAAATCGAGATTGACGAGCGGCGAGCCGATCCACTGCGTCAGCGCCGTTCCGAAGATGGCGTAGATCAGCGCGCCCCATACCAGATAGCCGGGAAACGAGAGGTCGCTGCCGAAGACATGCAGCGGCGCTGCCGCCGACAGTCCCCACAGGATGATGACAAAGGACGCCAGCGTCACGACCGCGCTGAGCAGGCCGACGCCGAGACCGAGCGTCTGATCGACGAACATCTTGACGTCGTCGGTGATACGCTGATCCGGGTTATCGGCCGCATCGCCCTGAAGCTGCATGCGGTAATGGTTGGCGTTGTGCAGCCATTCGCCGAGATATCTTTTGGTCATCCAGTTGCGCCAGCGGATCTGCAGCCACTGATTGAGATAGAGCGAGTAGACCTGAAGCGCCACCAGGATGGTTGCCAACACACAAAAGACGATCATCTCCCGGACGAACCCGTCCCAGTCTTTCTCCTGCAGTGCGTTGTAGAAACGATTGCGCCACTGGTTGAACAGCACGCTGGTTCCGACCAGGCCGAGCTCAATGGTGATCACCGCCGCGAGCAGGCCGCGGCCGGCCCATTTGTCCTCGGAGTTGAAATAGGGCGCAGCGATGCGCCACACCGTCGCGAGCGTCGAGCGAATGTTGTTCACAGATTATCGTCTCCGGGGGGATGGCCTGCAAAGGCCTGAGAAATCGGGACAATCAGGACGCGCTAGACTAAAGTCGTAGCTCTGGCATGCAAGCGTTCGCTTGTCCCGGCATTCGAGTCAACCCTAGCATGGGCGCAACGGCGAGGGGTGGGGGACCTTTGGATTTCGCGAGCTTGTGAGCGATTTTGGCGCTGCCAAATTCGCAGGCAGATTTCGCACATCACCGGGACACCTCCGCGATCACGCCAGGCGTGCCTGACCGTTCACGCTGGCGGTGCGCTGCATAATGGCGTGGGGAGGAACCGCTATGTGGAATCAAGTCTATAATCCGCTCAACAGTGCGGTGCTGTCGACCATTGCCGCCGCAATTCCTGTCATTACCCTGTTGGTGCTGATCGCCAGCGGCAAGGTCAAGGCGCACATCGCGGCCATCATTGCGCTGATCCTGGCCAACCTGATCGCGATCTTCATCTTCACGATGCCGGCAGGCATGTCGATCCGCGCCTCGCTGCTCGGCGTCGTCGCCGGCTTCTTCCCGATCGGCTGGATCGTGCTGAACGTCATCTTTCTCTATCAGGTCACGGTGACGACCGGGAAATTCGAACTGCTCAAACGCGCCGTCGGCGGCGTCACCGAGGATCGGCGCCTGCAATTGCTGCTGATCGCGTTCTCCTTCGGTGCCTTCTTCGAAGGCGCTTCGGGATTCGGCACGCCGGTGGCCGTCACCGGCGCGGTTCTGATCGGTCTCGGGTTCTCGCCGCTCGCCGCATCCGGCCTGTCGCTGATCGCCAATACGGCGCCGGTCGCCTACGGCGCGCTGGGCACCCCGATCCAGGGTCTCGCTTCGGTCACCGGCCTCGATCCCTATATTCTCGGTGCGATGGTCGGGCGGCAATTGCCGGTGTTCTCGCTGATCGTGCCGTTCTGGGTGGTGTGGGCCTTTGCCGGCTGGAAAGGCATGAAGGACGTCTGGCCGGCGATCCTGGTCACCGGCGTGTCGTTCGCGGTCCCGCAATTCGTGATCTCGAACTACATCAATCCCTGGATCGTCGATATCGGCGCATCGCTGATCTCGATGGGCTGCCTGATCCTGTTCCTGAAAGTCTGGCAACCGAAGCAGCTCTGGCTGTCGCCGGCGTTGCGCGGCAAGGACGAATCGACGGCGACGATGACGGCGCCGAAACTGCTGGACAAGACGCCGCTCACGCAGGGCGAGCTGTGGAGCGCGTTGCTGCCGTGGATCATCGTCTGCATCGTGATGCTGATCTGGGGCAACGGCGCCTTCAAGAACTGGGCGAACTCGATCTTCGTCTGGAACTATGCCGTTCCCGATCTGCACAACATGATCAACTCGGTGCCGCCGGTGGCGGCGAAGCCGACCCCGCAAGGCGCCGTGTTCGGGTTCACCTATCTGTCGTTCACCGGCACCGGCATGCTGATTGCGGCGATCATCTCCGGCTTCCTGATGGGCGCCGGGCCGGCTCAGGCTGATCTCCGAATATGGCCGCACCATCAAGCTGTGCGCGATTTCGCTGATCACGATCTCGGCGATGCTGGCGATCGGCACGCTGACGCGCCTCTCCGGCGTCGATGCGACGCTGGGTCTCGCCTTCGCCGCGACCGGCGTGCTCTATCCCTTCTTCGGCACGCTGCTCGGCTGGTTGGGCGTGGCGCTGACGGGATCGGATACCGCGTCCAACATCCTGTTCGGCAATCTGCAGAAGATCACTTCCGAGCAACTGGGTCTGTCCTCGGTCCTGATGGGCGCCGCCAACTCGTCCGGCGGCGTGATGGGCAAGATGATCGACGCGCAATCGATCGTCGTCGCTTCCACCGCGACCAACTGGTATGGGCACGAAGGCACCATCCTGCGCTTCGTGTTCAAGCACTCGATCGCGCTGGCGTGTCTGGTCGGTCTTTTCGTGATGCTGCAGGCCTACGTCTATCCGTTCACGGCGATGGTCCTGAAGTAGGGCGCAGCCGGGCGCGACAAACAAAAATCCCCGCAGGCCGCAGCTTGCGGGGATTTGGCTTTCCAGGGGTATTTTTTACCGCCGCCAATCTGGCCAATGTCGTGCGCATCCAATAGAACGGCGGCGCACATTAGGGTTGGACGATTTTCGAGGGGTTGCATGATTTCCGTCGCACGCGTTTGCAGAGGCGCAGCCGTCGCCTTGACACTTTTATCGGCCGCTCCGATGGCCGCCCCGGCGCAGGCCGATGACGGCTTTCCGTTCGGAATGGAAATGACGCTGGAAGCCGCCCGCATGCCGGGCTCGAAACGCGTCCCGGATCTCGACATCGGCGATGCCGGCGAGGTGATCCTCGAACTCTGGTGCAAGGGCGGCAAGGGCCAGTTTTCGGTGGCCGGCAATACCGTGATTTTCGTCATCGGCGCGATGGAGAACCGTCCCTGTCCGCCGGAGCGGGCGCAGGCCGATGACGATCTGATCGCAGCATTGAGCGATGCGGCGACCTGGAGGCGGCAGGGCGACGTGGTGTCGTTCATCGGCACGCGGACGCTGCGATTCCGGCTCAACACGAATTAGCGCGTGAACTCATAAATCCAAGGGACGTGGGCGGAGTCCGCTTTGGTCAATCTTTGCGCAGGCCCTTGCCCAGCGCCTCAAACATGATCGTCTTCAGCGCCAGTTGGATACGACCGCCCTGCGTCGGGGCCTGCACCATGCAGATAACGAGCATGTCGTCCTGGGGATCGACAAAATAGAAGCTGCCGCCCGCGCCGTCCCAGCGGTATTCACCCAACGGCCATGTCGTGTTCGGCGGCGGTGAGGTGCGCACGGCAAAGCCAAGACCGAAGCCGCTGGTCGGGCCCGGAAAATAGAAGGGGTCATGAATGATCCCTGTCTCCGGCCCGATCTGATCCGACGTCATCAGTGCGACCGTCTCGGACTTGAGGTACCGCTTGCCATCCAGCTGGCCTCCGTTCAGCAGCATTTGCAGGAAGCGGGCGTAATCCCCGATCGTCGAGACCAGGCCTGCTCCGCCGGATTCCCAGCGCCGCGACAATGTCGGACTCCTGATTCCGGCCACCCGAAAGCGATCGACAGGAAATGACCCGGCGATACGCGGCCACTTCGCTTCATCCGCGACATAATACGCGGTATCGGACATGCCGAGCGGACCGAACAGTCTCTGCTTTTCGAATTGAAAAAGCGGCTGCCCGGAGACCACCTCGATGACACGGCCGAGTACGTCGGTTGAATGGCTGTAATTCCAACGTGTTGCGGGCTGATCCGCGAGCGGCAGTGTCGCGATCCGGTCGGCGAATTCGGCGTTATCGAAATCGCCGGCGTACAGTTTGGGATTGGCATAGAGTTTCGTCACCGCGGATTCGCCGAAGAAGCCGTAAGTGATACCCGACGTGTGCCGTAGCAGATCCCTGATCGTGATCGGCCGCTTCAACGGCTCGAGCTTGAGCGGATATTGTCCGGCTTCATCGGAAAGATCGACGCCGACTTTTGCATCTGCAAAGGCATGAATGTATTTCGATACGGGATCATCGAGGGCCAGTTTGCCGTCGTCGACCAGCATCATCGCGGCGACCGAGGTGACGGCCTTCGACATCGAATAGATCTGGAAAATAGTGTCCGGCGTCATCGGCTGCCCGGCCTCGGGGTCCCGCACGCCGAAACATTCGAAATACACCGGCTTGCCGTGCTGCTGGATCAGCAAAATCGCGCCGGGAATCTTGGCTGTCGCGACTTCGTTGCGAACGTAATCGCCAATGCGATCAAGGGCCGCGCGTGAGAAAGTTGGCGCGAGCGGCGCTTGTGATGGCGCCACCTGGGATTGGCTCGCGCCTCGTGCAGCCAGCCGACGATAAAAAAAATCGCAAGCGCCGCCGCACCAAGGCGACGCCCCGCCAAAAGGTGAGTTCTCCAACGATTCATAGACGATCTGCTCGAGGGTCCGCTGGACATGCTGGCGTTCCGAAGGCGTCTGTTCAAGCACCACGAAGAACATGTCCTGCTTGCGATTGATCACCATATAGCAGCCGCCGACGCCGACAAGTCGGAAAGGTGTCGTCACCGGCAACCGCTGGCCTCACTCAGCGGCGACGTGCCCAGTTGCACGCAGCCAAGGGGTAATGTTCGTTCCTGCGTCCTACCCTGCAGCCGCGTCGATCTTGTGCGGCGAGGCCGCCAGACCTGATCGGACGCCCTCGTCGCCTTGTTTCACATGCGGCGGGAGCCCGGCGAACCGGCGCAGAGCTTCGGCCATCTGCACGCGCGCCGCTGACGCCGGTAATCACCACGTCGACCATGGTGAAGGACGAGTGGAAATGGCCGCGCGCCTTCAGCTGCTCGACCGGCACACCGGCGGCCGTCAGCGCTTCGGCATAAGCGACACCCTCGTCGCGCAGCGGATCGAACTCGCAGGTCGCGACGAACGCCGGCGGCAGGCCGGCGAGTTTGCCGCGCAGCGGCGAGACGCGCGGATCGGTCCGGTCGGCGGGCGAACAGTACAGATCCCAGAACCAGTACATCAGCGACGCGCGTCAGGAAGTAGCCCGTCGCATTGTCGGTGTAGGACGGGCGGTCGAACGTGCAGTCGGTGACCGGGCAAACCAGAAGCTGGCCCGCGATCTGCGGGCCGCCGCGGTCGCGCGCCAGCTGGCAGGTGACGGCCGCGATGTTGCCGCCGGCGCTCCAGCCCGCGACCATCACCGGTCCCGGTCTGCCGCCAAGCTCGGCCGCATGCTCGGCGATCCAGCGCGTCGCCGCGTAGCCATCCTCTGCCGCTGCCGGGAAGCGGTGCTCGGGCGCATGCCGGTAGCCGACGCTGACGAAGATCATCCCGGTGCGCCGGCACATGTCGCGGCAGAACGGATCGTCGGATTGCTCGTCGCCCAATACCCAGCCGCCGCCGTGGAAATAGACCACGATCGGATGCGGCCCCGGCGTCGCCGGCCGATAGAGACGATAGGGCAGCGGACCATCGGCGCCCTGCAGTGTGCCGTCGACGACCTCGCCGACCGGTCGCCCGGCGGGACGGCCCTTGTTGAACTCGGTGAGGAAGTCGCGCGCGCCCTGGGCGCCGAGCGACTCGATCGGCGGCAGGTTCATTTCGGCCAGCATGTCCAGCACCAGCCGCACATCCGGTTGCAGGCGAACGATCTCGCCGTCGTTGCATTGTTCGGCAACGTTGGGGCCGGTGAGCCTGAAGCCGAGCATGCCGCGGCTGACGACCTCGTTGCAGATGCTGCGGTAGGGGCCGACGCCGCCGGTATAGGGCATCACGCCCTGCGCCTTGCCGGGAACGTTGGCGCCCGTGTACCAGGTGTTGGCCAACCGATGCAGCGTCAGCGTCGAGCAGTCGGCCATGTGCCGCGCCCAGCCGGCCTGCGCCGTTTCGGTCGCCTCGATGGTCGTGAAGCCGGCCTCGCGCATCGCGATCAGCCGGTCGACCACCCAGTCGACATGCTGCTCGATCGACACGGCCATGTTCGACAGCACCGACGGGCTGCCCGGGCCGGTGATCATGAACAGATTGGGGAAACCGGCCACGGTGAGACCGAGATAGGTCTGCGGCCCGTTGGCCCAGACATCGGACAGCGATTTTCCGCCGCGGCCCGTGATCGGATGCACGGCCATGATTGCGCCGGTCATGGCGTCGAAGCCGGTGGCGAACACGATCACGTCGACGTCGAACGTGCGCTTGCCGGTCGTGATGCCGGAGGCCGTGATCGCTGTGATCGGCTCCTGCCGCAGATTCACCAGCGTGACGTTGGGACGGTTGTAGGTGGCGTAGTAGTTGGTATCGAGGCAGGGACGCTTGGCGCCGAACGGATGGTCGTAGGGGCTCAGCGCTGCGGCCGTCTCCGGATCCTTGACGACGCTGCGGATTTTCTCGCGGATCAGCTCGGCGACCAGCGCGTTGCCCTCGACATCGACGCCCTGGTCGGCCCACAGCTGGGTCAGGATGTAGACGAGATCGCCGGTGGCCCACGCCTGCTCGAAGCGCTCGCGGCGCTCGGCATCGCTCAATTGCCAGCTCACCGCCGTTTGTTGCGGCCAGGGTACGCCGGCCATCGACCAGCGGGCCTGCTCGCGATAGGTCGGCGCGGTCGCCTTCCAGCAAGGCAACGCGATCCGCCGGCTGCGGACCATTGTGGGCCGGCAGGGCAAAGTTCGGCGTGCGCTGGAACACGGTCAGGTGCGCCGCCTGCTCGGCGATCAACGGAATCGACTGGATCCCGGACGATCCCGTGCCGATGACCGCGACGCGCTTGCCGGCGAGCTTGACCTCCTCGTGCGGCCAGCGGCCGGTGAAATAGACCTCGCCCTTGAAATCCTTGACGCCGTCGATCTCCGGCGGCTTTGGCGCGGAGAGACAGCCGGTGGCCATGATGTAAGTGCGGCAGGAGATGGTCGCGCCATTGTCGGTCGTGAGCAGCCAGCGTTCGGCGGCCTCGTCCCAATTCGCCGCCGTGACCCTGGTGCCAAAGCGGATGTCGCGCCGCAGATCATAGCGGTCGGCGACGAAGCCGAGATAGCGCAGGATTTCGGGTTGGGTGGCGTATTTCTCCGACCATTGCCACGCGCTCTCCAGATCGGGATCGAAGGTGTAGCTGTAGTCGATGGTCTGGATATCGCAGCGCGCGCCGGGATAGCGGTTCCAGTACCAGGTGCCGCCGACATCGCCGGCCTCCTCCAGCAGCTGACGTCGTGAAGCCGGCCTTGCGCAACCGATGCAGCAGATACAAGCCGGCAAACCCGGCGCCGACCACCGCGACGTCGACCTCTTGCGTCGTACCGCCGCGCGTCGCTTCTGAAAGCAGATGCTGCAACCGTTGCGTCTGGCATGCCACTCCTCCCGTGCATTTTGTTTTGCCGGAGGCTACTGCCGCGCACCCGGTTTGTCATCAGAGCAAATTCAATCTCCGGTGATTCCGCATGCGGCGGCGGCTGGTTCGACAACGGCCAGTTGGTTCCCGCCAATGCGACGCGGTCAGCGGCTATTCAACAGTCCTACCTGCACGCCAGCCCATTTCCCAAAAATCGGCTTCGAGCCTGGTGGCTTCCTTGAAGATCGTAATCAGCTCGGCCTCGCGCGCCGGTGTGGCGTAGCGATCGGCAAGACCTTCCAGCTGGGCCTGCGCTTTCGCCGCGACCTCCTGGTAGGGTGCGCCGGCATATTCGGCGATCCAGTCGCGATAGGGGTTGGTTGCAGCGAGCGCGTCGGGCCTCGCGGCGAGCCGCGTCGCGATCTCGGCGTAGCCGATCACGCAAGGCGCAAGCGCCACCTTGAGCGCCAAGAGATCGCCGCGTATTCCTGCGTCCAGCACGTAGCGCGTATAGGCCAGCATCTCGACCGCCGGGGCGGCGTGTTCGAGATCGCTCGCAGACAGCCCCCAGCCGGCGCAGAGTTTTACATGCAGGTTCATCTCGACGTCGAGAATGGCTGCGAGGCCGGCCGCCGCCTCGCGCATGTCGGCGAGCCCGGGCGATTTGTAGACCGCGAGCGCGTAGGCGCGCGCAAACTCGATCAGGAACAGATAGTCCTGAACGAGGTAGTGACGAAACGCGGCTTCCGCGAGCGAACCGTCCGCTAGGCCGTTCGTGAAGGGGTGCTCGGTATAGGCCCGCCACTCGGCAGATGCCACGGTCTTTAACCGCTCGAAGAAACGCATGATTGCCCGCAGGATTTCTCAATGAGTGTCGTGTCCGCTATTCCCGCAAGAGCGCACCTTCGTCAAGGTCGCGGTTACGTCAGCTTCTTGTGCCAGGACCGGGTAACGTCCAACCACGAAAAAAATTCGTCGTGCCCATCTTTGGATGTTTCAGCAAGGCTTCCCTGGCGTTAAAGAGATCGCCGAGCCTGACCTCGCGGGCTTCTCCACCTCCTGCGCTCGGGTATCGGGCGTCCAATCAAGGCGCCCGCCGCGCCGCTGCTTCTGTGAGATCTGGATAGAAAATGAGCCGTTTCTGGAGCCGCTTGACCCACGACCTCCAGCCCTATGTACCGGGCGAACAGCCCCGCATGGCGGAGTTGGTCAAGCTCAACACCAATGAAAGTCCATTGGGTCCTTCGCCGCGTGCGCTGCTAGCGATCCGCGGCGAGGCGGCCGATACGCTGCGTCTCTATCCGGACCCGCAGGCCACAGCGCTGCGGGCCGCCCTGGCCACCTACCACCAGGTGCGGCCCGAGCAGGTGTTCGTCGGCAACGGCTCGGACGAGGTGCTGGCCCACGCCTTCGCCGCGCTGCTGAAGCATGATGCGCCGTTGCTATTCCCCGATATCACCTACAGTTTCTATCCGGTCTATTGCCGCCTGTTCGACATCGCCTAAGAGGCGGTGCCGCTCGATCAGGCCATGCAAATCCGCGTGTCCGACTATCGCCGGCCGGCCGGCGCGGTCATCATTCCCAATCCGAATGCGCCGACGGGGGTTGCGCTGTCGCGGGCCGAGATCGCGACCCTGCTGGAGCAACATCCCGACGCTCCGGTGGTGATCGACGAGGCCTATGTCGATTTCGGCGCCGAGACCGCCATCCCGCTGGTTGCTTCCCACCCGAATCTTCTGGTCGTTCAAACCATGTCGAAGTCGCGGGCCCTGGCGGGTTTGCGGGTTGGCTATGCGATCGGCGACGCCGACCTGATCGAGGCGCTCACCCGGGTGAAAGACAGCTTCAACTCCTATCCGCTTGGCCGGCCCGCCCAGGCCGGCGCCATCGCCTCGCTGGAGGACGAAACCTATTTTCAACAGAGCCGCGCGCGCGTGATCGCAGGCCGGGAGCGGCTCAGCCGCGGACTGCTCCAGCTTGGCTTCGAAGTGCTGCCGTCGTCGGCCAATTTCGTCTTCGCGTGTCATCCGGCGCATCAGGGCGCTGCGCTGGCTGCAGCGCTGCGCCAACGGGCCGTAATCGTCCGCCATTTTGCAGCGCCGCGCATTTCCGATTTTCTGCGGATCACCGTGGGCACCGACGGGCAAATCGACCGGCTGCTGTCGGCGCTATCGGAGATATTGAGCGGCGCGCCTGCGGCTGCCTGATGGCGCTGCTTCGCGCGGCTCTTTTTAAGTCTCCTGCAAAATCATGTCGGCGCAGGCGCCGCCGGATTGCACCGCGCCGGTATAGCCGCCGAAACCGGCATAGGCGGACGCCAGATAAAGTCCGGATACCGCGGTGCGCGGCGAACGGAGCGGGCTGCCGGCCGAGGGCGGCGTCGGCGCAAACCCGTAAACCGCGCCATCGGGCGCATTGAGATATTGCCGCACCGACAGCGCGGTATTGAAGGACGAGGCGACTACGCCGGAGGCTATGCCCGGATAGAGTTGGTCGAGATAGCGCAGCATCGCCTGCTGCCAGCGCCCGCGCTTGTCGCGATAGGCATCCATGTCCGAGCTGTCCCAGTTCGAAAGCCGGTCCGGCCCATACACCGACAACACAAAAGGTGGCGCGGGAACGGCGGAATCGATCGCGGCGTAATCGACGATCGACATCGGTGGCATCCGCTCACCGGGTTCGTTTGCCATCAACGCCGCGCCGCGCCGGTAATCGGACAGACGCTTCATGTCGTCGGGCAGCAATTGCGTGGAATAGGCCGTGACGCCGAAGTCGCGCGGCGGCTTCGACAGGCCGAGCGTCAATGCGAACAGCGAAATCGACGGCGTCTGATCGGCGTAGCGTTTCGTCAATTTCGCGGCGACGGCTTCCGGCATCAGCGGCGCCAGCGCGCCCGGCGCGGCGTTGCCGATCACCCGCGCGCATTCGACTGTTTGGGCGTCGCTGCCGTCTTTGGCGGTGTGGGTGACGGCGCTGGTCCGGCCCTGCAAGTCGAGCGCGATAGCGGCGGCGACACGGCGCACCACCACCTCGCCGCCGGCGGTGCGAACGGCGCGGGCGAGCGCGCTCGAAAGCCGCTGCGAGCCGCCCTGCACGATAGCGTCCGCCGCTCAGCAGATAACTTCCCTGCGCCATCGCAAAGAAATTCCACGACAGCGAACCGGGGTCGTCGTGGAAATAGGAGAGATTGGCGGCCAGCGCGCATTTGACGGCTTCGTTGTCGCCGAACACATTGATCGAGTTTTTGCAGCGACAGCGATCGCGGCTCGACAGCGGGGCTTCGGATTTGGGCGTCGCCGTCGAGCGGGCGGCGATGCCCTCCATTTCGTCGAGCAGTTGCTCGATGCCGGCACGCGCGTCCGGAAATCGCGCGGCCAGCGCAAGCCGGGCCGCGTCGAAATTGTCCGGCAGCACAAACGGCTTTTCCAGCGGGCCGCCGCGCGCCTGGTAGAACGCGCCGGCCGGGATCCATCTGACGGCGTCGAGCACGCCCGCGCGGGTCAGCGCGTCGTGCTTCGGATCCCGGATGTCTTGCGGGTCGCTGGTTTCCTGCAGTGAGCCTTCGACGAAGAGATCGCCGGACTTGTAGCTCGACGCCGCGCCGCCCACCGAATTGCTGCGCTCGATCACCAGCACCTTGCGTCCGGCGCGCGCGAGGATTGCAGCCGGCGGTCAAGCCTCCAAGGCCGGCGCCGATCACCACTACGTCATAACGCGCCATTCAGCGCGAAACCCTGGCAACCCGTGTCCGAAGATGGTTCATTGCCGCTATGCGCGCGGCATGTCAAATGCGCCGCATGGCATGGGGCAGGGTGCGTCAGGACGGCAGGCCCGGAATGGCTGAAAGCGGCCTATTTCCAGACCGATTTGTCGGCGTCCCAGCGCTGGCCCTTGAACTCCTTGGCCAGCGCGTCGACCGAGCCGTTGTCGTCCTTGGGCTCGCCGCCTTCCTCGTCACCGCTGGATTCGTCGGACAGGTTGAGCTTGGGGCCGGCTGCCTTCGTCCGCGGTCGTGATCACGGGGCTCGAGATCCACAGCATCAGCCGGTCGGATGCGCCCGGTTTGTCCGGCGCCACCAAGCGCCGTGACCTCGACGGTCTCGGTGAGGTCGAGCGCCGGAAAGACCTGGCTCGGCCGCTTGAAGGTCAGCTTCAGTTTTCCGGTATTGGCGTTCCATGTCGGCGACGCCGCTTTCGCCGCCAGCGTTTTGGCCAGCACGCTGGAGATCGCGGTTGCGAGCTTGTCCTTGTTGAGCTTGTCGCCGTCGCGCCAGTCGGCGGCCGCAAAGCGGATGGTGCGCTCCATCTCGACGACTGCCGCTGGTCCAGCCGGCGGCGACCACGCCCGGCGCCGACTTCGCCTTGGCGATCAGCGCCGCGGCGCGATCCGGATCGACGGTGAGGTTGATGGTCTGCTCGCCGGCGCGCAGCGCATCGCAGGAGACGGTGAGGCTGCTCAAGGCCGACCTCGACGTTCTGGCCCTTCAGGCTCTTCAGGAAATCCAGCGCCGCGTCGAGCTTGACCTTCACGCCGACCGATTCCGGCGAGACCTCGGTGAAATCCTTCGGCTGCGGCGTGATGCCGTCGTCGGTGGTCTGGTTGTCCAGAAATTCCTTTTCGCTGAGATCGGAATTGTCGGTCGAAATCACTTCCGTCACGGTCTGGCCGACGCTGATCTGGCCGTTGAATTCGAAACTGTCGCCGGTCGGCTTGCGCGTCAGCTTGACCGTGACCGGCAAT
This sequence comes from uncultured Alphaproteobacteria bacterium, assembly GCA_963738765.1. GTDB lineage: Bacteria > Pseudomonadota > Alphaproteobacteria > Rhizobiales > Xanthobacteraceae > Bradyrhizobium. The sequence continues at coordinate 112,700 of CAVTYA010000018.1, read as the reverse complement.
TTGTCGCCGATGCTCTGCGTGGTGCCGGTCAGGGTCTGGCCGTTGACGCGCGAGGTTGGCGACGAAGCGGTCCTTGCGGTCGGAGCCCTTTTCGGCGGGATAGCAGACGTCGAGCACCGCCGACGGTGACGGTCTTGCCCTGGCGGGTTTCCTTGAGGATGACGTCGGCATTGCCGTCCATCAGCCCGTCGATCGAGGTGAAATAGCGGATCTCGTTGGCGCCCGGCGGCGGCCTTGGCGAGGAGTTTCATCTGGGCGAAAGCGAGATCCGGCGAGGCCGTCATCAGACCGAACAGGCAGAAGCAAAAGCGCGCGCATCTGAAATTCCTCGAAAGGGTCAGAATTCGGTACTGGATCGTCACGTCTAGCAAACCTACTGTGTCAATTCAGCCAAAAAAGAAGGCCGCCCGGAGGCGGCCTTCGATGATCATCATGCAGGTGAACGGACGGGCTTAGAAGCCCATGCCGCCCATTCCACCCATGCCGCCGCCACCGCCGCCGGCATCGGCGGCGCCGGCTCCTTCGGCAGTTCGGCGACCATGGCTTCGGTGGTCACCAGCAGGCCGGCCACCGAGGCGGCGTCCTGCAGCGCGGTGCGCACCACCTTGGCCGGGTCGATGATGCCCTTGGCGACCATGTCGACATACTCCTCGGTCTGGGCGTCGAAGCCGAAGGTCTCGGACTTGTTCTCGAGGATCTTGCCGACCACGATCGAGCCTTCGACGCCGGCGTTCTCGGCGATCTGGCGGATCGGGGCTTCCAGCGCCTTCAGCACGATATTGATGCCGGCCTGGACGTCGGAGTTGTCGTTGGTGATGCGGCCGACCGCCTTCTTGGCGCGCAGCAGCGCGACGCCGCCGCCCGGCACGATGCCTTCCTGCACCGCGGCGCGGGTCGCGTTGAGCGCGTCCTCGACGCGGTCCTTCTTCTCCTTGACCTCGATCTCGGTCGCGCCGCCGACGCGGATGATCGCGACGCCGCCGGCGAGCTTGGCCAGACGCTCCTGCAGCTTCTCGCGGTCGTAGTCCGAGGTGGTCTCCTCGATCTGCGCCTTGATCTGGCCGACGCGGGCTTCGATGTCCTTCTTCTTGCCGGCGCCGCTTGACGATCGTGGTGTTTTCCTTGTCGATCACCACCTTGCGCGGCGCGGCCGAGCATGTTGACGGTGACGCTTTCGAGCTTCATGCCGAGTTCATCGGAGATCAGCTGACCGCCGGTCAGGATCGCGATGTCTTCCAGCATCGCCTTGCGGCGATCGCCGAAGCCGGGCGCCTTGACGGCGGCGACCTTGAGGCCGCCGCGCAGGCGGTTGACGACCAGCGTCGCCAGCGCCTCGCCCTCGACGTCCTCGGCGATGATCAGCAGCGGACGGCCGGACTGCACCACGGCTTCCAGCACCGGCAGCATCGCCTGCAGGCCGGACAGCTTCTTCTCGTGCAGCAGCACGTAGACGTCCTCGAGCTCGGCGGTCATCTTCTCGGCATTGGTGACGAAGTAGGGCGACAGATAGCCGCGGTCGAACTTCATGCCCTCGACGATGTCGACCTCGGTCTCGAGCGACTTGTTCTCCTCGACCGTGATGACGCCTTCATTGCCGACCTTCTGCATCGCCTGCGCGATCATCTTGCCGATGGCGGCATCGCCATTGGACGAGATGGTGCCGACCTGGGCGACCTCGGAGGAGGAGGCGACCGGCTTGGCGCGCTTTTCGATGTCCTTGACCACGGCGGCGACCGCGATGTCGATGCCGCGCTTGAGATCCATCGGGTTCATGCCGGCGGCGACCGACTTGGCGCCTTCGCGCACGATCGCCTGGGCCAGCACGGTCGCGGTGGTGGTGCCGTCGCCGGCGGTGTCGTTGGTCTTGGAGGCGACCTCGCGCAGCATCTGCGCGCCCATGTTCTCGAACTTGTCCTCGAGCTCGATTTCCTTGGCGACGGTGACGCCGTCCTTGGTGATGCGCGGCGCGCCGAAGCTCTTTTCGATGACGACGTTGCGGCCCTTGGGGCCGAGCGTCACCTTGACCGCGTTGGCGAGAATATCGACGCCGCGCAGCATGCGATCGCGCGCGTCTCCGGAAAATTTGACGTCCTTGGCAGCCATTTGAATTTGCTCCTTGAATGATGTGCCTCATCCGAGCCGGGCTTGCCCGGCGTCCGCGTCTCGAAGGATGGTCGAAGCGGATCGAGCCGGCAGCGCGCTGACCGCAGGGTGCGCGATCGAGTCAGCTCAGCACGCCCATGATGTCGGACTCCTTCATGATCAGGAGTTCCTCGCCGTCGAGCTTGACCTCGGTGCCCGACCATTTGCCGAACAGCACGCGGTCGCCGACCTTGATGTCGATCGGGATCAGCTTGCCGGCCTCGTCGCGGCCGCCCGGGCCGACCGCGATGACTTCGCCCTGCGAGGGCTTTTCCTTGGCGCTGTCGGGAATGATGATGCCGCCCTTGGTCTTCTCTTCGGCGTCGATACGCTTGACCACGACACGGTCATGCAGCGGACGAAATTTGGTTTTAGCCATGACGTTTCCTCTTGAAGTTCGCTTGGAGGCTTGGTTTCAGGTCTGGTTGCATCGAGAATGGCGTGTAATGCGGCCGGGTCGACGCCGTCCAGGGCAGGACGGCCCCGCGCCCTTAGCAATCGTGCTCTTGGAGTGCTAATTGTGCGCCCGGGGAATATGGCTTGACGCCGATCCTGTCAAGCAAGAGGGTTAAGGCCTTGGTGAGGCCGATATAGGATGCTGCCTGGGAAACCAAATCGGGGCGGCGGCGTAATTTGCTGGACGTCATTGCTCCGGCAGGAGTTTTGCGCTTGGCTGCGGGACGGGTGCGGCCAGGGAAATTGGTCGGGGGAATGCGATGATCAGGTCACGTAATGCGCGCACGGTTGCCAATCTGGCGGTCGCCTCGGCGCTGACGATATTCCTGGGGGCTGCGGCAGCATGAGCCTGCCGTCGCTGTCATCGAACTCGTCGCCGGAGCCGGCGAACCCGGGGTCGCCCCGGAAATGCCGGCGACGATCCGCGCCGACGAGATCGTCGGCCGCTGGGGCCTCGCCTCGTTCCAGAATCCGAACGACCGCGCCCGCACCGAAGCCGCGGCGAGGGAGCAGTGCAAGCAGCCTTACGTGATCGGCGCCGGCACAGTCCGGCGGCGTGGTCATGCATCTGGCCGACCAGGCGACGCCGCAGGAACTGCGGCTCAAGGGCAGCCCGAGCGGCAAGAACTATATCGGCCCGGCCGGCCCGACCGGCGGCGAGCAGGATCGCGAGATCGTCTCGTTCGACGGCCGCGTGCTGATCACCCGCTTCATCGACAAGGACGCCGCGACCCGCTACGGCAACATGGTCTATGTCCGCTGCGCGCCGCGGGCGTGAGCGGCTCGGAAATTTAACCAACCCGAAACAAAAACGCCGGCGTCGCGCCGGCGTTTTGCATTTGGTGGGATGGGCCCGCCGGGAGTATGCCCCCGGCGTGCCTGCAGAATCTCAGTCGAACAGCGCGTCGATGTCGTCCTGCGAGGCGTGGCCGACGTCGCCGTCCAGCTTCGGGCCGTTCAGCAGCTTGGCGTCGCCTTCGCGGGTATCGACGATCGGCAGGCGTGGGCCTTGATCGCGTCGACGCCGCCCCAGATTTCCATCATCACGTTGATGTGGTTTTCGATGAACTTCATCGTGGCTCATCACCTTGCTGATGCGCTGGCCGGTGAGATCCTGGAAGTTGCAGGCCTCGAAGATCGAGACCACGCGTTCCTGGATTTCCTCGCTGAGCAGCTTCTGCTGGTCGGGCGAGTTGATCTTGGACAGCGCGGTGGCCGCCTGGTCGATCGCCTCGGCGGCTTCGAGAATCTGCTGCGTCGCCTCTTCGGTGCCGCCGACCACGGCGCCGAGTTCGCCATTGACCTTGGCCATTTCGCTCGCCGTCGAAGCTCTTGCCGTGCAGCATCGCGATTTCGCGCTTGGTGCGGTTGATGGCGTCGTGAATGAGGTCGAGCTCGACCTTGAGCTTCTCGCACTGCTCGATCTGGGCGCGATAGGTTTCCAAGCAGCGTGTGGGCTTCGGCGACCTCGCGCGCGACCTGCGCTTCGGCGGTTTCGGTGACGGCGGCGCGGCTTGCGCCGGCGCCGTTGGCCATCTGGGCGCGGATCGCGCGAAGCTCGGCCATGATCTCGCGATGCATCGGGCCGGCGTCGTCGCCGTCGGCGGACATGGGCACGTCGCCGATAATGGCTTCTTCGATACGAAAACGTTTGCGACTAACCGGCATGAGATTTTTCCCACCCCTTCACTCCGACTGTTTTACGCAGATGCGATTTAACGTGAGGTTCACGCGCGGGAACAGTCTCGGCGCGTGTTTGCCGGCCGCTGCACACCAACGATTAACCATGCGCGGCCCGCGTTCACGCAAAATAAACGCTACCGGACAAATCAGCGCGCAGCTGACGACGTGGTGAATCGAAACGCCGTTTCTGTTTACCAAACCGATGCGGTTTTGATCCTTTATTGACCACGTGCAATGGCGGCGTTCAGGCGCTCCCGAGAACTGAACAGTGACGAAACAGTACAGAGTACGTCGATGTCAAGAAAATGTCCCTTGCGCTGCTCGCCAGCGCGTCCTTCCTGGTTGCGGGTCCTCCTCAAGCGTTGGCGATCGACGCTGCGCCGCTTCCCGAACCCACGATTGTCTACGCCAATCAGCCCGCGCCGCCGGCGCCGGTGCGCATGGCCTCGGCCGAACGCTCCAACATGGGCGGCGGCTTCATCGAGTTCCTGTTCGGCGACGGGCCGGGGCAGGCGCTATCAGCAGCAGCCGATCTATCAGCAGCAGCCGGAATACGGCGAGCGGCGTTCGCTGATGCCGCCGATGGATCCGCAGCAATCGATGCCGCAGCAGCAAGAAGCGGCGATCCGACGCAGCGTCCGTTCGATCCACGCTATGAGAAGCAGGTGGTCGACTATCACGGCAAGGAAGGCCCCGGCACCATCGTCATCGATACGCCGAACAAGTTCCTGTTCCTGGTGCAGGGCGACGGCAAGGCGCTGCGCTACGGCATCGGCGTCGGCCGTCCCGGCTTCACCTGGTCGGGCGTCAAGACGATCTCAGCCAAGAAGGAATGGCCGGACTGGACGCCGCCGCCGGAAATGCTGGTGCGCCGCCCCGATCTGCCGCGGCACATGGAAGGCGGTCCGCAAAATCCGCTCGGCGCGCGCGCGATGTATCTCGGATCGTCGCTCTATCGCATCCACGGCTCCAACGAGCCCTGGACCATCGGCACCAACGTCTCGTCCGGCTGCATCCGGATGCGCAACGAAGACGTGATCGATCTCTACGGCCGCGTCAACGTCGGCACCAAGGTCATCGTCATCTGACGGGATTGTTCTGATCTGGAATCAAAACGGCCGCTCGATCGAGCGGCCGTTTTCTGTTTTGAGGGACGGACAGCGCTCAGGCGTAGTCGGAGCCGCCGTCGTCGTCAAAGCCGTCGGAATCGTGATCCATGTCGCTATCGTCATCGTTCGACGCTTGGTCGAACAGGCCGGCGCGCGAACTCGAACCATCGTCGGCGCGCTGTCCGGACGATGAACCGATATCGTTGATCCCGGCATCGCGTGCCAGGTCGCTGCCGGACTGATCGCTCCACGGCTTCTGGTTGCCCTGGCCGCCAAGCCCCGCTCTATCAAGCCCTGACGAATCGGCGAAGGCCTGACGACCGCCGCCGCCCATCATCGAACGGATGCTGCCGAGCAGCAGCGATCCACCGACCATGCCGGCCGCGGCCGCAGCCGCCGTTCCGAGGAACGAGCCGCCACCGCCGCCGAACGGGGATTGCGGGGCGCCGTAAGACTGACCGCCATAGGGCTGGCCGCCGCCGCCATAGGGCTGGCCGCCATAGGATTGGCCGTAAGGCTCCTGACCATAATGTCCTGGCGATTGCGCCTGCTGCAACACCTGGCCGCTGTTCCAGACCGGCCGGCCGCCCATGTCGGGCGCGCGCACGGGCGGCACCGAACCGCGTGCGGCGGCTGGCCCTGGCCGAAGATCGCGTCGCGCATCGAATCGAGGAAGCCGCCGGACTGGTTCTGCGCGGATGGGTTCTGTTCGGGCGACAGCGCCGCTTCCAGTTCCTGGATGCGGCTATTGGCGCGCTTCAGCGCTTCGTCCTGCACCAGCGCGGTCTGCACCAGCGCGTAAACGGCATTGGGCGCCTTGCGCAGGCCTTGCATGATCGCGGACATGGCCTCCGGATCGCGCGGCGTGCTTTCCAGTTTGGCGAGCCGGTCGAAAAGATCGTCAATCAATTGGCGTTCTTGCGGTGTCATGGCCTTCTCCCTCGCGTCGAATGAGCGTCGAAGCGCGCTGGAGATGTAGGCGGGCTTTGTGTCGCAAGTAGTGGGAGGGCGGATTAAATTTCGGTATGCGACAAAACGGCAGGCCGGCTTTCCTCAGCGATATCAAGCCAATGTAACATTATTCGCCGCCAGTAGCGCCGGGAAATCGGCGCCGGCGAGAAACGCGTGTTCGGTTTCGCGCTGGGTGGTCAGGGGATCGAGGCTGACAAGGGTTTCATCGACGAAACCCGGATGGCACATCACAAGACCGCCCTCCGGCAAGCCATCGAGGAATTGGCGCATCAGCGCGCCGAAATCGGGCTGCCCCGAGAAATCATAGGCGCCGGCGAAGGCGGGATTGAACGGGATATTCGCAGCCGAAGCGCGTTTACGAAATTGCGCACTGAGCATGTCGAGCACCAGCGCCTTGGGCGCGCCGAGCCGTTTGGCCAGCGGCTGATTCCGTCCGCCCTGGCGAACCCAGGCGCCGGGAGCGGCTTCCTTGACCGCGCGCAGAAACGCGTCGCGGACCTGCGGAAACAATTGCGCGTGCTGGTGGCCGTCGACGAAATCCGGGCGCGCGGCCGAACAGCTCCTTGAATGCCGTGAGCTGCGCCATCAGTTCGGCGTGGATGATTTCGGGATCGAGCCGCCGCAACAGGCCCGCGCGCAGCATCTTTGGAAAGGGCAGAAACATGCCGCCGTCGGTTGGCCGGAAATGCATGGTCAGCGGGCGGAACGGCGCCGTCAGGGTCGCATGCAGGCCGATCGCGCAGCGCGCGCTGTTCGCCGCGACGCTCTTCAGCGCGGCCACCTCGTCACGGCCGATCGCCGGGCCGACCACCATCACCGATGTGGCATTGAGACGGCCGCGTTCGATCAGGTCGCGAATGGCGCGGTTGACGCTTTCGCTGAGACCGTAATCGTCGGCGCACAGCCAGATCCGGCGCGGCGGCGCGGCATCGTTCATTCGGCGGCGGTCCGTTCGCCGGGGCTTGCGGCGGCTTCCACCTCGGCGCGTTTCTCGCTGTGTTCGGCGACGAAGTAGATCGGACGCGCTTTCAACTCCGACAGGATCTTGCCGATATATTCGCCGACAATGCCGATCATGATGAGCTGCACGCCGCCGATCGTCATCAGGCCGACCACCAGCGAGGGATAGCCGGGCACCTGCTTTCCGGTGGTCCAGACTTCCCACAGGATCGAGAGGCCGAACAGGAAAGCCACGGTCGCGAGCACGACGCCGAGCAGGCTGGCAAACCGCAGCGGCGCCACCGAGAAAGAAGTCAGCCCTTCGATCGACAGGCCGACCAGCCGTCCCGCGTTGAAGGTGGTGACGCCGTGCGCGCGCGCCGCCGGCTCGTAGTCGACGCGGATCTGGCGGAAACCGATCCAGGTCGCGAGCCCCTTGAAGAACCGGTTGCGCTCGGGAAGCTGCTTCAGCGCGGCGGCCGCGCGCGGCGACAGCAGGCGGAAGTCGCCGGCGTCCTCGGGGATCTTCTGCCGCGCGCCCCAATTGATCAGCGCGTAGAAGCCATGCACCGCAAGCCGGCGCAGGAACGATTCATTGTCGCGATTGGCCTTCGCGGTATAGACGACGTCGTAGCCGTCATCGATCCAGTGGCCGACCAGCTTCTCGACCAGGCTCGGCGGATGCTGGCCGTCGCCGTCCATGAACAGCACCGCGCCGCGCCGGGCGTGGTCGAGCCCCGCCATCAGCGCCGCTTCCTTGCCGAAATTGCGCGACAGCGACACCACCTGGACGTCGAGCGCATCGGCGGCGAGCCCGCGCGCAATCGCCAGCGTGGTGTCGGCGCTGCCGTCGTCGACATAGACCACTTCGCAGGCGAGGCCGTAACGGCCCTTGAGTGTCTTGGCGAGACCGATCAGCCGCTCGTGCAGCGATGTCAGGCCAGCGGCCTCGTTGTAGAGCGGCACGACGATCGACAGCCCCTGCGCCGCAGCATTGGCCGCGGTGGTCGACAGGCTAGAAACGTCCGTGCCCAGCATCATCATCTTGGTCAGGTTCCCAAACACCTGCATGCAAAACGCCTGCATGCAAAACACCCGCATGACAGCATATGCTACTCACCGCTTGCTGTCGCAACCATGAACGAAAACGCCTCACCGCCGCAGGAACGCCTCAAGTTTGGCGAACAGCGGATTTTCGCGGTCGAGCACGTAGTCGAGCGAAGCCACCGAAACCGTATCGGCGCCATGCTGGCGAAGGAAGCTGCCGAGCGCGTAAATTTGCATCGGCGGGCAGTGCAGCGTCAGCATTCCCGACGAGGTAGGTCCACCGAACGGCGCGACCACGCCGAAGCGATTATGCGCCTCAGTCAACAGCGCGTCGTTGCAGCCGGCAAAACGAGTGCGGACCTCGCGGTATTTGCTGGCGCGGGCGCGGGCGGCGATGTGATCGAGAATGACGCGCGCGGTTTCGCGCGCCTCATCCGACCAGTCGGCATCTTTTGAGGCGACGAGGTTGGCCTGGCTGCGCAGGATCACGCCGTCGTCGAGCACCTTGAGACCGTTGGCGGCGAGCGTGGCGCCTGTCGTCGTGATGTCGACGATCATCTCGGCGGTGCCGACCGCGGGCGCGCCTTCGGTGGCGCCGGCGCTCTCGACGATGCGGTAATCGACCACGCCGTGGGCGGCAAAGAAGCTCCGGGTCAGGTTGATGTATTTGGTCGCCACCCGCATTCGCCGGTTATGCTGGGCGCGGAAACCGGTGGTGACGTCGTCGAGATCGGCCATGGTGCGGACGTCGATCCAGGCCTGCGGCACCGCGACCACGACATTGGCGCTGCCGAAACCGAGGGCGTCGATCAAGAGAACGCGCTTGTCGGCGTCGGCGATGCTTTCGCGCACGAGGTCTTCGCCGGTGACGCCGAGATGGACCATGCCGCGCGCGAGCTGGGACGCGATCTCGCTCGCCGACAGATAAGCGATCTCGACATTGTCGAGGCCCGTGATCGTGCCGCGATAGTCGCGCGCGCCGCGCGGTTTCGCCAGCGACATTCCGGCACGGCTGAAGAAGGCCTCGGCGTTTTCCTGCAGGCGGCCTTTTGAGGGAACTGCGAGGACGAAGGGCGCACTCATGACAGAACCCCGCGTGCGGGCTTGCCCGATTGGGTCAAGGCTTCGATCCAGACTGAGAATCCGACCGCGGGGATCGGGGAGGCCGCGCCAAGCTGGGTCATCAACCCATCATACCGACCGCCCGCCACCAGCGGCTCGACGCCGTTGCTTTTGGCGTGCAGCTCGAATTCGAAGCCGGTGTAATAATCGAGGCCGCGTCCGAACGAGGTGGAGAAGCGCGTCAGGCCGGTGTCGATGCCGCGCGCGGCCATGAAGCCGACACGGCTTTCGAACTGATCGATCGCGGCCGTGATATCGAGTTTTGCGTCCTCGGCCAGCGCCCGCAATTGCGCGATCGAATCGTCAGGATCGCCCGCGATCGCGAGGAAGCGCTTGATGATCCCGAGCGCGTCGCGCGGCAGCGCGCCGCCCTTCAGGGTCGATTGTTCGAGGAAGCGGTCGGCGATCTCGGCAACGGTGCGGCCGCCGACATTGGTGGTGCCGGCGATCGACATCAGGTCGGTGACCAGCGCCAGCGCCGCCTTGCGGTCGGAGCCGGCCAGCGCCGCCAGCACGCCTTCGTATTCATTGCGGCCGGGGGCGGTCGCCAGCGTCAACCGCTCGATATCCTCGGCGAGGCTGACCTTGCGGTTGAAATCCTTGATCAGCCGCCGCCGCCACACCGGATAGAGCCCGAGCGCGTCGATCAGCGCGTTGAACAGCGCGACGTCGCCGGTGCGGATTTCGACATCCTTCAATCCGAAGGCGGTGGTCGCCTCCAACGCCAGCGCCAGCATTTCGGCGTCCGCCGCGGCGCGATCCTGGCGGCCGAAGGATTCGATGCCGGCCTGCAAGAACTCGCTCGGCTGGCCGCCGCGATAGCGGAACACCGGGCCGAGATAGCTGAAACCCTGCGGCTGGCCGGCCCGGCCGGAGGCCAGATAGTCCCGCGCCACCGGAATGGTGAGGTCGGGACGCAGACACAGCTCCTCGCCGCCGGCGTCGGTGGTCAGATAGAGGCTCTTGCGGATGTCCTCGCCGGAGAGGTCGAGGAACGGCTCGGCCGGCTGCAGGATCGCGGGCTCGGCCCTGACGTAGCCGGCCTGCGCAAACGACAATAGCAGTGCGTCCGCCCATGCGGCGGATCCGGTGGCACCACTGATGGCGGCGGTCACGGTCATTTCGACGTCCAAATCCCGCAAAAACGGGTTCCAAAGCTCAGATTGCGCTGCCCTTAGCATGGGCAAGGCCGGGTTTCGACAGGGATTGGCCAAGTGGCTTAATCAAGTCCCTTAATGCCCGGTGCCTTAACGGCTTAGCCCGCGATTGCCTAGCCCGCTTTGGCCCAATCGCCGAGCGCGGCCTGGACCAGCGCCAGCGCGGCCACCCCTGCGGTGTCGGCCCGCAGGATTCGCGGCCCCAACGAGAGGCGGAGGATTTGCGGTTGCCGCAGCAGGAGCAGCGCGTTCCTCCTCGGCAAATCCACCTTCGGGTCCGATCAGGATATCGACCCCGTCGGGGGCGGATAACCCCTGTTGCAGCGCCTGCAGGGGATCGGCGACATCGGCGGCTTCGTCGCAGAACACCAACAGGCGCTTTGCTTCACGCTGGCTCACAAAGCGGTCGAGCGGGACGGGCTCGGCGACCTCGGCAACGCTCAGGATGCCGCATTGCTCGGCGGCTTCGATGACATTGGCGCGCATCCGCTCGCCATTGATCCTGGAGACCTGGGTGAAACGGGTCAAAACCGGCTGCAGCCGGGACGCACCCATCTCGACCGCCTTCTGCACCATGTAGTCGAGCCGGGCGTGTTTCAGCGGTGCGAAGACATAGGCGATGTCGGGCAGGCGGTCCTGCGGCCGGGTCCGGGCCATGATCGTCAGGCTGTCCGGCCGCTTGCGGCCGGCAATCTGCGCCTGCCATTCGCCATCGCGGCCGTTGAACACCAGGATCGATGTCGCCCGCGGAAAGCCGCAGCACGTTGCCGAGGTAATTGCTCTGGTTCCGCTCCAGCGCGATCGTCTCCCCCGGCCTCAAGGCGGCATCGACGAACAAACGGGGGGCGCGAAAGTCGAGTTCAGGCATGCGGTATCCAATCCATGCCGCCTTTTAACCGCAAAACGCCGTTATCCGGAAATCGCGCTTGGATCGGAAGGCCGCCGACCCGTTTGGGCTTTGCCGGAGAAAACCCGTGATGATCCGCCACCTGGTTGTGTCGCTGACCCTTGCCGCAGTTGCCCTTCACGCGGGCCACGCGTTCGCGCAGAACGCACTTGTTGCGCCGCTGCCCGGTCAGGGCGGCGCCTCGGATGCCTGCATGAGCGGATTCGCTCCCCTGCGCGCAGAGGCGGAAGCGCGCGGCAAGCTGATCAAGGCTGCCAGCGAGCGCCACGCGCCGCCGGCGGAGGCGTGCAAGCTGATCGGAAATTTCCGGCAGTCCGAAATCAAGATGATCAAATATGTCGAAGCCAACGGGGATGCATGCGGAGTTTCGCCGCAACTCGCCGATCATCTCAGGGCCGGCCACAGGAACACCGAGGCGATGCTGAAGACGGTCTGCGCACGGGCGAGGCCAAGGGAACCGGCGGGACCGGGACCGGTTGGCGATTTCGATGATTTGGGCTCCGGTCGCCTTTGAGACCGGGGAAACGCGTCAAAGCCGGCTACAACTGCCGCTTTTAGCCTAAAGCGCTAGAATCCGGAGGCGATTTTTGGCCGCCGGCGGGGCGCTATGCCGCGCTGTCGCCCAATTCAACGGGTTGTTAAGGGGTCCCAGCAATCGTAAAATAGCCCATCGCAAGTCGCGCTTCGATCGGAAGACGTTGGGGCCCGCTGGACCTTGCCGGAGAACCACCCGTGATCATCCGCCGCCTGATTGTGCCGCTGACCTTAGCCGCCGTGACCCTCCACGCGGGTCAGGCCTTCGCGCAGGGCGCGTTCCCGGCGCCGCTGCCCGGTCAACAAGGCATCCAGCAAAATGATCCAGCATTTCCTCCCGTCAACGGAACCGCGCCAAGGGCTGCGATCGGCGCCACGCCGTCGGCATTCCCCTCAGGCGGCGCCGCGCCGGTCACCGGTTCTGCATTTGAGCGCGGGCCGGCGCCGCCATCCGGTGGTCCATCGGATGCCTGCATGAAGGGATTCGTGCCCCTGCGCGAAGACGCGGAAAAGCGCGGCAAGCTGATCAAGGCCGCCAGCGACCGCCACGCGCCGCCGGATGAGGCCTGCAAGCTGATCGGAAATTTCGGCCAGGCCGAAACCAAGATGATCAAATATATCGAAGCCAATGCGACCAAGTGCGGAATTCCGCCGCAGATCGGCGACCAGCTCAAGACCGGCCACAAGAACACCGAAGTGATGCTGAAGAAGGTCTGCGCGGTGGCGCAGCAGGCGCAGACCAAAGGACCCGCCGGTCCGAGCCTGAGCGAAGTGCTGGGCACGTCGGCGGCGGCACCGGAAGCGACGGCGTCGCCAAAGGGCGGCAGCACCTTCGATACGCTGAACGGCAACGTTCTCACCCGATGACTTCTGCAAGATGAGCGCCGCCACCGCCCGCGTTGCCGATGCGACCGGCAACTGGGTCGACACGCGCGCGCCGTCTTGGTCGCGGCCTTATTTGCGGCTGTCGCGTTTCGACCGGCCGATCGGATCATGGCTGCTGTTGATGCCATGCTGGTGGTCGGCGGCGCTGGCTGCCGGCGTCTTGCGCGACATCCGTCAGCTTGCCGCTCGTGGTCGTGCTGTTCTTCATCGGCGCCTTTGTCATGCGCGGGGCGGGCTGCACCTGGAACGACATCACCGATCGCGATCTCGATGCGCAAGGTCGAGCGGACGCGGTCGCGGCCGATACCGGCCGGACAGGTCAGCGTGCCGCAGGCGCTCGCCTTCCTGGTGCTGCAGGCGCTGATCGGGCTTTTGGTGCTGCTGCAGTTCAACCGCTTCGCGGTCATGACCGGCATCGCCTCGCTGATCATCGTCGCGGTCTATCCGTTCATGAAGCGCATCACCTGGTGGCCGCAGGTCGTGCTCGGCCTCGCCTTCTCCTGGGGCGCGCTGATGGGATTTGCCGTCATCCTCGGACGGATCGACCTGACCGCGCTCGCGCTCTATGCCGGCTCGATCGCCTGGGTGATCGGCTACGACACCATCTACGCGCATCAGGACGCCGAGGACGACGCGCTGATCGGCATCAAATCCACCGCGCTGTCTGTTCGGCGCGCGCACCCACCGGGCGCTGGTGCTGTTCTATGCGCTGGCGGTGCTGCTGATCGGCGCGGCGCTGGTGCTGGCGGGGGCGCGATGGCCGGCGTGGATCGGGCTTGCGGCGTTCGCGGCGCATCTGGTCTGGCAGATCCGCCGGCTGGATATCTCCGATCCCGCGCTATGCCTGCGGGTCTTCAAATCCAACCGCGACGCCGGGACTGTTGCTGTTTGCGGGACTGCTGTGGTCGATGCCGTGATGCGGGCGACGCCGCGATAAGCAAGCCACTCTGATTTTTGCCGCGTGTGTTCGTGCTCAGGGTTGCGAGAGGTCAACCGGCTTGTCTACAAGCACAATGCCAGCCTCAAGACGCCTTGATAGCTCGCTTGGCGCTGGCGATCCTGCTTGGCCAGTAACTGCGCTCGCTCAGCAGGTCCTATGCCGTTGATCAGCGTCGTGCGCATGGCGAAGCCCGGGAAAGCCCCCATGTGGATGACGCATTTCGCCAAGCCACGAGCCGGCTACGTCGAAGATCAGAACGTGGTCATAGACATGGCGGTATGCTGAGGAGGACTACGAACGCTTACCGGTCATAATGCGCCGATACATGGCATCGTCGCGGTTGCCGCCATCGTTTCGCCGGAGTCGTAGCGACGGCGCTCGCTGCGAAAGCTAGCAACCCAATCCAGTTCCGTCGTAGTCATGATCGGCGCTGATCCATTCCGGGTCGTCGGTCAGCCTGGCGCACCCTGGAGGCCGCTGTCACGGGCGCGTGCCCACTCAGACGCGTTATGTCGCAAGCGCCTCGCAGTTCTGTATCCACCCAGTAATGAACGACTGCAACGTCATTTACGCCTCTCACAACCCGCAAATCAATTCCAAGAATGTCGGTCGGGCTGAAGCTGGCCGACGTGCGGAGCTGCGCGTCCCGACGCGCTCCATTCAGTTGATATTCAGCCTCGATTCCGTCCCTAGCGATCTGGATCGTCGCAGCGATCAATGAGTGTGGACAGGAAGCCACTTGTTCCCGGTCGGTGTCGCCGTTGCCAATCAGGATGCGTGTATTTTTCGGGTCTTCTTCCGGCAATGGCGACGGTCACATCCTTCACCTGGCGAGGTATCTGCCATCGGCAAACGCCGAAGCTGATCGTCTGACAGCGAGTAACTGTCGGTCGAATACTCGATGAGGGCAAACAAGTGCAATGCCAGTCAGTCCGCCGACGTAGTTCACGTTGGTCATCCGTTTCAGATACGTGCGAGATGCGGTCGGATGACTCATCTAATTGCCGACGGGGTTAAGGGATATCGGACCGGTATTGAAACCTTGAGCCATATCAACGATGCCGCTTGTTGGCACATCGCGTCATTTCGCGACGGTGCGGCAATTCGGTCGCTTTCGGTGCGAATGCGGACATCGACGAGTCGCGCTTACGGAACCTGATTTCTGCCGCGCTCTAGTCCCGCGCGATGATCTCGCGCTCGCCGTGATGGATGTTCGCAGGGTTGAGCAGGTCGCCGGCGCGACGCCGCACCAGAAATTTCGGACGCCG
The DNA here is from genome assembly GCA_963738765.1 of uncultured Alphaproteobacteria bacterium. Lineage (GTDB taxonomy): Bacteria > Pseudomonadota > Alphaproteobacteria > Rhizobiales > Xanthobacteraceae > Bradyrhizobium. Next base: position 97,539 of record CAVTYA010000018.1, on the reverse strand, counting down.
TGCGCGGATCGCGTTGTGACGACGGCGCCGGACCGCCGGTTCGCTCGGTTTTTCTTCCGGCAATTGCGGCAGCGCGAAGATGTCGCTCCACATCTGCCAGGCGGAGGTGATCTCCTCGCGGTCGGAGCTTGATGCACAAGCGGAATGTTCAAGGACGGATCGCGATGCACCAGCACCAGCACTTGCGCGTCGTCGAGACCGCGCAAGGCGACGCCGAGAAAATCGCTGACGCGAACGTTGATCGCCATCCGCATGCCCTTGACGGCACGGTGCAGCACGACGCGTTCGCGATGAAGTTCGACTCTGCCGCACGCCGCCGTCTGCGCGGGTGTCCTGCGCATCGAAGCTGAGCGGAAGGGAAGAGGGTCGAGCCGCAGAGCACGGCTCGACCCGGCGGGATTGATCCCGCTTGTTGCTGTTTGACGCCTCACGGCTTTAGTCTCCCCGCCGGGATTATGTTCCCGGTCGATGCGTGAGACCTTAGCCGAGCCGTTTCCGTTTCGCGCTTAAAAAGGCTGGTTAACCCGCCGTCACCGGCCCTGCATTCGCCCGCATGATTGACAAGACCTTGGCGCACATGATTGACGAGACCTTGCGCAAGCGCCGAAATTGTTTGGCTTTTCCTGCTGCAAAATGCTTGAAATCCCTGTGAATCAGGCACATCTGGTGGGGCTGCTGATTTGCGTTCCAGCCCGCTGCAATCGTCAGGGATTTTGTTCGTGAACTCTTCACCATCCACCGCTTCGCCGCTTTCGTCGAAAGCCGCGACCTCCGATCTGTTCGACCAATCCGCACTCTCGACGCTGGCGCAGCGCCTGGTCGAGGCCGCCCGGCGCGCCGGCGCTGACGCCGCCGACGCGGTGGCGGTGCGCGGCGTATCGCAGGGCGTCGAAGTGCGCGACGGGCGCGTCGAGGAATCCGAGCGTTCCGAAGGCGACGACGTCGGATTGCGCGTGCTGGTCGGCACAGCGCCAGGCGGTGGTCTCGACCAACGACATCTGCGGCGACGGCGTTGCGAAACTCGCCGAGCGCGCGGTGGCGATGGCGCGCGTCGCGCCCGACGACAAATATGTCGGCCTCGCCGATCCGTCGCTGCTGGCGCGCGATTTTCCCGATCTCGATCTGCTCGATCCGCAAGGTCCCATCGACGGCGGAACTCGAGCGCCGCGCCATGGAGGCGGAAGCCGCGGGCCTCGCGGTCAAGGGCGTCAGCAAATCCGGCGGCGCGTCGGCCTCGAGCGGCATCGGCGGCATGGTGCTGGTGACCTCGACCGGTTTCCACGGCTCCTATCTGCGCTCGAGCCAGGGCATCTCGATGACGGCGATCGTCGGGCGACGGCACCGGCATGGAGCGCGACTACGATTTTACGTCGGCGCCGCATGCGTCCGATCTCGCATCGCCCGAAAGCGTCGGCCGCAAGGCGGGCGAGCGCACGGTGGCCAGCGTCCAATCCGCGCAAGGTCGAGACCTGCAAGGTGCCTGTCGTGTTCGATCCCCGGGTCGCGGGCTCGCTGGTCGGCCATCTCGTCGGCGCGGTCAACGGCGCATCGATCGCGCGCAAGACCAGTTTCCTCAAAGACCGCCTCGGCGAACAACTGTTCGCCGGCAACATCCGCATCATCGACGATCCGCTTGCGGGTGCGCGGCCTGCGTTCGCAGACGTTCGACGTCGAAGGCGTCAAGGTGAAGAAAACCGCGATCATCGACGACGGCGTGCTGACCTCGTGGCTGTTGGATTCCGCAACCGCCCGCGAACTCGGCATGGTCACGACCGGGCATGCCCATCGCGGCGTATCGTCGTCGCCGTCGCCGGCGTCCTATAATCTGCATCTCGAAGCCGGGCGAGGTGACGCCGGAGGAGCTGATCTCCGACATCAAGCAGGGGTTTTACGTCACCGACCTGATCGGCTCCGGCGTCAATGGCGTCACCGGCGATTACAGCCGCGGCGCCTCCGGCTTCTGGATCGAGAACGGCGAGATCACCTATCCCGTCAGCGAAGTGACCATCGCGGGCCATCTGTTCGCGATGTTCAAATCGCTGGTCCCCGCCAACGATCTGGAATTCCGTTACGGCGTCAATGCGCCGACGCTGCGCATCGAGGGTTTGACGCTTGGCGGACGCTGACACGATCGACACCATTCCAGCGCGCGACGCCGCATTGCTGACCGACACCGTGCGCGAGGCGGGCGCGCTGGCGCTGTCGATGTTTCGCACCGAGTTGAAGAACTGGACCAAGGGCGCGTCGTCGCCGGTGTCCGAGGCCGATATCGCCGTCAACGATCTGCTCGAAAGCAGGCTGCGCTCGGTGACCGCCGGACTATGGCTGGCTGTCGGAAGAAAGCGTCGACGACGATGCGCGTCTCGGCAAGCCGCTGGTCTGGATCGTCGATCCGATCGACGGCACCCGCGCCTATCTGGCAGGCCGCGAAGACTGGTGCGTCAGCGTCGCATTGGTTGCCGGTGCCACGCCGGTGCTGGCGGCGGTATTTGCGCCGGTCACCGACGAATTCTTTTTCGCCGGGCGCGGGCAGGGCGCGACGCATAATGATTTGGCGATCCACGCCAGCATCGGCACCGGGCTGGATTTTTCCCGCATGGCCGGCCCGAAACCGCTGGTGCAGCGGCTGAGCCCGTCTGCGGAAGAAATCACGCTGTTTCCGCGAATCGGTTCGCTGGCGCTGCGGCTGTGCCGGGTCGCGCAAGGCAGCCTCGATGCTGCTTTTGCGGGCGGCCAGAGCCGCGACTGGGACCTTGCCGCGGCGAATTTGATCGTGCAGGAAGCGGATGGTAGGATGACTGCGCTCTCGGGGGACACGATTGAGTACAATCGCCGCGACGTAGCGCACGGGGTGCTGGTGGCAGCGGGACACGATCGTCATGCACGCATTGTCGAGCATTTTCGAAACCGTCCGCTGCCCTGAACACTCCGGCTATGCGCCGGCAATCCTCCAGTCGCGACCAGTCTCGTTTGCCGGGCATCTCGTTAGGAAAGACCATCATGCCAGATAGTGCCCAGCCGCAATTGCTCCACCTCGTGATCGGCGGTGAATTGACCGATCTCGAAGGCACGACGTTCAAGGACCTCGACCAGGTGGAAATCGTCGGCGTCTACCCCAATTACGCTTCCGCGCATGCGGCCTGGAAGGCGAAGGCGCAGCAGACGGTGGACAACGCCCACATGCGCTACTTCGTGGTCCACCTCCACCGGCTACTGGATCCGGGTCAAGAAACAAAGCCCTCCCGTTGAAACGATTAGTTCGCGATTTGCTGCGCAGCAGCTGGGTTCAGCGCGCGCTGGGTTTCCTCGCGGCCGAATATCTGCGGCTGGTCTGGCTGACCAACCGCTTCAGCTACGATCCGGCCGATGTCTATGACCAGGTCGAGCCGAGCATGCCGGGAATCTTCGCGTTCTGGCATGGCCAGCACTTCATGACGCCGTTCATCAAGACCAAGGAGACCCACCGCGCCAAGGTCCTGATCTCGCGGCACCGCGACGGCGAATTCAATGCCATTGCCGCCGAGCGGCTCGGCATCGGCACGATCCGGGGCTCGGGCGACCATGGCGGCGCCTTCCACCGCAAGGGCGGCGTCGGCGCGTTCCGGGAGATGGTGCTGGCGCTGGAAGACAACTGGAACGTGGCGACCACCGCCGACGTGCCGAAGCGCGCGCGGGTCGTCGGCCTCGGCCTGATCATGCTGGCGCGGGAGTCAGGGCGGCCGATCCTGCCGTTTGCGATGGTGACCAGCCGGTTCATCCGGTTGAAAAACTGGGACTGCACCACCATCAATTTGCCATTCGGGCGCGGTGCCGTGGTAGGCATTGATGCCGTGTTCGTGCCGCCTGACGCCGACGCCGAGACCATGGAAAAGCTGCGGCTGCAGGTGGAGACCTACCTGAACGAAGCGACCCGCCGCGCCTATGCAGCCGTCGGGCGTCCGGAGGCAGCGCTTGGCTAATTCGCTACCGATGACGTTGCGCGTCTACCGGAAGCTGTCGTTCGCGATGGTGCCGCTGGCGCCTGCGTTGATCAAGCGGCGGCTCAAGCTCGGCAAGGAGGATCCGGCGCGGGTCGGCGAACGCCGCGGCATGAGCGACGATGTCCGGCCGCACGGGCCGCTGGTCTGGATCCACGGCGCCAGCGTCGGCGAGGTGCTGGCCGCGGCCGCGCTGATCGAAAAGCTGCGGGCGCTTGAATCTGCGCATCCTCCTGACCTCGGGCACGGTGACCTCGGCCGCGATCGTGGCCGAACGGTTTCCCGCCGACGTGATCCACCAATATGTCCCCTACGACTCGCCGCGCTACGTCGCGCGGTTTCTCGATCACTGGCGCCCGTCGCTGGCGTTGTTCATCGAGTCCGATCTGTGGCCGAACCTGATCCTGGCGAGTGCGGCGCGGCGGCTGCCGATGGTCCTGATCAACGGGCGGATGTCGCAGCGCTCGTTTCCGCGCTGGCGCCGGGTCTCGAACACGATTTCGGCGCTGCTCGGCCGGTTCGAGGTCTGCCTCGCGCAATCGCAACTCGACGCCGATCGCTTTTCGGCGCTCGGCAGCCGCAACGTCGTGACCACGGGCAATTTGAAGCTCGATGTTCCAGCGCCGCCCGCCGATCCGGCCAAGCTGGAGCGGCTGATGTCGATGACGCGCGGCCGCCCGATCGTGGTCGCCGCATCGACCCATCCCGGCGAAGAGGAAATTCTGGTCGAGACCCACAAGACGCTCGCCGGTTTCTTTCCAGGACTGTTGACCGTGATCGTACCGCGGCATGCCGATCGCGGCGGGGCCATTGCCCGTCACCATCGAGGCTTCCGGCCTGCACGCGAGCCTGCGTTCGCGCGAGGAATTGCCGACGGCGGCGACCGATATCTATCTTGCCGATACCATGGGCGAACTCGGCCTGTTCTATCGCCTCGCGCCGATCGTGTTCATGGGCGGCTCGCTGGTCGCGCATGGCGGGCAAAATCCGATCGAGGCGGTCAAGCTCGGCGCCTCGGTCGTGCACGGCCCGCACGTCTTCAATTTCACCGATGTCTATGAAGCGCTCGATACGGCCGGCGGCGCGCGGCGCGCCGATGGCCAGGAAGCGTTGGTGAAGCAGCTCGGCCAGTTGCTGGCCGATCCCAAGGCGCGCGATGCATCGCTGGCGGCCTCCGAGCGCGTGGTCGAACAGCTCGGTGGTGCGCTCGATCGCACGCTGACCGCGCTCGAGCCCTATCTGTTGCAGTTGCGGCTCGAAATGGGAGCCGCGAATGCGTGAGCCGGCCTTCTGGCACGGCCCGTCGTCCTGGAAATCGCGATCTTTTGAGGCCGCTCGGCGCGCTCTATGGCGCCATCGCTGCGAAGCGCCTGCAACGCGATGGTCTCGATGCCGGCATTCCCGTCTTCTGCGTCGGCAATTATCATGTCGGCGGCGCCGGCAAGACGCCGACGGTGCTGGCGCTGGCCAAATTGCTGCGCGATCTCGGCGAGACGCCGGTGGTGCTCAGCCGCGGCTATGGCGGCAAATTGCGCGGACCGATCAAGGTCGACTCCGCGCGTCACGGCGCGGCCGATGTCGGCGACGAGCCGCTGATGATGGCCGCTTCGCTGCCGGTGGTGATTTCGCGCGAGCGTGCCGACGGCGTGCCGCTGGCGCGCTCGCAGGGCGCCACCGTGATCCTGATGGATGACGGATTTCAGAATCCGGCGGTCGCCAAGGACGTCTCGCTGATCGTGATCGACAGCGACCGTGGTCTCGGCAACGGCCAGGTGTTTCCCGCCGGTCCGCTGCGCGCGCCGCTGCGGCCGCAACTGGCGCGCACCGACGCGCTGGTCGTTGTCGGCGACGGCGCCGCCGCCGAGGCGGTGGCGGCCGATCTTGCCGCGCGGGGCAAGCCGGTGCTGCGGGCGCATCTTGCGCCCAGCGACGCGTCGGTTGCGTCACTCCGTGGCCAACGCGTGCTGGCCTTTGCCGGCATCGGCGATCCCGCCCGCTTCTTCGCAAGCTTGCGCGCCAGCGGGATCGAAGTTGCGAGCGAGCGTGCCTTCGCCGATCATCACCCGTTTTCGCCGGGCGAGATCGCGGCGCTGGTCGCGGAAGCCAAACGCGACGCGCTGACGCTGGTGACGACGGAAAAGGATCTGGCGCGGTTGCGGACGGCTGGGGAAGTGCCCGACTGGGCGCGCGCGATCGTACCGTTCGCGGTGACGCTGGAATTCGAGGACGCCGCGCTGTTGCGGAAGTTCGTGACCGAACGGCTGTTTAAGGCGCGCGACAGGAAGTTTCGCGAATAATTCGGCACAAACATCTCGTCGTCCCGGCCTTGAGCCGGGACCCATAACCACCGCTGTCAATTGTTGAAAAGAGCTGCGCACCAGCTTGCCATAACCACGACCACCTGTGGCTATGGGTCCCGGCTCAAGGCTGGGACGACAAAGATCACGCCTTCAGTGCGCCGGGAAAATGCCGTTGCAGTACGGCTGTGGGAACGGCATAGGCTTCCTGTAAATCGACGCTCCAGTATTTCAGTTCGTCGAGCGGAATCCGCGCGTCGGTGACCGCGCAGCGCACATAGGTTCCCGGCGAGATCACGCGGAAATCGCCGTCCAGATATTGCACCTGCGCTTCGCCACTGCCCGAGGGGCCGAATTTATTAAGCACCGTTGAATTCTCCGCCAGGCCCGGCCGCTTTTCGGGGGCCTTAAGTGTATTTTCCGAATTCGATCTATCATAAATAGGTCGTAGTGTCCGCCCCCGAAACCCACCGACTTGTGATGATTTTGTGCCCCTTTCGCATGATAGCCTCAAGCCCATGGTTCGCTGCGTCTCCAGCGCGATCAAGATCCGGCCGGACCCGATGCGCCCTCGCTCAGCAACCGCATTCCTGACGCTGTTTTTCCTTGCCGCGGCGTTCGCCGCGGACGCGGCGCCATTGCCCGCGCCGCATCAGGTCGACATCCCCACGGCCAATCTGACCCTGCATGCGCAGCTCTACAAGCCGGACGGCGACGGTCCTTTCCCGACCGTGATTGCGCTGCATGGCTGCGGCGGCCTCGGCGGACATTCCGAACCGGTGCTGCCGCGCTACCGCGACTGGGCGGAGCAGTTGTTGAAGACCGGTCATGCGGTGCTGCTGCCCGACAGCTACGGCTCGCGCGAGCTGGGCCCGCAATGCCGGGTCAAGGAGCGCCACGTGCGTGGCACGCCGCGAGCGGGTCGCCGACATCATTGCGGCGCGGCAATGGCTGGCGCAGCAGCCCTGGGCCGCGCATGACCGCATCAGCCTGATCGGCTGGGCCAACGGCGCCAGCGCCTTGTTGTGGGCGGTGCGTCCGCAATCGTTGCGCAGCTCCGAGCCGGATTTCCGTTCGGCGATCGCGTTCTATCCGGACTGCCGCGTCTCCTCCGGGCTCGGCTGGAGCGCGCGGGTGCCGACGCTGCTCCTGATCGGCGCCAAGGACGACGTCAGTTCGCCGGCGGCCTGCCGCCAGATGGTCGACGGCGCGCGCGGCCGCAGCGCGCTGACGCGGATCGAAATCTATCCCGGCGCCTCCCATGATTTCGACCGCGCCAATCTGCCGTTGCATGCGATCGGCGGCAGCGGCGATGCCGCGGTGCCGGAGCACGGCCATATCGGCACCGACACCGACGCCCGCGCCGATTCGCAAAAGCGCGTCGCCGAGTGGCTGGCGCGGTGAGGGCCTTACCTCCCTGGAGGGGAGGTCGGCTCGCATCGCAGATGCGAGACGGTGGGTGACGGTCTCTCACCTCGATCCGATGAGAGACTGCCCACCCCGCTGAGCATTCGCTTCGCTCAACGCTCAACGCCTCCCCTCCAGAGGAAGAGGCCCCTAAAACAAACTTCCCTGATCGACCGGTTTGGCGACGCGCTTGGGCGCCACCGGCTCGTTCCGGCTTCGCTTCCTGCACAACGACTTCGGCCCGCTCGCCGGAGCCGCGGTCGCCGCCGGCCGATCCGCATCCGCGGTGGCGGCGACGCGGCCGTCGGCGAATTCGATCGACAGATGCGCGTTCGGCCCGACCGCGGCGGCGGCGTGCACGGCGTGGCCCGCCTCGTCGCGCACCAAGGCAAATCCGCGCGCGAGCACGCCGCGATAGGACAGCGCGGACAGCAACTGGCCGCTGTGCGCGATGCGCGCGTCCAGCCGCTGCATGACCGTGACCAGGGCGCGGCGGGCGCGCTCGGCCAGCCGTTGCGTGCGCTCGCGTTCGCGCGCGATTTTGGTCCGTTGCGCCTGCGCGTTGGAAAGCCTCGAGGCCTTCAGCCGGACCTCCAGCCCGGCAAAGCGATCCCGGCGGTTGCGCAGCAGCGCGCGGGCGGAAAGCCTCATGCGCTCGCCGGAGACGGTCAGGCGCTGCCCGGCCTGCGAGACCTGCCCGCGCAGCACCCGCAACGTCAGCCCCGCGCTGATCTGCGCGAAGCGGCGGTGATGGGCATGCGTGTTGGCTTTCAATCCGCGCGGCAGGGCGGCGCCGCAGATGATCCAGCCGCTGCCGCGGGATCGCCAGCAACTCGCCGGCCGCCGGCAGCGCCCGCGCCGCGGCGCGCAGTTCATTGCGCCGGCTTTCCTGGCCGCGCTGCCAGCACACCATCGTGCGCCGCGCCAGCGCGGCAATTTCGACGAACAATTCGCTGCGCACCGGGACGGCCATTTCGGCAGCCGCCGTCGGTGTCGGCGCGCGCTTGTCGGCGGCGAAATCGATCAGCGTGATGTCGGTCTCGTGCCCGACCGCCGAGATCAGCGGGATCATGCTCTCTGCGGCGGCGCGGACCACGATCTCCTCGTTGAACGACCACAGATCCTCCAGCGAGCCGCCGCCGCGCGCGACGATCAGCAAATCCGGCCGCGGGACTTTGCCACCCTCCGGCAGTGCATTGAAACCGCGGATCGCGGCCGCGACCTGTTCCGCCGAGCCTTCGCCCTGAACTTTCACCGGCCACACCAGCACGCGGCGCGGAAAGCGGTCTTCCAGCCGGTGCAGGATGTCGCGGATCACGGCGCCGGTCGGCGAGGTGACGACGCCGATCACTTCCGGCAGCCAGGGCAGCAACTGCTTGCGCGCCTCGTCGAACAGGCCCTCGGCGGCGAGCTTCTTCTTGCGCTCTTCCATCAGCGCCATCAGCGCGCCGATCCCGGCCGGCTCGATCGCCTCGATCACGATCTGGTATTTCGACGAGCCCGGATAGGTCGTGAGCTTGCCGGTCGCGATGACCTCGAGGCCCTCCTGCGGCTTGAACCGCATCCTCGAATGCACGCCCTTCCAGATCACGGCCTCGATCTTGGCGCTCTCGTCCTTCAGCGCGAAATAGCAATGCCCGGAGGAATGCGGTCCGCGGAAGCCGGAGATTTCGCCGCGCACCCGGACATGGCCATAGGCGTCCTCCACCGTCCGCTTCAGCGCGGAGGAGAGTTCGGACACGGTGAATTCGGGCGCGTTGATCAGGTTTTCCGCTGGCGGCATCGGCAATCGATTCGGTCTTTCAGGGCTTTGGCGCAAGGTAGGGAGTTTTGGTTATCCCCGCCAATCCGGGGCCTTGCGGAACCCATATGCTCTGTGATACAGAGTTCTCTATAGTGAGTTCGCAGACAATGGAAGGGCTGACCCGTGTTCCACAATCTTACCTTTGCCGGCGCAATCCACGTCAGCTTGGCCATACTGTGCATCGGCGTTGGGCTGATCCAGTTCCTGCGCCCGAAGCGCGGCGCAGGCCATCGCGCGCGGGGCTATTTCTATGTCTACGCCATGCTGGTCGCCGACGGGACGGCGCTGCTGGTCTATCGCTTCACCGGCCAGTTCAATTGGTTCCATGTTGGTGCGATCATCAACTTCATCTGCATCGTGCTCGCGGTCGTTCCGCTGCTGCGCAGCCCGCGGCCGGCGAACTGGAGATTGACCCACTATTCCTTCATCGCCTGGTCCTACGTGGCGCTGATGTCAGCGGGAACGATCAACGTCGTGGCGCGGCTGTTGCCGCTGACGACACGGGGGCAGGTTGGAGTGGTGGCGATTGTCGTGTCGATGATCACGATGGCGATCGCCTATGTCCTGATCGGGAGATATAGGCCGCCTGCGGACGCGCCATCGGCTTCCACACAGCTGGCCGAGCAGGGCGGAGTCGCATCGTGATCGACAGCCAGCAGGCCAGCGTGGCGCTTGACGACATCAACGACATCGCCTGGCGCGTTCGTCAGTCGCAAATCTATCAGACCGCCAGCCTGATCATCATGATCTGGGGCGTGTTGGTGTTCGCAGGCTACATCGCCAATTACACTTGGCCGCGCCAAGGCTACACGATCTGGACAATTGTCGATTTCGGGGGGCTCATCGTCACCGTCGCCGGTGCCGTCATCAACCTCCGCTCCGGCGTCCGCGATTTCCCGTTCCGGTGGTTCTTCTCTTTCCTGCTGATCGTCGCGTTCGGCGCCTTCTGCACGTTCCTGCTCGGTCATTTCGGGCCGCGCCAGATAATCGTGTTCTGGCCGCTCTACGTCATGATGTTCTATGCCATCGCCGGCCTGTGGGTCGGTTACGCCTTCGTCGTGATCGCTGCCTGCACGACCGCCTTGACGCTGATCGGCTACTATCTGCGCCGGGCCCGCCTTCCTGCTTGTGGATGGCGGTCGTCAACGGCGGCGGGCTGATCCTCGGCGGCCTCTGGATGCGCCGGAGCTGACACAATGGCCGAACTCGACGACATCATCCATCAGCCGCTGCGCCTGCGAATCATGGCGGCGCTGAACGCGCTGCCGTCAGGCATCGGGCTGGAATTCTCCAGACTGAAAAAGCTGACCGGCGCCACCGACGGCAATCTCGGCGCCCATATCGAGACGCTGTGCGAAGGCCGGCTATGTCGCGGTCGAAAAGGCCTTTGTCGGCAAGAAGCCGCAGACCACGGTGACCGCGACCGCCGCCGGCCGCGCGGCGTTCGCCCGCCATGTCGCGATGCTGCAGGAAATCATCGCGGGCGTCGGGGCAGCGGCAAGTAAACGGTCGTCATTCCGGGGCGATGCGAAGCTAGCGCGCCGTCCGGAATGACGGCTGTTGATATCCCCTTGCAGCCGACGGGAGATTCGTGCGACCGACTGCGTCTTCGAAACCCCGCATCTGGCCTGACCTCATGAACATCCTTCTGCTCGGTTCCGGCGGCCGCGAACACGCTCTGGCGTGGAAGATCGCGGCGTCCCCGCTGCTGACCAAACTCTGGTGCGCGCCGGGCAATGCCGGCATCGCCCAGCGAAGCCGAATGCGTCGCGCTCGATATCGCCGACCATGCGGCGGTGATCGATTTCTGCAAGCGCAACGCGGTCGATCTCGTCGTGGTCGGCCCGGAGACGCCGCTCGCGGCCGGGATCGTCGACGATCTCACCGCCGCCGGCATCAAGGCGTTCGGGCCGAGCAAGCAGGCCGCGCCAGCTCGAGGGCTCCAAGGGATTTACCAAGGCGCTCTGCAGCGAATTCGACATTCCGACCGGCGCCTATGCGCCGCTTCACCAATGCCGACGACGGCGATGGCCTATGTCCGCGCGCAGGGCGCGCCGATCGTGGTCAAGGCCGACGGGCTCGCCGCCGGCAAGGGCGTCGTCGTCGCGATGACCGTGCGCGAGGCCGAAGCCGCGATCGACATGATGTTCGACGGCGGTTTCGGCGCCGCCGGCGCCGAGGTCGTGATCGAGGAATTTCTGCCGGCCGCGAGATCAGCTTCTTCGCGCTGTGCGACGGCGAGACCGCGATCGCCGCTGGCCACCGCGCAGGACCACAAGCGCGTGTTCGACGACGACAAGGGACCGAACACCGGCGGCATGGGCGCCTATTCGCCGACGCCGTTCGTGACGCCAGAGATCCACGACGCAGATCATGGCGCGAGATCATCCTGCCGACGGTGCGCCGGCATGAAGGCGCGCGGCACGCCGTTCCGCGGCGTGCTCTATGCCGGCGTGATGCTGACCGAGCGAGGGCCCGAAGCTGTTCGAATACAACGTCCGCTTCGGCGATCCCGAATGCCAGGTGCTGATGCTGCGGATGATGTCCGACATCGTGCCGGCGTTGCTCGCCTCCTGCGACGGCCAATTGAAGAACTTCGACCTGCGCTGGTTTCCCGATCCGGCGCTGACGGTGGTGATGGCGGCCAAGGGCTATCCCGGCGACTACGCCAAGGGCACGCGCATCGAGGGGCTCGATGACGCCGCCAAGATCGAGGGCGTCGAGATCTTCCACGCCGGCACGGTAGCGAAGGACGGCGCGATTCTCGCCAATGGCGGCCGCGTGCTGAACGTCTGCGCGATCGGGCAAGACGGTCACCGAAGCGCAGCAGCGCGCCTATGCAGGCGGTCGATCGCATCCAATGGCCGGAAGGCTTCTGCCGCCGCGACATCGGCTGGCAGGCGGTGGAGCGGGAGAAGGCGGGCAGGTAATCCTCCGCCGTCGTCCCGGCCTTGAGCCGGGACGCATCGCGCGCCGCATCGGTTCGAGACGCCGGCGTTGATACCTTCCGTAGCGACGACCGCCGCGGCGTGCGAGTCCCGGCGTTCGCCGGGACGACGTTGTGCGCGCCTTGCTATGCGACGATCGCTACAGCAAATCCCCGCCCGCCGCGCTTGCCGTGGTGCCGTGCTCGCGGAACGCCTTGATGACGTTGCGGCCGATCTTCCATCTGTGCACTTCGTCGGGGCCGTCGACCAGCCGCTGCGAGCGGACCTGGGTGTACCAGTTGGCCAGCGGCGTATCCTGGCTGAAGCCGAGCGCGCCGTGCAGCTGGATCGCGGTGTCGATCACCTTGTGCACCATGTGCGCGAGGAAGACCTTGGCGATCGAGTTCTCCTGCCGCAGGTCCAGGCCCTTTTCCGCCTTGTAGGCGATGTGCAGCAGCATCAGGCGGCCGATATAGAGCTGGGTGGCGCATTCGGCGAGCATGAACTGCACGCGCCTGGCGGTCGGCCAGCAGCTCGCCGAAGGTCGAGCGCTTGGTGACATGCGCCGACCGCCATGTCGAGCGCGCGCTGGGCCTTGGCGACGTTGTGCATGCCGTGGCGCAGGCGGCCGTAGGCGAGGCGGTGCTGGCCCATGTTGAAGCCGTTGCCTTCGCCGCCGAGCAGATTGTCGGCCGGCACCTTCAGATCCTTGATCTCGATCTCGGAGTGGCCGCCAGGATGCATGTCGTCATGCGGGCCTTCGATCGCCATGTTCGTGATGTTGCGCTTGATCTTGTAGCCGGGGTTCGGCAGCTCGACGATGAAGGTCGAGATACTGCTGGTGGCGCGGCGCGTTCGGATCGGTCTTGGCCATCACCAGCGCGATGTCGGCGACGCTGGCGGACGACGAGAACCACTTCTCGCCGTTGAGGACGTAGTTCTCGTTGCCGTCCTTGACCGCGCGGGTCTGCATGCCGGTGGCGTCGGCGCCGGCGGCCTTCTCGGTCATCGAGAAGCAGATGCGCTTGTCGCCGTTCAGCAGCGGCTTGAGGAATTTCTCCTTCTGGTACTCGGTGCCGTGCGTCAGGATCGTCAGCATCGAGGCGTCGTCGGGCCCCTGCGTGTTCATCGACAGCGCGCCGAGCATGCTCTCGCCGAGCTCCATCTGCACCAGCGCGTTGGCGAGCGGGCCGAGGCCCATGCCGCCATATTCCTTCGGGACGAACGGGCACCACAGGCCCTTGCGCGCGCGCCTTGGTCGCGCAGCTGGCCGAGCACTTCGGCGAGCGGCTTGGTGTCGAGTTCCTTCTCCGCGGGGATGCATTCGTCGTGCACCCATTGGCGGACCTTCTCGCGGATCGCCTTGGCCTCGGCCGGGATTTCGAAATCGATCGACATGGCAGTTTCCTCGCTGCTGGTTCTTGTTGGTCGGGCTTGGCGGATGGCATAACGCTGTGACGTGCCAGCGGCAACGCCAAACAATGTTTGAAGCAATGCAGACGCTGCCGCGCAGGGAGTGCGACCATGCCCGATCTCGCCGATCTGTTTCCCGGCTATGCCTCCGAATGGATCAACACCATCGCGGGCCGCATCTTCGCCCGCGTCGGCGGCAAGGGGCCGCCGCTGTTGCTGCTGCACGGATTTTCGCAAACCCATGTGATGTGGCACCGCGTCGCGCCGCAGCTCGCCGACAGGTTCACGCTGATCATCGCCGACCTGCCGGGCTATGGCTGGTCGGACATGCCGGACAGCGACAAGGACCATACGCCCTACACCAAGCGCGCGATGGCGAAGACCATGATCGAGGCGATGGAGCAGCTCGGCCATGTGCATTTCGCGCTCGCCGGCCACGACCGCGGCGGCCGCGTCGTCGTATCGGCTGGCGCTCGATCATCCCGGCCGGCTGTCGAGGCTCGCGGTGCTCGATATCCTGCCGACCTATGATTACTGGGAGCGCATGAACCGGCTCTATGCGCTGAAGATCTATCACTGGACCTTTCTGGCGCAGCCGTTTCCGCTGCCGGAAACCCTGATCGGCGGCAATCCGGATTTCTTCCTGCAAGCAGAAGATGGCGAGCCAGACCAAGTCGAAGAACGCTCGACGCGATCGATCCGCGCGCGCTGGAGCATTACCTCGCGCCGTTCCGCGATCCCTCGCGCGTGCATGCGATGTGCGAGGACTACCGCGCCGGCGCCTATGCCGATTACGAGATCGACAAGGCCGATCACGATGCCGGCAAGAAGATCACGATCCCGATGCTGGCGCTGTGGGGCGATGTCGGCATCGCCAGCGCCGCGGCGACGCCGCTCGATACCTGGAAGAAATGGGCGACCAATGTCACGGGCGCGCCGGTCGATTCCGGGCATTTTCTGACGGAGGAAAATCCGGACGTGACGGCGAAGGTGCTGCGGGAGTTTTTTCTGGCGGCGTGAGCGAGCAACCGTAGCTCGTCATACCCGCGAAAGCGGGTATCCAGTACGCCGCGGCGTCTCGATCGATCACCGGCTGTCTCTGGAATACTGCGATCATCCGCTTTCGCGGATGATGACGGCGAGTGTTGGCGGCAGCGACGCCCTACCTTCGCACCTTGAAAAACTCCCTCAGCAGCGTCGCCGCCTCGGTCTCGCCGACCGCGGAATAGACCTCCGGCACGTGATGGCAGGTCGGCGAGGCAAAGAACCGCACGCCGGAATCGACCGCGCCGCCCTTGGGATCGGCGGCGCCGTAATACAGCCGCCGGATCCGCGCAAACGAGATCGCGCCGGCGCACATCGTGCAGGGCTCCAGCGTGACATAGAGGTCGCAATCGACCAGCCGCTCGGTGCCGATGGCCTCGGCGGCCTGCCGGATCGCCAGAATCTCGGCATGCGCGGTCGGATCGCGGTCGGTCAGCGTCCGGTTGCCGGCGGTGGCGATCACCTCGTAATCCCGCACAATCACGCATCCGATCGGCACTTCGCCGGCTTTTCCGGCGTTTTCGGCCGTTTTCAGCGCCAAATCCATGAAAGAAGGGGCGGTCATGCCTCGTATCATCGGAAGAAACCTGCTATGAGGTGCGCCTTCAGCAAAAGTGGATACCGGTTTTGCGTGAGAATGCGCCTTGAGCCAAGAGCGCGCGCGTTATCGCTATGACAGCCCATCCACGTCAGCCTGATCGCCATTTCATTCGTACCACGAGAGACCATTCATGCCCCGCGATAACGATAAAAACAACGATTCCCGCGGCCGGCGTGACCGCCCGTCCGGCGGCAAGGGCCGCTCCGGCGCAGCCCGCGGGCCGGAGAAGAAATTCGCCAAGCGCGGCTTTGCCGGCAAAAGCGACGACAGCGTGACGGCGAGCGCCGGCCCTATGCCGGCAAGTCCGACGGCGCGAAATCCTTTGGCAAGAAGCCCTATGCCGGCGGGGCAAGCCGTACGCCGGCAATCGCGAGGATCGTCCGCCGCGCCGCGATTATGGCGATGCGCCGCGTCCGCCGCGATTCAACCGTGAGGACCGCGACGGCGAAAAGCGTTCGTTCAAACCGCGGCGAAGACCGTGGCGGCGAGAAGCGCCCGTATACGCCGCGCGGCGATCGTCCGAACTTCAACCGCGACGACCGCCCGCCGCGCGCCGGGATCGCAACAGCGACCCTGAGACCGCGACGACGCCCGCCCGGCTGCGCGATTTCCGACCAGAAATTCGGCGACAAGAAGCCCTACACACCGCGGCAGCAGAGGTCGAAAAGCGGCCCTATACCCCCCGCGGCGAAGGTTTCCGCAAAGACGGCGACCGGCCGCGCGGCGACCGCCCGTACAGCCCGCGACCGTCGCGCGACGGCGACCGCCCCGAGCGAAAGTTTGGCGGCGACAAGAAATTCTCATCGCGCGGCGCGCCGGACCGGGGTCCGCGCAAGGATTTCGGCGATCGGCCGCAGCGTGGCGATTCCAAGCCGTGGCAGAAGCGCGAGGACCGGGGCGAGCGCGATTCGCGTCCGCCCCGCGACGGCGCGCGCAATTTCGACAAGCCGCGTTTTGACAAGCCCCGTTACGACAAGCCGCGCGACGATCGGGGTGGCGACGAGCGCCCGCGCTTTTCGCGCTCGCGCGAGGATCGCCCCTCTGGGGATCGTCCGAAATTCGACCGTCCGCGTCAGCGCCCGGAAGGCCGCACCGACTGGCAGGAACATCCGCGCAGCGAGCCTGGCGAGGATCGGCCGCGCCGCGAGAACGAGGACGACAGCAAGATTTTTGCAAAACGTCCGGCGTTCGGCGGCCGCGGCGCCTATCGCGAACGCACCACCGAATTCGAAAAGCGCGGGCCGCGGCCGCCGAGCGAAAAGAAATCCGGCGAGCGCATCGCCAAGGTGGTGTCGCGCGCAGGCCTGGCCTCGCGCCGCGACGCCGAGGAATGGATCACGCAGGGCCGCGTCACCGTCAACGGCCGCGTCATCAATTCGCCGGCGCTCGACGTCACCGCCAACGATGTCATCACCGTCGACGGCAAGCCGTTGCCGCCGCGCGAGCGCACGCGGCTGTTGATGTTCCACAAGCCGCGCGGCCTGATGACCACCCACGCCGATCCGGAAGGCCGGCCGACCGTGTTCGACAATCTGCCGGAAGGCCTGCCGCGGCTGATCTCGATCGGCCGGCTCGACTTCAACACCGAAGGCCTGCTGCTGCTGACCAATGACGGCGGGCTGGCGCGTGCGCTGGAACTGCCCGACACCGGCTGGCTGCGGCGCTACCGCGTCCGCGCCCATGGCGAGGTCACGCAGGCGCAGCTCGATGAACTGAAAAAGGGCGTCGAAGTCGACGGCGTCAAATACGGCTCGATCGACGCGACGCTGGAGCGCGACCAGGGCGCCAATGTCTGGCTGGTGTTTGCGATCCGCGAAGGCAAGAACCGCGAAGTGCGCAACGTGATGGCGCATCTCGGCCTCGAGGTGAACCGGCTGATCCGGGTGTCCTACGGTCCGTTCCAGCTCGGCGAACTGGCCGAAGGCCAGGTCGAGGAGGTCAAGACCCGCGTGCTGCGCGAGCAGCTCGGCGAAAAGATCGCAACCCTGGCCGGCGCTGATTTCAACCGGCCGATGCCGGGCGACGCCAAGGACGAAGCCGCCGACGATGTCGAGCGCCGCGCGGCAAAAAGCCGTTCAAGCCGGCCGGCAAGAGCGCGCTGATCGCCGACCGCAAGGGCCGCCGCGTGCTGGTGCAGCGCACCGGCAGCGACGAAGCCCGCGCCCGCAACGAGGAAGAGGCCAACGGCTACGGCCCGCCGCGCCGCCCGCAGCGCGGCTACCACGGCAAGCGCGACCTGAAGCCGAAGGACGAGTAATCTTCCGATGCGCGTCGTCGGTGGACGATTGAAGGGCCGCAATCTCGCCTCGCCGTCGTCGCGCGACATCCGTCCGACTGCGGATCGCTTGCGCGAGTCGGTGTTCAATATTCTCGTCCACGCCTATGACGATCCGATCGAGGACGCGCGCGTGCTCGACCTGTTCGCCGGCACCGGCGCGCTCGGCATCGAAGCGGTGTCGCGCGGCGCGAAATTCACGCTGTTCGTCGACAATGGCGCCGAGGCCCGTGCGCTGTTGCGCAACAATGTCGAGGCGCTGGGCTTAGGTGGCGTCACAAAAGTCTATCGCCGCGACGCCACCGATCTCGGCCCGGCGCATCCGGTCGAGCCGTTCTCGCTGGTGTTTCTCGATCCGCCCTACGCCAAAGGCCTCGCGGACAAGGCACTGGCCTCGCTGCGCGATGGCGGCTGGCTGACGCCGGGCGCGCTGCTGGTGGTCGAGGAAGCGAAGGCGGCGGCGTTCGCCGCGCCGGAAGGTTTCGAGGAACTGGAGCGGCGCGCGTATGACGACACGGAGTTCGTGTTTTTGAAGGCCGCGGCTTCGTAGATGGGGTAACGGGCCCCGGTCTGCCCTCCAAGCAGGCCGCGCTTGCTACGGCGCTATTGATGGCGCGCTGCGCGCGGCTTGCTTGGAGGGCGGGCGGTCGTCCCTCACATTGATGGTGTGACGGAGTCGAGGGATGAGCCTCGCTCCAAGCATCGAGGAGAGACGACCATGGACCATTATGCCGGAATCGACGTGTCATTGGAATGCTCGAGTGTGTGCGTTGTGGATGCGAGCGGTAAGATTGTGCGGGAAGCGAAGGTGGCAAGTGATCCCGAGGCGCTGATCGCCTGGTTCGCTTCGCTCGGCTTCGGCCTTGAGCGGATCGGGCTGGAAGCCGGGCCGTTGTCGCAGTGGCTTTTTGCGGCGATGCGGGAAGCGGGGCTGGCGGTCGAACTGCTGGAGACGCGGCATGTACGGAAGGCGTTCGAGGCGATGCCAGTGAAGTCTGACCGCAACGATGCGCGCGGGATTGCGCAACTGATGCGGCTGGGCTGGTTCCGGCCGGTACACTGCAAATCGATCAGTGCGCAAGAGACCCGAACGCTGCTAACGGCGCGGAAGCTGGTGCAATCGAAGCTTCACGATGTCGAGAACAGCCTGCGCGGGATACTGCGTGGCTTTGGGCTGAAGGTTGGCAAGACGACGGAGCGTGAGTTCGCGGGACGGATCGAGGAACTTGTGGTGGGCCATCCGCACCTCCAGGTGATCGCCAATGCGCTGTTGGCGGTTCGTGCGGTGCTGCGGAAGGAGTTTGCAGCTTTCGAGAAGCAGGTGCGCAAGATGGCGCGCTCCGACACGCGGGCACGGCTGCTGATGTCGACGCCGGCGGTCGGCCCGATCGTGGCGCTGACCTATGCCAGCGCGATCGACGACCCGGGCCGGTTCAAATCGTCGAAGCAGGCAGGAGCCCATTACGGGCTAACCCCGAAGAAGCATCAATCCGGTGAGACCGACTACACCGGCCGGATCAGCAAGATCGGCGACAGCTCGGTACGCACCGCGCTCTACGAGGCGGCCCACGTCATGCTGACGAAGCCGCTCAAGGGCTGCTCGCAATTGAAGAGCTGGGCGATGCGGATCGCCAGGCGCGCCGGCATGAGCAAAGCCAAGGTGGCGCTGGCGCGCAGGCTTGCGGTGATCATGCACCGCATGCTTGCCGACGGAACATCGTTCAACGCTGCAGCAACAGTCTAACAGGGAGAGGCGCAACAGTTTTCGGGCGGGTCACGACACCAGGCCTTCTCGAAGCGAAGTCCCTTCGCCGGGACGATGGATCAGGTCAGGCCGTTGCCCACCAGGTAGCTTCGTGAGCACGCGAACGTAGATTGGTCGACCTATCCTCTTCCAACCCCATCAGGTGGCGGCCCTGCGCCGACCCCGTACAGAAGCGAGACCCCGGCGAGCGGATAACGCAAAAGGGATTGACCTTTGGAGGCCCGTTACAGAAGGGTGGGCAAAGCGAAGCGTGCCCACCAACTTCTAACCTAACGAGCCAATGGTGGGCACGGCGCAAGAGCGCCTTTGCCCACCCTACGGCTTCTGTGCCGTCCGCTACCTCCGCCCGAACAGCTTCTCGATATCGGAGAGCTTCAACTCGACATAGGTCGGACGGCCGTGGTTGCACTGGCCGGAGTTCGGCGTGTCTTCCATTTCGCGCAACAGCGCGTTCATCTCTTCGGGCTTGAGGCGACGGCCGGCGCGGACCGAGCCGTGGCAGGCCATGGTGGCAGCGACATGCATCAGTCGGCGCTCCAGCGGCAGCGCCTCGTCCCATTCCGCCATGTGCTCGGCGAGGTCGCGCAGCAGCGCGGCGGCATCGGTCTTGCCGAGCAGCGACGGCGTCTCGCGCACCGCGACCGCACCGGGGCCGAAGGATTCGATCGCAAGCCCGAACGAGCGCCAGTTCCTCGGCGCGATCGAGCAGCTTCTCCACCGTCGCCTCGTCGAGTTCGACGATCTCCGGGATCAGCAGGATCTGCCGCTGCACGCCGTTCTTCGCCAGCGAGGCCTTCAGCCTCTCATAGACGATGCGCTCATGCGCGGCGTGCTGGTCCACCACGATCAGGCCGTCGCGGGTCTGCGACACGATATAGGTCTCGTGGATCTGCGTCCGCGCCGCGCCGAGCGGACGATCGAGCAGGTCGGCGGAGGGCTGTCTCCTGGAAGCGCACATCGGCGGTCGGCGTGCCGACATCGAACGCGGCCTGGCCCGGTTCGGCAAAGGCGGTGGCCGCCGCGCCATCGAACGACGACATCGGCCGCACCGGATAGGCCGGCGAGCGCTGCCAGTCCCAGTTGGTCGGGCGCGGCGCGAACGACGGCCGGAACGCCGAGATGGCCGCGCCGTCGCTATTGGCCGCGGTGCGCCTGCCTTCGCGGGCAAGGCCGTCCTTCAGCGCATGCACGATCAGCGCGCGCACCAGGCCGGCATTGCGGAACCGCACCTCGGTCTTGGCCGGATGCACGTTGGCGTCGACCTCCTGCGGATCGAGCGTCACGAACAGCGCCACCACCGGATGGCGGTCGCGCGGCAGATAGTCGGAATAGGCCGCGCGCACCGCGCCGAGAATCAGCTTGTCGCGCACCGGGCGGCCGTTGACGAACAGATATTGCCCGAGCGCATTGGCGCGGGTCAGCGAGGGCGCGGCGGCAAAGCCTTCGACCACGACGCCGTCGCGCTCGGCGCGCACCTCGATGGCGCTGCCGCGAAAATCCGCGCCCAGAATATCGCCGAGCCGCGTCAGCCGGCCGGCGGCGCCGGGCAGCGCGGCGGCCCAGGTCACCGGCGCGCGTTCCTCGCCGGCCAGCGTGAATGCGATGTCGGGCCGCGCCATCGCGAGCCGCCGCACCACTTCGCGGATCGCTTCGGCCTCGGTGCGGTCGGTCTTGAGGAATTTCAGCCGCGCCGGCGTCGCATAGAAGAGATCGCTGACCTCGACGCGGGTGCCTTGGCCAAGCGCCGCCGGCATGATCGGCGATTTCGCGCCGCCTTCGACCGCCAGCGACCAGGCGTGCGGTTCGCTGGCGTGGCGCGTGGTGATGCCGAGTTTGGCGACCGCGCCGATCGAGGGCAGCGCCTCGCCGCGAAACCCGAGCGTGCGGATCCGCAGCAGATCCTCGTCGTCGAGCTTGGAGGTGGCGTGGCGATCGACCGCGAGCGCAAGATCGGCATGGGTCATGCCGCTGCCGTCGTCGGTGATGCCGATCCGCCGCCGGCCGCCGCCATCGGTGAAAATGTCGATCCGGCTGGCGCCGGCGTCGATGGCGTTCTCGACCAGTTCCTTGACCACGCTCGCCGGACGCTCGACCACCTCGCCGGCGGCGATGCGGTTGACGACCTGTTCGGGGAGCTGGCGGACGGGCATGGGGGTCTTGTAACCGATTCCGGCGAGCGGCGGGACGGCTTCAGGCCGGATAGTCCCGGGAATGTTGGGTCAAAAAAAGTTGGCTTGCCGCGAACCGATAGCCCGGCCGGGCGGCTCTATCGGGGGAGAACGCTTTCAGTTCTCGCTGAAATCAGGAGGAGTTGCTATGTTTTATCGCAAGAATCTGCCGGGATGGGAGCGGGCCATGCGGGCTGATCGGGGGCGTTGTGATGATCGCGTGCGGGCTCTTTGGGCCTTCAAGGCCTGCCGGTTGGCTATTTGATCGCGGGCGCAGCGGCGTGGTGACCGCAGTGACCGGATTTTTCGGATTTTGTCCGATGTGCGCCATGGTCGGTCGCCGGTTGCCGGCGCCGTGATGGCGCTTGGCGCGGACCGGGCGCTGCGACCTCGCGACTGATCGACGCCGCGCGTTGCGGCGACGAGAAAGCGCTGTTGTCGCTGATCGCAGCGGCCCAGCCCGATGTTCGGCGCTATGCCGCGCGCAATTGCCGGGCGGCCGATATCGACGATGCGGTCCAGGAAACGCTGCTGCTGCTGTATCGGCGGATCGGAACGCTGCGGGCGGTGACGTCGTTCTCGGCGTGGCTGTTCGCGGTCGCAAAGCGGGCCTGCCACCGCCTGTTGCGCCTGTCGATCGGAATCCCTGACGATCCGCTTGATGCGGTGGAAGCCCGCCTGGCGCATTTGCGGCCTGAGGATATCCGGATCGATCTTTCCCGCGCCATCCAGTCGCTGCCCGAGCATTATCGCGAAGTCATCCTGCTGCGCGATATCGAGGAAATGACGATCGACGAGATCGCTGATGTGCTCGGCCTGACCCGCGAGAGCGCCAAGGCCCGCCTGCACCGAGCGCGGCTGATGATCCGCGAATATCTGATCCGCGACTGACACCCCTTCCATCCGGAGTAGAAAATCATGTTTGCGAGCCACACACTGCTTGAACACGCTTTGCGCGGCCTGGTCGGAATTGGGGCGCTCTGGTACGCCGTCCTGATCGCAGCAATCCATCCGTTGGGTTCGCTCGCGCTGGGCGTCCTTGCGCTGTTCGCATTCCGCGGCTGTCCGATGTGCTGGACGATCGGCCTGGTCGAAACCGCTACCCGGCGATGGCGTCGCAGCTAAATTTCAATCGTCGAACCGCCCCGAGCCGCGATTGGCCTTGACGTCGCTGCGGCGCTTCTTGCCTTCGAGCCGGCGCTGCTTCGATCCGAACGTCGGCTTGGTGGCGCGACGTGGCGTCGGCCGCATCATCGCTTCGCGCAACAGTTCGAGCAGGCGGTCGATGGCGTCGGCGCGGTTGCGCTCCTGGGTGCGGAAGCGCTGGGCGTGGATCACGATCACGCCGTCCTTGGTCATGCGCTGGCCGGCGAGCCGGTCGAGCCGCAGCGCGGCATCGTCGGGCAGCGTGATCTTGCGGGTATCGAAACGCAGTTGCGCTGCGGTCGAGAGCTTGTTGACGTTCTGCCCGCCCGGGCCGGAGGCGCGGACGAAGCTGATCTCGATGTCGTTCTCGTCGATCGTGAGGTCGCGGGAAATCCGCAGCATGGCGTTCACCGGAATCGTCGTACCCGGGCTAAAGCGCGAAGTGCGTCTTCGCACCGAGCCTCCCGGGCATCCACGTCGTATCAGTAGAAAACGCGGATGGCCGGGACAAGCCCGGCCATGACGGAGAAAGATGGGGATGCGGTCCTGCGCGGGGCGGAGTCCGCGTCCGACCTTAATTCGCCTTGGCGCGTCGCTGCGGCGCGGCTGCGCGGCGGCCTGCGGGGCGCGGCCGACGATCACGGTGAGCAGGCCCTGGCCCCACAGCCGCTTGCGCGGCCTTCTTGGCGTCGTCGAGCGTCACGGCGTCGACGATGGCGTTGCGCTTCTCGATGTAATCGATCGGCAGCTTGTCGAGCTGGTATTGCAGCAGCGCCTGCGGCGAGCTTCGAGGAGGTATCGAGCGCCAGCATCTGCGAGCCCTTGAGATAGGATTTGGCCTCGTCCAGTTCCTGCTGGGTCGGGCCGTCCTCGGCGATGCGGCGGATTTCCTTGTCGATGGCGTCGACGGTCTCGCCGGCGCGGTCGGCGCGGGTTCCGGTATTGCCGACGAACAGCGCGGAATGATCCATCCACAGCAGCGATTCATAGACCGAATAGGCCAGGCCGCGCTTCTCGCGGACTTCGTGATAGAGCCGCGACGACAGGCCGCCGCCGCCGAGAATGTGGTTCACGACATAGCCGGCCATGAAATCCGGATCGTGGCGCCGGATGCCGGGGCCGCCGAACGTCACCACGGTCTGCGGCACGTCGAGCGGAATGAAGGCGCGCTGCGGCGGCTTGGCGGCGCTCGACGTCGGCGACCGGCGTCAGACTGGCCTTGGCCGGCAACGCGCCGAAGGTCTTGTCGAGCAGCTTGCCGAGCGTGTCGGCATCGACGTCGCCGACCACGGCGATCCGCAGCGTGTCCTTGGCCAGCACGCGGCGGACATAGTCCTTCATGTCGGCGACATTGATCTTCGGCACGCTCTCCAGCGTGCCGGTCGGCCTGGCCGGCCATAGGGATGATCGCCAAAGGCGATTTCGAGGAATTTGCGGCTGGCGAGCGCGCTCGGATTGGTCGTGTCGCGCCGCAGGCCGGAGATCACCTGGGCGCGAATGCGTTCGACATCGGTGCTGTCGAAATGCGGCGATGTCAGCGACATCCGCAACAGGTCGAAGGCCTCGTCCTTGTTGTCCTTGAGCATGCGCAGCGAGCCGCGGAAAGTGTCGCGCGTCGCAGTGAAGCTCAATTCGATGGCGCGGCGGTCGAGGCGCTCGTGAAAGGTCTTGGAATCGAGATCGCCGGAACCTTCATCGAGCAGATTGGCGACCATGTTGCCGACGCCGGGCTTGTCGGCGGGGTCCTGGGTCGCGCCGCCGCCGAAGGCATATTCCATCGCGATCAGCGGCACGGTGGCGTCCTGCACGAACCAGGCCTCGATGCCGCCGGGCGAAACCAGACGCTGGATCTTGGCCGCGGCCTGCGATGGCGTCGGCGCGACAAGCGGTTGCGAATGCGAGGCAGGCGCCGCCGATCAGGGCGGCACGCGCGATCGTGAGGGAATAGTTCACGAACGCTTCTCCTCGCGTTTCGGCGTCGGTATCCTTGATCAGATAGCCGGTCACCGAACGCTTCTTGTCGAGCCATTTCTTGCGCGGCGTCGCGGACCTGCTCGGCGGTGACGGCGCGAATCCGGTCCGGCCAGCTTCGGATGTCGTCGATGCTCAAGCCCGGTGGTGAGCGCGCCGCCATACCAGCGCGCCAGCGTCGCCTGGTTGTCCTGGGCGTAGATCGCCTCGGCGATCAGCTGGGTCTTGACGCGCTCGAGATCCTCGGCGCGCGCGGTGTTCTGCCCGATATCCGCGATCACGCTCGTCGATCACCTGCTCGATCTGCGAAAATTCGACGCCGGGCTTCGGCGAAACCGAGATCGTGAACTGCGTCGGATCGAGCGAGGTGCCCTGGTATCCGGCGCCGGCGCTGACCGCGAGCGGCTTGTCGATCACCAGCGCGCGATAGAGATAGGAATTGCTGCCGCCGCCCATCAATTGCGCCAGCACGTCGAGCGCCGGGCTTTCTCCGGCGGCGGCGGTGGTGGCCGAGGGAACCAGATAATAGCGCCGCAAGCCGGTCTGCTCGACGCGCGGATCGGACAGCGTCACGGTGCGGGGCGCGGCCGGCGCCGGCTCCTGCGGGCGGATGCGCTGCGCGGGGATCGCGGGCTGGGCTGCGATCGCGCCGAAGGTCTGCTCCACCATCGGGCGGATGTCCTTGGCGTCGACGTCGCCGGCGATCACCAGGATCGCGTTGTTCGGCGCGTAGAAGCGCTTGTAGAACGCCAGCGCGTCCTCGCGGTCGAGCTTCTCGATTTCCTGGTGCCAGCCGATCACCGGGCGGCCATAGGGATGATTGAGATACAGCGCCGCCATGATCTGCTCGGTCAGCCGCGCATCCGGATTGTTGGCGACCCGCATGTTGTATTCCTCGAGCACGACGTCGCGCTCCGGCAGCACGTTTTCGTCCTTCAGGATGAGGCCGGTCATGCGATCGGCCTCGAACTCCATCATGGTGCCGAGCTGCTCGCGCGGCACGCGCTGGAAATAGCCGGTGTAGTCGGTCGAGGTGAAGGCGTTCTCGTTGCCGCCGACCCGAAGCACGGTCTGGGAGAATTCGCCGGCCGGATGCTTGCTGGTGCCCTTGAACATCAGATGTTCGAGGAAATGCGCGAGCCCCGATTTGCCCGGCGTCTCGTCGGCGGAGCCGACCTTGTACCAGATCATCTGCGTGACGACCGGGGTGCGGTGATCCGGGATCACCACGACCTGCAGGCCGTTGCCGAGCGTGAAGCTGGCGGGGCGTTCCGACGTCACCGTGGTCTGGGCAGAACCGCTGCCGGTGGAAAAAGCGAACGTCGAGAGCAAGGCAAAGAGCGAAACGGCGAAGCGGTGCGAGGACATCATGACCTGTCTGGAAGCCCGAACCCAAGCGTTCGGGATAAAGCCGCTGCATGCTACACCGCAGGCGCAACCCGGCAATGTCACGAAGCCGAGAGAAAAACTTAACTATTCGCCATACTTGCCCTGGGCTGGGTTGTATTCCTTGTTCAGCGATTCCTTCGGCCCGGTGCCGTAGGCATAATTCGGCGACGGCGTCTGGTAGCCGGGCGGCGGCTGCGTCAGCGATTCCCGCGTCGGCTCACCCTTGAACGGCGCGGTCTCGGCTTTGTTGCCGCCGAACAGGCCGCATGAGGCCGCCGTTGTAACCGAGCTGCGACGGGCTCAGGATCGGACTGGTGGTTGAATTGCCCGGCTGGATCGGATCGTCGCTGGTCGCGGGCGGTAGCCGCAGTCTTGCCGCTTTGCCAATTCGCTCGGCGTCAGGATGCGCGACGGCTTCGACTGGATCCTTGTTGGCTTTCTTGCGGGCCGCGATCGCAGCCTTGCGGCGCGCTTCGTCGGGATCCTTGGGCCAGTTCGGCGCGGTCACCTCGGCCGAGGCCGAAGCCGGCGGCGGCAGATCGAGCTTGGGGGGCACCACCAGCGGCGACCGCTCGCGATAGTCGATGCCCTGGTTTTCCATGTTGGTGCCGCCGATGCCGGTCATGATGCCTTCGATGATCTTTTCCTCGAAGGTCTTGTCGTCATCGTCATCGTCGCCGGCGCGCGCGGCGTCCGGCGGCCATAACGAGGCCGATACCCAGGGCGATGACGGCAAGGCGCAGCGCGCGGCTCAGCGTCCGCGACGAATTCTGCACAATCCGGAAGCTGGCTTCGGTCTCGCGCATCAGGCTGTTCCCGTTCAACATTTCCGCAAGGGGCGCGCCGGGCTTAAGGCGTCACTCCGCTCCTGCAAGCAATATACCGCTTTGGGGGTCGTATCGGCCGGGATCAGGGCGCTTTTGCGGCGGGTACCCCCAGGAACGAATCATACAACAGGGCCGCTACCCCGGCAACAATGGCCACGTCGGCAAGGTTAAACACGTACCAATTCAAGGCTTTCTCCGCCGATCTGGACGTGGAACAGGGCGAAATCGACCACCGCGCCATAGGCAAAGCGGTCGATGGCGTTGCCGATGGCGCCGCCGATGATCAGGCCGAGCGCCAGCGTCGCCAAGCAGGGTGCGGGACCGCGCCATCCAGATCGCCAGCACGATCACCGCCACCGCCTTGACCGCCATCAGGCGATCTGGGCGGCCGGGCTCTCGTTCTGGAACCAGCCGAAGCTGATGCCCGGGTTCCAGGCCAGCACCAGGTCGAAAAACGGCGTCACCCGCACCGCGCCGCGATGGGCGATGTCGAACACGTAGAGCAGCCAGAGCTTGGAGGCCTGGTCGAGCACAAGCGTGGCGATCGCGGCGATGAGGCCGGCGCGGAGGGGAGAGGTCAAACCGCCACTCCCAGCGCCTTCCATTCGCGCAGCGCCTGCGCGTCGCGCGGCGAGACATCGGGGTATTCGGCGTCCTCGCCCACGGTCGGCAGGATCTTCCACGACCGCGCGCATTTGGTGCCGACGGCCTTTTCGACCACGACGGCGACGCCCGGCACGTCGTGAAGCGTGAACGCACCCGCCGGCGCGTCGTCGTTGGTCACCATCGCGTTCGAGGTGATGCAGACCTCGGCCAGGTCGATGTCGAACAGCGTGCTGAAGATCGCCTTGTCGGAGACGTAGACCAGCGGCGATGCTTCCAGCGACGAGCCGATGTTCTTGGCGGCGCGTTCGAGCTCCAGCGCGCCGGTGACGACGCGGCGGACATCGCGGATGGTCTGCCATTTTGCGGCCAGCGCATCGTCGCGGTAACCGGCCAGATCATGCGGGAACGGCAGCATGTGCACGGAAGGGCATCCGCCGGGCCGGTACATCAGCCAGGCTTCGTCGGCGGTGAAGCTGATGATCGGCGCCAGCCATTTCAGGATCGCATCGCACAGAATGTCGACGGTGGTGAGCGCCGCCTTGCGCGTCGTCGACGACGGCGGCTCGCAGTACAGCGTGTCTTTCCTGATATCGAAGTAGAACGCCGACAGATCGGTGTTCATGAAATTCGACAGCGACGCGACCACGGTCTTGTAGTCGAAGCTTTCGTAGGCCTCGCGTACGACGGCGTCGATCTCGCTCAAGCGGTGCAGCATCAGCCGTTCGAGTTCGGGCATCGCCGTGGCCGCGACCTCGTCGCCCGGTTTCAAATGATGCAGCGTGCCGAGCATCCAGCGGATCGAGTTGCGCAGCTTGCGGTAGGTCTCGATGGTGTTTTTGAGGATTTCCGGGCCGATGCGCTGGTCGTCGGCATAGTCGGTGGCGCAGACCCACAGCCGCAAAATATCGGCGCCGGAATCCTTCATCACTTTTTGCGGCTCGACGGTGTTGCCGAGCGATTTCGACATCTTGCGGCCGTTCTCGTCGAGCGTGAATCCATGGGTCAGCACGATGTCATAGGGCGCGCGGCCGCGGGTGCCGGCGCTTTCCAATAGCGAGGAATGGAACCAGCCGCGATGCTGGTCGCTGCCTTCCAGATACATCACGGTATCATCGCCGCCGTCGATCTTGCGGACGATATTGCCGAGATTGGGAAAGTTCTGGCGGTCTTCCAGAACGAAAGCGTGCGTCGAACCGGAATCGAACCAGACGTCGCAGATGTCGTCGACTTTCTTCCAGTCCTCGCTGGCGCGGGATCCGAGAAAACGCTCGCGCGCGCCGTCCATGTACCAGGCGTCGGCGCCTTCCTCCATGAAGGCTTCGGCAATGCGCTGATTGACGATTTCGTCCTGCAGGATTTCGGCGGAGCCGTCGCCCTTTTCGCGAACGAACACCGCAATCGGCACGCCCCAGGCGCGCTGGCGCGAGATCACCCAGTCGGGCCGGCCCGCGATCATGCCCCTGATGCGGTTCTGTCCCGCTGGCGGCACCCATTGTGTCACCGAGATCGCGTGCAGCGCGCGGGCGCGCAGCGTGTCGCCCGGCTTGGCCTCGCCGTCGTCCGCAACATCCTTGTCCATCGCAATGAACCATTGCGGCGTGTTGCGGAAGATCACCGGCTTTTTCGAGCGCCAGGAATGCGGGTATTGATGCTTGAGGCGGCCGCGCGCCAAAAGTTTGTCGCGCTCGATCAGCGCCTTGATCACGGCCTCGTTGGCGTCGCCCTTTTCGCCCTTGTCGTTGAGTACGCGTTTTCCGACAAAACCCGGCGCCTGGTCGGTGAAGGCGCCGTTCTCGTCGACCGTGTAGGGGATCGCGGTGTTGATGCCGCGGGCGTCCAGCTCGCGGGTATTGGCGGTCCAGACGTCGAAGTCTTCGCGGCCGTGGCTGGGGGCGGTGTGCACGAAGCCGGTGCCGGTGTCGTCGGTGACGTGATCGCCGGCCAGCAAGGGTACGGTGAATTCGTAGCCGCCGCCAAAACCTTTCAACGGATGGGCGCATTCCACCACGTCGAGCGTGTCGGCCGGCAAGTCGCGCACTTTCTCGTAAGCGGCGACGCGCGCCTGCTTGAATACGCTTTCGGCCAGCGCATCGGCGAGGATGAGAAGATCGCCGTTCCTGGCCCAATTGTCCGCGGGCGCGTCGGTGACTTTATAAATGCCGTAGGCGATTTTCGGCGAGAAGCTGATGGCGCGGTTGCCGGGCAGCGTCCATGGCGTGGTGGTCCAGATCACGACGCTTGCCGTGGCCAGCACGCCGTGCGCCGGCGAGGTGACCGGAAATTTCACCCACACCGTATCGCTCGTGTAATCCTCGTATTCGACCTCGGCCTCGGCGAGCGCGGTCTTCTCCACCACGCTCCACATCACGGGCTTGGAGCCGCGATAGAGCGTGCCGTTGGCGGCGAACTTCATCAGCTCGCGCGCGATCTGGGCTTCGGCCGGATAGCTCATCGTCTGATAGGGATGGTCCCAGTCGCCGATGATGCCGAGCCGCTTGAACTCCTCGCGCTGCACGTTGATCCAGTGCGTCGCATAGGCGCGGCATTCCTTGCGGAACGCCACCATCGCGGCGGAGTCGCGAAAATCCGGCTTCTGCTTGCCCTTGGAGCGGTAGTTCTCTTCCTCGATCTTCCATTCGATCGGCAGGCCGTGACAGTCCCAGCCCGGCACGTAGTTGGAATCGAAGCCCAGCATCTGCTGGCTCTTGGTCACCACGTCTTTCAGGATCTTGTTCAGCGCATGGCCGATATGGATGTTGCCGTTGGCGTAGGGCGGGCCGTCATGCAGCACGAATTTCGCCCGGCCCTCGGCGCCCTTGCGCAACTGGCCGTAGAGGTCGATCTCGTTCCAGTGTTTCAGGATTTCCGGCTCCCGCTTGGGCAGGCCGGCGCGCATCGGGAATTCCGTCTGCGGCAAATAGAGGGTTTTGGAATAGTCTGTTGGGTTCGATTCTTGGGATTTTTGCGGCTTGTCGGACATGAATGCTCTGATTGGCTCTGGAAAGGCGCGGGATACGCGATCATTCGCGGGTGAACGAGGAAAATCCCGGTCTTGCGCCGAGCCGAGAGCTCAGGCGGAAGCCGGGCCGCTAATGCTTATGGTGCGCCGCGCAAACATGGCGCTTTCCATAGCAGCCGGAAGGGGAAATCGCAAAGGCCGCGGCCGGCGGCTTAAGCGATCACCCCGAGCCTCGGAAACGCGTCGGGCGCCGCCGCCAGGGCCGCGCGGGCCCGGGCTGAATCGTCGTCCATTTGCCGGACCAGCGTGTCAATCTTGTCGAACTTCAATTCGTCGCGGATGAAGCCGATGAAGGCGACATCGAGCGCTGCGCCATAGAGATCGCCGGTGAAGTCGAACAGGAACACTTCGAGCAATGGCGCGCCATTGTCGAAGGTCGGGCGGCGGCCGAAGCTCGCCACGGCGTCGAACCGCTCAGGCCCGCGGCCGACCCGCACCGCATAGATGCCGTGCTTGAGGCTGCAATTCTTGTCGAGGCGGATATTGGCGGTGGGATAGCCGAGATCGCGGCCGCGTTTCTCGCCATGGATCACACAGCCGGTCACGAACCACGGCCCGCCCAGCATCGCGGTGGCGTCCGCGATCTGCCCCTCGGCCAGCGCCATCCGGATCGCGCTGGAGGAAACCGGCCGCTCCTCGATGTCGACATGGGCCTGGACGTCGACCTCGATGCCGAGCCGCGGCGCCTCGCTGACCAAAAGGCTGGGCGAGCCGACCCGGCCTTTGCCGAAATGGAAGTCATAGCCGACCGCAATGCCTGATATCCCGAGCCGCCCGATCAGGTCATGGTGAATGAAATCTTGCGCCGAGGTCCCGGCGCGACCCTTGTCGAAGGTCATCACCACGGCGCCGTCGAGGCCCGTTCCGGCCAATAGCCGCAGCTTGTTGGCCTCGTCGGAGAGCCGGAATTGCGGGCTGTTGGGGCTGAAGAAGCTGCGTGGGTGCGGCTCGAAGGTCACGGCAAAGGTCGGCTTGCCGTGGGCCTTGCCCATTTGCAAGGCAGCCGCGATCACGGCGCGGTGGCCGAGATGGACGCCGTCGAAATTGCCCATCGCGACCACAGCCCCCCTCGGGATGGCGGCCGCAGGGGTCAAGTCGCGGATAACGGTAAAGCCAGTCGTCATTTTCGGAAGGTTCTTCAGGGATTCTTCTGGGATTTTTGGGCTGGTTTGGCGCGGCCGGACCGTGACGTGGCGGCGCGGGCGAAGTCAAGCCGCTGGAATCGCATCAAAACGGGCACAATCCGACAGGGGCGGGTTAACGCGCTGTTTAACGCCTGCTGCTAGACGTGGGGGAGGACTGCGGGTCGCGCAGCCCTTTATTGTTTGTAGCGTAGCGTCGAGTGGGGGAAAGAAGATGGCGGTTGATCTGTCGATGTCGGTTCTGGTGGTCGATGACTACAACACCATGATCCGCATCATCCGGAATCTTCTGAAACAGCTCGGCTTCGACAATATCGACGATGCCTCGGACGGCTCCGAAGCGCTGAACAAGATGCGCGGCAAGAAATACGGGCTGGTGATTTCCGACTGGAACATGGAGCCGATGACGGGCTACGACCTGCTCAAGGAAGTCCGTGCCGATCCCAATCTGGCAACCACGCCCTTCATCATGATCACCGCGGAATCCAAGACCGAGAACGTGATCGCCGCCAAGAAGGCCGGCGTCAACAATTACATCGTCAAGCCGTTCAATGCGGCGACCCTGAAGACCAAGATCGAAGCGGTCTTCCCGGACATGGCGACGGCGTAAGAGCGCCGTAGCACTAAGCCACTAGCGCCCTAGGCCTACCACCGCAGCTCCCTTGTCAGCGCCCGCGGCGGGTGGCCGAACAGCTCCTTCACTGAGGCGGGGTCGAGCTGGTCGATGCCCTCAAAATCCTCGGAGTGGATGCCGCGGGTCACGAACAGCAAATCGATGCCGAAGCCATGGGCGCCGGCCAGATCGGTCCGTACCGAATCGCCGATCGCCAGCACGCGGCTGAGGGCTGCCGAATGGCCGCGGCGCTCGGCGGCCAGTTGCATGGCGCGCTCATAGATCGGCCGGTGCGGCTTGCCGTAGAAGATCACCTCGCCGCCGAGTTCGCGATAGAGTTCGGCGATCGCACCCGCGCAATAGATCAGGCGGTCGCCGCGCTCGACCACGATGTCGGGGTTGGCGCAGATCAGCGGCAGCTTGCGTTCGAGCGCCTGCAGCATCATCGCGCGATAATCTTCAGCCGACTCGGTTTCGTCGTCGAACAGGCCGGTGCAGATGATGTAATCGGCCTGCTCCAGCGGACCGAGCACGGCATCGAGCCCGCGATAGATCGAATTGTCGCGCTCCGGCCCGAGCCAGAAGATCTTTTTGCCGGGATGGTCGGCGACGAAGTGCCGGGTCAGGTCGCCGGAAGAGACGATCGCGTCGTAGGTGTCGTCGGCGATGCCGAGCTTGCGCAATTGCCGCTGCACGGAATCGGCGGGCCGCGGCGCGTTGGTGATCAGGATGACGGTGCCGCCCTGCCGGCGATAGGTGTGCAGCGCTTCGCAGGCTTCGGGAAAGGCCTCGAGCCCGTTATGCACCACGCCCCAGATGTCGGAGAGCACGACCTCGACGCCGCCGACGAGGTCGCGCAATTGCTCGACGAATCGAAGTGACGTCATGGCATCGTGAACCGGTTAACCCGGTCCGGCGGCGCGGCGCGCCAGCGCGGCATTGCCGGACGCCCGCGGCGGCGGTTCGGCGGCTGGATTGGCGATGGGAGCCGTAGTGCTGGAGCCATTGGGTGCTTGGGGGTCCTGAGCCTTGTTCGGAACGGCCCCGGCGGTAGCAGATGCCCCATCGGGCCGCAACGGCCGCGGCGGGGCGAACAGGAACCCCTGCCCGAACCGCACGTCATAATCCAGCAGGTCCACCACCGCGCGTTCGCCCTCGATCCGTTCGGCGATCAGGTCGATGCCGAAGCGGCCGAGCAGATCGGAGAGATCGGAGGGGTGAATGTCGGAGGCCGAGGTCTGCCGGGGATCCAGCAGCAGCGCCGCCGGCACCTTGATGAAGCGGACGCCGCGATCGGCGAGTTCGCGCGGCTCGATCCTGAGATCGCTGACATGGTCGATCGAGAAACGGTAGCCGCGCTGCGACAGCGCCGCCAGATGCTCGGTCTCGACGGGACCGAGATTGCGGAACGTCGCCTGCTTGAATTCGAGCACGAAGGACGGCGCCAGCGCGCGGTTGGCTTCGAGGAAGTCGAGGCATTGTGCGAAATTGGCGGCATGGCCCAGCGTCGCCGCGGACACGTTGCAGAACACCCCGACATCCTTGTTGCGCACCATCAGGCGGCGCAGCACCTGGATACAGCGCAGCATCACCATGTGGTCGATGCGCCCGATCAACCCGCCGGCTTCGGCCACGCCGATGAAATCGTCGGCGGCGATGACCTGGTCCTTGTCGTCGCGCAGCCGCGTCACCGCCTCGTAGTAGCGCACCTTGCGCTGCGGCAGCGTCACCATCGGCTGCAGGTAGATATCGAGCCGGTTCTCCTCGACCGCGTTTTTCACCGCGGCGAGCAGCCCTTGCTGGCTGCGCGCGGGGGCGGTGGCCGGGGCGGCAGCCGCAACCGGCGCCGGTGGGGCATTGATGACCGCGGCTGCGACAACCGCCGCCGCCTCGGCATGCGGGACGGCAAGCGGCATCTCGCTCTGGTCGATATCGGGTTGGCTCACAGGCGCGGGCGCGGCTGCGGCGCCCGCGGACAGCATGTCGTCATGGCTGGCGACGGAGGAGGCGAGCTGTTTGACCAGCACGCCGAGTTCGTTGATTTCACCGACCACGGCCTGGATGCGGTCGGCGCCGGTGGAATTCGCCGACACCACCCGGCCCTCGACCGCGGCGAGCCGGCGGCCGAATTCGGCGACCTGGCGGGCAAGGTCGGCGGTGCCGCGCGACAGATCCGCGATCTGGCCGCCGACGTCGGTGCGATCGCGCAGCCGCATCGAGACGGCGTTGTAGAGGATCAGGAAGGTCAGCGCGGTCAGCGCCACGATCGCGGATTCCGACCCGCTGATGCCCGCCATCGAATACAGCACAAGGCCAAGGGAAGCTGCGACCAGCACCATGCAGATGGCGATGAAAATCGTCGAAATGCGAATCATGTCGCGCGCCAAACTCCCTTAGCGCCGCAACCTTAGCATCAATGTTGATTCGATGGGCCAGTGTTGTTTTGAGAGGGGGGCGGGACTGGTCCCCCGGCTTCAGATGTTCTGTGGACATACTCTCAACGGCGTTCCCCGGATGCAGCGCAGCGCGCTTGCGGTGCGCTGCTGATCCGGGGTCCATCGTGTTGGCGACATGGGTCCCGGCTCTGCAGCGCACCGCCGAAGGGGCGCTGCGCTGCGTCCGGGACACGAGAGTTGGTAGCCTCTACGCCGTGGCGCGGATCACCCTGGCGACCTTGTCGACGATCTCGCCGATCTGGTCCTCGGTGACGATCAACGGCGGCGTCAGCGCCAGGGTGTCGCCGGCCACCCGCAGCATCAGATCATTGTCGTGGAAGGCGCTGTTCAGCCCGTCAAAACCGCGTTTTCCCGGCAGGTCCGGGCGCGGCGCAAGGTCGATGCCGGCGGTCAGGCCAACCGTGCGGATATCCAGCACGCCCGGCTGGCTCCGCAGCGACATCACGGCGTCGGCGAATTTCGGCTCGAGCTTGTTGGCCCGCTCGAACAGCTTTTCGTCGCGGTAGATGTCGAGGGTCGCGAGCGCCGCAGCGCAGGCGATCGGATGCGCCGAATAGGTATAGCCGTGGGTCAGCTCGACCATATGTTCCGGGCCGTTCATGAAGGCGTCGTGGATGGTGTCGCGCACCAGCACGCCGCCCATCGGCGCCGCGCCATTGGTGATGCCCTTGGCGAAGGTCAGCATGTCCGGCAGCACGCCGTAGCGCTCGGCGGCGAACGCAAAGCCGAGCCGGCCGTAGCCGGTGATGACCTCGTCGAAGATCAGCAGAATGCCGTGCTTCTGGGTGATCTCGCGCAGCCGCTTGAGGTAGCCCTTCGGCGCCGCCAGCACGCCGGTCGACCCGGCCATCGGCTCGACGATCACGGCGGCGATGGTGGTGGCGCCGTGCAGATTGACCAGCCGTTCCAGCTCGTCGGCGAAATGCGCGCCATATTCCGGCTCGCCCTTGGTGAAGGCCTGTTTCTCGCGGTCGTAGGTGTGGGGCAGATGATCGACGCCCGACAGCAGCGAGCCGAACATCTTTCGGTTACCGACGATGCCGCCGACCGAGGTGCCGCCGAAGCCGACGCCGTGATAGCCGCGCTCGCGGCCGATCAGCCGGACGCGGCCGCCCTGGCCGCTGATCTGGTGATAGGCCAGCGCGATCTTGAGCGCGGTGTCGGCGGCTTCCGAACCGGAGTTGCAGAAGAACACGTGGTCGAGGCCGGCGGGCGCCAGATCGGCGATGCGGCTGGCGAGTTCGAACGCCTGCGGGATGCCGAACTGGAACGGCGGCGCGTAGTCGAGGGCTGCGGCCTGCTTGCCGATCGCGTCGGAGATCTGGCTGCGGCCGTGGCCGGCATTGCTGCACCACATGCCGGCGGCGCCGTCGATGATCTTGCGGCCGTCGACGGTGAAGTAATGCATGTCCTTGGCGCCGGCGAGCAGCCGCGGGTTCTTCTTGAACGCCCGGTTGGCGGTGAACGGCATCCAGTGCGCGGCGAGATCGTTCGGAACGTTGACGGCGGGGGCGTCGGGGCTCTTGTCCAGCATGGGAGGCCTCTTTTTGGGTTCGGTTCTGTTGCTGTCCGCAGGGTATCAGTTTCGCCGCACGGCGGGAACGCCAATAGGTTGTGATCTCGGGATTAATCGGGCGGCTCAGAGATCGGCGGCGCCGATCCAGAACACCTCGCCGTCGGACTCCTCGGTATCGAGCCAGAGCAGCGGCAATTGCGGGTAGGCATCCTCCAATTGCTCGCGGCCGCGGCCGATCTCGCACAACAGGCCGCCCTGCGGCGTCGAGATGCTGCCTGGCCTCGTCGAGGATGCGCCTGACAATATCGAGCCCGTCGGCGCCGCCGTCGAAGGCAAGCTTCGGCTCGGCGCGGCATTCGCGCGGCAGGGCGGCCATGCCGTCGGCGTCGACATAGGGCGGATTGGTGATGATGAGATCGTAGCGTCTGTCGCCGAGCGGCTTGAACAGGTCGCCGCGGTGAAGCGTGAGGCGATCCTCAAGGCCGTAATCGCCGACGTTGCGAGCGGCGACCTCGAGCGCGTCCTTTGAAATATCCACCGCGTCGATTTCGGCATTCGGAAAATTCCGGCTCGCCAGGATCGCAAGGCAGCCCGAGCCGGTGCAGAGATCGAGCACGCTTTCGACCGACAAGGGATCGTCGATCAGCGAACCGCCTTGCTCGTCGTCGCCGCCGAAATGCGAATCCAGCAATTCGCCGATGAAGGAGCGCGGCACGATGGTGCGCTCGTCGACATAGAACGGCAGGCCGCGCATGTAGATCTTGTTGACGAGATAGGCGGCGGGCGTCCGCGTGGTGACGCGGCGCTCGATCAGATCGAGGATCTTCTTGCCCTCGGCCACGGTGACGCGCGCGGTCGCGAAGGCTCTCGAACTGGTCGGGATGCAGATGCAGCGCTTCGCAAACCAGAAAGGCGGCTTCCGCCACCGGATCGGTGGTGCCGTGCGCGAACACCAGTTTGGCCTCGATGAAGCGGCTGACCGCGAAGCGCACGAAATCGAGCAGCGTCAGCAATTCGCCGGAATTGATCTTCGGAAACTTCGCCTTTGGGACTGTCGAACCGGCACGGCCGCGCCTGGCCGGCACCTTGCTCTGTTTGGCCATCAGGATTTGGTCCAGCGCGCTGCGGCGGCATCGTCGTGGTCGCGGGCTTCGATCCAGCTCGGTGCCTTTCGGGCTTTCCTCGCGCTTCCAGAACGGGGCGTTGGCTTTCAGATAATCCATCAAAAACTCCGCCGCCTGAAACGCCGCCTGGCGGTGCTGGCGAGGCCGCCAGCACCAGCACGATATTTTCGCCGGGCGTGATGCGCCCGACCCGGTGCACGACGGTCAGGCCGGTCAGCGGCCAGCGCGCCAGCGCCTCGTCGGCATGGCGTTTGATTTCGGCCTCGGCCATCCCAGGGTAATGTTCGAGCGTCAGCGCTGCGATCGGTTCGCCGTTCTCGCTGCCGCGGCAGATGCCGCTGAAACTGACGACGGCGCCGACATCGCTGCGGCCTTGGGTCAGCACCGCGATCTCATGGCCGATGTCGAAATCGGCTTCCTGGATGCGGATGGTCGCTGTGGCAGTCATATGAGCTTCTTATAGGGCATGATCTTTTCGGAAAACCGGTTCCCACTTTTCCGGATCATGCGTCAGCCGCCGGTCATCGGCGGGAAAAAGGCAATCTCGCGGGCGCCGGCGATGGCCGCGTCCGGTTTGACATGGGCGTGGTCGATCGCGGCGCGGATCACCCGCGGCGTCTCGAAGGCATGGGCGTAGGTCTCGCCGCGCCTGGAGAGCCAGCCGATCAGGTCGCCGACCGTGCGCACATCCGCCGGCGGCTCGACGGTTTCCTCGGCCATGCCGACCCGTTCGCGCACCCAGGCGAAATATTTGACCTTCATCCCTCATCCTCCTCGATGAGGTGATGGATGCCGGCGCGGAAATAATCCCAGCCGGTGTAGATCGTGAAAATCGCCGACATCCACAGCAGCACGATGCCGATCAGGGTGGTCGCGGGGATGATCTGCTCGCCGGCTTCGCCGGCGATCAGAAAGCCGATCGCGACCAGCTGAATCGTGGTCTTCCATTTTGCGAGCTTGGTCACGGGCACGCTGACCCGCAAGGCCGGCGAGATATTCGCGCAGGCCCGAGACCAGGATTTCGCGGCACAGGATCACGATCGCGGCCCACAGCGTCCAGCCATGGATCGAATTGTCGGCCGCCAGCATCAACAGGCAGGACGCGACCAGAAGCTTGTCGGCGATCGGATCGAGCATCCGGCCGAAGGCCGACTGCTGATCCCAGATTCGCGCATAATAGCCATCGAGATAGTCGGTCACGCCGGCGGCGATGAACACGGCCAGCGCCACCCAGCGCAGCCACATCGGGCCGTCCAGGATCGATTCCCAGAAAACGCAGCCGACCACCACCGGAATGGCGGCGATCCGGGCGTAGGTCAGGATATTCGGGAGGGACATGGACTTGGCCGGTCCCCTGGTCGTGGCGATGTTCATCCGTCTTACCAATACCGCTGAAGCGTGAAGGTCAACTGGGCGGGCTTACGATGATCTGTCGCAGGCAACGCCCTGATGACTCGAACCCCCTTTAGCCCGGGTGGGCGTGGAAAAACTCGAAAATCTTGCGGGCGCTTTCGGCGCTGACGCCTGGAACCTTGCCGAGATCGGCGATCGAGGCCCGCTCGATCTCCTTCAGCGTTCCGAAGTGATGCAGCAAGGCACGTTTGCGTGACGGGCCGATGCCCGGAATCTCCTGCAAGCCGGCCTCGCGAATGTCCTTTTTGCGCAGCTTGCGGTGCGAGCCGATCACGAACCGATGCGCCTCGTCGCGCAGCCGCTGAATGAAATACAGCACGGGGTCGCGCGGCTCGAGCTTGATCGGCCTCGCGGCCCGGCATGAACAGGGTTTCGCGGCCGGCGTCGCGGTCCGGTCCCTTGGCGACCGCCAGCAGCGAGACCTGGGTCAGGCCGAGGTTTTCGAAGATCTCCCTGACCGCATTGAGCTGGCCGCGGCCGCCGTCGATGATGACGAGATCGGGCCATTGCGGAAACGAATCGTCGTCCGGCCTTGGCCTTGGCGGCGTCGCCCTCCGGCGGCTTCAACAGCCGCTTGAAGCGCCGCTCCAGCACCTCGCGCATCATCGCGTAATCGTCGCCCGGCGTCAGGCCCTCGGACTTGATGTTGAACTTGCGGTACTGGTTCTTGATGAAGCCGTCCGGCCCCGCCACGATCATGGCGCCGACCGCGTTGGTGCCCTGGATATGGCTGTTGTCGTAGACCTCGATCCGCTTGGGCGCGATGCGGCAGAGCGAGCGTGGTGACCATGCCCTGCAGCAGCCGGCCCTGGGTCGCGGTATCGGCGAGCTTGCGGCCGAGCGCCTCGCGCGCATTGGTCAGCGCGTGCGCGATCAGCTCCTTCTTCTCGCCGCGCTTCGGCGTGGAGACCTCCACCTTGATGCCCGGCCTTGACCGACAGCGCGTCGGCCAAGAGCTCGCTTTCCTCGATCTCGTGCGACAGCAGGATCAGTTTCGGCGGCGGCTTGTCGTCGTAGAATTGCGCCAGGAACGAGGCCAGCACTTCCTCCGGCGTGAACGATTTTTCCGCGCGCGGAAAATAGGCGCGGTTGCCCCAGTTCTGCCCGGTGCGGAAGAAGAACACCTCGACGCAGGAATAGCCGCCTTCCTGATGGATGGCGAACACGTCGGCCTCTTCGACGGTGCGCGGATTGATGCCCTGCTGCGACTGGATCGCCGACAGCGCCGCGAGGCGGTCGCGGTAGAGCGCCGCGGTCTCGAATTCGAGTTCGGCCGAGGCCTTTTCCATCTCGCCGGCCAGCTCCTTTTTCACCAGATGGCTGCGGCCGGACAGGAAGTCGTTGGCCTCGCGCACCAGCTCGGTATAGCCGGGGAAATCGATCTCGCCGGTGCAGGGGCCGGAGCAGCGGCGGATCTGATAGAGCAGGCAGGGCCGGGTGCGGCTCTCGAAGAAACCGTCGGTGCAGGAGCGGATCAGGAACGCGCGCTGCAGCGCCGTGATGGTGCGGTTGACCGCGCCGGCGGACGCGAACGGTCCGAAATAGCGTCCCGGCCGCGACTGCGCGCCGCGATGTTTCAGGATCTGCGGCGCCCAGTGGTCGCCCGTGATCAGGATATAGGGAAACGACTTGTCGTCGCGCAGCTGCACGTTGAAGCGCGGCCGCAACTGCTTGATCAGGTTGGCTTCGAGCAGCAGCGCCTCGGTCTCGGTCGAGGTCGAGATGATCTCGACCGTGACGGTCGCCGCGATCATGCGCAGGATGCGCGCCGGCAGCGGCGCGTTGACGCGGGCATAGGAGGACAGGCGCTTGCGGACGTTCTTGGCCTTGCCGACATAGAGCACGTCGTTGGCCGGATTGAGCATGCGGTAGACGCCGGGCGAGGTCGGCGCCAGCCGCACCGCGTTCTCGATCGCGGCATGGCCGACCGCGAGCGTGCCCTCGGCGATCGCCTCCGCAGGCTCGTCGGCCGCCTCCGGCAGGCGCGCCTCGTCGTCCTCCTCGGGGGCCGAAATCGCGGGGTCGACGTCATCGGCCAGCAGCGCCGGGTCCTGCGGCGGCAGATCCGGCTTTGCAGCCGCGCCGCGCCTTCTGCGGGGCGGGCGTTTTCGGCTGATCGGTAGAATTGTGATCCATGGGCCTAAATTAAGCGCTGGTGGCCCGCATCGCCAGCGGTCGGGGGCGGGGAGGCCGCGCCCGGTAACACATCGTTAAGAATGATGAGCGGGCGGTAACCCGGCTTAACAACCCTTTAACTTAAAACTCTCGATAAATCTTACGCGAAAAGACAGTGGATTCCGTAACCATGCCGGCCCCTTGCGCCGGCGGTCACGGCAGTTGCGTGGTGGGAGTTCAAGCGATGAGCAGGTTTGTTTTGCGCGCGTTGGCGCTGATGGCCGCAGGCTGGACCATGTCCGCCCAGGCGGCCGACCTCAACTACGGATCGCGCGCGCCCTATACCGTCAACCAGCCGCTCAATGCCTATAGCTGGGCCGGTCCCTATCTCGGCGGCAACCTCGGCTATGCCTGGGGTTCGGTCGACAACAATCTGACCAAGCCGTCGGGCTTCGCCGGCGGCGTGCAGGCCGGCTACAACTGGCAGCAAGGTGGTCCGTGGGTGTTCGGTGTCGAAGGCGACATCCAGGCGACCGGCGCCGACGATACCTTTGCGCCGTGGAAGTTCTCCAACCCGTGGTTCGGCACGGTGCGCGGCCGGGTCGGCTACGCGCTCAGCAACGTGCTGTTCTACGGCACCGGCGGTCTGGCTTTCGGCGAACTGCGCGCCACCACCTTCGGCCTGTCGGAATCCCATACCAATGCGGGCTGGACCGCCGGTGTCGGCGCCGAGATGGGCTTTGCACCGAACTGGAGCGCCAAGGTCGAATATCTCTATGTCGATCTGGCCAACAGCAATTTCGTCGTTACAGGCGCGTCAAACGGCTACCGGTTCGGGTTGGTGCGAGCCGGCGTGAACTATCACTTCTGAGAACAAGAAAACTTTGGCTTT
The DNA here is from genome assembly GCA_963738765.1 of uncultured Alphaproteobacteria bacterium. Taxonomy (GTDB): domain Bacteria; phylum Pseudomonadota; class Alphaproteobacteria; order Rhizobiales; family Xanthobacteraceae; genus Bradyrhizobium. The sequence continues at coordinate 55,632 of CAVTYA010000018.1, read as the reverse complement.
CGACTTCCCGGCGGCTGCAAGCCGCCGGGATTTTTTTGTCGCGTGGACAGCGCGGCGCCGCGTGCCTAAAATCCTGGGGATATGCAGCCTGGACAGCCAAGTCGGACCGCGTTGGGTGCCGCCCGCTTGCGCGCGGCGCACCAGGTGCTGGACGGCGCCTCCATCCTCGCCGATCCGCTGGCGGTGCGCATTCTCGGGACGGAGATCGAGGTCGCGCTCGATCATGCCGGCGCTCACCCGATGGGGCCGCGCATGCGCTGGTTCATCGCCGCGCGCTCGCGCATCGCTGAAGATGCCCTCACCATCGCGGTCAGTGCTGGCGCCACCCAGCTCGTGGTGCTCGGTGCCGGGCTCGATACGCTGGCCTATCGCACGCCGCTCGCCCGGCGTTTGCGCATCTTCGAGGTCGATCATCCGGCGACGCAGGCGTGGAAGCGCGAAATGCTGGCCGCCGCCGCGATCGCGGTGCCGCAGACGCTGAAATTCGTCGCCGTCGATTTCGAACGGCAGACGCTGGCGGAACAGCTGCAATCCGCGGGGTTTTCCGCCACCGAGCGCAGCTTTTTCAGCTGGCTCGGCGTCGCGCCCTATCTGACCGAGCAGGCGATCTTTTCGACGCTTGCCTACATGGCGCAGCTGCCGGGCGGCGCCGAAGTGGTGTTCGACTATGTCAATCCGGCGGGCTCGGTCGCACCTGCCGGACGCGCTGCGCATCAGGCGCTTGCCGAAAGGGTCGCCTCGCTCGGCGAGCGTTTCCAGAGCTATTTCGACACCGGGCCACTGTGCGCGAAATTGAGCGCGGCCGGCTTTCGCCAGATCGACGATATCGGCCCGGCGCAGATCATGGCGCGGTTTTTTCCGGAAGCCGAACGCACGGCGCCGGGTAGGGGCGGCCACGTCATGCACGCCTCCACGATCTGAGCGGCGAGCTCAGGCGCAGCCAATATCTCACAGCCAAAAATTCAGTCCGCTTTCATCGGCGAGCGGCTAGCTCACTTATGAAATCACCAGATTGACCGCCTTGGGGCCTTTGCCCTTCTTGTCCGGTTCGACCTCGAACGTAATGCGCTGTCCTTCGGTCAGATCCTTCAATCCCGCCCGCTCCACCGCGGTAATGTGAACGAACACATCGCGGCCGCCGTCATCAGGCTTGATGAAGCCGTAGCCGCGTTCTCCATTGAAGAACTTGACCGTACCAGTCATGGCCATCGGGAAACTCCTCCCCCGCACTTTTCCGCCGCTACGCAGACATCGCGTAGCGGCCGACCGGACATTCGCTGTCCGGAGCTTGGCCACCTCAGCCGATCGGGTCACGCCACCGATCAGCCTGGATTTTTTTGAGGCCTTGTCACTCCGCCGCAACCATTCGCGGAAGCGGAACGTAAAGCCAGTCTCAACACGCTGAGCATAATACGGTTCTGCGTAAATTGACTACGGCTCAATCGCAATTTTCAACCCAATGGAGGTACCTAGGGTTTGGGGGTCTCGAGCCTGAACCGGCCGGCGCCACCCTGGCCGAGCGGCTTTTCCAGCTCGGGCAGAATGATCCTCAGCTCGGCGGCCAGGGTCCACGGCGGATTGACGATCAGAAGACCGGTCGACGTGAGCGGCCCGCCGGCCTCCTGCGGCGCGACGCTGAATTCCAGCCGCAGGCATTTTCCGGCCGGCTTGCTGGTTTCGGCCACGCCGGCGACATGGCGGGCAAGGCCGTCGGTGACGCGCCGGCTCTTGACCGGGTACCAGAGCAGGTAGCTGCCGGTCGGCCATTTCGCGAAGGCCTCGGCGAAGCCGTCGGCCAGCCGATCGAACTCGTCCTTTTGCTCGAACGACGGGTCGATCAGGACCAGGCCGCGCCGCTCGTTCGGCGGCACGAAGGCCGGCAACGCGGTCCAGCCGTCGAGATCGACCACCCGCGCCTGGGTATCGCGGCGCAGCGCGTCGATCAGTTGCTTGCGGGCATTCGGTTCGATTTCGCAGGCGGTCAGGCGGTCCTGCGGCCGCAGCAGCGCGCGTGCGATCAGCGGCGATCCCGGATAGGTCTTCAAATCGGCTTTCGGGTTGAAGGCCCTGACGATATCGAGATAGGGCGCCACCAGCGGCAGGGCCTTTTCCGAGAACCGCGCCTGCATCACCCGGGCGATGCCGGTCAGCCATTCGCCGCTGCGGCGGGCCTCGTCGCCGGCGAGATCGTAGATTCCGGCGCCGGCATGGGTGTCGATGACGCGAAAGGCGGCCGGCTTTTCCTGCAGATAGGTCAGGATGCGCACCAGCACGATGTGCTTGATGACGTCGGCAAAGCCGCCGGCGTGAAAGGCGTGTCGGTAGTTCATGGTGTCAGCAGTACGCTACGGCGCCACTTCGGCAAAGAGGCGTGTCCCGGACGCCGTGCAGCGCTTCTTTAGCGGTGCACCGCAGAGCCGGGACCCAACGACGGGCCCCGGATCAGCAGCGCACTACGCGGCAAGCGCGACGTTTGCGCAGCATCCGGGGCACCGAGAGCCGCGTCTACCCGCCCCGCATCGGCGGCATCAGCACCTGGTCGCGGCGGCAGGCGCGGCGGTCGATTTCCTCGCAGGCGCGGAATTGCAGATCCTTGCTCAGGCAGATCCGGACTTCGCTGAGACGCTGGCGGTTGCAGGTCACCGAGATCGCCGAGCTGGAGAGGCCGGGATTGACCTTGATGAAGGCGTCCTCGAGATCGTCGGGCGCGATCGTCTTCGGCTCCGACAATTGCAGGAATTCGTCGGGGATCTTCACCGCCGCGCGGGCCTTGCGGATGGTCTCGAAATAGGCCCGCGCGCCCAGTCCCGAGCAGGTGCCGTGCTTGTCCCATTCGTTGAAGATCAGCCCGGGCGCCGGCATCAGATCGAGCATCGAGGTCATGATGTTGCGGTCGAGCCGCGGCGACGGCCGCTGGCAATATTCGGGAAAGCCGCGCTCATATTGCGGCCACAGGCCGTGCACCACGAACGAGAACGGCCGGCCGCCGCACTGGGCCTGCGAGCGCCCGCTGTTGCCGCGCTCGGAGGCCTCCTCGCAGAACGACGGCGACCACGACAGCGACAGCACGTAGAAATCGAACTCGCCGGGCGCGTTCTGCCGGCGGTCCTGGGCGGACGCCGCGCCGGCGAAAGCGCCGACCAGGATGACAAGGGAAATGAGAAACCGCGAAATCGTGACCGTTCGGACCATCACAGCACCCCTTACTCGACTGCCCCGAGCCTAGCAGGGAACCGGAACATTTCAAGAACAAAAATAACGACGAGCCCGAAAACGATCGGGCAGGCGCCGTCTATCCGCGGAATTCAAACAGGAATCAGGGCCGGGCGGCCTTGCAGGCGGGATTGTAGGCCCAGTTGCGGTCGAGCCCGGTCACGCACCATTCGACGCCCTGGCCGAAGCCGGCAAAACCGCCGTCCTCGATGATCGAGTAATGCACGGTGCGCAGCTTGCCGTCGCTGATCATGACGTCGGCGCTGCAGTAACGGCGCGGAATATTGTCGGACTGCCAGGGCCGGAACGCGGTTTCATGGATCCGGCCGTAGCCGGTGATCGTCAGCGAGGAATTCCAGAAGCGTGCTTTCCTTTTCCTGGAATTGCGAGGTGATGGTCGACAGCGCCTTCTCGCAGTCCGCGACGCGGCCGTCATATTTCGGGCCGGACAGCCAGAAATTCAGCTCCAGCGGATTGGCGGCCTCGGCCGCATGGCCGAACGCCAGCAGCGCGAGCGCCGCGCCAAGGCTGAAGTTCCTTCAGGGATGTGAAGAGGTTGCGCATGGGCGATTCCGCCGGATGATCCAACGGCAGCGACGGTGCCGCGAAGCCCGGGCGAGGTCAAGTGCAACGCGGCAACACCTGCCGGACAAGTCCGCATGCCGGCCGCCAGCCGTTCTTTTCATGGCCGCGATGGCGCTTTAAGGTGCCGCGGAGCGAAATGGAGTTTGCGATGCGAATGATTAGGGCTGCGAGCCTGGCTGCGATATGCGGAATGCTGGCGGGCGCGCCGGCGCGGGCCGACTGGGTGCCGCCGTTCAAGGGCAACGACACCGGCGGCATCATCGCCTATTCGACTGGCGACCCAGGCGGACGCGCGCCAGCTCGCGGTCGATCACTGCGCGTACTACGGCAAGGTGGTGAAATTCCTGGCCGTCGATCCGCAGTACGGCGGCTACATTTCGTTCGCCTGCCGCTGGGTGCCGTATGGCGCCAATGACGCGGCCGCTGCGCACGCGCTACTGAGACGCGTTGACCTTAAGACAAGAGATTAGCCGGGAGTGCGGGCCATGACGCGATCGCTTGTTCTGTTTGGTTCAGCCCTTTGCCTGCTGGCTTTGTTGCCGGCTGGCGCGTGCCCGCGCGGTGGACCTGCCGGTCCGCAAGGCCGGGCTGTGGGAAATGAAGGTGCAGCACCGGGTCGCGATGCCCGAGATGACGATGCAGCACTGCACCGACGAGACCACCGACAAGGACATGAGCACCATGGTCTCGCCGATGGCGAAGGAGATGTGCTCCAAGCAGGACATCCAGAAGACTGCGACCGGCTATGTCAGCGATTCCGTCTGCAGCGTCGGCGGCATGTCGGTGACGTCGCATTCCGAGATCATCGGCGATTTCAATTCCGCCTATACCGTCAAGTCGACCTCGCACAGCGAGGGCGGTCCCGCCGGCATGCCGCGCGACTCGACGACCACGATCGAGGCGAAATGGCTCGGGGCCTGCAAGCCCGACCAGAAGCCCGGCGACATCGTGATGCCCGGCGGCCTCAAGATGAACGTCAAGGACATGGAGAAGCTGAAGGCGCTGATGCCGAAGTAGCAGCTGCCGCCAGACTCGCACGAACTCGGTGAATCCGGCCGCTACGATCGCATGCGTGGCGAGGCAGAAGTCCTACACCGGTATCCGCACCGTCGCGCGCAGGCCGCCCATCGGGCTGTCGCCGAGCGTGATGTCGCCGCCATGCGAGCGGGCGATGTCGCGGGCGATCGCGAGCCCGAGGCCGGTGCCGCCTTCGTCCTGGTTGCGGGCGTCGTCGAGCCGCAGGAACGGCTTGAACACTTCCTCGCGCATGTTGGCCGGAATGCCCGGTCCGTCGTCGTCGACCGTCACCGTCAGATAGCGGTGATCGCGCTGGCCGGTGATCGAGATCGCCTTGGCGTGCCGTGCGGCGTTGGAGACGAGGTTGGCGAGGCAGCGCTTGAACGAGGCCGGCTTCACCGTCACGACCGGCAGGCCGTGGAACGCCACGGTCGCGGTGTGGCCGTTGCGCTCGGCGTCGCTGCGCAGTTCCTCCAGCGCCAGCGTCATGTCGGTCGGCTGCGCGTGCTCGCCGGAGTCGCCGCGCGCAAAGGCGAGATAGTCCTCGAGCATGCCGGACATCTCGTCGACGTCCTTGCGCATGCCGTCGACCTCGGGACTGTCGCCGATCAGCGCCAGCTCGAGCTTGAAGCGGGTCAGGATGGTGCGCAGATCGTGCGAGACGCCGGCCAGCATCGCGGTGCGCTGCTCGATCGTGCGCTCGATGCGCGCCTTCATCTCCAGGAAGGCGTGCGCGGCGCGCCGCACTTCCCGCGCGCCGCGGGGCCGGAAGTTCGGCGCCTCGCGGCCCTTGCCGAAGCTTTCGGCGGCATCCGCCAGCCGCAGGATCGGCTTGATCTGGTTGCGCAGGAACAGCACCGAGACGATCAGCAGGATCGAGGAGGTGCCCACCATCCAGAACAGGAAGATCTCCGAATTCGAGGCATAGGCGGCGCTGCGCTGGGCGAACACGCGCATCACGGCATCGTCGAGCTGGATGCGGATCTCGACCAGGTTGGAATTGCCGACGGTGTCGATCCAGAACGGCTTGCCGATCTGGCGGCCGAGCTGCACCGACAGCGTCTGGTCGAGCAGCGAGAAGAACGGCTTTGGGCCGGGCGGCGGCATGTCGCCGACGGGCAGGAAATCGACCACCAGCTGCAGCCGCTGCGCGATGCGGCGCAGCTGCGCGCGGTCCTTGTCCTGCGGATAGCCCTTGTAGACGTCGATCAGGCTGGCGACGTCCTGCACCACCGCGGCCGACAGCCGCCGCGTCACCGTGTTCCAGTGCCGCTCCATGAACACGAAGGCGACCACCGTCTGCAGGATCACCATCGGCACGATCATGATCAGCAGCGCGCGGGCATAGAGCCCGGTCGGCATCCAGCCCTTGAACGCGTTGCCCATCCAGCCATTGGCCGCGGAGACGCGCGGCGACGCGGTGCGGATCAGCGTCAGGCCGGTGTCGAGCGTGCTCATGACTTTGATTTCAGACGTGCATCTATGGCGACGCGACCAGGCGATAGCCGATGCCGCGCACCGCCTGCAGGAACAGCGGATTGGCGGGATCGTTCTCGATCTTGCGCCGCAGGCGGTTGATCTGCACGTCGACCGCGCGCTCGTTGACGGTGCCGTCGCCGGTCAGCGCGGCGCGCGGCACGGTGTCTCGCCGGCGCGACCGCGAGGATGCGCAGCATCTCGCGCTCGCGGTCGGTCAGATGGATGATCTCCTCGCCCTGGCGCAATTCGCCGCGCTCGAGATGATAGACGTAGGGGCCGAACGCGACCTGCTCCAGCGTCTCCACCGGCGGCGGCGCGGTGCGCTTGAGGATATTGCCGATCCGGAGCACCAGCTCGCGCGGCTCGAACGGCTTTGCGACGTAATCGTCGGCGCCGATCTGCAGGCCCTCGATGCGGGCTTCGGCCTCATGGCGCGCGGTCAGCATGATGATCGGCACCGAGGACGAGGTGCGGATGAAGCGCGCGAGATCGAAGCCGGTTTCGCCGGGCATCATGACGTCGAGGATCAGCAAGTCGAAATGCAGGCCGAGCAGCTTGGCGCGCGCATCGCTGGCGCTCGCCGCCGTGGTGACGCGATAGCCTTCGCCGGAGAGGAAGCGCGACAACAGATCGCGGATGCGGCGGTCGTCGTCGACCAGCAGCAGATGCGGGGCGTCGTCGGCCGGTTGCAGCGGCGTTCGCGCGGTGGCTGCGGAGATTGTCGCTGCTTGAACCACGATCACTCCTTCGGTTTCTTGCTGCCGGAGCCGAAGATCGTCTCCAGCACCTTGTCCGGATCGTCGCGGTCGATCATCGCGCGCAGGAACTGGCGCACCGTCTCCACCCCGGCCGGATCGATGTCCGCGAGCGCGCGGTTGATGCGGTCGGTCTGCAGGCCGGCGAGCTTCGCCACCAGCGCCTCGCCCTTCGCGGTGGCGTAAAGCAGGCGCTGGCGGCGGTCGTTATTGCCGGTCTTCTGCACGATATAGCCTTCGTCGAGCAATTGCTTGAGCACCCGGCCGAGCGACTGCTTGGTGATGCGCAGGACGTCGAGCAGATCGGCGACCTTGAGGCCGGGATAGCGGTGGACGAAATGCATCACCCGGTGATGGGCACGGCCGAACCCGAACGCCTCGAGCTCATGGTCGGCATCGCCGACGAAGTCCCGATAGGCGAAGAACAACAGCTCGATGATGTCCCAGCGCAGGTCGCGGGAATGCGGGGCAGCCCGCCTCCGACACCCTTCGAATCGGGCGTTCCTGACGGGCTGGAGAAATTTATGTCAGTCATATTGACATATCTTGGGTTCAATGTTACAAAACTGTCAGCCGCGACGAAACTTTAGATCGTTTCGGCCTTGACGACATCTGAGGCAGCCTGAAAAAGCCAGCAATGGCGGTTTGGGCCGCGAATTTGACTACCGTGCGATTGTCGAGCGGCATTTCGGCAAACATACTGGACTTCGGCATTCCGCAAAAGCATGTCGTCTGCGACCTGTTGACGATGGAAGCCGGCCGCAAGGCCGGTGGTGGTGAAGTCCAGACCAACTAAACCACGCCAAGGCTTGAACGGCCAAAGGCGCAAGGCGCGCGTTATCCGCGCCAATCCGGGAGAGAACCATGGCAGTTGCGGCCGACAAGATCGATGACGTCAGGTCCAAATCGGGCAAGCAGGCCCGGCCGGCAGGAATCGCTGCGGTTCCGGCGGCGGCATTGAAATTCGATATTCAGCCCACGGCGAATCCGACGTCCGAGAAGGACCGTGCGGCAAAGCTCGTCGACCCCGGCTTCGGCCGGGTTTTCACCGATCACATGTCGATCGTCCGCTACAATCAGGCGAAGGGCTGGCATGGCGCGCGGGTCGAATCCCGCGCCAATTTCCCGCTCGATCCGGCCGCCGCCGTGCTGCACTACGCGCAGGAAATTTTCGAAGGTCTCAAGGCCTACAAGCGCGACGATGGCGTGAACCTGTTCCGCCCCGACGCCAATGCCAGGCGCTTCCATAATTCGGCCGAGCGCATGGCGATGGCGCCGCTGCCCGAGTCTGTCTTCATCGAAGCGGTCGAGCAGCTCGTGCGCATCGACTCTGCCTGGATCCCGGGCGGCGAGGGCAGTCTCTATCTGCGGCCCTTCATGATCGCGAGCGAGGTCTTCCTCGGCGTCAAGCCGTCGGCGGAATACATCTTCGCCGTCATCGCCTCGCCGGTCGGCTCCTATTTCAAGGGCGGACCTGCGCCGGTGTCGATCTGGGTGTCGGAGAACTACACCCGCGCCGCGATCGGCGGCACCGGGGCCGTCAAATGCGGCGGCAACTATGCCGCGAGCCTGCGCGCGCAGGCCGAGGCGATCGATCACGGCTGCGACCAGGTGGTTTTCCTCGATGCGGTCGAGCGCCGCTACATCGAGGAACTCGGCGGCATGAACGTGTTCTTCGTGTTCGACGACGGTTCGCTCACGACGCCGCCGCTCGGCACCATCCTGCCGGGCATCACCCGCGATTCGATCATCGCGCTGGCGAAGGATGCCGGCATGCCGGTGCGCGAGGAGGCCTACACGATCGACCAGTGGCGCACGGACGCCGCCAGCGGCAAGCTGAAAGAGGCGTTTGCCTGCGGCACCGCGGCCGTGATCTCGCCGATCGGCAAGGTGTGTTCGGCGAGCGGCGATTTCCTCATCTCGGGCGGCGCTGCCGGCCCCGTCGCCATGGGAATGCGCAAGAAACTGGTCGACATCCAGTACGGCCGCGCCGCCGACCCGCACGACTGGATCAGAAAGGTGCTGTGAGCGGCGGGCGAGGTGGCTGCTGCGTAAGCCGCTCTCGTGTCCCGGACGCGGTGCAGCGCGTAGCGCTGCTCCGCAGAGCCGGGACCCATCTTCGACGCGGATGGACCCCGGATCAGCAGCGCACCACGCCGCAAGCGCGGCGCGCTGCGCAGCATCCGGGGAACGCCAACTGGTACTTCGCCATGGCGATATGTGCCAGCCCCGGTTGCCGCATTGCGCCTTGGCTGGTACCAACCCGCCCATGTCCGACAAACCCAAAAAACCGCAAAAACTCCGCGCTCGCCTGCCGCGCGGGCTGGAAGATCGTGGCCCCGCCGCGATCGCCGCCACCCGGCAGATGGTCGAGAAAATCCGCGAGGTCTATGAGCGCTACGGTTTCGAGCCGGTGGAAACCCCGGCGATGGAATTCACCGACGCGCTCGGCAAATTCCTGCCCGACCAGGACCGCCCGAACGAGGGCGTGTTCTCGTTCCAGGACGACGACGAGCAGTGGATCTCGCTGCGCTACGATCTGACCGCGCCGCTGGCGCGCTATGTCGCGCGAGAGATACGGAACAGACAGCCTGGTGCTTCCCTATCGCAGCTATCGTCACGGCTATGTATTCCGCAACGAGAAGCCCGGCCCCGGCCGCTTCCGCCAGTTCATGCAGTTCGATGCCGACACCGTTGGTTCAGCCTCGCCGGCGGCCGACGCCGAGATGTGCATGATGGCGGCGGACACAATGGAAGCGCTCGGCGTTCCCCGTGGCAGCTACGTCGTGAAAGTGAATAACCGCAAGGTGCTCGACGGTGTGCGAGACGCGCTCGGCATTTCCGACGATGGTCAATGGCTGACCGTGATGCGCGCGATCGACAAGCTCGATCGGTTGGGCATTTCCGGCGTTCAGCAATTGCTGGGTGAAGGCCGCAAGGATGAGTCCGGCGATGTGACGAAGGGCGCCGGATTGAAAGCGGACGACATTGCTCTCGTGGTCGGTGCTATCGAAGAGGGCGCGCAGATGCGATGCGCGACTTGCGCGACAGCAAAATCGGCCAGGAAGGTCGTCGAGAGCTCGACGAAATCAGCAGGCTCGTCGCAGCGTCCGGCTATGGTGCCGACCGAATCAAGATCGATCCCTCCGTCGTCCGCGGCCTCGAATACTACACCGGCCCGGTCTACGAGGTAGAACTCACGCTCGAAACCAAGGACGAAAAAGGCCGCCCTGTGCGCTTCGGCTCGGTCGGCGGCGGCGGACGCTACGACGGTCTCGTCTCGCGCTTTCGCGGCGAGCCGGTGCCGGCGACCGGATTTTCGATCGGCGTGTCGCGGCTGCAGGCGGCGCTGACGATGCTCGGCAAGCTCGACACCACGCCGGATTTCGGGCCGGTGGTCGTCACCGTGTTCGACCGCGACCGCGTCGCGGATTATCAAAAGATGGTCGCGCAGCTCCGCAACGCCGACATCCGCGCCGAGCTCTATCTCGGCAACCCCAAGAACATGGGCAACCAGCTCAAATATGCCGACCGCCGCAACTCGCCTTGCGTGATCATCCAGGGCTCCGACGAAAAGGCGCGCGGCGAGATCCAGATCAAGGATCTGATCGAGGGCGCCAAGGCGGCGGCCGCGATCGCCTCCAACCAGGAATGGCGGGAAACCCGTCCGGCGCAGTTTTCCTGCGCGGAAGGCGAGATTGTCGCCAAAGTGCGCGAAGTCCTGGCGCGCCATGACGTGAAGTGGGGATAGTTGAGACGATTCGGATTTCCATGCATGTCATGCCGGGCGCGCCTCTGTGCCAGGCCCGGAATCATCCACGTCTTGTTTGATGCCGGAGATCGTGGATGGCCCCGGAATGACGACCCGGTCATGACGAAAAGCAAAAAGGGAGAAACAAAAATGCCTGAGATCACCATAAGCATGGCCGCCGGCCGCACCGATGACCAGAAGGCCGGCATGATGCGCGACATCACCCAGGCGCTGGTGAAGAACCTCGGCGTCGATGCCGATGCGGTCGTGATCCAGATCAACGAAGCCCCGCTGGCCCACAAGATGAAGGGCGGCAAGACGTTTGTCGAACGCGCGGCGGCGGCGAAGAAGTAATTTCTCCTCGTCGTCCCGGCCTTGAGCCGGGAGCCATAACCACCGATGCCGATTGTTTTAGGAAGGCGTCGACCTTCCTGCCTTAACGCGGGATCACGCGGTATGGGTCCCGGCTCAAGGCCGGGACGACGGCGGAATGTGTTGGCGCACCGGGATCATCCATGGACGCACGCGACGTCATCAAGATCGGCATGAGTGCCGAGCGCACGCTGGTGGTGCCAGTCGAGCGCACGGTCGGGCATTTGCTGCCGGGCATGCCGATGGTCTATGCGACGCCGATGATGATCCTGGAAATGGAGATGGCGTCCGGTGACGCCATCCGCAGGTTTCTCGTGCCGGGCTGGGTCACGGTCGGCACCGAAGTCGATATCCGCCATCTCGGCGCCGCGCTGGTCGGCGCCACGGTGCGGACTCTCGGCGAAAGTGATCGCGGTGGAACGCCGCGTGATCCGCTTCGAGGTCGAGGCCTTCGAGGGCGAGCGCAAGATCGGCGACGGCCGCCACGCGCGCGGCCTGGTCAATGTCGAGACGTTCAACAAGCGGCTTGGGGCGAAGTAAGCCGCGTATTCCGCCGTCATCCTGAGGAGCGCGCTCTTGCGCGCCTCGAAGGATGGGCCGCAGGCACCGTGGCCCATCCTTCGAGGCTCGCTGCGCTCGCGCCTCAGGATGACGACGGAGTGCAACTACTTCGCCAGATCCTTCGAGCGCTGCGTCGCCGCCGCGACCGCGCGCGTCAGCAGCGGCTGCATGCCGTTCGGGCCCATCAGCACGTCGAGCGCGGCAGCCGTGGTGCCGCCGGGCGAGGTGACGTTCTGGCGCAGCGTCGACGAAGCCAGATCCGAGCGGTGCAGCAACTCGCCGGAGCCGGCGACGGTTTCGCGCGCCAGTTTGGTCGCGAGCTCTTCCGGCAGGCCGGCCTCGACGCCGGCGCGCGCCAGTTCCTCGGCGAGCAGGAACACATAGGCCGGACCGGAGCCGGACACCGCGGTCACCGCGTCCATCAGGCTCTCCTCGTCGACCCATTCGACCGATCCGGTGGCGCGCAACAGCGCGTCGGCGATCGCGCGCTGCGCGGCGCTGACATTTTTGGCCGCAACCGCGACCGTGATGCCGCGGCCGATCGCAGCCGGCGTGTTCGGCATGGCGCGCACCACGCTGCCGCCGCAGACCTCTTCGAGCGACGCGATCGTGGTGCCCGCCATGATCGAGACCACCAGCGTCGACGGTCCCGACGAACGGCTTTCAGCGCGGCGCCGGCGTCGCGGAACGACTGCGGCTTCACCGCGACCACCAGCGTCTCGACTTCGCCGACCTGTTTTGCGGTCGGATTGAGGCGAACGCCTTTGGCGGCCAGCGCGGTGATCTCGGCGGACGGATGCGGCTCGATCACCACGACGCGTTTGGGATCGAGACCCTGCGCCAGCCAGCCGGTCAGCATCGCGCCGCCCATCTTGCCCGCGCCGGCGAGCGCGATGGTGCCGTGGACGTTTTGCAAGGGCGTTGGTAGTTGTTCAGAGATGTCACCACAAATTACTCTCGTCGTCCCCGCGAAAGCGGGGACCCATAGCCACCAGCGGTTCTAGTGAAGCGAGGCAGAGGCTACAAGCAGTTTGCTTGAGCCCTTGACGTCACGGAGTATGGGTCCCGGCCTTCGCCGGGACGACACCGGATATGTGGAACGAGCGCCGGGACGACGGTGGAACGAGCGCGCCCCCTACGCCTCGCCCTCGGTATCGAACATCGCCGCGCTCATGGCCTCCGCGGCGGTCTTGCCGGCCCAGACCACGAACTGGAACGCCGGGTAGTAGCGCTCGCAGGCGTGGATGGCGCCGACCAGCATGCTCTCGCATTGCGCGGTGGAGGCGGTGAGCCCGCCCGGCAGCACCAGCGCCTGCCGGTACATGATCATGCCGGTGTGGGTCCAGATGTCGAAATGCCCGACCCATAATTGCTCGTTGATCGCGGCGATCAGCCGCTGCACCTCGGCGCGGCGCGCGTTGGGAATCTTCATGTCGAAGGCGCAGGCCAGATGCAGCGCCTCGATCTCGCCCATCCAGGTGAAGGAGAGCTGGTAATCGGTCCAGTCGCCCTTGGAGACGATGGTGACTTCGTCTTCGCCGGAGCGCTCGAACGCCCAGTTGTTATCGGCGGCGATATCCTCGACCACCGCGAGCGGGTTGGTCCTGGAATCGATGATGCCTTCGAGGAGGGACATGCCGTCTCGACCCTTGTTCTTATGAAGCTGTTGATACGCACACGGCGCCGGAACGCGCCAAGACAATGCGCTGTCGCCGACTGCAATCCCTCTGGATCCCGTGGGTCCCCCGGGCCTGCCGGGATCAAGTGATGTGATTTGCGGAATCGGCGCAACCGCACCCCGAGTCCGTCCACAACGCAAAGCGGCGCTCGTCCACAGCTCATCGCCGTCATAATTATTAATTTGAGAACAAACCGGAATTGGATTTACCGGTCGCCGCAATCGTTAACTTTTGGCTGGCGAATGTTCCGCCTAGCGGTTCGCGAGCCTCACGCCGGGCGGGTGAGGCTCGCCGTGGGCACATGGGGACATGCCAAATCCCCATGCCAAAGCACCTTGCCCCGTAAGTCGGCGTTTCGTCATAATTTCCGGCAGGTTGCCCATCCGGGCAGCCGATGTTCTCAGGGCGGGGTGAAAATCCCCACCGGCGGTAAGGGTGACGTAGCCCAAGCCCGCGAGCGCCTTCTTCTTTGCGGAACCCGAAGTGGGGGAACCAGGGAAAAAGGGTCAGCAGATTCGGTGTGACTCCGAAGCCGACGGTTAAAGTCCGGATGAAAGAGAACGGTTGCGGCAGCCTCTCGCGTTTGCGGGTGGCTAAAGTCGTTCCGTGTGCCCTGATTCTGGTCCTGAAAGAGGAAAGCCATGAATCAGATGTTGCAAGAGCCTGAAGTCCAACACTCCCAAAGCCAACCCCCCGAACCTCCAGCCACATCGCATCCGCGGTTTGCAAAACCGCAACGGGTCGCCTTCGTGCAATCGTCCTGGCATCGCGACGTCGTGGAGGAATGCCGCATCGCGTTCCTCGCCGAAAGCGCGGCGCGTCACATCACCAACATCGACGTGTTCGAGGTGCCGGGCTCGTTCGAGATCCCGCTGCATGCGCAGATCCTGGCGAAGACGCGGCGCTACACCGCGATCGTCGCGGCTGGTCTCGTGGTCGATGGCGGCATCTATCGGCACGAGTTCGTCGCCGACACCGTGATCAAGGCACTGATGGACGTGCAGCTGCGCACCGAAGTGCCGGTGTTTTCGGCGGTGCTGACGCCGCAGCAATTCCACGAAAGTGCGGCGCATTTCGATTTCTTCCGTAAACATTTTGCGATCAAGGGCATCGAGGTCGCGGAAGCCTGCGCCAACACGCTGCTCAGCCTGGAACGGCTGCGCGGCCAGGTCGCCGCGGGGATTGTGGGGTAGCGATCGGCGGGATTGCGGCGCAATCCCCTCACCATCGGCTGATTGTCATTTCCGCTGCCGGCCATGTAAGGTCGGCGGCGGGAGGAGGCATGCCCGTGGAGACGGGCGGCCGATACGATCATGTTCGAAGGACACGATCCCTATCTCGTCGCGCTCTCGGTGGTGATCGCGATTCTGGGTGGTTACACCGGCTTCGGCCTCACCGCGCGGATCCGCGGGACGCCGGACGCCAGTCATCGCCTGCTGCTGGCCGGCGCCGCGTTCTTTCTCGCCATCGGCATCTGGACCATGCATTTCGTCGGCATGCTGGCCGCGCCGCTGCCGCCGGGCACGGTCTATCTGGTGCTGCCGACCATCATATCGTTCCTGATCTGCGCGCTGGTGGTCGGTATTTCGCTGTTCTTCGTCTCGACCGGCGAGCCGTCGCTGTTGCGCGTGGTGTCCTCGGCGGTGCTGCTCGGGCTCGGCATCGCCAGCATGCATTATGTCGGCATGCACGGTCTATCCGGCGATTTTGCGATGACGCATGATGGCGGCATGGTGGTGCTGTCGGTCGTGATCGCGATCGTCACGGCCTATGGCGGGCTTGCGCGCGTTCCTGGCGCGGCAGGGCGGCGTGCAACTGGCGCTGAGCGCGGTCGCGTTCGGGGTCGCGGTGTCGGGCATGCACTACACCGCGATGTCCGGCATGCACATGGCTGCCGCCATCGGAGGGATCGCATCACCATATCGAGGGACTGGCGGCGTCGTCGCAGATGCTGTCGCTGGTGGTGGCGCTGCTCTGTTTCGTGATCGCTGCCGGTTTTCTGCTGTCGCTGGTGCCGGATCCGCGCAACAAGACGGTCGGCAACGCGCTGCTGTTGCGATCCAGTCCGGCGCTCGTCGCCGATATTCCCTCGGCGGATGCGAGCAGCGCCCCCACCAGTCCGCGGCTGCGGCCGACCCCGCTCGGCGGCATCGGCCAGCCGCCGCGCGCCGCACCCGCGCCGCGGCTGCCGGTCGAAGGCGCCGACGGCACCCATTTCATCGATACCGCCGATGTCAGGAGCGTCCGCGCCGACGCGCATTACACCAAGGTTCACGACGGCACCCGGGAGCGGATGTGCCCGTGGTCGATCTCGGAGGCCGAAGCCCAGCTCGATCCCGGCCTGTTCGTCCGGGTGCATCGCAGCCATATCGTCGCGATCCCCCATGTCACCTTCGTCCGCAAGGAAGGCGACGGCGCCATCGTCGAACTCGACGGGCCGTCGCCGCACCGCGTGCCCGTCAGCCGCGCCAAGATCGCCGAGGTGAAGGCGAGGTTGGGCCTGGCAAGGCGCCACGCTTAAGCAGCCCACCCGGTCTATATCTCTATATCCGTCACCCTGAGGTGCGAGCCGTCTTCGGCTCGCCTCGAAGGGCGACAGCCCGGATCTGGCAGCCGGGCCGTTCATCCTTCGAGGCTCGCAAGCGCTCGCACCTCCAGCGACAACGGCGAAGCCGTTGCGCGGGGATGACGGTCGCCCCATTAGGTCGCCCATCCTGACGCATTTCGTGCAGCTGAACTCCGCAACTCGTGCGAATTTCCTGACTTTGTGCCGTCTGCGATTGCGGAGGAAAATAACCGGGAACAGCCTGCTTCCAACGTCCGCGCCTCCCAAGCGCCCAAGGACGAATGGAGGAGACCCATGATTCCTGGCCCATTCAGCTATCACCGGCCGGCAACGGTGGCCGACGCGGTCAAACTGCTCTCGACGCTCGGCGACGAGGCCCGGCCGCTGGCCGGCGGCCACAGCCTGGTCCCGATGATGAAGCTGCGGCTGGCTACGCCCGAGCATCTGGTCGACCTGCACGGCATCGACGGCCTCAAGGGCATCCGCCGCGACGGCAACAATATCGTGATCGGCGCCATGACCACCCAGCACGAGCTGCTGGCGTCGGACGAGATCGCCAAATCCGTCTGCCGATCCTGCACGAGACCGCGCTGCTGATCGCCGATCCGCAGGTGCGCTACCGCGGCACCATCGGCGGCAATGTCGCCAATGGCGATCCCGGCAACGACATGCCGGCGCTGATGATGACCCTGGGCGCGAGCTATCGGCTCGAAGGCACGATCGGGTGCGCGCGATGTCGCGGCGAGCGAATTCTACCAGGGCGCCTATTTCACCGCGCTCGAGCCCGGCGAACTCCTGACCTCGATCTCCATTCCGGTGCCCGCGGCCGGTCACGGCTACGCCTACGAAAAGCTGAAGCGCAAGGTCGGCGACTACGCCACCGCGGCCGCCGCCGTCGTGCTGACGATGGCGGGCGGCAAGGTCGCCACCTGCGCAATCGGCCTCACCAATCTGTCGGAAACGCCGCTGCTCGCCGACGACGCCGCCAAGGCCGTGATCGGCACCAGCCTCGATGCGGCGACGCTGAAAAAGGCCGCGGCCGCGGCGGTCGCGATCATGTCGCCGGCCGCGGACGCCCGCGGCCCGGTCGAATACCGCAAACATGTCGGCGGCATCATGGTGACGCGGGCGCTGCAGCGCGCCGCGGCCAGAGCCGGTTAGGGGAGAGGACAGATGGCAAAAACCCACGTCACCATGAAGGTGAACGGCGCCGAGGTCGAAGGCCTCGTCGAACCGCGCACGCTGCTGGTGCATTTCATTCGCGAAAACCTGCAGCTGACCGGCACCCATATCGGCTGCGAGACCACGCATTGCGGCGCCTGCACCGTCGATATCGACGGCATGTCGGTGAAATCCTGCACCATGTTCGCGGTGCAGGCCCAAGGGCTCCGACATCACCACCATCGAAGGCATGGCCAATGCCGACGGCTCGCTGCTCGGCGCTGCAGGAAGGCTTTCGCATGATGCACGGCCTGCAATGCGGCTTCTGCACGCCCGGCATGATCGTGCGCGCGCAGCGGCTGCTGAAGGAAAATCCGCAGCCCGACGGAAGACGAAATCCGGATGGGCATATCGGGCAATATCTGCCGCTGCACCGGCTACCAGAACATCGTCAAGGCGATCCAGTACGCCGCCGCCAAGATCAATGGCGTCGAATTCAAGGAGGCTGCGGAATGAACGACATGACTCCCACGCGGGAACAACGCGAAGCCAAGCTCGAAGGCATGGGCTGCAAGCGCAAGCGGGTCGAGGACATCCGCTTCACGCAAGGCAAGGGCAATTACGTCGACGACCTCAAACTGCCGGGCATGCTGCACGGCGATTTCGTCCGCTCGCCGCATGCGCATGCGCGCGTCAAGTCGATCAATGGCGACGAGGCGCTGAAAGTGCCGGGCGTGCTCGCGGTGATCACCGCCGAGACGCTGAAGACCGTCAACCTCGCCTGGATGCCGACCCTCGCGGGCGACGTGCAGATGGTTTTGGCCGACGGCAAGGTGCTGTTCCAGAACCAGGAGGTCGCCTTCGTGGTCGCGACCGACCGCTATGCCGCCGATGACGGCATCAACAAGGTCGTGGTCGAATACGAACCGCTGCCGCCGCTTGATCGATCCGTTCAAGGCGATGGACGCGGATGCGCCGGTGCTGCGCGAGGATCTCGCCGGCAAGATGACCGGCGCGCACGGCCCGCGCAAGCACCACAACCACATCTTCGAGTGGACCGTCGGCGACAAGGATCTGACCGACGCCGCGTTCCGCAAGGCGGATGTCACGATCAAGGAGATGATCTCCTATCACCGCACCCATCCGTCGCCGCTGGAGACCTGCCAGTGCGTCTGCTCGTTCGACAAGATCAAGGGCGAGCTGTCGATCTGGGGCACGTTCCAGGCCCCGCATGTGATCCGCACCGTGGTGGCGCTGATCGCCAAAATTCCCGAGCACAAGATCCACGTGATCTCGCCGGATATCGGCGGCGGCTTCGGCAACAAGGTCGGCGCCTATCCCGGCTATATCTGCGCGGCGGTCGCCTCCATCGTCACCGGCAAGCCGGTGAAATGGGTCGAGGACCGCATCGAGAACCTGACCGCGACCTCGTTCGCGCGCGACTACCACATGACCACCGAGATCGCCGCGACCAAGGAAGGCAAGGTCACGGGTCTGCGCGTCCACGTGCTGGCCGATCACGGCGCGTTCGACGCCTGCGCCGACCCGTCGAAATGGCCGGCCGGCTTCTTCAACATCGTCACCGGTTCGTATGATTTCCCGACCGCGCATCTGTCGGTCGACGGCATCTACACCAACAAGGCGCCGGGCGGCGTCGCCTATCGCTGCTCGTTCCGGGTGACCGAGGCGGCCTACTGCATCGAGCGCGGGATGGACATTCTGGCGCAAAAACTCGGCATGGACCCGGCGGAACTGCGGCTGAAGAACTTCATCAAGGCCGGAGCAGTTCCCGTATCACTCGGCGCTCGGCTGGGAATATGATTCCGGCGACTACCACACCGCGATGCGCAAGATGATGGAGTCGGTCGACTACGCCGGCCTGCGCAAGGAGCAGGCGGCACAGCGCGAGACGTTCAAGCGCGGCGAGACCCGCGAGATCATGGGCCTCGGCGTCTCGTTCTTCACCGAGATCGTCGGCGCCGGCCCGTCGAAGAATTGCGACATCCTCGGCATCGCGATGTTCGACTCCTGCGAAATCCGCCTGCATCCGACCGGTGCCGGCATCGCGCGCGTCGGCTCCAAGAGCCAGGGCCAGGGCCACGAGACCACCTGGGCGCAGATCATCGCCACCGAGATCGGCATTCCCGCCGACGACATCATGGTCGAGGAGGGCAATACCGACACCGCGCCCTACGGGCTCGGCACCTACGGCTCGCGCTCGACGCCGGTGGCGGGCGCCGCGATCGCGATGGCGGCGCGAAAGATCAAGGCCAAGGCGCAGATGATCGCGGCCTACAAGCTCGAGGTGCACGAGGACGACCTCGAATGGGATATCGACGGCTTCCGGGTCAAGGGCCTGCCGGAGAAGACGATGTCGATGAAGGACATCTGCTGGGCGGCCTACAACTCGGTGCCGCCGGGCATGGAGCCGGGGCTGGAGGCGGTCAGCTACTACGATCCGCCCAACATGACCTATCCGTTCGGCGCCTATATCTGCGTGATGAACATCGACGTCGATACCGGGGTCTACAAGGTCCGCCGCTTCTACGCGCTCGACGATTGCGGCACCCGCATCAACCCGATGATCATCGAGGGCCAGGTCCATGGCGGCCTGACCGAGGCCTTTGCGATCGCGATGGGCCAGGAAATCCGCTACGACGACGACGGCAATGTGGTGACCGGCTCGTTCATGGATTTCTTCATGCCGACCGCGGTCGAGACCCCGCATTGGGAGACTGACTTCACCGTCACCCCGTCGCCGCATCACCCGATCGGCGCCAAGGGCGTCGGCGAAAGCCCGAATGTCGGCGGCGTGCCGGCGTTCTCCAACGCCGTCAACGACGCGTTCTCGTTCTTGGGTCAGTACCCACATCCAGATGCCGCACGACTTCTGGCGCAACTGGAAGGCGGCGAAGAATTTGGGAGTGTTCGCGTAAAGATGAAAACCCGCGACGAGATCGCGCAAGCGCTGGCCGCTTCCGGCTACATCGCCGACGGCGAACTTGCGACCGCGATCTCGCTGATGCAACTGCTGCGGCGTCCGCTGCTGCTCGAAGGCGAGGCGGGCGTCGGCAAGACCGAAGTCGCGAAAGCGCTGGCCTCCGTGCACGCGACCGAACTGATCCGCCTGCAATGCTATGAGGGGCTCGATCAATCGGCGGCGCTGTATGAGTGGAACTACCAGCGCCAATTGCTGTCGATCCAGGCCCATCGCGGCGATGACGCCGACGACGTCGAGGACCAGATCTTTTCGGAAAAATACCTGCTGGAGCGGCCGCTGCTCGCCGCGATCCGGCGCGCAAAGCCGCCGGTGCTGCTGATCGACGAGATCGACCGCGCCGACGACGAGTTCGAGGCGTTCCTGCTGGAACTGCTGTCCGACTTCCAGGTCTCGATCCCCGAACTCGGCACCATCAAGGCGACCACGATCCCGCATGTGGTGCTGACCTCGAACGGCACCCGCGAACTCTCCGACGCGCTGCGCCGCCGCTGCCTCTATCACTATGTCGATTATCCCGACGTCGACCGCGAGGCGCGCATCATCATGGCGCGGATCGACGGCGCCGGCGCATCGCTGTCGCTGCAGATCGCGCGCATGGTCGAAAGCATCCGCAAGGAGGAACTGCGCAAGGTGCCGGGCGTCGCCGAAACGCTGGACTGGGCGGCGGCGCTGGTCGGGCTCGACGTGCGCGACCTGCACGACGCGCCCGAGACCGTGCACGAAACCCTGATGTGCCTGCTGAAGACCCATGAGGACAAGTCGCGCCTGACCCGCGAAGTCACCGAACGCCTGCTGGGGAAGGTCGCATGAGCTGCTGCGGCACCAATCCCGATTATGAACGAGATCGACGAGGTCTCGCGCCTCGTCTCGGCGAAGCTCGCCGCGTTTCTCAAAACCCTGCGCGACAGCGGCTTTGCGGTCGGCCTCGCCGAAGGCCAGGACGCGGCGGCCTGATGGCCGCGGGCTATGCGACAAAGCCGGGCCTGCTGCGTTCGGCGTTCAAGCATCTGTTCTCGGCGCGCAAATCCGACTGGGAAAAATTCGACGGCATGTTCGACGCGTTCTGGCTCGGCAAGCGGGTGCAGTCGCGATCGGTCACGATGGGCTCGGCGAAAGCCGCCAACAATCCGTCGCTGAAGAGTCTTGCAGAACAACCGTCCCGAGCCGCGCGCCGGCAGCGATGGCGCGATGGATCAGGTCCCGTCCGACGATGGCACGGACAGCGACCGCAGCGGCGAAGGCCGCATGGAGGGCGCCTCGCGCGCCGACAATCTCGCCGAGATCGATTTCCGCAAGATGGCCGACCCCGAACAGATCGAGGAGGCGCATGCGGTCGCGGCGCGGCTGGCAAAGGCCATGCGCACGCGGCTGACCCGGCGCGATCTGGCGCGGCGGCGCGGCTACCGGCTCGATCTGCGCCGGACCATCCACAGCAATATCAGCCATGGCGGCGTGCCGATCAGCCTGGTGAAGCGGCAGCGCAAGGAAAAGCCGCTGCGGCTCGTCATGCTGCTCGACGCCTCCGGCTCGATGAGCATGTACACCGGCGTGTTCCTGCGCTTCATCCATGGCGTGCTCGACGAGTTCCGCGAGGCCGAGGCGTTCCTGTTCCACACCCGGCTGGCGCATGTCTCCGACGCGATGAAGGAGAAGGACGCCGCGCGCGCGCTCGACCGGCTCTCGATCATGGCGCAGGGCGCCGGCGGCGGCACCAAAATCGGCGAGAGCCTGCAGACCTTCAATCGCTGGCACGCCGCGCGCGTGATCCACTCGCGCACCGTGGTGATGATCGTGTCCGACGGCTATGAGACCGGCGATGCCGCGCTGCTCGGCCGCGAGATGGCCGCGCTCGGCCGCCGCTGCCGCCGCATCGTCTGGCTCAATCCGATGATGGCGTGGGAGGGCTATACGCCCGAAGCCGCCGGCATCAAGGCGGCGCTGCCGCATGTCGATCTCTACGCGCCGGCCAACACGCTGCAAAGCCTGACCGCGCTCGAACCCTATCTGGCGAAACTGTGATGGGTCGACCGATGACCGCGCATGTCGAAGTGATGGACCTGGTCGCGCAGATGAAGGCGGCCGAGCAGGCGTTCGTGCTGGCGACGGTGGTGCGCACGGTGTCGGTGACCGCGGCGAAGGCCGGCGCCAAGGCGATCATCCGGCCCGACGGCACCATCGTCGCGGGCTGGATCGGCGGCGGCTGCGCGCGCGGCGCGGTGCTGAAGGCGGCGCGCGAGGCGCTGGCCGACGGCGAGCCGCGCATGGTGTCGGTGCAGCCGGAAGATCTGCTGGCCGAACTCGGCGTCAAGCCCGGCGAGAACCGCGACGGCATCCGCTTCGCCAGCAACATGTGCCCGAGCAAGGGCACCATGGATATTTTCGTCGAGCCGGTGCTGCCGCATCCGTCGCTGGTGATTTTTGGCGCCAGCCCGGTCGCGATGTCGCTGGCGGCGCAGGCGCGGCAGCTCGGCTATCACGTCACGCTGGCGGCGCCCGCGGCCGATCTGGTGGCCGTGCCCGACGCCGACGCGCTGGTCGACGGTTTTGCGCTCGGGAGAATTGCATCAGGCGCGGCGCTTCATCGTGGTCTCGACCCAGGGCAAGGGCGACGAGGTGGCGCTGCGCGCCGCGGTCGCGATGCGACGGCCGAATATCGCGCCTTCGTCGGCAGCCGCCGCAAGATGGCGGCGCTGCGCGAAAAACTGGTTGCCCAAGGCGTCGACGCGTCAGCGATCGATCGCGTCAAGGCGCCGGCCGGCCTCGATCTCGGCGCCATCACGCCGGAAGAAATCGCGATGTCGATCCTGGCCGAAATCACCGTCGAACGCCGCCGCGGCCAGCGCATCCCGAAATAACGAGCAGCGAGGAAACCAACCATGCAAATGAACGACAGCCAGCGTATCCCTGCCTCCAAAGACAAGGTGTGGGCGGCACTCAACGATCCCCTGATCCTGAAGCAATGCATTCCCGGCTGTCAGGCGCTCGAGATGACCTCGCCGACCGAGATGACCGCAACCGTTGTGTTCAAGGTCGGCCCGGTGAAGGCAACCTTCGGCGGCAAGGTGACGCTGTCCGATCTCGATCCGCCCAACAGCTATCGGATTTCAGGCGAAGGCTCCGGCGGCGTCGCCGGTTTTGCCAAGGGCGGCGCCAGTGTGCGGCTTGAATCCGAAAGCCCTGACGTCACGATCCTGCATTATGAGGTCGACGCCCAGATCGGCGGCAAGCTGGCGCAGCTTGGGTCGCGCCTGATCGATTCAACTGCCAAGAAGCTGGCGGGCGAGTTCTTCAAGTCGTTCGGCGAGGTCGTCGGCGGGGTGGCAGAGGCTCCAGCGGAAGCGGCGCCCAAGGGCTGGTTGGGCAAGCTGACTGGCGCGGCCTAGTAGCCCAGCGCCAGTCCGGTGCCGCCGCGCGGGTCGTTCGCACCGTAGAACCGGTTTCGGGCGATCGGCGTTCCCGCAAGACCCGGCGCGCCGACCATGATCGCGGCGACGTGGTTGGCCGGCGGCGAATCCTCGAACCGATGCCCCATGCTCTCCAGCACCCGGCGCGTGTCAGGTGAAATTGCGTATCGCTCGGTATTGGTCACATCCGGCAGCCACGGCTGATGGATGCGCGGGGCATCGACGGCTTCCTGAACGTTCATCTGGAAATCGACGACGTTGAGGATTGTCTGCAGCACGGTCGTGATGATCTTGGCTCCGCCCGGCGTGCCGAGAACGAGGACGGGCTTGTCGTCTTTGGTGACGATCGTCGGGGTCATCGAACTTCGCGGCGCCTTGCCCGGCGCGATGGCGTTCGCGTCGCCCCGAACGAACCCGTTAGCGTCGGCGGTATCAGGGTTTGGCGTGAAATCGTCCATTTCGTCATTCATCAGCACGCCGGTGCCTGGTGCGACGACCCGTGCGCCGAACCAGTCATTGAGCGTATAGGTCATCGAAACGGCGTTGCCGGCATCGTCGATGATCGAGAAGTGCGTCGTGTTGCTGCCCTCGTGCGGCGCAACACCCTGCCTGATATCGGCCGAGATTCCGGCCTTGTCCGGCTTGATCGCATCGCGGATTTTGGCGGCATACCGCTTGTCGATCAGCTTTCCGACCGGAATGCTGACAAAATCCGGATCGCCCAGCAAACTGCTTCGATCGGCGAAGGCGTGGCGCATCGCCTCTATTTCGTAATGCAGCGCCTGCGCCGATCCCCAGCCGAGCTCACGGAGTTGATATCCCTCCAGAATGTTCAGCATCTCGCATATCGCAACACCGCCCGAACTCGGCGGCGGGGCCGAGATCAAATGATAGGACCGGTAATCGCACTCGATCGGCGCAAGTTCACGGGTCGCGTAGCGATCCAGATCTTCCTGATCGATGATTCCGCCGCCTGTCCGGCTGGCCTCGACGATGGCGGCCCCCATGATGCCCTTATAGAATCCGTCGGCGCCCTGCGCTTTGATCGCGCGCAACGTGCCCGCAAGGTCACGCTGCACCAGCCTTTGGCCGGCCACAAAAGGCAGTCCCTCATTGAGAAAAATCTCGCCGGTCGCTGAAAATCTTCTGAAATCCTCGGTCGCGGTCGCGAGCATGTCGACGTCGCCTTGCTCCAGCGTGAAGCCTTCCTCGGCCAGTTCGATCGCCGGATCGATCAACGCCGCCAGCGTCAACGTCCCGTACTTTTTTCGCGCATATTCCAGACCAGACACCGTGCCGGGAACGCCAGCGGCCAGCCAGCCGACCGTGCTCAGGCCCTTGATGATGTTTCCGTCCTTGTCCAGGTACATGTCCCGGCGCGCGGCACGCGGCGCCTTCTCGCGAAAATCGAGGAACGTGTTTCGTCCATCGGCAAACCGGATCGTCATGAAGCCGCCGCCGCCGAGGTTGCCGGCGGCCGGATAGACCACGGCCAGCGCATATCCCACCGCGACCGCCGCATCGATCGCATTGCCGCCGCGCTTGAGAATGTCGACGCCGATCCTGGTCGCCAAATGCTGTGCACTGACCACCATGCCCTTTTCAGCGGCCACCGGTGCCGCCGAGGCAGCGTTGGCCACGGGAACCACCACCAGTGACCAAAGGCAGGCCACCAGTAGGCAGGCCCCCGTCAACGCTCCAAAGATGTTAGTCAGACGTGTCCGAATTTTCCCTGGCCGATTTTTCAATCCGGCGCCTGAAACCAGCAAAGGCATGCAAATCGTCTCTCTTCTGGTCAGCGTCGCCGGGCGGCCGCGACCCGATACGGAAGTCTAGTCAATTCCGCTGACTTGTTCCTGTTAATTCGGTATCCTGCGCATGAGCCCGCCGGCCATGCGGGTTTCGCGGTCTTTACGGGATGACAGTCAAATGCTTCTTGCGCGCCGCTTTGCTGCCGTTGCGACGGCATTCTCGTTCCTGCTGTTCTCAATGGCGGAATCATCCCCGGCCGCCGCGGCATCCGAGGGCTGCGCCAACACGCCTGAGATTACCGTCTTGCCGTCGCCCCGGTCGCCCTGGACCGGCGCGCCGCTGCGCGTCATGGTCGTTGCCGAGAAGCCGGTCGAGGGCACATTGTCGCTGATCGCGCCCGATGGCAGCGTCGCGGCCAAGCCGTCCGACCGGCGCGGCGGGCCGCCTTATTCCTGGTTTGCCGAGGTCGCAGCACCCGCCGCCGGCACCTGGCACGCCAAGCTGGAGCGCCCTGCATCGGCGGAGTGCAGCCCGATCACCCGCGACATCGTCGTCGCTGCGCGCAAGCCGGAACCGGTGCGCATCCCGGCGGGAAGCATCTGGCAGGTGAGCGGTAGCTGGAACAGCACCAACGAAGCGCTGTTCTCGGCATGGATCGAAAAACTGTTCGACGCGCCGGTCGACCAGGATCTGTCCTGGAAGGCCTGGCACGAAGTGCTGCGCGACCAATCCCGCAATTTCCTCTTCAATTATCTCGGCCGCGGCGAGGACAATGCGAAGTCCGGCCTTCGCCCCGACTGCGCCGACTTCGTCTATTTCCTGCGCGCCTATTTTGCATTCAAGATGGGACTGCCGTTCGGCTACACCAACTGTTCGCGCGGCGTCGGCGGCAGGCCCCCGGCGTGCTACCAGTGGTTCGACGTCGAGCATCCCGAGGTCACGCGTCCGCCGCCGCCGCCAGAAAAAGACGTCGCGCCGGAGGCGGCCGCCGCTCCACCGGCGGAAACTCCCGGCCTGCTGGGATTGTTCGGCCGGTCGAAGCAGCCGCCGGCCGAGGCATCCGCAACGCCGCCTGCGAAGCCGGTACCGCCGGCGCCGAAGCGTCCGACCAATTTCGGTGAATATCTGCGCGACGTCGGCGACGTCGTCCATACCGGGGCGGTTCGCGCGGGCGACGACAACGCCGATTTCTACACGGTGGCGCTGACCCAACAGTCGCTGCGCCCGGGGACGGTGTACGGCGATCCCTACGGCCACGTGCTGATGCTGGTGCATCGCGTGCCGGAAGCGAACGGCACGCCGGGCGTCTTCCTGGCCGTCGACGCCGAGCCCGATGGATCGATCACGCGAAAACGTTTCTGGCGCGGCAACTTCCTGTTCGCGCACGAACCCTCGCTCGGCAGCCCCGGCTTCAAGCATTTCCGCCCGATCGTGCGCGACAAGAACGGACCGTCGCGGCGGCTGAGCAATGCCGAAATCGCCAAAAATCCGCAATACGGCGATTTCTCGCCCGAGCAGTCGCAAATCACCGTCGAGGAATTCTACGATCGCATGGATGACGTGATGTCGCCGGAGCCGCTCGATCCGCAGCGCGCGATGACAGACGCCATCGCGAGCCTCACCGAACAGATCAGGACGCGCGTCACGGCGGTGGAAAACGGACGACAATATCAGGCCAAGCAGGCCGGCGACGCCACCATGCCGGACGGCGCTGCAATCTTTGCGACCACCGGCGCCTGGGAGGATTTTTCGACCCCGGCGCGCGATTTTCGCGTGTTGATCGCCATCGACGTGGTGCGCGGATTTCCCGATCGCTTCGCGCGCCGGTCGGACCGCTACGCGATACCGCCCGGCAAGAGCGTGGCGGATATGAAGAACGAATTGCAGGGCGTGCTGGCATCCGAACTTGCTTCGCGAAAAATCTCCTATACCCGCAGCGACGGCTCGCAGTGGACGCTGTCGGTCAAGGATGTGGTCGATCGGGCGGTGGATTTCGAAATGGCCTACAACCCCAACGACTGCGTCGAGCTGCGGTGGGGGGCGCCCGAGAACAGCGAAGAGGCCTCGACATGCAAGCGTCATGCGCCGCAAGCGCAGCGCGCGAAGATGTCGGAATACCGCCCCTGGTTCCGCGACCGCCACTGGCCGGCGAAAAGCTAATGGTCCGATCTCGCTGACAGACTTCACCCTGTCGCGCCGAACGTCGATGTCGAAGTTTGGCGCGTCTCGGAAATGGCGGGACGAACCCACGCAAATGACCCCGCAACGGACATTGAACCTCCGGATTTGCTTGATCTAGGTCAAGGTCGCAGTGGCCTCGTCAGTTAGGGCTCAAAACCCAACAGGAGGTTGTGATGACAGAAAAGATTGAATCGGAAGTGATTTCGCGTCGAAGGGTTTTTTCCCTGCTCGGACTCGTGATTGCGTCAGGCCTCGCAGTCCCGGCGACGCTGATGACCGCAACGGATGCGGAGGCCCGCGTTGGCCAGCCACTCTCCCCCGTGAGCGTTGCTGGCGCGGCTCGGCGTGCCGACCGGCGCGGCTATAAGAAGAAAAAGATGAAAGCATCGCCAGAAAAGACCGAACAACCCAAGTAGCCGCAACCCTGCGAAGATATCGGCGGAGCGTGTGATGGGCCACCAAGGGTGGCCCATTGCGTACTGAATGTCCCCCGAGCGTCGCCGCTAAAGGCACTTTTCGGACATGCCGGGCGCGGTCACCGCACGCCCGCTTTTCGGGGGCTGTCATGGCTCCGGGAGTTCCGATGAAAATATTTGTCGCACTCTTGATCGTGATTGGCGCGGGTCTGAACTCGGAGCCTGCAGCCGCTGGAAAATCCTCAATTTTGCGGGCGGATCGGATTCAAATTTCCTATGTACCGCCCAAGAATTCAGCCCATGAAACCTTATTTCAACTGCTGAAGGAGCGGCGGACTCTCGAGAAATTCAAAGGTCTCTTAAGCGCATTGCGTCTACCGCGTGTGCTCCTGTTGAAGGTTGAGGGATGCGATGGAGAATCCAACGCCTGGTATGGAAATGACGCCGTCACTGTCTGCTACGAATACCTCGAAGACATCCTGCAGAACGCTCCCAAGGAAACGACGCCAGCGGGCGTCACCCGAACGGACGCCATCATGGGGCCGACACTCGAAGTGTTCCTGCATGAGACCGGCCACGCGGTGTTCGATTATCTCTCCGTGCCGGTTTTGGGACGCGAGGAAGACGCGGCAGATCAGTTTGCCGCATACATCCTCTTGCAGTTCGCCGAGAGTGATGCGCGGAGACTAATTTACGGAGTAGCTTACTCGTACAATATTGACGCATCCAAACCGAGCACCAAAAAGAATCCTTTCGCCGACGAGCACGGCCTTCCGGCGCAGCGCTTCTACAACGTGTTGTGCATGGCATACGGGGCAATTCCAAGCTGTTCGCCGATCTGGTGGACAAGGGATATCTACCCAAGGAAAGAGCCGAGGGTTGTGCCGACGAGTACGATCAGGTCATCAGGGCGCTGAATAAGCTCATCGGACCTTATATCGATCAGACGCGGGCCAAACAGGTGAGAGCCGCGCAATGGCTGAGGTTTGACGTGCAGTGATCGCTGTGAGAATCCGACACCAGGGGTGCTAAGATGGTGATAAGCGGCGGGTTACGCCTGCGGCTAATCTTACTGAGTCAGAAGGTCGCAGCCGTTGCGGCTGAGAATCAAATAATTGAAGAGATTCAGATTTTGGCACGTGGAGGGCCAGATGAATCTCAAGCACGGCAAGGACAGCGAAGCACGATTTGCGGGGTTTGTTGAGGGGCTTTCGAGGGTCATTGGTCATGCGGACCGAACTGGGCCGCTGCGGGATTATTGCACCGGTTTGATGCTGCCCGGTGAGCGCAAGAGCGTCGAGCCAATGGCGGCGAGGACGGCTCCTGCGCGGACGGCGGCCCAGCACCAGTCGCTGCTACACTTTGTCGGTGTAGCAACGTGGTCGGACGAGAAAGTGCTGGCCAAGGTGCGCGAGATGGTGCTGCCGGCGATGACGAAGGATGGGCCGATCGAGGCCTGGATCATCGACGACACGTCGTTCCCGAAGCAGGGCAAGCATTCGGTCGGCGTGCACCATCAATATTGCGGGCAGCTAGGCAAGCAGGCCAATTGCCAGGTGACTGTGTCGCTGTCGATTGCCAGCCACCGGGCCAGCCTGCCAGTGGCCTATCGGCTGTACCTGCCACAGGATTGGACCAAGGATCGGGCTCGCCGGAAGAAGGCGGGCGTGCCGAAGGACGTCAAGTTCAAGACCAAACCGGAGATCGCACTCGATCAGATACGATGGGCCTGCGAAGCCGGCTTGCCGCGCGGTGTCGCATTGATGGACGTGGCCTATGGCAATGACTCGCGGCTGCGCGCGGGCATGACGGCCTTGGGAGTGCTTTATGCGGTCGGCATTCAGCCCAATACTTTGATGTGGCGATCCGGAACCGGCCCGAGACGGAAAGGCAAGCCGCTGAACAATACGGGCCGTCGCGACGAACCTGATCTGGTCTCGGCCAAGGAGGTAATGCTCGGCCTACCCAAGCAGGTCTGGCGCACGGTCCGATGGCGGGAAGGCTCGACGGATTGGTTGTCCTCGCGCTTCGCGCGTGTGCGCGTTCGGGTCGGGCATAACCAACTGGTTCCGGAGAAACTGCTACCCGAATGGCTGCTGATCGAGTGGCCCGAGGACGAAGCAGAGCCGACCAAATACTGGCTCTCGACGCTGCCCTCGAACATCTCCTTCCGTCGGCTCGTCGATCTTGCCAAAATGCGCTGGCGCGTCGAACGTGACTATCAGGAACTCAAGCAGGAGGTCGGTCTCGGCCACTACGAGGGACGCGGATGGCGCGGCTTCCATCATCACGCCACGCTGTGCATCGCCGCTTATGGATTCTTGATCGCCGAGCAGGCGACGATTCCCCCCTCAGGACCTCGATCCGCCGCGCCGTTCCAGACACCTGTCCTACCCGACAATTATCGACCTAGAGGATCTGCCCGTGCGGCCTGAACGTCACATTCCAAACTCGATTGCCACCATGCACCTGCGCCTGATCCACGCGCTCGTCAAAACCCTGCCGCGGTGCCCATGTTGCGGCACCGCCGCCGCGCCAATCGCGCGACAAAATTCATGACGCAGTAAGACTAACCAGCCCTACGACGCTGCCCCCGGCGAAAATCAGGGTTTGGCTTTATTTTCCTTGGCAGTCACCGCAACGGAAGCCTCCGTCGTCAGCAGCAGGAACGTAAATGTCTCCTGAAGGTAGAGGCGGACCGTCTTGTCGTCGTGGCTGAGGTAGCCGATCGAGACATCCTCGCCGATATGCAGCGCGAAATCGCCGCCGCGCGTCGTCAGCACGAAGGCGCCCGATATCGCCGGCGCCCAGACGATCTCGCCGTCGATCAGTTCCTTGATGTGCCGCAGCACCGGATAGCCGTGATCGCTGCTCTCGCTGAGCGCCGTATAGGCATCGGCGCCCAGCAACACCGAGTAGGGACCGTTGACGCCTTGAAGCCTGAGTTCGCTGAGCGCCTGAGCGATGGCGTCGGGATAGGCGCGCACATCGGGCGGCAGGGTCAGCACCGGATTGCTGGTGCCTTCGCGGATGCCGCCGATGCCGGCGGCGGCGTAGCCGTCGAAGATGGCACGGTCCTCGGCAAAGGCCAACAGCCGCGCGGCGTCCTTGGCGGGCTGCCAATCCGAATCGGCGGCGCCGCGCTCGACGTCATCGATCTGCTGGCGATCGAGTTCGAAGGGCACGCGTAGTTCCACCAGCGGCTTGACCTCGCGCTGTCGCGCCAAAATTCCGTCGCCGGGCGCCTTGAGGCTGCGCAGATGGCCGGTGCCGATGGCGGAAAGTGCGATGCCACCCTGCCCAGCACGTCGACGACGCGCCGCGCGGCAAGGTAACGCTTGATCGTGCGCGACGTTTCCTCCTCGATCTCCGACCAGGCGGCGTCGGATATCGGGGCAAGCTCGCGGTGAAGATTGTTCATGAGGCGGGATCTCCTTTGAGCGAACCAATGTCGAGCGAACCTTCGCGCTTCGGCGCCGGCTTTGGCGCTACGGCGGCGGGCGCCGGCGCAAGTTCCGTAGCCGCATCGTCGGGAATGTTTTCCAGGAACGTCGCCGATGGCACGAAGAACAGATTGCCGGTTTTGGCAACACTGAAATCGAGCAGGCGATCGTAATTGCCGGGCGGCTGGCCGATGAACATGTTTTCGAGCATCTGCTCGATGGTGTGCGGCGAGCGCGCGTAACCGATGAAATAGGTGCCGAATTCCTTTTCGGCGGCGCGGCCGAACGGCATGTTGTCGCGGATGATCTTGATTTCCTTGCCGTCCACCACGACCTTGGCGAGCGCGTTGTGGGCGTACGCGGGCTTTACGGCGTCATCGAGCTCGATGTCGGAAAGTTTTGTGCGGCCGATGATCCGCTCCTGCGTTTCAGTGGATAGCGCGTTCCAGCCGGCCAGATCGTGCAGGTATTTTTGTACGATCACGTAAGTGCCGCCGGCGAAGGCTGTGTCTTCGGCCCCGATATAGGCGGCATCGATCGCGGCCTGCGCGGCCGGATTTTCCGTGCCGTCGACGAAGCCGAGCAGGTCGCGGTCGTCGAAATAGCGAAAGCCATGAACTTCGTCGGCCGGCGCAACTGCGGCGCCGAGCCGGGTCATGATCTGGGTCGCGAGCTCGAAACACAGGTCGATGCGCTTGGCGCGAAGGTGAAAAATCAGATCGCCCGGGGTTGCCACCGCATGGCGCGGGCCGGACTGGATTTCCCGGAACGGATGCAGTTCCGCCGGCCGCGGCTGGCCGAACAACCGGTCCCAGGCGTCGGATCCGATCCCCATCACGCAGCACAGGTTGCCTTCGATATCGCGAAAACCGACCGCACGGACCAGTGCCGCAAGATCGCCGCAAAACGCCCGGACCGCCGCTCTGTTCGCGGTGCCGGGGTTGATCGTGACCACCACAAAGATCGCGGCGCGGGTCAGATCCTGAACCACCGGCTGGGGCAGGGGGAGGTCGGATGGCGTGCCGGGCGCGGTCATTGGAACTGCTCCGTTGGTCGCGCCGCGTTACAAAACACCATTCGTCACGTGCCTGATCTGCGCGGGATTGCCCAACCGCCTCCATGCACCACCGGTTTGAGGCCGACGCTGCCGGTGCACTTTATCGACAGTCTTGCCCGGGTTCAAATACGGGAGCGTGACGCGCGGTCGCGTGAGGCTCCAGCTACTGAAACATCGACTTCAGAAACTCCCGGAGCGCCTCGCTGGCCTGATCCGTGGCTTCCTTGTTGTACTCCTGGTGGTGCCCGAAATAATTGATCGGCGCACGAAGATTTGACAGGTCGAAGCCGTGATACGCGTTCGGATAGACGATGAGCCGGATCGGGATGCCTTCGCCCTTTTGGCGCGACACGCCCATCTCATTCTCGCCGTCGACCAGTTTGCGACAAGCATCCGCAGGGGTCCAATCGTCGCTTTCACCGGTCAGGATCAAGGTCGGAACCGTCATTGGCCCCTTGATGGCGCGGCAGACCGGATAAAACGCCGCTGCCGCGACAAACTTGTTCTCGGCAGTTTTCTCGACCGGACCGCGCTCGACCGACGAAAGGCTCAGCAAGCCGCCCTGTGAAAAACCGACAACGATAATTCGACGCGGATCGACGAATGGTTGCCGGGAGAGGAACTTCAGGGCCTGATAGGGATCAAAGGCCATGTCCGCCGTCATCTCGCCACGGCAGGTATTTTTCAGCCCGCGCGGACCGAAGCTGTCTACCGTCAGAGTGACGTATCCCCAGGCCGCTGTTCTTGTCCCCCAAAGTTCATCGAGAAGCTCGGGGAAGCCGCCGCAGCCATGCAGCAGCACCACGGCCGGAGAAGGAGCCGCTGCATCCGGACGTCGAAGATAACCCCGCAATGTGAGGTGCCTCGATGTGGTGGACAGACCATCGAACTCGACCATTTCTGCCGGCGTGAACGGGCGTGGATCGTCGGAGCACAGCAGCGGGCTGCTCACGCAGAGACCGCGAAAAATCGCGTCATCGATGATTTTTTTGGCTTCGGCATTCGAAACGCCTTTGGCGTCGTAGCTCGCGGTCAACTTCAAGATTGAAGTCCGGCCGTCTGCGATCACACTGACCTTCGCATGGGAATTTGAAATCGGAGCCGGCGAGGAGCTGGTCGTCCAGCTGAAGCTGCGATTGGAATTGTCCCAGTCTTCCAGCACCGCGACGACACGGCCGATCCCGCCAAAAAACACGATCGTGCGCTGCTTTCCATCCTCGCTGAGATCACACCGCTCGACGGCCGGGTCCCACGCCGCAATTCCGCAGAAATCGCCAATCTTGTTCCAGAGTTCGGCCGGCGGCAGCGACGACCGCGCTGTCATGCTTGATTCCAGCGCATGCGCAGACGTCGCCGAAATGATTACTGCAACGATGGGAAAGATAAATGACGAACGCATCATGGAATTTCTTCCTTCGCGTCGATCGATGTCAGGTACGCCAAAATAGTTGGCTCGATCCTGGTTGTCCATTTCGATCGTCGTCCGGTCAAAGAGGTCTGCCGATCGCTTTCTGGCCCGTGCGTGTAAAACCTAATTTGTTGAACCATTTCAATCTGATTTGCCCTGTCCAGTCCTCGCGCAAAAAATATTCCGCTTCCGCCGTCGGGCAAATCAGCGCTACCAGCTCGCGCTATCCCGTCCCACACAGAGGGGCGCTCGCGATCGTCACGGACGTAGGGGCGGGATGCGGTGGACGCGACGGTGCCTTTGACGAACGGTGCTGATGCGGACGGCGAAGTCGTGTGGTTCTGACGCCCCGATGCTGGCGTCAAGCTTGGCGGGAAATCCGCGAAGTGACGGTGGCAACAAAGCCGGTCGCCGAGGAGAGCGCGAAGTAAGCCGTAAAACCATTGCGCAGGGAAGGTCGGATTGCCTCCGCTGAACCTGTATGCTCGTGTGCGTTTTTGCTATGTGCATTTTGCACGCGAGACCGCGGGTGCAGCGCGCATCCGGCCTTCCCTGTGCCCTCTGATTTCCGAGGGCAAGGATTTTCCGGCAAAACTCGGGCAACACATGCCGCGAGATCGCAAAACTCTGTCCGCGAATGGTTCTGGTGTTTGAAGAGTGAAGTCGGCGGCTGCGATGCGCCATTCATGCCAGGCGCCCGAATCCTGCTTGGCGTGCAAGCGCTTTCGGCTAAGCTGTCCGGCACAAGTTCACCAATGAAGAGTGATCGCATGACCGGGCAGGATTCGTCGGATTGGCTTGGCCTTTCAGGCCGCGTGTGTGTGGTGACGGGCGGCGGTGGCGGCATCGGCCGCGCCACGGCCATCAGTTTCGCCCGGGCCGGCGCCCATGTCGCGGCCATCGATCTCGATGAACGCGGGCTTGCGGTGACGCAAGCCGAGCTCCGCAAACTGGGCGACAAACACCTCATGACACGCTGCGACACGACGAGTGTCGAGAGCGTTACCGCCGCAGCCGACGCGATCGAAAAATCGCTGGGGCCGTGCAGCGTGCTGGTCAACACCGCGGCGGTGTTGCGGCCGGGCGGGCTCGACACTCTGTCGCTCGCCGAATGGAACGCCGTGCTCGCGGTCAACCTCACCGGCTACTTCCTCTGCGCGCAAATCTTCGGGCGGCAGATGCGAAAGCTCGGGCGCGGCAGTCTCGTCCATATCGCGTCGATCGCGGGCAGCCATGCCCAGGGCCAGAGCGGCGCCTACAGCGTCAGCAAGGCCGGTGTGATCATGCTGTCGCGCCAGCTCGCCAATGAATGGGGACCGCACGGCATCCGCAGCAACGTCGTCAGCCCCGGCCTCGTCGTCACGCCGATGAGCCAGTCGTTCTACGATACGCCGGGAGTGACCGAGCGGCGCAAGGCCGTCGTTCCCGCGCGGCGCATCGGCATGCCGCAGGACATGGCCGACGCCATCCTGTATCCTCGCCAGCGATCGCGCTTCCTATGTCAACGGCGACGAAATCATCGTCGATGGCGGCTACGCCAACATGCTGATAAATCTGGTGCCGCGGCCGGGGTTCGAATGAGGCGCAGGCTACGGCTGACGGCGTTGCCGCCGGTCATCCACGACGGTTCCTGTTTGAAAATTTGTGCCACGAAGCCAGCCACGCCGCGGCCGACAAAATCATGATTCCGATGATGGCGACCAGGAAATGCAGGGCGATTCCGGCGGAGAGCTCGGTCAACAGGAAATAGCCTGCAAACGCCAGGAACACGCCGAGACAAAATATCTCCAGCGAGTGCTGCCCGCACAGGATCAACGGCCGCAGCCAGGGCGATTTCAATCCGGGCGAGCCGCTCGGGACGAAGTACACCGTGATCTGCGCCAGCGCCAGGAAGTGCGCGAACCTGAGCACGTCCAGATCGGGCTTGCTGATGGGGTAGATCCATTGCTCGACCCGGCGCGGCAACACATGGTCGAGCTGCGGAAAATACCAGGTCAGCGTGAGGCAGAACGCCGCGAATACATAGACGATCGATATCCACAGCGTGACCGGTGACGAGATAATCCGCGATATGCGCCGGGCGCCGCCCAGTGAGCACCAGGCGCCGGTCACGAACAGCAATTGCCAGGCAAAGGGATTGAAGGACCAGAAGCCATTCGGATAGGCCGTCAGATGCAGATCGAACTGCCAGCTGATGGCGTACAGCGCGACCGACAGCGCCAACGCGACGTCTGCCTTCCATTTCATCAGCCACAGGATCAGCGGCAGGAAGAACATCAGCACGATATAAAGCGGCAGCACGTCCATGTTCAGCGGCCGGAATCGCAACAGCAAGGCCTGCACGAGGGCCTCGCCGGGCTGCTTGAAAAATTCGACGACGCCCATTTCCTCAGGGTAAAAGGTACTCTCGACCCGGGTGGCGAGGAAGTAGACTTCCGCCAGCAGGACCGTAAACAGGAATACGTGCGCGAGGTAGATCTGCCAGACCCTCCGCATGATGCGCGCGGTTGCGACCACGAAGCCGGATTCGAACATCGAACGCCCGTAAACCATCGCGGCGGTGTAGCCCGAGATGAAAATGAAGATCTCGGCCGCATCGCTGAATCCGTAGCTGCGGATCGTGATCCAGCTCAGCAGGTCGGGCGATAGATGGTCGATGAAGATCAGCCACAGCGCCAGGCCGCGGAACAGGTCGAGCCGCAATTCCCGCTCGGCCGCAGGAAGCGGAGCGGCCGGGTTCAGGACGGCGGCTTGTGGGGGTCCTTGCGCGACAATGTTCACCGTGCGGCCGCCTGTACCTGCCGGATCAATGCCCGTCGGTCCTTGATGATGGCGATGGTCACGCCGAGCCGTTCGACCGCGCCGATGACCTTGCCGTCGAGGTCGCTGTCGCAATTCATGTGGGTCGGCGCGATGAAGAATTCCGACTGGTCCCACTCTGGCTTGAAGTCCCATCGCAGTTGCGGGAGAGTTACGGTCTTCTCGAACGGAAGTCGTTCGCCGCAAACCGCGACGGAATAGACCTGCGCCGGCGGCCCCGCCTCGGCGGGCGCGGTGCGGCGCAGATAGGTTTCGAGCTGGGTGAGCGCCTCGGGCATGCTGCCGAACCAGTAATCGAGATCGTAGCGCCGTGACGCACCCTCGAGACCTCCGACGACCGCGTTATAGAACAAATATTCGTAGGGGTGGAGCCTGACCAGGGTCACGGCGTTCGCGATAAAACACGCGGTCACGACCGCGAGCCCGCCGGCGGCGAGCAGGCGACCGCGCGTCGCGAGCGCCGTCAGCGCGGTGTCGAGACCGATGCCGGCCAGGATCGTCAGCGCGGGAATGACGAACAGAAAATGCCGCAATCCGGTGAAGGCCGGGCCGTGAAAGGCGACTTGGCAGGCCAGCGGAAAGATCACCGTCAGGGACAGCAGCGCGATATCCCGGTGCGGCAGCGGCCGGGCGCCGGCGGCGGCGCGCGGCACCGTCGTAAACAGGAGCGCCAGCGCAGCGCCGAACAGCGTCAGCAAGGGCATGCGGATCAGAATGTAGATCGGCACATATAGCCGCGGGGCATTCGCCATATCGTAGACCTGACCGGCGAGGACCGTGCGGATGCCGTACTGGAATTCGGAGAACGCGAGCAGGCCGCGGATCGGGTTGAGCGGCGCCAGCGCCGCCCAGGGCCAGGCGAGGATCATGATGACATAGGCAACGAGCAGCGCGGGCAGCAATTTCAGCGACGAGCCGATCACGAACGGCCATCGCCCCGCTCGCGCGCGAGGCAGGTAAATCGCGATCGCGAGGCCGGCATAGATCACCAGCAGCAGACCGAGAACACGGATGCCGAGCGCGGCCCCGGCCAGCAGGCCGAACGCGGTGACATCGAGGGCGCGCGGCGATGGCAGAGATCGCGCGATGCGGACCAGAAACAGCGTGGCCCCGATCATCGCCGCGGCAAACGGAATGTCCTTGGTGTGGTTGAACATGGTGCCGTACCAGGCGCCGCTGACGCTGAGCCCGATGGTGGCGAACAGGGCTGCGCGCGGCCCGGCGATCAGTCGCGCCGTTGCCGCCGTCGTGGCGATCCCGGCGATGCCGATCAGCGCGCACAGGATATGACGCAGGTCGTACGGATCGATCGGCACCAGATGGCCGAGCGCAATGACGAGGACGTCGAACAGGCCGCCATAGAGATAGAGATTTCCGAAGCTGAAGAGGCTCTGATCGGTGAAGCCGCTGCCATAATAGGCGATGATCAGTTCGCCGTAGCGATGCTGAACATCTTCATCGTTGGATATCGCGTAGTCCCGGAAGGTGCACATCGCGACGACCACGAGTGCGACGATGAAGACCGTGGTGGCGAGATCGTAAACATCGAAACGCCTGATAAGTCGCCTCGCCGTGCTCCAGGGCAACGCTTGCTTCGCGCGGCAGGGAGGGCGTGTGGCGACGGGTTTCGTTACATGATCCATCATCTTCCAGCACCTGGGCCGTAACTCCGCACCGGTACGGAATCACGCTTTCCCGGGTTCCATCGCCGGCTTGCCTGTATCCTGTTCGGCCGCGTCGACGAACAGGGTCGGGACCTTCTCGGACCTGTCCAGCAGCCATGCGAGCCCAATCATGATCAGGATGCCGCCGACGCTGACGAGCAGCTGCATCCAGAGCGCGCGCACGCCGTGTGTGGCGTGCTGAACCAGGATCCAATGCGCGCCAAAGGACAGGAACACGCCGAAGCAGAACAGCGGCAGCGAATGCTGACCGCACAGGATCATCGGGCGCAGCCATTTCGAGCCGAGTATCTCGGCCTTGCGCGGAAAATACCGGGCGACCAGCAACGCCAGCGCGAGGAAGTGCGTGAAACGCAGCATGTCCAGATCGGTCTTGTCGATCGGATAGATCGCCTTGATCATCCATTTCGGAATCAGCGACTTCTATGAACGGGCTGTGCCAGCTCATGACGATAAACAGCGCAAACGCCATCCAGGCAATCGCAACCGCCTGCGCCGCGCGGGACTGGATCAGTCCAGCCAGCTTGGCCACGCCCCCGACGCCACACCATGCCGCGAAGAAGAACATCAATTGCCACGCGAACGGGTTGAAGTACCAGGACGTTCCGGGCGGATAGGACGCCAGATTCCAGTCGAACCAGCGCGCTCCGATATACAGAAGAATCGAGCCGAGCAGGGTCCAGTTCGGGCGGCGCACCATGCACCACAGGACCAGCGGGCAGACGGCGATCAGCGATATATAGAGAGGCAGCACGTCGAGGTCGACCGGCTTGTAGCGCAGCGTCAGCGCCTGCCCGATCAGGATGTCGGGGTGCTCGAGAAAATTGTGAACATTGAATTCGTCCGCATACATCGGGTTGTCGAATTTCCGGACCGTACGCGCGATCTGCGCCGTGAATAGCAGGAACAGCATGATGTGGGCGACGTACATCTGCCAGACGCGTGTCCACAGCCGCTTGAGGGCGCCGATAAATTGGCCGCCGGCGATGATCGGGCCGTAGATGTAGCCGGCCAGATAGCCGGAAATGAACACGAAGAACTCGGCGGCGTCGCTGAAGCCGTAATTCGTCAGGGTCAGCCAGGCAACGACGTCGTCCGGAATGTGGTCGAGGAAGATCATCCACAGCCCGATGCCGCGGAAGAGATCGAGCCTCAGATCGCGCTCGACCCGATGCGAAAGCGCCGCTGTATCCTGGTCAGGCATGAAGCTTGTCCATCATTCGTGTTGGCTGCGGGCCAAAAAAGCTGAAGTAATTTACCAGTCGGAAAACGATTATCTTGAAACAGATCACACTTGCTTAGACGCTCCGTTTGTCCGAAGCAAACAAAAGCGGAACCGTAATTGCCGCGCGTCTCCTCAGGACACACATTCCGCTGCGTTGCAGTACAGCATATCCGGCCCGGACGGTTCAATTACCGCCGCGACCATACAATTACCGCCACCGGCGGGACCTCTGCAAGACAGCGCGGAAGGCCGCTTTTGCCGCCTGGCCGGATCTTGAGCCTAGAGACACCCCCGACAACATTGGCGTAACGTCAGCGGATTGCCCGTCAACGAGACCGCGAGTGCACTCGGGGTTACCATCTCGCCCGGTATGCTGGTTCAAGCCGAGCAGGTGAGTGAATAAGGTTGATCACTTCGCCGCCGCTGGCTTGTCCGCGCGTCGTTTGCCATCGATCATCTGCCCCTATGCACGGTGGCGCGGCACCATGTTAGCCTCGGCTTCGTCGCGCAGAGACTGTCGGAGGAGACCATTTATGGGCAAGCGGATCAATCGCTGCGTCGAACTGCTGGAGCAGGATCAGGCGATCTATTACGACGGTCCGCATAGCGGCCACGTGCTGACCCATGCGCAGGGCCGCATCGATGCCGGCACCTGGGCCGACTACATGAATGTCGGCATGGAGCACGGCTGCGTTCGACATGGCCGGGCTTGCCGAATACATGCGCGGCATGGTCGATGCCGGGCCGACGCGGTCGGGGCACCGCACGCCGACGGTGATCGTCGAGGCGCCGGTGAACGGCATCGACGCCGCGCATGTGCGCTACAACGCCTGGCAGTTCCGCCAGATCCTCGGCCGCGGCGTGCATGGCATCCTGCTGTGCCAGGCGGAAACCGCCGACGCGGTGCGGGCCTTCGTGGAATCCTGCCGCTATCCGCACAACACCGATCGGCGTCGATCCCGCGATCCCCTCGCCGCTGGCGCGGATGGCGGGAGCGATCCGGGCGAAGGACGGCGGCACCGACGCCGCCGGTCGCAAGCTGCTGGGCATCGGCACGCGGGGCCGCGGATCGGAAACCACCGCGGCGCCGGTCTGGGGCCTGTCGACCGAGGAATACATGGCGCGCTGCGATCCCTGGCCGCTCAATCCGAAAGGCGAACTGTTGCTCGGGGTGAAGCTGGAAAGCCCCGAAGGCGTCGCCAATTGCGAAGAGATC
Source organism: uncultured Alphaproteobacteria bacterium (assembly GCA_963738765.1). Lineage (GTDB taxonomy): Bacteria > Pseudomonadota > Alphaproteobacteria > Rhizobiales > Xanthobacteraceae > Bradyrhizobium. Next base: position 14,888 of record CAVTYA010000018.1, on the reverse strand, counting down.
CTCAGCGTGCCGGGGCTGGGATTTGCCGAGATCGGCCCGGGCGACTTGAGCCTTTCGCTCGGCTACCGCACGATTCCACGCGAGCCTTACCCGCCGGAAATGCAGGCGGCGCGCGACCGCATCCTGGCGGCCTGCCGCAACAACGGCGTCGCTTTCCTGCAGGGCTGCACGGCGGACAACGTGATCGCAGCGGATCGACGAGGGCGTGCGCGTGATCGCGGGGCATAGCGAGGCCGCCGCCATCAAGGGCCGCGCACACCAGAAGCGGAAGTTGCCGGTGTGAGAGCGGGGGCTGTTGCAGGTTTGATCAGGAGCAGAGGCTTGCTCTCACTCTCACAGCGTCGTCCCGGCCTTGAGCCGGGACCCATCCGCCGCGGCCTATCGGTGAGAGCGCTGGCGTTGGATATCTTCCGAAAATCGAGCGCCGCGGCGTATGGGTCCCGGCGTTCGCCGGGACGACGAGGAGAGGCCGCCGCTCAGTCGAACAAACTCGACACCGACTCTTCCGCGGCCGTACGCCCGATGGCCTCGCCGATCAATGCGGCGATCGAGAGCGTGCGGATGTTGGGCGCCTTGACCACTGCATCGGTCGGCAGGATCGAGTCGGTGATGACGAGCTCTTTCAGCTTCGACGAGGCGATGCGGGCCGCGGCACCTCCGGACAGCACACCATGAGAGATGTAGGCGTAGACATCCTTGGCGCCGTTGGCGAGCAGCGCGTCGGCGGCGTTCACCAGCGTGCCGCCGGAGTCGACGATGTCGTCGACCAGGATGCAGGTATAGCCGGCGCAATCACCGATCACGTTCATGACTTCGGATTCGCCGGCGCGTTCGCGGCGTTTGTCGATGATGGCGAGCGGGGTGTTGATGCGCTTGGCGAGGCCGCGGGCGCGCACCACGCCGCCGACGTCGGGCGACACCACCATCACGTTGGCGAGGTCGAAGCGCTCCTTGATGTCGCGCACCATGACAGGCGAGGCGAAGAGATTGTCGGTCGGAATGTCGAAGAAGCCCTGGATCTGGAGGGCATGCAGGTCGAGCGTCATGACGCGGTCGACGCCGGCCCGGGTGATCAGGTTGGCGACCAACTTGGCCGAAATCGGCGTCCGCGAGCCGGATTTGCGATCCTGCCGGGCATAGCCGAAATACGGAATCACCGCGGTGATGCGGCGCGCGGACGACCGGCGCAGCGCGTCGGTGATGATCAGAAGCTCCATCAGATGGTCGTTGGCCGGAAACGACGTCGACTGCACGATGAAGACGTCGGAGCCGCGGACGTTCTCCTGGATCTCGACGAAAATCTCCATGTCCGCAAAGCGCCGGACCACGGCCTTGGTCAGCGGCAAATGCAGCCAGTTGGCGATTTCCTGGGCCAGCGCGGGATTGGAATTGCCGGCGACCAGCTTGATCGAGCCATTCTTGGCCGACATCGACGCTTCTCCTCGCGCCTTGCTGGATACGACGTTCAGCATATCGGGAGATCCTCAAAACCGGCGCGTTTGGACGAGCGAGGTCATATCAAATGTGGCCCGGCTGGCAACCCATTGCCCCGGTTTTCCCGGGCAAAAATGGCCGTCACCCCGGCGATTTGGCTAATGTCCGGTGTAGCTCAGCGAGCTAACGCGAAAACTGCCCGATCCGGGCTCAGTTTGCTCCGCGCTTGCGACCGCAGGCCCGCGGCGGCCGGGAGCCGGGGCAGCGGGCTCCGGCGTTCCGTTGATCATGGCAGAGAGGCCGCTGAGGCCCGCTTGGGCGATTTTGCGCAAAACCAGGTCGTCGGCGGCGGTCCAGGCGTCGCGCCCGGCTTTCCCGGCCGGTTCCTCGCCGGAGAGCCGCAGCGCCCGCTGCTGGTTGCTGTCATAGACGTCCCAGACCCAGGCGATCATGGTTTTGCCGCGAACCACCTGCGCCGAGAGATAGCTGCGCACGCGGTACGATGCTCCGCCTTCGCGGGAGACGATCGACAGGTTCCGCAGCTTCAATTCGCTGTCGAGCACGCCCACCATGCGGTCGAACACTTGCGGCGGCGGGCCGTCGATCGATTCGAAGGCGACGGTGGTGCCGCCGCCGCTGGAGGCCATCGCAAAGGAGTCGTTGACCGCCCCGCCGCTGGCGCAGCCGCCGAGCGCGCAGGCGACCAACAGCAGCGTCGCGGCCATCGCCGCACGCGGCGCCATCCGGATCGCCCGGAACGGGCTTGCGAAAGTGTCCCTCATCGGTCCCTGCGATATCGTTAAAATCCATTAAGGTCTAGGGCAGGGAGGCCACAGTGCCGGGGTGAGGGTGAGGAAACCGGTCATTGTGCTCCGGCAATTTGTATCAAGTTGGGGCGGTTTCCGGCGCCGTTGGAGAGAACTCATGAGGCGTCGCGAACGCCTACAGGCGAGCAATGGCTGCCACGGGCCCGCCGCCGGGCGGGCCCTGATGTTCGGCGCCGCCGGATACATAGACGGCCCCTGTCCCGGCGAGACCGCTGATGAGCCCGCCGACGGCGGCGCGGGCATGCCGGGTGGCGCCGATGTCGGAATCGTCGAGCATGGTGTGGCGCCATCCGCGCACCGTCCCGTCCGGCGAAGCTTCCGCCTTGGCGAAAATATTGACCAGACGGTTTGGCGCGGCCGGACCTGCGATATCGCCGAGACCGAGCCCTACGCTGTTGAGCGCGGCAATCACGGCTGCAGAATCGATCGAGTCGGTCATGACGCCGTGTCCGATCACAAACGGGCTGGCCGACGAATTCGAATTGCCGAGGACCATCACCACATTGTGCATCAGTTCGATGCCGGCCGAGGTGGAGGCCACCGACGAAAACAGCCGCCAATCCTTCAAGATCTGCTCGTCGCGGATCTCGCCGTCGATCTCGCCCGAGCGCGGCGGCCACGCCGAGCGCCGAGGCGCCGCGCGAATAGGCCATCGACCCATACGCGCTGGTCGTCACCGTCTTTTGCCCCCTGGTCTGGGCCGCCTCGACACGCTCGCTTGTCAGCAACGGACATTTGATCTGCACGAAATGCACGTCCTGCGGGTCGTCGATCCCGGCATCCGCCATCGCGACGCGGACGGCCCTCGCAGTCTCGTCGATCTGTACGCCGCGGCCGAGTTCTTCGGGCATGAAATCACGGGTATGCGCGATGCCGATGCTCAGGCGTTTGCCGGAGATGGTTCCGTCGGAACCGCCGCCTTCGCATAGCCGCCCGCGAAAACACCGTGATATGCGGACTGAGCACGCCTTCGGTGCCGCCCGACATCACAAACGCAATCCTTTGCTCGACCTCGCGCGGGAGGCAAGCCGACATGAGGCGCCAGCGCTGCGCTCAGCGCCGACACCGCATACTCCCGGGTAAAATCATTGACGCCGCCATTGCCCTCGGTCTTTCCCGAGGATGGCCAGGATCGACGCCGGCTCGATTTTGCCCGCATCGATCAAGCTCATCAGGCCCGAGACGTCGCCGGGACCCCTGGTCGGGATCTGGACGACGTCGACAGATGTGGTGCGCATGATCATTCCATATTGCCGCTGTGCCAGAAGATGACCCGTTGTTCGGTCCATCCGATGACATAGAACATCGCGATACCCGCGACCGCGGCGGCCGCGATCGCGGCGAACAAGGTCGCCGTTTCGAGATGTGCGGAGGACACCATGATGAGATAGCCGAGCCCCTGCGTGGCCCCGACGAATTCGCCAACGATCGCGCCTACGATCGCAAGCGAGGACGAGATCTTCAGCGCCGAGAACAGATATGGCAGACAATAGGGGATTCTGAGCTTGCGGAATTCCTGCGCCCGGGTGGCGCCGAGCGTCTGGAACAGCTCGCGGTATTCCGCGTCCGCGGCCTTGAGCCCTTTGACCGCGTTCACCAGTACGGGAAAAAAGCATATCAGGATCACCGCGACGATCTTCGACCACCAGCCCGTTCCGAGCCAGATCACCAGCAGCGGGGCAACCGCGACGATCGGAGTCGTCTTGACGGCGATGGCGATCGGAAACAGCCCTTGTTCAAGTGCCGCGAACCGAACGAACAGGATGGCGCAGCCGAACGCCACGGTCGTTGCGATCAGGAAGCCTGTCAGCGCTTCGAGGAAAGTGACGCCGAGTTGGATCAGGAGCGTGCGATCGATATTGGCAAAGATCGCGGTCGGCGCCGGCAGGAGATATTCGGGGATATGCGCGGCCATGACGATGGCCTGCCATGCCGTGAGCAGGAGCAGGCCTACGATCAATGGCGCCTGAATATGCGATTTCATTGACCACCTCGCACCATAGCGCGGATTCGCCGGATGATCGGGCCGGTTTCCGGATCTTCCGGCGCGCGAGGCCGCGGGCAGTCGATATCGACGGCCTCCAGCAGTCGCGCCGGCCGACCCGTCAAGACGATGACCCGATCGGACATGGTCACGGCTTCGGGGATCGAATGGGTGACCATGATGATGGTGTGCAATCGGGTGTTGCCGCTTTGCCAGATGCGGATCAGCTCTTCGTTGAGAACATCGCGCGTCAGCTCGTCGAGCGCGCCGAACGGTTCGTCAAGCAACAGGACATCGGGATCGCCGATCAGTGCGCGGGCGAGCGCCACGCGCTGCTGCATCCCACCCGACAGCTGATGCGGGTAGGCACCGGCGAAGTCGGTCAGCCCGACCAGTTCGAGCATCAGGCTGGCCCGACGGCGATCCGTCGGATCGACCGTGCTGCCGCCGCGCTGGATCTCTACCGGCAGCAATACGTTGTCGAGCGCCGTTCGCCATGGCAGCAGCAACGGCTTCTGGAACATGAAGCCGACGCGCAGATGGGTATCGCTCAGCACGATCCTGCCCTGGGCCAAGGGGACCAGCCGCGCGATCGCCTTCAGCAAGGTGGACTTGCCGCATCCGCTCGGCCCGAGCAGCGAGACGAATTCGCCTCGCCCCACGGTAAGGTTCAGGTTCTCGATGGCAACCAGATTGTCGAAGCGAACCTCGAGGCCTTCGATCGTCACCAGGGGATCGGGCAGGGACAGTGTCGTCGCCTCCGGCCAGGTTGCGAGCGCGAGCGCGCTCACTTCTGAAACTCGACTGTAAACGCGCTGCCGATGTCGACGGGAGCCTTCTGGAACCCGGCGTCGACCAGCATTTTCTGCGTGGCGCTCCAGTTTGCCGCATCCATCCAGCCAACCGGCTGCGCATCGGGCCGTAGCAAGGGCAGGCTCGCCTTCATCATCGCAAGCTCATGGTCGTAGGTCAGCTTGGTGCCGTATTTGACGGTAATCTGCGCAGCCTCTTCAGGTGCCGCGATGGCGCCGTCCCAGCCCTTGAGCGTCGCGGTCACGAATTTACGAACGACGTCCGGCTTCTCCTTGAGCATCTTCTCGGTGGTGAACAGGGTGTCGGCATAGAGATCGATGCCATAGTCCGGCGGCGACACGACGTTGACCTCAAAACCCTTCTCCTTGGCGGCGAGAACCTCGTTGATGAGATAGCCGGGCCAGACGTCGACCGCGCCGGCGAGCAGCGGTGTAATATCGAATTTGACCGGGACTTCGTTCAGTTTGGCCTTGTCGACACCGGCCTTGGCCAGCACCGCGCGATAGATCAGTTCCTCATTGCCGCCGATCTTCACGCCGATGTTCCTTCCGACATAGTCGGCCGGTGTCTTGATGCCCGATTTGGCCAGCGAAAACAGCACGAAGGGGTTGCGACGGAAGATGACGGCGAGGGCGACGACCGGAACACCCTTGCTGCGCGCAATCAGGATCTGGTCGGCGCCGGTGACGCCGAACTGCTCGTTGCCCCCTGTCACCATCTGGATCGCCGGAAAATCCGGCCCGCCCGGCTGGATGTCGACATTCAGGCCGGCTGACTTGTAGAGGCCCTTCTCCTTTGCGACATAGAAACCGGCGAACTGCGCCTGATGAAACCATTTCAATCGCAGCGTCACCGATTCCTCGGCTTGCGCCGTAGCGAGCACGGCACTCAGGGCCGTTGCCGCGATAGCCAAAACAATGCGGTAAAACATGATCGCTGCCCTCCTTGGGATGATCCATGCCGTGGAGATCATTCCTTTCCAGCGAGCGCGCCTAGAACCAAAAACAGGCCGGACCGTGCGCAAAAACAGCTCACTCCCTCATCACGCTGCCTGATCCCGCAGCACCGAGCGGCGATATCCGGTCGTTTCACGGGGCTTTTGCACGGCACAGGCCTTGCTGTGCCCTGAAGCAGGCGGAGCCGGGGAGCCGCACGAAAATGCGAAAAAAGAAGGTGAGTGCGAAGCCGGTCAGGAGGGTAGGCGCGGCGCCGCCGCGCGCGTCGGCTCGCGCCAAAACCACATCACGCAGCCGGCTGCGTCCGCCGCGGACGCTGACTTATGTCGATGCGGTCGCCCGCTATGGTTCGATCCGAAAAGCGGCCGATGCCCTCAACGTCGCGTCGTCGGCTTTGAACCGCCAAATCCTCGACCTCGAAGCCGATCTTGGCTCGCCATTGTTCGAACGTTTGCCGCGTGGCGTCCGCGTCACCTCGGCCGGTGAGGCTTTTCTGGTCTATGCCCGCCTGGTGATTTCCGAGCTGAAAGCCGTCGAATCACGGATCGAACAGCTTCGCGGCCTCGTGCGTGGGCGGGTGAGCGTGGCCGCCGCGGAATCCGTCGCCGGTGAATTGCTGCCCTCCGCAATCACCCAGTTTCAGGCAACCCATCCCTATGTTCGCTTCCATGTCCGGATCGGCGCGCCCGAAGAACTGGTCGAGGCCTTGGTCGCGGATCAGGTCGATCTGATTTTGACGCACGACGCGCCGCGCAAGAAGGATGTCGCCGTCGTTGCCATTGCACGCCAGGCGCTCTGCGCGATGGTAGTCCCGGATCACCCGCTGGCCAGCCGCGATGAGCTACGCCTGCGCGATTGCCTGGCATTTCCGCTGGCGCTAGCCGACACCAGCCTGGCTGGTCGCGGCCTTATCGAGCAGGTTTTGGCGAACGCTTCGTTCGACCTCGATCCCCGGCTGGTTTCGAATTCGGTCGAAGCGATGAAGGCCTTCGCCCACATGAATTGCGGCGTCTGCTTTCAGTTCCGCAGTCCGGGCAAGGCGCTGATCCCGCCGGGCGACATGATCGCGCTTCCGCTGGTCGATCCGCCGTTGTTGCAGGCCCGGTTGCTGCTCGCGACCCGACGAAGCCGCGTTCTTCCGGTCGCGGCCGCCGCGTTCGTCGAGCAATTGAAGAATGCGCTCGGGTGAGCTACGCGCGCTCCAGCGCGATCGCGTGAACGTGCCGGCCGTAGTCCGGCTCGTTGCGATGCACCGAGCGGCGGTAGCTGTAAAAGCGCTCGTCGGAATAGGTATCGACGCCGATGTCGTCGATCATCAACACGCCGGCATTCTCCAGCCGCATCCGGATGAAGCCGGCGAGATCGAACATCGCGTGTCCGTCGCGGACCGAGGGAATGAAGAACACGGCATTGTCAGCATCGGCGTCGAGGAAGCGCTCGACGAATTCGCCGCCGACCTCGTAGGAGTGCTGGCGGATCAGCGGGCCGATCGCGGCGACGATGCCGCCGCGCTCAGCGCCGAGTTTCTCCATCGCCTCGACGGTCGATTTCATCACGCCGGTCAGCGCGCCTTTCCATCCCGCATGCGCCGCGCCGATCACGCGCGCCGAGGCATCGACGAACAAAATCGGTCCGCAATCGGCCGCGGTGACGCCGATCGCGATGCCTTCGGTGCGGGTGACGAGGGCGTCGGCGCGCGGTTTGTCGCCCTGCCATGGTCCGGTCGCCACCACCACGTCGGGCGAATGGATCTGGTGCACGCTGAGAAAGCGTTCCGGTGCGACTCCCATCTGCTCGGCCATCCGGCGGCGATTTTCCGCGACATGGGTCGGATCGTCCCGGGACCCGAGACCGCCATTGAGGCTTTCATAGATGCCGCCGGACACGCCGCCCTCGCGGGTCGAGAACGCGTGACGGACGCCCGGAATGGCCGAGAGCAGCGACGATCCGAAGGTCATGGCTGATCGGCTCCAGCCGCCGGCACGTCGCTCAGGCCCGCAAGCTGTGTGAGGCGCGGCTCGGAGATGGCCAGCGCCTTGAACATCGAGCCCATGCCGCCGCGGCCGCTATCGGTCAGCCGTTTCAGCGCGCCCGAAATATCCTCCGAAACTTCCGGGGAAGCTTTCGCCATCAAGCTGAGTGCACGCGCCTCGACGCCGAGCCGCTTCAGCAACTCACCCTGCGTCACGGGGCCGTGGACACGCGCGCCGAGATCCTCCGCGGCGCGCACCAGCGCCTGGAAATCGACATGGGCGGTGACATCGGCCTGGCCGGGATTTTTGAGAGGGTCGGTAAAACTGTGGCGTGCGATGGCCTGGAAGGTGTCGCCGGCGTCGCTGCGCAAATGGCCGTAATCGATGATCAGCGCGGCGCCGTCCTGATCCCGGACCCGGGTGGCGATCTTCATGATTTCGGCATCGGGCCGCCATTCGAACACCGCGCCGACGGGTGCGGCCCGCACCAGCGGTGGCAGCAGCACCTCGAAGCGCGGGGTCGGCTCGGCGGCGGCGCCGAACATCAGCCTGTCGCCGTCGTCGAGCAGAACCACGCGTTCGTGCCAGCCGGTCTCGCGCTTCACCACCTGGTGGATCGGCAGCACGTCGAAATATTCGTTGGCGAAGATGACAGTGGGGCCGTCGGGTACCTCGTCGATGCTGTCATGCCAGGCGATGTTGCGCACGCCCGACAGCGTCGCCCGCTGTTTTTCGCGCAGCACCGGATTGATTTCGACCAGATGGATGCTGAGCGACTGGTACAGCGGCGGCAGCACCCGCAAGGCCCGGAGCGCGTCCGCCATCATGGTGCCGCGGCCGGGGCCGAGTTCGACCAGCCGCAACATCGGCGGCGAACCGATCGCCTTCCAGACCGAGGCCGCCCACAGTCCGAGCAGTTCGCCGAACATCTGGCTCACTTCGGGCGCGGTGGTGAAATCGCCCTCGCGTCCGAGTGGATCGCGCGACACGTAATAGCCGTGCTCGGGATGCATCAGGCACAGTTCCATGTAGCGCCAGACCGGCATCGGCCCCGACGATTTGATCAGCTTCCTGATCTCGGACTGCAGCGGCGAATATTCGGTCACGGCCTGCCTTAAATTGATTTCTCGATATGTTCCGGTGCCCGGCGGCGTATCGCCGCCGCAATGATGATAGCGCCGACAATAATCATTGGCACGGACAGCAGCATACCCATCGTCAGCCCGCCCCACAAAAAGCCGAGCTGCGGGTCGGGCTCCCGGAAGAATTCGCCGGTGATCCGTGCAAAACCATAGATCGCAATGAAACTGCCGAGGATCAGGCCGGGCCGCTTCAGGGCCCCCATCCGGATCATTACGGCCAAAATCGCAAACAGCAGGATGCCTTCGAGCCCGGCCTCATAGAGCTGGCTGGGATGGCGCGGATCCGGCCCGCCATTGGGAAACACCATCCGCCACGGCACGCTGGAATCCGCCACCCGGCCCCACAGCTCGCTGTTGATGAAATTGGCGAGCCGCCCGAGGAACAGTCCGATCGGCCCGACGGCAGTGGTGATGTCGCCGAGCGAGAGGATCGGAAGTTTGTTGGCGCGGCAGAACAGGATCACCGCGGCGACGCAGCCGAGGAAGCCGCCGTGGAACGACATGCCGCCCTTCCACAATTCGAAAATCTCGGCCGGATGCTGGGCAAAGAACGGCAGATTGTAGAACAGCACGTAGCCGGTGCGGCCGCCGAGGATGATGCCGACCGTGACCCACAGGATGAAATCGTCGAGCTGCACCAGCGAGATCGGCGCCGGTCCGCCCCACAATTTTTCATTCTTGATCAGCGCCCGCGCGTAGATCCACCCGAGCACAATGCCGCCGATATAGGCCAGCGCATACCAGCGGATCGCGACGGGCCCGATCGAGACGGCGATCGGGTCGAAAACCGGAAAGGTGATGGTGAGGAAGGGCATCGAGTTCCTGAATTTACGAGAGATTGCGGCGATAGAGCGCCAGCAGCCGTTCCCAGTGCCGCTCGGCAGCGTCGCGGTCGTACACCGGGCGTTTCGGGAACGCAAAACCGTGATGGGTTCCGGGATAGAGTTCGACCTCGGCGTTGGCGGCATCGGCCTTCATTTGGCTCTTTACCTTCTCGACGATCTCCATCGGCGCGTAAATATCGGTCTCGGCGCAACCGAAATAAAGTTCGGCCTTGGTCTTCTGGCCGGCGAGATGCGGACTGTCGGGCCGATCGGAGGCCAGCTGCACGCCGTACATCGAAGCTGCGGCCTTCACCCGTTCCGGAAAATGCGTGGCGGCATTGATCGCGTATTGCCCGCTCATGCAGTAGCCGACGGTGCCGACGATCTTCGTATTCGCGGCCGACTGGCCGTCGGCGTAGGCGAGCAGCGCCTTGGTGTCTTCCATCACGAGCGGAATGTTGAGCGAGTTCATCAGTTCGAACATGCGCTTGCGCTCGGGCGAATTCGGATCCGGATTGATCGGGCCGAGCTCCATGGCGCCGGAGCGGTAGTACATATTGGGCAGCATCACGTAATAGCCTGACGTGCCGAGCCGTCGCGCCATATCGCGCAATTCCTCGCGGATCGCGGGCGCGTCCATGTAGAAGATGATGACGGGAAACGGGCCGCCGCGCTCGGGGTGGGTGATGAAAGTGGTGGTTTTGCCGTCCTTGGTGGGAATGTCGATTTGCTGGTCGATCATGGGCGTTTCTTCACCTGTTGTGATTCTGATTTGTTCTTGGGCGTTGAATACGATTGCAAGGAAACCGCAGCATGACAAGGCGAACCGGGATCACGTCGGCCTTGAACCGCGGCCTCCGGATCGCCATTGTCTCGTCATGGCTACCAGTCCTTGGCCACCAATTTTGCAATTCGCAGCGAGCGGAGCGTTCCAGATGACCCAGACCAGCAATCGGTTTTTCGACGAGATCGGCCGCCTGATGAACGACGCCGCCGGCGCCGCCCAGGGCGTCAAGCGCGAGGTCGACACCGTGGTCCGCAACCAGGCCGAAAAAATCCTGCGCGACCTCGATATCGTCAAGCGCGAGGAGTTCGACGCGGTCAAGGACATGGCCCGGCTGGCGCGCGAGGAGAATGAGGCGCTGAAAACCCGCATCGCGGCGCTGGAGGCCAAGCTGGGGGGTTCGCCCGCGGCGCCGGGAGCATGAAGTCGGGCGGGTAGTACGGCCCCGTAGCCCGGATGGAGCGAAGCGAAATCCGGGGTCCTCGTACCCGTGCTGGACTTTTCCCGTATTTCGCTTCGCTCCATCCGGGCTACAGGTAAACGATGGATGCCCGGGCATACGGGTTGCGGGGCATTTCTGCCCGTAACCACCATAAAAATCCCCGCATTTCCTTGTCATTTCGCCCCTTTGGGGCTAAAAGCCCGCCACGTCCGCAGCCCCCGCACCCCTGGAGGCTTGCTGTGGGACGCTACCGGGCCGCGATGCGGCCTTTAACTTTTTAGAAAACAAGGACTTAAGCACAATGGCGACCGTCAAGGAATTGAAGGCGACCGCACGTCCGAAGAGCGGCAAGGGGGCCGCCCGGGCAGAGCGTCGCGCCGGGAGAGTTCCCGGAGTGATCTATGGTGACAACCAGCCCCCCGTGACCATCTCGGTCGACGATGCCGAACTGCGCCAGCGCATCCTGGCAGGCCGGTTCCTGACCACGATTTACGACATCGATCTCGAGGGCAAGAAGCATCGCGTGATTCCGCGCGACTTCCATCTCGACCCGGTGCGTGATTTCCCGATCCATGTCGATTTCATGCGACTCGGCGAAGGCGCCACCATCCGCGTCAGCGTTCCCCTGCACGTGGCGAACGGCGACGCCTCGCCCGGCGTCAAGCGCGGCGGCACCATCAACATCGTCACCCACACCATCGACATCGAATGCTCGGTCGAGAACATTCCGCCGTACATCGAAGCTGATGCCAGCACGCTGGAAATCAGCCACTCGCTGCATCTGTCCGACATCAAGCTGCCTGCCGGCGTGAAGTCGCTGTCGCGCGAGGACGCGACGCTTGTGACCATCGTGCCGCCGTCCGGCTACGCCGAAGAACAGAAGGCTGCTGCGGCTGCTGCGGCTAGCGGTGCTGCTGCTCCTGCTGCCGGTGCGGCTCCGGCTGCCGGTGCTGCAGCGGCAGCGCCCGCAGCGGGTGCTGCTGCCCCAGCGGCGGGTGCGAAGGCACCTGCGGCTGGTGCGAAGGCGCCTGCCGGTGGCGACAAGAAGAAGTAAGCGGACGCGGGATGCCGCGTCATGCGACTGTTTGTCGGTCTCGGTAACCCCGGCGCGAAGTACGCGAACAACCGCCATAATGTCGGTTTTTCGGTCGTCGATGAAATTGCGCGGCGTCATGGTTTCGCACCATGGCGCCGCCGTTTTCAGGGCGAGACGTCGGAAGGCACGCTCGATCGCGAACGCGTCGTTTTGCTGAAGCCCGCGACGTTCATGAACGAGTCGGGGCGGGCGGTTCAGGAAGCGGCGAACTTCTTCAAACTTGCGGCCGGCGAGATCACCGTGTTTCAGGACGAGCTCGAACTGCCGCCGGCGAAAGTGCGCGTCAAGATCGGCGGCGGCATCGCCGGACATAACGGGCTGCGCTCGATCTCCTCGCATATCGGCAACGAGTATCGCCGGGTGCGGCTCGGGATCGGTCATCCCGGCATCAAGGAAATGGTGCATAGCCACGTGCTGTCGGATTTCGCCAAGAGCGATCGACCCTGGGTCGAGGCGCTGTGCGAGGCGGTCGCCGACAATGCCGGTCTGCTCGCAACCGACAAGGATTCGACGTTCCAGAACAGGGTGCACCTGGCACTGCAGGCCAAGGGATTTTTCGACAAGGGCGATGACGGCGCTGCGTAACGTGCCGCCGACCGTCCGCAACGGACTTCAGGACACACTATGGGATTCAAATGCGGTATCGTCGGGTTGCCCAATGTCGGCAAATCGACGCTGTTCAACGCGCTGACCGAGACGGCTGCGGCGCAGGCGGCGAACTATCCGTTCTGCACCATCGAGCCGAATGTCGGCGAGGTCGCGGTGCCCGATCCCCGGCTGGACAAGCTGTCGGCAATCGCCAAGTCGGCGCAGATCATCCCGACGCGGCTGACCTTCGTCGATATCGCCGGCCTGGTCCGCGGCGCCTCCAAGGGCGAAGGCCTCGGCAACCAGTTCCTCGCCACCATCCGCGAGGTCGATGCGGTCGCGCATGTGGTGCGCTGTTTTGAGGATTCCGACATCACCCATGTCGAAGGCAAGATCGCGCCATTGGCCGACATCGAGATCATCGAGACCGAGCTGATGCTCGCCGATCTCGACAGTCTCGAAAAGCGCGTCGATAACCTTTCCAAGAAGGCCAAGGGCAACGACAAGGACGCCAAGGAGCAGCTCGATCTCGTCAACCGCGCGCTGGTGCTGCTGCGCGAAGGCAAGCCGGCGCGGTTTCTCCAGCGCAAGCCGGAGGAAGAGCGCGCCTTCAACATGCTCGGGCTGCTGACGTCGAAGCCGGTGCTGTATGTCTGCAATGTCGAGGAAGGCTCGGCCAAGGACGGCAACAAGTTTTCGGCGCAGGTGTTCGAACACGCCAAGAAGGAGGGCGCGGTCGCGGTGGCGATCTCCGCCAAGATCGAATCCGAGATCGCCACCCTGTCGCGCGAGGAGCGCACCGAGTTTCTCGACACGCTCGGCCTGGAAGAGGCCGGCCTCGACCGCCTGATCCGCGCCGGCTATCAACTGCTCGACCTCATCACCTATTTCACCGTCGGCCCGAAGGAAGCCCGCGCCTGGACCATCAACCGCGGCACCAAGGCACCGGCGGCGGCGGGCGTCATCCATACCGATTTCGAAAAAGGCTTCATCCGCGCCGAGACCATTGCCTATGCCGACTATGTCGCGCTCGGCGGTGAAGCCGGCGCGCGCGACGCCGGCAAGCTGCGGCTCGAAGGCAAGGAATATGTCGTCGCCGACGGCGACGTCATGCATTTCAGGTTTAATAACTAGGCGCAGACGCTTAAGACGTCATTGCGAGGAGCGTAGCGACGAAGCAATCCATTCTTTCTTCGCACGGCAAGATGGATTGCTTCGCTCCGCTCGCGATGACGGCAGGGCCCTAGCGCATCTGCCCCTGGTCGCGGATCGCGCCGAGGTGCTCGTTGATGCGGAACACGATCAGGATGAATTCCGCGGCGATGCGCGAAAACACCACGCCGACCACGACACCGGCGATCGACGACAGCAGCACGATAAAGCCGCCGAACGGGCTGATCGCCATGGCGGCGAGGCCGGAGAAGATACCGGAGATGCCGAACAGCACGATCAATCCGATCACCAGCCAGTAGAAGGTCTTGATGATGGTGGGCGTGATGAAGCGGTCCCACTGAAACAGGTCCTGAAAATCGAACATCGGTGGTTCTCCCGGCAGGTCGAATATGATTCGCGTCCAAGCGGTCCCGTGAGAGCAAAGGGCTAGCTCCGAATACCGGTTCGGGCAAGTCAGGGACGAGCTATGCGAGTGGGCGGGTTGAGATTGCCGCAAATAACGGCCACAATCGGGCCTCCCTCCATTATATCCCCATCATGACCACGCTCACCTTCGAAGACTTCAAGCCCGGCCGTTTCGGCACATTCGGCCCGCGCCACGTCACGCGCGAGGAGATCCTTGCCTTTGCCGCCGAATACGACCCGCAGCCGATGCATCTCGACGAGGAGGCCGCGCAAAAATCGATGCTCAAGAGCCTGTCCGGCTCGGGTTGGCATCTCGGCTCGCTGATGATGCGGATGCTGTTCGATGGTTTTATCGGTCGCACAGCGTCGCTCGGCTCGCCCGGGGTCAACGAGATGCGCTGGCTTGCGCCGCTGCGTCCCGGCGATGACCTGACGCTCGACGTCGAT